>NZ_JBBOCU010000001.1:4800000-6109103 GCF_038002545.1 Paenibacillus sp. FSL K6-2393
TCCAATTTCCGAAGATATTTCGAATATCTTCAAACTAACTTATTACAACTTTACGAATTTGTCCATAGGCGCAATCCGTTAAGAAGTTTTTAGGTGATCTCATGCACAGACCACACAATGCCATTTGTAGCACCACTGCCCAGATTCAACGTAATCGTCAGTCCGTTTGCAGCATAGAACAGTCCAATCACATCTCCCGCATTCAATGCCACTTCTACCGCCAAAGTAACTGCACCGCTTCCCAGCACTGCCCGCAGTGTTAGTAGTGTAACTGCTATATTGAGTACGGGCAATAAACCACTAACTAGCGTTGTAACTGTCGGTGATGTCCTCTGGACTAGAAAGGCTGGGTTAACTCCAGCACCCAGTGATAGGGCGATCGCTGCGGTCGTTGCATAATTGATCGTGGCCACAATGGAATATCTCCCTGTCACCGGGACCGTATAATTTCCTGTTGTTGCATTGAAGTTGGCATTACCGTAATAAGGACTCGTTGTCGTCCAGTTGGTTAACTGTGCGCTCGTTGCTGTCGAAAGTGTAGCCAGGAAGGCCGAGAACCCTTGTGTTGCAAAATTGGGGCCGGTTGGTCCAGTGGCTCCTGTCAATCCCGTGGCACCTGTTGTTCCTGTAATTCCTGTTGCTCCCGTAGCTCCGGTTGCACTAGTTACACCAGTTATGCCGGTAGCTCCTGTAAGTCCGTTAGCACCAGTTGGTCCAGTCGGGCCGGTTGGACCTGTGATACCTGTAACCCCAGTAGTTCCAGTAGCTCCGGCAACCCCAGTGACCCCAGTTGCACCTGTAGAACCAGTAGCTCCTGTTATTCCTGTTTCTCCAGTTGCTCCGGTCGCGCCAGTTATACCTGTAACTCCTGCTGAACCAGTACTTCCGGTGGCTCCTGTTACACCCGTGATACCCGTAATTCCTGTTGTGCCTGTGGCTCCTGATACACCTGTGAGCCCTGTAGCCCCAGCTGCTCCGGACGCGCCGGTCGGTCCCGTTACACCTGTCGTGCCGGTTACGCCTGTTAAACCCGTCTCTCCTGTAATACCCGTGGTTCCTGTTGCTCCAGTCGTACCTGTTGTACCCGTAACACCAGTTAAACCAGTCGTGCCGGTTGGTCCTGTGGAACCAGTGGGTCCCGTCTCCCCAGTGCCACCAGTTGCTCCCGTCGCACCGGTACTGCCCGTAAATCCCGTAATACCGGTCGTCCCGGTGGCGCCAGTGATTCCTGTGATACCCGTACTCCCCGATGCTCCTGTTACCCCAGTCAGACCTGACACACCAGTCGTACCGGTTGGTCCCGTTACACCTGTCGTACCTGTAACGCCTGTTACACCCGTTTCTCCTGTAATGCCCGTGTTTCCTGTTGCTCCAGTTAATCCGGTAACTCCAGTTGGACCAGTGATTCCTGTCAGACCTGTTTCCCCTGTGATGCCAGTTGTGCCCGTTACGCCAGTAGCTCCGGTTGTTCCAGTCACACCTGTGATACCCGTAGTTCCGGTTATGCCGGTTATGCCAGTGGCTCCGGTGGGTCCCGATACACCTGTCGTACCGGTTGCGCCTGTTACACCAGTCTCTCCTGTAATGCCCGTGGTTCCTGTTGCTCCAGTAGCCCCGGTGGGTCCCGTCACACCAGTCGTACCTGTGACCCCTGTTAGACCCGTCTCACCAGTTTGGCCAGTTGTGCCGGTGGCGCCTGTAATTCCAGTAGCTCCAGTCACACCCGTAATGCCAGTTACGCCGGTCGTGCCGGTTATTCCTGTTTCACCAGTAATACCCGTTGGACCGGTTTCCCCTGTAACACCTGTAAATCCAGTTACCCCAGTAATTCCAGTAGCACCAGTCGGTCCTGTACTACCTGTCGTTCCCGTGATGCCGGTAACTCCGGTGGGACCCGTACTTCCTGTTACTCCGGTCGATCCAGTGATACCTGTAACTCCGGTTACCCCAGTGATCCCAGTCGCACCAGTCGGTCCAGTCGCACCTGTGATCCCGGTTACACCCGTCTCACCAGTGAAGCCAGTAAGTCCAGTTACTCCCGTAACGCCAGTAACTCCGGTTGATCCTGTCACACCAGTTTGACCAGTAATTCCAGTAGCACCAGTCGGCCCGGTTACGCCAGTTATTCCTGTGGAACCCGTACTCCCCGTTGCTCCTGTAACTCCAGTCGTACCTGTGACTCCGGTTATGCCAGTCGCACCAGTGGCTCCGGTTGGTCCTGTTGTACCTGTCGTACCGGTAACGCCTGTTACACCAGTCTCTCCTGTAATGCCCGTGGCTCCAGTTAATCCCGTAACACCAGTTGGACCAGTGATTCCTGTTAGACCTGTTTCCCCTGTGATGCCAGTTATGCCAGCTACACCAGTAGCTCCCGTAGTACCCGTACTTCCCGTTGCTCCAGTCGTACCTGTCACTCCTGTTGGACCTGTAGCTCCAGTAGTTCCGGTTGCACCAGTAATTCCTGTGGTTCCTGTTACACCACTAACTCCCGTGATACCCGTTGCCCCAATCGTACCTGTTGGTCCTGTTTCACCAGTAATCCCTGTTAGTCCAGTAGTGCCTGTCGGACCGGTTATACCAATTGTTCCGGTTGCGCCGGTTACTCCTGTGGCACCGGTACTTCCTGTTTCTCCAGTCGCACCCGTAGGACCTGTAATACCAGTTGCACCTGTACCTCCTGTTAGACCCGTCTCTCCAGTGACGCCAGTAGCTCCGGTGGTACCCGTAATCCCCGTCGTTCCGGTGTTTCCTGTAGCACCCGTACTTCCGGCAGCTCCAGTAATTCCTGTTGAGCCACTAACTCCGGTTGCTCCTGTATTTCCCGTCAGACCTGTAGCTCCGGTCTCTCCAGTGAGGCCTGTTGCTCCGGTCACACCAATTGTACCCGTAACGCCAGTTAAACCAGTCGAACCGGTTGGCCCTGTTTCGCCAGTGACCCCGGTTATGCCAGTAGCTCCGGTATTACCAGTTGAACCAGTAGCCCCGGTGAGTCCTGTCGCGCCAGTTACACCAGCAATTCCTGTTGTGCCACTAACTCCGGTTGCACCTGTAACACCAGTTGTTCCCGTCGTACCCGTAGGACCTGTAATACCAGTTGCACCTGTACCTCCTGTTAGACCCGTCTCTCCAGTGACACCAGTGGCCCCGGTCGCTCCCGTAATTCCCGTCGTTCCGGTTACGCCAGTCACTCCCGAGATACCTGTAATTCCGGTTGCTCCAGTTGCTCCAGTCACCCCAGTCGGTCCCGTCGCTCCTGTCGTGCCTGTGAATCCTGTTAGACCCGTTTCCCCAGTGACACCAGTCAGTCCGGTAGCTCCGGTCACGCCTGTGATACCCGTGGTTCCAGTAAAGCCAGTTAGTCCAGTTGTACCTGTAATCCCTGTGGCTCCGGTCTCACCGGTGATTCCGGTTCCCCCTGTTGGACCGGTATCTCCAGTAGTTCCAGTTGCACCAGTAATTCCTGTGGCTCCTGTTACACCAGTATTGCCGGTTATGCCAGTAACGCCGGTTGAACCTGTACTTCCCGTTGCCCCTATTGCCCCAGTAGATCCTGTAGCACCAGTAACTCCGGTTGTACCTGTCGTACCTGTAATTCCTATTTCTCCAGTAGCGCCGGTCGGTCCTGTCTCACCTGTCGTGCCGGTGATCCCTGTCAAACCAGTCGTGCCGGTCGCACCTGTACTGCCCGTAGATCCAGTAATCCCTGAAGCACCAGTATTTCCAGTAACGCCAGTGATGCCTGTCGTGCCTGTTTCGCCAGTTGCTCCCGTCACACTCTCACCAGTACTTCCAGTAGATCCGGTTACACCAGTACTTCCAGTAACTCCCGAAGACCCAATCCCCCCAGTGGCACCAGTTGCGCCGATCGCACCTGTTATCCCTGTCGTGCCGGTTATGCCAGTATTTCCAGTTGGACCCGTACTTCCCGTTGCTCCTATCGCCCCAGTAAATCCTGTAGCGCCTGTAACTCCGGTGATACCTGTTTCTCCAGTAGATCCAGTCAAACCAGTCTCACCGGTTGAGCCGGTCGTACCTGTAATCCCAGTTTCGCCTGTAGTCCCTGTCGGTCCCGTTACACCAGCCGGACCCATAGCTCCTGTAGTACCGGTTATGCCTGTTGCTCCAGTAGATCCAGATGGGCCGGTTGTCCCTGTAACACCTGTAATTCCAGTTGCGCCAGTGACTCCTATGGTACCCGTTGATCCAGTAGCCCCGATTGGTCCCATCACACCAGTCGAACCGGTACTTCCCGTCACTCCAGTCACGCCCGTGATCCCTGTGAATCCAGTAATACCGGTTACTCCAGTCGGTCCTGTTAAGCCCGTTGCTCCAGTAAATCCTGTTTCACCAGTAGATCCTGTTAGTCCCATCACACCAATTCCAGTTGGACCAGTTGCTCCAGTGAACCCGGTAGCCCCAGCTAATCCTGCAACTCCAGTTGGACCTGTAACTCCGGTGCTGCCCGTAAAGCCGGTTATACCTGTATTTCCTGTAGCCCCGGTCATGCCTGTAACACCAAATCCGGTATTTCCAGTTGCGCCGGTTGTTCCTGTGACTCCAGTCGATCCAGTCCCACCTGTAACTCCTGTGCTTCCTGTAGATCCAGTTGCTCCCGCTTCACCCGTTGGACCGGTCTGACCTGTAGATCCTGTAGTTCCAGTCACACCTGTGACTCCAGTTATTCCGGTACTTCCCGTGGTTCCAGTTAATCCGGTCCGTCCTGTTAAATAGGTTGCTCCGCATATGCCGGGATACCCAGGGTCTCCGGTTAACCCAGTAGCACCTGTTGCTCCGGTGTATCCTCTCATTCCCCGATAACCCCGTGGGCCGCGAAGGAAAGGAATCCTGTGACTTTTCTTTTTTTTGCATTTACGTCTGCTTTTCTTACAAGACTTACTCTTCTTCTTTGGGATAGAGTGTTTTTTTGCTTTTTTTGCTTTCCGTTTACCTGTACTGATTGAGGAAATTTTGCGTTTCCTTTTGGACATACCGCTCACAAGAAAATCCCCCCTCCTTGTACACCACGTCAAATCCCCGCATTTTACAATAGTACACTCTATGCCCGGGACTAGCTTTGTGCGCCCCCTATTGAATATACCTATGAAACCTTCAAAGTTAGTGATCAATCAATTACTTTTCTCCAAAAAAATATATTCCCCTCTACTCCCCCCGCAACTCCAACTCCTTAATCGTCAACTTAATTCCTTCTTCAAAAGATGTTGCCACAACTGGGCCAATCCGTTCCACATACTTCTGTCTACTCAAGATCAGGGGTTCCTCGGTCAGATATAACATTTCTACAATTTCTTTCATAACGGGTACACCTAGTCCAATCAAAGACAATCCCACTCTTCCTAACGCCATCACAGGTTTGCTTCTTCCAGCAGCCTTCTGTGCCAATCGCACGATGTCATGACCCGAGATGATCCCCGATCCAGGAATGTTCCAGTTCTGTCCATACGTCGTCTCTCTGCTTGCCAGCTCCACCACCATGACCGCAGCATCCGGTAAATAGATGTACTCTCTGGGTACCTTCATATTCCCGATAAAAAAAGCCATCTTTCCTTTTGCTATCGCTTCAAGTGTTGAACCCAGATAGGAAGCCTGATTGGCCGATGGGCCATAATAGTCTGGCAAGCGAACAATCATCACCTGAGCTCTGGTCCATCTTGTGCTGAATAACATCTGTTCATATGCAAGTCGTGTCTTGCCTTTGCGGGTATGTGGCTGTTTCGGATGTTCTTCGGTTACTTCCTTCATTTGTCTTCTGCCATAAGGGTAGATTCCGTCTATTACCACCACATTCAGACCCAAGTGTTCTGCTGCCGCCATCACGGATTCGCCCAGCGGAATCAGCCTGCTCTCCATCTCGTTATACGGGACGTTCGCACAATGAAACATGACATCCGTTTCTTGGGAAGCAGCGATAATATCATCCGACCGAAATGCATCTCCCACTGCGATTTGCAGGTGATCCGGTGATCCCAACTTTACCGCAAGTTGCTCCAGTTTCTGACGGGATCGCCCAAATGCAATTGTAACAATACCCCTTTTAATCAATTCTTCCGTAATTGCTGCACCTGTTCCACCTGTGGCTCCAATCACAATAGCTCTTTTCATCGTAGATCAACCTCTCTCACCCATTTAGTTATTGATCAATTACTTACCTGAAAACAATATAAACCATAATTAGTGATTGATCAATAACTAAAATTCAAAAAGGGACTTTCCCTCCCCCTCTATCGTTCCTTCAGCTCCGGCATATCCAGTGCATTAGATACATTACACAACATCCCGATTGCCAGAAAAATCATGGTTCTTTTTAGCGGTTCAGCCATTCCTGCAACGGTGAAAGCTTCCAGTACCATACTTCGTACATCACTAATGCCTTTTTGCATGGCCTGACGAATGACTTCCTCCCGGATCGTTTGCGCCTGCATCTGAAGCAAGATTTCGCTCTTGTGCGATTCCAGAATCTTATCATAGGCTTCTATGAGATCATTCTCTAACTGATCTGGCGTCGCCGTCTCCACCACAATTCGAAACGAATCAATCACCCGTGTCCATGAGACCTCAATTGCAGTTAATAATAAAGCTTCTTTTGTTTTGAAAAAACGAAATATATACGGCTGTGAGATCTGTGCCCGTTCAGCCACCTGAGCTGTAGTCGCACGATAATAGCCAATTTCCGCGAAGACGTCAATTGCTGCAGAGATAATATCATTTCGCCGGTTAACTGACGCTATTGTTTCCTTAGCCATGATAATCCGCCCTCCAATAGTTAGTGATTAATTGATCAATAGCTTGAAGTATAACGAATACTATCCCTCAATGCAAAGGTATCTTGACCTTGTACAAAGCCAACAAACCCGCAGACGCTGGCTCAAGCCGCTGCAGGTGTAGCTTGTCGATCATAGATTCTACCCACTGGAAACCGAAGAGAACACGGATTGTCTGAAACAGTTTCGTACCATGCATTACAAGAGTGTCTGTTCACTGATGGAGAAGTTTGCGCAATCGGGATTCCGAATCCAGCTTCGGACAACTATTACAATATCCATGTGCGTGACTGCCGCTCCCAATCTGATATGCCAAACAACAATATCGGCGTATCAGGAACGGCGGTCCCTGCCACTTGGGGTGATCAAAGCGATGCAGCTCGAAGGCAAATGAAAATGCATTTTCATTTTGTTGTTTGTCAAGCCATATACTTTGATCTTCCTTGATCTGTTCAAGCCGTTCATCTGTCTTCCAAATGCTCCGATCATTGATCATTCGTGCATACAATTGTTGCACATTATGGGCAACCAAAGACCACATGACCTTATCGCTCGCTCCTGTACTAACGGCTACTGCTCGCAGAACAGGTTCCAGATGTAACAGCATTCTCTTCTTGAGCAAGCCGCTCTCTGATCTGCGCTGAACAGGATCTCCACCCTCCAGAAAGGAGCTCTTCAGCCGAGTCTCATATCGCATGCCACCTGCTCCATTCAATTCAAACCGCACATCATCGTCTGCAATGCTAAGTATAGTATCGTATAGACTGAATGCTGAGATTACGGACATAACAAATACGGAGTAACGTTTGGCAAAAAGTGTACCGACGGCCACACTTCCTTTGCCGCCCAGTTGAAGCCCTTGCTGCACAGCCTGTTCATGCAATATCGAGTTTCGTTTCTCATCATTCAGCACATCCTTCACACGAATAGGATACTTGGAATCATCGCAGTCCACTCGAATCGTCGTCACAAAAAATTGCTGTAATGCTTCAGACATCTCTGAAAAATCATGTCTTAGATAACGTCTCATCTATTAATCATGTCTTCAACTTCGTTGATAATCTCGCTTCGCCCAATTGCTCCCCAGCCCTTAAACAACCAGAACGAATCTGTCGTATAGACCTGATCTGCACCAACAGCCGGTACTCCCTTCCAGAGTGAGCTTGCATTGATGTTGTTTAAATACTCATCGGCATTCGGGTCAATCTCCAGAACTACGAAATCAGCATCCACATCTGCAATTTTCTCCATGGACAGGTCCTCACGTTGTTCGGCAGGTGTCACAGTCGTTGGCACAAATCCAAGATCATGATACAAAAGTGTGTTGGTTGGATGTCCTTTTGCCGCGTAAATCTGCAAGGTCTTCTCTCTTACACGCAGATAAGCCAGCTTTTTTTGATCCAGTTGTTCGATCTTCGCCTTTAGTTGCTGCGTCTGCTGCTCTACCTCGGCTATCTTTTCTTTTGCCAGATCCACTTTGTTGTACATCCCGGCAATGGTCAACAGATCCTGTGTCCAATAAGTTGTATCATCTGCATAATCCAGCCATTCAGTACCAAGTACAATCGTCGGAGCGATTTTCTCCAACTGTTCATACGTACTCTCCGCAGTTCGACTCTCAACAACGATGACATCCGGATCAATCTGAAGGATAGCCTCCAGGTTAGGACTATCTGCCGACCCTACCGTTGCAACGCCGGCAAGCTGATCTGCAAGGTAAGGCAAATAATCTCCTCCGTAACGAACTTCTACATTAACGCCTGCTGGTTTCTCACCAATCGTCAACATGTGATCGATGTAAGCAGCAGATAATACCACCATACGATCTATCTTTTGCGGTACAACCGCTTTTCCTTTAAGATGCTCAATCGTTTGCGTACCACTCTCTTCCACAGGTGTATCCTGTTGCGGAGGCGTTGCTTCCGTTACTTCTGATGCCTTGCTACATGCCGTCAGAACAAGCACAAGCAGGGCCAACAGTATCATCGTTGCTGCTCTCTGTCTTACCATTTGTAGTGAATCCCCTCTACTCTTTAATAATAATAATCATTATCACTATAGTAGGGAAAAGCGTACAGGCTTACCATGGATTATTCCACTCTCTTCTCTTGCACAATATCACCGTAAGGTAACCCCAAGTTGCTCTGCCACATATCGCATGGCCCACATGCGTCCGGTTGGACCCAGCGTTTTGAAGAAAATATCTCCTGCATTATATACATGGCCTACTTGAACAGCCTTTAATGCCAACCATGCGCTGGATTGCTGCAATTGCCTCAGTTGAGCACGTGCCTCTTCTGTGGGATCGACCATTACAAACACATGATCCGCGTCGTATAAATGCAAATCGCGAACTTTACTCTCTACAGCCCACTGTTGTTCCGGAAAATCACGAGGCAAATAAAATCCCAGATCATCATACAACAGGGCCCCTGTCTGATTATTCAATCCATACATTCGGTAGAAATGAGAAGTCACCCGGATGAACATGGCACTCTGTTTCCCCCACCTCGATTGAATGCGCCCTCGAAGAACCCGGCTCAGTTCAGCATGTTGTTCTATCCACTGTACAGCCTGCTCGGTGCGGCCCATAATGTCCGCCATATACAGAAGCCTCTCGCCAAAATGGTTGGTGTGCTCCAGCATGGTGGTAGGCGCAATACGATGCAGGGAGTCATTTGGCTCCAAACGATCACTTGTAATGATCAGGTCCGGTTGGACTCGCCTCAAATCATCATAGTTCTGATTGAAGCTATCCAGGATAAGTCCCTGATGACTGTGTGCTTGAAGCGCAGGTATGGCAATATGACGAGCCACCCTCTGACCATAGGATAAAGCGGATACTGGCCTCAAACCGAGCGTTATCACATAATCGTCCAACCCGTAATACAAGGTGGCAATGCGATTCACTTTATTTTTCATATACAACGTTGGGGCGATTCCTTCGTTTTTCTTGAAAACTCTGCTGAAATAGTGCTCGTCCTTATAACCCACTTGCTCCGCAATTTCCTTGATTTTATCTGAAGAAAATAACAGTCGCTTGGCCTTTGCCATACGTAGTTTCAGTATATATTCATTCGGGGTCATATTTAATTGTCGTTTGAATGTTCTTATAAAATGATTCACACTAAGCCCTGCCATGCGGGCCATCTGATCAATTCGAATGTCTTCCGTATACTGATGCGTCATATACTCAAGTGCCAAATCCATCCCTGCTACAGGGGGAGTTGCTTCTTTCACGTGCATCATTAACTGAATCAACAACTGATGCAAAAGATGTTTCCTGCGTGTCTTTTCCAGACTCGTGATGGAGTACTTTCCACTCACCAGGGTATCCATCATCTCCTGAATATCGCGTGTATTGGAAGGAACATTAAGTTTGCCCGTCACAGGAACATCAAACGGCTCGGTATACCAAGCATTGCGACTCCGGGTAAGCGCCACACAGGAAAATAAGATGATCTGATATCGAACAGGTGCTTGCAAATCCGTCTGAAACTCCACATGCATTCCTGGCTTCAACAAAAACCACTCGTCTTGAGACACCGTATGTACATTGTTATCCATAGACAAAGATCCCTTGCCAGCGATGACCCTGCAAAGGGCGAACCTTTTCCAGATCCGACGCTGAACAGCCCCCGGATTGCTAGAGTAATGGCAGACGTGGACAGCAGAGAAATGTAGTTGCTCCAATCGTTTGATCCAATCATTTTCCTCCATGATGACATCACCTCCCTGTTTGGATCGAACCCTGTAATCGTCTGATTAACAATATATTTTGCCTTTCAGTTAATTATAGATAGATTGATAACAATTCTCAATAACATAAACAATCAATATTAACTTATCTATTTGGACATCCTATACGGACTACAATGTAACGTAGCGGGATAATAACGCTAGAATCAGCAACATTTTCTAACCTGTTGCAAAATCATAAAAGGCATGATATATTAATTGAGCCATCAATGATTGACGCATCAAATATTGATACATCAATGATCGAGAGCATCCAAATAATCATTAGGCAATGGCATTGTATACTGCAATATTAATCATTGGTTAACATACGCCGTTGTTCATGATTCAGATTCACCCGGGAGGTCTAGTCATGACACGTATTGTTTCCAAAGAAGAACAAATCATCAATCTGTTGAACGTGTTGGGTAATAAAATCAGTCCCAAGTTTGAACGCTGTACAGGTATCAGTTCCTCTCGCTTTGAAATTCTGCATGAGCTGGATCAGGTGGATGAGATTAACCAATCCATGCTGCAGAAAATCATTAATATTGATAGTGCTGCGATTACACGCCACTTGAAACAGCTTGAGGCGGACCTGATGGTTACAAGACGTAAGAATCCCGATGATAATCGGGTCACTTTTGTTCGTTTGACGGACCACGGTCGGAAGCAGATTGAAGGCTACAAAGCAGAGAAGACCAATTTTATCAACCAGATTTTACAGGATTTTAGTGAAGACGAAGTTCAATCACTCGCCGATTTCCTGGAACGTATGCAGAACAATTTCTAAACCCATATATATAGAGGAGAGATCCATTCATGAGTACAATTCAAAGCAAATTCCAAAAAACCAATGATTTTAACGAAATTACCTACGGCCGCCGCTCTGTTAAGCTTTACGATCCTGAAGTAAAAATCAGCCGTGAAGAAATGACTGAAATTCTGGCAGAAGCTTCCCGTGCACCATCTTCGATCAATTTGCAGCCTTGGCGTTTTCTGGTTGTAGATACGGCTGAAGGTAAAGAAAAACTTGCTCCACTTGCAAGATTCAATCAAAATCAAGTGTTGACTTCCTCCGCAGTCATTGGCGTATTCATTGACATGAAAAACGCGGAACATATGGAAGAAATTTTTGGTAAAGCTGTAGAACTCGGTTATATGCCACAAGAAGTCAAAGATATGCAACTCTCAAAAGTATTGCCTTATTATGAAAGTATGCCTGCTTCCGCTATTCGCGAAGTTAATATGATTGACGCTGGCCTTGCTTCCATGCAATTAATGCTTGTAGCACGTGCTCACGGTTATGATACCAACCCAATCGGTGGTTACGAAAAAGATCAAATTGCAGAAGCATTTGGCATGGACAAAGAGCGTTATCAAGCGGTTATGCTGATCTCGATCGGTAAATCGGCCAAAGAAGGTCACCCATCCTACCGTCTGCCTGTAGAAACAATCACAACTTGGGCATAATATCAGGGACGGTTTCCCTGTAAGTCACGATTTTACTAGTTAATAAGCATACATTCTTAACACATTCCAAACAAACACAATATGGAGGTTTTATATTATGATTATCATTCACGCTCATCTGCAAGTTAAACCGGATCAAGAGCAAGCATTCCTCGCAGCTGCGAAAGAACTGATTGCTGCTACACGTCAAGAAGAAGGTAACATCAGCTACGATTTGGCAAAAAGCACAGAACGCGAACAACAATACACGATGATCGAGCTGTGGAAAGATGAAGCTGCTACAGCATCCCACAACACAAGCGCGCATTTCCAAGCTTTTGTTCAACAAGCAGCAGCATTCATGGCCGCTCCAATGAACGTTGAAGTATTTGCTGGAGAACAAGTTAAAGCTTAATAGCTCATTAACTGCCATGCGTATCTTGCATGTGAATAAGCTGCTCTTGGTCATATGACCGAGGGCAGCTTTTTGTATTATCAGGTTAGCCAGTAATTACGGGTTGGCCTTATAAAATGTTCTTTCAGCAAAACCAGTAATTCTACGATCCTCAGATTGACTAAGATAGCTGATTGGGAGCTAAATCATTTCCATTAGAAGATCATCCCCCGTGTATGACGTCGTTTAGTTCTCATGTTTGACCGTAATCACGACATTTCCCCTCTTTCGCCCTGTTTCCACATAACGATAAGCTTCCTGAATTTGCTCCAAGGCATAACGTCTGTCAATCACTGCTTGCATCTCACCAGCCTCCATCAACTCTTTAAGAAGTAGCAGATCCTTTGCAGTGACCCTTGCGATGCCTTGCCCCTCAACAGTGACATATGTGCCGTTAGGTGCCAATAGGTGCCGACACTGACCTTTCGAGACTTTGCCAACTGCATCCAATATCAGATCATACCGCTGACTTGTTTTTGTAAAGTCTTCCTTCATATAATCTATAACATGCTCGGCACCAAGTGACTTCGCGAACTCCACATTCGTTGTACTGCATACCCCCGTCACTTCTGCTCCAAAATATTTCGCAAGCTGTACAGCAGCAGTTCCTACGGCTCCCGAAGCTCCATAGATGAGCACTTTCATTCCCCGTTTAATGTTTCCTTTGCGCAGAAAATATAAGGCCGTAGTTCCACCGAACGGAATTGCTGCTGCTTCCTCATACGTTGCGTTGAGCGGTTTCAGAGCGACTGGATCCTCTTCGGATAGACATATATACTGAGCATGGGCACCAAAAGACAATCCATTGATGGCATACACCTGATCACCTAACTTAAATTGCTTTACTTCCTTGCCAATCGCCGTAACTTCTCCTGCCAACTCTACGCCCAGGACCGAATTTCGAGGTTTTCGGAATCCCAAAAAAAGACGCATCGGTACCCAGTACAGAAACGGAACATTGGAACCACGAACTCTGCAGTCCCCGGATGTTACAGTTGTTGCGTGTATTTTAATCTGAATCTCATGATCTTTGGGTGATGGCTTCACTATGTCTCTAAGCTGCAACACATCTGGTGATCCATACTTCGTACATATGATAGCTCTCATATCTTTCCCCCCACATGTTCCTGTTTGCCAAGAGTATATCTGGAAGTGGGTTCGGCCCCTAGATACTAAAGTATCGTTTCAAAGATACACCCGTTACAGGAGTTTCCATTCACGTGCTTTTGCCACTGCTTCGGTTCGTCGCTTCACCTGCATTTTGTCAAAAATAATCCGGTTATGTCCTTTCACGGTAGGCAGTGCAATATGAAGTATCTCACTAATCTCCCGATTGGATCTTCCCTGCGCAATGAGATGTAATACTTCGAGCTCTCTCACACTTAACGGATCAATTCGCAGTTCAGAAACGTACGGATATACATCTGTCTCTTCCGAAATCATTTCTATTCTGTTGTCCTCAGCTTCATCAAATGCAGCCAGTAATTGAAGCAAATATAAACGTGAGTCACCGCGTGCTGTTATCCTCTTCAAAAGGCTGTACACAACAACACCTTCGTCTACAAATACACGAATGAAGCCTGATGGCTCTGCCATCATCATTGCCTCAGTCAGGAGCTCCATAGCTTGTGTTCTATTTCCATGTTCCTCATGGATAACCGCCAGAAAGATTGTTGCCTTGAGCTGTTCATCCTTGAAGCCTTTGGTTATGGCCAAGCGAAGACAGGATTCCATCATACCAAGTGCCTCCAATGTGTTCCCCTGCTTCAGCAATACTCTGGCCTGACTAAGCGCATGATTTCTGTCCCATGATAATCGCATTGCTTTTTTCAGATCGCCCTGACGAAGGAGCACAAGAACGTATGCAGCAGTAATATCAGGGACCACCTTTGTAAAATTTAACCGTTGGGCCGTTTCGTTGATTTTATCTAACATAATAGCGGCTTTATGAAGATCCGCCTTCGCAAGCGTCACTCGGGCGAGCCATAATTCACTTGCAACAACCCTGTCCGTCTGGACAAATTGATGTGCCAACTGCACACTCTGTTGAGCGTGCAACATCGCCACATCAAGGTTATTCCATTCATAATGAACTCGCGCCAGACCCAAATGGGCTTCACATGCAATGGGCAGCGGTGGCTTACCTGCCATATGTATCACCTGCTGATAGGCTTCAGCCGCCAGGTGTAGCTGATTGTTGGATTCCTGCATATTCCCCATGCCCAGTGTCGCCATCATCGTGATGATATGATGTCCGATCCTGGTACTGTTCGCTAATGATTCCTCGTAGGACAATTCGGCTTCCACACGTTTTCCCTGAAGCTGGTATGCATATCCTAATGTCCAAGCTGTTGCTGCACGAATGGGCAGATTATGAGGATGCAAATATTTGAGTGCTCGAAGTGACTCCGTAATAATTGTATCCGCATCGTGCCGGCTGACAGCCAGCGTGGCTCGGATGGAAGCGATATGTCCGATGAGATCAGAATTGATCTTTTCAGGTTCCGTATTTTGTAACGCTTGTTCAGCAGACTGCAATCTGGGTTCCACGTCTATCATATGTCCTGACACTAATAACGCAGCCGCATGCATCACCCATAGGGAAGGTATTGAATCCATTTCTGCTGAGGATAGAGAACTCAACCATTGCAAGGCAGGAACAGCACCCCCGCGAAAAAGAAGTGGCATACCTTTACCTTCCAACAGATTCGATGCCCGATGAGTATCTGCCGCAGCTACAGCATGATTGAAAGCCTCCAGCTCCATTTGGTGCTTCTCATACCAGATGCTCGCTCGCTTATGTATCTCAGTAACAGACAGATCGGTCTCAGCTGAGCCGGCGTAATTTGAATTCTGGTGTACTCTTGTACGCAATAAATCTGCAAACAGATGATGGTAACGATACCATCGCCTCTCATTATCTAGGGGAACGATGAAAAGATTGGCTTGCTCCAGCCACTCCAACATGTCCTGTCCGGTAAAATCAACGGATTCATGTTCCTTTGGTTCATCTATATCAAAGATCGCATCACACAATGAACCGCATAATCGATCCAACATGCACGTTTTCAACAAAAAGTTCTGTACCTGTTCGGTTAGCCCTTGTAATATTTCTTCCATTAGATAGTCCAGTACAAATGGGTCCCTGCCACTGAACGTTTCCATAAAGTGATTTGGATCAGAAGAACCCTGCATGGATAAGGCCGCTAACTGCAACCCGGCAACCCAGCCTTCTGTTCGTTTTTCAAGGAGAGCGACATGTTCCTCTGAAAGTTTCAATCCCATGACCCGATCCAAAAACTCACTGCTTTCGGCAGAAGTAAAACGCAGATCACTACCACGTATTTCAATCAATTCCCCCTTTGCCCGTAGTCGAGCCAAAGGTAACTTGGGTTGCTGACGCGTAGTCATGACGATATGCATATGCGGGGGCATGTGCCTCAGTAAGTAGACAAGCGCTTGATTGATCACTTCTGAAGTCATGAGATGATAATCATCCAGAACAAGTACAAAATGATTTGTTATTTCAGAAACTTCATTAAGAAGGTATGTAATAATGGTCTCGAGAGGTGGCGGCTCGGAAGATTGAACAAATCCCATGATTCCTTCAGCAAGTTGGGGGACAATCGTCTGTAACGAAGCACATAGATATGTCAAAAAACGTGAAGGATCGTTATCCGCTTCTTCCAGCGAAAGCCAAGCTGTATCTATTGAAGAAGACTTAACCCATTGATTGACTAGTAGTGTTTTTCCTGATCCTGCAGGAGCAGAGACCAGTATAAGTTTAGCGTGCATCCCCTCGCCCAAACGGACATACAGGCGGGGACGATCCACTACATGGGAGCGCTGAACTGGAATGGTTAATTTCGTAGATAAGATCGGTGCATACATGAGCCAAACCTCCATTCAAGGGTCTCGAACAGCAACTGTATCGTTTCATATATCGTTTTGGCATCTATACTACCATAAAAATCAATAAGACACGCCATAAAAGACGTGTCTTTATTATTAGTAGTACATCGATGAATTTAACTTCTGATTAGCACTAGCTGCTAGTATAAATGAATGGCTCTACCTTATACTCTCCGAGCCGGCGTGATGCTTTGCGGATTGTTAAACACATTTTTCGGGTCATACTTGGCTTTGACTCTCCGCAGTCTGGCATAGTTGGCTCCATAGTACACTGGACCGGAATTCTTGATCCCTTGGTCTGGAACGTTGATATAGGAACCCACAATGTATGGTTGCAATTTCTTGCGAGTATTACGAGCGAGTGCAATATTTTTGGCGGCATGGGATGGTTTGAGCCACGTACTGGTCCATTCCACATAGAACTTCTCTTTGCGCCAGAAGAACGCGGTAGATCTAGGTGATTTGCGACTTACCGCTCCGCCCCAGTTGAGGAAATAGAACCCGCCTGGTCCCTCTTCCAAGTTCTCCAAAAATGCGCGCATCGATTTAATCGCTTTGTCGGGGAATGGTTTTCGTCCAAAACCGGACGAGAACTGGTTGCTATACCGTTGAGTCTCGGTCGGATCAGGTTGTAATAAGAACTTCACAACTTCTGTGTAAGGTAACAAACGAACAATGGAACTTGTCGGTTTGCCAACACTCGTAATTGGCTGTAATAAACGGAGAGCCTCTGTTTTAGAGCCTAAGAACAGCCCTTCCATAAGGACGTTGCCACCCTTTTTCGGTCCGATGGACAACTCGCTGCCCAGTCTCGTATCCACAGAGGGAGCCCACCTCTGCCATACTTTAAGTACCTCCTCGAATTGAGACCATGGCCAGGTGATTTTAAATACAGTCGCCTTCGCTGGAGCACGGCGCACTTTGAATTTGTAGCGGGTGTATACTCCGAAGTTACCACCGCCTCCTCCCCGAGAGGCCCAGAAGAGATCTGCATTACGATTTTTATTGGCCCGAATCACTTTTCCTTTGGCGTCCACCATCTCTACCTCAAGCAGGTTATCACTGATAAGACCGATGGTACGCTGGAGAGGTCCAATTCCCCCACCTAATGTAATTCCACCGATCCCTACAGTAGGGCTGTCACCAAAAGGAGCTATGAAACCTTGCTTGGCAAGGGTATTCGCAATTCTTCCAACTCGGTTTCCTGTTCCAACAACAACCGTTCCATTTTTTTTATCAAGTTTGATGGAATTCAGATCACTCACATCAATCACAATTCCGCCGTTAACCTGTGAAAGATTAACCTCAAGTGCATGCCTGCCGCTTCGCGGCCTGATCGGTACATTATTTTCACGAGCCCATCGGATAGCGTTGGAAACATCTTTCGTCTTTTGGGCAAAAACAAAAACTTTAGGATATTTGTCGGTATGCGGGTCCCAGTTCTTGCGCGCGGCTTCATATCCTGGATCACCCTTGTAAATAACCCGTCCGGTAAGCTTTGTTGATGATTTCACACGTCCCACTCCCTGCTGAATAATCGTCCTACAGCCTCTACTGCATCAAGCACTTTATACTGTATGACGGACATTCGCGGAGGGAATGGGCTGGTGCCCTTAATTTCAAGGTTCGTGTTTCGGATTGAGTTAGGCCACAGAACAGCCTTGAGGAAAATCCCTTTTATCTCGAAACTAGTCGCTGCCCGAATCGGAATCAATTTTGATTAACTTGCGTGCTTCCTGTTCTTTTTCACCATACCAGACGAGCACGTCGGCAAATAAATCCATGATGCGAACAAAGTTCTGCTTATCCACTTCTGAAATCTGATCTGCATACTTGAAAATTTCATCAAAGCAAAGCTCCCTTACAAATTCGGTATACTTCGCATATACCTCGCGACCTTTCGGCGAAGGTTTGACGTATATGTCTTTGCGGTTACCGCTTAGATGAAATTTTTCGAGCAGGCCTTTTTCCGTCAGATTCTTCACGTTCTTGGAAAATGTACTGCGGCTTACGCCCAGGCGTGCCGCCATTTCCGACATCTTCTCTTCTTTGTCCTCGGCTTCCAGAATGTATTCCAGCGTCTGGATCTGTGAAGCCGAGAACATCATGTCTGTACCATAACTTCGCTGCAGCTTATAGGTATTCGAGTACGCATTACCGTATTTGATAATTTTCTCAATCAGTTCCCG
The DNA here is from genome assembly GCF_038002545.1 of Paenibacillus sp. FSL K6-2393. Lineage (NCBI taxonomy): Bacteria > Bacillati > Bacillota > Bacilli > Caryophanales > Paenibacillaceae > Paenibacillus > Paenibacillus sp. FSL K6-2393. The sequence continues at coordinate 4,818,525 of NZ_JBBOCU010000001.1, forward strand.
ATGGTCGCCCATCCAATCTAATTTCATGAGTAATCCCTTTCATATTCAGATTCTCTCTTACTCTACTGAAATCAGATTCGTTTTTCAATCCATGTAATTGCTTCTTCAATAACATCATCACGAGTTGGTTCATTAAATATCTCATGCATCAGATGAGCATATATTTTGAGTGTTTTATCCGTCGAAGCGATATCGCCGTAAAAATCACGGGAATCCTTTTCGCTGACCAGTCCATCATTGGCTCCATGCAGTATAAGCACGGGATCTGTAAACTGTTTGGCTTTCTCCTTGAGCCATGTTATGCCATTTCCCAGACTGTTAAATATATCTACAGAGATCTGCTTTTCCACCAGCGGGTCATTTGCGTAAGCGGATACAACTTCAGGATCGCTGCATACACCGCTGCCCAGCTCATTTGGGAAATACGTGCCTGTAGGAAGATCCATCGGCAGTTCTCCGGCAACTTTTGTATTGTAACGAGTGAGCGCTCCGGATAGCACGATGCCTTTAACCTTGCCAGGATATTTCGTTCCAAAGGATGAGGTTGCAAAACCGCCCATACTATGTCCGATGACAAACAGCGGAAGATCTCCGCTCTCTTGCAATGCCGCCTCGACAATGACATGAACATCTTCAATAAGATGATCAAATTCTTTATAAAACGTTCGCTGTCCTTCCGATCTGGCATGACCGCGATGGTCAAACCGATATACGTTAAACCCGCGCTGGCTCAGCTTCTCTGTCACATAATCGTAGCGCCCTGCATGCTCAGCTAGTCCGTGTACAATAACGACAGCGGCTTTTGCATTTTCTACTGTATCCTTGCTGAAATAAAGCTGTGTACCGTCAAAGGATTGAATCTTTGTCTCAATTTTAGTCATCGTTTCCCCGTCCTTTTTGTGATGTCCAAGCTTAAGCTCCGAGAGATCATTTCCTCCGCCCTACCATGGACACGCTTATTATTATTTCACTTAAAAATGATATTGTTTCTCACAGAAACAATATATCATCCGACATAACTGTTGTCCACAGTAATTTTAAAGCGTTTTCAAACAAATAAGTATCACTGCTATGAATCATAAAAAAACCACTAAACACTCGAGAATCCTTGTGTTTAGTGGGAGGCTTTTAGTTCATTTCATCAACAGCAGTCTTACCTGCGATTCGTCCAAAAGTAAATATGTCTGTCAAGGCATTACCACCTAAACGGTTGCCTGCATGTATACCTCCTGCTACTTCCCCAGCGGCATACAGATGTGCAATCGGCTGACCGTTTTCATCCAATACGCGAGTTTGGGTGTCGATCTTAATTCCGCCCATGGTATGGTGAACCGCCGGTTTTCTAGGTGTGGCATAGAATGGAGACTTCTCGACTTTTAAGCTAAACGTATCCTTATGAAACTCCGGATCAAAGCCCGCATCCACATATGAGTTATACTTATCAATCGTATTTCTAAGAACTTCAGGTTCCATATTGATTTTCACTGCCAGTTCTTCTATGGTATCGGCTCTGAACAAGGTACCTGCTTCGACTTGACGGTCTATCTTTTCCTGACTTGTATTCGCTGCGGTTTTCTTGATCTCGTCATCCGCAATCAGGTAAAATAAACTTCCCTGCTCGATTGCCGCTTTTGTTAAGACATCTCGTCCAGAGAATTCATTAACAAATCGTTCTCCCTTTTTGTTCACAATGACAAAGTTCTCAGGTGGTACTTGCAGTCCACTGAAGAGTTCGCCCGTTTCCGGATCGGCTACCGGCATCATTTGAGTGAAGCCCATGCCTGTCAGTGCTGCTCCTGCACTCTTACCAAGCGATATTCCATCACCAGTCATCGCATAGGAATTTGTTGTTTTGATATCATCGTCAATATGGCTCCAGTACGTGTTATATTCCTTGAGCATCTGTGTATTTGCACCAAAACCACCACTAGCAAGAACAACCGCTTTAGCATGAATCGTAATTCTCTGTCCGTTAACTCCGGTTGCGATGACACCTGTTATTTTTCCATCTTCGATGATCAGTTGTTTGACCGGGCTATCTGTAATAATTTTTCCTGAATGCTCTTCTACATATTTGCTAAGTGCAATGATAAATGCAGAGCCATAACTTTTCACAGGTTTATGACCACGGCGCCAAAGGGCACCCACTGGAGCAAACACGATGCTTTTATCGTATTCAACACCGATATCCTCAAGCCATTGCACACTTTCCAAGGAATAGTCTGTAAGTACTTTAACCAGATCGTACTGTCCATAGATCGTGTTTCCATTCAGGTCCGTTCGTTTGCCCCCGAAATACGTTTGCATTCTGTGAAGCAGCGGGGAATCAAATAAATAAGCCTTTTCTGTGCCGAACTGTTCCTGATACGCAGTAAACTCTTCTTTGAGTGCATGAAAATCATCGATATATTCCGGATGGATCAAGCTCTCATCGGTACTTAATAAATTCTCAATCGTCTGTCTTTCCCCTGGATTCTCAGTGAACTGTTGTTGCCATACAGGATCTGCAGCATTAACAGGACCACCTGAACGGATCGTGTTTCCCCCAACAGCAGGATATTTCTCAAGCACAATCGCACTTGCTCCATACTGTAAAGCTGTAGCAGCCGCACTGAGTCCAGCGCCGCCGCCTCCTACAACGACTACATCACAAATATATTCCTCATCATTCTTCATCTGACTGCTGGCAGGTTTTGGACGTCTTTTCAGAATATCCGGGTTAACTCCGGCAAGTTTAACCGCTTTGGATACACCGTTAATCACAGCGTTACTTGTTTCAGAAGCACCAGAGAGAGCATCCACATTCAGCGTCTGACCCTCGATAATTTTATTCGGAATTCTTACAAAAACAACATCCGCGATACCTTCGGTTTCTCCGGTGGAATCAATATCGATGCTTTCGATCCGATTTTCACTAAAGGATACCTTCATCGGCAGATTGCCACTATGACCTATGGCATTGACCTCATACACACCGGGATTATAAGTGAATTCTTCTTCTTCGTTCAGCTGATTTGAAATTTTGGCAAACCGAAGGAACCGCAGGAAACATGTTTCCAGGAAATCGATCGTTCCTTCATTGTTCAGGTTGCCTGATTCGTCAAATGCTTTATGTGCGCTGCCAAGCAAAAATTCATACCCTGGCATCACATTAGCTTCGACACCTGGTGCATCCAGAATTTGACGAAGATGCAGCTGTGCACGCGAGGAACCTTGTGTTCCCTGTGACGCACCTATGATCATCACGGGTTTTCCAGCCAGCGGATGGATTTCAAAGCTCAACCATTCCAGCAGGCTTTTAAGGGATGAAGGGATGGAATGGTTATATTCTGGAGTCGCAATAATGACACCATCACTTGCCATAATTTTTTCATTAAACGATTGTATAATTGCACTGTTTGTTTGGTTATCGGACTGATTAAACATCGGAACATCTGTAATATCGAGGATTTCAATGGCTGCTCTGGACTCAAAATGCTTTTGTATGAATTGAAGCAGCTTGCGATTATACGATTTCTTTGCATTTGTGCCAACGATCGCTATGATTTTCATTGTGATTAGCCCCCTACTCTTGCCAGGAAAATTTCTTCGTTTTTTTCTTCAACGTCCGTTTTGACAGCAGTTCCGTAGTGATCTCCGTAAACAAAACAAACTCCCTGAAGATTTCGTCAAGCTCCGCTACTTTGTCAGCGTCAATGAGATTACCACTGCTATCAAATGCACTCTGTGATTTTCCCAAAAGAAACTCGCTGCTAGGCATCATTCTCGCACCAAGCTCAGGCGAATCCAGGATTTGTCTAAGATGTGCTTGTGCCCTGGAAGAACCGAGTGCACCATGTGAAGCACCCACAATCAGAACCGGCTTGTCTTTCAAGGTTTGAGTGGTATAACTGATCCATTCCAGCGCACTTTTCAGAACGGCAGGAATCGCATGGTCATACTCAGGAGTAGCGATAATGACACCTTTCGCTCTAGAGATTTGATCTAATAAGTCTTGTACCTTCACAGGAATATCAACTTCAGCATCCTCTATTTCATCTTTTTCAATAAAAGCAGGCAAATCCTTAATTTCAAACAAGTCAATCTGGGCTTCACTAGCAAAATGCTTTTGCATAAATTGAAGTAACGTCCGGTTGGTTGACACATCTGAATTTGTGCCTACGATTGCTAAATAGTTCATCATAATCCCCTCTCTGTCATTCAAGATGATGTTCGTAAATGTCAGACTCGTTCTTTCGGCATAACTCTAACATTCAAAGCTCAAATGATCTAATAGTTATTCATTGCAGTTTGATAACTAATTTGTTATAATCACCTCAAATTCAAAGTTTGTTACTTTTTTCACAAAGGGTGAGGAACATGTCTAAGTTAGAATCTCAAGATATCTTGTGTTACATTGACAGCCTATTGAAATACAGTAACTATAGCAGGGCCGCACAATCCCTTTACATATCTCAGCCCTACCTCACTAAGGTTATCAAGAAAATCGAAAGTGAATTGGGCTGTGAGCTAATCACTCGCAACAAACTTCCGTACCGATTAACCGAGCAGGGAAAAATATATTATCAATACCTAACGTCACTCGAACATAGCTACGCCAAACTTATGAGGGAAATCTCATATGTATCGGATCTCGACAATAAAGTGTTACGGATCGGCATTCTTCCGAGCCTCGGTGCGTACTTAACGCCCCTTTTTTTACCAGCTTTTCTGGAGCTTCATCCTGCTTATAAAATTAATCTTGTCGAGGATTTACCTGAAAAAAATGAGAAACGTCTCCAAAATAATGAGTTGGACTTCTGGATCGGGCAAAATTCAAGCAGTATCTCCCCTAACTTGAACTCGTTTAACTGGGGCAGGCACAGTTACCAGGCCATCATTCCGCGTTGCTGTGAATTATATCAAGAGAATGTTGCAATTATCCCGGAGGGCACGATTGAGATTAGCACCATTTTGAATCAACAGCTTATTCTAACGTCCAAGGGTTCGGCAATCCGAAAACAGATTGATCAATTGCTCAGTGTCTACAAGATACAGCCTAATATCGTGATGGAGAGCAAAGAAATTTACACGGTACTGAAGCTGGCAAAGCATAATTTAGGTCTGACCTTTGTGCCTGAAAGTATCCATATCAAGGAGTGCCCTTCGGAATACAACATCTATCCAATCCCTATAGAGAAGATGAGTCTGGATTATTTTATAGCCCATCATGGAGAAAAAAAGCTGAATAGCGTGGATCATGACCTCATCCATACTTTTCTCAATCACGGACAACAATGTGCAATATAGGAGGCTATCATGAAACCTTTTACGAGAACGATACCGCTTATGGGAACTAACATATCCCTCTATATCGAGGGGACAGATGCTGAAGAGCTTGCCGAGGAAGCCGTGAATATGCTCGTCCGTTATGAACAAGTGTTTAGTGCCAACAGTGAGCAATCGCAGCTTGCCATGCTAAAAAAAGAAGCCGCATCACATCCGCTTAGAGTAGACAAGGAACTGTATGATCTTATTAAGATAGGCAAAGAACACAGCCTGAATAAGGATTCTTTTCTGAATATTGCGATAGGGCCTTTGATCAAATTGTGGAGAATTGGTTTCCGCGAGGCACATGTGCCGGAGGATACAGAGATTAAAGCGGTGCTGGAGCTCTTGAATCCGGAGCATATACAGCTTGACGATGAGCAGCAAACGGTTCATTTATTCAAAAAGGGCATGGAAATTGACCTTGGAGCGATTGCTAAAGGTTATTTTGCCGATCAAGTTATGTCATTTTTCAAAAAAAACGGAGCTGCATCAGCTATGGTCGATATGGGCGGCAATGTTCTGGTTCATGGCGATTCTCCCACCGGGTCCAGTCACTGGAAGGTTGGAATTCAAAATCCCTTTTTACCTAGAGGAAATGCAGCAGCACTCGTTAGTATACGCGAGCAATCCGTTGTTACATCAGGAATATACGAGAGAGTTTTAGAAAAGGAAGGGAGTCAGTACCATCATATATTTAACAGCAGAACAGGTTATCCCATCAAAAGTAATATTGCTTCGTTAACGATTATTGCGGATAAATCGCTGGACTGCGACATATATACTACAGAATTGTTTGGGTTAGATGCGGTCTCGATTATTCATAAAGTAAATAATATGAAGGATATCGAAGCTGCCGTAATTACGACGGATGGAAATCTGGCCTATACCGATAATCTTAGGGGAAGAATTGAGCCTGTATTAAGGTAAGTTAACAGCTACTTCTTTAAGCCAGGATCTAACGGCTTTTTGCGTTATACATTACAAATATCGTGCCGTTCTTTTACAAAGAAAAAGCCCCCTGCAAAGCGGCAGGAGCCTCACCTCAATCCAGTTCAACATATCTCTCGTCAGCAACTTAGATATATTTAAACAGATAAATTTTGTAGGAATCGAATAAACTCTACTGCCGCTCCACTAATGAATACAAAGATAATAGCCCAAAACATAATGTCACCTTTAAACAAAGTCTTAATTGGTTGAAGAGGTTTGCTTGCTAGTATCTTATAGATTAATTTAAAGTAAGTAGCCAAATAGAATACTATCATTATTAATCCACCAATTTGAAACGTTAAAAAAAGTGATGCATTAGGGTTGCTATTATGAAGTTCCCATAATGTTTTAGGTGCAGAACTCACTTCAATTTGACTAAATTTACTTAATGCACTATCAAGTTGATCTGGTGGGTATATCGGATGATTCGATAGAATAATAAGCCCAGACAGGATAATCCAAACAAGCAGTATGTAAACTTTATACCCTCTTGAAAGAGAAACTTTCAGAGTAACTACTAACAAAGCTGTCAACACCCCAACTATCATAACTATAGAAGATATGTCGATAATAAAAGCTCTGTACTTAACATAATAAAATATCAGTATCGCTGACACAACTGATGCTGCAATTCCACCAGCAATTTTCATAGCTGAGTCATCTTCTTGATTTATTAGTTGGGGCTGAGCTATTGGGGTAACAGTAACATGATTATGATTTTCATACGTAGTCTTACTTTTATCAATGATCTTTGTCTTATTAAAACTACCATTAACATTACTATTATGACTATTCCTGTAACTTACTTTGTTTACTGTAACCAACAAACCAATACACGAGATAACGATACTTATTATACCTAACCACGTACTTAAATCCATTTGTGTCCCTCCGATTACTTTTTCGTCCGTTAGAAGTTATATAGTTATAGTATCCTATTCCCTTGGGGGAATCCAGAAATTATCCCCCCTACGCCAAAACCCCAGCACCTTAGGAGCCACTTTACGGCGTTAAATTAAACAGATAAAAAAGTGGACGGAAAAAGTTCTTCCGCCCAACTTTTTTTGTATCAAGTATTTATTAGAGCACCCACATTTCATATTATCAGAGTGAATCAATAGCAACTGCCCTATACTTAACGTGTCTACATCAAACCCAACACATTATAGATCATCACTGCTGCTTCTGCACGGCTAGCATTCTTCTTCGGTGCAAACTCATCGTTGCCTACACCGTTTATTATGCCCGCCCCCTGAATTGCCTCTACCGCTTGCTTCGCATAACTTGCGATGTTTGCTTCATCCTTGAAGGCTGTAACTTCACCACTTGCTAACGCTAGTTGCTTCATTTGGATCGCCTTGTATACCATAACCGCCATATCTTCTCGTGTAATGTTCTCATGAACTCCGAATCTTCCATTTGGTTTCCCATTCACAATCCCCAGCTTCTGCGCGGTTGCGATATTTCCATGGTACCATTCTCCTTGCTTCACATCACTAAAACTTGTCGTTGCGCTCTCATCCGATAACTCAAACATATTCATCAGCATGGTGATGAATTCTGCTCTTGTCACTTGACCATTCGGATTAAACTCGCCGTCACCTACACCCTTCACAATACCTCTTGCTCCCAATGCTGAGATTGCATCCTTCGCCCAGTCTTGGGTCACATCCTTAAAGCTCGTTGCAACATATGCTACCGTATACTTGCTTAGATACGTTGGCTTGAACTCTACTTTTCCTGTCGCTGCATTGTATTTACCATTCGTCACCACTCTTAACTCTCCGTTGTCCTTCACATCGTATACGACGACGTTGTTTGGATTTTCGTTAGCCTTTAGTGTGTATGGCAATTCAATCACGAGATCATCTCTGCCATCAAACTCTGTAAGTTTCTTACCATCCATCGTTAGCTCGATATCGTATACGACTTCACCGTTCAGCTGAGCTGAGGCGCCAGCTGGCAGTTGATTAGCTGCGATTTTCTTAATCGACAATCCTAACGTTTTCCCCGCATTTGTTCCTGTTCCAAGCAGTTCGGTTGCCACGGTTACGACTGCAGAGCCTGTGTTGATCTCGATGCGATCTACCGTAGAAGATCCACTTGTTAAACGCGGATCTACGGCTAGCTCAATCGTTAGCCCGTTCAAGCTTGCATCAGCTTCAACTCGCATGTGTAACTTACCGCCTGTCGTTTGATCAAGCGCACGCTTCATTGTATCCGCACTTAACTTCACTTCAGAAGTACCGCTCTCATTTACAACTGGCTTAATGTTTATTTGACCATTGTCCATGACCACTGGCTCACTTCCACCTGGAGCTGTTGGTACTGTAGGTGCAGGGATGTTACCATCACCGCCACCATTTCCATTACCATTACCATTACCACTGCTTGGTGCTTGTGGTGTTCCTGACACCACAACCCCTGCGGATTCATGTCCCGCTGCGTTTACCGTAGTAATACGGAATTCATAACGCGTACCATTCGCAAGTCCTGTGACTTCATAACTGCTAGCCGCAATATTCAGCGTTACCGTTTTAAACTCTGTATTTCCATGACCTGTAATCTTAATAGCGACCAGATCGCTGTCTGCAGGATTACTCCATTTCAGAGTCAGCTTTTGATTACCCGCTGTCACGCTTGTTCTGGTCACTTCTCCTGGTGCAGCCGGTTCAACCAATGGTGTTACCGTTACCGTAGCGCTGGATGATAAACCACCATCCACTGTAGTTACTGTAATCCTTGCTGTTCCTGGTGCCACGGCTGTTACTTGACCTGTCGCACTTACAGTGGCTACAGCTGTATTGCTTGAGCTCCATGTTACTGCTTTTTTCGTTGCATTAGCTGGTGTTACCGTAGCTGTCAATTGCCCTGATTGACCTTCTACGATGGACAACGTCGTTTTGTCCAAGCTAATTCCGCTAACGGGTACGTTCTTCCCATTGAGTGCATCATACTCACTTTGTGTAATTGGAATTACCGTTCCGTGACGCGGACTAGCTGGTAAGTTGTAGTTAGAAGATAATGTCCAGGCACCTGATGCAAGATTGGTTGTCTCGAATGGAACATAACCTCTTCCACCAAACTCATCTACTAATAAATACCATTTTTCATCTGTATTCGATTTGAAGATCGTTGGACCCTCGACCCATTTGATGTTACCAACGCCTTGATTAATCATCTTGAAGGTTGGATCTAAGATCGAGTCACCCACCTCTTGGAAGATCATCTTGCCAAATGGAGCAGAAACTCCGTTGTCTTGCTCATCCTTTGTAAAACGATACACTTTTCCATCATGCTCAATCATCGTTGTATCAATGATGGAATATCCATAATCCAAATATACTTGCGGTTCCGTAAACGTATAGAAATCTCTTGTCTTGCTATACATCATTTTTTGATATGCACTGCCTGTATGGGATGCATCATCAAACATTCTTGATGCCCAAAATACGATATATTCACCCGTTGTCTCGTCGTACATAATTTCTGGTGCCCATGTATTACCCGCTTCTTCCGGTGCAACCTCTACCATGCGTTGATCTGTCCAGTTGACTAGATCATTCGATTCCCAAACCATAATGGAACGACTGCCCCATGTCTGTGCTCTGCCCCAGTTACCATTGCCGTTAATTTTCAGATCGGTAGCGATCATGTAGAACTTGTCACCTTCAGGCGAACGAATAATGAACGGATCACGTACCCCTTTCTCCCCTAAGGTAGAGGTCAATACGGGTTTACCATCATTCAATTCTCGCCAGTTCAACGGATCATTGCCGTTACTTAGTGCAAAGTAAACTTGCTCGCCTGTTGAAGTACCTTCTCCAGTGAAATATGTGAAAAAGTATCCCGCATATTTTTCATCAGCAGGCAGTTCCTTCACCTTTGCAATGAATTCCTTCGTAGTGGATGCTGAATTTAATGTAATCGTAGCTGTAAGCTTCACGTCTACATTTCCACTACCGTGTGCCGGACGTTTTACTTCTCCAGTAACTGAAACGACGTTCGGTTGTGCAGAAGCCCAAGTAATTGTTGTTCCGTATAGTCCAGATGCTGGTATTGTTATATGACCTCTTACATCATTAATGTTATGAACGACTAGTGCTGCTTTTGCTTCATCTACAGAAGTGACATCGTTTGGCAATGCCTTAACCGTCAACTGAAAAGTTTTGTTAACTGTCTCTGTACCATCTGTAAATACTGCTGTTAACGTTACAACTTGATCACCTTTTGCATTAGCTGGTCTAGTTACGGCACCTGTAGTTGAGATGACATTCTCCTTATCTGAAGTCCAGCTTATTGTTGTGCCATAAGCGCCTGATGTTGGCAATGTGACATTGCTTATAATCGTATCTTTTGATGCATTAGCAGCAAGAAGATCATGAATCGTTAATTTCTCCGTCGCAGCCGATACAAGCATACCCTCCATTAAAGCAATCTTCTGATCTGAATGGGCCTTAAGTGATGTAATATCTGCCGCAGTCATAGCACCATCATAGATTTGGAAGTCTGCAATCATACCACCGAAGTATGGATCAGCTGGATAAAATGACTTACCGATATATCCACTACTGCCTGAAGTATTTTTTATTTGTTCTAGTGTCATCCCATTCGTTGAGCCTGAGGCAACTGCAACACCATCAATATAAAGCGTTAGTGTACCATCCGTGCCTGAAACAACAGTCGTAACTACTTTCCATTCATTATTCTTTAAGCCCGTGGTGGAAGTTGAAGACTCATTATTCCAAGCATTCGTCGCGATACCAAGGCGAGCTAGACCGTTAGCATTATAACGTGGTGTGAAGTACGTATAGTGTGTATTATTGTCTGGTCTTCCTAATGCATACAACCACTCCGCAGCGTTTTTACCGCTCCAGTTCACAATGGATGAAACGGTCATATCCGTTAATCCATCGAGAACTCCTTGTGGCAGCTCTACATAAGAGTTAGTTGTGCCACCAGTAAAGCCTAGTACACCGGCATCTTGTGTACGAATCCATTCTGCTTTAGACGGATTCATCCATTTTCCGTTGAAATTTCCTGTTTGGTCAATAACCGCGGCACCATCGATATCATTCATATCGTAGTGAAGAATGAGCTCTGCCCCAGATGGCTGCTCTACTGGAGGAGTAACGTCTTCATCAGCTAATGTTGCAATCTCTTCAACGGATAATGCACGATTATAAATACGGAAATCATCCAATTTACCATCAAATAGACTATGAGAGCCGTTTCTCGATTTACCAATATAATTTATCGTTGTTTCCAGTAACATTCGCGGCTCAACGTTAAATGTCGAGCTACGTTTAACCTCTAGACCATTCACATACAATACTGCATCAAATTCATCCATTGTAATGGCAACATGCTGCCAAGTCTTCGTTGGTAATAGTCCAGCATTTCTCACCGCATATTTATATTCTGATCCTAATCGCGTGCTGTCATTGCTAAATTTCTCTGTAAAAGGTGTTACGACAGCGAACTCCAAACTACCTGTATCCCCTTGTGTGCTCAAGTACATGGTGTTGCGGTTAACCTGTCTGCCTGTCTCGGAAGCAAAATCAAATATCCTTTGATTTGCTTGATTTCTGTCCATTTGAACCCATGTAGAAAACGTAGCCTTCTCAAGATTCAAGGATTGAATCAAGTTATCTGGTAGCTTCACATATCCAGTTGATCCATTAAGTTCTAGTGCACCACCAGCTTTACCGATACGATCCTCTTCATTAATCGTTGCTCCACCTACTAGTGTTGCGTGATGACCATTACCAGAAATGTCATTCAACGTTGTACCATTCACTGTATTTGCATCGAATGAGTAATGTACAACCGGGTCTGTTGCTGGTGCTGGACCTTTCCATGCATACTTCTCTTGCAAAGCATCATACTCTGCACGTGAGATTGGAATTACCGTTCCGTGTCGTGGTCCTGGCGGAAGTGCATATTGATCACTACTTAATACATTGTTAATATATTGCGTGCTACTATCCAAATCTGTTGTATATCGGACATGATATGGCCATGAATCAAGGAACAGATACCATTTGTCTTTTTTATTATCTTTAAAAATCGTTTGCCCTTCGTTGTTTCCATTATTTCCGATCAAGCCAAGTTTATTGTCACGTGTACCAGGAACAGCGTCGTATTGAAGGCCGTTTGCTGCAATACCGTCCTTGTCATAGTAAAAAGTTGGTGCTTTCTCCACATACACTTTCGTATTCACTTCTGACTTGGTGAATCGGTACAACATATCATTATGCTCAATAAACGTCGTATCAATGGTTGGAAGTGACTCATCAATCATGACCTTTGGCTCAGAGAAGTTGTAGAAGTCTCTTGTTGTTGCGTAGTACATCACATTGTACTGACCTTCCGGTCTTCCGTTATAGTCACCATATGTCTCTGTGTTTTTCATCGATGATGCCCAGAATACGATATACTCTCCAGTTACTGGATCATAGATTGCTTCTGGTGCCCAAGTATTTCCTCCCGTCTTGGGCGCAACCTCAATCATACGCTGCTCGCCCCAATGAACGAGATCCTCCGACTCCCAAATCATCATGTAATGACTACCCGTAATTTGAGCTTGGTCGAAATTTGTACTTTCGCCCATTTTCAAATCTGTTGCCAACATATAGAATTTATCACCTTCTGGTGACCGAATAACGAATGGATCACGAAGTCCTTTTTCACCCATATCGGATTGAAGGATCGACTTACCATTATTCAGCGCTTTCCAGAACAATGGATCTTCAGCTGTAGCGAAGGATATCTCTTCACCACCCTCATATTCACCTGTAAAGTACGCAAAAAAGTAAGCATCAGGCTGAACTGGCGCAATTGCTTGTTTAATCGTAACGTTAAACGTAAGCTCTTTAGAAGCTGCACCATTCGTAATTGTAGCTATTAGCGTAACTGGCGTATCCGTAGCTTGACGGCTTACCCAGCCTAGCTGTGTAGCGTCACCAGCCGCTTCAGCCGTTCCTTTCACAACCGCAGGTTTGCTAGATACCCATGTAATTGTGGAGCCTTGTTCACCTGTAGCGACAAGACGTAAGTTACCTTTAACGTTGTCCGCATTGTAGATCTCTATTTGTTCAGCGTCCAGATCAACCTTCTGCTGATCATCGAATTGCTTTAAGATCGTAACAGGGAATACAGCTGTAGTTGATACGCCTTGATACGTTAAAGTAGCCGTAAGCTCTGCCTGAACATTGCCTGCCTGAACAGCTGGACGTTGTACAGTGCCACTGTTAGAAATGACCGTAGGATGACTGGAACTCCAAGTAATGCTCACGCCGTTTTTACCGCTTGTCGGTAATGTAACGTTTCTTGTTATCATATCAGCGCTCTTATCGCCTTCACCTAAGTAACGACTGATGTCAAGTTGATTCGCGGCATCATCAACAGTGAGCTGACGTATTTTTGAGATGTGAGTTGCTCCCTCTTGTTGATATAACTCGCCTACTTCTTGCTCCGTCAACGCGCGATCATATACTCGAAAATCAGCTACGCTACCTTGAAGATACGGATCGTTTGAGAAGATTGACTTACCGATGAAACCAGAGAATGGAGCATCCGAATTAATAATTTCTGACAGCTTTAGTCCCTTCGCATTACCTGAAGCAACCTTAACTCCATCTACGAATAACGTTATCCTATTGCTAGCTTCGGACAAGGACACCGTTACATGCTTCCACTGCCCACCGATCAGGTTTGAGTTTGCGCTACCTGTAACTAATGCTTCGTTTGGCCAGCCATTTTTGGAGATACCTGTAGCAATCATATTACCTGATCCGCTACCGTGACGTGGCGTTATGAAGAAATATTTGTTCGTTTCCGGTGTTAATACCGTCCCCAAACCGAAGATCCAACGATTCGTACCATCATTCGTCCAGTTCACGATTGAAGATACTGTAATCTCATTCAGACCGTGTAGTAGATCTAGTCCATTGGAGCCCTTAGGAATCTCAATATGTCCACTATTCGATGTAGAGCTTCCACCATTGAAGGAAACAAAGCCAACCTCACTGTTTGAAATGAATTGTCCATTGTTTGGATTTCTAAATATTCCGTCAAATGTAACTGCCTTGTTGGCAACATCCTTCAGTACGAGTTGACCGTCTACTTCTTCGGTCGTTTTCATGTTGTAATGAAGAATAAGATCATCTTTTAGCATCTTTTCTTGAACGGTAATCTGCTCCATAGAGTCACTCTTAGGTAGTAAGGTAACAATGAACTCCTTCGTTGCCTGGCTTCCACCTAAAGAAATGGTTGCAGTTAGCGTCACTTGTTGCTCCATCTCTCGTAAAAACACTTCCCCGGTTGGACTTATCGCACTTTCATCACTGGAAGTCCATGATATCAATGCACCATACTTATCTGTAGAAGGAAGTTCAAGAGATTCGGTAACAGCCGATACATCACCTAACGTTAGCTCTATTTTGCCTTGTTGTACTTGCTTTTCATTCAATGATTGTTCATATACTACAGCGATATCCTCACTATTGAGTGCTTCTCCATAAATTCTTAAATCTTGAAAGCTGCCCGCAAAAGTAGCATCCCCCAAATAATTGGAGCGACCGATGTAAGCTTGCAAATCCGTACCAAAGCTTGCTGTTGTTTTCTCTTTGGCGGCCGTGCCGATACTAGCACCGTTAATGTATCCTGTAATAGATCGTTCTGTAATGACCGTCGTATAGTGGACCCATAGACCTTCGTACTGCAACGTAGAAGTGCCTGATACGCCTACCTCAGTCGTCCAAGGCTGGTCAACATTATTGCGATCTGTAAATACGGACTTAAAATCCCCACTTGGATTCGATGGATTAAACATCCAGTAATTCGTTGGCAAGTTATTGCCAGCTGCTGGCGTACCGTAGAATAATGCGGAGTAGTTCCCACTCCCCGTGTTGCTCTTGATCCATACAGAAATCGTTGTATTTTCTTGATGATCAAACAAACCCGTAGGAAGCTGAACGTAGTTCGTATTACTATCTGTTCCCCCAGGTAGAGTGAGACCATCGGTGTACGTAATATTTCCTACGGCCGTTCCATGCTTTTCATTACCTGATATATCCTGTACATCCTCAAGCAATGGATAATGTGCCAACATCGTTGGTGTTATTGTGTCCGCTGAAGCTTGATTGCTAAATGGCAGGACAAGACTAAAACAGCTACTAAAGGTCAAAAGAAAAGCTAACATTATGATTGAAATCCGCTTTCGCATAGCATTCTTCCCCTCGTTTAATATTCAAAAGCACGTAATCCTTATTTCATCTTTAAAACAAGACCACCTCGTTTCAAGGAGCTAAAGAAACACCCTGAAATGAATGCGCTTACATTTCTCCTCATATTACGTCTTCAACACTTCTAATTCAATGTAGTTTCTTGTTAATAAGGTGGATTTTTTTATTGCAATTTGAAATGAATGCAGACTGCAACACTATTGATATGAAGCAATCTACATGCACAGATGCGTACAAGATTATCAAAACAATAAAACGGCATCTCTGCCGTTCTAGATGTTTACGTATGGTTTATGTGTAAATTAAAGGATTGAACCCCTGATAAACTTAATATATATAGTTGGGCGCTTGTCATATGGACAACGTGTCCGAAATCGATGCGGTAAGCCGTGGGCGCACCCGATCGAAAAATAAGGAGGATTTTCATTTATGCCAAAACGATTTAGCAGAATGCTCGCGTTCCTCTGTTGCTTGGTAATGGTGGCGTCGCTATTGCCTACCAGCTATGCCGCCGCTACTGACAACATCGAGAACGCAGAAGCGAATGAAACACCCACCGCCATTTTTGGAACTCCCGAACTCGGGTCAAACGACCCACTCTGGAGCCAAACAATGGAGCATCACATCAACAAAAGCACTGTGCCCACCGACCCAAGACCCCATGCCACGGGCACAGCCAGAATCCTTTGGGATCATGACTATCTGTATGCCCGCGTAGTTGTACAAGACAGTAATCTATATCAGGGAGCCGGTGGAGATCACCGATACGACAGTCTGGAGTTTTATGTTGGCACCGGAACCTCAGGCTCAAACCAATGGCGCGTCAGCGCGACGGGTGTGTTTTCAGGGCAGGCCGCTCCAGGCAGAGCTGCATGGACCCAGATCACGGAAACAGGATATATCGTGGAGATGAGAATACCCAAAAGAAATTTGATCTTACAGGAGGGAATGCTTACCTTTGAGGTTTACATTAATAACTCAACGGAAAAGGGCGGTGACCGCTATGAAGTCGTTTCCAGTTTCGGAGATCCGGACGCGGCTTATACCAGCTCTGTTTCATTTACAGACAGCCTGCAGCTCACCTTAGCCAATGAAGTGGATAACAGATTATCAATCACCGCAACTGCAGGTCCGGGGGGCCGAATAACGTTGAACCCACCCGGCGATGTTCTGAGAATAGATCGAGGCTCTAACAAAGAAATTACGTTTACCCCCGATTACGGCAAAGTTGTGGATACTGTAACGGTAGACGGCGAGATCGTAACTCTATCTGCTGGCACGTATACCTTTACGAATATTGAAACAGACCATACCATTCATGTGACATTCAAAAATGATCCGGACGCGGGGATACTCCCCTTTATCGTATGGAATGACAACTTCGCCAGTGGCGAATACACAACGGCTGTCATCATTGACTTAGGCGAGGGGAAGGCTGCGTTAGGCTCCGAGCTTAATCCGGGCTTGTTTACTTTGTCAGCTAGGAACACGACTCTGAACGGCGAAGCGGTGACCTTTGAAGGGACGCGCAAGATCACTAGGGTATACGCTAATGACGAGCCAAAGGTACGCGGCTATGTGGGGCAGGTTAGCAATTCACCCGATTATCAGGACGGACTGGAGAGCGGTCGTTACATCGTCGTTGAGTCTGAGTTTTATTCAGAGAGCGGCGGCAATACAACGCTGGATGGCAGCAGTAACTCGACAAAGCAGGTTTACACCATTGTCCAAAACGGAGAGATTGTACTGACAGAAGGAAATCCGCTTCACAACGTGGTTTTTGAACAGGAAAAGGTTGTGAATCCAATCCTCGATAAGTTCACTACTTTCACGGACAATTCGGTCAATCGTTCGCTCTACCTTCACAGGGATGATGATGGTAAGGTGATGAAAGGATTGCCACTGTATGTTTATACTCACGGCATGTCACGCGGCGGCACAAACGCTGCGACAGACCAAAAAGCGGCCATGAAATCCGCCAACGGCTCAGTCGCTCTAATGAAAAAGATGGAGCAAAATCCCGATAAGTACGCCAGCCATGTACTGAATATTTCCTATAATGGCGTATCTGTTCCCTCAACAGAGAATGTTAAGAAGGTCATAGACGCCTTGATTGCGAGCGCCGAAGTAGACCCTAACCGTGTTTACGCGGCGGGCTTCTCCTGGGGCGGCCAGTATACCAACAACTTAGTTAACAGCTATCCTGGCTTCTTCGCTGCCGCTGCACCTATGGCCCCGGTAAGTGGTTCACCGAACGCTAAGGACAATGACGCTCACAACAACCTGGCCTATTGGATGTTTGTAAATGCTCATAATGTTGGAGGCTACCAGACTAACCTCAATAACTTCATCAATAACAATATGCCGAAAATGATCAACGCAAGGGCTTCACGCTTTGAGAGTAATGAGGCTCTTACGTGGCCCTACAATCAATTTGATCAGCCGAATCTGAGGCCTAATCCTGCCAATACACCTGTTATGGCTGATTATATAGCACATGAAGTGGAAGCAGCGGTTCTTTACAATCAGATCACTATGGGAACTTGGAGTATAGCTCCTACGGCGCAGTCCTCTAACTTGCCGGCTTGGAACAATGACTACACAGATGTCTTTGATTGGATGTTCGCGCAGAGAAAACCGGTCGTGCCCGGTGCTCCGAGCGGCTTCAAGGCGACAGCGGGTGACGGACAGGTCACATTGAGCTGGACTGCTCCTGCTGACGACGGTGGCAGTCCGATATTGGGCTACAAGGTATGGTATGGCAACGTAACGCCGGTCACACTGGATGCGGCGGAGACCAAATATACCTTCAAGAACCTGACAAACGGTCAAGGCTACAGCTTCACCATCATCGCGGTGAACGCAAAGGGCGACGGCGCGGAGATCAGTGCGACGACGACGCCGATGAAGACGACGAACCCCACTGTGCCTGATTCTGGCGGCAATACGGGCAACACCGGAAATACCGGCAACATCGGTAATACGGGCAACACTGTCAATACGGCCACCGGGACAGACGCTGGAACGCCAAAGTCGACCTACACAGTGAATACACCGAAGGATAAACCCGCGGTCACAGACAAAAACGGCAACACCACCCTCCCCGGCGGCGGCGAGATTGCAACCAAAGGCGGGACGAAGATTAAGGTGCCCGAAGGCACAACGATAGACTCAAACGGTAAGGTAACCATTCCGGCAGACAAGAGCGCCGAAGTGACACTACCCGGCGGCGACAGCACAGTGACCATTTCGGGCGGCTCGACGATCGCGAGCGACGGTACGGTTACAGTAGGTGGCAAAGACGCGCATGTGAACCTGCCCAATGGCAACCGTGTGGATATCCACGGCGGATCGAAGATACGGAGCGGCGGAGCGGTTGTGGTAGGACCGAGTGGCGCAAGAGTTGGCTTAGACAACGGCATCTCGCTGAACATCCGTGAGGCTACGGAGCTGGCGTTTGATGACGCCACCCCACTGGGCCTCCTCGTGATATCGGGCAATCCTTTCAGGGATGCCAACATGGACGACTGGTTCTACAACGATATAAATTTCGCCTACACATACGATCTTTTCAACGGCACGACGTCCACAACGTTCTCACCAGGCACCGCAATGACGCGTGCAATGTTCGTGCAGGTACTGGCCAATCTTGAGAACATAAACCTCTCCAGCTATACGAGTTCCCGCTTTAACGACGTGACGGACGGACAGTGGTACACGGCGGCAGCCGAGTGGGCAGCCGAAAAAGGCATAGTCAATGGTACAAACGCAGACCTGTTTGACCCCAATTCACCGATGACGCGCGAGCAGATGCTGGTGATCCTGTACAACTACATGAAGTACAAGGGCTATGAGATACCTGAAAGCCACTCAAAGTCCTTCGCGGACGAGAGTGAGATCAGCTCTTGGGCATTGGAGGCCGTTCAGGCACTGCGGGACATCGGCATCGTATTAGGCAAGCCGGACAACTTTTTTGCTCCCAAAGCCAACGCCACCCGCGCCGAAGTAGCCACGATCTTTGTAAGGTTCGTTGAATATCTGGCTAAGTGAAAGCGTATACAGAAAAATACAAACCCCTCCGGTTGGACAATATCCAGCCGGAAGGGTCTCCTTGTTTTCAAACTGTACTTTTTTGACAACTCTACGATCAGGACTTTAAACCCTCGATTTTTGCATCTAGAATATTCGTCCCCAAGCTCGACCCCAAGTCCAAAATTCTACTTCATTAATAAATGTTCTGATTTATTTCACCACAAAAAAAACGCCATCGCAATAATGTGATGGCGTTCTTGATTATGGAGCCTAGGGGGATCGAACCCCTGACCTCATCGCTGCCAGCGATGCGCTCTCCCAGCTGAGCTAAGGCCCCAGGATATGAAATAGATAACTTGTCCAACACTGCTACGTTCCACAGGCGACTCCTATATCATATAAAATCCAGCTTTCGCTGTCAATCACTTTTTCATGATCCAAAGTGTTTGGAGAAGAACAACCGATTTCACTGGCACATACGGACTGGAACTCCAGACTGCTCTTCTCCCTTTACCCACTTCACTAATCCTCCAGATCGTCTTTGGACAACAGGGATTTCAGTTCTTTCATGAACATATTGATATCTTTGAACTGGCGGTATACCGACGCAAAACGGACATACGCCACTTCATCGACCGGAAACAATTGTTCCATCAATAGCTCGCCAATCTGGCGACTCTCAACTTCAGCATCAGCTGTATTACGCAGAGATTTCTCCACTTCAGATACCATCATTTCCAGGGTCTCTACGGAGACTGGACGTTTCTCACAGGCACGAATAAGCCCGCGGAGAATTTTATCCCGGCTGAACTCTTCACGACTGCCATCTTTCTTAATAACAATCAGTGGAGTCTCTTCAATCATCTCAAACGTTGTAAATCTTCGGGCACACTGCTCACACTCACGGCGACGACGAATGGATTTTGCTTCGTTGGCCGGACGCGAATCAAGCACTTTGGTACCCATATAACCGCAATAAGGACACTTCAAATCAGATCACTTCCCACGTTTTACTTTTTACCACATATTCCCTGTACTGATTTTGTAATGAAAAACGCATTGCCGACACATAATACTTTTACCAACCCGCGAGGAGGTGAACAGCAATGGCACAAAGCAACGGTAACTCCAACAACCTGGTGGTAACTAGAGCTTCCGCAGCCCTCGAACAACTGAAATACGAAGTTGCTCAAGAACTCGGAATCAGCATCCCACAAGACGGATACCAAGGTAACATGACTTCTTACGAGAACGGTTCGATCGGTGGATACATCACGAAGCGTCTGGTAACAATTGCAGAACAGCAATTGGCAGGTCAATACCAATAATATCTGCATCGTAATACGCTACAAGAGGAGCATGGAGCGGCCGGTGAATAACCGGCCTGCTCTGTGCTTCTACTTATATACTTAGAACGTATTATAGATCTTTACATACTGATTATAATAGTAAATGACTCTTTGTACATAGTGACGCGTTTCACCAAACGGAATATCTTTCACCGTATCAAACGAGCCATCCCATACACCATCTCTAAGCCAACTGTTCACTTTGCCTGGACCCGCATTATAGGCAGCGATCATAACTGCTTCATTGCCATCGAATTGATCGGACAGATTTCGCAGATACCATGTACCTAACTGAATATTGCGTTCAGGCTCGTGCTTTAATTCCTCCAGCGAAGTGTCGGGAATTTTGGCTTGTTCCAGTATCCAGTTGGCCGTGTCTGGCATCAGTTGCATGAGCCCAATGGCTCCTCGTTTGGATTCCTTGCTTGTCTTGAAATTGGTCTCCACCTTGATAATGGAAGCAATCAGAAACGGATCAACCTCATAGCTCTGAGATTGGGTACGAATCTCTTCCTTATAATGAATGGGATAGAACCATGCCATCCAGTTTGTATTCAGAAATAATACCAGTACAAAGGACACAAACATCAACAGCAGTACACGTTTCTTGCGTAATACTCTCATAACAAACCCTTACGCTGTAGATATGAGTCAATTTGCTGCTCCGTCGCAGACCATAAGCCGCTGTTATCAATGACAATGTCTGCCAGCTGTTTTTTGCGCTCAATATCCATCTGAACATCCATTCGTGCCTCAGCCTGTGCTGCAGTCATTCCATCCCGACTCATCAAGCGATCTCGTTGGATCGACCTTGGAACATATACAACCATGACTTCCTCGAAACCATCTTCCAGACCTGATTCATAGAGCAAAGGAATATCTGACACCACAAGTTTATCCGGATGTTGCAATTCGTATGCAGCAGCCCGTTCACGCATCTCTCTTCGAATCGCCGGATGTGTAATAGCCTCCAGTGCCTTTCGTTCCTCGGGTTGTTGAAAAACAATACTTCCAAGCTTTTTCCGATCCAGTGTTCCATCTTCGTTCAGTATGGCTTGTCCAAACCGCTTAACAGCGGCGGCCAACACGGGATGCCCGGGCATCATAACTTCCCGGGCAATAACGTCTGCATCGATGAGCAACGCTCCCTTACTGGCGAGATAGGCGGAAACACTGCTTTTGCCTGTCGCGATCCCGCCGGTTAAGCCTATATTCATCGTTTCACCTCATAACAGCTTCATTATTCCCATAATCATTAACAATAGCGCTGGCAATACAGACAGTCTTCGCATCCAGCGCAGAGCTGAGAATCGTAGGCCAACCTTCATGCCGAGTGACAGAAACGCCCCACTAAACAGTGCAATAATGAGTGCTGTCCATAGTGTAGGGAATCCCAGAAGTGCCGCTCCCAATCCTGCTCCAAACGCATCCAGAGACAGGGCAATACCTAGCCACATCGCTTCTTGAGCAGATATACTCCCCGAGTTATCCATATCCGCCTTAGAGGGACTGCGAAGGATCTGAATGACAACGCCCAGCTTGCGCAGCTCCAGTGTAAATACCATTCGTTCCAGTGATCCATTTGAAGCCGACTGCTCCAGATCCAGTGCGAGCACCTGATTCCTGCCCTTTGAATCCGACAGTCTCTCTTGTGCTTCTCCCATCCCAGTTACCGTTGCTTCTCTTCCCTCACCCGTTCCAGTGTCTGTTTCCAGCTGTTCTTTGCCTTGCTTTCGAATAAGTTGCAACAATGACCATGCGCCAATACCTATCAATATGACGGCTCCCACAATCGAAGCGATATCCGGTGACACCACATGGGACAACAACACACCTACTTGCATCGACAAGGCAATAACCAATCCCGAACAGATCGAAATAACAGCGATAGATAACAGGGGAATCTTAGTCCTCCGTAACCCATATGTAATCCCGACTCCAAAACCATCTAAACTAAGCGCCAAAGCAAGCGCCAGCAATGAAATAAAATGATGCAGCACCCCGGACTCCTCCTCTGTGCGGTACTCGTGCCAACTGAAGATGCCAGTATGGGTATACGCCCGCTTATTTCTGCCATATCAGTATATGGAGGGAGGAATCCAAGGGTGCTATGATTTCATCATTTCGTTCATTCAGTTCATGTTACAGCAGCTGACAGTTCGGACAAAAATGCGTGCCACGGCCACCAACCACCGTTTTTTCAATTAACGTACCACAAGTTGTACAAGGTTCTGATTTGCGTCCATAGATTTTCAGTTGATGCTGGAACATTCCCATCTCACCCTGTCCATTCACATAGGACTTGATGGAAGATCCACCTGCATTCACTGCATCTTGCAACGTAGCAACAATCGCTTCATGCAGCACCGTTAACTGAGCTTCGGTCAGTGTCTTGGCGATGGTCTCGGGATGGATACCTGCGCGAAATAGAGCCTCGTCCACATAAATATTCCCGATACCAACCACATATGCCTGATTTAAAAGTACAGCTTTGATTTTGGTTGTACGCTTGCCAACCGCCTCTCGGAATGCAGTTACCGTAAAGGCTGGATCAAGCGGCTCCAGTCCAAGCTTCAGCAAAGGTTTGGACACCAGTTCCTCACCTGCATTAAACAGATGCATCGTACCAAACTGTCGCACATCCTTATAACGCAATTCCGTACCATCATTAAAATGGAAGATCACATGTGTATGCTTCTCCACATCTTCATGCTGCTCGTACACACCGTACCTTCCTTCCATCCGCAGATGGGAGACAAGCACCAGCCCGTCCAGCAAAATACGCAAAAACTTGCCTCGACGCTCCACCCCAATGACGGTATGTCCCGCGAGTTCCATTGCAAATGCATCTATGTCGTCCGGCCGCTGAATAATCCGCGGCAAGCTAACGGTAACATGATCAATCGTTTTGCCCACAATAAGTTGATTCAATGTTCTTCTGACTGTTTCGACTTCCGGTAATTCCGGCATGATGTTCTCACCTCCCCTATATTATAACGGAAGATGGCGCTCAGCGGGACCCTTTTCTTATATCTCAAACATGGAAAGTCCTTTTGTAAAATACCGGAAAAACCGCGCGGCACTTGATTTATTTCGCTTCGTACCAGTTATCACCAAAGCTGACTTCTGCTTTTAGCGGAACCGACAGTTCCAATGCTTTTTCCATAACAGAAGGGACTAACTCTTTCATCAGTTCCAATTCATCCGCAGGCACTTCGAATACAAGTTCATCGTGCACCTGAAGCAACATACGGCTCTTCAAATTGCGTTCCCGCAGCGCTTCATCCATCTGTACCATGGCCAGCTTGATGATATCTGCCGCTGTTCCCTGAATCGGTGTATTCATCGCCGTACGCTCTGCGAAGGAACGCAGATTGAAGTTACTGGCGTTAATCTCTGGCAGGTAGCGACGTCGTTCCAACAGCGTTTTGACGTAACCATCCTGGCGAGCTTCCTTCACAATGTCATCCATATATCGGCGGACACCCTGGAATACTTCAAAATACTGATCAATAAATTGTGCGGCCTCTTTACGTGTAATATGCAGGTTCTGTGATAAGCCATAATCACTTATTCCATACACGATACCAAAGTTTACTGCCTTGGCGGAACGACGCATATCCCCATCCACATCCTCAGGCTTCACGCCGAATACATCCGAAGCGGTCTTTGTATGAATATCCATATCATTGACAAATGCTTCCTTCAAGCGTTCATCGTCCG
This sequence comes from Paenibacillus sp. FSL K6-2393, assembly GCF_038002545.1. Lineage (NCBI taxonomy): Bacteria > Bacillati > Bacillota > Bacilli > Caryophanales > Paenibacillaceae > Paenibacillus > Paenibacillus sp. FSL K6-2393. Next base: position 4,843,177 of record NZ_JBBOCU010000001.1, read on the forward strand.
AAATGTGTGCCAGTACACGCAGTTCAATCTGGGAATAGTCTGCTGCCAAAATGGACCATCCGGGTTCCGAAGGAACAAATACCTTCCGGATTTTGCGACCTTCCTCCATCCGAATCGGAATGTTCTGCAAGTTCGGGAATTGACTGCTAAGTCGTCCCGTTGCAGCAATGGTCTGACGATAATACGTGTGCACCTTGCCATCCCGATCCGAAATCTCTTTGAGTAATCCTTCCACATAAGTGGATTGCAGCTTGGCAAGCTGACGATATTGCAGAATATGCTTGACCACATCATTATAAGGGGCCAATTTCTCTAATACTTCAGCATCTGTGGAGTAACCCGTTTTGGTTTTCTTCACCACTGGCAAGCCCAATCTATCAAATAAAATCTCACCCAGTTGCTTTGGTGAATTTAGATTAAATTCCGTTCCTGACAGCTTGTAGATCTCAGCCATCAACCTGCTGATCTGTTCTTCAAACTCACTGCCCAAAGCCTGTAGATCTGCCGTATTGGCCTTGATGCCCTGTTTCTCCATGTCTGCCAATATGCGTGACAACGGCATCTCCAGTTCATGGAACAGCGAATTCATCTCATCCGTTTCCAGTACCTGCTCCTGAAGTGGGATAATGGCTGCGACAGCAGCAGCTTTGCGGCATAGGAAATCACCCAAGATCTCTACTTCCGGCACCTTGTACTTGGCCCCTTTGCCCATAACCGTGTCATCCTCCACGAGCGACGGCAGACCATACTTGGTCGTGAGTCCACTAATCGTCTGGTTGGATTCCGTTGGATCAAGCAAATAGGCCGCCAGTTGTACATCAAATGACGCACCAGCGAATTCAATGCCATGTGCATGCAGGGCCAGGTCTACACGATGAAGATCATAACCGCGCTTCGGCTGGTCTGAATTACCAAGCCACGCCCGCACTGGAGCCGCAGCCTCGGAATGAAGCAATTCGGGAGATATGAACGTATACGTTCCAGCGGAACCTACAGCTAGTCCAATCAATTTCGCTTGGTGCGGGTTATCCCCATGTGTCTCCACGTGGAGGACATCAATGGAATCCAGTGAACTGAACAGCTCACTGATGTTGTCCTCTGTTGCTATGGAAGACTCCACCTCGGCAGCAGGGACCGCTTCCTGTTCAGAACCGATGCTGCCACTGAACGACAGGCGTTCGAGCAAGGATTTGAATTCAAGCTTAGCTAGTGCAGGGCCAGCATGTTCTTCTTTTAATCCAGCGAATTGCATATCCTCCCACGTCTGCTCCAGCGGAACTTCCCGGTGAATCGTCGCGAGTTGTTTGCTCATCCGGGCATCTTCGGCATGGGTCTCGATCTTTTCTTTCATCTTGCCTTTCAGCTCACTTGTGCCGTTCAGCACATCTTCTACCGATCCGAACTGGTGCAACAGTTTCAACGCTGTCTTCTCTCCAACCCCGGGAATACCTGGAATGTTATCGGATGCATCGCCCATCAGGCCCTTGAGATCAATGATTTGCAGCGGCGTCAGACCATAACGCTCTTTAATCTGAGCAGGATCATACAGCTCAATATCGGTTACCCCTTTACGCGTCAGCCCGATATGTACATTTTCGGAAGCAAGCTGCAGCATATCTTTGTCACCCGATACAACGAGCACCTGTCTGCCCGCTTCATCTGCACGTTTGGTTAGTGTTCCGATGATGTCATCCGCTTCGAATCCAGCCAGCTCAAACTGGGCAATGCCAAGTCCTTTCAGCAGTTCTTTGAGCAACGGGAATTGCTCTGACAGCTCTGGTGGTGTTTTCTCCCGACCACCCTTGTATTCCTGATACCCTTCGTGGCGGAACGTGATTTTGCCTGCATCAAATGCAACCATGACATGTGTAGGCTTATGCTCTTCAAGAAGTCTCAGCAGCATCGTAGTGAAGCCATATACCGCATTGGTATGCAGACCTTTCGAGTTGGTCAGAGGCGGCATTGCAAAAAACGCCCTGTAAATAATGCTATTTCCATCTATGAGAATAAACTTGTCCATTCCAGCACCTCGCGTATTATATGGTCAACCTCTTCAAATTACATCTACTCTCATGATACCATACCCACCTGTCACATCAAAAAGAATAGCCTCTTTTCACTTCATTTTAATCGCAAAAAAAGAACCTTCTCCACAGACAGCTGTATACAGCCTACCTGAGAGAAAGTCCTTTCCATTCATATGATTGCATTACTTAATCAGTACTGATTCCCCAATTCCAAATCAATACTCTTCTATTGATTCAGATCCGGACGTTTACCTGTCACCAGGTATACCGTGCTCTCACCAATGTTGGTGGCATGATCACCAATCCGTTCAATGTAACGCCCAACCATCATCAGCAGCATAGCCTGTGAAGCCTGATTCGGGTGCTCAGTCATTAAAGTGTAGAGATCACTGATCATGTGACTGTACAGTTGATCGACCTGATCGTCCGTTTGAGCCATTTTGTAGGCCAGATCTGTGTTTTCTTTCAGGAAAGATTCGATGGATTCATCGATCATGGATTTCACGATTTCTGCCATTTGCGGGATATCCACCAGAGGTTTAATCAGCTTCTGTCCATCCATTCGGAGTGTCACCTTCGCCACGTCGAGCGCAAGATCTCCCATACGCTCCAGATCACTGGAGATTTTGAATGCCACGATAATTCGTCTGAGATCCTTCGCCACCGGCTGTTGTGTGATGATCAGTTTGGAGCCAAGTTCCATAATTTTGTCTTCAAGGGCATTCAGATTCGCATCATTCTTGATGATGACCTGAGCTTTCTCCGCGTTCATCGTTTGTAAACTCTCAATAGCACCATCCAATGCTGCTCCTACATGTTCACCCATTTGTTTGAGCAAGGTACGCAGCTCTTCGAGCTCCTGATCAAATTCTTTTCTGCGAATCATAGATTTCATGTCCTCCTTATCCATCATCTCCGGGTATGCCGGGATCATTCCAATTCAGCTCGCTTAACCGAACCTTCCAGATATATAATCCTCGGTCCGGGAATCTTGCGGTGTGGAGAATAACGTCTCCGTATCAGCTGCCTCCACCACTTCACCATTCAGGAAAAATACCGTGCGTCCAGATACCCGTGCCGCCTGGTGCATATTGTGCGTAACCATAACGATCGTGTACTTGTGATGCAATTCCTTCACCAGTTCCTCAATCTTCAATGTGGAGATCGGGTCGAGTGCAGACGTTGCTTCATCCATCAGCAGAACGTCAGGCTGTACAGCCAGCGCCCGTGCAATACAGAGACGCTGTTGTTGTCCGCCGGACAAACTAAGTGCCGACTTTTTTAATACATCCTTCACTTCATCCCACAGGGCAGCATGGACAAGACTTTGTTCCACCAACTGATCCAGTTCAGCCTTTTGGGTTACCCCGTGCAAGCGTGGTCCATAAGCCACGTTATCGTATATGGATTTTGGAAAAGGATTCGGTTGTTGGAACACCATGCCAACTCGTTTGCGCAGTGTCTCCACTTCAATCTCATTACTGTAGATATCGGAGCCATTCAGCATAACCTGTCCTTCCACACGAACACCCGGAATCATGTCATTCATCCGGTTTAACGTGCGAAGCAATGTCGATTTACCACAACCTGACGGCCCGATAAACGCAGTAACGGTTTTTTCCGGCAGATCCATCGATATATTTTTAAGCGCGTGATGCGTATCATAATATAAATTAAGATTTTCAATGTGAATGAGGTCCTTCATGGATGTTCACTTCTCCTTCGCTGCAGGGACACGAAAACTCCCTTTACGTTGAGACCGATGCTGATAATCTTTCATCGCTGCTCGGCCATCTTTAATATCCTACCCTTTCATTGTAAAAACAGTATCACTTTCATGTTAACGGAATGTAAAAAAGACATCCTTAACCTTCATGATCTGCTTGATGGATCAATCTGATTGCTGATGCCTGCTTTATTGACTACCTTATATTACTCACCATTCGAAACCATCTCATCCAGCTTCGTACGAATGTGCTCTGCGACTTCTCCAGCTTTTCCGCCTTCGATGGCGATCTCCTCTGCTATACGAGACAAATCTCTCACTGCACTGTTCAGTTGTCGGAACGTTGCTCCCCCTGCGGTGACATGCACCGAACTGTCGTCAATCTCCGCTCCGCTTGCCTTAACCAGTTCAACAGTCTGAAGGGTCAATCCACCAATATTCTCTAGCAATGAAGACATGTTCCCCGCAACCTCACGGGTCTGTTTTGCGAGCGCTCGGATCTCGCCTGCAACAATCTGAAAACCTCGTCCATATTCACCGGCATGAGCTGCTTCGATGGAAGCATTCAGGGCGAGGAGACCACTCTGATCTGCCAGGGAGCGAATGGAATGTGCCATGCCTGAGCCTGTTTTGATCGAATTCAGCATGTGATCCGCATGTTGTCCTTGACTCTCCATATGCTGATGTACCCGGTTATAGGAAGCATCTACATGCTTCAAACTCTCTTCGCCCTGCTTGGACAATGCCATGATCTCACGTGCCTCATGAACGGTCTGATTCGCTGCATTCACCAGCTTGGTGACCGCATCGTTGATTCTGGATATCTCCTGTCTGCTCTCGGACACCGTACGTACCCGTTCTGCTGAAGAAGCCTGTTGCAATCTGCGGGAGAGCGACATTACGTCACGCATCGTCAGCACACCAAGCAGTCTGCCTTGGTCCGTAACCAGCAGACAATCGTAAAAATGCTGTTCATTCCGTCCAAGTGCGATATCAATAATCGTTGAGGCTTCCATATGAATATCTGCTATAACGGGAGATGTATTCACTACTTGTATGACCGGCTTACGGTAGAATAGATCTGCGGCAAAACGGCCATTTAACATCCGATATAACGTCTCTCGCATTAACAATCCAGTAGGTTTCATCTGCTCATCACATAATACGATGCATGGGTGCTCCTGATCCTGATTCATCATCGTCGCAGCTTCTCCACAGGTCGTATGGACCCCGGCGACAGGAACCTGACGATAATAGTCATGCAAATGGATTACAGATTCTTCAGCAACAACCGTTTCTTCACTCTGCTTCATTTGGGATGTTATTAATTCTTCACTATGTAAAACAACATGAGGCTGGTCAGGTTTCACTTCGAGCAACATGGGCATAAATGCGCAATCTCCTTTACGTATTAGCTCCGTCTTGAGATAGATTATGTAGGTATAAAGTATCACCCAGATAAGTCCATGCTACTCCCTCTACGTAAAGTAAAATCCTCCTTTATGTTAAACAAACGTAAAATAAAACTCCCCGATCATTGCTAACTTGAATGATGGGGAGTTTTTCTTTTGACAACCAATTTATAACCTACACCACGAATGGAATCAATATGAACCGATTCCGGGTCCAGCTCCAGCTTTTTACGTAATGAGCTGACGTGTACGTCCACCGTTCGTTGACCTCCAATATAATCGAAGCCCCACACAGCGTTCATCAGATCATCCCTTGTCAGTACCACACCCGGCTTTTTGGCCAAATATAGAAGTACTTCGAACTCTTTTGGACGAAGGCTGATGGATTGTCCACCCAGTGTCACTTCATATTTCAATGGATAGATCTCCAGCTCTCCCAGAATAATTCGTGAGCCATCTTTGTCCTCAAGCTGTGGTAAATCTTCGCCATTGGAATAACGTCTTAATACCGCATCCACTCGGGCTAATAACTCTGATACACCAAACGGTTTGGTAATATAATCATCGGCACCCGATTTCAGTCCCTGTACAACCTCGGCTTCACCATTTTTGGCCGTCAGAATGATAACAGGTGTACTGACACCCTGTATTCTTAACTTGTTCAGAATGTCCAGACCATTCATGCCCGGAAGCATCAGATCCAGCAAAATGAGATCAAATTCCTGGGACAAGGCCCGATCATATCCTGCAGATCCGTGATCCTCTGCCGTAACGTCGTAACCTTCCTGAGTCAGGTTATACGTGAGTAATCTTGATAATGTAGGTTCATCTTCAATAACTAGTAAACGCTGTGCCATGATACCCCTTCTCTCTTCATAGGTTGTCTGTTGCCACAACACTTTTTCTATCATAGCACTAATTTGTTAACGCGGTGTAAAACAATACACACTTTTTACATTTTGATACCAGACGCCTACATCTCTTCGTCTTGAATGAACGGAAGGATCACACGGAACGTTGTCCCCATGCCCAGTTCACTCTCTACAGACAATTTGCCATGATGCAATTCCACCAGATGTTTTACGATAGAAAGTCCAAGGCCTGTGCCCCCTGAATTACGAGATCTGCCTTTATCAACACGATAGAACCGTTCGAAGATTCGCGGCAAATCTTTTTTTGGTATGCCAATTCCTGTATCCGACACCGCAAAGATGACTTCATCATCGTTATCCATCGTCACCTGTAACTTCACTCGCCCACCATCGGGGGTATAATTGATTCCGTTGGATAACAGATTGATGAATATCTGCTTCATCTTGTCCTCATCCGCTTCAATGTACAGTTCCTCCGGAACATGCATTTCCAGACGAATTTGCTTTTTCTCCGCCACCTTGGACAAGGTGCCCAGTACCATTTCGAAGAAAGAGTGTACATGAACAGGTGAGCATTGCAGCGGTGCGCGTTTCGATTCAATTTTGGATAACTCCAGAATATCCCCAATTAATCGGTTAAGTCGATCTCCTTCATCATAGATGATTTTCAGGAATGATCGCTCTGTCTCCTTATCCTGTACCCCGCCACTGAGCAACGTTTCGGCAAACCCTTTGACCGCAGCAACTGGTGTCTTGAGCTCATGAGAGACATTTGCAACAAACTCACTGCGCATTGACTCCAATCGGCGAATCGCCGTCACGTCCTGCAACAGGAACAACATGCCTCGATACCCGCCATCATCTTCGGACATCGGTACTCCATCAAGACGGATCAGTTTTTCCTCCGGGTTAAACACACTCACTTCTTCATGCATCCGTTCTTTCAGTGCAACACTCTCTTCAATGGTACGTGTTAATTCGTAGTGTCTTTTCAATTCAGTATAAGGCTTACCCGTAACTTTTCCTGCCTGAATACCAAGCATACGCTCCGCTTCCCGATTGACCAGTGCAATGGATTGCCCTGCGTCGATCATGACAATTCCTCCGGTCATGTTCGCGAGGACACTCTGTAGCAACGCTTCATTGTCACGAATCGTCTTCAGTTGGGACTGCAAGCTGTCTGCCATTCCGTTTATCGCAAGCCCCAGCTGTCCGATCTCATCTCTTCGCGTTACATCAACTCTCGCATCGTATTCCAGCTTGGTGATCCGATGGGCAACTTTTGTAATATGCTCAATCGGGGAGGTTAATCCGCGTGCAACCCGATAACTGACAAACGCGACAATTAAGAACAATAGCCCTAGTGCAGCAAACATAATCATCCAACCACGCTGAAGACCCTGATCAACCGCATGTAGACTCATGGAAAGGCGAATGTAGCCATCAAATTTGCCGCTAGGTATTTCAATCATGTCACTTTGATCCGAATTCACAGGTAGTGCTACATACAGCATGTCCTGTCCCAATGTCTCACTGTAACGTATGGATTGCCCGTATCCATCTCCGACGGCACCCTTAATCTCCTCACGGTTCAAGTGATTATCCATGGATGCCGGATCACTCTCGGAATCTCCAATGACCATGCCGTCTTTATTGATGAAGGTTACACGGGAATCCGTCAGACGATCCAGTTCCAGCGCCCGATCTGAATAATACTTTCGTGTGGCTTCCGAGGTTGGATCACTTGCATCATGGAATGGAAAAGTTGCTTTGAGCAAATTAATCTCGCGCACCATGGTTTGCTCCAATGCGGCTATATGCGTAGTCTTAAACACTCTGCCCATCGTATATCCAGCCACAATGACGGATACGCCGATCAGCACCATCATAATGATGGCAAGGCGAATTCGGAACGGTCTCATCTATCTCTTCCTTTATGATCAGAATAATATCTAATGAATTGCTCTACATTGAATCCAGTTCAATTCGGTCCCCACGGGTACCCGGATTGGAAATTACAAGAAACTCCACTTCTTCGTTGCTCCGATTCATCATCTGATGCGGCATTCCGGGTGCAATTTCTATTCCTTCATGGGTTTCCAGCACAAACGTTTCTCCATTAAGTTCCATACATGCTTCACCGCTGAGGATGAAAAAAAACTGACGGCTTACCGAATGATAATGTCGTATTTCAGCCGTTCCTGCGGGCATGCGTTCATGAATAATGCTCAGTGTTTCATTTTGAACGAGATGCCAACCGTCGCACTGTGCACCCCATATATAATGTGCTGCATTCTGTTTGCTCATTTTCATATGACTTGTCCCTCCGAGTATAATTGCTCGATCTATCATATCACAGATTAGGGGACTCCCAATCTTTTAGTCAATACTGTGCAATACGCTATTCAACTGCAGTCAGACAAGGCTAATAATAAAATATCATAGTTGTATCAACAGAGATGCCGACTTTTGTAAACAGGTGCTAAACCGCATCTTTGACATACATATTCACCTGATATAAAAAAGACGCACCGCTCAGCCATGCTGAAAGCGATACGCCTCTTTATATAATCAATCTTATCCTGAGTCTAAATGTTCTTAACGTATTATCCGTTCACCACTTCGCCGCCATTCACATGTATCACCTGTCCGCTTACATACGAAGAATCATCTGAAGCTAGATATACATAGGCGGGAGCCAGTTCATCCGGTTGTCCTGGCCGCTTCATTGGCTGTGTTGCGCCGAACTCACTTACTTTTTTCTCATCAAATGTAGATGGAATGAGTGGTGTCCAGATCGGCCCTGGTGCAACGGCATTAACACGAATTCCCTTCTCAATCACATTCATCGATAGCGAACGAGTGAACGAAGTGATTGCTCCTTTGGTAGATGAATAGTCAAGCAGGGTCGGGCTGCCGCGATAGGCTGTGATGGAGGTTGTATTAATAATCGTACTGCCCTTCTTCAGATGTGGCAGGGCTGCCTGCGTCACATAGAACATGCCAAAGATATTGGTGCGGAATGTACGCTCCAGCTGTTCTGGCGTAATATCCTCCAGATTCTGCTGTGGATGCTGTTCTGCTGCGTTATTCACGACAATGTCCAGTTTGCCCAGTTCATCTACTGTCTGCTGAACCGATCTCTTCGCAAAGGCATCATCACCAATGTCACCTGCAATCAAGATGCACTTGCGTCCTTCCTGTTCGACCTGACGCTTCGTTTCTTTGGCATCTTCGTGCTCGCTCAGGTATACAATGGCGACATCCGCGCCTTCCTTGGCATACGTAACAGCAACAGCACGTCCAATTCCGCTGTCCCCCCCTGTAATAAGCGCCACCTTACCCGTCAGTTTACCTGCTGCCTTGTATTCAGGCTTCTCAAATTCCGGTCTGGGATGCATCTCTGATTCGATTCCGGGGCGTTGATCCTGGTGCTGTGCCGGCATTGTTTTTTGATTTTGTGGTGTAGTTGACATCTAACATTCTCCTCTCAAAATGTGAACATATTTGGATTACAGAAGACATGGACATAACTGCACACTTCCTTGTCTTTCGTTCTCTGAAAAAAGTCTCATTCTGTAGGATGGCAGTAACAGTCCAGATTATTCTTCTGCGATCAACAGCAACTCAAGCCTCAGCGCGCTGTCTCTAATCGTTATTTACCACGATCTTCGGACATCAAACAATCGATTTGCTTCAATATGTGTTTAGCCAAAATTCGAAATTTATTCGAAATTAGACTGTTTCATGATACAAAGTGTATTCCTATGCTGCTTGGGCTGATGTACAATGTACAGTATACTGATGTGCTTTAACTTTCATTTTTTACTGGTTTAATCATCCTAACCTAACATGGAGACCTGACAATGGAATCGCATATTAATTCATATATAACACTCGTAGCCACTTCAGCCGTGCTGAATGTCTTTTTGTGTTTATATACCTATTTCAGAAGATCCGAGATCCCCAGTTCCAGAATATTCATTCTCTACACAGCAGCACTCTCCATATACACTTTTGGTTATGCAATTGAGCTGGCCAGCAACACGTTGGAGCAGATGAAGTTTTGGACCACCGTGGAGTATATAGGCATGCCCTTCTCCGCTTCTCTTGGCCTCATGTTGATGATAAAGTACACAGGAAAAACGTTATCCAAAAAGGTAACTGCCGCATTGTTTGTAATCCCTTCCATTACACTATGTATGGTTGCAACCAATGACTTTCATCATCTTTTTTATAAAAAAGTATGGCTGAGAGAAGATAGTCCCGTTCCTCTGATGGATATCGCAGTGGGTCAATGGTATGTTGTGCACGGTGCATTCACCTTCTCCTGTCTGTTATGTGCCTGTCTCATTCTAATTGGACAATGGAGACACACCAAGAAGATGTATCGTCGTCAATTACTTACTCTGATTACTTCACAGATTATTCCTATGGTCGCCGCTTTTCTGTACTTGCTTGGTTTGACTCCTGGCGGAATGGACCCCGTACCCGTACTCATGTGTATCACATCTGCCATGTATATCTGGGCCATCCTATCCTCTCGTCTACTGACCATCGTCCCCATCGCCAAAGACAGTATTTTCGAGAGCATGCGTGAAGGTGTTATTGTACTGGATAGTTTCAATCGACTGGTCGATTACAACAGATCTCTGCGTGACATGTTGCCAGAGCTTAATACAACCATGATTGGCCAACCCTTGGATGATATCTGGCTTAATCTTGCTGGAAAGACGTTTCCCGTTGAATACGGCAGGGAAGGATTGCAAACCGATCTATACTGGCAGTTAAATGGAGAGACCGTTTGTTATCAGGTCAGGACATCTTACGTGTATAACAAGGATGCACAGACTGTGGGCAGTCTAATTATGTTAATCGATATAACGGAACAACGCTTCTTGCAAGAACAGCTGAAACAACTGGCTTATTTCGATGGTCTGACCAAAATCTATAATCGCACTCAATTTTTGCATAGAGGACGGGAGATTTTGAGTGAAGCTCAGCTTAATCCGCAACCTGTTTCATTTATTTTATTTGATATTGATCACTTTAAACGCATCAACGATACGTACGGGCATGATGTTGGCGATCAGGCCATCATTCATGTGGTCTCCGTTTGTAATCGATATTTAAGCCCTGAGATGTTATTTGCCCGTTATGGAGGAGAAGAGTTTGTCATCGCTCTTCCGAATACCTCGCTTCAAGAAGCCGAGAAACTTGCCGAACAACTGAGAGTTGCCTTGTTGAATGATCCCCTGGATGTTAAGGGAGTGCCTATTACGCTGACCTCAAGCTTTGGTATTGCCCAGTACAATGGAGGTTCCGATTCGCTGGAGTCCTTGTTACGCGACGCTGATACTGCCTTGTACGAATCCAAGCGTAATGGTCGAAATGCAGTTCATGCGTATACTGTGAGTACAACCTAACCAATGTAGACCGTGTCTGATGGAGTATGCATGCTGTTATGTATGATAGTGATCACTCTAGTTCCAGTTCAAATAAACCGAGGACTGCTAATTTCATCATCTTGGTAATAACAAAAAATAGACAGCCAATGAGGCTGTCTATTTTCATTTGTTTCAACGAAACACCATCTTACATATCATCCGGCTTGTCCTAATTCCGTCTGCAAACGCTTAACCAACGACTAACAATACATCTTTGTACGGTGGATTAACCGTCCACAACGCACTTAGATCACCTGATTATTCACCATCAGGTACACCATGATTAGCAAGAATACAGCCAGAAGTGTACTGAACATACGGATCTTGCTTTGCTCAGGACCCACATCACGCTTGTTTTTCACACCTTCTGCAGCGAGTCGGAGCGGTTTACCCATAATTCCTCCAATAGCCGCAATAGCCAAGAGCAGAACAACAACGACAGCCATCCAGACATGAGAATACTCACCTTTGGTCATCAGGTAACCACCAGTAAGAAGTTGGATTACAAGTCCATACTGCGCGACTTTATTCAAAGAACGAAGCGATGCAAAGGCCCCCTCTTGTGCTGCAGCATTCAAGGTACGGATTTTACCGACCACAAATGGCAGAATCAAATAGAATCCCATCGCCAGTGCTCCAACAATATGGAGCAAATACATAATCATTGTCAAAATTTTCATCCTCCTCAACATTTTCGGTGTGCTATACATCACATCCCATTATACTGGGGAACTTATCCAAAGAAAAGAAAACCTCCGGGTTTACCGGAGGTTTTCTTTTAGCTTCTGTTCAAAAAGTTTTCAAACTTACAAGTTTACTACCGAAATGACGTTGCGAACCGAATCAGCAGATTTATCCAATCCTGCTTTTTCTTCTGCAGTCAGGTCAAGTTCGAATATTTTCTCAATGCCGTTACCACCCAAAATGGTTGGTACACCGAGGAACAGATCATTATAGCCATATTCACCTTCAAGATAAGCGATCACTGGAATGATACGTTTCTTGTCCTTCAAAATCGCTTCGGTCATCTGAACAAGTGAAGCTGCTGGTGCATAATAGGCACTGCCATTACCCAGCAAATTCACAATCTCACCACCACCTACACGTGTGCGCTGCACGATGGAATCGATCCGGTCTGCCGGAATCAGCGTATCGATCGGAATACCTCCCACGCTCGAATAACGAACGAGGGGTACCATATCGTCTCCGTGGCCGCCAAGAACGAATCCACGAACATCTTCAACAGATACGTTCAACTCTTGCGCAATGAAGGTACAATAACGTGCTGTATCCAGAACACCTGACTGTCCGATAACACGGTTTTTAGGAAAACCAAGGGTCTGATAAGCAGCATAAGTCATCGCATCCACCGGGTTGCTTAGAATAATGACGATGGAATCAGGGCAATATTTTTTCACATTTTCACAAACGGACTTCACAATACCCGCATTCGTATTGACCAGATCGTCGCGGCTCATCCCGGGTTTACGGGCGATACCAGCGGTGATGATTACAATCTCAGAACCTGCAGTATCTTCGTAGTTGGAAGTACCGACGATATGACTGTCAAATCCTTGAACAGGACTTGCTTCCATCATATCGAGTGCTTTCCCCTTCGTCGGGTTCTCCAGTTGAGGAATATCAACCAGCACAACATCCCCGAGCTCTTTTTGGGCAAGCATTAATGCGGTCGTAGCACCGGTAAAACCGGCGCCGACTACTGTGATTTTTTTGCGCTGAATAGTCAAGATTCACATCTCCCCTTACAGGTTTTTAATGATTTGATCCGCGAATTCAGAACATTTCACTTCAGTAGCGCCGTCCATCAGACGTGCAAAGTCATACGTTACTGTTTTATTGTTAATGGATGTTTCCATACCTTTGTAGATCAGGTTAGCTGCTTCTTGCCATCCCAAGTGCTCAAGCAACATTACTCCGGACAGAATAACGGAACCAGGGTTCACGACATCTTTGTCCGCGTATTTAGGTGCAGTACCGTGAGTTGCTTCGAAGATAGCATGTCCTGTTACGTAGTTGATGTTCGCTCCAGGAGCGATACCAATTCCGCCAACTTGCGCTGCAAGTGCATCGGACAGATAGTCACCGTTCAGGTTCAATGTTGCGATAACATCAAATTCGCCTGGACGAGTCAATACTTGTTGCAAAGCGATATCGGCAATCGCATCTTTTACGATGATTTTACCAGCATCTTCAGCGGCTTTTTGTGCTGCATTCGCTGCATCTGTACCTTCGTTATCTTTGATGATGTCATATTGTGCCCAAGTGAATACTTTGTCAGCGAACTCTTCTTCAGCCACTTCGTATCCCCAGTTTTTGAAGGCACCTTCGGTAAATTTCATGATATTACCTTTGTGTACCAATGTAACACTCTTACGATTGTGATCAATTGCGTATTGAATTGCTGCACGTACCAAACGTTTCGAACCTTCGGAAGAAACTGGTTTGATACCAATACCGGAAGTCTCAGGGAAACGGATTTTGTTAGCACCCATCTCCTGTTGCAGGAACTGGATCACTTTTTTCACTTCTTCAGAACCTTCAGCATACTCGATTCCTGCATAGATATCTTCCGTATTCTCACGGAAAATGACCATGTCTACCAGCTCAGGACGTTTAACCGGAGAAGGTACACCGTCGAAATAACGAACAGGACGCAAGCATGTGTAAAGGTCAAGCTCTTGACGCAGGGCTACGTTCAGGGAACGAATACCGCCACCGATTGGCGTAGTCAATGGTCCTTTGATCGCTACGATATACTCACGAATGGCTTCCAGTGTATCATTCGGCAACCACTCACCGTATGTATCGAATGCTTTTTGTCCAGCAAACACTTCATACCATGCGATTTTTTTGTTGCCATCATAAGCTTTTTCAACAGCTGCATCCAATACACGTTTGGAAGCTTTCCAGATATCACGGCCTGTACCGTCACCTTCGATAAATGGAATGATTGGATTACTAGGTACTTGAAGTGTACCGTTATCAATTTGGATTTTTTCGCCTTCAGTTGGGTGAGCAAATTTTTCTAATTTCATAGTTAAAATTCCTCCTAGGTTTCGTATATGCAGTATTCATCATACCACTAGTCTTGTTGAGAGAAGGGTCCTGAGAGCTTAAGCCAGTAACGCCTCTGCTTTCCAACCCTTCACCTCGTCTATATTATTATACTGTTTTTGCGGCTATTAGCGAAGTTCAATAGAAACGTATTTCTGTTCTGTAGGGCCAGTGTACTCCGCACGTGGACGAATGATGCGATTGTCCGCAAGTTGTTCCAGAATATGCGCAGTCCATCCAGACACCCGGCTGATGGCAAAGATCGGAGTAAACAATTCCTGTTCGATCTCCAGTTGGGTATATACAGAAGCAGAATAGAAGTCTACGTTAGGCTTCAGTCCTTTTTGTCCTGTTACCAGTTCCTCGATCTTCACAGACATCTCATACAAGCGCGTATCATTGTTCATCTCGCCAAGTTCCTTGGACATCTTCTGTAAATGTTTGGCGCGTGGATCACCGTTTTTGTATACGCGATGTCCAAAGCCCATGATCTTTTCACGGTTGTTCAGTTTTTCCTGAATAGCCGCTTCCAGACGATCAGGCGTGCCAATCTCATTCAACATTTTCATAACGGCTTCATTAGCACCGCCATGCAGTGGCCCCTTCAGTGCGCCAATGGCGGAAGTTACACCGGAATAGATATCCGACAGCGTAGCAACCGTTACACGGGCTGCAAATGTCGAAGCGTTTAACTCGTGATCCGCATGCAGGACAAGCGCTTGGTCCAATGCTTTTACTGCGGTCTCGGATGGTTCTTCACCAGTCATCATATATAAAAAGTTCTCTGCGATGGAAGCGCCTTCTTTTGGAGCCACAGGTTCTTTGCCCTGACGGATACGGGCGATGGCTGCCACAATCGTTGGCAACTGTGCTTGCAACTTAACGGCTTTGTTCTCATTCGCTTCCGTTGTCATCTCATCCGCTTGCTCGTCGTACAGTGCAAGTGCAGAGATCGCGGAACGAAGTGCTGCCATGGTACTGACGTTTTTCGGATACAATTGGATTTGTGCAATCAACTCGCTCGGAATCGGCGCGTAATCGCTCAGGCTTTTACGAAGGGATTTCAGTTCATCTGTTGTCGGCAATTTACCAAACCACAACAAATAGGCAACTTCTTCAAAGCTAGCATGTTCAGCCAAATCGTCGATATCGTAACCACGGTATGTGAGCACACCGTCTACAATAGAACTGATCGAAGAGGTTGTTGCAACGATGCCTTCCAGACCTTTGGTAGCTGTCATATACATCTCTCCTTTAATAAGCGAAATCAGGAACCATTCCAGAGTGTCATAT
Source organism: Paenibacillus sp. FSL K6-2393 (assembly GCF_038002545.1). Taxonomy (NCBI): domain Bacteria; kingdom Bacillati; phylum Bacillota; class Bacilli; order Caryophanales; family Paenibacillaceae; genus Paenibacillus; species Paenibacillus sp. FSL K6-2393. The sequence continues at coordinate 4,859,029 of NZ_JBBOCU010000001.1, forward strand.
AAGTGCCAAAATGCACCTATTCTCTTTTTGTAAACATTTTCATTTTAAAATTAACAAATATTTCAAACTACGGTTTTCCTATCTGTCAATCGGTATTTACTTATAACATCATACTGGATTTTGTCGTTTATGTGAACATGATGAGAGTTCATTCGCACATCAAACTTCTTTATCGGTCCGATAAAGCATTTTTGAAAGCCTTTACAAAAACAAGGTTGACATTTAATGTTTTTTAACCAATCCTGTCGTATGAAGAACTTTCTATTGCTATATTCTGTAATACTAAGGCATACTCTAGGCAAAAGAAAGAATCCCCGTAGATCTTGTTCAAAAGTCCGCTTCTGAACAAGATCTGGTAACATCCCGGCGTTTCAAAACCTTGTAAATGCTCTATATTAATTAAGATAGCCATCTATTTCTAATACTGCTTCACAGATATACATAGGTCGGCTTAATTGAAATAAGGAGAGTTGATGCTTGGATAGAATTATAATGAAACGCCTGCTCCGCGGCTTATGGGTTATCATTGCGGCCGTTCTGATCGCCGTTGCCATATACTTGCTGTTCCCGCTTTTGTACCCTTTTGCGATTGCCTGGATTATCGCTTATGCCATGAATCCATTAGTGAAACTGCTTCAGCATCGAGCACGATTCCCGCGCTGGCTGGCTGTGACTCTTTCATTGATCCTTTATTTTGGAGCCATTGCAGTGGTGTTGTCTGCGGCGATTACCCGCATGGTGAAAGAAGTCATTTCACTTACGACAAGCTTTGATCTTCATGTTGATGAGATTAAGGACACGTTTGTGCGCTGGACCCAGAATGACACCATTCAAAGTTTGACTGCGCAGATCAATGAATTTTACAAAGAAAATCCCAACTACCAGGAAACTATTAACAGCAATATTAGTAAAACTACCGAAACAGTAGGTACAGCCGTGACCGATCTGGTCACCGGATTTTTCAACATGATTCTGAGTCTGCTGACTTCCCTGCCTAACATGGGCGCGGTATTAATCGTTGTGTTGTTGTCTACATTCTTCATTAGCAAAAGCTGGACCCGGCATGGCATTACCGTATCGGGCTGGGTGCCTTCTTCCATTCGCAAGCCAATATCAGACATATGGACTGACCTAAAAAAGGCTTTGTTTGGGTATGTAAGAGCACAATTGATCATGATCTCGATTACAGCACTATTCGTCATGATTGGACTGCTTATATTGCAAGTCAATTCAGCCTTCACCATCGCTCTGATGATTGGTTTGGTCGATCTGCTTCCTTATCTGGGTGTTGGCCTTGTCATGGTGCCTTGGGCAGCATACCTCTTTATGAATGGGGATCTGTATCTGGGTATTGGCATTAGTATTATCTATCTGATCTTATTGATCGCCCGTCAGATTATTGAACCGAAGGTACTTGCAAGTAGTGTAGGGCTCGACCCACTTGCCACGCTGGTTGGCATGTTTGTGGGTTTGAAGTTGTTCGGTGTTCTGGGCTTGATTATTGGCCCTGTCAGTCTCGTGATTCTCGATGCGTTCAATCGGGCTAACGTATTACGCGACCTTAGAACGTATATCATCAACGGACGTGTCCGATGAGGCATCATCTTATGAGCACCCAGGAAAAATAGAAAAAGGCTTCGTTCAACAGAAATTATCTGCTGAGCGGAGCCTTTTCCATTATGCATAACAACTGGTGTTTCATTTCGGACGGCGATAAAACGTAATTTTACCACTTTTCATTTTTTTCTCCAGCCACCCCAGGAAGAACAGACGGTAAACCGGACGTGTTAATGGAAATACCAGTGTAAACCCAATCAGATCCGTTACAAAACCTGGAATCAAAAGCAGGAAACCACCGACAAAAATAAAAAGACCATCGACCATTTTTCTTCCAGGTACCTTGCCACGCTCCATCTCGGTTCTGGCGTCCACAAGTACTTTTCGCCCTTCAAACTGCAACATTGCTATACCAATCAAGGACGTGAGAATCATGAGAAGCAATGTCTTTCCGGCTCCGATCCAGTCACTCATCAGAATAAAACCAAATAATTCAATCACCGGAATGATTAAGAGTAAAGCCCACATCCATTTTCGCATTGACGTATTACCCCTTTCCCGAAAGCCACACCTTTTCAAGCGCGCTGTATAGCTCAGAGGCTGCCTTATCCAGCCGAACTGGCTTCCAGTCCCCATTCACCCATACATGCTGGGTAGAACCTGTAACTAGCCGTTCACCGGGGAGTGATTCATCAGCTGACCATACCCGTTCTCCAATCGCCATATGCTCATCAGGTTCTTCAGACATGCGTCTTACGTCATACTCATAGTTCAGTCGCAGACCACTAAATGCAGCAATACGGGTGAAAATGATAATTTCATCATCATATCGGGCAGGCTTGTGATACTTCACATCCAGTCCGGTTACGGGAAGCAGTAACCCCTGTTCCTCCATTTTACGATATGTATACCCCATTTGGCGAATCATCTCGGTTCGACCGATTTCAAACCAATTCAAATAGTTCGCGTGGTAGACCACGCCCATCTGGTCACTTTCTTGATAGCGTACACGAAGACGTGCCGCATACCAGTTACCATTGCTCTGTTCTCGCACGTTATCGGCCTCCTTCGTTCTATCATTCATACGTGTTACATGGTTGTAAAGTGTCAATAAGATGGAAAAAAAGCAACGGGACAAGAACGCCCCATTGCTTCTTTCCTGTTGCTTCTCCATCCAAGACGCTATTAAGCGTTGTTTGGAATTTGGCTTACTTTAATCAGGTTGGTAGAACCGGAACGACCCAAAGGTACACCTGCTGTGATCACAACCAGGTCTCCTTCTTTAACAAGTCCGGATTTTACGCCGCCTTCAATTGCATTTTCGAACAAAGCATCCGTGGAATCAACCAGTCTTCCTTTGACAGGAGTTACACCCCAAGCCAGAGCCAAACGACGGGAAGTTCTATCTTCCGTAGTCACAGCGATGATTGGAGATTCTGGACGATACTTGGAAATCATGCGTGCAGTATGTCCTGATTCAGTCGAAGTAATGATCGCTTTTGCGTTCAAATCTTGAGCTTGGAGAGCAACCGATTGGCTGATTGCTTCTGTAACTGTTGTTTGTTGAGCAACACGTTGTTTCAGGTACAACTCTTGGTAAGGCAGAGCCGATTCTGCTTTTTCAGCAATACGGGACATAGTCAGAACAGATTCAACTGGGTATTTACCCGCAGCTGTCTCACCGGACAACATGATTGCGTCCGTACCGTCGAAGATCGCATTCGCCACGTCACTTGCTTCCGCACGTGTTGGACGCGGGTTACGTTGCATGGAATCCAGCATTTGTGTAGCTGTGATAACCGGTTTACCTGCAACGTTACATTTTTGGATCATGCGTTTTTGTACCAATGGTACTTCTTCCGCAGGAATCTCAACACCCAGGTCTCCACGAGCAACCATCAGGCCGTCAGACACTTCAAGGATTTCGTCGAGGTTATCGACACCTTGTTGGTTTTCGATTTTGGAGATGATTTGGATATGTCCAGCATTGTGTTTTTCAAGCAATTCACGAATCTCAAGTACGTCACTTGCTTTACGTACAAAAGAAGCCGCGATGAAATCGACACCTTGTTCGATACCAAATACGATATCGTTAGCGTCTTTTTCGGTGATACCCGGCAGAGAAATGGCAACGCCCGGAACGTTAACACCTTTTTTGCTTTTGATCGATCCGCCGTTAACGATACGGCATTTGATCTCGGTGCCTTGCACTTCCACCACAGTCAGTCCGATCAGACCGTCGTCGATCAGAATTGTAGATCCCGGTTCAACATCATTCGGAAGATCTGTATACGTAATGGAAAGACGTTCTTTGGTGCCCAGAATTTCTTCTGTTGTCAAAGTGATGTACTCGTCTTGAACCAATTCGATCGGTTCAACTTCGAGTTTACCTGTCCGAATTTCCGGTCCTTTGGTGTCCAGCAGGATCGCTACTGTTTTGTTTAACTCTTCGCATGCTTGGCGAATCGCAATGATCCGTCCGCCGTGCTCATCGAAATCACCGTGGGAGAAGTTCAGACGGGCCACATTCATACCGGCCATAATCAATTTTTTGGTATTCTCCAGAGATTCACTGGATGGACCAATGGTACATACAATTTTCGTTTTACGCATTTTGGGTTTCCTCCGATTTTAAAGGTATTACTCTTTATCTATTTTTCTTTTTCCAACTATTAAATTTACTATACTTTTGCTCATTTGTATAGGAAATTCGTCACATTATTCAGCATTTCCCGACAAATTACTCGCAACATCGACTTCTACAAGCTCTTGAGGGGCTTCAATTGATGCTTGAGGTTCAAACGTGACCGATCCAATTTTACGGAATTTCTCATAACGATCCTGTTTCAGCTGATCCCCGCTCCAACCCTTCATATCGTCCAGATGACGGACCAAGGCTTCACTGATGAAAGCAGCAGACGCTTCATAATCCCGATGAGCACCGCCGCGTGGTTCAGGGACAATCTCTTCAATGACTTCCATCTCGAGCAAGTCTTTGGCTGTTATTTTCATTGCTTCAGCCGCCTGATCTGCCTTGGATGCATCCTTCCAGAGAATCGAAGCAGCGCCGTTCGGAGAGATTGCAGAATAGATCGCATGCTCCAGCATCAACACACGATTACCCACAGCCATAGCGAGGGCACCGCCGCTTCCACCTTCGCCGATGACCACAACAATAACAGGAACCGATAGCTTCGCCATTTCCATCAAGTTGCGAGCAATCGCTTCCGATTGACCTCTCTCTTCTGCAGTATTACCCGGATACGCCCCTTTAGTATCAATAAACGTAATAATAGGACGGCCAAATTTGTTCGCTTGTTTCATCAGACGCAGTCCTTTTCGGAAACCTTCTGGATGAGCGCTGCCGAAAAAGCGGGCGATATTATCCTTCGTATCTTTCCCCCGCTGTTGCCCGATTACCGTTACTGTCTTTCCATTCAACTTAGCAAGTCCGCCAACAACCGCAAGATCGTCTCCGAACATGCGATCACCGTGCAGCTCAATGAAGTCTGTAAATATCAGCTGAATCAGGTCCAGCGCCGTTGGGCGCTGCTGATGACGGGCCAGATGCATCTTCTGAGCTGCTGTTATGCCAGTGTAGATCTCTTCTTCAAGTCTATGGTAACGTTCTTCCAGGCGGGCAATCTCGTCCGTAAAGTCGATGCCTTTTTCCTGTCCAAACTGTACGAGTTCATCAATCTTTTTGCGCATCTCAACCAGAGGCGCTTCATATGGCAACTCACCCGCCATTTAGACCCCTCCTTTTTCACTATGCATATCCAAAAGCTTGCCAAGAGTGGCCCGAAGTTCTTTCCGGTGCACAACCATGTCCAACTGACCATGTTGCATATTAAATTCAGCCGTCTGGAAATCATCAGGTAACTTCTGACGGATCGTCTGTTCGATAACAATTCTGCCGGCAAAACCAAATACAGCGCCAGGTTCGGCAATATTAATATCGCCCAAGCTCGCAAAACTTGCCGAGACTCCACCTGTCGTTGGGTCCGTAATGACCGAAATGTACAGCCCGCCCTGTTCATCCAAACGGGATAAAGCTGCGCTTGTTTTGGCCATTTGCATGAGGCTGAGAATACTCTCTTGCATCCGGGCACCACCTGATGTTGAGAAAATAATCAATGGCAACCGTTTCTCTGTGGCATGCTCAATGGCACGGGTAATTTTCTCCCCTACAACAGAACCCATGCTGCCTGTGAAGAAATCAAAGCTCATGACAGCCACAACTACAGGCAGGCCATCAATGGTTCCTTCCCCTGTAATTACCGCTTCCTTCAGACCCGATTTCAGACGTTGTTGCTCCAATTTGTTGCTATATCCAGGAAAGCCAAGTGGATCAACCGATATCATATCAGCATCAAACTCAACAAATCCTTGATCATCAAGTACCATAGCAATGCGCTCCATAGCGTTAAGACGCATATGGTAACCGCAGGCAGGACATACTTTCAGATTTTTCTCCAATTCCTTGCTATATTGAATGGTGCCGCATTTGCTGCACTTGTTCATAAGCCCTTCAGGTATTTCACGTTTTGGGCGTTCTAGGACTTCCTGGCCTTCGCCGGGAAGTGCACGCTCGGAAGGTATGGTAGCGTACTTCCGTTTCTTCTGGAATATATCTTTGAACACAACTACACCTCTCCAGCCGTTGATTTGATGGCCGCAACCTGCAGAGCGCTGCTTGTGGCAGCTTCATCCGCGTGTTACGGTAAACCGCTTACGACCCACACGCTGCCATGGGCCTTGTCCAGCATTCACAACAAAAAAATCCGCCGGTACAGGGCAAGGATCACCGGCTTCTGTCAGCACGATTGATGTTACCTGCAAAAACCGAAAGATTGTTGCGCCGATGTTTGAATCTATCTTGGTAGGGTCTCCGGGAGCAACCAGGTCGGTCCTTGTCCTAACAAAAAAAGAAGGAAGGACAGCAGCATACAATACATGCAAGTCGATTCCTCTCTCCGCTTACGCGATTAGTCCCTTATGTACCGATGGTACTTCTTCATCTGCCAAGGCACGTTGATGTCGAACGAATCAGGAATGCAGAATGGAATTCAGCACTTCCTGGACCTCTTCCAATTCCCCAGAAGGGACGCGAATCTCAAATTGCTGCTTGGATAAACTGATGGGACGGGTCTGTACCAGAAAACCTTCTTCCGAAAGCTTGGTCTTAATCTTGTCCGCAACCTTTGCTGTCGGTGCAATGTAAATCACCGTCCACATGCCTTGTCCGCCCCCTAAGCTAATGTTCAGAGCCCGTATATTGGACTAATGATAACATACCTCACTTTTTTTCTGCAAGAAAGGGTTCGGGACCTTTGGGGAGAATTTGGGATCATGAGGGACATTAGTCCCCCACGAATAACTCATATGGTTGACGAAATCTTCTTGTTCTTACCTCTTCCATAAGCAGCCGCAAGCTTATCAGGGCAGCCTCGGCCGCCCTTGATGACTTCATATGAGCCATTGGAGTGACAACAGCATATAAGCATGGAAATACAGGGGGTTACAGGTCTGAGGGGTATTTTTTGGCTTTAATATTTTTGTGTGCAATCCGGGCAGATGCGGCAGCCGCCACCCCTGCGACCAGATCATCCAAAAAGACATGAATGGCTGTTGTGTGTTCGTTCAAATCATGAATTACACCTATTTTTTCTTTATCCAGATAACCAAAGCTGGTTAAACCGATCATACCATACACATGAGTAATGCCGAGGGCCAGAGTCTCGTCCACTCCATACAGGGATTCATCCGCTTCCATAATAGCCTGTAACGGTTGGGGCAAGAGTTTTTTCTCCGCAAGTTCGTCGAGAGCAATACCGGTATAGAGCGTATATTGCACCTCTCGTTTCTGCAGAACGGATTTCACGCTGGTTACACAGTCGTCCAAGGTCAGTTCGGGGTGGTACCCTTTTTGCAGACGGTATACAATTGCTGCGATTGCATCAATCCGTACACCCCGCCGGGCCAGCATGGCTTCTACGATTTCATATGACATATCTCGACCTCCCGCATCAATCCCCCGAGGACCGCGAGGTCCTTCGGTGTTCTCAAGTGTATGCAGCAACCTGTTAAAATGTTCATAAAATGTGCGGATGGTTGAGACCAGTAACACCTTGGACTGATATAGGATTGTACATTCAGCGCTGAACTGTAGTGGTTCTGCAATTCGTTTGTTTAAATTATTTCGTCAGGGGAACCGTGCTAAAACAATCACAAAAAAACCTGTTCAGCATTGAGCCAAACAGGTTTCATATTATGGATAAGTGCTATCACTTACGGGACAGCCTCTTATTTAATTTTGACTGTGCCTTCACCCAGCATTTTCTCCATCTCGGAGAACAAGGTTGGTGATGGCTTAATCCGGTAGGCATCACTCAGCGCAAGCAGCTTCTGCTGCTGCTCATAGAAGAGCACTGTCGCCACAGGTCCGGGATGTTCCTGAAGCAGCTGCTTCAGACGTGCCAGAAGCTCAGGCTTCTCCGCATGCGGGGCAATCTTCACGAACACCCGCTGCTCCACAGCCCGCGGTTCGCGGCTCTGCTCCGGGCTGCCTGCCGCCTCAGCGGCACCGCCAGGCCGGGAAGCCGCCGTGGCTGCGCCCGTACCCGCCGCATCGTTGCGCGTCGCTGCCGAGCCTTGGCTCCCGCTGCTACGCACAGCGGAAGCATCCCCGCCTGCGCTGCTGCGATGCGCTTCGGCTCCTGCGCCCGCTGGCCGCCGCGGCGAAGCCGACTGCGCCGGGCGCGAAGAGCTGCCGCTGCCGGGCTTGCCGCGCCGGTCACGGCTGCGCAGCTGCTGCTCCAGTGCTGCCGGTGACAACGGCACCACTTCCTCAGCCAGCAGCTTAAACCCTTCGTCCTGCTGCTGCACTTTGGCACGCACGACGAGCAGTTCACCTTTCCCGACATGTTGCTGGCTACGCCGCCATACCTCGGGAAAGAGAACGACTTCACAGCGTTCAATCTGGTCTTCCAGCTCCATGAACGCCATAGCCTTGCCCTGTTTCGTCGTGATCGACTTCACGGACACAACCATACCCGCGGCGACTGTCATCGTGTCGTCTGCCGCCTCGGTCAGCTCCATGATCCGGTCAGCCCCACTCGATTCCAACACATCTTCATAGTCATCCAGCGGATGCCCGGAGAGATACAAGCCTAACAACTCACGCTCCAGCTCCAGTTGCTGCCCTGAGGAATAAGGAGGAATTTCCGGATATTCAATCTCCCAGTTTGGCGTCTCAACAAAGTCGAATAATTGAATCTGCAGATCCTCGCGTTCCTTGCGCCATTTCAACGCCGCCTCAACAGTTTCATCCAGCATCGCCAGCAATTGGGCCCGGTGCCCAGGTAATGTATCAAAAGCTCCGGCCTGAATCAGCGATTCAATCACACGTTTGTTGCATACACGCAGATCCACACGACGACAAAAATCGAGCAGACTGTCGAACGGTCTCTCCTGCCTTACGATCATAATGCTTTCCATTGCTTGGGTACCAACATTTTTCACAGCGGCCAGACCAAATCGTATTGCACCCGTTAATTTTTCCTCATTCGGATTATCATTAGACTCTGCAACGTTCTTCTCCGCAGAAGAGAGTTCCCCTTGCTCCGCACGCGAAGAAGACGTCTCTTGTCCTTGGTCCTTACCATTTTCCATTGAAGCAGCCGTCACCAATCCCGGTTCCTTCCGATGGTCGGATGCCTCAGGCATCGATGTGGTTGCCTGCCACTCATATCCGCCACTGTCCTCTTCCGGTCCAGGACCGGGATCATCCGGCAGAGGTGCTTCACCATATTCTGCTTGTCCCGAATGCCCATCATGCTCATGAACGCGATCTTCCCTGAGGGAGCTCTCATTACCGTTCGCGGCATGTTCTTCAGCCGAGCTTCCAGGGTTACTCTCTGCATCTGCTCCCGCATTCTGCTGCGATACATTGCTCTGATCCCCAGCTCCTGCGCGGCCGGACGGCACAAATACAGGTGTAAACAAAATACCGCTCTCATTCACATCCGGCGGAAGCACCTCCATGTCCATACGTCGACATTCCACCACGTACTCTGCCACTTTCCGATGACTGCCCATTACGGCTGTTAACATGGATGCCATAAAATGAACCGGATAATGCGCCTTCAGATACGCCGTCTGGAACGCAAGCACACCATATGCCGCGGCATGAGCACGCGGGAAGCCATAGTTGGCAAACTTGACGATCATATCGTAGACCAGGTCTGCCTCTTCTTCGCTATACCCTTGTTTCAGGCTGCCTTGTACAAAGTGTCCACGCTCCAGATACAGCACTTCCCGTTTCTTCTTGGAGACCGCTCTGCGGAGCAAATCTGCCTCACCCAACGAGAAACCCGCCATCCGGGAAGCAATCTGCATGATCTGTTCCTGATACACGATGATACCGTACGTATCTTTCAGGATAGGCTCCAGATCCACATGGGGGTAATCCACTTCAATCTGTCCATGCTTACCCTGAATGTATTTGGATATGAACTCCATCGGACCCGGACGGTACAAGGCAAGTACAGAGATTACATCTTCAAAACTACTTGGCTTCATCTCTTTCAGCACACGGCGTACCCCGGCAGATTCCAGTTGGAATATGCCCATCGTGTCCCCTCGCCCAAGCATCTCGTACGTTAACGGATCATCATCGGGGATAAGGCGGAAATCCGGAATTTCTCCATGTTCCCCAATCCAGCGTACACACCGCTCAATGATTGAGAGGGTACGTAAACCAAGAAAGTCCATCTTAAGCAACCCGATCGACTCCAGGTTTTCCATGGAATACTGGGTTAACGCTGTCCCTTCACTGCCCTCCTGAAGGGGCACCGCATCGGTCAGCGGGTCACGGGAGATAACCACTCCCGCTGCATGCGTCGAAGCATGGCGTGGCATACCTTCGACCTTCATCGCCATATCCAGCAGTTCACGCGTCTTGGGCTTGGTTTCATACAGCGCCTTCAGTTCAGGTGTAGCTTCCATGGCCCGCTCGATGTTAATGCCAAGCTGCGCCGGAATCAGCTTGGCAGCCTTGTCCACTTCACCATAAGGCACATTCAGGGCCCGCCCAACATCACGTACAGCTGCACGGGCAGCCATCGTTCCAAACGTAATAATCTGGGCGACATGGGCTTTGCCATATTTATGAGCGACATAATCAATGACCTCATCCCGCCGTTCATCGCTGAAGTCAATATCAATATCCGGCATGGAGATCCGCTCGGGATTCAGGAATCGTTCGAAGAGCAGGTTGTATTTCATCGGATCCACATCGGTGATGTGCAACGTGTATGCTACCAAACTTCCTGCCGAGGAGCCACGGCCTGGTCCAGTAACAATGCCTTGCTTATGCGCATAGGCGATAAAATCCCAGACAATCAGGAAATAATCCGAGAATCCCATGCTGTCGATTATACCCAGCTCATACGCCAATCGTTGTTCGAGTTCGGATCGAAGCTCCGCATCTGTCCAACGTGTGGACTGCGCATAACGATCCTCCATTCCTTCTTCGCACAGCTGACGCAGATACGCCGAAGGGCTGAGTCCATCAGGAAGCGGTCTGTATTCCGGCAAAATCGATTTGCCGAATTCCAGCTTCAATTCACAGGACTCTGCAATGCGGACGGTGTTTGCCAGAGCTTCCGGTACATGAGGAAACAGACGAGCCATCTCTTCTTCACTTTTCAGATAGAGCTGATTGGTTCCAATCCGAAGCCGATTCTCATCATCCACGGTCTTGCCCGTTCCGATACAGATCAGCACATCCTGAAGCTCAGCATCCTCTTCAGACAGATAATGCGCATCATTGGTCGCTACAAGCGGAATCTCAAGCTCAGCAGCCAGTTTGATCAACTGCGGATTCACCCTTTTTTGCTCGGAAAGTCCATGATCCTGAAGTTCCAGATAGAAGTCGTCACCAAAGATATTTTTGTAGCGTAACGCCGCACGTCTTGCCTCTTCTTCTCGCCCATGCAGCAGATGCTGTGGTACTTCACCACCCAGACACGCGCTTAGACAGATAATGCCCTCATGATGGGCAGCCAGACTTTCCATATCTACACGGGGTTTGTAATGAAAACCCTCGAGATGTCCAATCGAGCACAATTTCATCAGATTACGGTAACCCGTCATATTTTTGGCCAGCAAAATCAAATGATGAATCGGTTGATCCTTGCGGCTTCCCCGCTCTTTGCGGGACCCTGCTGTCATGTATGCCTCGCACCCTATAATCGGCTTGATGCCTCTCTCCATACATGCTTTATAAAAAGGAATTGCACCATACATCACGCCATGGTCGGTCAGCGCAAGTGTCGTCATTCCGAGATCTGCAGCCTTATTCACGAGATCCGGAATACGCGCAGCGCCGTCCAGCAAACTGTATTCGCTGTGAACGTGCAAATGCACAAAAGAACTCATGTTTTTTTCTTCCTTTCGCCGCAGATAGTCGCAGCATCGATCTTCTGATCCGTCTGCTACCCTATCTATCTCATATATATGAATTAAATAAATAATAAATGGAATCCCCATATTAGAATTTGTAACAACCTCTTAAAAGGAGACTTTATTATTCTATTTTATCATAACGTTCGGGGGCACGCCCATACAATAGAAGTACAAGCCGCTCCCCCTGTGACAGACCGAAGACAGGAGGTGTGCTGCTAGGTCTGAAAGGGGTGTTGCCAGTGAGCACATTTTTGTCCAAAGCCATTCTTGATTTCTTTATTGCGTTTGGAATCGTGCTGGGCGGCGCGATGATCGGAGGTATTGGAGCCGTGATCTCTCTTCAGCCTCCGACACAGACGATGCTCGATATTTCTGGGAAAATAAAGATATGGGCACTCGCAGCCGCTGTTGGCGGCACAATAGATCCCATGCGTGTCATCGAGAGCAATTTCCTGGATGGTAACCTGTCTCCGGCGGTCAAACAAATCCTGTATTTGATCTCTGCTTTTATGGGCGCGCATATGGGAACCGAGCTGGTGAAATGGGTGTGCGGCGGAGGCCGGAGCTAATATGAGACAGGAACAGCGTTCATGAGAATTCCGCCATTTGCCCGTTACCGCCCGCTGATGCGAATGACCGCTGTGTTTGTTCTGGGAATGATCGCTGGATGTGTCGTCTACAACGGCGTATTTCACCTGAGTTACAATGCGTTGTGGCTGAACAATCAGGAGCTGCAGCTTCAGCTGCATCAGAATGAGGAGGATATCAAAACGCTGAAAAAATACAGTAAACGCCAAACCGTTATCAAGGAAATCAAGGTCCGTGCAGAAGAATCGGATAAGGGGCCAGACGAGGCTTCTCTGAAAGTGATGTTACAGAAGCTCGGAGACGAACTCGAGGTACTTCGTGGCAGAGATGTATTCAACATCGACGAGTATAGCAAAATGACGCGAATTATGCTGAATCAGAAAGTGTACTCGGTCAGGGAAAAGGAGTACACCGTTCAGGTCAAAACGATGCTGGTTATGGAAGGCGTACTGCAAGTTTGGGTACAGATTCGCATGCACGTTCCTGCGTAACACAAGGATAATAGCAAAAAACTGCCCTTGTCTGCATCTCTGCATGGTACAATAAGGGCAGTAAATGCTTTCCAGAAAAGGAGCTGCGTCTTTGTGTTCATTGATGTACTCAAATATGCTCTAATCGCCATCTTTGCTGTTGCCATGGTTTTTGCAGCGTTGAACAGTATTCGTTCACACAGAAGCTCGGATGCTGCCAGCGCCGGTCTGTACCGTTCGTGGACAAATATCTGGATGGGTGGCATGCTTGTTGTTCTTGCCCTGATCCTGATGTTTGTATTCACGGGTTCCACTTTATCTGTGATTGTGGAAGCGCTATTTCTGATTATGGGTGCGTATAATGTATTTGCCGGAATACGTAACCGCAGTTATTATGCGCGGCTTCAACAACGGTCCAGTAATGGATCAGGTAAAACCTCTGGACAATCTGCATAATTCGTTGAAGTGTTATTGTTGTGTCTGCAAAAAGAGAGTACTTCCCTTCATTAAGCAAAGCCAGAACCGCGCGACAGCGCAACCCGGCAGAGCTTCTCGATCAGGGAGTACTCTCTTTGTTTATGCCCGAGGCAACGTACCCTATTAGGCATGGTCAATCGACTGCAATGTCATTACCGCTTTGCATACCACACTGCCTTCACGGGTAACCACAATGTCCATTTTGCACGTTCGACGGCTGGTTTCCAGAATTAACGGTCGAACCAGGATCTGATCCTCAATCTGCACCGGTCGAACAAAATACGTCGTTACATTATCCACCACATGGTCGTTCCCTGTAACATCCCACGCTGCCCGCCGGCCAGCCTGTGTCATCACATTCAACAGAACACCTTCGGAGATCGTACCCAGATCCGTTGCCATCTGAGGAATGATGAATCCGTGAAATAACAATTCGTTCTGTTCACCGCGCTCCTCGGCAAACCCGTTCCAGATCAGATGATCAAACGTCTCTCCCAGTTGTGGCTGCTTCTGTGCATCCCGCATCGCCTGAAGCACTTCCTTGCGTGTGACGGACGCAATCAGTTTGCGATTCCGATCCACGATTGGTAGAAAATCGATGCCTTCCCAAGTCATAATCTGGGCAGCAGAAGCAAGAGATGTCTGCAATGAGGCCGTAATCGGGCGGCGTATCACACATTTCTCAATACTTTGATCTTCTTTCAGCTCACTGACATCCTTCAGACTCACAATCCCGATGACCCGGTTCCATTCATCCACCACCGGGAAGCGATGTTCACCTGTCTCCGAAACCAACATATGAAAATCTGCGGCTGAACTGGTCACCTTCAGCACCTGCAAGCGAGGTTTCTGACCAATGATATCCTCAACAAGCATAATTTTTTTCTTAATCAGCCGGTCGAAGATCGCACGGTTAATCATTGAAGCCACCGTGAATGTATCATGTCTGGATGAAATAATCGGTAGCCCAAGCTCGTCAGCCATAATTCTTACTTCTCGGCTTGTCCCAAAACCACCCGTAATCAACACGCCCGCTCCCTGTTCGAGGGCAAGCGAGTGAGCATCTTCACGGTTACCTACAATCAGCAGACTCCCAGCGTCAATATAACGGGCCATTGCCTGTTCTTTCATCGCACCAATCACATACTTGTGCAGCGGTTTGGCGAGACCTTCGTTCCCCCCCAGCACATGGCCTTCCACAATGGTCACAACATCAGCAAAGGTCAACTGTTCCGACATGCCCCGAGGTCTCTTCTCGATCCGCACCGTTCCAATTCGTTCCTTGGTCACGACCAGCCCGAAGTTCTCCGCCTCTTTCACCGCACGATACGCTGTCCCTTCACTTACACCCAGCTCCCGCGCAAGTCCACGTACTGATATTTTGCTGCCAACCTTCAGTTGTTCAATATGTTGAAGTAACTGTTCATGCTTCGTGACGTTCTCTTCCTGTCCGTCCAACTGTACCACCCCCGAAGATGCATCTGTACTATACTGTATCTATTATAACACGGCTCTAGGAAAATAACCCCACCTCTACCCATTCTCATAGGCAAGTTCGCCATCTGAATTTAATCATCTGATTAACCTCTAATTCTGTATGTACCAAAAAAGACCGGCCCCCTTGTATCAAGGGATTCCGGTCTTCCATGTTGGATCTCATACTGTACCTTATACAGACTCGCTCCGCTCCTGCTTGTCCAGCAGTTTCATCTCCCACTGCCGCAGCTTCGCCCGGCGAACGGCTTCCAGTGCACGCTTCTTCTCTTCATCCACACCGAGAATAAAATGCAGATGTGCACCAACGATTAATAAGGAGAACAGCACCCATACGATGCCAAAAATATTAACCCAGTCCATTCCTCCAGCAAAAGAAATCCGCGGCAGTGCAATGACCAGCATCGACAACGCAATAAGCAGATAGATCACATGTTTTGCTTTTTTCAACCTCTTCACCATTCACAGCTCCTTCGTTCTTGATCGACTCTATATGTCTAGTCTATGAACGATAAGGAGCCAATATGAAAGGTTCAGGTAAAAAAACAAGACAACCTTTTAGTACGTGTTCAAAAAGATCAGTTTTCAGTACCGAGAAGATGGAATGAAGCTAGAAATGGAGTAGCGGAGCGTAGGACAACTACGTGAGCAACCGCAATGTTTCCGCAGGAAACAACCTTCGTAAGCCCACACTTATTTCGGCTGAATTTCATATTCGATGCTGATGATGCCGCTAGGCATCCTTCGTAATCAAAAGTGGACTTTTTGAACTACCTTTTTACGCTTCAGCACCACCGTACAGATGACCCAGGCTGTCAGCAATAATTTTGTTCACGTCTTCAATGATGACACTGAGGCGACGCTCCGCATCAAACAAGCGACGGATGTTCAGATTCAAGCTCAGTACTTCGAACAGTTTCTCCATTTTCTCCATCTCATCCGGAGCTGGCATATCCCCGCTCATCATACGTTGTTGCAGTTCCATTTGTTGATCACGGAAGTTATCCAACATTGCTTTTGCATCCGGATCAGCTTCAATCAGCTTCATCGCGGAAGTAATCTCTTCCACCTCGCTGCTTTCTCTCAGTGCTTTGGCCAAATCATTGGCTTTGTCATAAATGTTCACTATTATTCCTCCTCAGATTGGTTTGTTCATCCGTGTTAATACACGCTTTTCTCTCCTGTCAAACAAGGGCGATCTGAAACAGGTCATCAATAACCTGCCTCGAAATCAAATGCATTTAATCCATATGGGTCAATCACCAAGGGTTATATGTCCTCATATGATGAAGCACATGCCATGTTCAGATGCCGTTCAACTTCGAGATCAGACATCAAGTTGCCGCCCGGAAGGAGATCCGTGATGTCCACTAAAAAAGTAACGATTCAGGTTACCGGCTCGGGCATCCTGCAGGACGACGTCATCATGCTGGGCGAAGGGGTACTCAAGGCGCTTAAAATCCCTTCAGGAAGGCCGCTTCAGCTGCAATTTGGCTCTTTCCGCCGAGAAGTCACTGTCATTCCGGTTCCAAGGTATGACGGGCTACGCATCAATCAGACAGTTGCCAGCAAGACCGGTCTCGTTCCACGTTCGGTCCTGAGGGTATCCTATCGTTCAGCCAGCCGTACGCTTCGCCTTGGACCCTACATCAGTGTACTGGTTAGCCAGGATTATCCCGATCAGCCCGATCGGCCCTTTGGCTCCATCACGATGTTCTGTCAAGAACTGGTGAACGCCTGCCGTAAGCAAGGCGCCTATGTATCCTTTTTCACACCGGAGGATATTGGAGCGGTAACGGGTTATATGAAAGGCTGGGTGTATGATGACGGCTGGAAAAAGACTGTTCTGCCTGTAGCAGACGTCGTCAATAACCGGCTAACGTCCCGCAAGCTTGAGAACAAACCTAGCGTACAGCATTTTATGAAAGAAGTAAAATCGCTCTACGGCACGCAAACCTTCAATGAAAAGTTTCTGGACAAAAACGAAGTGTTTGACGCACTCAAGTCCATTTCAACGCTTAAACGAGTTCTTCCCGAGTCTCATTTGCTCAAGACGTCCGCCATGCTCAAGACGATGTGCAACCGACATCCGGTTGTATTTCTGAAGCCCGTACGCGGTTCTTTGGGTAAAGGGATCATCCGGGTCTCACGTCAGACTGACGGAAGCTTCCTGACTCTGGCGACTGGCGTCGGGGGTACCCGGAAACAAACGTATACTTCTCTGGATAAACTGTATGCCAGTATGTCTGGGAAAATGAAAACAACGCGTTATCAGATCCAACAAGGGCTGACTCTCATTGACAACAGTGGCAGACCCGTGGATTTCCGTGCGCTCGTGCAAAAAAACCGTACAGGTAAATGGAGTGTAACCTCCATCGTCGCCCGGATTGCGGGCGGGAGTCACTACGTATCCAATCTGGCACGGGGTGGAAGTCTCAGCACCGTCAAGGATGCTGTTGCCAAAACACAGTTGTCTGGATCAGCCAAAGCTTCCGCGTATGCAGGATTGCACACCGCAGCACTGGATATCGCAAAAGGGATCGAGAGTGCCATCCCTGCTCATTTTGGTGAACTTGGTATTGATCTGGCTCTGGACACCACTGGGCGCGTATGGCTGCTCGAAGTCAACTCCAAACCATCCAAGAATGATAATACACCACTGAGTGAGAGCAAGATCCGCCCTTCCGTCAAAGCCATGCTTGAATACTCTACGTACCTGGCGGGTTTTTGAAAAGTTATTTCATAGAGGAGAGGTGCAGCGTAATGTTTCCATCATCTCAGACCAAGACACTGGCCATTCTGGTACGTGCAACCGAAGGCTCACCTCCCTTTACAGATGAACTTTTCTGCCGTCGTCTCAGTTTGGGGAGCATGCGATACGCCCTTCAGATTATTGTGATCCCGATATCGAATGATGCAGTCCATCTCCCTCTTCAATGGGGATATGCCTATCATCAAGGGAAGTGGAATTCGGCACCTGTTCCTGCAGTCGATCTCATTATGGATCGTTGTCTTCGCCCTATCTCCAGGTACGTCAGACAACAGCTTAAGGAATGGATACCAACCAACGGCACAGATCAACACCGTTATTGGTCTGCTTCCCTTCCAGGAAAATGGGAGGTACATCGTGTGTTGTCCCGAAATCCTGAATTGAGGTCACAACTTGCTCCCACAACCCGGATAGGATCGCATATTCCTTGGGAAACATGGCTCGACCGTTGGCCCAGAGGACTGTTCTTCAAACCGGTATCCGGGACTCATGGCAAAAATACCTTTCGCCTGTCTCAGGGAGCGACTCCATCAACATGGGTCGTGGAGGGGCGTAACGAGGAAAATGAACCCTTTCTTCTTACATTCAACCATACCCAGGCTGTATCTTCCTGGCTAGCATTACATCAGGCTGAGCGTAAGATGATCGTGCAGCCATATCTGGATCTTAGCCATCATGGAAGAGCATTCGACATACGGGCTCTAATGCAAAAGAATGGGCAAGGTCGCTGGACGCTTACCGGATGTATGGTACGGGAAGGACCCGAAGGTTCACTCACGTCCAATCTTCACGGTGGGGGTAAAGCATATCCTGCCCACGCATATCTGCTCCAGCGATATGGAACAATCCGCACGGAAACTCTGCTGAAGAGCATCCGGCAGACTGCTACTCTTATCCCCACCCTGCTGGAAAGCCGTTTCGGCAGGTTAGCCGAATTGGGGCTTGATTTCGGAGCAGATGCAGAGGGCCAACTCTGGCTAATTGAAGTCAACTCCAAACCAGGCCGCACCTCATTCGCAGAAGCGGGCGACCGACGCATGCATACCCTGACTTATACCCGGCCGCTTGCCTATGCCCGTTATCTGTTGCAACAACATGTTCTCACGGACGTCATTCGTCCAATAAAATTGCCGAATACATCCAGCAAAGCTGGCCTGAAACCCATCCCGATTCACGGCGGCTGAGGCCCGCAGCGCCCGCTTGCCATGGAGCCCAAGGATCTTTTCAGGATAGGAGGATAAATCATGAGTTTGACCTTTTGCAATCTGCATTTCACCAAGCAACCGGATAAAGTGGTTTATGTATCCAACGCTTTAATGAAGAGCCTCAACCTGTCCGGCAAAAAAACGGTGCACCTTCGCTTCGGGCGTGACCGGGTACCTGCAACGATCAAACCAATCAAAAAAGCAGGTAAACATCTGTATCTCGCTTCAGGTATCCGTAATATGATGAACGTTCCCAAACGGGGCAGTATTTATCTCCGGAATTTGCAAAATGATGAGGTCCAGTTAGGTCCACTGATTGGCGTACTCTCTGATGGACCTGCGACGAGCACTAATCCATTCGGTTCCCGTACTGGTTTCATCAAACAGTTACTGCGTGAAGGCAGCCGAAAATCCTATATTTATGCCTTTACTCCCCGGGATATCAATTGGCAGAATGAGACGGTATCGGGTTTTTTTCTGAATGATAACGGAAGCTTCACACGCAAAACAGTACCTCTGCCCGATGTTGTCTACAACCGATTGCCGAGCAGACGCTCAGACTTCTCACCAGCAATCAACCAGCTGCGGGAACGATTTGTTCGCCGAAAAATTCCGTTCTTCAACTGGAGCTTCTTCAACAAATCGGATATCTATACGTTGCTGGAGAACGAGCCGGCAGCAGGACGTTATATCCCTGAATCGATTACCAATCCTTCCGTTGAACAGATGAAGGAAATGTTGGAACGCCATCAGTTCGTCTACTATAAGCCTACTGCTGGAAGTCTGGGGAACGGGATCTACCGCCTGACTTATTCGCCCAAACGCGGATATTTCGCACGTTATCGCAAAAAAGGCGGTAATGCACTCCTGCGTTTTGGGTCCTTCAACAGTCTGATGCGCATGCTTCAGGGAAGACATGGCAAACAGCTACGCGGATATGTTGTTCAGCAGGGAATACGTCTAATTGAGATTGATGAATGTCCAATTGATTTTCGTTTTCACATGCACAAAAATGGTAACAATCAATGGGTTGTTGTCGGGATTGGAGCCAAAAAGGCAGGACGTGGCAGCGTCACAACACACATCAAAAATGGCGGCTCCCTAATGACTCCTGAGCAGGCGCTCAGTCGCAACTTCGGCGATCGTGCGGGAGAAGTTCTTCAGCAGGCCAAATCCGTCGCTATTACACTGGCCCAGGCGATTGAAACCCAGCACCAGCATCTGATTGGTGAGATTGGCTTTGATCTGGGCATTGATCAGGAGGAACATGTATGGATGTTCGAAGCGAACGCCAAACCCGGGCGCTCCATTTTCCGTCACCCTTCACTCCGGGTGGAGGGCAAATCGTCGGTGGAGCACATCTTGGAACACTGCCTGTATTTGAGCAAGTTCCGGAAGAAGGAAGAAATTTGATGAGCCTTCATGATGATTTCAAACCTGTCATTGCTGTTTTGACCATGCATGATAAACAGCGCATGTTCAGGGGAAATCATCAAAATTTTCAGGATATCTTACAGACAGGCGAGAGCATGGGATACGTGGTGTACATTGTGACTGTGCGGGATCTGAACGTGAGTGGTCCCACCGTGAAAGGATATACGTACAACAAGGGGAGTGGAAAGTGGGTTTCACAACCTTTCCCCCTTCCCCATGTTCTGTACAATCGTATTCCCAACCGGGAAGACGAAGGAAAACCTTCCGTTCAGCGCAAGATTGACGAATGCATGCAATCAGGAATCGAACTGTATAACCCATTCTTTTTTAACAAATGGGATCTGTTCGAATGGCTTAAGAAGTCCAAATCGACTCAGCAACTGATCCCTTATACTCGGCGGATGCGAAGTGCTTCTTCTCTGGGTGCCGTTTTACGGGCGTATCCCTATCTGTACCTTAAGCCCGAGAGCGGCAAAGCTGGCAAAGGAATCATGATGCTTAAATTCCAGGAAAAAGAACGGCTTCCCTACCGACTCAAAATACAAACCACACGTAAAAGCACGACCTATAAAGCAGCTACACTCTCCAAGTTATGGGCACGAATCCGCAAAGAAACCGGACATACGCCCTATATCATGCAACAAGGCATTGAATTGGCATCCTCTCGTAAACGCCCCTTCGATTTGCGTGTTCTTGTACAAAAGAACACCAAGGGCCAATGGAGCGTAACCGGTGTAGGAGCGAGACTTGCTGGCTCCCGCAGCATTACAACTCATGTGCCACGCGGCGGGAGCGTAGAAGACCCTGAGAAGCTGCTGACTGAGCTTTTTGGCGAAGAAATGTCAACAACCCTGATGAAACGTGTGAAATCCACTTCATTAATGATCGCAAGACAGGTAGAACGGGGATCAGGTTACACGCTCGGAGAAATGTCCATGGATCTGGGCATTGATGACCTGGGGGAACTCTGGTTCTTCGAAGCCAATGCAAAGCCCATGAAGTTTGATGAACCACAGATCAGACGGCGGTCATTGGAACGTATATTTCACTACAGCGCTTATCTTGCCCGTCAGTCCAAACGATGACAGACAGGAATACTGCAAAAAGAAGGTGATTGTTTGTGTCCTCACCTGTTCTGGGCATTATGACGTTGTACTTAAATGAACATCGCGCTCTTGAAGAACGAAGCGTTTATCGCAGAATGATTCTTGAAGGGCGCAAGCGGGGACTCGATATCTATGTATTCACACCAGCCGACGTACACCCCGGCGGCAAACAAATTGAAGCCATGGTTTTTCATGAGGGAAAAGGCTGGTCCAGGGAGTGGCGATCATTCCCGGACCTGATCTTTGATCGCTGCCGGATTCAGCGTAATCGAAGGTTCCAGCAATTGCTTGCTTTTCGTGAGAAATATGGGCATCTGCTCTTTCTGAACAGGCCACTGCGCAATAAATGGACCATCCATCAGACCCTTTTACAAAAAGCAAACTTTCGTGAACACCTGCCGGAAACCGCTCTATTTCAGGATATGTCCGATGTAAACCGGATGCTCAAAGTTTCTTCTCTGGTCTATCTCAAACCCATTAATGGAACAGGCGGACGTGGTATTCTGCGCATTGAACGCAGCAGTAGCGAGGCTAATACGGTGCTTGTTCAGGGGCGGGATCAGAAGCGTCGTATCATCACTCCACGTAAAGTTCATTTATCACGACTTGGCGCGTTGCTCCAGCACTGGAACATGAAAGACAAGTATCTTGTACAAAAGGGCATTCAACTTCAGCTTCCGAATGGACGTGTGCATGATTATCGCATGCTCGTTCAGAAGAACGGTGAAGGACAATGGGAGCTTACAGGATGTGCTGGACGCATGGGTGCAGAAAAAAGCGTGACCTCCAATCTGCATGGCGGCGGTCAGGCAATAGCGATGAACCGACTCATGAAGCAATGGATCGAAGATGACGACCTCCGGGCAGAAATTAACACAACTGCAGAAACGTTTGGCATTGATGTTGCTTCGTTTCTGGAAGATACGTATGGGGACCTGTGTGAGCTGGCACTGGATTTGGCGATTGACCGAAGCGGACGTATCTACCTGCTTGAAGTTAATCCCAAACCTGCGCGTGAAGTATTCGCTCGCATCGGGGAGCGGGATATCTATTATAAAGCCATCACTCAACCGCTGGAGTACGCCTTATGGGTATATCGCAACAGACCTCCCGGAACGTCCAGAAAGCCAGCCATTCCCAAGCCCGTTTCGCAAAAAAACGCCAAAGTAAAAAGAAAAAGGAAAGTCAAGTGAATGGATAAGACAAAGCAGGAGTGTATGTTCGCCAAGTGCGAGCATCTGCTCCTGCTTCACTGTTTTTTATTTCTGTTCTTTCGTCCATTGCAGCGTGTCGTTGTCAATCACAATATACCCTTTTTCCTCACCTTGCACATAAGATAATGTCAATCTCATCAGATCAGGTTCTAGTTGACATGTGGTAACACGTGTAACCTGGTCAATATGATCCGCAGGCAGGCACAACGTCAGAATACCCACTTTACCCGAGAAATCAGTCTTGCCCTGAATGACCGATGTTTCCGACTTGGAACCATACACCTCAGATACCCAGCCGGGCTGCTCCGTCAACGCGAAGGCTCCCTTCCCGATGCCTGCCGTAACCCATTGCATCGTCAGCGTTATGGAAGATGCCTCATAGCTCATATCCGCCGCCATTTCTCCAGTTTCATTCATTCTCAACGCAATATCCGCTTGCGGATGCAAGTGAAAACGTTGCTCCAGCGTATGCTCTGCTTCTGCTTCCAGCCAATCCACAATTAATAGTATAGGTATCTCCACCCCTGCCAGCATCCACCGACGATGTGTAACTGGATCTGGCAAATGTGTATATCCATCCTGTGAAGCATCAATGAAGTGATAGCTGTCATTGCTCTCCCAACGTAGCGTTGTGGCCTGAGCCTCCGGTTCACCCCATTTCTGTGTGGAGAGATAAGGTGTCTGATCCAGACCATCCACCGTGACGGTATTGTGCGCCCGCGTACTTTTGAAATACCGCCGCCATTCCCCTTCTTCATACGTATAACGTCCGGTGTCCGTGAAGAAAAGCTGGTTCTTCCACATCCACTCCACATTCAGCGCATCCGCATGTCCGTGTGCTCCGCCCATGGCAGCCGCATCAAAAAAAAGATATTGATACTTGTCCCTCATGACATAATATCCTGTCTGCGGAAAAGCCCGGCTCGACAACGCCGGAGAAGAAGAAGCCTGTAGTCTGAGGCATCGCTCATATTTCTCCACACCCAGCAACCAGAGACACTCCGAGCTATCTGTTCCGCGAGCCATCAAATCATCATCGTCCAGAATCGCTCCAAGCAGGGTCAGTCGTTGTCGTCCATCACCAACCCAATCCGAATCACCAATACCGGTAGACTGATGATCTGGTCGAATCAGCGCCTCTGTGAATGCAGCCATTTGGCGTAAACAGCGGGCATACCATGCCGAGAAAGGATGTCCTGATATCTCGCCCAACCGATAAGGCGTGCCAAACATTTCGATGCTGGCATTGTGGTAATGTGTTGTCAGTTCAACCTGTATCCCTTCTTCACCCAACTGATGCAGCAAACACAACTCAAGACGTTCCATCGCCACTTGACGCCAGTATGGACTTCGCGGATGCTGGTGGTAGAATGTAGCGATCATGAACAACCCTTGCATATGCATAATGGCATGATTGATTTCCGTGCTGCCGAGGTAACGGGTCAAAAACTCGGCGTGTTCGTTCAGACCTTGTCGAAACTCCGCTTGAAAGCCTTCGTCTATCAGTGAACTTGCTTCCATATATTTATATGCCGATATCCAGGACTGTACACGTAGTCCCGTCTCCAGCAGGCGCCATGGACCGGGCTTTTGAAAGAACACGGCCTCGTCATAAACCAGATTTACAGGTACCGGGTTTTGCTGTCTCCAGCTACGGAAGTGGTCAATAAATGTTGTTACATATAGCGGATTGCCCTTCATCAGATACGCCTTGCCTAGATCGAGCATATGCCAGTGTCGATTGATGCCCCATGTGAACTCCAGATCATTGGTCGGGTTGTGAAGCCAGTCCACAGGTGTCCCCATCGGAATCCAGCGATTCAGATCGTTGGTATAAGGAACGATAAATTCATTCAGGATGGCACGATTGGCTATCGTGAGCGAATTTCGGGCTTCTTCCGGAAAATGTTTTTCATAATATTGGGCAGCCCGTTGCAGATCCGTTGCCGAAAGGTAAAAATCGCTCATTGGGACGCCTCAAGGAAATCCTGACGGAACGGGGTAAACACATCCAGAATGACGGAGTCCTCTAGTGCCTTGACCCCATGCGGGACGTTAAAACCGGCATAAAAGCTGTCCCCTGCTTTTAAGATGCGAGTTTCTTCACCGACCTGTACCTCAAAGCTGCCTTTGACGATATAGCTGACCTGCTCGTGCGCATCATGGGAGTGAACTTCTCCAATACCCCCTTTAGCAAAGGTAACCTCCACCATCATTAATGTACCCCCGATACCCAAGATCTTCCGGGAACTCGTTTCGTTAATGATATGTGCATCGATAGACGCATGATTAATAATCATTTTTCTTTTCCCCTTTCCTTGTGAATAAGCGACCGAAGTAGTTAAACCACGGCCGCTATGAACGTTTATTAGTCTTCTGTGGACAATTTACCCTGAAGCTTGGAAGAATCAAACGATGGATCAGCAGTTATATTGGTCAGCCCTGCTGCTTTGGTTTTCTCCAGAGCTGCATTGTATCTCGTATCCAGATCCTTGATTACACTATCGAGATCACCACCCGTGAATACATAGATGGAGAATGCATCGCTCCATTTATTTCCTTCCAGTGAACTCTCGGTCACCACACTTGGATTTGCCGGGAAAATGGCATCATAACGTTTGGGCAGGAAACCTTCAATGCCCGGAATGCTTGGTTTTTTACCAGAGCTTAGTACAGCAGGAATCAGTGAAATCCCATATCCTTTTTCGTAATACTCACTCTGAAGATCTGTGCTGTACACATACTCCATAAACTTCCATGCCGCTTCCTTGTTGGCAGAATCTGCATTGATGCCGATGTAGGAGCCCCCGATGACTTGCGAAGCGCCCTTGATCGTTCCATCATTAGTTGGTACAGGAGCGGCTGCCCAATTTTCTTTTGTAGGAAACTGATCTTTATATACACCTGGTTCACCGGAGTGGTTAATGTACATTCCGATTTTACCTTGAGCAAACTGGGCTCTGAGCGGATCGATGTCCAGACTTTCAACACCTGGCAGCATGCTACCATCCTGATTCATCTGACGAAGTGCCATTGCGATATCCTTGTACATCCCAAAATCAAATTGGCCAGTCTTGTAGTTGTAACCATCAATACCAACATTATTGCTTGCACCTGCAATCGTATTGGCTGCTCTCCAGAAACCGCTGCTGCTCTTGAACGGGCTGGCAAAACCATAGATGCCTTCACTTTTACCAACTTCGGTAATTTTTTTGGCATCCGCAACCATCTCAGCCAACGTTTTTGGCGGACTCTCGATCCCTGCCTTTTTGAAAATATCTTTGTTATACACAAGCCGCCAGACCTGCCCTGTATTGGGGAGGGAATATATTTTTCCATCAATTGTGTTTTTATTCTCAATCAAGCTGTCTTTAAACACGGCCTTCATCTCATCACTCATGTATCCATCGATCGGGGCGAGATACCCCTTCTGATAATACGTCTGAAAATCATTAACTTGCAGCACATCGGGTGCCTGCTTGCTGGCAAAAGCAATATCAACCGCCTGTGGATAGTTGTCCCCCATCACGGTCATCTCCACTTCAATATTGTCCTTGTTCGTCTGGTTGAACTCATCGATCTTGGATTTCATAAAATCAGCATCATGGCGGTCCGGTGTCCAATATATGATTTTGGTTTTCCCTCCGGCATTCTCCCCGCTGGTCCCCGATTCGCTATTTGCCGAAGTACCACTGTCAGCAGAACAACCTGCCAAACTTAGCGCCAGCAATGCACTTAGCGTAGTCACCATCCACTTTTTAACCATTGATATGCCCCCTTATGCTTGTCTGGACAACCCGTTTGGTTATCCGTTAACGTAATGATAATCGCTACGCTTTCATGGAGGTGAGGGACATTCTGACTTTGCATGGTGGGAAAAATGACGTTCCGTATCGGTTTCAATTCTCATACATTTGTCGGAAGCAGGTTGGCGTCATGCCGCAATATTTCTTGAACAAACCGCTGAAATAAGGCCTGTCCTCATAACCCAGCCTCTGGCAGATCTCTTGCACCTGTACACCTGCAACTAGCAATTCTTTGGCCTTTTCCATCCTCATCTTAGTAATATATTGAATCGGCGTTATGCCGGTTTCCTTTTTGAAGGCATTGGCAAAGTAACTCGGACTTAAATGTACGGATTGGGCACAGGCATGCAGCGTCAGATTCTCTGCAAGATTCAGACTGATATATTCCTGGGCTTTGCTAATCGCCTGTTTGACATCGGTGAGTCGTTTTTTGTCCATAATCTCGCAACCCATACTGCTGAAATGCTTGATATATCCCCTCCAGCCCTCAAACGTCAAGGAGCGCATCGCCTCAAGTACTGTCAGGTCGGCCTCCAGACGCAAGCGTTCCTCTGCTGTAATCTCATCACAAAAGGCACGGTAGATGGCAAAAGCCAGTCCAGACAGCAAACGAATCATCGTGAGTGGCTCGGGAAATCCTTCGGAAACCTGCCATTCTTCGAGAATTTCATCAATGATGCGGTGACAGGTGCTCTCATTACCACATTTCAGGGCGTAAAAAAGCTCTTTCTCTTTCTCCAAAGGATATGCTGGAGCCACACAGGCCTGATTTTCCAGTTCAGTATACTGGAGGATGCAATTTCCTTCTCTGTAAAAACGATAGGATATCGCCTGATCTGCATGTGCGTAGGACGTCCAGATTTCCTGTGGTCTGCGGGCAATCGTACCAACACCAATCGAGACTGTTTTTTTACTGAATCGCTCCACATTTTGACGACATTGCTCCAGTAGCTCAGAGACGTCGATCTGGCTTGGTGTGTTAAATATCGCGGCAAGCCGGTATCGGTTTTCCCGTAAAACAACGCCTTTGGTATAGCGGTTTAAGGTTTCTCCCACAATATTTTGGACCGCAAAAGGAACGATTTCGGCATCCAGATGCATCGTGTATCCATATCGCGTATAACCATCCACCTCGATGACCATGACGAGAAGATTGGATGAATCGAGATCAATGTGCAGCTCGTTCCAGCGACTTTCATTCAGGAAGCCCCCGATTTCATGACGCAACAAGCCCAGGAGATAGCTGTGACGCTCGTACTGGCTGCTACTCTCCACCTTCTGCTCCAACTGTTCCAACTGTTTGCACTGTGCCTGCTCTTCCGTAATCACCTGTCTTACCTTCAACACCGCACCTAGTATTTCTTCAGGGGTAAACGGTTTGAGCAAATAATCGGATGCACCAAGCTTGATGGCCTCCTGTGCATATTGAAAATCAGAATAACCACTGATGAAAATAAATTTGGCTCGCAGTCCGGCATCCAATGCCCGCTTCATTAGTTCCAGCCCGCTCAGCTTGGGCATCCTGATATCACTAATCACGATGTCGGGTTGCTGCTCCAGCAACAAGGACCAACCGCGCTCTCCATTGCCTGCCGTGCCTACAATCCGAACCTGATGATCCTCCCACGGAATAGTTGAAGATATGCCCTTTACAACCGCCTGGATATCATCCATAACACACATCGTCAATTGGCCCATACTGCCCCTCCTCAGGTGATCGGAATCGTGATAACAACCGTTGTTCCCACATCTGTACTGCTATGAAACACAATCGTGGCCACATCCCCATAGTGCAGGCTTAATCTGCCATGGAGATTGGATAGGGCATAACCCTTGCGTCCCCCGTCAGGAACATCCTCAGCATAGATACTGGCTACATCCATACCACATCCATTGTCAGCCACCTCCAGCCGTAGTGTGTCACCCTGACGATCAATGCGGATCAGGATAACGCCCAAATCTTCTTTGTCATTGAATCCATGCAGGATGGAATTCTCGACCAAGGGCTGAAGCAATATTTTTAAAATATCAACAGCGTAACAAGAGGGGTCCCCCACCTCAATCCGATAAACGAACAGATCCTCGTAACATTTTTGCTGAAGCTGCATGTATTGTTCGACATGTTTGATCTCCTGCTCCACACTGGTGATGTCTTTACCATCATTCAGGC
Organism: Paenibacillus sp. FSL K6-2393; assembly: GCF_038002545.1. Taxonomy (NCBI): domain Bacteria; kingdom Bacillati; phylum Bacillota; class Bacilli; order Caryophanales; family Paenibacillaceae; genus Paenibacillus; species Paenibacillus sp. FSL K6-2393. The sequence goes on from NZ_JBBOCU010000001.1 coordinate 4,887,790, forward strand.
CCAGACGGAATAATAAGGATAAGGAGACGATCATCTCACTTACATCCTTCTTCTCTCCGCTCTCACTTTTCCAGAACATCGTATTAAGCGTATTGTAGAGGAAATGAGGATCAACCTGCGCCTGAAGCGCCTTGACTTCAAACCGCCGTTTGTCTTGCTCCGTTGTCCGTACTTCTTCAAACAGAATTTGAATCTGGTCCAACATCCGGTTGAAACGATGCCCTACAGCGCTGACTTCATCGTCATACTTGCTGCGAAACCGTACATCCAGATCATTAGACTCCACCTCAACCATCAAGCGTCGCAGTTTGTTCAGTGGCTTCAGCAGAGCGGAGGCCAGCAGCCTGGACAACCCGAGTGCGAGCAAAATGCAAAACAACATGATCAGGATGATCAGCCAGCGTATCTTTTGGAGGGGGGACAACAAGTCAGCCTTGGACTGTACACTTACCATGACCCAATCCTCGTTCATCGACAATGCCGAATAGTTAACAAGCATGTCCTCCCCCTGATCGTTCCTGTAGGTGAAATCCCCAGCATCGTCACGGCTAAACTGTTGTGTAAAGTCAGGCTCCATAATGAAATCGTAATTTCGGGACCTGGGCCGAATGACTTCATTTCCGTTTTTGTGCAGCAAAAACAGTTGAATCTGGTTATTCATGAGATCCTGCGTCAGAATGTCTCGCATCGCCTCTTCCTTCATATTGACGACCATATATACATTCGAATAGGTATGATTATCGATCACAATGGGTTTGAGCAACAGAGATAACACATTTCCTCGGGATTGAAATAACTGACTCTGATGTGAACCAAACCACATCGTATTCCAGCCTTGCAGCTTCACGTAGCGTCCGTATTCCCTGTCGAACGAGTTATTGCGATTCGGAAAATCTTTGGTTGAGAAAAAATCACCGATAGGTGTTTTCAGATATGCGGTATCAATCAGTGGCTCTACGAGCTTCAATTGAGCAAACGATGTTTGCAGCAGCGAGAGATTCTGATAATAATGAGATGTTTTATTTTTTCCAACGTCCTTCATAACCTGGGTGAACGTTTCATTAAGCATAAAAGAAAAAGAGGATACAACAATGTGCCTTAGATGTTCATCCATAACCTGCACTGATTTGTTCAGAATGCTTTGTTTCAGTTCAAGTGCATTCTGCTCAATGCTTCGTGCAGCAAAGAGATAAGAGCATATCCCGGTCACACTGATGCACAAGACCACGAGAAAAATGTACAGCAGCTGTATTCTTTTTTTCAGGGACATTTTATAAAAGTCGAATATCATCGGCGCTCGCTCCTTGAACACGGCTTGGCCCGTCCGCTGTGAATTAAAATGAGTATAGCACAGTGGAATAACCCGTAAAACCGTTTCCATGATTGTGCTCACGCCTATCCTTTCACAGCTCCCAAGGTCACTTGCATGAATGATTTGTTGGCAAAAATATAAACGATGAGCAGCGGCAAAATGGACAGACAGGCTCCGGCCATCATCAGTTGGACCTCAGCTGCAGCTCCGATGCCATATCGCAGATTAGCCAGCCCAACCGGCAAAGTCTGCAAGTCCGGATTGCTCATGGTGAACACAAAAGGAAGAATATATTCATTCCATGAACTCTGGAATACACCCAGACCTGCAACGGCGAGTCCGGGCCGCAGGAGCGGAAGAATAATGCGCCAGTATGTGGTGAAGAAATTACAGCCATCAATCATCGCCGCCTCATCCAGTTCGCGCGGGATGCTCTTGAAGAAACCAATGAGAATAAAGTATGTGGCAGCGTGTGCGCTGATCAGTATAATAATAACGCCCCACAACGTGGTATTCAGCCCCAGCTTGACCATGAGGTCAAATTGCGGACGCAGCACAACTGCGCCTATGGAAATAAACAGAGTAGATGCCATGAGCAGGGTGTACCCCTTTTTCCCTTTGAAATTCACTCGATCCACAGCGTAGGCTGACATCGAAGCTACCAGCAACGTGCCAACTGTTGTACTGATGCTAACAAACACGCTATTAATCGTAAAACCCGAAAAATTGGCGGTTCGCCAAGCCTGAGCATAGTTGGAGAACTGCCAAATCTTCGGCCAGATCGTAGCTCCTCCGGTCAATTCCTGGTTCGTTTTGAAGGAACCGAGCAATACAAGTATGATGGGGAACAGCGACAGCAGAGCGATTGCGATCAAAAACAGCCAAAGTACTGTTCGTTTGGTCCAGCGAATGAGTTGGGGAGACCCTGAGGGCGCAAGTACTTTTTGAGTCATCATCGTTTCCTCCTGATTAATTTTATACGTGTTCAAAAAGTCTGTTTTTCAGTTTAATAGACATCATTGAGCTTTTTGGATATCCGGAAATAAATGAGCGTCACAGCCCCTACGATGAGAGCCGTTGTGAAACCGACTGCACTGCCATAACCGAGCTGCTGGAGTGATTGTGTGTCAGCCGACACGGGAAACAACAGTTTGAACAAATACAGATACATCACCTCTGTTTTGCCATATGGCCCCCCTTCGGTCAGCACCATAATACTCTCGTAACCTTTCAGCGCCGTGGTAATTGCCAGCATGATGATCATCTGCAAGACAGGACCCAGCAACGGAATCGTTACATTCCGCAGTTTCTGAAACTCACTTGCTCCATCCAGCGATGCCGCCTCATAAAGCTCTTCAGGAATGCTCTGAAGACCCGCAATGAACAACAACATATAGTTGCCCACAGCCCCCCAGATGGCGATGATGATGGTTGTTAACATGGCATGTTCAGCCCCCAGCCAGCTAATGGATTCGGAGATCACATGATACTTAAGCAGCAATTGGTTCAATATTCCGTTATAGGAGTTGAAAATAATAAAGAATACAATGGCCATGACCGAAGCGCTGAAAATAGTGGGAAGATAATAGATCGCCCTAAAGAGGGATCGACCTCTCCATTTACGATTCAGAATAATCGCCAGAGTTAACGACAGTGGAATCGTAACGACGAGTTTGCCCAGGGCATACACACCCGTGTTGCCTACAGAATCCCAGAATTGCCCGTCACGCAAAATGCGTCCAAAATTGTCAAGCCCAATAAAGACAGGCGTCCCGATGCCTTGATAATCATAGAACATGTAACGCAGCGCCCATAACAGAGGATAGATCCCGAATACAACAGTTAAAAAAAGACTTGGAAAGATGAACATATAGGCATGTATTTTGGATGGTTTCACCAGAATCGGACCCCCTATAGCTTTTGAATGAAGTATAGAGGGAATATGAAGGAAAGCGGGATAGGGAAATCAACTTTCTACAGGGGAGAATGTGACTGCATGACCAAACAAAAAAACCTGTATTCAACGAATTTCCGTTGAGTCTACAGGTTCATATCATGCGGTTCGTAATCTTAAATCTCAGTAAACGTATACAGCGTAGAGACTACTCTGCTTCATCATACAGACGCAGCAGTTCTGTAAAATCAGAGATGAGCACATCTGAGCCCGCAAGCTCCTCATCACGTCCGAACCCGGCATAGGCACAGCCGATGACCGCCTGACCGTTCATTTTACCAGCTTCCACATCAGAAGAGCGATCCCCTACCATCCATGCGTCCTGAATACGATGTTTCTCAAGCAGGATCTGCACCAGATTAATTTTGGAAGGAGTCTTGTACTGGCCTGCACTGTATACCCCTTCAAAGAAAGGCATGATCTCGTGTGCAAACGCCACACCCTTCACATAGTCCTCCAGCCCGTTACTTGCGACAAAAAGACGCACTCCTTGTTGTTTTAAGGCTTGCAGCGTTTCTTTCACCCCAGGATACAATTGAGAACTTCCTTGATCAAGCCCCTCAATCTCCAGTTGAAGTAACAGTTCGTCTGCACGGCGATGTGCCGCTTCCGATGCCTCAGGCATAACCACTTTCCATATATCTTCGAGCAACATGCCCAAACTTCCCAGCATCCGTTCCTCGGGTGGAGTTTCTCCTTCAAAGTGCCCTTCGGCACGCAATGTATCAAATAGTTGCTGGTATGCTGGCAACAATAGGGTCTCTGTCTGGAACAGCGTACCATCCATGTCAAAAATCATCGCTTCCGGTTTGAGCAATACCTTCTCTTTATTCATGTCCAATGTTCCTTTCGGATTGGGATATTGTATATGTAATTGGAATCGTTCCCTTCCCATGATAAACATAACGTTTCAACGTGTAAACCAACGTTTGTAAAACATCATCATCCCCAACCTTATACAGCATTAACCAAACATTATATTGTAATTAAACAAACTATATACAAAAGAAGTTTCTTTACGTATAATACTAAAAAAATAGTGCTTTAGACACCTAATCTAAAGACCTATAATTATCACATTTCCGGTTTTTTCGACAAATACATATACCCCATAGAGAGGAATAACAAACATGAAAAAGCGTAAGACCTTTAAGATTTTTTATAAGATCGGATTAGGATATTTACTCGTACTGGTTGTACTGGCTGGTTGCATCCTGCTGATTCAGAACAGTACAAGTCAGCTCCAACGGGAACTGGATTTTCTGGTCGAACACGATATGAGGGTACACGCCCTCACCTATGAACTCGAAAGAAACATGGTAGATATGGAAACAGGTCAACGCGGTTACATCATCACGGGTCAGGACAATTATCTCGATCCCTACACCCAAGGAAAAGAGCAACTTATTACACTAAGAGATGAACTTGCTGCTTTAATTTTGGATAATCCGGCTCAACTTGCACTTTTGGAAGACATACATACTAATATGGAGAACTGGGTCCAAGTCGCTGGTGAACCTATGGTCGCCCTTCGCCAAGCCAATAATACGCAGGCCATTCGAGATTTTTTCGCAGATGATCCAGGTAAAAGAGACATGGACCAGATTCGGACTGCTCTCGATACGTTTCGAACCAACGAGCATACGTTAACCGATAACCGTACAGAAGCACTGAAGCAAAAAAACACACTACTGAACCTGGAACTGTATGGCGCACTTATCGTTGTGGCCATTATCTCGTTCATTACTGCATTGGTCCTGTCACGTGCCATTGTTAGAAACATTCGTACCGTAAAGCAGGCATTAAATGACATCGGTTCTTCCAATGGTGACCTGACACTGAGAATCGCTACACCAATGAAAGACGAAACTCGTGAACTCGCGGAGGCAGCCAATACAATGCTCACTGGTTTGCAGCAAATGATGCTGGACGTTCAGAGCAATGCCATGATTCTGAGCACAGCTTCGGATCGATTGGATAAAGGGGTTGCCGATAGCCATCTTGCAGGAAAAGAAGTTGCCACTGCCATGGAACGCGTCGCTGAAGGCGCTGATGAACAGGTTGCTCTTACGCAAACCATGGTAGCTGCGATGCAGCAATCCCTAAATGGCCTTAATCGTGTCGCCTCCTCGGCAAGTGACGTGGCAGGCCGTGCAGTTCGTACCGAATCCATTGCCGTGGATGGGCAACAGCGCATTGATAATGCTGTAGGTAAAATGAGTTCCATTGAGCAATCCTTCCTCTCTGTACAGGGAGCCATTAATGAAATTTCGAAGATGTCTGATCAAGTGATCAACATTGCAGATTCAATGTCGGGTATTGCAAGACAAACCAATCTGCTTGCACTTAACGCCGGAATTGAAGCTGCCCGCGCTGGGGAAAATGGACGCGGCTTCGCTGTCGTTGCCGCGGAAATCCGTAATCTTGCAGACCAAAGTGCAACATCAGCCAAAGAGATTACAAGTATATTGGAAACCGTGGTAACAGGTGTTCAAAGTACGGTGCAGGTGGTTGATGAGAGCACGCTACATGTGAATGAAGGATTGCGGACCATTGAGGATGCAGGTAATGCTTTTTCAACCATTACTCAGCATATTCATAACCTTAGTGGTGAAATTATGGAGGTATCTGCTGTTGTCGAAGAGTTAACTTCCGGTAGTGAGGCTGTGATGAAGTCCATCAATGAAGTATCGGCTGTTGTGGAGGATACTGCATCAGCCACGGAAGAAGTATCTGCGATGACGGAGGAACAGCTTGCTTCTCTGCAGGAAATGTCTGACACGTCCAAGCAGTTGAATGAAATGTCCGATGCACTTGATCAGCTGGTTAAGCGATTCAAGCTGGCTTGAACTGAATCAACATACCGATAGAATGTCTATATAGCTCTATCATGAGCATATATCAAAGGAAAGAAGCATCGCAGACAGACTCACCCGAGCCTCTGCGATGCTTCTTTGTGTTAAGGAGAGCTGAATCAGGAAAAGGTGCACCGGGCACCTCATATGAAAAAACCTAAGCACTCCTTTTCTTATCTCGATTGTTCCGTGTTCCGTAGCGCTTCAAGTATCAATTGTGCCTGATACCCATCGTTAAAATCATATATCTTAGCTGGTTTGCCTTGTATACGGGCAATGACATGTTTAAGAACCGGCAATTCACTGGCGGATTCAAGCACTTCTACTCGAGACAGTGGCTGTCCCACCATACCCGTCTTCAATTCCTCCCAATTTTCCAGAGCAATTGTGCCTTTTGTACCGTACACCACCATGGATACACGTTCTTCCCCCGCAAATTGAGAGATGCCGTTTAGCTGAATTCGAGTCCCGTCTTCCAATTCCATTGCAGCCTGCACTTCGAGTTCACAGTCTCCATTCTCAGGATATTGAACCTGAGTGCTCACTACCCGGATGGCACCAAACACCTTTTGAATCATATGAATCCAGTGAATTCCCACTTCAAGAATAAATCCACCCTGTTCCCGGCTCGTAATCCATGCATTCTGTTGCCATAATCGTGGCCACTGCGGGAATTGCAGAATCAGATCTATTTTGCGAACGGCCCCCACAGTACCCTGCTTAATCATCTCTTGCAACTTCAGCACGGAAGGTTCGTGCGGCATCGAGAAATGGATGGCATGAACAACGCCCGCCTGCTCCGCTGCATCCAGCATCTTTTTGGCTTCTTCTACACTATTGGCAAGCGGTTTCTCGCAGAATACATGAATTTTGCGCTCCAGCGCTTCCATGACAACCGGATAATGAAATTTCGGCGGAACTGCAATATACAACAGATCAATCTGATGTTCATTCATCAATTGCTTGTAATCCGTATACGTCCTAACTCCCCGATGAGAAGCTGCAAAAGACGCCAAACCGTCCTCATTCGCATCACACACCGCTACAATCTCAATCTTTGTATCCATCTTCGTATTCTCGATTAGATGAACCATATGTAATCCCATTTTACCCAGCCCAATCAGAGCCATCTTGATGACTGTCATTCCATCCCCTCCCAATTCCTTTCCAGTATAGCAGAAAGCAAAGAATTGCGAATGCGATGCGTTGATACGAAAAAAATAAACCTCTAGCTTTCAAGTCGCTATTATAGGCTGAAATTCATCATTGTTAGTCATATTTTTACATTATTTGTAATTAAGTATCGATTGGGTAATTCGTTGCAGGGATATATAACCAATTATTTTTACTTTATCCAGCAACACTTAAAGCGTTACCAACTTAAGAATCAGGAATTTAGACTCACAAAAACAGGTTGACAAAAAACCACAAAAAAAGATACTCTTCCTAATAACAATGAATATTTCCTCTTACAACCTTAGACAGTAACTTGCATTCAACAAATGGAATATGCGTATGGTTCTAATAACCTATTTCATGAAGCGAGGTGTCCCGCATGAGAACAGTTGCGGACTATTTGGCAGAAACTCTGCGTAATCTAGGCGTTACTCATGTCTTTGGTATTATTGGTAAATCCATCTGTCCTGCTGTACTGAAAATGGTGGATTACGGATTAGAGTTCATTCCAGGCCGTCATGAATCCAGCTCAGGTTTTGCCGCATCCGGTTATGCATTACAGACGGGTAAACTCGGCGTTGCCTTTGCCACATCCGGTCCAGGCGGAACCAATCTGCTTACTGCAGCAGCCCATGCAAAGGCCAACAATCTGCCGGTACTGTTTATTACGGGCCATCAATCCATTCAGGAACTGGGGCTACCCCAGTGCCAGGATTCCTCTTCCTATCTGGCTGATCTGGCTGAGATGTTCAGGCCTGCTACGCTATTCAGCAAACTGGTTGAGCGTGGAGATCACTTCGGCACACTGCTGAATCATGCCCTTTCCATTGCACTCGGCCCTAATAAAGGCCCTGTTCACCTCTGTATTCCTTTTGACGTACAGACCGAGTTGTTATCCCAATGCCGGATTGTCATTCCCGAACCGGAACCTCTTCTTAGCGTATCTAATCTGAATCGCATTCTTCCTCTCATTGAGCAATCCAACCGTCCCTTAATTATTGCTGGTAAAGGTGTAAGTCGCGCCAGAGCCCATGATGAATTGCTTCATTTGGCCGAATCGTTCAACATTCCCGTCATTACTACTCCTGGTGGAAAAGGAGCGATTGCGTGGGACCATCCCCTATACCATGGACCTTGTGGTGTTGGAGGTTTCCCGCATGCAGACGACATCCTGAACCAAAGTGACCTTTATATCGTACTCGGTTCACGTCTAAGTGATATGACCCTCTGCAATCTGAAGCCTGAACATCATCCGGTACACCTCATCCAATTTGACGCTGATCCTACGTTTGTAGGCAAGATTCTGAGCGCTCAAACCTTACATATCACCGGTGATTTGAAGGACAACCTGCAATATTTGCTGGGCACATTAGAAGACCTCCCTACTCCTGAGAGAACCACGACACCCATGGATTACACTGTCCCATTACCAGATCTGCCCCGCCTGTCTCTGGCTTCTGTGCTGGACGGGATGAGCGAACTTCTTCCTTACGATCATAAGCTGTTTGTTGATGATGGCAGCCATGGATTTCATGCGGTCCAGCGATATAAAGTCAAAAAACCAGGCAGCTTTGTGTTTGACGCGTACTTTGCCTGCATGGGTAACGCCATTGGTATGGCGATAGGTGCAAAGGCCGCTTCACCTGAAGAGACCGTTGTATGTATCACCGGGGATGGATGTTTCATGATGCTGGGGACGGAGATCAATACCGCGGTATGCAACAATCTGAATGTCATCTTCATTGTCGTTAATAACAAACAACTGGACATGGCACTCAAAGGAATGGAAAAAACAACAGGCAGAATTGATGGCACATTATATGAAGTTCCTTTGGATGCAGCCAAATTCGCCGAATCTCTCGGTGCGGTTGCGTTTCGAGCAGAAACCCTTGCTGAATTCTCATCTGCGCTGAACACAGCCCAGACGTTAAATCAGGTAACTGTTATTGAGCTTCTGACCGATCGAGATGAAATCCCACCCACGGCTCACCGCACCGTAACTTTAAATTAGGAGGAGTAGATCATGAGTGAACATGTAGCTCAGGGACTAGACCGTTTCGCAAAACTTTCTGGTGAGTACGGCGCAAGAGCCCTTGCACCCATCAAAGAACATTTTCCCGAATTGTCGGAATTTATTATGGGGACGGCATACGGGGATATTTTTCAGCGCACCACGATTACGGATCAATGGAAGGAAGTTGCTATCATCTCTTCGTTGATCACCCAAGGACAGTATGAACAATTAGGGGTACATTACACGATGGCTCTGAGCGTGGGAGTGACGGTGGATCAGCTCAAGGGAATATTGCTACATCTGGCACCCTGTGTGGGTGCTCCACGCATCATTAGTGCATTCAATATTTTGCTTGCTACCTTGGAAGAAATACAGTAATTCACTTTTCTACATTTTTATACATGATTCGACTTTTTTATTGATCTTTTTACATTCCTACCTTTATAATATGGTTAAATTATCCTTCGAACCAGCTCTCATCTTAGAAGCTTTCAACAGAGGTCCTATGGGGCTGTGTATCCATTAGCAGGATAGCCTTAACTCATTTAAAGGAGAGAGATCAAACATGGGAAATTTCATTCTTAAGACTGACGTTCCGAACAAGGTGTTAAACATTGAACTGGAGGGTTCTTTCTCTCAAGAAGACGGTTTGCGTTCCATCTCGGCATATCAGGATACGATCGCTCCTCTTAACACCAAGGAGTATGACCTGAACATCGATTGCAAAAAGTTGAATGTTACTGCTCCGGAGATTGTTCCTCTTCTGGAAGGCTGCCTTCAAATGTTCAAAAAAGATGAATATAAAAAAGTCGTGTTGACCCTCGAGAACAACGCGATTCTAAAAATGCAATTGTCCCGGCTCGGCCGGTCAGTCGGTCTGGACAATCTCGAAATCATATCTACCGTTACCACTTAATAAACCAGGCGGACAAGCTGTGAATTCAACCTTCCGCTCAAAAGGAGAATGAAGATGGCCGGAATTCGTATTGTAGATATCGATATCTATCATCCTGCAACCAAGGTGCACAATGATTTTTATATTGAACATTTTGACGCAAGAGGTGTAGATATTCGCGGATTGTTACAGGCACTTGGTCGTGATACACGTTATAAAATTGACAACGATGACGAAAACTCACTAAGCATGGCCTTTGAGGCAGCCAGTAACCTACTGGAGAAAACCGGACTCACCGGTGCAGATATTGATCTGATTGCTTATGCAAGCCAAACGCCGGAATACATCTTTCCTACGAATTCCTTGATGATTCATCGCCTGATTAACGGAGCTTCTCACACGATCTGTATTGACAGTAACGCGAACTGTGCAGGCATGACCGCTGCTTTCGAACAGGTTAGCCGGCAGATGCTGGGCAATCCTCGAATTCGCCGGGCATTAATCATCGGCTCGGATTACGTAGCTCCTCACGCCAGTCCCGATGATCCCGTATACTTCGCCAATTTCGGTGATGCAGCAGCGGCGGTTATTGTAGAGCGGGATGAACATGCTGTCGGTTTCATTGATTCCATCTATCAGACGGATACCTGTGTGTATGGTAATTCTCTTTTTCCTGCAGAAGGCTTGGCGAAATTGGGCAAAACAGGTGTGGATGCAGGTGCCTTTCATGTGAAATTCATCCCATTTGATGATTCGATCTGTGTGGACGCCGCTTCGGAGTCCATTCGTACCTTGCTGACACGCAACGAGATTGGACCAGACGAGATCAGAGCCGCCTGCTTCTCTCAGCTATCCATTAGTAACATTCGGGCTGTATCCGAGAACATCGGCATTGGTGACGATATTGCCGTCTATATCGGAGATGAGTTCGGATATACCTCAACCAGCAGTCCGTTCATCGCATTACATCGAGCGATTACAACTGGTCAGATTCAGCGTGGTGACAAAGTGTTGTTCTGGACCGTTGGAGCTGGATGGCAAAATGTTGCCATGGTGGTTGAATATTAGGCCATAATTCACCAAAATAATAACCAGGACGATCCCTTTTATTTTAAATTCAAAAAGGATCGTCTTTTTATTTGAAAGCAACCCTCAATACACCACGTACACTGCTTCGGGCTTTATTAACTCATAGCAATTAACTCAAAGCAAAAAGCAGCCCTATCGTACTGCCAGACTTCTGCTTTTATACCAAACGTTCAGAAAATCTTCTTTGTCTCCCGATCGTCTTTCAGGATCTCTACAGCCTCCCGGAAGCGCAAGGAATGAACGATCTCGCGTTCCCTTAGAAACTTCAGACTATCCTGCAGATCCACGTCATCGGTCAGGTCGATCAACCATTGATATGTAGCCCGAGCTTTCTCTTCTGCTGCAATGTCCTCGTACAGATCCGCAATTGGATCACCCTTTGCAGCAATGTAGGCAGCTGTAAAGGGTACACCGGAGGAATTGGTATAAAACAAGGCAGAATCGCGTTGAGCATAGTTCGGCCCAAGTCCCGCTTCTTCCAGTTGATCCACTGATGCGTCCTTGGTCAACTTGTAGATCATGGTGGCAATCATCTCCAGATGAGAAAATTCCTCTGTAGCAATATCCGTCAGCAGACCGATAATCTTGTCTGGAATTGTATAACGCTGATTCAGATATCGAAGGGCAGCGGCCAACTCCCCATCTGCACCGCCATATTGTTCCATCAGCAATTTCGCCATACGAGGATCACATTTACTAACCCTTACGGGATATTGCAGTTTTTTCTCATACACCCACATGTAAGACGCCTCCCTCTACGTTATCAAAATACAGCTCTTCTTCTAACCCTCGGGCTTCCTGTCCCTAAAGTCCTGCAAGGAAGCCTGAGGCTGATGTGTCACACTTGCCATGGCCAGGGCGTCTGAGACCATTCCCACGGATACTTGGAGAAGGCATGACCAAAGTTCATCAGGGGTCCATACAATTGTTGAAACTCCTGCGCCACCCGCGTACGTTCTTGCGTGAATTTGTTATATTGCTCTATGCTTTGATAATCCCCAGGATGGGTGTCCAGGTACAGATTCAACTCCACTAATACAAAATCCAGAGCCTGAAGCTCCTCCAGCAGCTCATAGTATTGGGTATCGCACGCTTTTGCTCCTTCAGGTTCCATCCACATCCACCTTCCTTCCCTTCGATCTTGCTGGTGTATAAGGGCTGTATAATGCAGGCCATAACGTCCCCACTCTTAATGCTTCTGCCGGACTGTACTGTGGCCAGCCCATAGGCTGAAATGGAATAAATAATTGCGGAGGTACCAGATACGTCCGAATCTCTACTGGCGGACAAGGATCAAACGGCCCCACAAAAGGGGCGTAAGCACGAAGTTGCGGATCTTTCACAGAACAACGCCTCCTATAATACATCATTGGTGCAACTGAATATTACTGAGGTCCTTCCAGTTTCCCGTCTATATAACCATATGACGCTGTCCCCAAAGTTAATCCGAAATTCGTTTCAACTATGTGCAGAATTTCTCCAAATTCTTCTTTAAAATAAAAAAAGACCTTCGGTTCGTTCCCCTTTCAGGTAACTTCCAAAGGTCTTATATCCTGGCAGATTTTCATAATCTGCGTCATTTCATACTTTTGCTCGTCTTATCTTGCTCCTGCAACGAGTTCTATTCTGCTGGATTTTCTTCCGAATTCATGTCTTGAGGAACAGATTGCTTGTACACTCGAACCCGAGTAATTCGCAAACGAGTGGACTCTTCCACTTCAAAGACGTATCCATTCAGCTCCCGAGTTTTGCCCTTGGCTGGAGTACCTCCAAGCTCTTTAAACAACCATCCGCCAATGGTATCCACTTCTTCATCCTCAATGATGGCTCCGGTCCACTTATGAACTTCTTCAATAAGCGAACGACCATCAATGGAAAAGGAATCTCCACTGCGTTCCATATGCGGACGCTCATCCTCAAACTCGTCATACAAGTCTCCAACGATCTCTTCCAGAATTTCTTCCGCAGTCAGCAATCCAGCTGTGCCGCCATATTCATCCACAACCAGCGTCATCTGAGAATGTTTCTTCTGCATGAGACGCAGCACATGGCTGATTTCCATGGATTCAGGAACGTTTAAGATTGGACGAACAAGTGAAGCCAGATCATGTTGTTGCTCCGGTTTAGCCAGCAACAGATCGGTGATGTGTATAAATCCAATGATCTCATCCTTGTCTTCTACTGCTACGGGATACCGGGAATGTTTGGTTGCATTAATGATCTCCAGGTTCTCTTCCAAAGACATATGCGTGTACAGACAATCCATGTCTGTACGTGGCAACATCACTTCACGTGCCAGCATATCAGAGAAATCAAAGATGTTGTCCATCAGTTTGATCTCATCTTTATCGATGACACCACTTTTGGCACTCTGCTTCATCAAAATTCGAAGTTCATCTTCCGAGTGAGCTTCTCCTTCACTGGCAGGTTCGATACCCGCCAGACGCAGCAATGCATTAGCCGATACATTCAGTACCCAGATGAACGGGAAGAAGATTTTGTAGAACAACAGCAAGGGCGCAGATAAAAACAATGCCACTCCGTCTGTTTTTTGAATTGCCAACGATTTAGGCGCAAGCTCACCCAGCACAATATGCAGAAACGTAATGATACAGAAACCGATTATGACCGACACGGTCGAAATAAGCCCTGTATCTCCTACACCGAGCTTAAACATGAGAGGCTCAACGAGCAATTCAGAGATGGCTGGTTCTCCCAGCCACCCGAGTCCAAGCGATGTCAATGTAATCCCGAACTGAGTTGCCGATAGATAGGAATCCAGTTTACTATTCACCTTCAGTGCATAACCAGCCAAACGGTTTCCTTCACTCTGCAATTGAGTTAAGCGCGTTTGCCTTACTTTAACAAGGGAAAATTCCGCTGCGACAAATACGCCATTCAAAAATACGAGCAAAAAGACACAGACCAGATTAAATACCAGCTGTCCAAGATGAAATTCGGTATGAATATCCAAGTTGAAACTCCCCTTTTCTATCTATTTCAGGAATACACCTGGAATATCAACGTGTGATTGCCTTTCTCGATTTGAAATCCACACCCTTGTAATACATATCTGCCACTAGCAGGTTTGGTCCGCAACAGGATGCAATATCGCAATGGCAATTGACCGTTTGATTCAACGGATGTTCAGCTGACCATTCATGGAACACATCATCCAGTTTACGATCACGAATGTTGCCAAATGCCGGGATGTCTGCAAAATCCGTCACATACACATTACCCGTGAACATGTTGACATTAACGCGGTTGCGTCCGTCCGGATCGTTACGTACCGTCACATTGGGTTCGCTGTATAAACGGTTGATCAGTTCCCGATCCTGCTCTGCTGCACTGCACGCGAAGAATGGCAGGGTACCGAAGAGCATCCACATATCCTTGTCACGCACATCAAGCAAACGATGAATGGCTGCTCTCATATGGTCCAGTGATAACACAGGCAACGACGAAGCAAAGTTCGAATTATACATCGGATGCACTTCATGACGGACACAGCCCATCTCACGAATTAATTGGTGAATACCATCCAGCTTGTCGTGCGTACGGAAGTTAATCATCGATTCCGCAGAGATAAACATGCCTGCCTCACTCAGTTTGCGTGAATTTTCAATCATTTTCTCATACATCTTTACCGCTACTTCACGTTTCACAGGTCTGCCACTATTCGCAAATCCAACTTGATGGAAATCGTCAGCATTCAGATAGTTGAATGAGATATGCATAACATCCAGATAAGGTAAAAGTTGCTCATACCGGCTGATATCCAGCGTTAAATTCGAATTGATCTGGGAACGAATTCCACGTTCCTTGGCATATTTGAGCAGCGGGATAATCATCTCATCCACTGTTTTCTGGCTAAAGCTTGGCTCGCCACCCGTCAGACTAATCGTCTGCAGATGCTCCACTTCATCCAATCGTTTCAGCATCAGAGGGAGCGGAAGAGCCGGCGCCTCACGCATCGTAAGCATATCTCCCACGGCACAATGCTCACACCTCATATTGCATAGATGTGTCACGGTCATTTCTACACTGGTCAGCACATGGCGTCCATATGTACGCAGAGAGCCGATCGGATCCCACGGATCATTCGTTGGCGATAAAGGCATCGGTTGTACCGATCCTGAGTTTAGCATGGTCATTGTTCTTCACCTTATTCCTTTTATTAACCTAAAAAGTTTTATTTACATCATACCTTGTGTTTCTCTTTTTGGAGTTATCTTTTATCATAGCACAATTTTGAATGCTCCGGCATACGCAGACCCTGTCCATTACATGACAAAAAACGCTCAGGCAACTCTGGACCGAATTACGAAACGGCCCGGATATTACGACATGAGCGCTAATCAACTTTCAATTAGTTCAGCTTTCCACCTGTTCACTTTGAGCCGCTGAAAGTGTATCCTCCACACCCTCTACACCTGTGATCATCACAGACAGAGCTGTCAGCAGGTTAATTTCATAAGGCGAAGATAAAGTCTGACCGTCCGCATCTTTTAGAACACGGATAAGCGGACGTTGAGGAACACGTGAATGAATTGATGCAACTACCCCGACCTCTCCCGTACTGAGCTTGACTGAAATACCTACTGGGTATATCGCGACACAATCCCTGAACTTTTCCAGCATCCGTTGTTCATAGAGGGTTCCTGAACCTGTATACAACACCTCTACTGCCTGATGTGGCAGCAAGGCTTGCTTGTACACCCGATTCGTTGTCATGGCATCATACGAATCAGCAAGCGCAATCCATTTGGCATATTCATGAATTTCCTTGTCTTTCAAACCAAAAGGGTATCCACTGCCATCAATTCGTTCATGGTGCTGCAATGCACAATGCGCGGATAGAAGCGGTATACCTGGTTCATCTTTGAGAATACGGTGTCCATATGTAGTGTGCTGCTGAATGATTTTGAATTCCTCGTCACTCAATCTGGAGGGTTTATGCAAAATTTCTGGTGCAATCTGTGTTTTGCCGATATCATGCAACAAAGCGCCCAGACCAATCTCCATTAATTGCTGGCGTGTGTAACCCGAAGCGACACCAAGAACCAGCGTGTACACACATACATTCAGAGAATGGTTATACAGGTCAAAATCGCTGGAGTTCATGTCCATCAGCATAATCATGGCTTCCTTCTGACTGCCGATGTCTTCCAGAATCGCATTCATCACACCACTAAGCGCTTTACCGAAATGAGGAATCTGATTTTTGGTTTTCAGCCCTGACATACTCTGAAATTGCTGTTTGATCTCGACCAGTGCCTTCCTCCTGGTCTCTTCCTGCAACATTTCAGGAACGATGATGTCCTCTGTCGCAGCATCTTTAATATACACATAACCGACTCCGAGATCCTTAAGGCGTCCAATCAATCGACTGGTTAGCTCTACATCCTCACTAAGTAATACAAGGCCTTCTTCACTATAAATACGTTTCCCCAGCTTCATGCCAGGCTGCAATAAGTTTATATGTACTAAACGCACAGCCTATCCTCTCCCGCTCCGTAGATGTAATTACCACTAGCCGCCGCTTCAGCAGAAGGCAAGTACTTTAAATTTAGCTTTGATGCCAGCGGGCTCGCAGGCTGTCGTCCAGAGCCCCTGGTCGTTTTATTTCCGTTTCCAGCAAATCGCGTATGAATTCCGGAAGATGATAGAGCGTACGGGTTCCATGAGCAAGAGGAGGATACCCCACATTGAACGTAAACATGTCCAGTGTCCCAACGATATACTCACATTGTTCGTCCATAGGCTCACCATTAATGGATATGGTCTGGATCTTCTCATAGGCTGGCGCATGTGGATTGTATTGAACTTCCATTCCGTCCATACATAACGTGCCTAGTATATGACCACGAAAACCAAATCCCACAATGGGCTTACCTGAAAACTCGTCCAACAAGGACTGCTCAAGTGCTTCACGAATATGACTTCCACTCAAGCATATTGTACAAGCATTTATAGGAGATGGACATAGGGAATGCAACATTCCTTTTGTAATATTACCTTGTGGAAGATCTCCCAGAAGCTGACCTGCATTCACCAGCGACAGCTGTGCTCCCGTGAAATGACGAACAGCTTGTGCAAGCAAGGTTGCAAACGGGGATTCCCGGTCATACGCGATGGGCAGCACCCGATCCGTTATCACTGCCGTCTGATTGAGTGTCCTTTCGGCTTCCGTACGATTCGTAGCGATTGCCAGCGCGACCTGATCATCCAGTAATATACTCTTGGCAGCCATACAACCGCTACTTACCAGTTGGAGAGGTTTTCCCACACTTGTTCGTTCCAGAACCACTTTCCCAAGCCATTGGCCAAATTTCCCAGCTGCACCCAGCACGGTCTGACCAATCACTAATGGTTCTTCGAGAACATGATGGGTATGTCCACCGAGAATAACATCAATTCCAGTAATCTGCTCCGCCAGTCTCCGATCTGTCGAAAGTCCCAGATGTGAAAGAACAACCACCACATCCACTTCATCACGTAATGCTTCCACTTGAGTTCTTAGTGACTCCACAGGGTCCAGAACATCCCACCCAAGCAGTTCGTAAAACGTGGTAAAAGGGGCAGTTGCCCCCAGCAGACCAACGCGAAATGGACCTTTCTCCACAATCAGAGAAGGTTTCATCCACACTGGTGGAAGTCCAGTATCTTGCTCCACAACATTGCCGCATACCACAGGACACAGAAGTCCAGCGTAGGACTGCGAGAGCTGATCTGGCGTAAAGGTTAGTCCTTCGTTGTTACCGATTGTAATGGCATCGTAGCCCGTCAGGTTAATAACATCAACATTAGCCGTACCCAGTGTTCCTTCTGTTTCAACGGCCATCCGGTCCATATGATCGCCGATATCCAATACAAGGAAGTTGCCACCTTGGTCACGTTCCTCATTGATCATAGCGGCGATGGTGCTCATGGAGCCGAAGTGGCTATGGATGTCATTGGTGTGTAGAATCGTTAACGTTTGCTTCTCCCTGGTGCTCATCACACCGCCTCCCCTGCTCTTCAATAAACGTTCATTCTTCTAATGGATAAGCATAACATTTTCCGCGTCGTTATGATATATTTAAAGGGTTTAGAGATCAAAAAGAGGTGAGTCATATCTATGAAATTGACAATTCAACTATTTGCAGGCATTGCAGAACGTTTAAATACATCCCTCCTGGAGTTTGAGTACATTGGAGACCTTCCAACCGCTGCCAATTTAAAAGAAAAACTGAGTCTGGCCTACCCAGAGGCAGCTTCTCAGATAAGGACATCCTTTTTGGCAGTTAACCAGCAGTACGCTCCTGCCGATACTATACTTAGCTCAGAAGATGAACTTGCGTTGATCCCTCCCGTCTCTGGAGGCGATGGTACGGATATATCCGATGAGAAGCATCGCTCTACCGTTCCAGAGCATCGGACTGAAGATGGCTTATTTCTGATTACAGAGTCCACCTTGTCCGTGGAAGCAACAACGGCGCTAGTGATTACCCCGAATCACGGGGCAGCTCTTACTTTTGTAGGTACGACTCGTGAAATGACTGGTGAACAACGCACCGTTCATCTTGAATACGAGGCCTATGTGCCGATGGCTCTTTCTCAGATGGCAGCCATTGGTGTGGAAATCTCCGATCGCTGGCCTGGTGTGTTATGTGCAATCAGTCACCGAATTGGAAAAGTGGATGTGGCAGAGATTAGTGTAGTCATTGCCGTTTCCTCGCCTCATCGCAACGACTGTTATGATGCAAGCCGTTACGCCATAGAGAGACTCAAACAGACCGTTCCGATCTGGAAAAAGGAAATTTGGGAAGATGGATCTGAATGGAAGGGACATCAATTAGGACCATGGAACCCCATGGAGAACTAAATAATGAGCCTTTACACCTTTTAGACAGAGTGGGTTAATAGTAAATAAGTCGTTGTCAACCCATTTTTTTCTTGTTATTATAATTATATGTGTCGATATTAGTCGAGAAAAGGTGGTTTATACGTGAGAGTGCATGTTACTGATCTTAAACCGGGTGACCTGTTAAAAAATGATGTATACAACAGTTCGGGTCTCCACATGCTGATGAAAGGTTCCACCCTCAGTGAAGATGACCTATCCAAACTGTTGCAACATGGAATCGAGTACGCAGATGTAGAACACACAACATCCGACCTACACTCTGATGCACAAACCTTACCTTCCGATCAAACCCGTCTGTTAACTAACTTGTTTAACGATACGATCAAAGGTACTGAATCTCTATTTCAACAAGCGATGGAGAAGGGTTTTATTGATGAGACACAGGTCGATGAGATTTTGTTTACCCTAACAGAACAGTTGGAAAAACAAAAAGATGTTGTCTCCTTGTTGCTTATGCTGGACGGGGATAGCGATTATACGTACAACCATTCATTGCAAGTCGGAATGCTCGCTTTTTATATCGCCGGCTGGATGGGTTACAACCCCGAGGAATGTCTAACGGTAGCCAAAGCAGGATATCTTCATGATATCGGCAAGTCCAAGATTCCTTCTGAAATGTTACATAAACCTGGTAAATTGACCACGGAAGAATTTGACGAAATGAAGAAACACACATTCTATGGGTACGATATCATTAAAGAATCCACTCAGGATGAAATTCTGGCAACGGTTGCACTTCAGCATCATGAGCGCGAGGATGGAAGTGGTTATCCTCATGGACTGCGAGGAGACGAGATCCACCCATATGCCCGTATAACTGCTGTAGCAGACGTTTACAGCGCCATGACGACGAATCGGGTGTACCAGACCAAACAGGAACTGATCTCTGTTCTATGTGAACTGTACAGCCTCAGCTTTGGTCAGTTAAATGCTGAAGCAACGCAGGAACTGATCAAGCACATGCTGCCTAATTTTATCGGTAAAAGGGTTCTGCTCACCACGGGTCAGACGGGACTCATTGTCATGAATAATCCTGCGGATTATTTCCGACCACTCGTTCAGACCTCTACGGCCTTTATCGATTTAGCGAAAGAAAGAGATATTGCTATCGTTGAGATCTATGTACAGTAACTGTTCATTGTACACAGCATGTATACAAAGAACTCCATAGTAACTGAAATAGCCAACTCATAGGTCGGCATATGACAAAAGGGAAGCCGTAATCGGCTTCCCTTTTGTCTATTCCGATTCGATCATGTTGGAATTACACGCAGAATGCTTTTGTGATAATAACCAACAGAATGAACAGTACCAAGATTGCACCAGTGTTTGTGAACATATTGTATCCACCAACGCCGCCTACTCCGCCTACGTTGCCACCACAGCCATATCCTACTTCGCTCATGTGATTGCCTCCTCTTCATCAGGTATACCCTAACATATGACGTTTCCGTTGGAATGAACCGGGCGAACAGGCAACATTCGATAAATGGTTGTCTGTCTGCATCTACCTGAGTGGATCAGCCTTTTGCTACTCCCTGTTCTTTGCAGAGATCTATATGTCGGAATCCGAATGAACCTGAATGCCTTTTTCCTTGCGGTGCATAATAACAAGTAATCTCCAAAATTCATAACTGCCTTTGTCGTTCATAATAAACGGTCGATAATAATCAAACGCTTGCTGCGCCCATGCGGGACAATCCATATTGGAAAGTTGCTCCTGTTGCTGAATCCATCCCCCTTGAATCTCCAGCGTTTTCTGCATGGCTTCAAACATTTTCTTCTGCTCAGTGGTCATCGGCGGAGCCTCCTGTTCCTGGGATGCAGTTCCGTATTCGGCCTGTAGATACGCACCCGGTTCCGTCACACCATCTTCGCTGGCTGTATACCCGTAAGATGGTGCACTTGTTTTACGAATCTCATAATGTACGTGCGGGCCAGTACTCTGACCCGTGCTTCCCTGATTACCGATAAGCTGCCCTCGCTTCACACGCTGCCCAACGGTTACGGCAATCCGCGAAAGGTGAGCATAACAATGCAAGTAGCCACGATGATCTTGAAGGGCAACTGTAAGCCCGTAACCGCCGAATCCGGAGCCTGTAACTCCTTCGGAAGCAAAACGTACCCTACCTTCCATAAAGGCATAGACGGGGCCATTCCAGGGCTCTGTCACGAGATCAATTCCGCGGTGAAATGTCTGTCCACCATGAATAGGATGAATTCGATAGCCGAATGAACTTGTAATCCGATAGCCCTCGAAAGGGTTTACACTCATACACTCACATCCTTTTCTATCATTAAATGCTTAAATCTACGAAATGGCTTGTGCTATTGGTCTTATTTTATTCCACAAAAATACCACTCAGAATAGCATTGGGAAAACCTTGTGGTCTTTCCAACGTATATTCCAAGCGGCGCGCTATGTTTCTATGATTACTCTATCAGTTACATATACTATGTTTTTAGTTCAACCACTACACACTCCTAATTCAGAGGTCTGTATATGACCCCTAACTGATCGAGTTCCTGTCCTGCTCTTCCATAAAATCCGGCTATATACCACCCTGCTGGTGCCTCAAGTTTAATTTGATCCGATGTCTTTTGTCCGCCTTCAATCTTATTTCCAAGATTGGTCGACAACTCCACGTAAAAGATTCGTTTATCTCCATTACGTGTCCCCTGACCAATTGTTGCCTGAGTTAAGTACTCTCCGTCTGCCAAGGTAAGTGTGGCATTGTTGGATTGACCACCATGTGCCAGGTTCGTTCCATCCCTGTACAACGTTGAAATGCCGTCTACACGGTTGCCCGAGTTAAGCACCACTGAGCTAGGTCTGGACTCCGGAATATGATTTAGATCATTAAACCCAGTTCCTCCAGACCCTCCGATTGTTGAACTTAGTTGGTACTGAGAAGATGTGCTGTACACAAATTCCGCTGTACTCGGATAATGATCGGAGAGTTGCTTCCCACTCGGGTCAACAAATGTTTGATTTTCCAAACGATAACTCTGTGCATTAAGGGACAACGCTTTACTTCCGCGATACAAAATTTTGTCGACAATTTCATAGTTCGGGCCATGTATATTGGTTGCATCCATAAGAGCATCCCCATCAGGGGGAATACTTCCACCTCGAATCAAATCGATCCACGGATCTCTTAAACCATTCTCAGACATGAGCAACTCTATATTGTCAGCCGCACGAGTGTACCGTGTATTGGTATCCCCAAATACGATAACCGCGTTCCCGTCCGAGTGCTCCTTGATGTAATTGGAGAGTTGTCTGATATTATCTCGTCTGGCCTCAAGCGATTTATCATCGCTACCTGCGTCCGCATGCAAGTTGTACATGTCCACTTTCACCTGAGGTGTGATCTCATATGTAGCTGCTGTAAATCCTTTTGGAGTCAATTCATCACTTCCATTGTCAAAAAGACCGGATCGCTTATCCCAGGTTACACGCTTCAAGTCACGGAATGGATATTTGGACAGACTGTTCAACCCACTACCAAAACCCGCAATTCCGCTTGTTGTCGTCAAATACGGCAGAGTGACTTGGGATATCAGCTCATTATGATAATTAAAATCCTCTTGCACATTAATGATGTCATAGTCATTTAATTTTGGGGATATCTGAACGGTGTACTCCTTGGGGTTGGAACTGGATACCAGATCCGGAAGACCACCTACATTGTAACTAAGTACGTTGAATGAACCGGATACCGTACCACCTTCTGCTGCACTGGCCGAGGATAAAAATAAAGGAGAGCTCGTAAAGACAACAACAGCAGACAATACCAAGGCTGCTCCTTTTTTAATTATACTTCTTCGCATTATATACCTCCTCATATTTGAATCAATTCAAATATATGTAATATTCGTCAATGGAAGAATAACGCTGGTCTATTCATTTGTAAATATACAAATTGAACTAAAGAATATTTTCACTTGCCACTCCGATTACAGAACAACCTTCTGAACGCTGTTATCCCCAGATTTTTTGAATAAAAATACCCCCTAGAGAGACTTTTCAAAAGTCTGCTCTAGAGGGTATTCGATCACATGAAACTATATCTACTGCTTAACATCAGCAGCTAAGTTTAGCTTTACGGCTTCGAAAGGCGCTGCATTGGATTAACCAATGGAGCCCTCCATTTCGAATTTGATCAATCTATTCATCTCAACGGCGTATTCCATTGGCAATTCCTTCGTGAATGGCTCAATGAAGCCCATGATAATCATCTGTGTTGCTTCTGCATCAGTCAGACCACGGCTCATCAGGTAGAAGAGCTGATCCTCAGACACTTTGGATACTGTAGCTTCATGCTCCAGCATGATGTTATCATTCATGATTTCATTGTAAGGAATTGTATCCGATGTGGACTCATTATCGAGAATGAGTGTATCACACTTGATGTTGGATTTCGCGCCCTCAGCTTGACGGCCAAAGGAAGCCAAACCACGGTACGTTACTTTACCACCATGTTTACTGATGGACTTGGATACAATCGTAGATGTTGTATCCGGAGCCAAGTGGATCATTTTCGCACCTGCATCCTGATGCTGGTTTTTACCAGCTACAGCGATGGAGAGTACGGAACCTTTAGCTCCACGGCCTTTCAGTACAACCGCTGGATATTTCATTGTCAGTTTGGAACCGATGTTACCATCGACCCATTCCATTGTTGCATTTTCTTCTGCAACCGCACGTTTCGTAACGAGGTTGTAGATGTTTGGTGCCCAGTTTTGAATCGTTGTGTAACGAACACGGGCATTTTTCTTACAAATGATCTCAACGACCGCACTATGCAGTGAGTTCGTGCTGTAGATTGGAGCTGTACAGCCCTCTACATAGTGAACGAAGCTATCTTCGTCGGCGATGATGAGTGTACGCTCGAATTGTCCCATATTCTCGGAGTTAATCCGGAAGTAGGCTTGCAGAGGCACTTCACATTTAACGCCCTTAGGTACGTAGATAAAGCTTCCTCCGGACCATACCGCGCTATTCAATGCAGCAAATTTGTTATCTGCTGGAGGAATAACTGTTGCAAAATATTCACGCAGGATTTCCGGATGCTCTCTGAGAGCCGTATCCGTATCCATGAAGATTACACCTTGGTCTTCCAATTCCTTTTGCATGTTGTGGTATACAACCTCGGACTCATACTGAGCCGATACACCTGCAAGGAACTTTTGCTCTGCTTCAGGGATCCCCAATTTATCAAAGGTTTCCTTGATTTCAGAAGGAACCTCTTCCCATGTTTTACCTTGTTTTTCAGAAGCACGCACATAATACTGAATATCGTTGAAATCCAATCCGTCGAGATCTCCGCCCCATTTCGGCATTGGCATCTTCTCGAATTGTTTCAAGGATTTCAGACGGAATTCCAACATCCATTCCGGTTCATTCTTAATCTTGGAAATCTCGGTAACCACTTCTGCAGTCAGACCTTTACCGGTTTGAAAGATGGATTTGTGCTCGTCGCGAAAACCATATTTGTACTCTTCCATTTCTGGTGCTTTTTTAGCCATCTTGCTCTACCTCCCTATCGTTATTGTACTTTGTTCTCTTCGTCAATCCCTTTGCGTAATGCATTCCAGGCCAGAGTGGCACATTTGATGCGTGCAGGGAACTTGTTCACACCGGATAGGGCTTCGAGATCTTCATAATCGTCGAAATCGACTTCTTCACCTTTCATCAGTGAGGAAAAACGGTTAGCGATATCGAGTGCCTGCTCCATCGTTTTGCCTTTGACAGCCTCCGTCATCATCGATGCAGAGGACATGCTGATGGAGCAGCCTTCACCCGTATATTTGGCTTCCTGAACGATTCCGTCTTCCAGCAAAATTTGCAGTGAAATCCGGTCGCCGCACGTTGGATTGTTCAAATTCACCGTGACAGCGTCATTATCAAATGTTCCGCGGTTACGCGGGTTTTTGTAGTGGTCCATTATAACACGTCTGTACAGATCATCAAGTTGCATCGCCAAAATACTCCTTTGTCTGGATTAAGGCGCTGACAAGCCGATCTACATCTTGTTCGTTATTGTATAGATAGAAGCTGGCACGAGCTGTTGAGCTAACTTCAAGCCAGCGCATTAGCGGTTGACAGCAATGGTGTCCGGCACGAATGGCTACGCCACTCGCATCCAGCACAGTTGCCACATCATGCGGATGAACATCCCCCAGATTAAAGGTAACAACACCCACATGCCGCTTGGCTGGGCCATAGATGGTTAACCCATCGATCTCGGCCAGTCGTTCTGTTGCATAAGCTGCCAGCACACTCTCATGATGTGCGATCTCATCCATACCAATCTGCTCCAGAAAATCAATGGCAGCTCCCAACCCTACCGCACCTGCGATAATCGGGGTTCCACCTTCGAACTTCCAGGGAAGTTCTTTCCAGTTGGATTCGTACAGACCCACATCATCAATCATTTCACCGCCGAACTCAATGGGTTCCATGGACTCCAGCAGCGCCTTTTTGCCGTAGAGTGCACCGATTCCGGTTGGTCCGCACATTTTATGACCGGATAATGCATAGAAATCACAGTCCAGATCCTGAACGTCCACCTTCATGTGAGGTGTGCTTTGTGCGCCATCAACAACGATGACAGCACCATTGCGGTGCGCAATTTCAGCAATTTGTTTCACAGGATGGATCAGACCCATAACATTGGATACATAAGCGATGGCTACAATTTTAGTATTGTTCGTAATCGTCTTCTCGACATCAGCCAATTCAATATGACCGTCAGGCTGAAGCGGGATGTATTTCAATGTTGCACCTGTCTCCTTGGCAACCTGCTGCCAAGGAATCAGATTACTATGGTGCTCCATTTGCGTGATAACAATTTCATCGCCTTCTTTGCAATTGGCGCGGGCATATGATGAAGCCACCAGATTCAGGGCTGTCGTTGTCCCGCGAGTAAAGATAATCTCCTGTGTACTACGGGCATTGATAAACTTGGCTACCTTCTCCCGTGCGCCTTCGTAAGCGTCGGTTGCACGGCTTCCAAGGGTATGAACACCGCGATGTACGTTGGAGTTCTCATACTCATAATAATGTTTGACTGCTTCGATCACAGCACGAGGCTTCTGTGAAGTCGCAGCACTATCTAAATATACGAGCGGGTGTCCGTTAATTTCCTGGTGGAGGATCGGGAACTGCTCGCGAATGGACGGGTTCATTGTCCCAGCTTCTTCTCAATCAGGGACTGCAATTGGGTGCGCAGTGCTTCCAAAGGAATATCCGCCACCACCGGAGCCAGGAAGCCATAGATGATCAGGCGTTCGGCATCCGTACGGTTAATTCCGCGCGACATCAAGTAATGAATCTGCTCGGCATTGACTTGACCAACAGAAGCCGCGTGACCTGCTGTTACATCATCCTCATCAATCAGAAGGATTGGGTTGGCGTCTCCACGTGCTTTAGGGCTCAGCATCAACACTTTCTCTGTCTGCTGTCCATCGGCTTTGGTAGCGCCTTTCTCAATCTTCGTGATCCCGTTGATGATTGCAGAAGCTTCTTCACGCATAACTGCACGTGTAATCATCTGACTTGGTGTATTCTTACCGAAGTGACGAGCTTCTGTGGTGTAGTTGATTTTCTGTGAACCGGAACCTACAGCGATGACTTTGGAATCAGAACTTGATCCATTGCCTTTAAGCACAGTCATCGTGTTGCTCGCTGTATCGCCATTGTTCATTTCGCCTACAATCCACTCGATCGAAGCATCATTATCCAACACTGCACGACGGAATGAAACATCAGTTACATTCACACTCAGTTGATGAACCGAAGCGTAACGTACTTTAGCACCGGATTTTGCGAATACTTCCACAACACCATTATGGAAAACAGGTGCGGACAATTCGCCAGATACATAGTTATCAACATAAGTTACTGAACTGTTTGCTTCTGCAACCACCAGCACGTGAGGTGCAAACGTTGCAGATGCGTCATCCGTAAGCAACACTGCTTGCAGTGGTACTTCGATTTCGACATTTTTCGGAACATACAGGAAGACCCCGCCATTCCAAAGTGCCGCATGCAATGCAGCGAGAGAATGCTCATCCGCTTTCACCGCTGTGTTCAGATATGGTTTTACCAGATCGCCATGTTCCCGAACCGCTGTAGCCAGATCCGTGAAGATAACTCCTTTTGCCGCCAGATCAGCAGACACTTTAGAGTATACCGTACCGGAATTGCGCTGGATAACCAGACTGCCTTCAGCTTGATCCTGAACCAGATCTTTGATAGAAGCAGGTACTTCTGTCAAAGAAGAAATAGCTTCACTTGTTTTATATGTTCCGTACTCGCTGACATTCCAGCGTTCGATTTTTTGTTTTTCCAGTTTAGGAAGCGCAAGCCCGCTCGCAAGCTTTAAAGCTTCGAGCCGCTGTTCGGTCAACCAGCCGGGTTCATTGTTGCTTTCCGACAAGGCGCGAAGCGCTTCAGATTCAACCGGAAGAATTGTTTGTGTAGTCATTGATTAATCCTCCTCCGTTTTGTCTTTACGCTTCTTGACCTACAGTTTCGTCTGTAATTCCCAGCTCTTCCTTAACCCAGTCATATCCTTCAGCTTCCAGACGGTGTGCCAGTTCAGGTCCGCCCGATTTCACGATACGACCTTGCATCATAACGTGTACGTAGTCAGGAGTAATGTAGTTAAGCAGGCGTTGATAGTGAGTGATGATCAAGAAACCACGATCTTCGCTCTTCATTGCATTTACACCGTTTGCTACGATTTTCAGAGCATCGATGTCCAGACCGGAGTCAATTTCATCAAGTACTACGATTTTCGGATCAAGCAGCATCATTTGCAGAATCTCGTTACGTTTTTTCTCACCACCGGAGAAACCTTCATTCAGGTAACGGTGAGCGAACTCAGGGTTCATGTCGAGTTCTTTCATTTTACCTTCCATTTGACGAATGAACTTGATCAGGGAGATCTCGTTACCTTCGCCGCGACGTGCGTTAATTGCACTACGCAAGAAGTCGGAGTTTGTAACACCTGCAATTTCACTTGGGTATTGCATAGCCAGGAATAGACCTGCACGTGCACGCTCATCTACTGCCATATCCAATACATCTTCACCATCAAGTGTAATTGTACCGTCAGTTACTTCATATTTCGGATGGCCCATCAATGCAGAAGCCAGAGTTGATTTACCTGTTCCGTTCGGACCCATGATTGCGTGGATTTCTCCACCTTTCATTTCCAGGTTGATGCCTTTCAGGATTTCCTTACCTTCGATCGTCGCTTTCAGACCTTCAATGACGAAATTCGTAGCCATGTGTATTGTTTCCCTCCATTGATTAAATTGATGTTTACTGTCGAAAACGAAAAAGCGCCTATTATATCTGAACAGGGCTTCCCCTGAATTTCTCTTGTACTCGATTCCTTAAAGCAAGAACACTTTAGAATAATTCTAAACTGATTCTCAATGATAATCAAGCTATTTCCTCAGAGTGTATATTCCTTGCAGGAAACATTATTCTTTCTGATTCTATAATAAATACCAGATTGAATCAAATGAGAAAACATCTCCCGCCAAGATAGACAGTGAGAAAAATCACAGAAAATCAAGCTTTTATCTTATCTGCTATACACTAATCCAAAAAAGGACTTATCCATATTATGGACAAGCCCCTTCATTAATAATATTACAATTTGAGCATCTCGTTAATCTTCTGTACCTGTTCGTCAAAATCCGCAACGTCCACTACCGGCGTCATTTCGCGCGGCACCGGACCATTCAAAATAGAAATCCATGAACGACAACCGTTATATTCAGGCAGTACTGGGATTTCCATCGGTTCTTTCAAAAGGTACACACGTAAAATCAATACATGGAGCGGATCTTTCCGTTTCCATTTCAAACGGTCTTCGGCAAAATCCGCTGTCCACATATGAAAGTCAAGAAGTCGATCCAGCATCTCCTGATCTCGTATCTCCAGATCCTGCGTTACTTCGGCATATGCAGTAATACGGATTGTCGAAGCTTCGGGCACCCATTCGGCCAGTGATTCTTCAACATAGGATTGATCCGAGGACTTAATCAGTTCTTTACGCTGATGTTCATAAGTCGGATACAGGTAAAACGCTGGACTTTTCAGCTCAAAATGTCGGGTTTCCTCTACAATACCACCTTTGCGCATCACCATAATTTGGCGACCCGTTTCCAATGCTTTGATTGCAGAAGCCCATTCTTTTAAAGCCGGTATCGTTGGTTCTAACATAAGCGGTTCCCTCCCCTATCATTCTTGTCAGCAGTATAGACGCTCAGGGCGTTTCTGACAACAAAGATCCGAGCTCAGAAAGCTTACGTAAGAGAACCACTTGTATTAGGCAAAATCTTGGCTATATTAACCCAGGAAAGAGCGAAGCATCCACATGTGTTTCTCCAGGTCGGCCTTGAAGCCTGTCAGCATATCGGATGTTGGTTGATCTTCAGCTGCATCTGCAACTTCGATACCTTCCTGATATTCATTCGAAAGTGTAGCGAAGTCCTCGATGAGGTTTTGCACCATTGTTTTTGCGTCTTCTCCGCCTGCTGCTTCCTGAATAGAAGAAAGCTCCAGATACTCTTTCATTGTAGCCGCTGGGCTACCTTTCAGCGTTAGGATACGCTCTGCGATTTCATCCATTTGTACTGTAACTTCGTTGTAGAACTCTTCGAATTTCACATGCAACGTGAAGAAGTTAGGTCCTTTAACGTACCAGTGATAGTTATGGATTTTAACATACAATACGTTCAGGTTAGCTACCTGACGATTAAGTACTTGTTCCACCGATTTTGCTTGATCTGTTTTGTTTTTTGTAGCCATATTAATCCCATCCTTTATTTAAAATTAGTCTGTCATGGCATGATAAGCAGGTTGTCCCGCAATGCATAACAGAGAGTTAATAATGTGTCACCGCTTGCTAGCGGAGAGGCTTATGAACAGTGTTTCTCTCAACTGTCCGGCCTATTTGTTTTTACCCTGGAACAGGAAGTTCGAATCAGGATCAACTTGGCTTGTCTCAAAAAAAAGTTCAAAAACCGCGCTATTTCCGATATACTGACATATACCAAGCAAAGAAGTGGGTTTTCCTGTTTCTTCATATATATGGAGGTGGCACCTTTGTCCCAATATCGCCCGTTTACCCCCCAGGATGCAATTGAACTGGCCAAAACATTACCGGGTCCATTTGCGGCAGATGCAAATCTAGATTGTCACGAGATCGGCGACGGCAATCTGAATTTGGTATTCCACATCACGGATCAGAACTCCGATAAAAGTATCATTATCAAACAGGCGCTTCCTTATGCGAAAGTGGTTGGAGAATCATGGCCGCTCTCTCTCGTACGTGCCCGCATTGAACGTGAGATTCTTCAGGAAGAGTATCGTCTGTGTCCAGGGATGGTACCCGAAGTGTATCATTACGATGATGACCTCGCGTTAACGGTTATGGAAGATCTAAGTGATCATGTGATCATGCGCAAAGGCCTGATTGAAGGTGTTTCCTATCCTCTTTTTGCACAGCACATTGGGGAATTCATGGCAAGAACGCTGTTCTTCACATCCGACTTGGGCATGGATCAGCAATTGAAGAAGGAACAACAGGGCAGATTCATTAATCCGGACCAATGCAAAATAACGGAGGATCTGATCTTTGATGAACCCTACCGGATCGCCGAGAAAAATAATTATGATGTTTCCATTGAAGACGAGGCTGAAGCCCTTCGCACAGATGGAGAGCTTCACCTTGAAGTGGCCTTGCTGCGGGAAAAATTCCTGACACATGGGCAGGCATTGCTTCATGGAGATCTGCATACAGGCAGTATTTTTGTTACACCTGAATCGACCAAAGTCATCGATCCCGAATTTGCATATTACGGCCCCATGGGATTCGATGTTGGTGCAGTCCTCGCGAACCTGCTCTTGAATTACGCATCCCTGCCAGGATGGATTCAGGATGAGACTGCTTTGCGTGAACGTGAGACGCTTTTGCTGAACATGGTTCGTGATGTATGGACTGAATTCGAATCTCGTTTCCGTGCCCTCTGGGTTAATGACCTCGTTGATCCGATGGCAAAAACGCCAGGCTATCAGGATCTGTATGTACAACAATTGTTCAGAGATTCCATTGGCTTCGCAGGTGCCAAAATGGTTCGTCGTATCGTTGGACTCGCTCACGTGGCGGATATTGATACCATTCCAAATGCGACTGAACGTGAACATGCTCAGCGTAAAGCATTGTCCATTGGTAAAGCATTGATCAAGAACAATCGTCGCTTGAATACCATCGGCGAAGTACTGGATATTGTATCCACAGCTGTTACTACTACTAAGGCTTAACATAAGGAACGGAGGAACCACCCATGACAACCCCTGAATATCAGCCTCTGTCCTCTCTCATCTGGAAAAAGGACAAGCTTGAAATGCTTGACCAGCGTCTGCTGCCCGAAACGATCCTCATGTTGAAACTGTATACACCCGAGGAAGTATGGGAATCCATCCACTCCATGAAAGTACGCGGTGCTCCGGCGATTGGTATTGCTGCTGCATTTGGTGTTGTATTGGGTGCCAAATCATATGACGGAACGACCATTCAAGGTTGGTTGGACCACGTGAAATCCATATGTGCTCATCTGGCCACTTCCCGTCCAACAGCGGTGAACCTGTTCTGGGCATTGGATCGCATGATGCAAAAAGCAAATGAGGTCGTTGAATCCGGCCTGAGCCTGGATGAGGGCAATGATGCTCTTGAAGTAGAAGCTCTGTTAATTCAGAAGGAAGACGAAGAAGTATGCCGCATGATCGGCGAGAATGCACTGCCTTTATTCGAAGATGGCATGGGTGTTCTCACTCACTGTAATGCAGGCGGACTGGCTACTGCGAAATACGGTACGGCAACTGCTCCAATGTATCTCGCACAGGAACGTGGCATTCACCTGAAAGTATTTGCAGACGAAACTCGTCCTGTACTTCAGGGTGCACGCCTGACTGCATTTGAGTTACAGCAAGCCGGCATTGACGTCACGCTGCTCTGTGATAACATGGCAGGCATGGTGATGTCCAAAGGCTGGATTCAAGCTGTTATCGTCGGAACAGACCGTGTGGCAGCGAACGGTGACGTAGCTAACAAGATCGGAACCTACAGCGTAGCCGTGCTTGCCAAGGCTCACAATATTCCGTTCTATGTAGCCAGCCCATTGTCGACCATCGACTTGTCCACTCCATCCGGCGACCTGATTCCAATTGAGGAACGTGCCGCGGAGGAAGTGACCGAAGGATTTGGTAAACGTACAGCACCGCAAGGTGTTAAAGTATTTAATCCAGCATTTGACGTAACGCCTAACGAATATGTAACAGCTATTATCACGGAAAAAGGCGTTGTTCGCGCACCTTTCCAAGAAAATCTGGCTGCCTTGTTCGCGAAGGAAGAAGTTTAATTAAATGGAAAGCGTTCGTGTGTATAGAGGTGGGAGCTACGATGTGCCAGGCTCTGTATTACGACGCTAAAGAAGGGCTTCCCATATGGGGAGCCCTTTTGTTAGTGATTAGATCATTTTCAACAAAGCTTCTACACCCGTCATGCCAACCGTAATGCCCATGGCCTCGGCTTCTGTTGTCACCGACTCCATAGGTGCATGCAGCAACTGCTCCAGTGTACGCACACCAACCGCCCGAGCTGCAATAATTTTGCGATCCCCGAGCTTCTCATTAAGTAATCCCACGTCGAGTGCTCCGCACATGATATATCCTTTGGATGTGTTAATGGTCAACAACGTTGTTTTGGGCAGTTTGACTTCTACCCCAACCAATACATGCTCTCCAACTACAATGGGCTCCATCGTCACCATAATTTCCCGATCCACCTCCTCTTCCACAGGTCACGATAATTGTATGCCTCATTCTGGATTGTCGTGTGGACACCTGCCGTGTTTGAGAAAATGTAGGTACTTACAGTTCAATTGTTGGTAATTCTCCTCGCAGACTTTAGTAGAAATATGCTTTCATTGAAATAATCATACCACCTCTCCAACATGTGTTTTTTTGTTTTGCGCGTTTCACGCACTCAACTGGTTAACGTCATATTAAAATAGACGCAATTATGAGCGCCTTCACTGTATGTACTTATAGGGTAATAAGACAGTTGCAATTTATCATCTCAAATTTATTCAGTTTATTATCATGTTACTTTTCAATTTTTTTCTGTAATTTAACAAGGGGATCAATAATCCCCTTGCATTTATCACCATGCCATTTTTAAAAATTATTATTAAAACGCTACCCAACCATTGGTAGGTGTCATATTAGAATGACTGGTAGTGAAAGAGTAATATCTATGTGATGGCGTTGAAGCTTTAATGTTTATTCCTAATGTATCGCTTAAAAAGCCAGCAGCCCCTGTTGCTCTCATAGTCCAAGTGCCCGATGCATTGAAGTAGCCCTCAGAAATGAAACCCGGACTATTGTTTGATGTTTCGCTCAAAAGATATAATGGATTCTTATTCGTATGACCTTGTATAACTTGAAGAGGTTTTACTGCCACGCTTCCATTGTGCTCCCAACTGACTGTCAGAGTGATAGTGGTTGTATCAATGCCAAAAGCTGCTAATTTAACAGAGCGGCTAACTGATGCATGTTGATTGGCTTGTGCGGCTAAAGCATTCGTTGAAAATTGATTTGCTTGACTATCTTCTGTTGTGATAGTCTCAACTTCAATAGAAATTTCCTTATACTTGTCTTCATATAATGAACCCTCCTTACCAGATAACATATCGCCTATCGCATTTACATAATCTTCTGATGCGATAAAGTTCAGGAAAGCATTTTGCTTAGAGGGCCCTAAGTTGGTAAACTGTTCCAAAGTCTCAGTAGCTTCTGTATCTCCCTCACTAATAAGTTGATTTAAATAATTCACATATTCCTCAGCAGTATATTTTACTGGTTCAGATGAAGCATCTGCTAATGCCGTAGATGCAAATAACGTTGTTACTAGAACTAGTACTAGCGAACTTTTTGATAATTTCCTTAACATTGAATCAATTCCCTTCAATTGGTTATATAGTAGTATAGGCAAGGTGATATTAATATGTTACCATTAATTAGGAAGTTTGAAACAGTTATTCTAAATTTTCTCAAAAGGTGATGATAACTTGAAAAAAAATGGACTTATGTGGATTGTAATAGTTATAGTAGCTATAATGGTCGTTATGGGAATTTTATATTTTTTCGTTGAATCTGCATAAAGAATAAGGGAGATCTCTGAGATAATTATCTCTGATCTCCCTTTTGATTCTATAGTCTAAAGATAGTTTTTCTTACTTTCACCCAAAGATATGGTTTTTATAAATACCATCTATGAACACAAAATACCGAAGTAGAAAAAAAATCAGCTTATTGCTTCTTTTACTTATCTTTGCCTTCTTGAGAAATGATTGAAGTGACTACGCTACCCATCAATCCCTTTTTCCCGGCATGTCTGCAAACCTCCGTAAAGATATCTTGGATTACAACGTCAATCTCCCATACTTCTGTATAATCTCTTGAGAGCGTCATTCCCATTCCCAATATCCTTTTGCACACTATGAGTATTTATGGTTACTGGACTATCCCCAATCCATTTGCGACTCCTTACACAGGGAATAAACACCCACAAAAAAAGACCCCCTCATCCAAGGAAGGTCAAAGTGGGCCTACCTTAAAACGCATGCTCATCATTCTTTAATCGCCTTATCTCCGTTAACTCTCTTCTAATTCCTAGTACACGTCTATGAAGTACACTGCGGTCTATTGATTCAGCTACCGACTTTTTGAACTGGACATCCAAATCACTTAATTGCTCCTGAGCTAGTTTCTTTTTATGTATTGGTTTAACTTGAACTTTTGTAGTTTCAGGCTTGATAGGCTTCAATCTTTTCTGCTTCATAATCTGTTCAAATACACTGTCCTCTTGATGCATGGTCTTCATTCCTTAATGTGTGATGAACACATTGTATCATAACGAGAAGACGACTGTTACACAATAAAGTACAGATGCTTAGGGATGGACATGAGCCTAAACGCAAAAAAAAGAGGGCCAACGCCCTCTTTGATGATGTACTCATTTTATAAAATGTAAAAATACGCTTGATTTCCTGGACTCTTCACAATTACTGTGGTCACTAAATCACCGGCATCCAGTTTACGGATACTTGTGATCGAATCCAATTCTTCATTTGCAATAACTCTTGGTCGGATATACGCAGCCAGATCAGGCTTGGAAATTGTCATTTCAGTAGCCATATCGACAATCTGTCTCACATCTACTGTAGACTGCATATCCTTCCACTCTCGCACCTGAAGATAGCTATCCAAGTATTCTCTTTCCTTGATACTAATGTGGCCATCCAAAACATCCATATACTTGACCTCAATGCTGGAAAGCACATCAGGTCTGGAGATATATAATTGCCCAAGCTGTTCTTCCAAATAAGGAATCTCAAGACTGCCTGCCCTCTCATCATGATTTAATGCTCTGACTTGAAGAACACTATTCAGATCAGGCTTATTAACCTTAATCTCCGAAATCACAGTCGAATCACCATCGTACATGACCGTAAGCAAAGACCCCAACGTTGAAGTTGCTTTTATATAATTGGAGACTTCCAATGAAGCATGAAGATCTGGTACGGATACAATTAGACTCGTATCCCGTCCATCATCGAGCAGTTGTGATATCGTTAACGTACTAACTAGAGACATTTGTCTATCTACCGTAATAACTGAAGGCAAGTCAGGATGAGACACTGCGATTTCTACAGTTTTTTCATCGTCCAGACTTGTTCTAACGGCAAGATTACCGTCTCTATCCTTAGTTGTTCGTATGGCGGTAATGAACTGCGAATGAAGCTCGGGCTTAGAAATAGAAACCAATGTTTCCTTCTCTTCTGTCCTACTTTCAGCAATAGAAATGTTCGAACCTAGTTCTGCATCTATACGTTTAGCTATTGTCAGATCTACATCCAGGTACGGACGGCTGACTGCGATTACTTGAGGTATATCATGATGCATGTGATCCTCATAACGGTGGACGTACAACTGAGATTTGAGCCAGTCCAGCCCAATATCACTGTGTACAACTAACGTTGAAGCTATATCCTTGCGACCTGCACCATAAATAAAAACTTCACTTTCAATTTCGGTTCGACCGATGGAATAGATCTGAGAAGTGATATATTTGATCTGCAAAACAGGTGGTTTGGAAGACTCACGAGTGTTGAAATAGATCGGCGTGTTACCGCTAGACTGAATAATCATTCCAACATTCGAAATAATACCTTCTCTCCACATTCGAAGCAATGCCATCATATCAAACTCAACATAACGTTCAGTCGTATCCAGGATATAACTGGACGATAAGAGCTGAATGGACTGAGGCCTGTTCGCATACGTAATCCCGTACTCACGCCACAACGTATCAGGCTGATGCAACTCAATGTGTGCTCCAGGTGCCAGGGTTCCTGTGTAAGATAACCTCAATTTAGCGTCTTCCAGATATAAAAGATCAGGTATTCTAGTATCCAAATCACCGAAATGTATAAACGATTCGAATTGCTCTATCTCGTCTCTACCGATCATCATACGCTGTGTATCACCAAAGTTGAGCGTCTGCAGGTGAGTTTGGCTTCGTGTGGTCGCATCAGCAACAGGCTTAAGATTAACAGTTACACGCGGCGCTTCCAGTAATTCATATTTGCCGTGTGCACGGTTATGTGGGCGAACGTACAACATGCCTTCAAGATCAACTTTGGATGCCGTTTGAATGGTTGCGCCCAGATCTCCTTGCGACCTGTACATCACCGATAGCGAATTGCTCAATTCCTGTGACCGTCTGACGCGTACGGATACATTGGAGACGATCTCGCTAACTTTTCTTGTAGCAGCTATTAGGACCGAAGGCAGTTCTTCATCCACCTGATTGTACAGGATATACTTTGCTGCAAAACGATTTTCCGGACTTTTAATATGTATAAAACTATCTAATAGAGTCTCCCCGTTATTAATTTCACTCACTTCCTGTCTCATTGTATTGAGAGCTATACACGGTCTGCTGTGACCTTCATTTCAAAATTACCATTAGGATTCGGCTTGGCATGAATATCCGTTGCGATACGAATATAAAAATCGATGCTATCCTCCGTTTGGATCAGACCATAGGTCAGATAATCGATCGGAAGAAACGGGTCGGCCTGTCTGGATAATTGGACTTCAACACCATCCGTTTCGAATTTCTTATCCATCTCCAGGTATACATGATCCACAGCATAACCAAGCAAGTTTTTGATTCTGACTTTCTTTGTTAACGTCGTCTGTCCAGCAATGATCACCCCATAATCAAGTTGTTTCAAAATACCGCCAAAGGTATCTGACAGAAAGTCTCCAGACTCATCCATAAACATTAATCCTGAATACGATCCGATAAACTTGGTTTCCCGAGAGTCTACTGCACCCCAATAGTCCTGAAATTCAACCTTCAATATATTCTCTACGCCAAAATTAACATTTCTCTCGTCAATATTGAGTTCAATATTGAATGGTGAAGCTGCTAGTCGCGTAAAATTGCCATCCGCCGGATAATACGTTTTACCGTTCAACAACACGCGGTACTTAACCTTGCCTTGATCTGCATCATCAAGCACACCTGTAAGTTTGTTGCCAGAGAAGGTCAGGTCGATTGTGGCAGTGGTGTTTAACAATTGCAGTGACATATCTCTAAACTCCACCGCATTACGCGGTGCATCAACGATCATCTTCACTTCGTCCAGCGAATAGCTGTTTTCATAGTGCTTACTGCTATCGAAGTAATAGGCGATTCGTGTTAAAGCTATTAGATCCTTTTCAGGGATGGCGTTGAGTGTGTCCAGATTCATTCCTTTTCTTTTGAATAAGGTTGTATCCTTGATATCCAGATCAAGCCACTTGTTGAAACGGTATGTCTTCCATGTGAGCCCCGAATCGAACGAAGCAGCCATTCTTAATATACCTTCCGGACTGTTCTCCGTTACTTTCGTAACGACAACCTTCTTCACGTCTCCATATAACGCTATGTCTGTTGGTTGCACAATTAATTGCTCAAACGGTAGCGCGTTATACGTCAGCATCATGTCCCGATTACCGGCAATAACCTCTTCATCATTCGTCCACGTAACCACGTCAAAATCTCCCTCAAGTTCATCCAATGGGGAGTAGTTAGCCGTAATATTAAGTTCTGCTGATGCTTTGGATGGATCATCCGTGTAGTATAGAACATCTACACTATCACCCAACTCATCGTATATTGTAAAAGGTTCAGTTTCAATGGTGATCGTTGATTCTGTTGCTGATGGGTCATCAGTGTATTCGATGATTTTGATCTCTTTGTCTTCCCACTCTTCAGCTAAAGTGAAAGGATCGATTTCAATTGTTACTACTGATTCTGTTGCTGTTGGGTCATCAGTATAATAAAGCACTTCAATATCTTTGTCTGCCCACTCTTCTTCGAGAGTAAAAGGTTCGGTTTCGATGTTAAAGGATGCATTCAAAACTCTTGAATCTGTTGTGTAATAACACAATTCTATTTCGCCTACCAACTTTACCCACATGTCTTCTGGAATAGTAGTGATATCATCTATCCCGAATTCTTTATAATCATTTTCCGTTGGAATTGCATTAATCAGAGTTGTCCAGCTCGTGCCATTGATATATTTATATTGATCGGCATGGAAGACTAATGTTTTATATGAACCAGTAGCACCAAACTCACCAGAACTATCAATATCAATAGCATCTATCCAAATATTTGCGTTTTGATTATTTTTAATTTCAACAGTGTGAACTTTATTAATCAAACCCAGCTTTTCATAAGTAAGAACTTGATAAACTAATCCAGCATTCTGAGTGGTTTTTTCAACTACTCCATCTATGATGACACTAATATCACTACTACCAGTTGTATATTGAGCACCGATTAACCTGATTTTAGTACCCTTAAAGGTAAACTTAACAGTACTATCATTAGTCGATGCTAACATCGCTGTGTTGTTATATAAATCGCTAGATGCTGGTTTTGACCAACTACTTCCAGCGTAGGTGATTAGCTCATGTCGATCATCAATTCTCTGCCAACCCGATTCTGGAGATGGTAAAAATTGTCCTATTGTTGCCATTGTCTCACTCCTCTCTAAATTCTAAATCAAACAATCATTTCACATAGATATGTAACTGATGCTTTCTTGATTGGTATTTTAGTTGTATCTATTTTTTGCTTGAAGACTTTGCCTGAACCAAGCGTTGCAGGTGAAATATTTAGAAAACTGATTGATCCAGTATCTGCAAACAAATCAATATTATCTCCTTTGTCCATTCCATATCTAACAAACATTTCTTCAGATGCAGAAGGGAGTTTGATATGCTTTGGAAAGATTATTTCAAACATCTTCAATTCATTTACATCTGTATAATTTGCAAATCCATTATTAGCTGTCCAATTTAAACGATACATCTTGAATTTCATATAATGGACATGTTCATCTAATAGATAAATTTTATCTGTATATTGAGTTGTCCAAGTTTGATTAAACTGCGTATCCAGTACAACCCAACTAGATCCATCATTACTGCCTTCAAATGTCCAATCCTTCGGCATTTTATTTAGACTACTTGATCCGCAAGATCGAACAGCGTATTTATATAATGATATAGAATCACTGAATTCATATCCTAAATATCCTACTCCACCACTGCTCTGTCGCGAAGCGTATCCCTCTGCATCATCAACACCATTAAATGCGTACCAAGGAGCATAAGCTGTGTTATAAACACTTTCAGCAAAAGCCCTGCCAGATGGTGCTGTATCAGAAGTCATTTTTGGTATTGCAGTATCATTGATTTTCTTTCCAGCAACGATAGAAAGTGTTTCGGCACCAGATGAAATTAAGAATTTATGTTCTGGAAGCTTCTCCATCATCTTTATCTTACGCACTTGAAGAAATGTACCTGTAGCCGATTTAGTTATATCGAACTTATAGTATCTGTAACTTTTAGGATTTTCAATAATAAAAGTCTTAGTCACTATGACATCTGGTGCAGTTCCACTATCCAATACAGTTGCAAGTACTTCTTGTTCGCCAGAAAAAAGTCCTGTATTACTACCTTGCACTGTCCATGTTTTCGGAAAATAGCTCCCACTCTCAATTTCATATTTTCCTATTTTTCTTTGTTTGTCTAACTCAATAATAATAACACCACTATCTCTTCCAGATGTAGAGTTGTTGGGATACCATCCATTGCCTGAAGACGCAAGTATTCTCCAACCTTCAAATCCAGAAACGAATGGTGTTGCTGTTATTGATACACCATCTACAGGACTTGCGGACGTAAAAATTGGAAGAATATTGTTGCTGTATTTCGCCATTTAAACATCTCCTTTCAAAACGAATAGAACACATCTGTATGATGTGTTCATAAATTTAGCCTAATATAATTTTGTGCGCTCTATGCTTTGACCTATCGATTTTTTGCCTGAAGAGTTTGCCTGATCCTAGTGCTGTATTCTGATTAACAATAAACTTCTTAATGGCAATAAAGTCTTCCAATTTAATCTCCAGTGCCTTGTTCATACCATGCCCTAAATAAATAGCTTCTGACACTGGCATTTCATACATCTTCATACTTCTCTCCATCATTTTTACTTGAGCGATAGCAAGATATACTGTATTACCGTTATTGCTAGAGACATTGATTCTGTATGATTTATACGCTTCGGCGTTTTTAAACTCAAACGTTCTCACCTCAGTGTAAAATACCCAGTTTGTCTGATTGACTCTTTTGTCTAAAACAGTCCAATTTAATCCGTCATCACTTCCCTCAAAAGTCCAGTCTTTAGGTTGTGCTCCATTAGAAAATCCTGATGCTGTCATAGAGTAAACATTAATAACACGAGGTTCGTTGAAGTCATATCTTAGCCACCCTGTTACTTCTCCCTGCCTTCCAACCCAATACAGTGTACTTGTACCACTAAATGATTGCCATGGCTGGAAATCAGTTGCGGTATAATAGCCACTTGCACTTGCAACTCCAGATGGTGCATTATTAGATGTCATGACAGGGATGAGGGTTTTTGTTGGATCAGTTGTTTCGAAGCTGTAATACTTATCTTCAGATGAAATCAAAAATTTATCATAATAAACCAACTCAAACATATCAATCTCACTCAATTGAATCCTTTCGGTGTCATCTTTCGTGGTCACTATATTGAGTCTATAAAACTTATATCTAATGGTGTTCGAACATACATACTCCTGAATCAAGCCTGATGTCCAATTTGTGATGTTTGTTCGACTATCTAAAACACTCCAATTCTGATTGTCATTACTTCCTTCGAATGTCCATTGTTTTGGTGCGCCATTAATTGTACCTGTCGCTCTTAGAGAGTATTTGGAAATTACAATTGGTAAATCAAACTCATATTTAGCCCAACCGCTCTTAGATTGTGCTTGCCAATAGGTTCCAGTATTTTTATCAAACGCTCTAAAAGCAAGGTGTAAGTAGCTATCAGCAAATGTGCTTACACTAGCTTTTCCATTTGACCCTGTGTTAGATGTCATTGACGAAGGAAGCGCACTACTATCTTTTATATACCCCATACAAACATCTCCTTTCAAATAAAATAGAACACATCTGTATGATGTGTTCATAAATTTAGCCAAGCGTAATTTTATCTACTCGGCGTTTTGACATATCAACTGTGTGTTCGAAGGTTTTACCTGAACCTAGCACAGTATTTCCTTTTATTAAATTTTTCTTTGTATTTAAAATTTGATTAAAATCATTTATATCTCCTGCACCACGATTCAAAAAATCTGTTTCAGTTGCGGATTCCATTTGAACTAGATAAGATGGTTTCATTTCGAACATTTGAAGTTCCATTATGGATGGTAAAGTTACACCTGTACTAAGTGAAGTTATATAGAGTCTATAATGAGTATAAGATTTTCTATTCGGAATAATGTAATCTAATTCACCACTAGCTCCACCAACAATTGAGTGAAGAGTATCATAGTTAACACCATCATTACTTCCTTGAAATTCATAATTTCGGGGATAATAAGTTGTGTTTGTAACGTAAAGCCTATACTTTACTATCACTTTTGGTTTTGTGAATTTATATCCTATCCACTTTGGCATAGTAGTAGGTAGAGCATTTCCTCCCCAACTAGTAGTTAAACCACCATCAAATGCTTCCCATCCGAAAGTTGCATTGCCATTAGGCGTGTTACTGACAAGCACCTCGCCTTCTGGAGTTGTATTACTTTTCATTTTAGGTATAGAGGTCGTTTCTTGAAAGCCATCATTTAATGGAGAATAATACTTATCACCTGATGAAAGTAAGATTTTATTCTCATAGCCATTATAGGCTTTGAACCCGTTGGGGATTGGATAAGAAAATGGTGTAGCGCCAAAGTTAACAGTGATTTGTTTAGATGTGTTTACTCCACTTTTGAAGAATGGAAAGACCTCGCCCATTCCCAACAAATTAGTATGGGAGATCCCCATAGAAATCCCATTCCTATAGAACTCTAAGGTTCCATTGTCTAAGTCAAGAGCTACGCCTATAATATTCCCAACTGCCCAAGCGGTTCCATATGTTATGTTTTCTGGTATTTTGTATCCCGCACTCAGATACATCCTTAGATTTAGTGGGTCCCCTGAAGTCCCTGCGGTAGCACCGCTTGATATTGGGTAGTT
This sequence comes from Paenibacillus sp. FSL K6-2393, assembly GCF_038002545.1. Taxonomy (NCBI): domain Bacteria; kingdom Bacillati; phylum Bacillota; class Bacilli; order Caryophanales; family Paenibacillaceae; genus Paenibacillus; species Paenibacillus sp. FSL K6-2393. The sequence goes on from NZ_JBBOCU010000001.1 coordinate 4,930,767, forward strand.
TTTATTTGAGACCCCTATGTAGCATTGATTTGAACCACTATCATATTTTACTTCCCAGTACCATTTTCCAATTGATTTTCCATGAGTTGCTCGAACATTTCCTGTGTTTAGAAGAGTTAGAATGGCAGTTAAATTGTTATTAGATAAAACTGCCCCTGATGCACTAATATCATTAGGATTTAAAGTAGCGTTGATTATGCTCACTATCATTCACATCTCCTTTCTAATTGAAATCATTATTTTAAAAACAAAAAGAAGTAGAGCATCTAAGCCCTACTTCACACTTACACTTGTTATTTCGAAATACTTTTTCAGATCGATTCTTTCTTTAAATAACTTGCCTAATCCCAGTGATCCATTGGCAGTCATGTTCTGAATGAAAACTTCGTTTTTTCTATCTAATACAGAGAGATCATCCATTCCGTCATTAATAAAAGTGTCTTCTGAAGGTAAAGTTGCAGAAATTGTATTCCATTCTAAAGTTCCAGTATCAAGCCTTTTATAGGCTCCATCATGTTTGACGAAGGATTTAAACATTGGCAAAGTTTCTAGTTCCACTAATGGTCTATATCCACTAACAGTTGCAGAAGTTATTACACCATACGCTGCCGCTCCAGTTGATCCTCTGCGAATTCTGTTCGCACTAATAACATTTGTTGTGCTTGTTGAACTGTATCCTGCGCTCCAATTCCATACTCTATCGTCTCCAGCAATAATATTACCATTTAACGTTGAGTTTACAATGTACTGATCCCACTCATTATCTTTGTCTGCCGCCGAATATCCACCAGATAGGAGTCTTGCAACGAACATATAATTCTTCTCTCCTAAATCCTTTTGAACGCCAAATACAAGACCATTACTATTTAATGCATCCCATGTGATAGCCGCTTGAATAGGTCTGTCTGCAATCAATATCTTTTTCTTATTGTATTCGTCAGCAACAATGAAATAGAAATCGCCATTAAGCACACTTGGAACAGATGTTGTTGAGATCAAGTCAGATGTTTGTTTTCCTATATTTTTGAACTCTCCAGCCACACCAGAAGTTAACGCAACATAGTTACATCTGATGCGTTTGCCAACTTCAAGTTCAGTAATACTTGTCACTTCGTCTGGATGAAATAACCGACCATCAAGGTCAATGTCAATTGCATCAAGAGCCATAAAAGTAGTCGTTGATCCACTGGACTTATTCACAATTTCTATTTGATGTCTTGCTTTCGGTAATCCCACAATATCAACTAGAAGTACTTGTGCAAGTTCTGTCCCTAGTTGCGAATGAGTCCCATGCAATTTTCCATCAACATAAACTTCGATTAAATCACTTCGATTGGTATATCTTGCTCCAATTAATCTTAGTTTGGTTCCTTCAAATTCAAAGACAATCTTGTCTCCTATTGTCGAAGTGTAATTAGAGTATCCATTGTATGCACCAACACCGTTAGTGAATTTTCCAACATATTTAATAGAAGATACACTATCATCATACCTTCTCCAACCCTCATCTGGAGTTGGTATTTGCGATCCAACAGTAGTAATGAGTTGACCATTGGAATCAATATCTATAGCATCTATTCCCCAATTTCCTGCACCTACCGAATCTAGCTTGACAGTGTGTAGAGTATTTGAAAGTCCTGTTTTTTCATAAACAAGAATCTGTCTAATATCTGTTGTATTGTATGGGTTATATGTTTCTAAATTCCCATCTATAAACACCCCAATTTCTTTAGCTTGAGTAGGAGTAGTACCAGCTATTAGCCGCAATTTTGTTCCTATAAATGTAAACTCTAAACTAGAACCAGCCTTTGTTGCATCTGTCCAATAGTGAAGTGTACCATTATAGTCTATGGTACTATTGTTAGCAAAAGTAACTGACCCACCCCATTTGAATGCAGGATGATTATCATCAATTCTCTTCCATCCCTCATCTGGTGAAGTCAATGGAGTTCCAATGGTTCTTACTAAGCGTCCATCTGAATCAATATCTATAGCATCCAGACCGAAAGCGGCTCCCCCAGGGTCAGGGACTCCGTTAAAATTGAAAATTTTTACTGTATGTGTTCCGTAAGGAAGACCAATCTTTTCATATACAAGCGTCTGTGCTTGATTTGTGGCGGTTCTCGCTGTAAACGTCTCAACGTTACCATCAATAGACACAGACACGCTCTGCGCTCTACTTGTGTTGGTAGATGAAGAGATAATCCTTACCTTAGTCCCTACAAAAGAGAAAACCACTTCCCCTACAGAAGATCCATTTGCATTATATGAACTTTTCCCTTCATATGCACCCGACACTACATAGTTTCTTTGAGTGAATCCTGTGTAGCTGATTAATGGTTCGGCATCATCATATCTCTTCCAGTCTACATCTGGTGCTGTTAAAACAGTTCCAACACTTCTAGTCATGTATCCATCTTCACCTACGTCAACAGCATCTAAAATTAGAGTTTTGCTGTCTACTGCTTTAATTTGAACAACATGTTTACCTTGGGACAAGTCAATTTTTTCAAAGACCAAAGCCTTCGTTCTTGAAGTTGTTGAGTCTTCATTGATTATTCCAACATTAATTCCATCAATAATAACTTGAGCTGTTGTCGTTCTACCTGAATACAAACCACCAATAATTCTTACTTTTGTTCCATAGAAAGTAAAACTCATTGTTGACCCTCTGGTCGATGTATACTTTGCACTTCCATTATAGTTTCCAGCAAGCGTTTCTGTTAACCATGTACCTGTGTACACAATCATGTTATTCGTATCATCGTACCTCTGCCACCCAGATTCGGGATTATTTAATTGATCTCCTATTACTGCCATTCATTACACCTCCTTATATTCAAATACTGGTCTAAATCCAATATAATTCTGCGATGCGGAACTTCCTGTAAAAGCTACACCTCGATTGTCTGACCTTGATTCATATCCACGTACAATTCTTGAAGTATTAGTTGCACTTAATGATGTTCCAGCATTTGTAGTCCATGTGCCAATAGCTGGGGATTCTTTAGCCCACGAAAATACATTATGGTGATGCCACACATTATCGTCATTGGGCTGTACCTTTCCACCCAAATGACCATTTTTGATATACTCATCCCACTCATTAATCGTAGGGAATGCTCCCAATCCTAAATCAGCGTTTGACTTTTTCCCATTCGCATCTGCATATATTACTCCCCCACTTGGGCAACGAACAACTCCTGATGTTTCACTTATAATGCGTGGCGAACCTTCAACAAACTTATTGGAATTTAACCAATCCCATGTTATCGTGTTACTTGTAACTCTATCTGCTATTAATAAACCTTTATCCACTTTGATCGCATACCAGAAATATTTCAAGGGCATACTGGCTAATGGATTTCCTGTTAATGGAATTTCTGTATACCCATTCGTACTTCCTCCGAAAATATATCCACTTATTGTATTGTCGTACTTCCAAACAATATAGTCTCCGATCTTCATATCAGAAAGATTTTCTCTTAACTGCCCTGCCGTAGCTGGAACTACCATAAAATCACCCCTTACTCACTCTGATTCTATCTACTTTTTGAAATTTCGCTTTTTCAACCTTCTGACGTAACACCATGCCTGTTGAAGTGTCAGATGCTTGTTCCATGTTCAATTGATATAGTTTCTTTAAGCTTAGTGAACCCGAATCACTTTCAATAAAAGGATTACTGTATTTATCCTTCTTGTTAAAATCGTCTATGTAAAAGTTCGAATATTTCTTTTCTGCAAAAATCTCAATTTTCACCTTCGCATACTTTGCAGGCGATTTAGGAGCAGTCACATCTGCAAGAATTTCCTCAAACGCCTCCCACTCGAAGCCATCCTCAGATGTACTCCAGTAGATCTTGTATTCTGCGCCCCCCGCAACATCTACCTTTGCAGCCACACCTTTAAATGATGCGATCTTATCCTGAATTCGAATCGTGGTGGACTCCCAAGATCCAGTAGCAGGATAGATTGAATTCCCGTCCACATCATGACCCAGTTCTCTTAATTTCAACCTCTGATCCTCAACTATCGTATCTTGAAAAACACCTACAGATAGATCTATATCCAGTGCAATTTCTTGAATTGCCATATTTTCACCACCTATCTCATCTCAAAATCCAGCTTAACGAATGTCCCAGTTTATGATCCCAGCATGATTTGCCTTCAGAGGGGCTATGATTCGGTCTACGACAAACCCATTTTTACGAATAACGAGTTGCCCAAGCAAGTCCAAGTTAGATGAAATTTTTATTTGAAAGAATACGGATTCCTTTAAAGGCAAGGAACATACACATTGAAAATTAATTTGTGCATCATTCAAGTTCATTGTTTTTTTGTAACCAAAGTTAAAACATTCAATCGTATTTCTGAAAGCCCCTGAATTCCCTTGCCCTGAAAATCCAGCCATATTCGCTTCTGAGGATCCATTTTTGAATTGAATGATGTCTTTGTATACAAACGTTCTCCCGGTTAAAGGGTACTCCTGCCCCTCACATTCATAAGATATGGAGTAACGATCAGCATTAATGTGAAAAACCCCATTGGCAACATTGTAATAAACTTGGGATCCTTGACCCATCAATCCGAATAACACCAACTTCTCTTTGTTGATATCATAAAAGCGGTGTGGATGTTGTGTCTGAAGATCATACTCACTCAGATACGTTCCATCATAATAATCGGCAATCCATATATAAGCTTGAGATACAGGTGAACGAGAGTACTGTTTCTGACCTAAAATCACAGTTTTTCCTCCTCATAGATAAATAAAAAGACAGGCTACAATAGCCTGTCTGCATCATTAACTTTTCTTAAACGTAACGATAGGAGATACGTTTCTTGAACTCTTGTTTACCACTACGAGCATTCAAGGGTACTTCGCATTGAATAGACAGCGTTACATAGTTACCCGCCGCGTCTTGTTGATTTCCATTGTTATTGACTCCCAAAATCTCTTTTGCACCCGGTACTAGCGGTGTTGCATAAGGTGTTCCTGAATGATCCAGCGTAGTTTTGCCCGTAGTTCCAATAGGCTTCGAAAAGTCCTTGCCTACACGAGAGCTCTCTTCATCCAAATCGTTCTCCCCAAGTGAGTCCACTTGCACATGAAACCAGTTGTTTTTAACAGCTTCAATATCGTGTTTAATTGTATCACCAGTGCCCCCATCCATATCCCGTGTTGTAAAGGTGCAATCCTCCATTTTTGACACATCCGTCGCACCACCTTTGTTGTTCCACACATTAAAAATACGAATTTCACTTTTGGTATCTGCATCAATAACACCATAATCAAACGGTGCTACAATCTCCTTGCTATGTGTTGCGTCCAGCCATGTAATAATTGGTTGTGTCATTATATTCCATCTCCTTTTTTATGTTCTAATCGTTAATTGAATCGTAAGATGTTGAATGTTTGAAGCTGCTTCGATGATGTTGATTCTGAAGATATCTCCAGCCTCCACTTTTTTGATCTCAAATGTAGCCTTACCGTCATCTTGATGTTGAAATCCTTCAAACTTCAGTGGACTCCCCATCACATCCTGCCAGTGAATGAGATCCTTGGAGCGTTCAATTCTTATTTCAGTTGCGGTATCTCCAGTAACCCCACAGTAGCCCTTTACATGTAAAATTTCGCCATCGAATGGAAAGGGAGCTAAAATGCCCAGTACTTCCGGGTAAACCTGTGATTCTTTGCAAAAGACAATAACACGATCCTGTACTTCCAATGGAATCTCATTTAATTTCAGGTGTTCAGCGATGCTCATGAGCCCATCCACATCGGGATTAACCACCTGAAGGTTTTGACCAAATACATCAATCTCTACCCATGTCTTTCCATCATAACGATATCTCTTGCCATCCTTATACGTCTGTACCGTCCAACCTATTTCAGGAGAAGGGTACTGCATACTTAACTCCTCAAAATCAGCAACTGGACTCTGATACACAAGTCGAGTCGTTTGATAAGCATCTTTTGCTTTTCCGGCAGCTTGCAAGGCTTCGCCAGCAGCCTCCAGTGCACGCTTGATGGCGAGTTCAATTTCGCCAGTGTCCCCAGGCTGTCCCGGACTGCTATGTTTCACCGCTTCTCTAATTAAAGACTCTACATGTGCTAAAGTTATCCCATTTGACATAATTCACCTACCTAAGCGTTATGTAGAATATTTTTCTTCATAAGACTATTTCCAAGTTGATACCTCCCCCTTAACTAGGAAACCTGTCTCTGGCTTATCATTAAAGAAATTCTTGAACAACCATGCAAAGCATTGCTGTGTCTATCTTTAGAGTAGTTTTCTAATGGGATAAATGCCGGCTTTTTTGCATTCCTTGCAGTATTTCATTCGGTTCGATTTTGCCAGCATCCGTTTTCCGCATAAGGTACAATTTTTGATGTTTTCTCCTTTCCAGCGAGAATACTCCAACACAAAGTCATCGAAGCGAACTAACCGGAAGGCAACTTCACCATGCTCCGCAGCGAATAAAACCTGTACGTTAGTTGAATCGACGCGTTTACTTTCTTTGAGGTACCCTGACTGAATAAGTTTGTGCACCAATAACCCCTGATCTTTTTTGCTTACTGCCATTTGGGTATCGCCATAGATTTCTTTCCATTCATTATTAATCCAATACGTATCATTTTCATTGATTCGATTGTTAATCTTGCTGTAGACCAGCAAAACAAAGGCCAATTTCTCAAGTCGTTTACTTTTAAGTTGTTTGATCTTTTGAAGTTCTTCGTGTGTTACAGGTACATGATCAATCTCGATTAGCGTACTCTTGCCCGCCTCCTCCCTTATCTTGATATACTTCTGAGACTGCTTAATGATACGATTGAGAAATGTTTCCCATTGGACAGCATTGTAGTCTGGATAATATTTGGACATAAACTGATTTAAAAACGCATACGCATCCTCGGCGTTCTTCCCCTGTTCAAGCCCGTATTTGGCTAAACAAATTAACGTTTTGGTTGGCTTCTTATCCATTTTCCCATGTGTAATGGCCTGCTCGGCATGATGACGTTCATTCAGAATGATTTTCAAGACGTTGCTCCTTCACATGCATTTGGGTCATTTTAAAGGTTCTTCCCGCGTATTCAATATCGCCCTCCGGGTCTCTAACCGGATAATGGATGATGTGATCATTGCTGAGCAATAAATTGCGAATAATTTGATCCCCCGAGACATCCCATACAAATTGCTTGGATTTCTCCGCATTTCGATAACACATGTCCACAATCATATTGCACAGATCTTCTTCGTTATTGCAGATCTCCAGTGCCTGCTCCTTGAAACGTGAAACAAACAACTGCCATCGGGCTGATCTTTCTTCCTTTTTCACCTTACTCTTGCGCAAGTTAGTCATATAGCTACGTAGCTCTTCGTTATGCATCTGATATAAACGTTGAATCTCTTTGTAACGAGCTTGTGAGTATTTTTTGGTACTCATCAATATCGTATGATCAAAAGGACTCTCGGACTGTTTTAGCTTTAACTTGTTGAACTCTTCTTCCACTTGATGGCATAACCGGTTCATCACAGAAGGTGCCGTGGATACAGGCATTCTCTGTTCATACTGTGCCAGGAACTGTTCCTGATCCGGAGATAGCTCCTTCTTCGAATACAACTCATTAAAAGTCATGCCAAATAACTGCAAGCACTTTTGACTCGTTTTTTCTACATAGGTTGTATATTCTTTTTTCTGTTCCGGGTCATTGTATATGAAAAAATATGGCTTCTTGTGTGCTACCATTTTCAAGGCAGACTCGTCCGTTACCGCAGCGCGAATATCATACCAGTGCTTCGGCATCTTTTTACATTCAATCCCTTTGGCCTGGTCAATGGCATTTTGTTGATAATGCTGACCACATTGAATTCGGTACATCATTTCCTGATATTCTGCACTATGCTCCTCATAATTGGCTAATACATCGAACATTGATGTGATTTTGTTCGTTGTAAAACCGATCAGATCACCGAAACTGTCTTTGTTGGCCTGAATCAGATCCTTTTCATCCGGAATTTTTTGGGCCGAGGTTTTCTGTACGCATACAATCGCATCAAGCTCCTGAATTGCCCCAAGAATCGTTTGGTTGTCTGTAGTTAAGACCTGATCACTATCCATATCTGCACCATTTAAAGAATGTGTCGTCGTATCCCATGAATTTAAGATCGTGACCGTGTTCATGTAGCGATACCAATACTGCATCTCATCTGTATTTTGAAAACGAAGCACCTTGATATTGTTATGACAAGTCATCGGAGCTCTGAAGCAAGCTACGCGGTCCACATGGCGTTCATTCCAATATCTGGAGTAGAACTCACCTGAACTCAGCAATCCTGTTAAAGACAAGCCAAATATGCTCTGGCACACTGTATAGGGATCGCCAGATATAATGCTGAAATTGCCTTTCACTCTTAAAACTCCGATCTTGGCTTCATTCATTCGCTTGCGTATTAATGTATGGATTTTGCTTCGCACAAAAGGATCATCTATAAGTCGCGGGTCTACCATCAGCCCTTTAATATAATCATCCGGACTATTTCTGTAGTCATTCTCATGAATATGAATCCCTTTGAGAAATAATAGTGCCTTACGATGGTCCTCACCCAGTACATCTATAATTGAGTCAATTGTGGGACGAATGAGTTCACCAATCTCGTTATCATTTAATTGAAGCGATTGAATGAACTGGTAGTTTAAATGACGCTCGTCCTCCAATTCTTCGGGTGTAACTTTCGTAACGCTGAACGTGTATCCATAATATCCGCAACATAACAGATAATCGTCAATACTGTTATACGAGCTCCATAGTTTGAGCATGGACGTTGTGAGGATTAAGTCTACTTCTCGAATATCCACAGGGTTACCCCAGGCATCGTCCACCATATACTTGCCTGCAACACGATCAGCAAATTCGTGATAATCAAATGTAAAGACCATCCCTTTACAGAAGCTATTGCGAATACAAAATCCACTTGGGATATATTCATTTCCCAGTTCGGATGCCCATCGTTCACTAAGTGCAGGAGAGATAAGACCGAACCCATCACTCATGTTCATCTGAATAGGCTCATTTTTCCTACTCTCAATGCGAGGGTATTCTGTCTCGGTATCATCGATCTGAATGATGTCTGCGCCAAATTCGGTTATACAATCCTGAACAACCAATACGCGTTCAGGATGTGACACAGGTGTGCTCGTGCTGCAAGCTAGGGCCTTATATGCCTCCAGTTTAGCAGGAACCAACTCCTTATTCGGATCTCTGCCGTTATTTAATCTTTTCTCCAACAACGGATGAATATTCTCACTCACATAGATGACCGTTGAACTTTTGGCTCCACCTGTCGTAGCCAATAACCGCTTATATTTCTTGCCGTTGATGGAGAAAGCTTTCGATGAATTCAGCCGGTCATAGTCTTTATTATTTTCAATGACCACCAGCAAGTAATCATCGGCAAATTTCAGATTTTTCAGTTCTTCATGCAATTTCTTCATTGCTCTTTTATGTTCAGCATTGGTGTTCAAGGCTTTTAATCGCTCTATTTCCAGCTTGATTCTAGCCAGATCTTGTTCCCTCTCCTTGTAGCCTCGAATACGATCTATAAAGCGAAACACCTGATGGTTTCCAATAGATGCCACTTCTCCATTTACTGTCGCTTCTTGATAAGTAAGATGCAGATCATAATCCGCTTTTCTAATTCTGGAAGATGTAATTTTATAAACGTATCTCAATCGATCCTGATATGCATTGCCCATTCCCGATTCCCCCTGTTGCTTCCTGTCCTGATTAAATAAATTATAGATTAGACCCGCACGACTGGCGCAGGCAAACAGGACGATCAGGGGATGAAAAAAGAAGAATATTTGTTCTACTCTGGGGAGAATTTAAGGGGCACTCCGGGACTGGATTCATCTCGAATCGGCATATTTCTGCGTCTCTAGCACTATGATAATTTCCTTTTTAATGATATAGTAAATTGAAGCGTTTTTTTGAGCTGACATACTTTTTAACGGGGCTGGGATGAATGAAAGAAACCTTATCCAATCAAGAGGACATCGGCTTTTTATTTAATGTCGATATACTTATTAAGAGCCGCTCAAATGCATTGGCACTGCAGTCCCTGTTGGAGTTCATAAACAATGAAGAACAAATTGCGGACTTTCGGATTCAATCCGGCATAGAGCTAGGCAAAATTATTGAAGCGACACTCCAGTCCAAGAAGGACTCTTTCGTCACACTTCACAACGAACGCAAAAAAGCCAACGCAGCACAGAAGGCGTCCACTGCAGCTCAGACACCTGCCTCACCTGCTCCAGTCAAAACACAGAATCAGCAAGAAAAGCCGGTTAGCGAGAAAAAGCCTGCCACCCAAACATCCAATGTTTCCGATGGAAACTCGTTTGACGCGTGGATTGACACGCTCATTAAAGAGAACAAACTCACCCGTATTGTTGTTAATAACAAGAACGGTAAACATCAGAGCATTCCTTGCCGCATTCTGAATTTTGATCGAGATACCAGTATTGTGAGCATCTACCATGTCGATGAAAAACAGGTGTATACGTTCCGAACCAATGAAATCGATGAGTTTCTGTAACTAACTTCATCGGATTAAAACAAAAAGCAACTTGCGTTAGAATGACGGGACATTCTAACGCAAGTTGCTTTTTTAGTTCTATGGTTCATGTAGGATTGAACCCTCCGAGATTTGTTTGGACCGATCAGGAGCGATCCTTACCTCGCTGCCATACATCTAATGCCAATAACAACCATCCGGCAATGAAGGCTACCCCACCAATCGGTGTGATGGCACCCAGAATCTTGATGCCAGAAATACTAAGCACATACAGGCTGCCCGAGAACACGATAATTCCGATAAACAACAGGCGCGCTGCCCACTTCAGTTTTGTAGATGCTCCAAGTTGACCAGCCGTCAAACCAATAATGAGCAGGCCCAATGCATGAATCATGTGATATTGCACACCCGTCTCATATGTAGCTATGGCCGCGGGCCCAATCGTATCCTTGAGCATGTGAGCACCAAAAGCACCTATCGCCACCGACAGCATGGTCATTACAGCTCCAAGCATCATCCATCTTCGTTGCATATAAGTTCTCTCCCTTAATTCAACTACACTTCACTCCTATTATTGTAGCGAATCCACTCCTCCTTTACCAGTCGGGGTGGAGCTTCATAGATCATATGTCTGTTTATACTTACTAATCCTATCTTTACCCTATATATCGTAGAAAACTGGCGTAAATCCTTGATTTTTATCGATAATTATGGAAAAGTAACAGGTATGTAATCGTTGTATTTTAAGTGCAAGTTCAAAAAGATTGGTTTTCAGTACCGAGAAGATGGGATGAAGATAGAAATGGAGTAGCGGAGCGTAGGGAAAACTACGTGAGCAACGGACATTTCGGGTGAATCCCATATTCGATGATGATGATGCCGTTAGGCATCTTTCGTAATCAAAAGCGGACTTTTTGAACAACCTCTAAAAGGAGAATCATTACTCATCGATTAGGTTAATAACACTCAGTACGATGATTAAGGGAGGCAAGTCAACATTATGGATAATCGCGATTCCTATAATTCAGGTTATAACAACACGGATCAGAACCCTGGCCATGCAGATCCATTCAATAACAATGGGTATGAAGCATACCCGCCAGATTATGAGAGGCAACCAATGGCACCACTGAAACATTCCGGACCTGGGATCGCCAGCTTTGTCATTGGATTGGTTGCAATCTTGGGTTATATTCTGATATTCTTTATTGCCACCATGGCTGTAAACGAGTCCATCGGAGTTCTAACCCCGTTGCAGACAGAAGAGATAGCCTTGCATCCAGCCGTGGTTCTGGCTTCATTAGCCATTCTGGTCTGCCTGATTCTCAATCTGGCCGGAGGTATCGTCGGAATTATTGGTCTTGTTCTCAAGAATCGAAAGAAAGTTTTTGCCATTATCGGAACCATATTAAATGGGATCATGATTCTGTTATTCGTTGGACTTATCTTGGTAGGCATGACGCTGATGTAACGCTTTGCATCAGCGTCATGTTTCCTTATAATTAAAATGAATGGGTTTACACATAAGTATAATCTATATTTTTTGCCAAAATCATTGTTTTCAAAGGAGATTGACATGTCACGAATCAAAATTTTTGCGGACAGCACAAGTGATCTGGCTCCAGAATGGATCCAGCAGCACGATATCGGTATCATCCCCTTATATGTCGTGTTCGGTGAAGAATCACTGAAAGACGGTGCTGAGATTAAGCCTGAACAGCTATATGAACGTGTCAGCCGAGATGGGCGTCTTCCCAAAACAGCAGCACCTTCCCCCGCTGATTTCATAACGGCATTTCAACCTTACATAGATCAAGGGGATGAGATTTTATATATCAGCTTATCTTCTGAACTTTCCTCTACCTATCAAAATGCACGACTAGCGAGTACCGAGTTCCCGGAAGGTCGAATTTCGGTCATTGACTCACAGAATCTCTCATCAGGAATTGCACTGATGGTGATGAAAGCTGTACATGCTGCTGATAAAGGGCAAAACCTGACTCAGATTACACACCTGATTGAGGCGATGAAATCAAATGTACGCACGGAGTTTGTCATCGATACACTGGAGTATCTGCATAAAGGTGGACGCTGTTCAGGCATGCAGAATCTGATTGGAAGCCTGTTGAAGATTCGTCCTGTCATCCGGGTAACGGATGGCAAGATGACACCTGCCTATAAAGTCCGCGGCAAACGGGAGAAAGCTCTGGAACAAATGCTGAATAATACGCTCAGCCAGAAGGATCAGATCGATCCAGACCTGCTGATTGTTGTGCACACCATGGCTGAAGAGGATGCGCTTGACTTGCAGAAGTCTTTGCAGGAACAAACGGGTGCCCTTGTGGAACTGACCACTGCTGGTTGTGTAGTATGCAGTCACTGCGGCCCAAAAACGATTGGAATCATCTATAACACTGTTTTATAGTATTACACGTTACATTGTATCGTATTACCCAATCCTTTCTTCTTAATCTGTATGTGGTACATCCAATACTTGGATTGGCATACCGTTATAACTAATAAGGGCATTCCGAGCTAAATCGCTCAGGATGCCCTTTAATATTTTGCCAAACTCAAGAGTAACCTTGGTCATTACGATACAGATCAATAATTTTTGGTCCGCAGATCATCCAGACTTTTGAATGCGTATCCTTGCTTGCGAGCCTCATCAATGATGGAACCCAGAGCTTCCGTGTTATCTTTGGATACCGAATGAAGCAAAATGACAGCGCCCGGATGGAGTTGTTTCAACACCTGTTGATGAGCATATTGTGCGCCACGCTGCACATTGGTATCCCAATCTTTATAAGCAACAGACCAGAACACATTCACATAACCCTGAGCATGACTCTCTGCGAGCGTACGATTGTTAAAAATCCCGCGCGGTGGCCGTAAAAAGGTCGCTTGTTGACCCGTCAGCCGATTGACCTCCGACTTGACCTTCTCGAGTTCCTCTCTAAGCTTTTCATTGGAGATGCGGGTCATATCCGGATGACTCCATGAATGATTACCGACAATATGACCTTCAGCCGCCATACGTTTGACCAACTCAGGCTGATCTTTCAGATAATGACCTGTCACAAAGAAAGCAGCTGGCACCTTCTTGGTACGCAAAACATCCAGTATGGCAGGTGTGAATCCATTCTCATACCCGTTATCAAACGTGAGATACAATTCCTTCTGTTTTGTATCCCCCAGGAAAATGGCATCGTTATGTTGTAAGATCGATTTAAAGCCTTCCTGATCAATGGAGGGCAGTTGACCGTTTTGACTTTTTTTGAAGCCAAAGTGATACGCTCCGGTAACCGGTGATGCTTCAGTCTGTGCCGGTATCATACTGATGGATAACAATCCCAACAGTATATATAGAACCATTCGCTTCATTCTATTCGCTCCTGTTCCTGAAAAATTCGGTTAGTCGTTTGCACACACGAATACCTTCAGGTAATATGCCACAGGAACGGCTAATGTATGTAAATCATAAACGATCGAAACGTTTATTTTCAGGTTGTGGCGGAGATTGATGGAACAATTCAAGCAAGGTCTGAGGTTTGCCACTGGAAGCAAGCCATTCCCTCACGGTCTGTATGGCACGGGTCTGTCCATCTCCCCGATCACGCCATGTAAGCAGCTCGATAACTTTGATAATCAAGGCCGACATATTGTGATTATCCAGTTCAGACCGCTCTGCCCTCAGCTTGTGATACAAAGCCTCCTGCTCCCAATCCAGTAGAATCTCATCACCGATGGTTGGCTTCAAAAGTGTATACGCTCTGTCACAACCTTTACAACGAACCGTACTGACCTGTTCATCTATAAATTCCGCTCGGATATCCTCCTGGCAATCCGGGCATTTGAATCCAACTTGTATGTTTTGTATGTTTTCGTTCATGACATTGTTCCTCCTGCGTTGTGGGCATTTGCATCATTCAATGCAAATACTCCTTGGATATATGCATAATGCTTATGTATGTACTACATCTATACCCGATATTTTGTCGATTCACGCTTATTTTGAAGAAATCTGTAAGGTGCTATAATCTTGTAAATATGTTAAAATATTATACATATCATGGTAGGGAAAAGGCGGGATACTCATGTCGAAGGAAGAGCGCAATATAACCTGGCAATCATCCAGCATCAACAGACAAGACCGGGAGAAGCATAATGGGCACCGTAGTCGTGCCATATGGTTTACCGGGTTATCAGGTGCAGGAAAGTCATCCCTTGCATTTGCCCTGGAGCAGTATCTCTACGATCAAGGCGTACGCTGTTATGTTCTGGACGGGGATAATGTACGTCATGGCCTGAACCGTGATCTCGGTTTTACAGCAGGGGATCGTCAAGAAAATCTGCGGCGAATTGGTGAAGTATCGAAGTTAATGGTAGATGCCGGGTTGTTTGTACTTTCGGCTTTTATCTCTCCTCATGAACAGGATCGGGAGATGGTCAGACAGTTATTTGAACCAGAAGATTTCATTGAAATCTATGTGAGCTGTTCAATTCAAGAATGTGAGCGGCGTGACCCCAAGGGGCTTTATAAAAAGGCACGCAACGGTGACATCCCGCATTTCACAGGCATTTCCGCCCCCTATGATGTACCAAAATCTCCTTCATTCATCATTGATACGGAGCAATCTTCCATTGAGGAAGCCGTGCAAGAGATCGTACAACATTTGGAACAGATCGGCGCTCTCCAGCTTCCGCGCCCTTCCAATACAGAACTGGTCCATTAATTCTTGCTCATTATATTAACCTACTTACATGAAAGGCGCGCCCGTAGTGGCGCGCCTCTTTACGTGATACATTGCTGGTTATACCAGCGATAAATGAATATACAGAAGAAGATACAATACTCCATCATCGCGGTTTAACGTCTTTTGATGTCCCCTCACTCACTCACTTTACTGCCCCACAACACCCGCTTGCATATTAAGAAGTTTGCTGAACGTCCCTACCGGATCAGTAGATAACTGCTGGTACCCGCCCTCTTGAATCACCCGGCCTTCATCAAGCACAATTACACGATCTGCCGTCCGAATTGTGGACAATCGGTGCGCAATCACGATAATGGTCACATGTCCTTTCAATCGTTCTAACGCCTCATGAATGTACTGTTCATTCTCACTGTCGAGTGCACTTGTTGCTTCATCCAGTACCAAGACCGAAGGATTACGCAGCATGGCCCGGGCGAGCACCAATCGCTGACGTTCGCCCCCGGATAGACGAATACCCCGATCACCAATAATCGTATCCAGACCCTGAGGCAACTTCCGTACAAATGCCGCAGAGGAGGAAAATTGCAAAGCCTGCCACATCTGTTCTTCACTTGCATTTGGATCAACCAGACGCAGATTCTCACGAATACTCGTATGAAACAGGAATGGGTCCTGGGAGACATATCCGATGGAACTTCGCCAGCTCAATAATCGTTCTTCTGACAGAGGCACACCGTCAATCAGAATACGACCAGTTTCAGGCCTTACGAGGCCCATAATCAGATCTATCAGCGTGCTCTTGCCTGCTCCGGATTTACCTACAATTGCGGTCATACCCCTTGCTGGAATCGAAGCTTGCACATTTCTCAATGAGTACGTATCACTTCCCTCATAGCGATAGCAGACATCCTCACAGGTAATAGATTCCTTCAGTTCCATAGGTTGAATCCCATCAGTTCCAACGTCTCCTGCCGAAGCAATCTCTGCACTAATCTCACGACTTTTCGCCGTCTGCGCTTGCAGTTCTCTGACTATCCGAAATGCAGGCAGCATGGAGCTGATGTACTCCAGATTGGACTGAATCGCCGTAAATCTTGGCCATAATCGGGAAAAAATAAGGATGATGAGCAGCAGACTTGCGGGAGGCACCGTCATTACGCGGAGTGAAAGATAGATGAATGCCGCAATAATGATTGCCGCGGACATCCGGTGAATCAGCTGTGTTCCACTGTTCAATTGACTAAACTGAATGACATTGCGTTCTATCTGTCTGCACATGCGCTCAAACCAGTTCATGTGTGAGCGCTCAAGCATGTTGCTCTTAATATCCTTAATTCCGTTAAAATGCTCGGTAATGCCGTTATAATAACTTTGCGAGAATTCAGAGGTCTGGTCCCCGATCTGCTTGGCCCGCTTGACGAATTTTCTCAAGACAAAAAATAATAACAATCCACAGACCAGCACAAGTGCCGTCAGCTTGGCGGATAACCAGAAAGCAAGACCGATCTGAATGCCCGTAAAGATCAGAGAGGCTGCCATTTGCAGCATAATGCTCGTTCCCTGGCTCACACGTGCAAGTTCAGTCGTTAATATATGGTTAAAATCGGATTTTCGTTTTTGGAGAAAAAATGACCATTGCGCCATAATAATGGCACCATAGGTTTCCATGCGCAGCGTTCGTACAAATTGCTGTTGGATTCGAGTATTACGGATCGTCTGGAGACGCTGCATCCAAGCCTGTCCGGAGACAATCAACACAAAGGTGGACAATACGAGTAACAATTGGCTATTTTCAGAAAAACGATTCAACACGTCGCCAAGCCAGGGAATGTTTAAGCCTGTGGAGCCCATCTCAAATATGCCAATCAGGCTCAGCATCGGAACAAGCATGTAGATGCCGATCCCTTCCATGAGACTGATACAGATCATCCCTAGCAGATTCCAATATAAAATGGGCCCCGTGACATGATGCAACTTTCGCATGAAATACCTTAATTCCGAGATCATACTTTACCCCTTTCCGTCACCGTATACCTTTTAATTCGCCGCCAGAACCAGAGAAACGGACGTAACGGAAAGTACAGAAAAAACAAAGAACGCGGAAGCGGCAATTGATCCACATCCCATGTACTAGGATATAAACGTTCAATAAAGAAAAACCATTTCTGTTTTGTACTTCGAAGTTTAAACAAATACGATTGATAAGACTTCATATCAGCCGGACTTTCCAGCATGTCGTTCATGAACTTTGCGCCTTCGTTGGCTAATCTCTTGCCTGTACGGTCATTTAAGGACATCAAGGATCTGTACTCTACATCCAGCGGCGTGTTCAGCAGCTCCGAGGCCAGATAAAGAGCCTGTGAACCGATTGATAAACGTCCCTCCGCTTTCAGACGTCTCTCTACTTTCTTCACATCGAGTGGCATGCTGCGGATCATCTGGTCGATATCCAGTAACCAGCGCAGTCTGAACCAGCCGTGTCGTGCACCATGGGTTACGAGATAAGCCCATAGGTCTTCTTGTTCGAGCATACGGACAGGTGTCTGTGTGTATGAACTGAACCGGCTGCGTTTCCACAGCAATTCAAAATCGGTTTCTTTGCCCGAATCCGGGTTCAGGCGCCAATGGATCTCCACTTGAGTCCTTTTGACCGGATGGGTGTAACAGATATGATGTTCCCGCCATTTCCAGCTGCGCACCGTAGGTGCCCGCTCCCCTTCCTTGGATATATATCCGAGGGTAGCCAGAATGCCTTCAGCCGCTTCCACATCATCAAACGGAATCAGGATATCCAGGTCTTTGGAGGTTCGCATCGATACATCGCCATAGAGATCATGTGCGAGCGCTGGTCCCTTTAGTGTAATATTGCGGATACCGCGTTCACGAAAAGCTCCGCACACCTGCTCCATCTCAGCTGTCAGATGTAACATACGGAAGGTATTGACCGTGTATTGTTGTCTGAGACTCTCCATAACATCTGCAGGAATGATTGCAGAGTTCAATTCTTTCATTTTCAAATAAAGGACAGAGTATAAGCGGTGATGATAGACAAGCCGCAGAAAGAGCTGCCAATCGGTTCCTTGCAAACCCGCCTTAAGTTCTTCAGGGGATAGAGCCGTCAGATCACCTCTAATCATGCTCAAAATCAGCTTAAGCTCCTTCGGAAACCCTGATGAATAGAGTTCACTTTCATGTATCATAGACAATCTCCCCAGATCCCTTCTCCGGACACCGTTTGCCAAACACACCGACAACCGTATATTGGTCCATAGTATCAGCTCCGGTCACGATCAATTTACCACTTCGCAGCCAGGCATGAGCCATCATATGTCCTTGCTTATTCCGTGCAGTCCCCATGTATAACGTACTCTCTATCTTGCGTCGCTCAAGCATCTTCATCCCGGCAATCGCCATTACAAGGCAGCGGCTTTCCCATAACGTATATTTACTGGCGAGCGAAATCGCTTTGGAAATATTCCGTATAGTGATGACCTCGCTGCGTTCGAGTCCTGTCATCGGTGTTTCTACCATAGGCGTACCCAGCCCTGGCGCGATTTTGGCAAATGGCATAGCTTTCTGTATGCGTGCCCAGCCAAGGAGGATATAGGCCTCCCATACCAGTCGACGCATCGACCGAGGGAGCGAGAGATAAACCTTTATTTTTCGCAACATCATTCTACACTCCGCGAGTAACGTCGATTAAACCTTCACGGGACAGATGTTCCAGGAATTGTACCACCTGCTCACGACATACATCTGGCTCAATCTCATACTCCGCTGCAAGTACCTCAACAACTTCACCCAGCGTGCGTTCTTCTGCGATCAGATCCCAGATTCGTCCACCGGTACTCCCCAGATTATAGTATTTTCCAGAGCTAATGCTCATCATAACTTTCTCACTGCCCATATCACTGACCAGATTGCCTTCCTTCCGGGTTACCCGGTCTTCCACATTCATCGGCGTAGTCGCTGTCATTGTCCTGTATGCACTCCTTTACGTATATGATCTGTGATCCGATCCACCATCTCAAATGCTGTAAACTCCGCACCCGTTCTGACCAATCTGCCAATCTCCACACTTGCTGAAAGTCTTGAAGCCGTCTCGAACAACCACTGTGCCAGCCCCTGTCTTGCAACGAGTCCACCACGGAACGTATGCGAGCATAACAGATGCAGTCGTTCTAGCCCCGTCACTTCAACCAGTTGAACAGATGTATGGTTTTCCTCCGGTTGTGGAGCCAGTTCGAATATTCCACCTAGTGGCACAGCCATCTCATGAAAATAGTGCTGAACAGGTATCGCATACTTTGTAATCTCTGCGTGAACCGTTGCATAATCCTGCTCCTTCATGCCGAAACCGTCCAGACTGGGCTGCCATAACTTCTGTTGCGGGTAACCAGGTGATACGATAGCTCTTCCTCCGGCATCCCAGGTCAGTGCAACAACATCATCGGTGAGAAGCGGATATCCGCGTGATGCCAGTGCGGCCGACAACGTCGACTTGCCTGCTCCCGAATGTCCGACAAATGCGTAAGCCCAGCCATCAATAACAACTGCACTACCATGCAGTGGAAGAATGCCACGCTGCATCATAATGACCGCCATACATGTGCCCAGAATGAATAATCTGACCTTTTTCTCATCTGCACCCGGTATAGGGGATACGACAATGCGCTTTCCTTGCTCCATTAGAAACAGACCTGTATCTTCGATTTTGAAAAAAAGACTGCCCTCTCGTGCCACAAAGTTGTCGTTGCCTACATCCCAATCCTCCCACAATGGGGTCAGATCTGAAGACTCGATGTGCACATCCACGACATCAAAATCAGTCTCCGCATCCTTGGGTGCGATCTGTAGTTCAGGCATTCGAATTTGGCTCGACCAGCGTAGACCATACGCCACATAATGCACAGGCAACAATGAACGACGCCTCCTTCGTAATAAAATGTAAAAAAAAGCCCTTATATTCATGTTGCTCAATATAAGGGCGGAGGCGAAAAGCTGGATTTGTTGCATTTCCGCCCTTTAAGTATGATGACACTTCATAAAACTTAACAACTTAGGAAGTTGGATCGTACAGATCCGCATCGTGAACCGTTACCCAGTCAATTTGTCTGTAGCCAGTACCGGCCATCGTTTGATTGACTTCCAACACTTCAAGAGCTGGTGCTTGCCATTCCTTTTTTTCCATTTGCATCGTATTCACCTCCTTTCATGTGCCCTCATTCAGAATTTCCGAATGAACCGATAGACAATCAGACTATGCATCATCAATCGCAGATCTGGATGTGAAGCAAGCTCTGGTCTCGGACTCGGAAAGTTCGCCAGGGCAGATTTGATACGCTCCGTGTTTAATATGCCAGCGACCTTGCTGTCAGAACACAAAGCACGCAACTCAGCCGTAAAGGCATCCCAACTCGGAATGATGCGATGCAGCCAATCCGCCGGTTGTACACCCCGTACCCGTTGATTCAGTCTGACCTTGTCAGGCAACTCCGGTGAAGTAGCCCGGCGAATCAATGAACGATCCGTCCCATGTTTCACATATTGTTCAATCGGTACAGACAGACAGAACCGGATGACTCTGGCATCACTTGTCGGATCACGTTCCCAAGCCCGGTAACGCAGAGAACATTTTGTAGCTACAGCACCGTTTTTGTTGGCGATGGCCAGGTTATTGAATTTCTCGGCACGTACTTTGAGTGCATCGGCCTGAGCACCGCCCTGCAGTACAATAATGGATTTGAGTCTTTCCAGTACACCTGTTCTTTGAGCAAAATCAGGATGGATCAACTGCACGGATGCGGCCTGGCTTGCTCCTTTGGACTGAGCCTTGAACCATTCCGGATATGCCTTTTTCCCGGTGATCTTAGCTATACGGGAGAAGGGCATGCCGGTCCGCTCACTATACTGCTGCATCTCACGGAACCAGCGATACCAGCGGCCACTTTTCAGTAGACTGGCGTAATAATCCAGAGCCGGGCCCCAGGAGATGGTGAAATTACCACGTGCGCCTGTGAGCAGGATGCCTGCATCTTGTTGGCTCGCTTTTTCATAGAATCCGCGAATCCAGAATGAATTTTCAAAGTATTTATAAGGCATTTCCATAATGTCGAGCCAGGTATCTACTTCACTGAGTGGACTTCTGCCTTCAAAATCAAGGTAGTTCTCTGTGATATTGCCAACATGATTAATGGTTGAACGTATAAAGGGCCGTTCGTCTGCGAGCAACGTTTTCGACGTATAATCTGTGAAATCCGGTACGGGAACATAACTGTAGGCCTGCAGCCGTTTGCCCTGACTTCTCAATGTTCCGGAAGCAAAACCAACCACGGCTCCCGAGTCCAGCCCTCCACTTAAAGCAGCAGCCACCTGCCTGTGCGTTCGTAGTCGTGATCCAACCGCCTGCCCAAAGATCTCCCGAAACGCTTCTACATACTCACCATCGGATTTAAGCCTCAGAGGTTCGACTTCATTCCAGCGATGATATTGCTTCAGTTCCAGTCTCCCATCCCGGAAGACAAGTGTATGTGCAGAAGGCAGTTGGCTTATTCCCCGATATACGGTCGAATTGATATCTGCTGAATCATGCATGTCAGGAATGGCAAGGAATTCGGACAGCCAAGTCTCATCAAGTTCTTTATGTACCCCTTCAAGCCCAAGCAACGGATTCATGAGTGTGCAGAAAGCAAAACGTGAACCATCATGTCGGTAATAAAAAGCTCTCATACCTGTAATGTCTCTCGCTGCATACAGTTTGCGATTCCGCTCATCCCAGATGGCGAATACAAAATCGCCCAGTAATCGGACAGCCACATCGTCTCCCCAGCGCTGATAGGCACGCAAGATCAGTTCACTATCCGCCAACATAGCCAGTTCAGCTCTGGATATCTGTAATTGATCTGCCAGTTGTTCCCGGTTATCCAGAATCGCATCTGCCGTGATGGTCAGACCACTTTCCTCATCATATAAAGGCAACTTCTCGCTAACCGATTCCGGTGTAATCCATTGGGCGTGACAGCTAAGGAACGCCTCGTTGCCTTTCCACACCCCTGTTGTATCCGCAGGGACATGCCCCAGGCTTGCGTACAGACGCCAGCTGTCTTCCCATAGCGCCTGCTGACCATCGTTGTGAACAATTCCTGCTATGGCGCTCATGACTTGCCTCCCCGTAGAATCTTGCGCTGTGAAGCCCAGGCGCTGATCTGATGACCAAATGGTACCCATGATTTGATACGCTGTATTTTGCTTTGAGCAGAAGCCAGCTGGACTTTCAAGCGTTCTCGCTCACTGTAACCCCGTTCCAGACGATGATCTGCTGCCCGTAATGCGGCTTGCAGCTGTCTGATCGTCACCAGTGCAGCTAGCGTCGGGTCTGTCTTTTCCGGTTCTTCGGCAACTTGGTCATTAAGATTCCCAAGCGGATCATGAACGACAGAATCTGCCGGTTGCATTCGATATTGCGGTTGCCACTGGCAACCGGTCGCTGCTGTCAACTGATGCGTGATTCGGTCAATGACCTCTTGATCTGGACTTGCATCATAATGTACACCCGTCCATTGTTCGGCTTCTGCCAGCTGTTCACTGTATCCCATCCGGTGGAACAGATCTGCCCCCATCACACGGCAATACAGTTCAACTTCATGTGGTTCTAATATGTTTTTCCAGTTGTTAACAGAACCCTGATGTGCCTCTTGATGCGAAGAGAGGAAAGGATCACCCACGCCCATACTGTAGAACATGTCAGACTTGGCACTGTCCAGAAACTGTCCATACTGCTCCATTCCCTGTTCATATCGAATTCCCAGAAACGTGCATAGTTTCTCAAGTTCTTCTTGAGGATTGGAAACCAATCGTTCATATTGCAATTCATACGCATTGGAGTGGGGTTTGGCAAAATACTCATTCAAGCGGAGCATACCCAGTGTAAGATCTACGGATTTCATATTTAATTTGGGGCTCTGCAGACTATGAATCAGGTCGAATCCTTCTCCTGTGTGGCGGTTTACCTTTTTGAATGATGCAGCTATGGCCAGAGGATTACGCTGGAGATGAATACGCTTGGACTGAGGGAACAGACGATCCAGCCATTCCAGCATGTAATAGTATCGTGGAGATTTATCAACGATGAAGTCTGCACCGCTCCCTTCCAGGAATCCATTGTAGATCTCAAGAGCAAAACTTCTGCACGCCTTTTCGAAGACATCCTCGGATACCATGGCATTGTAGAACTGACGAATGATGGAGCTGCCACCATAAGCACGTGAATCAGCCTTGGGCAAATCGACAAGATTCATCAGAAACCACATTTCCTGGGTGGCAAATATACGACTATGATTTTGCAGCATTACGGTGGATAAGGAACTACCACTGCGGGGAACACATAGTAAGAAAACAAGTCCGTTACCTTGAGCATCGATCAATGGCAGCCTCTCCTCTGTTCATTAGTATAAATATGTAGCTGGGATAGACCAGACTCTACCTTTGTGTTTGGCAAAACGAGTAATATGCACGCTATAGGTCAGCATTTTGCAATATTCCGTCGGAAGTTCACCCGGGAATGAAGCAAAACACATGGTTACATTCGACAACTCTCAGATACAATATGTATTTATAGTTTTACTCTATGATACAAAATGTATCATGTCAATCTTTTATTTTCACCTTTTCATAAATTCATACTCTTTCACTGTATTCTGCTGTCTGTCATTTAAGCACTTATTCATGATCAATTATGTTCTGATTGCACAAACGCGAATAAGCTCCAGACATGTTCTGTGAGGAACAATGCCTGAAGCCATACGTAATCCGTTGAGAAACTTAATATGAAAACGGGTGAACAACCATCAGGTAAACCTTACATCTGAACTTTTCCCAGGAGCTCCAACGCTCCTAGTTCGCTCTTCTTCCTGATCTGCCCGTGTAGCATCCTGCATCCCCTTCTGTACCTTCACGGTTAACAATACAGCAATTCCCGCGACGAAAAAGAAGATGAGCGACAGAATACCCCAACGCGTGGAACCCGTGATCTGCCCAACATAACCAAACACAAATGGACCAAAGATCGAAGAGAATTTGCCTGTAATATTCACAAAACCAAAATACTCTCCTGTTCTGCCTGCTGGCATCAGATTGCTAAACAGGGAACGCGCTGTGGATTGACTCACACCCTGCACGACACCAACCAACCCGGCGAGCACATAGAAGTGGATCGCTTGTGTCATGAAATAACCGAGAATCACAATACATATGTAGACCGATAAGCTAACAATTAATACCTGCTTTGCTCCCCAACGCTGTGCCCATGCTCCCAGTAACAATGTACACGGGAACCCGATGAACTGGGTTAACAGTAGCGCGAGCATCAGGTCGGCTGTGCCTATGCCTATACTTGTCCCATAGATCGTAGCCATCAGAATGATGGTATTAATGCCGTCATTAAAAAACCAGAAAGCCACTAACATGCGGATTAACTGGGGAAAACGCCGCATCTGACGAAAGGTTTGCCGCAGTCTGCGTACGCCCACCGCAGCATACCCTGTCCACGTTCCGGGCAGATCCGGTGATGCAGGCCGTCTCGGAGCATGGCGAAAGATCGGTATCGAGAACAGCAACCACCACAACGAGACGGAGATGAAAGCAAGTCTTGTGCCTGCTAGTGTACTGCTCATCCCGAACCAGCCCGGTTGCTGAATCATCAGCAGGTTCACTGCAAGCAGCAAACCTCCTCCAATATAACCATAGGCATAACCTTTGGAGGATATCATGTCCCTTCGTTCCACGGGTACCAGATCCGGCAGCATTGCATCGTAAAAGGTGTTACCACCCGCAAAACCAATCGTGGATATGACCAGCAACGCGGAAGCAAGGAACCAGTCCCCTTCACCGATTGCGCTGAATCCCAATGTAGCAAGGACGCCTATAATTGCAAATACACGCAGGAAGTCGCCCTTCCGTCCTGACAAATCAGCTAGCGTGCCTAACAACGGTGTTAGCAGAGCTACGCACAACATGCCAATGGAGTGTGTATAGGCCAGGTAGGAGGCGGCGGTATCCGTATCCAGCGTTGCTGCAGCCACCGAAGCATAGAATACAGGCAGTACTGCGGCCAGCACAGTTGTCGCATAAGCCGAGTTGGCCCAATCATACATAATCCAAGCCTTGATCGCCTTTTTATTCACATAAATCCTTCCTTTACATGCATCTCTAAATTAGTGCGAGTTCAACAAGTCTAAGTGGACTTTATAAACAACCTCTATTAGATGCCAGATCGATGTCTTTCTCCTATTGTAAAGGAAGGATATCACACTTGTTCACTGTTTCTGTAAAAAATGGTGCAGTTCTGTTCTTACGACTCACCTCACCTCCGAGGTGAACTTGCGTAATTGTATCATTTTATATCCACTCTCATCACATATCGTCCTCGCCCGTGAATATACTTAATTACCGACAGGCCAAACTGTGCCGCGTAATCAATGGGGGGTGCCTACATGTCAAATTCACACCAGCCTTACTCGTTCGTCGTGTCGAAGGAAGATTGGTCGCTTCACCGCAAAGGGTACCAGGACCAACAGCGCCATCAGCAAAAGGTGAAAGATGTCATCAAGCAGAATCTGCCTGATCTGATTACGGAAGAAAACATCATCATGTCTGATGGAAAACAAATCATCAAGGTACCAATCCGCAGTCTGGATGAGTACCGTTTTGTGTATAACTACCAGAAGCAAAAACATGTCGGTCAAGGAGACGGTGACAGTCAGGTCGGAGACGTCATCGGTCGTGATCCATCTGCTTCGCAGAAACCCGGCAAAGGTGAAAAAGCCGGCGATCAGCCTGGTCATGATATTGTGGAAGCCGAAGTTAGTATCGAGGAATTGGAAGATATGCTCTTCGCTGAGCTGGAATTACCCGATCTGAAGCAGAAAGACAAAGACCTGATTGAGACACATACGGTAGTTTTCAACGATATTCGCAAAAAAGGCATGCAGTCCAATATTGACAAGAAACGTACCATTCTGGAGAATCTGCGTCGTAATGCAACGACCGGTACGCCAGGCATCCATCACATCAGTCCGGATGACCTGCGCTACAAGACGTGGGAAGACAAAATCATTCCACAATCCAATGCCGTTATTATTGCCATGATGGATACATCCGGGTCCATGGGTTCGTTTGAGAAATACTGCGCGCGCAGCTTTTTCTTCTGGATGACTCGTTTTCTACGCCGTCAGTATGAGAAAGTTGAGATTGTTTTCCTCGCCCATCATACGGAAGCCAAGGAAGTAACCGAAGAAGAGTTCTTTACCCGTGGCGAGAGCGGAGGCACCATCTGCTCCTCTGTATATATGAAGGCACTGGATATTATTGACAGCCGGTATCCGCCTTCCAGCTACAACATTTACCCTTTCCACTTCTCTGACGGGGATAATCTGACCTCGGATAACGAACGGTGTGTGAAGCTGATCGGTGAGTTGATGAAGCGTAGCAATATGTTTGGATACGGCGAAGTGAATCAGTACAACCGCAGCAGTACACTGATGTCGGCTTATCGTCATATCAAGATGGATCAGTTCATGTATTATGTGATCAAAGAAAAAGGCGAAGTGTACAAAGCTTTGCGCAGCTTTTTCCAGAAACGGGAAGGAGGCAGCGTTAGATGACAGATGAGATCCGCGAACTCGAATACGCTATTGCCGAGATTATGGAGATTGCCGATGGTTTTGGCCTGGATTATTACCCCATGCGGTACGAAATCTGCCCATCGGATATTATTTATACATTTGGAGCCTACGGCATGCCGACCAGATTCAGCCACTGGAGCTTTGGCAAAACATTTCATAAGATGAAAATGCAATACGATTTTGGACTCAGCAAAATTTATGAGCTTGTCATCAACTCCAACCCTTGTTATGCCTTCCTGCTGGATGGCAATTCCCTGATTCAGAACAAATTGATCGTAGCCCACGTATTGGCACACTGCGATTTTTTCAAAAACAATGCCCGCTTCTCCAAATCCAACCGGAATATGGTCGAAAGTATGGCCGCTACGGCGGATCGGATCAGCAATTATGAGATGGAGTACGGAACGGAAGCCGTTGAAGCATTTATCGATGCCGTGATCGCGATTCAGGAACATGTGGACCCACAACTCATTAAACCCCGCCATTTGGACAAACAACGCTACATGGAAATGAAAATGCGGGAGCAGCGCGGTGAGAAAGCACCCCGGCCGGAAGGTCGCTATGATGATCTATGGTCGCTTGATGATGTGCAGACGGAAGAAGCACCCGCCGAAGGTATTCAGGTCCATCACTTTCCGCCTGAACCGGAGAAGGATGTCATGTGGTTTATTCAGGAATTCTCGGAAGTGTTGACCGACTGGCAGCGGGATATCATGAGTATGATGCGTGAAGAGATGTTATATTTCTGGCCACAGATGGAAACCAAAATCATGAACGAAGGCTGGGCCTCCTACTGGCATCAACGCATTATCCGTGAACTCGATCTGAACAGTGAGGATACGATCGAATTTGCGAAACTCAACTCCTCCGTGGTGCAGCCATCGAAACAAAGTCTGAATCCGTATTATTTGGGACTGAAGATTTTCGAGGATATTGAACGGCGCTGGGATAACCCAACCCGTGAAGAACAGGAACGTTGGGGCCGCAAACCAGGGCAAGGTCGCGCCAAAATGTTCGAGGTGCGTGAATTCGATTCCGATACCTCCTTTATCCGCAATTACATGACCAAACAATTAACCGAGGATCTCGACCTCTACGTATTTGAGAAAAAAGGGCCGGACTGGAAAATCACCGACAAGTCTTGGGAGAACATACGGGATCAGCTCGTATTTTCACGTGTCAACGGGGGCTCCCCTTACTTAGTCGTGCAAGATGCTGACTATCTTCGGACCGGTGAACTCGTGCTCAAACACCAATATGAGGGCATCGAGCTGGATCTGAAATATATGGAACGCACCCTGCCTTATCTGTATCGCCTCTGGGGACGTACCGTACATGTGGAGACACGTGTCGAGGATAAACCAATCTGGTTTACGTATGATGGTAAGAAACACCACCGCAAGTTTTTGTGAGGTTGTAAATTATCCTATTTGAAACTAAAATATAAATGCTCTTATCATGAGTGAGATTAGTGATTAATAAAAGATAAGACCTAAAAAAGCGGCAAGTTCCCGACATACACAGGAACTTGCCGCTTGGCATTTATAAAATTAATATTTAAAATTACGTTTCATTGCACCATGCTTAAAAGAAGTGATTACATATCCCTCACCGTTGTCCAACAGCTTGTAAGATACAACGTATCGATCCACAAAACAGTAGTACGTGTTGCGGTACTCACGAGACGGCAGCATTGTTCCCATAGTAACAATCTTCTCTTCAACACGGCGAATGAGATTAATTTTGTATTCCATCGTTTCTTGATCTTTAAAATGTTCGCTTTTGATCTGGCGAAGTCGGTTCATTGCCGTGGCGGTCCATTGAACCATCAATTACAGCTCACCACGCTTCACCAGTTCAATCAAGTCATCTGTTGAATACAGCTTGCCTTGTTTTATGTCTTTCTCAGAAGCTTCAATCATTTGCCGTATCTCCGGATCGGAGTCTAGCTCATCCACCGGGTTATAGATTTCATATTCCAGACCAGCAATACGAATGAATTCCTTATGATCCTTCTCATAGGATTCAATGACGGTCCCATCAGGAGCTTTAAGACTAAAATTCATCCTCACAACCTCCTTCAATGATATTGCTAAACTGCTAAATAGAACTTTTACCTGAATTATAGCATACAACCATGTTGCATCTCAGCCATCAATTTTAGGATTACCAATAATATCAATCATATAAAATATACCAGGTTTTAACTCCCTCTTTTCTAATCATTCCCCTTACAAACTGCTCTAAAAACTAAAACGGCAAGTTCCCTATACGTGATTGGGGATTTGCCGTTTAAGATATACTTCAGCTAAACTGTAAGATCCTTTAATTGAAATGTTCACTCTGATTATACCAGTGGTGCACCATTACCCTGCAATCGCAGCGGCACAAAAAAATCATGCTCCACTTCACTTGCTGGCAGTGGACGACTGAAATAATACCCCTGTATCTCCCGGCAATCATTCTGCATCAGAATATCCAGTTGGCCTTTCGTCTCAATGCCTTCGGCAATCACTTCCATCTTGAGATTCTGTGCCATCGATATAATGGTCGCCACAATGGCCTGATCGCTATGACTCTCCGTAATGTCCGTCACAAATGAACGATCAATCTTAAGCTTGTGAATCGGGAAATGCTTCAGATAACTCAGTGAACTGTATCCCGTACCGAAATCATCCAAGCTGATCTTGACACCCAGTGCTGTCAGTTCATTCAGAATCGCCGTAGATACCGTTGCATCCATCATCATGCTCTCTGTTATTTCCAGCTCCAGATATCGGGACTCAAGCCCTGTCTCTAAGAGTGCATTCTTGACCTGTTCTACCAAGTTGGATTGGTGGAACTGCTGGCTGGACAAGTTAACCGATACCGGAATGAGCGGTCCGCCACTCGCGTGCCAGAGCTTCATCTGTCTGCAAGCTTCCCGCAGCGTCCAGTTGCCAATCTCATAGATCATGCCTGTCTCTTCTGCAAGCGGGATAAACACATTGGGTGCGAGCAGACCTTTGAGTGGATGGTTCCAACGTATAAGAGCCTCCACACCAATCATGCGGCTATCCTCGGTACGAATCTGTGGTTGATAGTATAGGACCATCTCATCGCGTTCCAAAGCTTTACGAAGATAACCCTCCAGCTCAATGCGTTCATATAGTTCGGAATCCAGTTGGGCAGTGTAGAATTGGAAGCCATTTTTGCCGTTTTTCTTCACTTCATACATGGCGGAGTCCGCATGTTTCAGCAAAGCATCAACGCCCACTCCATGATCCGGATACATCGCAATCCCAATGCTGGCGGTCACATAAAAATCATTTTCCTTCAGTCGATAAGGTAACTGAATGGCTTCAACAATCTGTTTTGCAAGTTCTGCCACTCTTACTTCTGTCGCTTGATCCTGGGTCACAACGAGTGTGAACTCGTCACCGCCCATCCGGGCCAGCATGACATTCTCCATAGCCAAGGGATCAGAAGCTTCTATGGCTTTCATGATCCGGCTGCTGACTTCTCTTAGAAATACATCTCCAATGGAATGTCCCAGCGAGTCATTAATCATCTTGAAACGATCTATATCCATCACCATAACGGCAAAAGAATTCCCTTTTTCTGCTGAATCGTGAATCGTACAAGCCAGCACATCATCCAACTTGCGCCGATTGGGCAACCCCGTCAACGGATCATGCAAAGCTTGGTGACGAATCTTCTCCTGAGCCTGTTTCTCCTCCGTAACGTCTTTGATCAAAATGTGACTTCCCACATGTCTGCCATCAATGACAACAGGAACTACAACAATACTAAGGTCCAGAAGTTCACCCTGTACGTCTCTCATTTTGGCCATGTAGTGCGCCTGCTCCAGTCCATGATCATCCCAATCGATGGAATCAAATTCACTTATCCACTGGATATCGATTTGCTGAGCGATCTCATCAATGGAACGATCCATGACCCCTTTTTCAGGATATCCGGTGATTGTTGTTACAGCAGCATTAATCCCTTTGACAATACCTTCCTTATTCACTGAAATAATAGCATCCGAATGGTTATGATACAGGGCCTGATACCATTGCTCATTCTCATGAATCCGTCGATCTTTCTGTGACATTCGCTGATTGATAAATATGCCAAACAACGTCAAGCCCAAAGCAATAAATGTGCCCGATGCGATCAAGTAGGCGAGAATGCCTGGCTCAATCTGCATACCTGAACTTGCCATCGAGCCATGTGAGTGATGGAAATGTGCGGCTGACATCCCGGTATAATGCATGCCAGAGATTCCAATACCCATAATGAGACCGCTGCCCATCTTGTAAACCCAGGTATGTCTTGATTGATGATAACGGAAGAAAAACATAAGCCACAATGCTGCAAAGGAAGCAAGCGCTGCAATCAGAATGGATAACACCACTCTGCCTGGTTCATACGTAACCGGAGTTGACATCGCTGCCATTCCCACATAATGCATCGAGCTGATCCCCGCTGTCATCAGCACTCCAGCAATCATGAGCTTGCTTATCCTGCCCGATTGTCTACCCGCAATGTTCAAGGCCACTCCCGATGCGACAATAGCAAGTAGAACAGATAAAACAACCTTACCGGTGGAATAGGAGACTTGCGTAGGCAGAACAAAAGCCAGCATACCTACGAAATGCATGGACCAGATTCCCAACCCCATCGAGACTGCTCCGCAGGTAAGCCATACATTTCGCGCCATCCCGCTGGCCTGACTTACACGGCCTGCAAGGTCGAGGGCTGCGTATGAAGCTAACGATGCAATAATATAGGATAAAATAACAAGTTCTAAGTTGTACGTACCATGTAGGTGCTCCACTCACTCTGTCCTTTCAACCGGGAAATGCCTTGTATGTATGCAAAAATGTAAAAAAGAAGCGAGTGCGCTGTCTGGATGACAGGCACTCCCTCCGCATCATTTGACTCGTGACCACAGACTTAGTTGAAGCCGTTGTCATACATTGGAACCCGTTTATTTGAATGTATATAGTCTAAACGTCCCAGCATTTAAAATCAACACTTATTTCCAGATATACGATGTCGAATAGCTAACATTCTCATATTCTAATTTACAACTGAATATTCTATTTGCGAGTCAGTAACAGACTGCCAAAACCGGAAGTATCTTGATAAGAATTACCTGATGAATCACTCCAGATGGACACACTGCTTCGCTTGCCATCCCCCGCGCCATCATCATTAACTTGCAGATCAAATCCAATCCATCTTTGGCCTTCAGCACGAACGCTATCTAGTGGGATTGCCACTTCAACTGTATACCCTCCGCTTGTTAATCGAGTAGCTGATTTGAAGCTTTCTTTACGTGCATTTCCTCCAAAAGAAGCCTCATTATCAAAATTGACCCGGTACTGGGCGTCATCCTCCTGATAGAATGTTGTCTGATCTTTGCTCGGGTCGATAAAAATCTCAATCGAATCCTGCTCATGTGCATTAGAACTTAATTTGCTTCGCAAAGGATCCGTCACATCTGCCAATACGTACAGGTATTTCTCATCCCATAACAGCTGTGCAGTTGCCGTTGCACCGGAGTTTCCGACCACCCAGACATCCGTTTTAACAGATGCAGCCTTTTTCCAGACGTTATCCTTTTTTGCATCAATTACAGGTTTGCCATAAGTGACCTTGGTTTGTTTCAAGACAGAACCGAGCTTCAGTTTGCCCCGGTTGGCTGGTTTGTCGGGCTGCTGATTGGAAATATCATTCCAAACAATGGTCGCTGTCTTTCCAGCAGCATGTTCATCCGTAATCCGAAAATCCAGAGACAAGACCTGGCCTTCGGTAAGTAAAGCAGCTGACATAGGCAGTGATGCGTATACAACATACCCGGTTTTTGTCTCCTGTACGTTGTAAGTATTTTTATCTTTGCCTTTACCGCCATCCCGTTTAAATGTATATTGACCATTTGCAGACGACGGATTTTTCTTCTTGGCAGACAGATCAGCTTCAGAAGTTGCAGCGCCTGTCCCCTTGACTTCTTCCGCGAGGAAAACCTGCACCTGATCCCCTTTGCGACGTGTGGTATCCTTCACTTCCACTCGTAAATTCACCTTTTTGGCATCCCACATCATACGAGCCTCACCCGTAACAGCAGATGTACCATCTGCCAGATGATTAATTTCAAGTCCTTTCACAGCACCCCAAAGAATATCTTCCTGTCCTTTGTGATTCGGGAAAGAAGGGCTGGCCTTAAGTGCTGTCCATTCATTACGATAGATCGGAAGAGTGGTAGCATCCACCAGTGCCCAATAGGCCGGTTTCGCTTTCAATTTACGATCAAACAGCAACGGTGCATCTTTGCGTCCTTTGACTGGATGATTGTCAAGCCATGTACCATCATCCGCAAGTCCCCAGACCGTAACACTGTCCATTACACCGCGTTTTCCTAACTCGTCGAACAGGTCGAACAGTTCACGATAACGATAAGCCTGTTGCAGCATTAATTCATCTGTGACAGGCATCTCCAGTTCAGAATTACTTGAATAGATCGAAACGTCCAGCTCTGTAACCTGTACATTCACACCAAGAGCGATCACTTTCTCAAAAGCCTCACGAATGAGCTTTACATCCGGTCCGTACATGGATACATGCATCTGGAATCCAACCGCATCAATCGGTGTTCCTTTAGCAAGCAGCTTCTCTACAAGCTTCACCATATCATTCAGCTTGTTTCCATTGCCCTCCATTCCATAGTCATTAATCACCAATACCGCATCAGGGTCAGCCTCGCGTGCATATCGGAAAGCCAGCTCAATGTAATCACTGTCATCTCCGTCGCCATCCACATCCCCAATAATATCTTTCCACTTGGAATTACTGGCCCCATTCCGCAAGCCGCCTCCGTCTGAGATGACTTCATTGACGACATCCCATGTATGAACCTTTCCTTTGTAACGAGTCACGATGGTCTGAATATGAGTTTTCATCCGTGCAAGCAACTGTTCCCGCGTGGCAGGTTTTGAAGCATCATTCGGATCGGTAAAGAACCAGTCCGGCACCTGACTATGCCATAACAGCGTATGACCTCTTACCTCCATGTCATTTGCTTCGGCGAAGTTCACCAGACGATCCGCCTCTGACCAGACAAACTGCCCTTCCTTTGGTTGCATCGCATCCATTTTCATAAAATTGCCCGCTGTAATACTATTAAAATGTTTCGTTAACAACTGGGAATGTGGATCTTCTGCATCCAGTGCAGACTGGTCGATTGCCGCTCCCATTGCATAGTGTTGTCCCACAACATCCACTAGATTCGGAATGTTTGGCTCTATTTCAATTTTTTCGGCTTCCGTAATCAGAACATCATCCACGTAAAATGTAATTGTATCCGCCGGCGTCACTTCCGCTGACGTCTTCCAAGGTGTCTCTGCATACATGCGGAATCCAGTGATGCCGCTATTTTCACCAGGGATCACCACATCTGCCTCGATTTTTTTCCACTGTCCCTTGTTCAGAGTTGCAGAGGCAAACGTAGCATATTCACGACTTGAAGCATCGTTATTGTACTCTTTCTCAAGCGAACCGTTAATGACCTGACTGTCCGGTCCTTCATCGTACATGGCCCAAAACGAAATATGAACCGTGCTGCCCTTTTGTACATGGTCTATTACTTCAATTAAGGGTCCATGGAACGTTTCGGTACGGGAAGAGGTTCTCAGGCTGCGTGTACTGTCGTGACCTACTTGCGTTACGATATCTAGCTTTTCACTCGCACGTGGACGCCATTGTCCCAATACACCATCTTCAAAATTAGCCTCGAACAGCACTTCATCATCGCCAGTCTTAACGTCCGCTGCCGAAACACGTGTCCCTCCTGTTCCCACACTTGGGAACAAACTGAAGATCAATACAGCCGACAAGCACAAGCTCCACCATTTTCTCAAATGCATCCGATCTCCTCCTTGGTTGGTTGTGAAGAGTAACCTTTGTTCTGTCATGCGCCAGCCCTTTACAAGATCGTTGTGCAGGATTGGATAGACGTTATTCAATAGAAATTGAAAGCACTTTCATTATACGATTGCCAGCGAACTTTGTTTACCCGTTAAACTATAGGACTTGCACCACTCCATAAACCATATGTTTCCAAATCAGATATAGAACGACAAAAAGCACAGCTTATTAGCTGTGCTTCGTGTAAACATCTTTACTATTTAGGCTTTTAAGGGTGCTGTCGTCTGACGAATGACCAGATTGGAAGGTTCCGTCACCACAGGAGGAGAATAAGATGGATTCTCGATCATCGCAATCAGATATTCGATGGACTTAATGCCGATGGAATAGATATTCTGATTCACCGTGGTCAACCCCGGTTTGAATACCTCAGCATAATACGTGTTATCGAACCCGACAACCGAGATATCTTCTGGTACACTCAGTCCATGCTTTTCAATTTCATGAATCGCACCAAACGCAGACATGTCTGATGCACAGACAATTCCCGTTGGTTGATCCTGAAGTGCCAACAATCGTCGGGCAGCCTTGCTTCCTCCGTCGAAGGAATAATCGCAGATCTCCAGATATACCGTAGAATACGGGATGCCGCATTCTCGCAGCCCTTCCCGATATCCTTCCAATCGCAGATTGGCTACGGCAGGTCCAAGTGTCCCTGAGATATAGGCAATTTTGCGGTGCCCAAGCTCATGCAGATGTTTGACACCCATCGAGATCCCGTTCGCGTTATCCGTAGTAATGTAACCGGCACGCTTGCCCAACATGTCCGTATCGATAAACATCGTTGGAATCTCTGCATCCACCAGTTCCTGAATACTCGCGTTTTCTCTGCCTTCCCCGAATACCACAACCCCATCCACATTACGACTGCGGCAATGTTTGATGAACGAGTACGCCGGATCATCGAATCGAGTAGACAACCGGACCAGATCATATCCACTGTTCTCCAGCGCTGTTTTGATCCCTTCCAGCAACTCCGACACAAAAGGGTTCGTAAACGGAACCGTTAACAGTACTCCCACCGTCCATGAACGGCGTTTGACAAGTCCACGTGCGACCACATTGGGTTGATATTTCAATAATTCGATGGCTATATTGACTTTTTTGCGTGTTTTTTCACTTACATCAGGATAATCGTTTATCACTTTGGAAACGGTTGCAACAGATACTCCCGCTTCCTTGGCTACATCATGGATAGAAGCCATCTGATCACCTCAACCTCTTTCAAATCCCCTGTCTCCGGCTGCTTTTCTATAACATCGGCAGGTTTGTCTACCCATTATAGCTTAAAACAGCCTGAAACGGTATGGAAGGTTCCTAATGCTTTTAAGCTCTATTCCTGCTGTTCCAGATTCTTCAAATCCAGAGACAGTTTCTCCATTGTTGTTGCAAATACAGCGAGTTCAGCCGAGCGTGAAGCTTGGCTACGTGCTCCGCGAGAGGTATGATCTGACTCCTGCTGCACACTGCTCAGTTTCTTCATGATCTGCTCCAGATTAGACTGAATTTTACCCTGGGCGTCCCGAGAACTGGCTGCAAGCTTGCGCACCTCACTGGCAACCACTTCGAAGCCACGTCCGAACTCTCCTGCATGAGCAGCTTCAATCGCTGCATTCAGACCGACAAGATGACTCTGATCCGATATCTCGCGAATGAGTTCACCCATTTTTCCGATCTGCTGGATCTCCCCTGTTAATTCCGTGAGCAGAACTTGAGCCTGATCCTGAGAAGCCGCTGTTTCTTTGGCTACACTCGATATAGCCATTGCACTCTCATTTAATTCACTAATCATGCCTGTAAGCTCTTGGGTAATCTGCGTAATCGCCTGCAACGTATGTTGTTGGTCATCGGCAAGCTGATGTAACTTTTCTTTTTCTTTCTTCTCATAGGCTTCAAGGACAAGCTGTGAATCCAGATTAAACATTTTGCTGAGCGCCTGAATGACAAGATGCCAGGAATCAGGGATAACCTGTTGGAATATGCTCGTTGCAATATCTAGGTATACCATATAGGTACCCAGATAATAATCTTCGGACAGGCCAATACGGGAATGAACAAGCCCAATTGCAATCCGTTGCTCAATATATGCGTCGTCCACGATTCCATCCGTCATCGATAACCAGTACATCTTCTGTGTTTCTTTTAGACGATCAATGGTAGAAAATCGAGCGATCAGATCTACCAATTCAGGATAATTTCCCACATGATTGTAGAAATGATCTACCACTTCATTAACGACTTTTTTAAAAACAGGCCGATGATCGGCAAGCAGTTTTAGATCCCCTGCGGTTAATCCCATGTAATCAAGTTGCTTCTGTCTTGTTGCGGAAATACTGCTCATATCTGGTTCAGTCAGCTCCTTAATAAACACTAAATTACTTTAAATTGTAAATATATGTATTGATTATAGACTAAAATACCTAAATATACATATACCATTAGAACTAATTCTCTTTAAAATTAACCTTATTTGTCAGCTTTTTAGATTAATATGACCTTCATGTAATTAAAAAGGCCCTGACCCTGCTGTGAAGGAGCCTCACAACAGGCATCAGGAGCCTGATCCGGAATGGTTCGTTGCCGATTAGCGGTTAAGCAGACTGCCCACATAACGTAACAGTTCATTCGCGCTGGCTGCGGTGTATCCATGTTCCTCAATTAAGCGTTTAATGACTTCATTCATACGTTTCAATTGTGTTGCATCCGGTGTTTTGGTTGAGGTTGTGATCTTGACGATGTCTTTCAGATCGGTGAACAACTTCTTCTCAATCGCTTCACGCAAACGGTCATGACTGCTGTATTCGAACTTGCGCTCCTTGCGGGAGTATGCCGAGATTCGGATCAGAATCTCTTCTCTGAACGCTTTCTTTGCATTCTCGGAGATCCCGATCTGTTCCTCAATGGATCGCATTAGACGCTCATCCGGGTCCATCTCTTCATCCGTGAGCGGGTCACGAATCTTGGACCAGTTGCAGAATGCTTCAATATTATCGAGGTAATTCTCGAATAACGTTCTTGCGGATTCCTCGAATGAGTACACAAATGCTTTCTGCACTTCCTTCTTGGCCAGTTCATCATACTCCTTACGTGCAAGAGCAATGAAGTTCAGATAACGCTCCCGCTCTTCCTTTGTAATCGAGGCATGTTGGTCCAGACCGTCTTTGATCGCCCGCAGAATGTCCAGCGCGTTAATGCACTGAAGATTTTGCTTGATCAAAGCACTTGAGATCCGGTTAATAACATACCGTGGATCAATGCCGGACATCCCTTCATCCAAATACTCATTTTGCATCTCGCGCAGATCGGCTTCTTTATAACCTTCTACTTCCTCACCGTCATACATGCGCATCTTTTTAACGAGATCCATGCCTTGTTTCTTCGTTTCCTTCAAGCGGGTAAGTATCGAAAAAATGGCTGCAGTCCGCAGTGCATGCGGTGCAATATGAACATGCTTCATGTCACTTTGCTGAATGAGCTTGGCATAGATTTTCTCTTCCTCGGACACTTTCAGATTGTACGGAATCGGCATGACAATCATCCGGGATTGCAGTGCCTCATTCTTCTTGTTGGAGATAAAAGACTTATACTCCGATTCATTTGTATGCGCCACAATCATTTCATCCGCACTGATTAAAGCGAAGCGTCCTGCTTTGAAGTTCCCTTCCTGCGTGAGCGACAGGAGATTCCAGAGGAATTTCTCATCACATTTCAACATCTCCTGGAACTCCATCAGTCCACGGTTCGCCTTGTTCAACTCCCCATCAAAACGATAGGCACGTGGATCGGATTCGGAACCAAACTCGGTAATGGTGGAGAAGTCGATACTACCCGTCAGATCGGCAATATCCTGTGATTTCGGATCGGATGGACTGAACGTTCCTATCCCCACCCGATTATCTTCGGAAACAATGACCCGTTCCACCGGCACCTTGCTGATATCACCACCATATTCGGTACGGAGTCTCATCTGGCAGGATGGGCAAAGGTTACCCTCAATACGGACTCCAATTTCCTTTTCCACTTCAGGACGAAGCTCCAGTGGAATCAGATGCAGCGGTTCCTCATGCATCGGGCATCCATCAATGGCGTATATGGCACCTTTCTCTGTCCGCGAGAACTGTTCAAGCCCCCGCTTCAGCAGCGTCACCAGCGTTGATTTCCCTCCACTTACGGGACCCATCAGGAGCAAAATCCGTTTACGTACATCCAGACGACGTGCTGCCGAGTGGAAGTATTCTTCAACCAACTTTTCAATCGAACGATCCAGTCCAAAGATCTCCTGTTCAAAAAACTTGTACCGCTTATGCCCACCTACTTCTTCTACGCCAAACGATTCAATCATCTCATACACTCTGGCGTGAGCCGTCATTGCCGGAGTCGGGTCCTCTCTCAGCAGTGCAATATAATCTTCAAATGTTCCGTTCCATGTCAAACGGTCACTCTCTGCCCGATGTTCCGCAACGCGTTCAAAAATATTCATGCTTGGTACCTCCCATGGCTCCTTTAGTGTGATTGTCAACCATTCCGAATGGTATGAAGAAATCAATAGAATTGCGGCTCCTGCTTGAATACCAATCTTGCGGTCCTGTGTAGTCCCGCCACCCTCTGTCCAAACGTCTTGTTTTGTTGTGAAAAGTGTATTACATACCTATGCGGCAATTCGGATAAGTTGACCTCTTTTTTTTCAATCAACCGCTTCGAATTTTGGCTTTTCCCTGTTCTATCAGACATCTTGTGCCTTCAGAAAAAAAAGAACGAATATGATATAATGAGGGTTCTAAATTCAGGACACCGGACAACACATGGTCAGAGACAGGCCACTTCTGGAAAGGAGCACGGACGATGGCAGTGAAATACGAAACAGAATTATATTCGCCTGTGAAGGCTTTCTTCGAGCAGCGTGGCTTCGACGTCAAGGCGGAAGTCAGACATTGTGACCTCGTCGGGGTCAGATCGGACCAGAACGAACCACTCATTGTGGAAATGAAAAAAACATTTAACCTCTCCCTGTTGTTGCAGGGCATGCAGCGATTGAAGCTTAGCCCGTTTGTGTATCTGGCCGTCGAACGTAATCGCAGCAAACGCGGAGCTGTGAACCAACGCTGGAGCGAACTGACCGCACTATGCAGACAACTCGGTCTGGGGCTGCTGACTGTCACATTTTACAAAACCAAAGCTCCCCTGATTGATGTACTGTGCGAACCATCTGCCCAGACGGCCCTCACTAGCCACAATCAAGTTACCCGCAAAAGCGGTATTCGGCGGAAACGTTTGCTTAAGGAATTCGATGAACGCAGCGGAGACTACAATACGGGAGGCAGTACACGCAGACAGCTGGTCACCGCATATCGTGAGAAGGCCTTACGCGTCGCATCCGCTCTACGGACGAACGGAGAAGCCTCTCCTGCCAATCTTGCCAGACAGACAGGTGTAGGTTCTGCAGCGGCGATTCTGCAAAAAAATTATTATGGCTGGTTTGAACGCCTCTCCCGCGGAAAGTATATTCTGACAATTAAGGGAGTACAGGCGTTAACCGAGCATGCACACATGCTTGAGGATAATGATATGATTGAACAAACCATTAATGAACTCGATGTAACGTATTCTGTATCTGGTGATAATAAGGACGACCTTGCACACATCGCTGAAGCAGCGGAGTTTTACTTAAAAAATACAGGCAAGATCTGAACCGAATCATCTGAAGTAACGGATGTGAAAAAAATGAGAATGCAAAAAAAACACCTGTAATCTCCACTGGAGACTACAGGTGTTTTGATGTGTTCTATATAGAAGATTGTTATTAGAATTTTACTGCTACTTCGGAAGCCAATTTCAGACCTGCAGTAACGATTTCTTCAGCACGATCTGCAGAAGCGTTATGTCCTTCAACGATAACCAATTCAGGGTTTTGAATGCCCCAGAAAGCCAATACGTTAGTTACATATTTAACAGACATTTCAACAGAAGCCATTGGCTCTACGGAATAAACGCCACCACGTGCGTTCAGCAATGCCACTTTTTTGTCGCCTACGAGACCTACAGGGCCTTCAGCTGTGTATTTAAACATTTTACCAGCTTGGCTCAGGTAGGAGATGTAGTTTACCAGTGGAGCCGGAACAGTGAAGTTCCAGAGTGGGAATGCAAATACCACTTTGTCTGCTGCCAAAAATTGATCTTGCAGTTGTGCAGCAAGCGCTGCAGCTTTTTGCTCTTCAGCAGTTGCTTCAATGCCGTTTGCTGCTTTATAGCCACCTGTAATTACAGTGTTGCCATAGTAAGGAATATCTGTATTGTAGAGATCCAGCTCAGTAACTGTGTCACCTGGGTGGGACTCTTTGTATGCGCTCAAGAATGCATCGTACAATTTAACGCTGACTGCTTGATCTGCAGGACGGTCATTTGCTTTTACGAATAAAATATTAGACATGTTGAATTTTCCCCCGTTAAATAAAATATATGAGTGCTTTTTCTGAACTGGCCACCATTGTAGCTTATATAAAGAAACCAACAACTCATTAATACATATTATATATAAAAATGTTAGTGGATGCAATAACGTAATCACTTTGGTCATGAACCAATTTTAATTTTTGCTACAATCTATTTGTTGATCTGACTTAGCTACGAGCCGTAAATTCGGAAATGGCTTCACTGATCAGGTTCATGCCAAGCAGCAATTCATCCCGGCCTGGATGGCTAAAGTTCAATCGAATGTAACGTTGATCCTGTACACCTGTGGAGCATAGCGATCCAGGAAGAAAAGATACACCTTTGGGCAAAGCCGCCTTAAGCAGAGCGCCACTATCCAAACCTTCAGGCAACTGTACCCACAGATACATTCCGCCCTGAGGGATGTTGTACTGACACCCTTTCCAGCCCGGTCTCTTCAACAGTTCAAGCATCAGTTTGAGTCTTGTCTTATACTCCCTATTCAACATGGATAGGTGATCACTCCAACGAAAAGGGGAATGGGCAAGCAATTGATACAACAGCCGCTGATTCATCGGACTGGACTGACCATCTGCAATTCGTTTAACCGAGGCCATTGCCTGAATCAGCGCAGGATGTCCAGCAGCCCATCCGGTTCGAAGAGCGGGCG
The DNA here is from genome assembly GCF_038002545.1 of Paenibacillus sp. FSL K6-2393. Taxonomy (NCBI): domain Bacteria; kingdom Bacillati; phylum Bacillota; class Bacilli; order Caryophanales; family Paenibacillaceae; genus Paenibacillus; species Paenibacillus sp. FSL K6-2393. The sequence goes on from NZ_JBBOCU010000001.1 coordinate 4,972,816, forward strand.
CTACTGTTTTGCTGAATGAACCAATGTAGAGAACATGTCCACCCTGATCGGCAGTATCCAGTGCAAAGAGTGAAGGATATTTACGATAGAATTCCGTTGGCTCAAGGCCATCGAAATGGAGCTCTCCGTAAGAATCATCTTCCACAAGCAGTACACCATAGCGCGAACACAGCTCAAGGACAGCCTCCCGCCGCTCCATACTCCACAAAGCACCGGTCGGATTCGAGAAACTGGGTGCAGCAAAAAGCAGCTTCGGTCTAACCTGCTGCATGTGTTGCTCCAAAAGGTCTGGCAGTATGCCGTCCCGATCACCCATTACGGGCACAATCTTGGCTCCTTGCATCTCCAATACCTCAAGACAGCCTGGAGATGTGGGATGTTCAACCAGTACAGAATCTCCTGGCTCAAGCAATAGACGCATCACCAGATCGATGGCCTGCTGGGTACCAGTGGTCAACAGAATCTGCTCGGGTACCGTTCGTATGCCTTTGCGTGCATTCCAGTCTTTGTTCAACCACTCTCTTAGGGGCGTGTAGCCTGCTGGCTCTCCATATTGCAATGCGGAGGGGCCTGAACTAAAGACAGACACGGCTGCTTCTTCCAACAATTTGAAAGGAAACAACTCCTCCGCAGGCAATTCTTCTGCCAGAGAAATGAAATAATCCCTGCCAGACATCTCACGTATATCCCTCAGTGGTGATGACAAAAGCCTGTTGGTACGGGAAGCAAAGAAATATTTCATCGATCCGTTCCCCTTTCGTCCCTATTCCGAAACTGTAATCGCAGTCCGCAGCCCTACAACCTATTCCTGCGCGCCATCGAATATGACCGGATGCATACAGAACTGTTGTGATCATGGGAAGAACAAACCTGTTTCGTCAGGATCCCGTCTTCACTTGTCTTGCATACAAGGCATAACGTTCAATGGCCTGTGCTCTACTGCTTACTTCCAGCTTCACGTATATTTTACGCAGGTAATTATCAATGGAACGTCTGCTAACGTTGATCTCATTCGCTATTTTATCATAGGTTACACCCTGAACAATTCTTTCCATGATAAAAGTTTCGGTTTCTGTTAATTCAATGACACGTGCTTCTGTCGGAGACTCCACAGGTTGCGCCCACTCCGCACTGTTTAACCACGACAATGGAATGGACACATGGCCCTCACGTAATCCAGAGATCAGATGAATCAGCTGGCTAGGGGAAGCCTGTTTGGATAACATGCCGCTTGCACCAAGGCTCATCAGATGACGAAACAGCTTCACATTGTCTTCATCCGTCAAAATGATGATGTGACTGTGAGCTGACAGATTCTTCATCTGGGCAATATATTGATCTGCCTGGCCCTCTGGAAGACGATAATCCATGAGAATCAGATCAGGCTGGTGAATATTCACCAGATCGAGCCCTTCTGTTCCGGTCGAAGTCATGCCACGTACCGTCAGATCTTGCTGCTCTTCCAAAATCAATTTTGTACCGAGCATGCTGGTGGGGTGGATATCTATGATGACCACCTGCCATACTTTTTTCATTGTTGTTCCCCCTGTTATGTATTGGACAAATAACTTCTAGCTTCTATCATGATATTTCCATTGTCTATGCGACAGTCCGAGTATAGAAGAAGCATAGGTCGGATTATGTCGAAAAACAGAAAAATACAGGAGGCAGCCGATAAAAAAGCTCTATTTTCACTGTATTTTGTTATAAAAACACCATGACGTCCATCTTCCCATCCCCGGAAAGGTCAAAATATAGTATAAATTTCCTGCATTTCTATCTAAAAAAGTCGAAAAACCTGCCCAAAGTTCCTACTTATTGCATCTATAAGAAATTGTATCCTAGGACTTCCTTCCGATGCAATCTCTTTTTACTCTATTAAGTAAAGAATTTCATTTTTGCGTAATCAATAGGGGCATGATAGAATGAGGACTGGAAATTTTTTTGTACCTATTAATGACCAGGAGTGATGATATGAAACCATCTGCCCCGTCCTCTGACATCCATCACACCCGGAGCGCCAAAGGCAAGGCTGGATCTTCAATCAAGCTGTTTCTGGTAATGTGGATTGTCCTCATTGCACTAGGAGTCGTTGGAACCTACTATTATAGTAACCATCTCCAACAACAGATGATTAACCAGCTTCAAGCCCATAATCAGCAGCAGATTGCAGCGCTAAAAACCGACTACGAAAATCAGCTAACAACGATATCTAAGGAAGTAGAAGACCTGCAGGGACAGGTTCAATCCTTCAATGAATTGCTGACTTTCACCAAGGATAATGCAAGTGACAAAACGGATAACAGCAACAAACTGTATACCCAGCTGAGCGAAGTCAAAAAACAACTGGAGACACTCCAGAAAAAGATGGACCTGCTCAAATGATTACACCCGTCAAACAGGTTAATCGTTTTTTTATGCTTGCACTCGCTCCTTTTGTTGGATTGATATTATGCCTGCTGCTGCTTCGTCCTCCACTTGAACCCGGAGGTTTGATGCCTACCGAACTGTCAGAGGATACGATTACACCCCGGACCCAAGCAATTAGCCAAGAGCTTGCGGGGGCAAAAGATGCTGCTGTCCAGACTTCTTCTTCTATTAAAAGAACGACACAGCTCTATAATAAAACAACAAGTACGATGTCTACACTTGTGCAGAAGGCTTCCGCCCAAGCGGATCGTCCGGAAACGATCTACAACAAACGGATTTCATCCAAGCTTGGCGTTCCATTTGAACGGGTAGACAGTGACCGGCTAACGATTGAAATGTACAGAGTGAATCCTGGCAGCTATAAGGGCTATGCCATGAAGATCAAGTTAAAAGACCCTACGGCCATGCAGATGGCTCTAGACAGTGAACCTGGGCGTTCTGAGACGACCATGCAGGCTGTGAAGCGTAACGGCGCAATTGCCGGGATCAACGCAGGTGGATTTGCTGACAGTGGAGGCAAACGTTATCCACTTAGCACAACCGTCATGGACGGGAAATACGTGAACGGTTTCCAGGCCAGTTTCAAAGATCTGTTTTTTGTAGGACTTAATGATGCCGGCAAACTGGTTGGAGGCAAGTTCTTTGACAAAAACTCACTGGATCGCCTGCAACCACAATTTGGAGCTACGTTTGTACCCGTGCTGCTACAGAATGGACGTAAAACCGCAATTCCCGACAAATGGAAAGTATCACCAAAACGAGCACCACGTACAGTCATTGGCAATTATAAGGATGATCAGTTATTGATTATTGTAGTTGACGGATATAATGAGGGCGGAAGTTCCGGTGCTACCCTTGAAGAGTTGCAAGGGAGGTTGTACAAGCTTGGGGTGATCGACGCCTATAATCTGGATGGCGGTGGATCATCCTCGCTTATTCTGAATAATCGGGTCGTGAATAACCCTTCAGATGGCAGCCTCAGACCGGTGCCCACACACTTTTTATTTTACAAATAATAGGGTGAAGCATTTCTTTTCTACCTATAATGGTTATAATAGAAGAAAATGAGCTTGTGCAGGAGGTGCGAAGGGCATGTCATTTTCACTGACATTCTGGATTATTGCAATTGTATTGACTCTCTTCATTACAGGCATTCTCACTTCATCCTACAACAATGACAAAACAAAAGGCTTGTAAAGGCCAAGCCTCTCTCCGGAGAGGCTTTTTCTATTGCTTCATCCTCGAAATAGCAAGAGACAAGGCTTAAAAGAATGATTCGATTCTTCTAAGCCTTGTCTCTTGCTGTATTCGGGATCAATAGCTAACCGCCCGGTCATTCCGCATAGATATAACCGAATCAGACGAAATAGGCCCACTCACCGACCCGCCCTCAACTAATGTGACATAAATTCGTTCATGATCGACGGGTTCTCCAGCAATAATTTTGATCAATTGTTCAGCAGCGAGCGATCCCCACTTGCGCTTGGAATAATCAATGCTTGCCAGTCTCGGCTGCACGTATTTGCTCAATTCAATATTGTCGAATCCAATGACATCAATCTCCTGACCAACGCCAAGTGCACTGTCTGCCAGACGATCACACAAGCCAATAGCCATCTCATCATTGAGGCAGAATACCGCTGCGGGTCCATCATACACCTGCGCAATTTGATCTGCGGCTTTTTCTCCACCACTCTTTTCAAAATCTCCCGTGATCTCAATCCATTCCACATCGGCTTCACGTTCAGCAACCTGTCTCACAGCCTTTAACCGCTGCACAGAGTCAAACGAACCTTCCGGTCCTGTCACCACGTAGATTTTCTTGTGTCCCTGTTCAATAAGATGTTCCATCGCAAGTGTTGCCCCGGCCTTATTATCCAGCAGAACCTGATTAATGTTGGGATGATCCATCTCACGGTCCAATACAACGATTTTGTGCCCACGATCGGCATACTGCATTAGTTCCTCACTTGCAAACGTATGATCCAGAATGATCGCACCATCAATCATTCTCTCTGGAAGCATGCGATGGGATTGTTTACCACTGCACACGATCAGGTCATAGCCTTGAGCATTACATACGGCTTTCATGCCACTCAGCAAGTCTCCATACACATCTCCTCTAAAATCGGTCAAGAATACACCTAGAATTTTGGATTCCCTCTTCTTCAGTGTTCTTGCTGCGGCATTTGGAACATAGTTCAGTTCTTTGGCAATGGCCAAAATTTTGGAACTCGTCTCATCGGTCACTTTGTTGCTGCCATTCAGCGCATATGACACAGTAGAGATGGAAACTCCCGCCTGTTTGGCGATATCCTTGATACTGACCACATTCTTCGCTCCCCTGTTATGTTCATCAGGCCTTTCATAACAAAAGGCCTGACACATTACTCTTTTCATTCACCGGATTAAACAAGTCTGAATGATTTCTTCTGAGTATCCCGACTGTTTGCACCCACAAGAATATGGAACTCGCCTCGATCACTGCGATGGCTTAAGTCGGAATGGTGATAACGAAGCTGTTCTTCATTTAAAGTAAACGTAGCTGTACCACTCTCGCCTGGCTCCAGTGCAAGCTTCACATATCCTTTCAGCTCACGCATAGGACGAACAACTTCACCTGTTACATCACGAACGTACAACTGGACGGTCTCCACACCTGCGCGCTCACCTGTGTTCGTTACACGTACTTGGATGCTCAGGGACTCTTTGGCAGTCATCTCGTTACTTGACACTTCAAGATCACCATAAGAGAAAGAAGTATATGAGAGACCATAACCGAACGGAAGCAGAGGTTCATTCGGGCTGTCAATGTATTTGGAGACATAACGTTCTTCTGTCTTCTCCGGGTTCAACGGACGACCTGTATTGAAATGGTTGTAATAGACCGGAATCTGACCTACGGATTGTGGGAAGGACATCGTCAGACGTGCAGATGGATTCACTACACCTGTCAGAACATCTGCGATCGCTGCCCCGCCTTCACTACCTGGGAACCAAGCTTCAAGAACTGCATCCGATTCATCGATTACACCATGCAGATCCAATGGACGGCCGTTGAAAATAACGCTGGCAATCGGTTTTCCCGCTGCTTTGAGCTGTTTAACCAATTCCAGTTGGGCTGCTGGCAGACGAATATCCGTGCGCGAGCCACCTTCTCCACTCATCTCTGAGTCTTCACCAAGAGCAAGGACAATCAGATCTGCTTTGCTTGCCACTTCCAAGGCTTCGGCGATCTGCTCAGCTGTAATCGTATGAACATTACTGCCTTGAGCAAATTGAACTTTCCCACCCGTCAGGCGTTCTTGCAGAGCTGTTCCCAACTTAACTGCGTCTTCCTTAACCCCTTCACAGGACCACCAGCCCAGAATATCAGGACTCTGTGCAAAAGGACCAATGAGGGCTACATTAGCGTCAGGTTGAAGTGGAAGCACGCTGTCATCATTTTTCAACAAGACAGCAGATTTGGTTGCCAGTTCATACGATACCTGACGGTGCTCTTTGGAGAATACAATCTCACGTTCACGTTCAGGATCAGCTGCACGCAGCGGGTTATCGAACAATCCCAGCTTCTCTTTCAGTTGCAGAATTCGCAGAACAGCTTCATCAATGAGCTTCTCTTCCACTTCACCACTCTCAATCAGTTCAGGCAAATGATGCACATAACAAGGTGTCATCATCTCCATATCTACTCCTGCGCGAATGGCACGATATGCCGCTTCACGATCATCTTCTGCAGCACCATGCGCAATCATCTCGCGAATGGAAGCCCAATCCGAGATTAATACACCATCAAAGCCCCACTCGTCACGCAAAATGCCGCGCATTAACTTCTCATTGCCACTTGCCGGAATACCGTCAACCGTATTGAACGAAGTCATGACCATCTCCACACCCGCATCCAACGCTGCTTTGTACGCTGGCAAATAGTACTCACGCAAGTTACGCTCGGACATGTCCACCGTATTGTAATCCCGACCACCCTCAGCTGCTCCATATGCCGCAAAGTGTTTAACACAGGCTGCAAGACGATCTGGCTCATCCTTCAAGCTATCGCCCTGATATCCACGTACAAACGCAGCCGCAAACAAACTGTTCAGAAAAGGATCTTCTCCTGTCGTTTCCATCACACGACCCCAGCGCGGGTCACGAACCAGATCCACCATCGGTGCAAAGGTAACATGCAAACCGGATACAGCTGATTCACGTGCTGCAATTTCAGCACTTTTCTCAGCCAGTTCTGTGTCCCATGAACAACCGATCGCCAGTGGAATCGGGAAAATGGTTTTGAATCCATGAACTACGTCAGCCATGAACAAAAGCGGAATGCCCAAACGGCTTTTTTTCATATAAGCTTGCTGTACATCAATGATGGCCTGCGCACCGGACAACCCCAGAATGGACCCACTGGCATCCACGGACTGCTCCGTAATCCCCATCTCTTCCATCGGCCCTGTGATCTGACCTTCGACATTTGTTCCTTCATAAAAGTTGGCAGTCAACTGAAGAAGCTGAGCTGTTTTTTCCTCCAACGTCATCTGTTTTACCAGGTCTAACAACTGCTCGTTATTCATCTGATCGTATCCTCCACTACAAGTTGTTGAAATAAAGAACCCGGCTGCGTTCGGGGAGAGACCGCGCACCGGGTTCAAAATGAATTACTGAATGATTACTAGAATTTATCGTTTAGCTCATCCAGGTAAGGTTGAACCAGGGACATTTTACTGTTTACCCATTCTTTCCAGTTCGCCTCTAGATCTCCGTTTTTGAGGATCAAGTTGGCATATTCGTTCTGGTAGTCGAATGAAGCCTGACTCTTAGCTTTGGAATCGTACAGGTTGACATCCCAATCGTAAGTTGCAAGGGATTTACCTTCTGTACCAAGTTTTGCTTTTTCTTCGAACAATTTCACGGCTCTATCACGGTAATCTTTTTTGATTGCAGGGTTTACAACACTGAAGTCGTCACCGAGCAGATACAGACCTTCGAAACGTGCTGGATATTTATCTTCCAATACCGTTCCTTCTGGCAACAAGCTAACGAGTTCGTTGTTTTCATCATATTTCCAATCTTTTCCTTCAAAGCCCATATTGATGAGCAACTGTCCTTCTTTTGTTGCGGAGTAATCGATCAGATCCATGATCCGTTCGAATTTCTCGTCACTGATGTCCGGATTGAAGATCAATGCAGACCAGAAGTTGGCTTGCTCCATGTTACGGTATTTCCCGTCATCGCCTACTACGATTGCTGTGTGTACCAGTTCATCACTATCTACACCCAGATTTTTTCTCATATCGGAATCCAGACCTTGTCTGTACGAAGCCAATCCGCCCAGACTTGTTACAGCAGCTGTACCTGTTACTTTGAAGTTGTTTTGACCTTCATTGTTTTTCCATGTGTAGAACTCAGGATTGAGCAGTCCGTCTTTATAGGCTTTTTGCATCAATTTAAGTCCTGTCAGCGTTTCAGGATCTGCTGGTCCCCAGTGGAATTGGCCATCTTCACCTTTGTAGAACGGAGAGTCAGTCATGGCATGCACACTGTTTGGCATAATCATGTTTGTCATGGCATCTGCCGCATTGTAGGACAGAGGTACAAGTTTGTTACCCACTTTGCCTGGATCTTTTTCTTTCACTAGTGCAGCATATTCATTCAATTCGGTTGTTGTATAAGCATCTTTAAGTTCAAAACCAACTGCTTCAGCCCAGTCTTTACGAAGCGCGATGACACCAATTTGGTTCGTCAGTGGGTCAGCTGGTTTGTTCTCGAAATAGATTGGTCTAGGCAGGACATATGTTCCACCCGTCAATTCTTCCAACTTGTCTCCAAGACCCGTCAAATTGTAAGCTGCTGCCACGTTAGGCCAGCGTTCTTTCCAGTCATCCGGGAATTTGTAGAACAAACCTTGTTCAATACTGTTAATGGCATCGCCATGTACGTAGTTCCATACCGCTACATCCGGCAAGTCGCCAGAGTTGATCCACAGACGAAGCTTCTCGCCCCATGAATCCCAATCGATATAGTTGTAGTCCCAAGTTACATTGAATTTGTCTGTCCAGAACTTGTGGAAGTCATTATCCAGGTTCCCGTTTTTGATTTCGGTCAGGTTAGCTACAGAGATGGTCAGGTTGTCTTTGTAATTTCCCTCTGCATCTTTTTCGTTACCACCTGAAGCTCCTTGGCTGGAACAAGCGGTCACCATCAGCATAACTACACTAAGCGTGATGGCAAAGAGAGCTCTTACTGACAACTTTTTGTTCGTTTTCATGTTTTACCCCCATGTTTTTAGTAGAATTTTATTGCAAAATCCTATACGTATAATCAGGTCTTGATTGCCCCTGTTAATACCCCTTTGGCAAAGTGTTTTTGCAGCATTGGGAAGAAACACATAATTGGTACCATGGTGACAAATACGGCCGCCATCTTCATGCCCATTGAGAAGTTGCTTGCCTGGGCAGCATCCACACTGGATGCATTGGATGCATTCGTCGTAGATGTCACGATAATATTTCGGAGTACATTCTGGAGCGGTAACTGATCCGCTTTTCGAAGGAATATCATCGCATCATACCAACTGTTCCAGTAAGCCACACCGTAGAACAACGTGATTGTAGCCATAATTGGTGTAGCCAGCGGAAGAACAACGGAGAACAAAATTCTCCACTCTCCGGCTCCATCCAGTCTCGCCGATTCCATGAGTGATTCAGGCAAGGTGTAGAAGTAGTTCATCATCAGAATCATGTTAAACGCACTGAAGCTTCCCGCCAGGATAACAGACCAAAGCGTACCTGTAAGATGAAGAGATTTCATGATCAGATACAGCGGTACGATACCACCATTAAAGATCATGGTGAACAGTACTAGGAAAAAGAGAAATTTCTTAAACGGAAATTTGTTGCGACTAAGGCCATATGCCATGCTTGTTGTCAGGAACAAGCTGAGTGGCAAGCCGATGACTAGCAATATAATTGTATTTTTGTACCCCGACAGAATCGTTCCGTCAGCGAACAATGCCTTGTAGGAATCCAATGTCCATTCTTTAGGGAACATCAAAAATGGATTGTCAGCATATTCTTTTTGTGTTGCAAACGAGATCATGATAACATTCCAGAACGGAATCAGGATCATCAGGGCAAGCACTAGTAATACGGCAAAAATAATGTAATCGAGAAGTGTCATTTTTTCTGTACCAATTCTCGGTTTTTTGTTAGCTTTCTTGCTCATCTCATTTTTCCTCCTCTCTTATCGGAACAAACCGTCTCCGCCAAGCCACTTGGCAAATCTGTCAGCAAGAAGCAGCAAGGCCATATTCACCAGGGAACGGAACAAGCTGACCGCTGTCGAGAATGAGAAATCGGTAGATGACTGGAACGTAATCCGATAGATATATACATCGAGTACTTCCGATACATTTTTGGTAGCGGCATTTGCCAAGTTGAAGATCTGGTCAAACCCGGAAGACATCAATCCACCAACCGACAGAATAAACATGATTGTGATGGTTGGAAGGATGTTAGGTAAAGTAATTTTGAACATCTGTTGCATACGGGAAGCCCCGTCAATCTGTGCTGATTCATACTGATCCTGATCAATACCGGAAATGGCAGCCAAGAATATAATCGCGCCCCATCCACTTGATTTCCAAATATCAGTCAACAGCAACATTGGTACAAAGTTGGATTCAGACCCCAGGAAGTTAATCGTTGGCAATCCGAGTAATCCGAGCGCGCTGTTTACCAGTCCGTCATATGCCAGCACATTGATGACTACCCCGGATACGATGATCCAGGACAGGAAGTGCGGGAACGTAAGAACGGTTTGGAACAATTTTTTCCCTCTGCGCATCCGCAATTCATTCAACAACAGCGCCAGAATGATCGGGAATGGGAACTGAATAATCAGTTTTAGAATATTGATGTACAGCGTACGCCATACTGCGTCGATAAAGGTTGGATCACGGAAAACATATTTGAAGTTCTCGAATCCGCTCCATGGACTTCCCCAGATGCCCAGGTTGGCTTTGTAATCTTTGAATGCCAGAGACAGGCCACCCATCGGCATGTAGGCAAACAGGATTAGCCAGACAAGCCCCGGAATAAGCAGGGTGTATGTCATTCGGTGCTTCCAGATTTCAGTCCAGAGCGAATTGCCCTTCACGTTTCCCTTCAGCTTTTTGCTAGGTCCTTCGGCTGCAGGTTTCACATTGCATCTCCTCACTCTACTATGGTCTTGTCGTTGTACAGAAAATCAAACATCGTTCTCAGGTGGTGCTCCCAAAATCTCCATTCATGAGCCCCCGGCGTCTCCACATACCGAAAATCAAAGGCAGTCCCCTGCATGTATTTCGCATAGTCGCGATTCATCTCTACGAAGGGGTCACTATCGCCACAGCAACTGAGGATATCCGGTAAAGGAACACCCTGTTCCAGCAACTTGGCCGACAGTGCGTAAATATCCTGATCGGCTTTCACCTGTAAACGTTCTCCAAAAACCGCTTTCATTTCCTTGATCATGCTCGCTGGCATATGGGGATCATGAAGTCGTGTCTGGATATCCGTTACGCCGGATAGAGACACTACTTTGCGATATCGCTCTGGATAAGTTAGTCCACATTTCAGTGCACCATATCCACCCATGGATAAACCGGCGACGTATGTTTTCTCCGGATCAGGATTCAGATTGAGCAGACGCTTGCATATTTCAGGTAACTCCTGCGTGATGTAGTGGAAGTAATTCAGGCCGTATTCCATATCGGTGTAGTAGCTTCGATTCGCTTCCGGCATAATGATGGTACAGCCATATTGGGCTGCATACATCTCAATTGTAGTTAACCGCTGCCAGGTACTCGCATTATCGCCTGCCCCGTGCAACAGATATAGTGTACCGCCTGAAGTCTCTCCGGAGTCACTGGACACAACATGTATGCTGGTGTTCATGCATAAAGTTGGCGATCCAGTTTCGATCGTTATATGTGCCATAATGTAACCCCTCTCATCATCGCCTGCTGTCTTTACTCATTCGTTTCTCTGGCGTTGGATTGCAGGCTGTTGTAGATTCCCTTGTATTACGATGGGTTATCGAAACGATTTTCTCGAATCGTTTCAAAACATAGCCAACGTTGATTCACATGGACTTCATTACAACACTTTTAATGTGGAAGCGATTTCTTCGAATCGTTTCGAATAAATCATAAGCCCGATGAGTAAATCCTGTCAATAACCTTTTTACAAATTTCGCGTTTTTTTCTCGAAAAAATGCTTTTTTAAGTCTAAATTTGCATCGAAAGACACTATTATTACGAAAAAATGAAAATTTAGTAAGTGCTATTACAACTTTAATTGACACCAAACCAGGTTTATACTAACATGAGTTCTGATTTTGCATTCGAATTACGGAAACGTTTCACCAACCGATTTTACTCAGGTTTCACCTGATATTAGGGAGGTTAATATGTCTGAGCAACTCAAAGGTTTCATTCATACGATTACTGAGCAAAAATTGAACGTTTTTTCCATTCGCATATTACAAAAAGGGCATCTGCTTGCCCATTGGGACCGGGATAAGGATCAGCGCAGGGTACAACATTCCATCAGTAAATCCTTCACGTGTATGGCCGTTGGTCTTGCGCTTGAAGAAGGTCTGTTACATCTGGATGCGACACTTGGTGATTATTTCTCTTATGATCATGTACCAACTGCACAGCGCAATCTTCCATCGCCGCAGGAATTGAAACTGCGTGATCTTCTCCGAATGTCTTCGGGCCATGACTCTCCCCCTCTTTGGGCTGATGAACGAGCTTCATTGACCGAAAAGGACTGGGCGAAATATTACATGTCGCTGCCTCTGGACCGGCTACCTGGAGAACAATTTACATATAGCAGTGGGGATACATTTATGATCTCAGCCATGCTACAGGCTGCTACAGGCCAAACCGTGAAAGATTACCTGACTCCACGGTTATTTGATCCACTTGGCATTCATGATGTAGAGTGGGAAACCTCTCCATTGGGGGTAACACTTGGCTGTGCAGGTCTTTGGATAAGCAATGAGGAACTGAGTCGATTTGGACAGTTACTGTTGCAGGAGGGCTTTTGGGAAGGCAGACAGCTTGTACCTGCGGATTGGATTCGACAGGCTACGTCCCAGCAAATCGAAACGACTGGAGACGGTGATTGGGGAAAAGGTTACGGCTATCAGTTCTGGATGTGTTCTCATGGCGCTTATCGCGCGGATGGAGCCTATGGTCAATTGTGTATCGTAATTCCCTCAAAGGAAGCTGTCATATGTATTAATAGTGAGGAAGAAAATATGCAAGGCATCCTGAATGCCGTATGGAGTGAGGTTTTACCTATATGTATTCAACCTTAGATTTCATACTCTTCTTTTATTCATATGGAACTGAACCATGCACTGGATACTGAAAACAAAAAAAACGCCACGGGGTTAATAAACCCCATGGCGTTACTTCTTATCCGTGTTGTGGAAGCTGAGTCATTTCATCTAAACATTGTGCGCATATGTAACGCTCTTTGAACTCGTTGACTTCCTCGATGGATCCGCAGAAAATACATTTTGGACGATATCTCTCCAAGATAATATGGTCCCCTTGTACTAAGATTTCTACAGGATCTCCCTCATTCATTTGATACCTTTTACGCAAAGATTTAGGCAATACGATCCTACCTAATTGGTCAACTTTGCGAACTACTCCAGCTGGCTTCATAGCTACGGCACACCTCTCCTATCTTACTCTAAATTTCTAGGTACATTTGTACTATGTTTATAGATTCGCCAACATTTTGTCGAATCCTGCTGGAAATAAACATTTTTTGTCCTTTTTTTTGAAAAATGTTTTTTTACCGAATTCTAGCCGTCATTTATAACCCGGATTTATCCTTCTAACCCCGGAAAATTAAGCTGACGCAGTGCTTCATACACAATAATTGCTGCCGAATTGGACAGATTTAATGATCTAACATCACCAGTCATTGGCATTTTCATGCATGTATCGGGATTCGCAGCAATTAATTCAGGTGGCAGGCCTTTAGTCTCTTTACCAAAAACGAGGAAATCCCCATCCTGAAAATTAAAGTCACTGTATCGGTTCTTTGCCTTCGTAGTTGCGTAGAAGAAGCGACCTTCCGGATATTTTTCCTGAACCTCTGCAAATGAGTCGTGGTATTCAATATGAACGGCATGCCAGTAGTCCAGCCCTGCCCGTTTCAATGTAGCATCATCTGTTCGAAATCCAAGTGGACGCACGAGATGCAGATGGGTACCGGTTGCCGCACAAGTACGCGAAATATTTCCTGTGTTCGCCGGAATTTCTGGTTCAACCAGAACGATGTGTAAAGCCATATGTGTTCAATCTCCTTTTCATTTCATGTTGACGACAACCCTCTAATCTTAAAGAAAAGCCCTCCACACGTCAATGTGGAAGGCTCTGGTAAGGCACAGGATAAGACACGAAGGTCCATTACACCGTACCCTATACTAATTATCCATTTGTCTTCTGGAAGTGGCTCATAAAGTCTGTCAGTGCCTTAACACTCTCATAAGGAGCAGCATTATAAATGGAGGCACGGAGACCACCCACACTGCGATGTCCTTTCAGACCTACAAATCCTTCTCCCTCCGATGCCTTGATGAACTTTTTCTCCAGTTCCTCAGAAGCAAGACGGAAGGTTACATTCATCAGGGAACGATCTTCTGGTTCCACACAACCACGGTAGAAATCGCCGGAAGCGTCAATTGTGTTATAGAGCAATTCCGCTTTTTTCGTATTTTTTTGCTCAATACCAGCCAGTCCGCCCTGTTCTTCAATCCATTTCAATACTTCATTCACCATATATACCGAGAAGGATGGCGGCGTATTGTACAGGGAGTTGTTATCTACATGTGTGCTGTAACGAAGCATGGTTGGAATCGTTTTAGGCGATTCGCTCACCAGTTCCTCACGAGCAATTACAACCGTAATTCCGGATGGACCCAGGTTCTTCTGTGCACCCGCGTAGATCATGCCAAACTGATTAAGATCAAATGGTTTACAGAAAATATCACTCGACATGTCCGCAATCAGAGGTACTGAACCGGTATCCGGGAACGACTTGAATTGCGTACCTTCGATCGTTTCGTTGGAAGTCAGATGTACATAAGCCGTACGTTCTGGCAAACTCAGATTCGAAACATCCGGCAATTTCATGAACTTCTCTGCTTCTGAAGATGCAGCAACATGTGTCTCGCCAATCAATTTCGCCTCAGACAGAGCCTTTTTGGCCCAGCTGCCAGTCATCACGTAACTTGCAGTCTGCCCTGCACCGAGCAGGTTCATTGGCAACATCGCGAACTGAGTGCTTGCACCGCCCTGCAGAAAGAGAACCTTGTATCCTTTTGGATTGCCTAGAAGCGACAACAACCGCTCCTGAGCTTCATTATGTACAGACTCATACACCGCTCCACGGTGAGACATCTCCATAATCGACATGCCTGTATTACGAAAATCTACAAATTCCGCCTGTGCACGCTCCAGTACCTCAAGTGGTAACGCCGCAGGTCCTGCATTAAAGTTATACGCTCTTTTTGTCACAAAATCCCCCGCCCTTTCCATCCGTAACTCTGACATACAAACAGCATTTTGCACAATTCGATTAGAATCGCTCACGGGTATAAGATATAGACCAATCGAATCATTTTGATCTATATCTTACTTATTGAAAGTCGATCTATGGATTTGCGCAAAATGCACTCAAAGTGAATATTATCGCTATGATATCAGTATTCTCTATCTGCTTCAAGGGCAATATGCACTGAAGTGTTGAATTCAGGTCATCAAATTCCTTTATCACCCTGCAAAGTTAAAGCACTACATTGTTTAATTCAAGGAAAAGCCTCCGAGAACGTGTCCCGGAGGCTTTAAGTTGGAACAAGAACTGTTCCGACCCCAACCGATTAGCAGTCGAAGTAGAGGCTGTACTCGTGCGGATGAATGCGGATCGCTACTGCTTTTGCTTCATCACGTTTGAGGTTGATGTAGTTTTCAATGAATTCTTTTGTGAATACGCCGCCTTCAGTCAAGAACTCGTTATCAGCTGCCAATGCATCAAGTGCTTCTTCGAGAGAAGCTGGCACACTGCGGATGTTTTCTTTATCTGCATCAGACAGGTCATAGATGTTTTTATCGAGCGGACCATATCCAAGCTCAGTTGGGTTGATTTTGCGTTTGATTCCATCCAGACCAGCCATCAACATTGCGGAGAATGCCAAGTATGGGTTAGCTGTGGAGTCTGGTGTACGGAACTCGATACGACAACCTTTTGGTGTCACTGCTGCAACTGGAATACGAACTGCTGCGGAACGGTTACCTTTGGAGTAAACCAGGTTAACTGGTGCTTCGTAACCAGGTACAAGACGTTTGAATGAGTTTGTACTAGGGTTAGTCAAAGCGATCAGTGCCGGAGCATGGTACAAGATACCTCCGATATAGTGCAATGCCATTTCACTCAGGTTAGCATATCCCGCTTTGTCATAGAACAATGGGGAGTCGCCATCAAAGATGGATTGGTGAACGTGCATTCCGCTACCATTATCACCGAACAATGGTTTTGGCATGAAAGTTGCTACTTTACCATATTGACGTGCAGTGTTGTGCACGATGTATTTGTATGCAAGCAGGTTATCTGCTGTTTTCTTCAGTGTATCAAAACGGAAGTTGATTTCGGCTTGACCCGCTGTCGCCACTTCATGGTGATGACGCTCGATCGACAGGCCTGCTTCTTCCAAAAGGCGACACATTTCGCTACGAATATCTTGTTGTGTATCCACTGGCGCTACTGGAACATATCCACCTTTAGTGCGAACTTTGAAGCCCAGGTTTCCGCCTTCTTCTTTGCGGTTAGTGTTCCATGAAGCTTCTTCGGAATCTACATAGTAAGAAGAGCTGTTCGTGCCGCTCTCATAACGTACATCGTCGAAGATGAAGAACTCGGATTCAGGTGCGAAGAATGCCGCTGTACCTACACCGCTCTCTTGCAAATAAGCTTCTGCTTTAACAGCGATGCTGCGTGGGTCACGCTCATAACGCTCGCCATCCGGAGTGAAGATATCACACATAACATTCAATGTAGGGTGTGCAGTGAACGGATCGACATAAGTCGCTTCAGGATCTGGCATCATAACCATATCGGACTCTTCAATTCCGCGGAAACCTTGGATAGAAGAACCGTCAAAAGCTACTCCATTTACGAACGTGTCTGCATCAACAGCCGAAGCTGGCAACGAGATGTGATGTGCACGACCAGCTAAATCTACAAAACGAAAATCTACCCACTCGATGTTGTTCTCTTGAATTGATTTCAATACGTTTTCAACCGACATGTATTCGTCCTCCCAAATATTCCGAACATTAAACAACCCCACTAAGAAAATGTCTAAATTCGAATTTTTTTCTGTCGTCATTATAAATTTTAAAACATGACATCGTCAATACTTATGTAAGGTATTTTTTGAAGGGATGTTAGATATACTCACACTTTATAAATAACATAAATTCATATAACAACTAGTTTCATATACATTTAACTGGTTTAATGCGGTAAAGCGACCTCTATTTTAACCTAAATCATGGAAAAAACTTCACATCATAAATGTTTCTTATCACTATTGATTAATAAATACGTTCAAAACTGCAAAATATGCAAAAAACCGAGCATCTATCTGATTCCGTTGCAATGAACGAGATCGGAGGAGATGCCCGGATGATGATCCAGACCTTGACTATGAAATTCTTATTATACGCCTACACGTGCCGGGAAAAATTCTGCCGGTTGTTTGGCTGTGCTGAATGATTTACCCACGATTGGTGCCAATTTCTCCAGATCCTGCAACAGGTTGGCGAATTGGTCAGGGAACAAGGACTGCACACCATCTCCTGTCATGGAGTTATCCGGATCGGTATGCATTTCAATGATCAGTCCATTGGCGCCCGCAGCAACGGAAGCTTTTGTCATCGGCTCCACCAGTTCACGTCGTCCAGTACCATGACTTGGGTCAGAAATAACCGGCAAATGGCTCAGAGACTGCAGAACAGGGATCGCTGACAGATCCAGCGTATTCCGTGTGTAGGATTCAAACGTACGAATACCACGCTCACACAGCATGACATTTGGGTTACCACCCGCAAGAATGTACTCAGCCGCATTCAACAATTCATCGTATGTCGCACTGAAGCCACGTTTCAACAATACCGGTTTGCCACACTCACCCAATTTGCGGAGCAGATCAAAGTTCTGCATGTTACGTGTACCTACTTGCAGAATATCGGCGTACTCGGCGCAAATATCCACATACTCAGGTGTCATGACTTCTGTAATGGTCAGCAGATCATGTTTCTTGCCTGCTTCCGCCATCATGATCAATCCCTCTACGCCCGTTCCCTGGAAACTGTAAGGACCCGTACGCGGCTTAAATGCACCTCCACGTAACACTTGCCCACCAGCAGCTTTCACAAGCCCGGCAATCTCATCAATCTGGGCAGCGGATTCAACCGCACATGGTCCGCCCATGACAACAAGTTCTTTTCCGCCGATATCTACACCTTTGATGGAGATCACCGTATCTTCCGGATGGAAGTCGCGGCTTGCCAATTTGTAGGACTTCGAGATTTTAACGACATTCTCGACACCTTTCATTTGGCGAAGATGCTCTTGCATTTTAGGTTCAACTTTTCCAATCAAACCAATGATAGTACGATCCTCTCCGCGAGAGATATGCACCTGAAGCCCTTCTTTTTCAATAACTGCAACGATATCCTGAATCTGTTCCTCCGGCGTAGCCTTGCCTGCAATAACGATCATATTAATTCCCATCCTTCCTAGTATGAGAGCACCATAATTTCTTAATGTGCGTCTGATTAAATATAAAAACTCTGTCGCGCTTAAACGCTTGTTCGCTTTTAAGCTTTTATCCGTTAAAGTGAATATAACATAGTTCTCCTATTGCGTCAAGGTACACATTCTTTATCCCTATATCAAAAAGAACCCTGCTCCACAGGCTCCGACATTCGGATCTGCGTAACAGGGTTCTTCTCATTCACAACTCGTTTTTAATTCACATACACGTAGACTTACATTTTACATTTCTTTCGCCCTATGGTGTACGTGTTTTTTCTCGAACTGGAGGCAGCAGTTTGCTCATGTTCACGGTACGTTTGATCTCCCACGTCTCCGGCTTGTCATGTTCATACTGCTCCAGATAAAGGATGACTTCCTTCGTAATCGGTGTTGGTGTTGATGCACCCGAAGTAACCGCCACCTTATTTACACCTTTCAGCCATTCTTGCTGAATCTCGGAAACATCGGATACACGGTAGGCCGTAACCCCGGCGATCTCCTCCGACACTTGTGCCAGACGATTAGAGTTATTGCTGCGAGGATCACCCACCACGATAACCAGGTCCGCTTGACCTGCCTGTTCAGCAACAGCTTCCTGACGAACCTGAGTTGCGAGGCAAATCTCATTATGAATCTCTGCGCCCGGAAACTTCTCCAACAGACGGCTCATAATGTGTTTGATATCCCACTGGCTCATCGTTGTCTGATTCGTAATAAGGATTTTGCCCGGAGATACGCTCAGTTCTTCGATCTCTTCTTCCTTCTCGATCAGATGAACGAGATCTGGTGCAACACCTACGGCACCTTCTGGTTCAGGGTGATTCTTTTTGCCGATATAGATGATCTGATAACCCTCTGCCGTCTTCTCCCGAATGAGATCATGGGTCTTGGTGACATCAGGGCATGTTGCATCCACTGTTGTCAATCCTTTGTCCCGTGCCAGCTTACGCACTTCAGGAGACACACCATGAGCTGTGAAAATAATCGTGCCACTCTCCACTTGGCTCAAAATATCCATCCGGTTCGGACCATCCAATGTAATAATGCCTTCATCTTCAAAGGAATCCGTCACATGTTGGTTATGCACAATCATACCCAATATATAAATAGGTCGTGGTAAATCCAGATTGCGTGCCGCTTGACGCGCGAGCACCATCGCATCCACAACGCCGTAACAATATCCCCGCGGCGAAATTCGTAGTACTTCCACTTGGTTGCCACCCGCTTTCTTTCTCGGCAACGTTGCCGATGTAATTGCAGTCCTGTCTATTATACCTTTATTCGATAGGCGGAGCAAAGACAACCGGCAACCAGATAATAAAGGTGGTTCCTTCTGCACGTCTGGTCACAACCTCAACCGATCCATGATGTTCCTCAATAATCCACTTCGCAATCGAAAGTCCCAGACCTATGCCCGGTGTAGCCCCGCGGGATTCATCTGCCCGATAGAAGCGATCAAAGATGAACGGCACTTCGTCCCGATCCATCCCAATACCGGTGTCGCTGATGCGTAGTCCCACTTGGCCTTTGTATAATACGGCATCCAGCGTCACAGAGCCTTCAGGTGTGTATTTAAATGCATTTTCGATGAAGATAAATAACATCTGTTGCAGATAGTCCTTGCTACCGTTCACATAAATGCCGTTAAGGATGGAAAAATCTCCCGGAAGCCAGTCTGCCTGACGATCCAGAAATTGTGCTCTGCGTGCCACTTCCTGTACGAGAATCTGCAGCGGGATCGGATTCAGTTCAATTTTCTGACCCGTATCCGCTCTCGCCAGCGATAACATGTCGCTGATCAGCCTGCTCATACGTTTTCCCTCGTCCGCCATATCTTCAATGGCTTCCAGCGACATTTGTTTGACAGTCTCCTCATCCAGATTCGGTCGGTCGGTTCCCTCCTGATCCCACAGCTTCTTCAAGAAGTCTACGTTCCCGCGAATGGTGGTCAGCGGCGTACGCAGTTCATGCGATGCATCGGATACAAAGCGGCGCTGGGCAGCATTCGTCTCCTCCAAACCACGGAATGACAATTCTGTACGTTCAAGCATATTATTCACCGTTTCAATCAGACGCCCGATCTCATCCTTCGGCCCAGCATATTGAATACGTACACTTAAGTCATCTCCAGATTGAATCTGATTGGCGGCATCAATGACAGTCACGAGCGGACGCATCGACTTGCGAGCCAAGACGAGACCTGAGGTAATAGCGAGGGCCATCGCTACCAGCCAACCAAAAACCAAAATATTAAGCAACGCTTCCAACAGGCGCTCCTGTGAACTTACATTCGCACCAACCTGAAGAATTCCACGTACTTCATTGGTACCCTGAAGAGAAAGGGGAAGCTGATTCACCAGAAACGGTGTCCCATCCACATAGATCTTGGATATGCCACGCTTTTCAAGAATTTCATTGGTTTTTAATACCGGAAACTGAATCCCTAATTTCTTCATATTGCCGGAAATTATGCCCGAGCGGCTCTGGTAATCCCAGAGTTGAATATAGATTTGTGCCTCCTGAAGCTGACTCTCTGTAAATGGGTCCAGATCCAACGACTGTGAAAGAGGATTAACACCGATCTGCTCCGTAATCCGGGTACTCTTCACCTTCAATTGCTGTTCGACTTCCTGATAGGAGTTAAAATAAACAAAGGCATAAATTACAACGCCCCAAAAGATAAGAACAGCCGCCAAAATGCCAGAATACCATGCGGTTAGTCTTAACCGGATGGACATATCAGGAGTCACCTCTCAGGATATAGCCGGCTCCCCGGATGGTCTGGATTAGACGCTTGCCACCGTATTCTTCGGTCTTCTGTCTGAGCATGGCAATGTACACTTCAAGCACATTAGACTCACCGCTGTAATCATAACCCCAGATTTTATCCATAATCAGATCACGGGAAAGTACCCGTCTTGGATTTTGCATGAACAGATTCAACAGTTCGAATTCTTTGGCAGTCAGCTCCAGACGCTGCCCATCTCGCAATACTTCACGTGAGTCATTGTCCAAAATGATATCTTCATACATTAAGCGGTTGTCCGGCGTACCCCCACTATCAGACTTGCGGCGCAGCAATGCACGGACACGTGCCAATAATTCTTCCAGCGCAAAAGGTTTTACAAGGTAGTCATCGGCTCCCGTGTCCAGTCCGGTCACGCGGCTCTGCACTTCATCCTTGGCCGTCAGCATCAGCACAGGCACTTTACTGCCTGCTTCTCTCAATCTGCGACATACCTCAAATCCGTCAATCTGCGGCATCATCACATCCAGCACAACGATGTCCGGCTCCTTGTCCATCAGTTTGCTGAGGCCTTCAGCTCCGTTGGAAGCCGTCTGTACCTCATATCCTTCAAAAGCCAGCCCCCGGCGGAGCATGGATACAATTTTTTCGTCATCATCCACAATCAAAATAGTTGAGCGCATGGTCTTTCTCCTTTATCCTAACGTTTTATCCCATTGTAACAGGCAGAAGCACAATCTGCATCTTCAAGTAGGCGGACTCCAATCAGTATTAGTCCATTAAACCTTACCCCATCAGGGCAAAAAAACGGAAGGGCCTTCAAACCCTTCCGTTCTGTCAATCCGTACCCGATATTTATGGTTGCTGCTGTTGTGTACCTGTTGTTTGTGAAGTATCAAAATCATTTTTGTTGCCGATTTTGATTTTCAGATCCATTTTCTTACCGTCACGCACCACGTTTAATGTCACTTCACTGCCGATTTCCTGTTTCTTGATGAAATCAATCAGATCTTGACTTGTCGCGTAAGGCGTACCGTTGGCACCTGTGATGATGTCATATGCACGAAGATCTGCTTGATAAGCCGGTGATTGGAAGATCGTGCTGGCTACGACAGAACCTTCGGTTACATCTGTTCCCATTTGTTTAGCAACTTCAGGCGTGAGAGCCATCAGGGACGCACCGATAAATGGTACTGGCTCTTTGGGAACTTCTTTGTTCTCTTTAAGATATTTAACAGCTTCAGAGATGACGCTCGACGGGATCGCAAAACCAATCCCTTGTGCATCTGCGCTTACTGCAACGTTCATTCCGATGACTTCCCCATTCAGGTTAAGCAATGGGCCACCGGAGTTACCCGGATTAATCGAAGCATCTGTTTGCAGCAAATGGCTGTACTCACGTGTTTTTCCTGTTTCTTCATCTGGAATGCTGATCGTACGTTCTTTAGCACTCAATACACCTGCTGTAACCGTGTGTTCAAATCCTTCCGGGTTACCGATAGCTACAAGCCACTCACCGACTTGAGTACTATTGGAATCACCCAGTGGAGCTACAGGGAACGCATCGTCACCACTGTTTTTCTCAATTTTCAATACAGCCAAATCCAGATCAAAGCTGCTTCCCAGCAGTTTAGCTTCATATGGTTTGCTGTTGTTCTCCAGGGTTACCTGTATTACGTCTGCACCCTGAACAACGTGTTGATTCGTCAGGATATATCCTTCTTTGTCAAAAATGAACCCGGAACCAATGCCCATAGGCACAAGCTGATTACTGCTTTGTGGTTGCTGGCTTTGGCCTTGATTGCCTTCCGTTCCGCCGCCATTACCAAAGAAATATTGGTACAACGGATCACTTGTATTTGATCCACCCTGACCCAATCCTGTACGTGAGGACTGCTTCGCGAGTGTTTCGATTTTGACGACAGCCGGACTTGTACTTGTTACTACGGAAGACACATCTTCTTTGCCTGTTGGCAGTAACGACGCTGTCACATTGTTGCCTCCGCCTGTGTTTGTGGACGCTTCCTGTCCTGAACTTTGATTGTCAGTGTTCGTAAGTGCCGTCTCCGGTGTGAACATGTTTGTTCTGTCAGCTGTGTACATGAGAACGGTGATGACCAGCATACCGGCAATAAAGGAAAATAGAAGTGATCTTACGGAAGAACGCGGCTTGCGGTTATTATAGTTCCAGTTGCCTTTGCCGCCATTCCCTTGATCTCCACCGTTACCTGAGCCGTTTCCGCCGCCTCCTGATGATCTTTTCGCTTGTTCAGATGATTCACTATTATAGTAAGTAGGTACGGGTCTCACCGGATCAGGTTTTGTAATCTCTACATTTCCTTCTTCACGCTGATTATTGCTTCCCATGTGATTTGCTGTATCTTCCTGATTCACGGACTGAAAAGGTCCATAAGAATAATAATAGGAGGATTCGTCCGTTCCGGAAGAATTGCGGTTCTCCGTTTGTTTGGTTTCGTTTTCCTCGTCTTGACGGTTCGATCTATAGTTGCGTTCGTCCATGCCTCTCTACCTCCCAATCTCTTATTCCCAAGAGATATTCTTTAACTGTCCTTATTTTGTACTTTAAACCTTAACCGTACCTTAAAAACAATTAAAAAGGAGATAAAAGCACGTAAGAATAGACTCTTTTCCCTGTCATGACAGCATTTTACCCTTTCGTTTTCACCCAACCCTGACGATGCGCATAGATGGCCAATTGTGTACGATCGTCCATCTCACATTTCATCAGCAGGTTACTCACATGTGTTTTGACGGTTTTGATACTGATATGTAATTCTTCTCCGATATCTTTGTTGGTCTTTCCCTCTGCAATAAGCAGCAGCACTTCCTTCTCCCGTTCAGTCAGACCCGATTCACTCTCTCTAGCTGTACGTTGTCTGATTCCCCGGGTTAATGCCTGCGACACATCACCTGTCATAACAGGCATGCCTCTATAGGCCCCTTGAAGAGCATAGATCAGTTCTTCAGCAGAGACTGTCTTCAGTACATAACTTACCGCACCCGCTTCAATCGCTTGCACAACAAGATCATCCTCCAGAAAACTGGTGAGCATCACAATTTTCATCCCTGGAAATTCAGTCATAATGGCTTTTGTTGCTTCAGCGCCATTCATTACCGGCATCATCAGGTCCATCAGGATCAGGTCCGGCATTTCGCTATCATTTAACTTACGCAACTGATCAAGCGCATCCTGCCCGTGGCCCGCTTCTCCCATCACATGAAAAGTAGGTTCCAGCATCAGATACGTTTTCAACCCCATGCGCACCATATCATGGTCATCCACAATCATTACGTTTACTTTCCCACTCATTCCGTCTCCCCCTCTGGTTCATTCAGAAACATTCGGAAATTTCGGGATTAATACCCGTACCGTTGTTCCCGCTCCCGGCTTTGATATAATCTGAACTTGCCCCCCAAGCTTCTCCGCCCGTTCACGCATGGTAGATAAACCGTATGAACCCGGACGCTCCGCTTGCTGCAAAAATCCCTGACCATCATCGCTGATGCTCATGCTGATCTGATGTTCACTCTCCCGTATGGACAGACTAACCACTCCCGCCTCTGCATGCTTCACAACATTGGCAACCGCCTCCTGAATAACAAGAAACAGCTGGTGCTCAATGGCATCCGAGATTCCGCCATCCAGTTCCAGCTCTTTCACACCTTTAAGACCATTCTGCCTGCAATAATCAGGAAACCAACTATCCAGTGCTGCGGTGAGATCACGCCCTTCCAGCTCCACCGGTCGAAGTTGGGCAATCAGTCCTCGCATCTGACGCTGTGCAATATGTGACATCTGGATTAACTGGTCCAGTACTTTTCCGCCATGTTCAGGATTCATCTCCAGCAGACGAGGTAAGGACGAAGCCGACATATGCATGGCAAACAGCTGCTGGCTAACCGTGTCATGAAGGTCCCTTGCCATTCGTTTGCGCTCTTCAAGCACAGCCCGCTCCGAGGCTTGCTCCTTCTCAATGACTTCCTGCTCACCGAGGCGCTGAAGCAGTCTCATTTTTTTCTCAATCGAATCCATCATGACATTGAACTCCTGATAGACACGACCAAACGAAGCGTCATCCGCTTCAGGCATTCGCACCGCCAGATTACCCTTGGAAACTTTCAACATGTTGAGATCTAGCAGGTCGATCTTACGCTGAAGCCGTAATGCAGCGATATATCCGGTGATAACGGTGGCCAGCACAACAACGGCAACATAGGTCCATGCCCGCTGACGACCAGCCCCCATCAACACCTCTCCATACAATAGATAGAAGCCGCCCAGCGTAATCAGACCGGTTAGCGCAAAATACATCATCAGTTCCCATTTATTGGCCTTGAGAATTGTTCGAATCATGCGTTAACCCACCTTATTCACTTTGACGTCTCCGATAAACACACTTACGATAATCCGTACCTTTTTGCTTGCTTCATGGTAATGAGCAGTTTCAGCTTGGGCACTACTCAGGAATCCGCCGCGTTTCTGGTTCAACAGTGACATATCTCCAATGAAGGAATTTGTCGTCACCGTCACACCCAAATCCATATCTTCCGGTACAAATACTTTCACATCCCCAATAAATGAAGAAATGACAATCTTCGTCTCCCCATAAGGAATCTGTGCCTTGGTCAAATCAATTACAGTATCTCCGATAAAAGCCGAGATGTTCATTGGTTTCAACGAGAACACTTCCTGCCCCATGTACAGATCACCGATGAACGCCGATTTGTTAATGGTATTGCCACTGCCATAATCCCCATAACCATTTCCGTAGCCATCACCATAATGTTCTCCATATCCGGTATCGTTAGAGTTATACGATTGATGTTTCTTCTTATATTGATGCCCTTGTGATGATGAATCCGTTGATCCTGTGAAATGAGGGCCATGTGAATCGTTCTTCTGTTCCTGTTTTGGTTTGCCAAATGTTTTCTCGAATTGTTCGTCAAACGACGACGGCATCTCCAGATCCTCCGGAGCCAACGGTTTATAAGGTTGCTCAGGTGCTGGAGGTGGCTGCATCTTGTCATGATGTTTCCGATCACGACGTCGTGGCCCGATCAGTACAAACAATCCTCCGCCAATCAGCATAACCGGAATCAGATAACGGATGAACTCACCCATGGAGTAATCAATCCATCCCAGGTTACGGGCAAGAAAGTAACCACCAATCGCCAGTACAATTACCGGTCCAATAAAGGCGTAACCCCCGTTGCGACGAATCTCGGAGATTCCTTTGACCCCCCACCAGATTAGAAATAACGGCCAATATGTTCTGAAAATATATCCTACATCAATGTCATATCCCAATTGTCTGAACAAGATCATCGCACCAATAGCAATAAGAGGTATGCCAACCCACCAGCGGTCACGCGTCGATCGTTTCATCGCTCATGTCTCCTTTGTCTGTATTATGTATCCAGTGTAACTCAGACAAGACAATGAGAACAGCGGCGGCAGATGGAATTCATCTCGGTCTCGAGACTGAGATGAGAGGATATTAATGTAAAAAACTTCGCATATGTAAAACACCCCGGAGCTGCTGCTCCAGGGTGCTGAATCATCATTAGATTAATGAATCTTCAATTATTTTTTGTATTTTGATGCTTTGCCTTGACCTTGGCCAGTTTGGCCTGTGTTTTCTACACCGAACTCGGCATTGTATTTTTCATCAGGTGTTTGGAAATTATCTTGTACTTTGTTTTGAGCGGATTGCTTCACTTTTGCTGCTGCATTCTCTTCTCCAAACTCTGCATTGTACTTCTCGTTTGGCGTTTGGTACCCTTGTGATTTCTTAGCCACAACGAATCACCTCTCTCTTCATATTTACGATGCATTGCTGCACCGCGGGGTTCGTCCCCAGTCAATATTATGTGGAGAGAGCACTTCTGTTATTCATGTTCACATGTGAAATTAAATGGCCTTGTCCAGCCAGGAATCCGGTACAGATTTGTACACATCGATCGCATCGGCCAACTCGCTGAGCATCTTTTCTGTACACTTTCCAGCGCCTTGCCTGATCACCTGTACCTCCACATCCTTTTTGCCCCACTCTTTGTACACTTGCTTGGTTGTCGGGAAATACAGATCGATTTTATTACCTTTGATCGCCGAACCAGTATCTGCAACAATACCGTATCCATAACCCGGAATATACAGAATGGAACCCATCGGGAACAATTTTGGATCAGCTGCAATCGTGGAAACTGTTTCTTTATCACGACGTACTTTGACACCGGAATACGTAATTCCGTATTGAGGATGTTTAGGCCCTTTTCCTGTAGACTCCACTCCTGCCGTATATCCCGTTGCTGTAACCTTTTGTGTACCCAGGATTTGTTCAGAACGCGGAGCAAGCACCGGCATAGACGGATCCGCCACTTGTTTTTCTGGAAGCTCAGGCCTTGGAATGACCATTGGTTGTGGTGACCACAATAATGCCATATACACCATGGTGGTCAGCTGGGCCTCATCGCTGTATTGATGGCTGACCTGTTCTGGAAATTCTTGATAAGACTTGCTCGAAGTTTCAATAATCGGACCTTCACTGCTGCTGCTCTGACTCTCGACATGCAGTACTGTACTTTCCTCTTCAAATGTATAGGCATCCGCCTGATTCAGGTTAATCATCATCCCGGCGAATATCACACAGCCAACCAATAAACCCCGTATATGTTTCTTTTGAATTGAGAATTGCTTTTTCATTGTATAACCTCCCCCTCACTGCAAAGGTTTTCCAAAAAGCAATTAATCTATACTTTTTACTGCAAACACTACGAAAAAACGCCTGAATAACATAGTCAATCCCATGTTATCCAGGCGTTATGCAGAGTGATCAGCGCAACTTATGCACTGGTTATCTGATAGATCATTTGTTCATTTATACCAAACGTGTTGCAATTTCTTCTTTCAATTGAGCGATAATTTCATCGACCGGTTTCATGCCCAGATCGCCTTCTCCACGCTTACGCACAGATACTGCTTCTGCATTGCGCTCATTCTCACCAACAACAAACATATAAGGCATTTTCTCAAGCTGCGCCTCACGGATTTTATATCCAAGCTTCTCATTCCGCAGATCAGCTTCAGCAGAGATTCCCGCACGTTTCAGCTTTGCTTCCACTTCACGCGCATAATCGTCGAAGTTTCCGGATACCGGGATTACTTTTGCCTGAACCGGAGACAACCACAGCGGGAAAGCTCCTGCAAAGTTCTCCAGCAAGAATGCTGTGAAACGTTCCATTGTACTAATTACACCGCGGTGAATAACGACCGGACGATGTTTCTGTCCGTCATCTCCCACATATTCAAGTTCAAAGCGCTCAGGCAACAGGAAGTCCAGTTGAACCGTAGACAATGTCTCTTCTTTGCCCAGAGCTGTTTTGATCTGAACATCCAGCTTCGGACCGTAGAACGCTGCTTCACCTTCTGCTTCATAGAATGGAAGGTCAAGCTCTTCCACAACTTCACGCAGCATGCGTTGGGACATTTCCCACATCTCGTCGTTCTGGAAGTATTTCTCGGTATCCTTCGGATCA
Source organism: Paenibacillus sp. FSL K6-2393 (assembly GCF_038002545.1). Lineage (NCBI taxonomy): Bacteria > Bacillati > Bacillota > Bacilli > Caryophanales > Paenibacillaceae > Paenibacillus > Paenibacillus sp. FSL K6-2393. Next base: position 5,001,436 of record NZ_JBBOCU010000001.1, read on the forward strand.
CGATAGGACAGACGGAAACGGTATTCGTTAATACCGAAATCCTTGTACACGGTTTGAATCAACTCGATAACACGAGCAAACTCTTCTTTGATCTGATCCGGGCGTGCAAAAATGTGTGAGTCATTCAGTGTCATTGCACGTACACGGTGCAGACCTGTTAATGCCCCCGACATTTCATAACGGTGCATCATTCCAAGCTCGGCAATCCGGATTGGCAGATCACGGTAGCTGTGCATACTGGACTTGTACACCATCATATGGTGAGGACAGTTCATTGGACGGAGAACAAGTTCCTCATTATCCATAACCATTTTCGGGAACATATCTTCCTGGTAGTGCTCCCAGTGTCCAGATGTTTTGTACAATTCCACGTTACCCAGAACCGGTGTGTATACATGTTGATATCCAAGGCTTTCTTCCAGATCCACAATATAACGCTCCAGAGTACGGCGCAGCTTCGCACCGTTAGGCAACCAGATTGGCAGGCCTTGACCGACCAGTTGGGAGAATGTGAACATTTCCAGCTCTTTACCCAACTTGCGGTGATCCCGTTTGCGAGCTTCTTCGAGGAAGTGCAGATGCTCGTCCAGCTGTGCTTTTTTCACAAAAGCCGTACCATAGATACGTTGAAGCATTTTGTTTTTGCTATCTCCACGCCAGTAAGCACCCGCGACATTCATCAGTTTGAACACTTTGATTTTGCTAGTTGATGGTACGTGAGGGCCACGACACAAGTCGAAGAATTCACCTTGCTCATAAATCGTGATCACACTGTCCGCTGGTAAATCACGAATCAACTCAAGTTTGTAAGGATCGCCCACTTCTTCGAACGTTTTGATCGCGTCCTCGCGGCTAACTTCCTTACGTACAATTGGCAAGTTCTCGTTCACAATACGTTCCATTTCCTTCTCGATCTTTTGCAGATCTTCAGGATTGAGCGCATGTTCGAGGTCCATATCATAGTAGAAACCATCTTCAATGACAGGGCCGATACCGAGGCGTACCTCTTTGTTACCATATAAACGTTTCACTGCTTGAGCCATCAAGTGAGCTGTACTATGACGCATCACTTCAAGTCCTTCTGGTGAATCCAGAGTTACGATCTCCACCAATGCTCCCTCATGAAGTGTTGTGGACAAGTCCACCACGATACCATCCAGCTTGCCGGCTACGGCATTTTTGCGCAATCCGCTGCTAATCGAAGCGGCTACGTCTTCAATGGTGCTGCCATCCGCGTACTCACGTACCGAACCATCCGGTAGTTTAATGTTCACTGCCATTTGTCTCATTCCTCCTGTTAATGTAACCTTCGTGTCCAGATATTTATGGACTGATTATCTATTGCTATTCCAGTCATTTTGCAAAGGAACGCAAAAAACACCCGTCCCGGCAAAGGGACGAGTGATATATACTCGTGGTTCCACCCTAATTCAGCTGATTCATCCATATTCGGAAATACAGCCCTCATTGGCATGACGATAACGGGCATGACCCGGCAGATCCTTACTCGCGGATAATCCCCAATAAAGGCGATATGCTAACTCCACTTTCAAAATTGCAGCTACAAAGGGGTAAACCATACGTGATATCCGGAGGAAATTTCAGCCTAGGTTCCTCTCTCTGCACCGATCTTGCGTGTGGTTGTTGTCTTTGTCAACGCTTTTGGTTCAAAGGTTCACATGAAAAATTCATGGATCAACAGTTATTATAATTGCCGAGATCACTTGCGTCAAGACCTGTCAACAATCCTGAGCGCAGCACTTCGCATTCCGGGCAATGATGACATATTTGCACTTTGTCTTCGAAGATCTGGCATATGGTCGAGATGATTGGCAGATCCGGGGTGCGTGTATGGAGCATGACCTTCTCAGGAGAGATGGAGATGAGTGTACTTACAATCATATCTTCGATATCCATCTCCAGTTCCAGACCCGGCATTTCCACAACGACCTGTTCATCCTTTTGCACGGGTAACAGATTAAGTCCAGCATCCAGGACCTGAAATTCATGCATTCCCTTGTGTACAAGATGAACCAGAGGTACTTTGGCTTCTTGAAAAAACACAAAATATTTTAACAGCCCCATAAACTCTTCATATTGCCGATCCATCCAGAACTCATCCAGCGCATACTCCACTAATTCCTGAAGCTCCTGCTTATATGGCCGTATACGGAAATTGATAATGCCTTCAAGGTGAAAAAAGTGAACATCCTCCAGATCCTGCCGTAGTCCACTGGCTAATGTAGTACGCCGGCGCTCCCGAAGTCCGGGCTGATCCAGATCACCATTTAATAGAAGGGGCATGCAGATTCGATTAACCTTCTCCACCTCATGCTCATCCATGACAGAACATGCCTTGGCGATCATATCCTCTACGATGTTCCGTTCTTGTGTCTCCATAATGAAGTCGGCGAGTCCAAGGGAGAGCAGATCACTGATCCGGGGAAGCCATTGCTGGAAGTCTTCGTGATTCTCATTCCCTCTGCACACCCAGGTTGCTCTTCCATCATTATGTTTGAAGGTGAGCCGGAATCCTCTTTTACTTATATGTAAACCTTTGGTTTTTTCCTTGACACAACGATAAAATTGATCCGCTTCCTCTTGCCCTGATACATCGGTCCATACAGCAAACAGTTCCACAAGAATCACTCCTTTCCTTCCTGTTCAAAGTATATGGCAAGGCCGATAGGGATATACGAAGCGGATTGATGGAAAGCGTGTCATGATTTCTCAGTATATTATGAAGAGGTTTGGAGTTAAGACAAAAATGTGTTATTATTTTAATAACAGTATGTTTCACGGAAAAGGAGGGAAGCCAAAATGAGACAACAACCTAGAATACTCCACTATACTATCATTATCATTTTGTGCGTTTTCCAAGCCTTGTGCTTCCCTATTCCGATGCAGTCCGAATCTGCCGTTGGGGTGTCTGTAGAAGCAACTTCCAACAAGGAAGTGCTGTTGCAAATACCCGAATCCCAGCAGAAACCTGTCATTCGCAAATACCCACAAGTCATGTCCAAGCTGATTGCGGTTACGCATAATAAGCCTGTCTTTCTTGTCCTCGCATTGTTATTGATGCTGCGAATCCCTACAACGGGTCTGTCCTTTAAACCGTGGTATTGTCTGTTTAAACGCAGATTATTTCTGCTACCTATTAAGTTTACCAGCATGTATGTATCCCTCACCCCTATAGCACCAAAATACGTGAACGCTCTTAACTAGCCGTTACGACGTATTTACAGGTTGCTTTTGCATGGAGACACCTCTGTATTTATAAGACGGTGTGCTTGTGCATAACTTATAACCCTTTTAGCACACGTTAGATAAACCCATGTTTATGACAGTACCTATTTTTGTTGTACCCACACCGACAAATTCAAATCATATGGCTGTGTCAGGAATTTCTGGCTCTGTTTACCCGCATCTTTTGATGTTCCTTTGAGCAGCAGATTAATCATTTTCGGGAAATAAGCCTGTCTTCTGTGGCCAGCCCCTAATTATAAGGAGGCAACAATCCATGGATGTACGCGAAACAGACTTGCCGGGAATCGGCAAAAAATTTCAGATTGAAACAAGCAGCGGTGATAAAATTGTCATTATTATTCACGATGACGGTCGCCGGGAAATGTACCACTTCGAGTATGACGATCCCGATCAAAGCATCTCGATGATCACACTTGACGATTATGAAGCACGACAGATTGCTGCTATTGTTGGCGGATTAACTTACAAACCAAAGCAGCTTGAAAATATTGAAGTAACGTTTGACGACCTGATTATCGAGTGGTACAAAATCGAACCATCCTTCGGATGTATCGGCAAATCCATCGGTGAATTGGACGTACGTCAAAACTCTGGGGCAACGGTTATCGCCGTTGTAGAGAAAAATCACAAAAAACATATCAGCCCAGGTCCGGAGGTAGTTATCAGTGCAGAATCCACGGTGGTAGCCGTTGGCGAACGCAATCAGCAGAAACTGTTTAAATCCCTCCTCCTGACTGGAAGGGGGTAAATAGATGGATCATTTGATATTCGAAGTAGGTCTGGCCCTTGTGCTCATTGCGGCAGCCGGCCTTTTATCGGCAAAACTAAGATTTTCGGTCGTTCCGTTTTATATTCTGATCGGGATGGCCGTTGGGCCACATGCCATGAAAATCTGGCATCTGGACTTCCGTTTTATTGAGAGTCAGCCTTTTATTGAATTTATGGGTCGGATCGGTATCCTGTTCCTTCTCTTCTACCTTGGACTTGAATTCTCGGTAGGTCGTTTAATTAAATCGGGTCGCTCTATTGCAGTTGGCGGCTCGATCTACATCGGCATTAACTTTACGCTGGGATTAATATTTGGTTTTATGTCCGGTTTCCCAGTTGCAGAAGCACTTATTATCGCAGGTATAACTACCATCTCTTCCAGTGCCATTGTGGCCAAGGTACTCGTCGATTTGAAACGAACGGCCAACCCGGAAACAGAGATGATATTGGGTATTATTATGTTCGAAGATGTATTCCTCGCTGTATATATCTCGATCTTGTCCGGACTTGTGCTTAGTGATTCATCCTCCATCGGAGGCGTCATCATGTCCGCACTTATTGCCCTCGGATTCATGCTTATCGTGATTATCCTTGGACGCAAAGCAACACCGCTACTAAACAAATTGCTTAAAATCCGATCGAATGAGTTATTCTCTCTCGTAGTATTCGGAGCCTTGTTCCTGGTAGCCGGTTTCTCAGAAACCATTCATGTTGCCGAAGCGATCGGTGCATTACTGGTTGGACTGGTGCTTGCTGAAACAGAACACGCGAAACGGATTGAGCACTTGATTCTGCCGTTCCGTGACTTCTTCGGAGCCATCTTCTTCTTCAGCTTTGGATTGTCCATTGATCCATTGTCTCTGGGTGGCGAAGCCGTATGGTTAGCTCTGATTGCAGTTGTTATTACATTGTTCGGTAACTTCCTGGCAGGTATGATGGCCGGACGCAGTGCAGGACTATCGCCCAAAGCATCGGCCAATATTGGATTAACCATTGTGTCACGGGGTGAATTCTCCATCATCTTGGCCAACATGGGTAAAGCAGGAGGACTGCTGCCAATGATTCAACCGTTTGCCGCACTGTATGTCCTAATTCTGGCCATTCTGGGTCCTTTATTAACCAAAGAGTCCAAACATGTATTCCGTTTATTGGATAAAATATTCAAGTTCAAAGATCCTCGGAAAAAGAAAGAAGAACCAAAGGTTCTGCAGAAAGAAGGATAATCCCTATGTCTGTACAGAACAGACATACTAACGTACTTCGCGGCTCTTACGCCGATCTTTCTGTGACTAACCCAGGGAGAATGGCTCGAAAGCCGCACTAAGGAGGATGACCTATGAAAGCACCTCTGATATCGGCTAATCCGGTGCCAAACACCGCCAAGACCAGAATCTCGTCAACCCGCCGCTGGTTAAACCTGTTGCTTGTGATTGTTGGTGGAATTCTGGCCTCCGTGGGACTTGAATTGTTCTTACACCCCAATAAGATCATTATTGGAGGCATTACAGGCATTTCCTCCCTGTTCGCCCACTGGACCGAAATGAGAATTGGATTATTCCTATTTTTATTCAATGTTCCGTTTATATTTCTGTCCTACAAGATTGTGCAGAAGAAATTTGTACTGGTTACTGTTCTGGGTCTGGTTGTCTTTTCGATCGGTGCCATTGTGCTTCATCCCATGCCGCCACTTGTAGAGCATCCGCTGGCTGCCGCCATGTTTGGCGGATTATGCCTCGGACTCGGAATTGGGCTCGTCGTGCGGTATGGTGGGACACTGGATACGCTGGAAATCGGTGATCCGTCTTCCCGCCCACCTGAACGTGTATTTAGCGGAAAACGGATGCTTATCGAAAAAATAATCATGCTGCTTAACTTGTTGATACTGACAGCCGCTGGTGTTGTCTTTGGCTGGGACCAAGCGATGTATTCCGTAATCGCCTACCTTATTGCTTATGAAATGGTGTACATTGCGTTCAGGGGTTTCTCTTCCAAACGCAAAGTATGCATTTTGACCACACAAAGCTCTCAAGTTGAAAAAGCTGTACGCAAACGGCTGCGCCGTGAACCTGGAACGCTGGAAGCCACTTCTGACTCAACACAACTCGCGATGGCTGAAGGATGGATCAGGCAGATCCCGGGTGCACTTTATTATGAGGTACATGTGCTGGAGATGATCTGGTTGAAGTCCATTGTTCGTCACATTGATCCACATGCGGGCATTATGACGAATCCGGAAAAATAAAAAAACGCTCTCTTACCCTATGGATGAACAGTTTTGTTCAACAAGGTCAGAGAGCGTTTTTTTCTGTTTTTATAATTAATTGATATTATAGTTCAACGATAGCTTTGACTACATGTGAATCTGGCAATAACCATTGGTCTATTGCAGTAGGTAACTCATCAAATTCCACTCGGTGTGTGATATACCCATCCATACTTAATTTCTTTTGACGCAAGGTGGACAGGACCTGTTCAAAATCTTCACGGGTTGCGTTCCGACTGCCCAGGATACTCATTTCCCGCTTGTGAAACTCAGGATCATGAAAGGTAATATCCGCTTTCACCAGTCCTACAAAAATGAGTTGACCACTATGCGCAACATATTGAATGGCCTCATTCATGGAATTCACGTTACCTGTTGCATCGAAGACAGCCGTAGCATAGTCGCCCCCCGTGATTTCAGCCACTTGTTGTACAGTATGTTCATTAGCCTGGACCAGGTCATCGGCTCCAGCCCAAGTCCGGCTAAGCTCAAGTCTGTCCAGATTACGATCAACAGCGATAACACGCGCCCCCGCCTGTTTGGCAAATGCCATCACGCCCAATCCAATAGGGCCAGCTCCAATCACAACCACATGCTCACCAGGTTTAATTCCTGCTCTTCTGACGGCATGGGCTCCAATGCTTAATGGTTCTACCATTGCCGTCTCATCCAGCGTCAAACCTTCTGCTGAGAGTAAATGTGAGACAGGCACGCTGATTTTTTCTCTCATGCCTCCGTCTACGTGCACACCCATGACTTGCATGGACGCACAACAATTGGTTTTTCCACTGCGACATGCAATACAGTGACCACAATGAAGATAGGGAATAATACTTACCTGATCCCCTGGCTGTAGCCCTACATCGTTCGGACCGATCTCTTCAATAACAGCCGCCAGTTCATGACCCAGAACACGAGGATAGGTAAAGAATGGTTGGTTGCCTTTGTATGCATGCAGATCCGTTCCACAGATCCCAATCCGCCGAATGGCAACCAACGCCTCTCCTTCTGCTCGTTCCGGTTGAGGCAGGTCCTGGAGCTTCAATTGATCTATTTCTTCACATACAATGGCTCTCATCGTTGTTCCCCCTTGGATGCTTTCGCTGTCGTGTTGCTTGGCTTAATATTATATTCGGGTCGTCCGCTTGACCACGTCTCGTTATGCAATGGAGCCAGAATGCGCAGCACTTCATCCAGCAGGCTCTGATCCAACGGTTCCTCTATCCAGACTGCATTATTGAGGATATTGCGCTGGCTGGCACTGCTCACCAGTGTTGTTGGAATTCGTTCATTCGACGTGGAGAATTGCACGGCCAGCTTGGCAATGTCACTACCTTGTTCTGCACAGAAGCGGGCTGCCTTCAGGCAGAGCTCTTTCACCCGATCATCTGCCGGATGCCAGGCAGGAGCACCTCGGGTACTCAACAAGCCCATAGAAAGAGGCGAAGCATTGACGAGGCCAATTTCTTTTTTTTCCAACAAGGGCAATAACGATAATAATGAGGTATCATTCAATGAATAATGACAATACGAGATGATCGCATCCGCATCGATCTGCGGCAGAACCTTCTCGAACAACGGTAAGGGCAATCCACAAATGCCCGCATGTCGTATAACTCCCTGCTCTTTCAGTCGCAGCAACGTTGGAAAGGCTTCTTCTACGATGATCTCTGCTGGCACAAATTCAATATCATGCAGGAACAGAATGTCGATATAGTCTGTATGCAGTCGATCCAGGCTCTCTTGCACGCTATCCAGAATCCGCTGACGTGAAAAATCAAACTCATTTTCCCCGTACCGTCCGGCTTTGGTTGATAACATATATGAACTGCGCGGCAAGCTGCGGATGGCTTCACCCAACACTGTCTCCGCCTTTGTCAGGCCGTAGTAAGGTGAAACGTCTATGTAATTCATCCCCGCATCTACTGCCGCATGTACAGTGCGAATCCCTTCGTCCCGGTCAATGTCACGAAATACAGAACCGAGTGAGGATGCTCCAAAGCTCAATACAGGTACGTCCAGTTCCGTCTTGCCAAGTATTCTTCTCTTCATCGGTTTACCCCTTCCAGCGTGTCTGACTACACAAGTTCCCTTTCATTGTAACAGTTCAATTTCAATATAAAATATCGCCAATTGCGTAACTTGTACTGTTTGATGACCTCAATCCGCAGAAACAAATCAAAAAGCCCGCCGTCTCTCCAAACGGAGTAGTCAGCGGGCTTGGTTTCATAAATTTTCATAGATACTTATCTAACGATCAGCATTTATGGGAGTAGTATTCAAATAATCAGGATTAGTTCTGCATTACGAAATCTTCATGCACGGAATTCTCTTCGTCGAACATGCGCACAATCTCGTATCGGGTGTTACGTTGTGCCGGAATATAACCGGACTCCCGAATCAAACGCAGAATGGATTCAATGTTAACTTTATATGTTGCACCAGCAGCAGATACAACGTTCTCTTCGATCATCGTACTACCGAAGTCATTACAGCCAAATTCAAGCGACTTCTTACCAATCTCCGGACCCATGGTTACCCATGAGGATTGGATGTTCTTGATATTATCCAGCACCAGTCGGCTGATGGCTACAGTCTTCAAGTATTCTTCCGGAGTCTGGCGCTCCAGCTTAAGGTTTGTATTGTCTGGCTGGAAAGTCCAAGGAATGAACGCCAGGAAACCTTCGGAATCATACTTGTTGGCAATACATTCGTCCTGAGCTTCACGTACGCGGAGCAAGTGCAATGCACGCTCTTCCATCGATTCACCAAGGCCGATAACCATCGTTGCCGTGGTGTTCATGCCGATGCGGTGTGCAGTTTGCATAACGTCCATCCAATCCCGCCATGAGCCTTTCAAGCGGCTGATCTTCCGACGTGTGCGGTCATCCAGAATTTCAGCACCGCCGCCAGGCAAGGAATCCAGACCAGCTTCGTGAATGGCACGTACAACCTCTTCCAATGTAAGGCCATCGGATACTTCAACCATTTTCATAATCTCCGCTGGGGAGAAAGAGTGCATCGTGATATTTGGGAAACGCTCTTTGATGGCTTTCAACAGGTCTGTATAATAGCTGAAAGGCAAGTTTGGATTCGTTCCACCTTGCATCAAAATCTCGGTACCATTCACATCTTCCGTTTCCTGAATCTTCTGGAAAATAACTTCGTCCGGAAGCACATAACCTTCATCCGAACCAGGTCTCCGGTAGAAAGCACAAAAACGGCAGTACACATCACACACGTTTGTGTAGTTGACGTTACGCCCAATTACAAATGTTCTGTATGGTTCAGGGTGCATGCGTTTCATAATAACATTAGCAGCTGCCCCGATTTTGTCCACTTCATTCGATTCAAATAGCTCAATCGTGTCTTCCAAGTCCAAACGTTCGCCCCGAAGGGCTTTATCTAAGATACGGTCTACCGTACTCATCGTAAAAAAGCCTCCCTCATGAAGAGAAATTATATAACGATCCGTCCCAACTTGTTCAAGAGAAGCAAGTTCTGGTGGCAACATCGTATTTCTGTACTCCACATATCGTAACACAGGTTACATGTGAAAAAAAGCACCTTATGTACAGGTGCTTTAAAAATAAGTAAAAATTTTTACATATGGAATGGAATTTATTCGAGATTAAGTGATACGCATCGGCGTATTCGGTCATCCACTTTTATTAGGATTCCTGAAGTGCTTGCTCCAAATCTACAATGAGATCTTCGATATCTTCCAGACCTACAGAGAAGCGCAGCAACCCATCTGTAATGCCACGGTCACGGCGAACCTCAGCTGGCATTGCCGCATGAGACATCATGGCTGGGTAGGATAGAATACTCTCCACAGCTCCCAAGCTTACAGCAACAATAGGTAGCTTCACCCGGTTAAGAACTGCTTTTGCGCGATCGCCTGAACCGACGTCAAATGAAACGACAGCTCCATATCCTGTGGACTGGCGCTCATGTGCCTCACGGCCCGGATGATCCTCCAGTCCAGGATAAAAGACAGCGGTAATATCACTACGCTCATTAAGCCATGCCGCAAGTTTAGCTGTGCTCCGTTCACTATGAGCCATGCGAGCCCCCAAGGTTTTCATCCCGCGCATCAGAAGCCAGGATTCTTGTGCCCCGAGTACAGTTCCAAGTCCATTTTGTAACTGTTTCAGTTGTACGCCAAGTGATTCCGTACGAGCAACGGCTAACCCTGCCAGTACATCACTATGACCTCCGAGAAACTTCGTAGCACTATGTACGACGATGTCCACACCAAGCTCAATTGGACGCTGATAGTACGGAGTCATAAAGGTGTTATCCAGAATCGTGATCAGGTCATGTTCCTTCGACCAGTCAGTTACGGCAGCGATATCCGTAATTCGCAGTGTAGGGTTGGACGGTGTTTCCATATAAACTGCCTTGGTGTTTGGCTTGAGTGCCGCTTTTACTTCATCAATGTTGGTCATGTCTACAAAGGTTGTCTCGATCTGCATACGGCTTAATATGGAAGTAAGCAAACGATACGTACCTCCATATACGTCTTCCGTTACAATCATGTGATCCCCTGCGGAGAACATCATGAACACGCTTGAAATCGCAGCCATCCCCGAAGAATAGGCAAAGCCTCGTGCACCGCCCTCCAGCAATGTGATGTAATCTTCCAAAGCCTGACGTGTCGGATTACCCGAACGACTGTAATCATGCTGAGGCGGATTGAAGATATCAAAATGATGGAAGGTTGATGCTTGGTAGATCGGTACACTGGATGCTCCAGTCGTTTTGTCAATTTCATCTCCAAAATGGAGCAATTTGGTATCAAATTTCAACTCGGAATTAGGCTTGTTATTGGACTCACTCATGAGTGCACGCCTCCTTCCACTTCCTGTTGTGCAGCTGTCAGCGCATTGCCGAGATCTGCAATCAGATCATCCGCATGTTCAATGCCTACGGAGAACCGGAGCAAACGGTCATCCACACCCACGGCGTCACGAATCTCAAGCGGAATATCCGCATGCGTTTGTACCGCTGGGTAGGTCATGAGTGATTCGACTCCGCCGAGACTTTCGGCAAAAGCAATGAGTTTGATATGACGCAGCAATGGTTCAACATAACGTGCATCCTTCACTTTGAAAGAGAAGATACCTGTGTTACCCGTGGATTGTTTGTTCTGTATCTCATACCCCGGATGATCGGATAGACCTGGATGATATACTTCAACCACCGCTGGGTGCTCAAGCAAGTATTTAGCAATAGTAAGTGCATTGTGCTCATGACGCTCCATGCGAAGAGCCAGCGTTTTCATACCTTTCATCAACTGGTAGGAGTCACTTGGAGACAATACCGCTCCAATGGAATTATGCAGGAACGCCATCTCTGCAGATAACGCTTCACCTTTGGTAATAATTAGTCCGGCCAACACATCATTGTGTCCGCCCAGATATTTGGTAGCGCTATGAATGATGATATCGGCACCCAGTTCAATCGGACGTTGGAAAAATGGAGTCAGCAACGTGTTGTCAACAATAGTCAACAGGTTGTAACTTTTCGCCCAGGAAGCAACGGCTTCCACATCGGTGATCATCATCAGTGGATTGGTTGGTGTCTCAATAAATACAGCTTTTGTATTCGGCTGACGAACCTTCTCCAGTGCTGCAAGGTCATTCGTGTCCACATAACTTGCCGTTACGCCGAAACGGGACAGAATACGTTCCAGCAGACGATAGGTTCCACCATACAGATCCAGCGATACAATCAGATGATCCCCTTGACCAAACATGGCAAAAATCGTTTGCAGCGCGGCCATTCCCGAGCTACAGGCAAACCCTGCATCACCAGACTCCAGCGCTGCGGCCGCTTCTTCCAATACTTTACGGGTTGGATTAGTCGTACGAATATAATCAAACCCCGTGCTTTGTCCAAGCTTCGGGTGGCGAAACGCAGTGGATTGATAGATCGGAAAGTTAATGGCGCCTGTTACCGGTTCATTGATGGACCCAATTTGTGCTAAGCGGCTTTCGATTTTCAACTTGTTGTTGTCTTCCATTGCTGCATCCTCCTGTAATCTCGATTAGATTTGCGGGCCAATATCGTAAGGTGTTTCTTGATACACATAGTAATTGAGCCAGTTAGAGAATAATAAGTTGGCATGAGCGCGCCAAGTAGCCGGTGGCACACGGGAAGGATCATCATTCGGATAATAATGTCTAGGCAATGCGATATCCAACCCTTTGGCTGCATCCCGGTCATACTCCCACTTTAATGAGAACGGGTCATACTCGGCATGTCCTGTGGCAAAAATCTGTTTGCCGTCTTTGGTAGCAACCAGGAAGATCCCCGCTTCCTCGGATTCAGCCAAAATCTCTAAATTCTCATTCTTTTCAATATCTTCGCGTCTCACTTCCGTATGACGGGAATGTGGAACGTTGAATACTTCATCGAATCCACGCAACAACGGAACATGTGGTTTATTGATGGTATGCGGGAAAACGCCAAAACACTTTTCATCCAGTGCAACCTTGGGTACGTCAAAATGATGGTATAAACCTGCCTGGGAAGCCCAACATATGTGGAGGGTTGAAGTCACATTGGTTTTGGTCCATTCAAAGATCTCTTGGATTTCATTCCAATAGTTCACGTCTTCGAAATCCATCTGTTCCACCGGAGCACCCGTAATAATCATTCCATCGAAACGGCGGTTCTCAATCTCATCAAAGGTTTTATAGAACAGATCCAAATACTCCTGAGACGTATTCTTCGACGTATGGGATTTGGGATGTACGAGAACAACATCTACCTGAATAGGCGTGTTTCCCACCAGACGAAGCAATTGTGTTTCGGTCGTTTCCTTTGTGGGCATCAGGTTTAATATAGCGATACGGAGTGGACGAATATCCTGCTGATATGCAGAAGTTTCATCCATGACGAAGATATTCTCTCCTTCAAGTACTTCTTTTGCTGGTAGAGTATCGGGTATTTTGATTGGCATAGTAAGTCTAACTCCTCCTTTTGCATAGATAGATGCAGCCACCCCTGGCTTGATGTCTTCACATCAATACAGGTATAGACTGCCTTGAGCTTGTAAAAACATTGAATTACTCTTTCATCCAACGTTACAAACAACCTCAAGTTCCTTAGCGAAAATCACTGCTGAGAAGTCGGGGCATATAACAAAGACCTTCCTCGGATTTCGAGAAAGGTCATATGTAAAAAAGATATGCGCCTCTCTCATCTCTCAGTTACAACAGTGCCACTTGACACTTAGTCGCTGCAAGAATTAGCACCGTGCGGTATACCGCCGGTTGCCGGGTTTCATCGGGCCAGTCCCTCCACCTACTCTTGATAAGATTTCGCTGTATTAGATTGTAATTAAATATGGTTCACCGTCTACTTTATTACATTAATGCCCTCACGTCAAGATGCAGTTCGATGTCTGCTTCCCAGATCGGAACCGTTCATCATCCGTTGTCATACACTGCCTCAGGGCGCGAAATAGACACATTTTTGCGCTTGAAAGCACCTTGTACCAGCGGTATACTAAACAAGGTGTTATAAACCCTTATGTGAGAGGTGACATATTAAATGGATGGCGACCCGAGGCCTGACTGGCAGCCGAATTCCGACAAACTGCATAGAGAATTGACATCAGCATGCCGGCAGCGGGACGTGACTTCCGTTTGATTATATAATGAACGCAGCCCTGATCTCCAGGCTCCGCTGCCGACCGGCTGATTTGTTCTTTTTGCGCCCATAATGATAATATCCGCCAAGTTGGCGGGTGCAGAAGGAGTAGATTAACGATGAAAATCCGGTTGGTAAACAACGGTGTATTTATTCCGGTGGACGACATTCAGCAGGCGCTGACTCCACCAGCGGAAGGATTTTACTGGATTGATGCAGACGTAGACGATTTGGCGGTACTTCAGCCGCTGTTCTTGATGCATGATCTGGCTGTGGAAGACTGTCTCAGTGACGAAGAACAACGTCCGAAGATTGAAATTTATGAGAACCATTATTTTATTGTGATTAATAGTATCCGTTTCGATGATGAAGAGATATTTCTACGTGCGGTGAACTTATTCCTCGGCAGACATTTCATTATTAGTGTTACGAAGCAAAAGGTCAGCGAATTGCGCACACTGAAACCAATCCTGTGGGAACAGGAAATCAGTACACCGGATCGCCTGCTGTATTTGCTGGTTGACTTGATTGTTGATAATTATTTCACCGTAGGTGACCGAATTGAAGCACGGATTGAGAAGCTTGAGGAAGACATTCTGATGCACACCAAAAAGTCACATCTGAATGAAATTATCGGGCTACGCAGTGAGATTCTGTGGCTCAAGAAAGTGCTCGGACCTCAGAAAGAGGTCATTAACACCCTGAACAAAAAAGATCTGCGTCTCATTGATGATCAACTGCAAAAGTATTTCAGTGACATCTATGAGAATGCTGTAAAAATATCTGAAACCTTTGAGACTTATCGCGACCTGATGGGCAACTTGCGAGAAGCCTACCAATCCAGTATTGCGAACCGGGCGAATGAGATCATGCGTGTATTTACCGCCATTACCACGGTCTTCATGCCGCTGACGGTCATTACCGGTATATACGGCATGAACTTTACGAATATGCCAGAGCTTAACTGGAAATACAGCTATTTTGTTGTGATTGGTCTGATGGTTACACTGGGCCTGAGCATGTTCTTCATTTTCCGCAAGAAAGACTGGGTATGAACTCGTATGAAATAACAAAGACGAAGCGCTCCTCCGGGAGAAACGCCTCGTCTTTTTTCATTTCTGATCATTAACCAACATTCTTCTCTGTCTCTGCGTGCCGACGAAAACGGATTCGAATCATGCGCAGTCTTTCATAGACCTGCTCCAGACTTCCTCCATCGGGTTTCTCTCCTCCATACACCTTATGTAATACTGGCTTCAGGAACGTATCTCCCAGCTCCTCATACGCACTCCATACGGCCTCTTGTTCGTTCTCTGGCATCACTGCCAGCTCCACATCAAGAAGACAATCGGTGTCATAACCTTCGTGATCCAGTGCCTCTAACAGCTCAACCAACTCGCGTCGGGATAATCCGGATCGATTAACAATCTCCTCTAACGTATACCCTTCCTTCATGCCTTCAAGCACCTGCTTACGCGTGGTGAACTTATCAAGTTCCTGCTTGTACTTTTGCTCTCTCTGCCTGTATAACCAACTCTCATACTCTTTTTCCTTCAGCGCCGTGTATACCCAGTCCAGCGGGAATGTCGTTGAACGCTCCAACCCGTTTGTAATCTCCATCCATTCCGTACCATACTCAGTTGCTTTGCTCTCTCCTACGCCCGGCAGTTGCATCAGTTCATCCAGCGATTGCGGAACAAAGGCACTGATCAAACGCAGCAGACGATTCGTTGCAATAAAATACGGTGCCTTCCGGTCAGACACAGCTCTCTTCCTGCGCCATGTGCACAGATCCGTATATAATTGTTCATTGCCGTATAACTCACTGTAACAATGGAGCCGCTGTCCACCATAACTGCGTGACTTCAGATCATCATTCTCATGAAATAACCCCTGCAACTGCGGTCGGTACCCCTCACTCATCTGTATGGCAAGCTGATGACGGTAAATATGAAGCAGCTCCTCCCAAGAAGTCCCTTCATACCAGATGCTGTCCTCACGCTCTCCTTCCTCGTAGCGACTCCATCCCAGCTGCCAACTATCTTCCTCTTCCCCAATCCATAACTGTGCATACTCTGCATTCTGATCTGACATTCTGGACAATCTGTTCATGAAAATGACTTCCATTTTCGTTCCCTCCCTTTGAATATTCAGCTTATACGAGTTAGAGATACTACCTACAGGCAGCACAAAAAAAACACCCCTCCTGCAAAATCCATGCAAGAGAGGTGCTTCCTCATTAACCGTACTATGCTGTTGCCCATATCATACCACAATGGTAAAATTCGTCAATCCCTTATTGCTCTACTTATTCAATGCCAATTTGGCAAGCGCCAGCGAACCACACAGCCCTGCATTGTCGCCAAGTCCTGGTGAGACAACATACTGGTCAATCTCGGATTGAAGTGCCGGATGCTGAACGTATCCAGCCAACAACTCCTGCAGTTTGCTACGCACCATCGGGAAGAGATGCTCCTGCTTCATTACTCCGCCACCCATGACGATTTTCTGCGGAGAGAGAATCAGAACATAGTTCATCAGTGCATGTGCCAGGTAATGCGCTTCGATCTCCCAAGCTTTATGATCTGCCGGCAGTTCATAAGCCGGTTGCTCCCAACGTTTGTTAATGGCCGGGCCTGCTGCAAGACCTTCAAGGCAGTCACCATGATACGGACAGAAACCTTCGTATGTATCCTCCGGATGTCTGCGTACAATGATATGTCCCATCTCTGGATGTGACAATCCATGGACCATTTTACCGCCAACCACAGCACCTGCACCAATACCTGTACCCACAGTGATATACAGACAGCTCTCAAGACCTTGTGCAGCACCCCAGGTTGCTTCTCCAAGTGCCGCACCATTCACATCCGTATCAAATGTCATCGGTACATCAAAATGCTCCTTGAGCTTGCCAATCACGTTATACTGTCCCCAATGTGGTTTTGGTGTTGTTGTGATATAGCCATATGTTGGGCTTCCTTCAATCGGATCAATCGGACCAAATGAACCTACACCCAAAGCTTCAATGCCTTTGCCTTCAAAAAATGAAATCACTTGAGCCATGGTCTCTTCCGGTGTTGTTGTTGGAAAACTTACACGTTCCAAAACTTCTCCGTTTTCTGTGCCAATACCACATACAAATTTGGTTCCGCCTGCTTCAATTGCGCCTAAGATCGTCATGTTAGTCACACTCCCAAGTTAGTTTAAAAAAGGAATTCGGATTATTTTACTTGATGACACTATAATTACCCTGCTACTTGTTCTCCAGCTTGGACAATCGTTTCATTAACGTTTGCCTCCAGCTGTCTGACAGTGCAGGAATGGCCAGCAACGCCTGGATACCATCGACATTTTCTTTCCCCTGATGCATAATTCGATTGGCTTCAAGAACCGTCATTGATGCAGGATCGGTGCTGATCCGTCGAAATATCGATGAAGGCCCTACCTCACCTTCTTGCAGTACACGAAAGTAAAAGCCGGTATATCCGCTCTCCTGAAAATAAACAGGCAGCTCCTTATAATCATACCTCGCACCCAGCTTGAAGCAAGGTTGTCTGGGCTGACTGACCTGCACTGTGGCTTCGCCCAACTCGTACACATCACCAATCCTGACGTCTTCTTCGGCACAGCCTTCAACCGTCAGATTTTCTCCACAAGCTCCCCAGTTCAGCTTGCGATCCATCAGTTGTTCCAGCGCCGGATAACGACTGTAATCGTATACACAAACGGCTTTGTCAGGGCCGCCATGATGCACCAGATCCGCCTGCGCGTCCCCTGTCATTCCAGTGAATGACAGGAAAACCGCGTCGGATATAGGATGTTTCACAATGCCGCTCAGCACTTCACGCTTCTGCCCAGGGAGCGGCTGCGGCAGTCCTACATTAATGGCCAGAACAGCTGTATTGCCCTCCTCTGGCTTTCGATCAGATGTGAGTGTCATTTGGCATCATACCTCCCATAATCACTTTCTTTTAACGCACAGAGCCGCCAAATACGAGTGTATTACTCAAGAGCCGGCCTGGAGAAGTCAGCATTTTGCCCCCGGCATACATACCCGAGGAAGCACCGCCATCCAGATTCATGGCCTGTTTGGCACCAAGCTTCTGCATCACCGCTGCCCACTCCTTAATTGTTGCTCCGGAAACAGTAGCCAGCATTACGGAACCATCCGCCATGATGGCGATACCACTTCTGGCTCCGGAAGCATTAAGAATCTTGGCATCCTTGAAACCTTCGCTCGTCGGATTTACAGCTACCTTGCCGTCTTTCACCAGACGGGGTCCTGCTCCCACGGCAGTCACTACATCTTGCCAAGGGATCTCTTTGCCTGCTGCGTTCGTATACTTATAATTCATTTCTACGGTTGAACCAACGGTGAAACGATCCGAAGAAGACTTCTGGTTGCCTGTGAAGACCAATACCGAGCCATTCTTAGGAATCGCTACATTGGTATTGGGCACTTTTTTGGTCACGATACCTTTCTCCATGACTACTGCAGTACCGCCTTTGAACCCAACCGTGGAACCTCGTTCAGGGGTATACAGCATCGTAATGCTTGCATTCGCTGAAGGTGTTCGATTAATAAAGGTTGCATACCAACTCCGTGATTTACCTTTTGTATCCGTTACTTTACCTGTCAAACTCACCTGAAGTGAATCCATGATCGCCGAGCCGTCTTCCTTAAATCCGATGGATGTTCCGTATCTTCCAATATGTATGACCTTACCATTTGCTATTAACATGCCGTATGGATCTGGCGCTCCGTTGTATGCTTCAAAAAATGCTCCGTTAATGGCTGCTTGTGCACCATAGGCTTTCACAATCGATGGCAATGTTGCCGTCTGGCCAACTTGCTTCTTCGCGAGTCCCACGGTAACCGGTGTTCCCTTCGGGATTGAAACTGTCTGCACGGTAAAATTACGTCCTGCTGCTTTTACTTTCTGTACTTTTGTGCTAATTGCTGCTTTGGCATCCACTGTCTGTGGCGCACTTACTGCTCCCGAAAGAATTACGGGCAAGGCCAGGACGAGGGCCATAGCCCCTGTCCACCACTTTTTGCCTGTTCGTACGTTCTGCTTGTTGCTCACCCTATTGCCACTCCCATCCAAGAGCCAAGGCTCTTCATCTCAAGTTGTTCAAACTTGTCCATCACCATATCCGGATCAAGACGCAATTCACAGATATCCAGCGCACAGGCAACCGGAACAGCACAATGAATCTCTGCCAGTTTGCGGGACAGATGAAGCATGTCCAGATCATTCTCAATCTTGTTACGCACCGAAGGGGTCAGTTTATCCATGTTGCTCAAAATCCCTTCAATGGAGCCGTATTCCTGTACAAGCTTCAACGCTGTTTTCTCACCAATTCCCCGTACTCCCGGATAATTGTCGCTGGCATCTCCCATCAGACCCTTCATGTCAATCACTTGACGTGGTGTCAGTTGTTTCTCTGCCATGAGCGTTTCAGGGTTGTACACCATGTAGTTGCCATGGCCTTTTTTCATAATAATGATACTTGTGCGGTCATTGATCAGTTGCAACATGTCGTGGTCACCCGTCAGTACCATAACATTCATATCGGTCTCTTCGGTATAATACTTCGCAAGCGTCCCGATGCAATCATCGGCTTCGAATCCTTGTGCACCTATATTCGGAATACCCAGGCTATCCATCACTTCACGAATCAGGGCAAACTGGGGAATCAGGTCATCCGGAGCTTCGGCCCGGTTGCCTTTGTAGGCTGCATATTCTTCACCGCGGAACGTCTTACCGCCCATATCCCAACAACATACGACATGACTTGGCCCAAAAGTCTGAACCGCATCCCAGAAATAACGGATAAATCCGTAGACTGCGTTGGTAGGCAACCCTGCCTTTGTACGTCTGATATATCCGCTTGCAGATGTCGCATAAAAAGCACGGAACAACACCGCCATACCGTCTACCAGCAACAAAGTAGGTTCATTACGTTGATTCACTTGAATTTGTTCTCTCCTGTCCTGATTCTATAGAAATTAAACTAAAGTATATTTACACTTACCATTCCGATGACAGAACAACCTTCTGATCGCTGTTATCCCCAGATTTTTTTGATTCCCTTTTCCAAAAGGGAAAATCCGGGGATAAAGGCGAACGCTCCGCTTCTTCAGGTTATTTCTGTCCTCTCCATTTTCGTGTAAATGTTTAGTTCAATTTCTATAGCAAATAAAATATCGAACTAATTCTATCATTATAGCATAGTTCCGCCAACCATCGATCAGCCAAAAAAGCCCTGAATTTTGAACAATTCAAGGCTGATATTCAGCACGTTTACGCGTTATTCCATTCCTGCTCGTACGTTTCTTCCTTGAATCCAACCGTCACCTTTTCTCCATCCGTAACGATTGGACGTTTGATCAGACGACCATTGGAAGCCAACAAACGAATCTGTTCATCAGCAGACATGCCCGGAATTTTATCCTTCAGTTGTTGTTCCTTATACACTTCCCCGCTCGTATTAAAGAACTTTTTCACTTCCAGTCCGCTCTTTTGGATGAGTTCTGTTAGTTCAGATTCTGAAGGCGGTGAGTCAAAAATAGGGATTAACTCCAGCTCATGTCCTTGAGCTTCAAGCCATTTTACAGCTTTGCGGCATGTGCCGCATTTGGCATATTGATATACTTTTAAGTTACTCATTGATTTACCTCCTAGTGTGTGGCTCCGGTGTGGCTCCGGTTTCGACTTCTCGCTTCCCTTGGTTTGCTTCGCAAATCCAAAAGTCGCTCCAAATCGATACCATCGCCATGCAACTTTACTGACTTTTGCGAATGAGATCAAAAACACACATTCGCTACATTTTTTTGGGATCAAGACCTTAAAACTTTAAGGACTAAAGAGTCTACAACCATAATGATTAGCCTACGGCATGTTGTTCAGGTGCATTAAGCCCCCTCACATGGAATAGCCCACCAGCGTTGACCTCAACCAAGGCTTGCCGTACAGAAAGCTACGACACCTACTACACAGAGGGCGTATCTAAGGAAATCTAAGAGTCCCGTCGCAGCTTCCTACAGTTCTTCTCTGGGAGCTGCCTCATCATTCAAACGCTGCTCCAGCGCGGCCATATCTGGTGGAAAAGGCGCCTGAAACGTTATGCGTTTCTGTAGAATTGGGTGTTCAAACGTCAGCTCACAGGCATGTAATGCCTGGCGTTCGATCCAGGTATCCCGTTCTTCTCGAACAGCCATGGTCTGCTCATCGATCTCATGCATAGGTAGTGTCTTGTACATTCGATCACCGATTAATGGACAGCCGATGGACGTCATATGTACCCTGATCTGATGGGTTCTGCCACTTTCCAGCTTAAGACTTACTGCACTGGCGCTGCCTTCTGTCCAACGTGTTAAGGTCGTGTACAACGTTCTTGCAGCGTAACCATCAGGTGTTACGATTCGGCGGTGCGGCTCTTCAGGATCACGATCAATCGGGCCATCCACTGCGCCCTGTTCCGGAACAGGGCTTCCGTGTACAAGCGCAATATATTTCTTATCCACCGTTCCCGCAATCATCTGTTCAGACACATGCTGATGCACATAAGGGTTCTTGGCTATTGCGAGCACACCTGAAGTTTCCTGATCAAGTCGATGAATCGGTCTGAACCGGAAGCGCTCGCCCTTGGATTTCCAATAATGAACAACGCCATTTGCCAAAGTACCCGTGTAATGTCCATGTGTCGGATGAACGATGATGCCCGCGTCCTTGTTAACAATAAGCAAGTGCTCATCTTCATACAGAACGGTAAATGGAATAGGTTCAGGCAAAATATCATCCGATTCCTCTTGCTCCATCCGAACTTCAACGACATCACCCGCAGCCACCTTGACGCTAATATAAACGCGCTCTCCATTTAGCATGACACCTTGTTCAGTCAGCTTAATTTTAGACAAAAGCTTACGCGACACCAGCAACCGGCGCTGAAGCACGGTCTTCAGCAGCCAGCCATCTTCTTGTTCGGTCACCGTGTAGACAATCGGCGAATAATATTGGCTCATTCTTTGCGGCGGAAGACTTTTTTGCTCCGCACATATTCAATATCCGCCACCTGTTGTCTCGCGTTGGCCGTCCGTGCAACCACGAAGAAGTAATCAGACAGTCGATTTAGATACCGTCGTACAGACGGATTAATATCTGTATGTTGTCCAAGTGTTACCGTGCGACGCTCTGCGCGACGACATACAGTACGGCACACATGAAGAGCAGAAGACAGCTGACTGCCACCAGGAATAATGAATCGTTCCACTTTTGGATTCTCTGCATCATACTGGTCGATCCATTGTTCCAGACGTGTGACCATTTCATCTCTCACCTTATATTTGGTCTCACTAATCTTCACAAAGGCCAGATCCGACCCACAATCAAACAGTTCCTGCTGAACTTCCAGAAGATGCTCACGCAGATCTTCAAATTTCCCTTGAGCAGAGTCAATAAGGCTGATCGCCTGGCCTACAAAACAGTTCAATTCATCAATCGTGCCATAAGCCTCAACCCGATCATCATCCTTGATGACGCGTCCACCGATGACCGAAGTCTGTCCTTCGTCACCTGTTCGTGTATATATGCCCATCGTTATCCCTCCAATTGGTAATATAATAATGAATACGGGAATGCCATTTTTTCAGAAACCCGTCTATCGCTTTACACGTATATAAGAATTGGTGTGCTCTGCCGAGTATACGACAAATCGAAGGAAACCAAAAGTAAAGGAGACGAATATGCAAAACTGGATAACCGATTTCATGGAACAATACGGCTACATAGGCATTGCACTCATTATTGCTCTTGAGAACGTATTTCCCCCGATTCCATCCGAAATCATTCTGCCGTTTGGCGGATTCATGACCACCTATACCAGTCTCACTCTTCCAGGAGTTATTATCGCCGCAACCATTGGATCCGTCCTTGGTGCTGTTCTCCTGTATGGTATTGGTCTACTCATTGACGTCGAACGCCTTGAGAAAATTGTGGAACGCTGGGGACATGTTCTGCGCATCAAAAAAGAGGATATTCACCGTGTCGATGCATGGTTTGACAAATATGGCATGTGGACCGTATTGTTCTGCCGAATGGTTCCCCTCGTCCGTAGTCTTATCTCCATTCCCGCAGGCATGTCCAACATGAAATTTGGTTTATTCCTTCTCTTTACAACCATTGGTACATTGATCTGGAATGTCATTCTGGTCTGCGTTGGCGCTGCGCTTGGCGCATCATGGGAGAGCATTTTGCACTTCATGGACGTCTATTCCATTGTAGTGTACGTCATTCTGGCCATCATTGTCATCGGATGTATCATCTGGTGGATCAGACGTAGCAAAAAGCAGAAATAAAAAGGATAACTTAATAAATAAAGCCTCCTCGCCACCAATTCGTGGTTAAGGAGGCTTCTTTATGTCACCCGTTTATGTCATCTCGCTATCGTTCATCTTCATTTCGCATGCCCTGACTCTTAAGATCGATAGCCAGACCAGATACCAGCAAGTACATCTTTTCAGCATGTATCTGCAGCATCCGATTAACCGAAGCCATTCTCGCTGTAAATATTCGTTCTTCCTCGGTAGGATGCAATGTGCCATGCATTTCATTGGTAATCACAAGCAACTTCCCCTGATAAGACAATAAAGCATCAAGCAAAAGCTGTGTCTCTGAACGCTGATGATCCAGATCCTCTGTTGCCCTGAAACCGGCAGCCATCCAGGAGGTCAGACTGTCTACAATTACAATTCGCTGATCCGCCAAAAACAGATTGGATTCCCGATTAATCTGGGTGATCACCTCTGTCAGATGCTGACCGTTCCCGGCATGAATGGCACGATAATGAGCGGATGGCAATTCGGGAATAACGGGATCATGATCACCAGTGGATAAATATACACCCTCCCGGCTAATTCCGGCTGCGTACTTGAGGGCAAACCGGGTTTTACCACTACCTATGCCGCCTGTGACCGTAATCAGCAATCCGCTTCCCTCCTTCCATAGCCATTCTGAATTTTCTTTACTCTGTCAGCGCCTTCAGCACTTTTTTGGATTCTTCGACATTGGAAGATGACACTGGAATGGTGGCGAACAAATTGCTCGCAGCATATTCTACATCTTTAAACATTTTCATATCTTCGAGTGGAATGCCGTAAAGATGTGATTCTTGCTTGAGATCTGAACCTCCATCTCCTTCACCCTTCTCTACCAATACTCCACCCTCAAATACACCCCGTTCAAACTTCTTCGGATCAAAAGTATCATCCAGCGGAACATTGGAGCCATTACTTCCGTATTGTTTCATGTCGGACTCAGGCAAAATGAAAATATCATGTCCTCCAGCCGCATATTCTACCATAATTTTCTGAACATCATACATTGCACTGGTAATCACTTCCACCTTGGGTTCCTCACCCAGTTTCTGTTGCAGATTGGCCTGTAACTGCTCTGAGATTACAGATGGATTTCCTTGGTTATCAATGATGAATATGGAAAAACCATCTTTACCTCCACAACCAGCAAGCAGAAAAACGATAGAAATGATTGCAGTAAGCCCCCAAAATCTCTTCATTCCAGTTCCCCCTTTAGTCTCCTATGTCCAATATATCACAATTGTTCCACGCAAAAAAATAACCTGGTTTATCGGGGGATCACCTTGCCTTTTCACACAAAAAAAGAAGACCTTCTCAGGTCTCCCTTTCTAATTCAATTAATGAAACGTTTCACTCCAGCATAAACGTTATTTTCCTTTAATCGGGTTAGCCTTCATATATTCATTAATCTTTAAATCCAGCAAACTGCTGATTTCAATTACAATATCGGATGTGAATGATTTCTCTTCGAGGAAGATCTGTTCCATCTTGCGACGAAGCATATGAATTTCATCTTCCAAGGAAATGTCATGCAAAGATGCGTTATCGGGTTTCACCGACCATCGGTCGCCATGATCGCCTTCTGCCAGATAGTGCCCACGATTCGTCGGTAAATCATATTCAACACAAAACAAAGCTAACCCCTCCTTGGAAAAATGGTTTCCAAATTTATGAAAACTTATTTCAAATTGAAATTATATCACATTATTTTGTAAAAGAAAGTTATTTTTTTTCCAATAATAAAAATGTCACATTTGTAAAAAGATTCTACTTTAGTATTAACCCTCTTTTTGCAGTTTGTAAACAAATTTTCCGATTCGTTCCAAAGCTTCATTTAATTGGGTTACGGAAGTAGCATAAGAACAACGCAAGAAGCCTTCACCCTGAGGGCCAAAAACATTGCCCGGAACAGCAGCCACTTTATTCTCCGTTAACAATCGTTCAGCAAACAGGTCGGAACTCATACCCGTCTTTTGAATGCTTGGGAATGCATAGAATGCTCCCTGAGGTTCATGACAATCAAGTCCAATATCCCTGAAGCCCTGCACAATTAAACGTCTACGCTGATTATACGATTCTACCATCCGATCTTTCTCACCCAAACCATTTGTCAACGCCTCAAGTGCAGCAACCTGACCCATGGCCGGCGCACACATTACCGTATACTGATGGATTTTGAGCATGGCTGCAATAAGCTCAGGATGACCACACATGTAACCGATCCGCCAACCTGTCATTGCAAAAGCCTTCGAAAATCCGCTTACGAGAATGGTCCGCTCCTTCATGTCAGGGATAGCTGCAAAGCTAACATGTTTTTGCGTATACGTCAATTCAGCGTAAATTTCATCCGCGATCACAATCAGATCATGCTTTTTAATCACTTCAGCAATAGGCAGCCACTCTTCATACGTCATGATGGCTCCAGTGGGATTACTCGGATAACACAGAATAACCACTTTCGACTTCGGCGTGATGCCAGCTTCAAGTGCTTCGGCCGTTAACTTGAACTGATCTTTCGCGTAGGTTTCAACACCAACCGGTATACCGCCACCGATTGAAGCGATTGGTGAATAAGCCACGTACGAAGGTTCAGGAATGAGAATCTCGTCGCCAGGTACGATTAATGCTCGCAAAGCCAAGTCAATCGCTTCACTGCCACCCACGGTAACAATAATCTCATCCTTGGGATCGTATTTGGTATCAAACTGAGTATCCAGATATTCACTGATGGCTTCTCTCAACTTCGGCATACCTGCGTTGGATGTGTAACTGGTCATACCTCTTTCCAGCGAGTATACACAAGCTTCACGCATATGCCAAGGTGTAACAAAATCAGGTTCACCCACACCCAATGTGATAATATCCTTGTTGTCTCCAACCAGATCAAAAAATTTACGAATTCCGGATGGAGGTATCTGCTGCACGAGGGGTGCCAGATAAGATGTCATTTTCTTGTTGTTCCCGGTTGTCTGTTCATTCACTATCATGACACATCTTCCTTTACGGCGAGATCATGAGACGGTTGTCTTCCTGATGGTCTTCAAAAATAATCCCGTCCTGCTTATATTTTTTAAGAATAAAATTCGTTTTGGTTGAAAGTACAGAGTCTATCGGAGACAGTTTCTCTGACACAAAATTAGCGACTTCACGCAGGTTGCCACCTTCCACTTCAACGAGCAGATCGTATGCACCAGACATGAGATATACGGACTTCACTTGCGGATAGAGATAAATGCGTTCGGCAATCCCTTCAAAGCCACGACCACGCTCCGGCGTGATCTGCACCTCAATCAGGGCCGTTACTTTCTCATCATCTATTTTGCTCCAGTTCACGACGGTTGCGTATTTTACGATAACGTGGTCTTGTTCTAGCTGTGCCACGGCGTTCTTAATCTTGTCTTCCGACTCCCCCAGCAGCGTCGACAGCAGTGCGGGAGTCCTTCTCGCGTCTTCCTTCAGCAGATCCAGAACTTTTAATTGCAGATCGTTCAAATCTTTCATGGTTTTCCCTCCAGCATCATCCAGGTTCCTGAAAATGAATTAATACTTATATTACATGAATTTGACGTTGATGCATAGACAAAAGACCGCCTGCCCTGAATTCAGGCAAGCGGTGGTATGGTCCTGGAACGTTAGGTGCTTCAAACCTCTTTTGCAAAGGTTACATGTAATAAGGGTTACCGTTATTCGGTTGATGCTGAGGCACATTAGGAGCTTGGCTATATGAACTGTTCTGCGAATTCTTTTCCTGGATGAATTGCTGACACTTTTGTTGGGTCTGGTGGGCGGACTGAATTTGCTTGTCCACATCCTGACGAAGTGCCTTGGATGAGACAGAATACATGTTGTTTTGCTGCATCAGATTGAACAGTTCCCCTTGTAATCTTAGGGTATCGTTCGTCAGATCTGTGAACATTCGACGTGTCATGGGGCAGGAAGCTTCCGTTGTCGCAGTTGTATATTCGCGTGAGGTTCGTCTTAAATCTGCAAGAATCGACTTCAGCAGATCCTGCTCCTGCATAAAATTTCCACCAGATGACAAAGATTGAGTGTACACGTATTTTCCTCCTATACTTTGAAATAACTTGTCATGTTTTGAACTTTACTGTGATTGCGCTGGTGCAAGAGATTGATGTTGCTGTAACGTATTGACAAGAGTATTCAGATGCTGCTCATGTGAGCGAACATAATGATTCAGCGCCTGTTGAATTTGCGGATTATGTGTGATGGAGGCTGTAGCTGCACATTGTTTGATTAACATTTCCTCATTGGAAATTGAATCCGCAATATAGTTCAGTTCCTTGGGGCTCAGTGCTTGCATTTGTGAGTTTTGCATGTATATCTGACCTCCTTAATCTAAAGTTATTGCGAATTTATTGTTACCCTAACCCGAAAAAGTATACTTCAACTATATTCAACAGAGGTGATCAATTATGGAACTTATTAACGGAAAAACATTTTGGCCAACTACCTTTGCTTCCCATCCCCATTATCCTGTTTTGCAAGAAAACCTGTCCTGTGATTGTCTAATCATCGGTGGTGGAATGGGAGGCGCGTTGTCTGCTAAGCTTTTGACGGATCAGGGGATTGACACCGTTGTTATTGACAAAAGAGATATCGGTTATGGCAGTAGTATGGCAAATACGGGCCTGCTCCAATATACGAATGACAAAACGCTCACCTCTTGTATCCAGACATTTGGAGAAGAACGTGGTGTTCGATTCTACGAATTATGCCGGGATGCCATGCACCATCTCGAAAAAATTTCATCGAAGCTTGAGATAGATCCTTGGTTTGTGCCTCGCACAAGTCTCTATTGTGCCAGTCACGAGGAAGATGTATCGTTGCTAGAGGAAGAATATCGTAACCTGAAACATTATGGATTTGATGTGGAGCTGTGGGATCAGGAAAAAATTAGTGCACTATTCCCGTTCAGCAAACGTGCTGCATTATACACAAGCGGGGATGCTGAGGTTAATCCGTATCGTTTGGTTCACTCACTATTCCACTCAGCCTCACGTCAAGGAGCAAGAGTCTATGCTCATAGTGAATTCACCCATTGTGATTATGATGAAAATGGTGTCCTATGTTACACACCTCTTGGCACTGTACGTGCCAAACATGTTATTTTCTCAACAGGCTATGAAACACAAGAAATTAAAAAGGACAGAGGCGCATACCTTCAAAGCACCTATGCTATCGCTACCAAGCCACTACAGGATCTCAGCAGCTGGTACAAGCAATGCATGATATGGGAGACCGAACGACCTTATCTATATATGCGCACTACTCCAGACGGAAGAATTATTGCAGGTGGACTTGATGAGAATCGTCCTCGAGAAGAACAACGGGCTATCAAGGCGGTTCATAAAGGTGAGATTTTGTTACAAAAGATTGCCGAGTATTTCCCATTACCTGATCTCGAAGTCGATTACGCTTGGGAGGCTGTCTTTGGAAGCACCCATGATGGTCTTCCGTTAATCGGTCCACACCCAGACTATCCGAATTCGTACTTTGTAGAAGGGTATGGAGGTAACGGGACCGTATACAGTATGATTGCTGCTTCCTTAATTGTGGATGCCATTACGGGCAAACAAAACCCTGATATGGATCTGTTCTCTCTCACACGTACAAGTAAACCATCTCCTGTATAACCAACAACTGAACCAATACAACTACAAACAGGGTACAGCACACGGAAAGTTCTCTTTTCCCGCCGCTGTACCCTGTCTATATATTGGGAAGCCTGCTAAGCCGAGGGCTCTTGCCCTTCCGTTTGGTTCAATAACTTGCGCATAAAGATCCATCCAATTAGCGGAGAAGCACCGAGGACAATAATAAGCCAGGTTAACATGCGTAGAGACGGAGCATTTAAGACTGTCACAATAAATATGACCAACCCACATAGTCTGCCAAGCATCAGGCATAACTCTCTCAAAACGACAAGTTCAACCCTTTTCTCCACATTTTCGCCACTTGTGCCCATCATGTCGAATCCCGCTGATATCATCGGTAGTACATATAACGGCATCGCAACAGCACTCCCAATCCCCATGATTAACAGCGTTCCATAGGTCACTTTCCAGAGAAGAGGAAGAAGCACAACGAGCAGAATGAGGGCTCCGATGAACATGCCTTTTGATCTATACTGTGGTTTGAACCATTTCCCAGCTGCCCAATAACTTACTAGTGCCACAGCTGAAGTGATGAGTGAGAACTGCCCCAATTTGTACTCCTGTGCGGTAGCCAAATATACAAGCAGTGCAATCAGGAAGGCAAAGACACCTTCACGGGCACCCTGAGCGAATAACCCCAAGCCTAAGGTCCTCCAGGGACTATCCCGCTTGGATAGCTGTATCCAAGGTTCTGACCAGCGGTATGTACCGCTCACCTTTCTTTTTTTCAGAAAAAAACTGAAAACTACCGCTATGACATAAATAACGAGTGATACCGTGAAGATGAGCCGATATCCTGTGTTGTCTGTCATGCGAGTAATAATCAGACCGGAGAACCATGGACCTATAATTCCGGTCATCGAACCAAGTAACCCAACCCAGCCATTGAATAGATCCCTGTTTTCCCGATCCGTTATTTCAAAATACACAACATTAAATGCGATCCAGAATAGCCCCAGGGAACAACCCAGTAGTATACCCAGAGGCCATATCCAGTCTACAGCTTTGGAACCAGCCCAGAGGACTATCATATAAAATATGCCGGACAGCGCAGTACCTAATCGTAGTGCACTCATTTTATTGTGTTCCTTGACCCATTTGCCAGCAAGCCAGAATGTCAGTCCAATGGCCAGTTGCTGGCTGAGAGTGAACCACCCCAACATGGCATAATCCGGACGGCTTTTCCACAGAAACACATTCAAAAAGGTTCCCGACAACGCTCCGGCTAACGCAAACAATCCATTCACGCCCAAAAGCAGAATGGATTGTCGGCCTAAAGTAATCTTCATCTGCTCCTCCTTCATCCACCTGAAGTGAATTGTGTACAGGTAGGTCTTAGGGTTAACGTGCCCCAAGCAAGAGGAAAACATGATGAATCTTCAGGATTGCTATGAAATTGGTTAAAATCTTCCGAAATGTTTATTCCTGCGTACTTAGGTTCTTAATCAGACGCAGACGATCTTCCTCAGACAGACTGTATTGAACTTGGAAACATCCCGAACATACATAGGTCAATACTTTAAACGGTGGTGACAATAGTGACCCTTCACCTGAAGCTGCGTTAGCAACTGGCATGAAGTTATCCTGCGTTGCAGCTTGCGTACCTGCGAGAATCATGAATTCCCGGCAATTCGGGCACTCCGGCACTTCTTCCTGATGATCAAGTTGCTTCTGGACACCTTGTTCATACTGAATGAGGTCATTACCTTCATCCGCATATTTGGTCAACGTTCGCAACTCCGGCAATTTGAGTTCAACTTCATCCCCCCACAGATCTGAAAGATCCGTAGTCTGCTCCTCATCCTTTACATCATCCACATCATAGATCTCGTCCTCAGCTTCATCGTTCTCTTCATCACCGATGTTAATGTTGAGCGTTCGATATCCCTTTAATTCATTGTGGCAGTATGGACACTCTTCTTCAGGACCGAGTTCCTCATCCCATACAATTTCCGTGTGACACCAAGGGCATATTGTTGTTTCCATATTGAATCAACCTCTCTCTTTAAATCATCATGTATTCATTACATAGATCACACCGATGGCAAAAAACACGATCGATGCCGCAAACAGAATCCGTATCAATATCTTCATGACCGGTCCCCCTAGATAATGCTCGCGCCAATAACAAACGACAGCGAGACTGAAATAATCATGGATATCAATCCGACAGCTCGGTTATCCGATTCGATCTCCTTATCAATGGAGAACACGGGTGTCAGGAATTCGAACAAAAAATAGGCAATGAGCAGAAGGATAAACCCTACAAACGACCACGTCATGGCTTCATATACCGAAGATTTTGCTTGTATGCAGAACCGCAATACGTTGCAGATCCCGAAGATCTTACCTCCTGTAGCCATCGCAACGGCCACATTGCCCTTCTTGATCTCAGTCCAGCATTTATACTTAGTCACCAGTTCGAAGCAAGCCAGAAATACAAGCAGCTCCATAATCGCTACCGAGAAAAAACCGAGTACCATCCCCAAGGGATGAGACAGCAATTGGTCAATGCTTTCTATCACGCACCGTTCCCCTCTCCCCATCTGCGACCTTCATGAATAAGGTCGCAGAATATCATTGATTCATGGACCGGCTATTCCAATTCTGCGACGGTCACACCGTTCCCGCCTTCTCCGTAATTGCCCAGCCGGTAGCTTTTAATATGTTTATGCTTACGCAGGTAATCCTGAATACCGGAACGTAAAATTCCTGTACCTTTACCGTGAATAATATAAACTTGGCCCAGGTTGGCAAGGAAAGCTTCATCAATGAACCGGTCTGTCTCCATCAGGGCTTCTTCCAGGTTGGTACCACGCAGATCCAATTCACTTTTCACATTGTCATCACGTGTACGTTTCATACCTGTTACCGGTTTTTGTTTCGGTTTGGCTGCGGGAGCCGACTGCTGCAGTTCCAGGTCATCCAGGGATACTTTCATTTTCATAATCCCCAGTTGTACCATAGCGTCTTTGCTGCCCGCCATCTCTACAACATGGCCTTTTTGATTCAAACTGTAGACAAGCACTTCATCACCAGGACCGATGGCACGAGTCTTCGGCGTGGTTGCCGTCTTCTTGACCGTTTTCCTGCGTTTCTCCGGTTCTGCCTCGTCCAGCTGTTTGCGGGCAGCAATGAGTTTGTGCTCCTTCACGGAAGCACCTTCTTCCATAGCCAACAGGCGAAGATCTGCTATAATCTTCTCCGCTTCCACGCGAGCCTTGTCCACAATGCTACGTGCATCTTCTTCTGCTTTTTCAATCCGGCGATCACGCTGCTGTTCCAGCTTCTCCAGTTCGGTCTGATGACGACTGCGTAATTTCTCCATATCCTGGCGCAAACTCTCTGCCTTCTCACGCTCTTGTTCAGCCGTAAGACGGTTCTCTTCAAGAGAAGCAATCATGTGCTCAATCCGTTGATCCTCTTCCTTCACTTCGCCACGGGCGTAGTCGAGAATGTAACCCGGCAGTCCCAGTCGCTCTGCAATGGCAAATGCATTACTTCGTCCAGGCACACCCACCAGAAGGCGATAGGTCGGGCTCAGTGTGTTGATGTCAAATTCCATGCTGGCATTAATGACACCTTTACGCTCATATGCGTATGCTTTCAGTTCACTGTAGTGAGTTGTTGCAACCATGCGACATCCCGTCCGGTGCATATGCTCCAGCATGGAGATCGCCAGTGCAGAACCTTCAGCCGGGTCTGTCCCTGCTCCAAGTTCATCGAGCAATACCAAACTTTTCGGCGTCATGTTTTTCAGAATGCGAATGATGTTGGTCATATGACTGGAGAAAGTACTCAGATTCTGCTCGATACTCTGCTCGTCCCCAATGTCTGCATAAATCGCATCAAATACACATAACTGACTGCCATCCTCAGCCGGAACAAATAAACCGGACATAGCCATCAGGCTCAGCAATCCAATCGTTTTGAGCGTTACCGTCTTACCACCCGTATTCGGACCTGTCACGATAATGGATGTGTAATCATTGCCCAGCTCTATGTCAATTGGAACCACGTTTTCGATCGCAATCAGCGGATGCCGACCTTTTTTAAGTTTGATGAACCCGCGGTCATTCATGCCAGGCAATGTTGCTTTCAGTTCACGAGCCAGACGTGCTTTGGCAAAGATAAAATCAAGTGATCCCAGCAAGTCGACATCATACAACAGCCACTCTCCCTGCTCACTGACAAGTGCTGTCAATTTCTGCAAAATAATTTCTATTTCGCGTTCTTCCCGAATCCGGGTTTCGCGTAATTTGTTGTTCATTGCAACAATGGATTCCGGCTCAATGAACAATGTCGCACCCGAACCAGATTGATCGTGCACAATCCCGCCAAAGTACGAACGATATTCAGCTTTCACCGGGATAACAAAACGGTCTCCTCTGATGGTGATGAGCTGATCCTGAAGCATCTTGGATACGGTAGAGGATCGAATCATGGAATCCAGTTTTTCGCGAATCCGCGCTTCTCCGCCTCGCAGTTCACGACGAATCTGCGCCAACGTTACGCTTGCACTGTCGGCAACCTCTGCATTATCGTCAATACAGATTTTGATGGCATCCTCAAGCGTTTTTTGCTCTGACAGTTGATCACTGATATAGAACAAAGATTCGATGGGCTCATCTTCATGCAAAGTACCAATCTGACGTTTCAATCGCCGCGCCGC
This sequence comes from Paenibacillus sp. FSL K6-2393, assembly GCF_038002545.1. Lineage (NCBI taxonomy): Bacteria > Bacillati > Bacillota > Bacilli > Caryophanales > Paenibacillaceae > Paenibacillus > Paenibacillus sp. FSL K6-2393. Next base: position 5,035,125 of record NZ_JBBOCU010000001.1, read on the forward strand.
AAAGGTTGTATTGGATATTCCCAAAAGTTCGTGAGGGTTAAGTGTGCCTCCAATTTCAGCACGTTTGATGGAAGCCGTAATATCTACAATTCCTCCAAACGACGGTGAGCCTTTTAGACGATCAAATGTGAAGGCTTCATCAGTTTGCTGCAGCAACCGTTTCACTTCTTCAAGTTCACTGCTTGGTTCAAGTTGCTCCGCTTTCTTTTTTCCCATGGTTGTCTGAGCAAAGCTAAGCAATGTATTTAAAATTTTGCGATATTCCAGTGTGTGTAAAATTTTCGTGTCCAAGTGTACAACTCCTTCCAAACTATATCTGTATTATAACGAAAGAAACTTTCTTACGCTATTTAACGAATCCTTCCACACATAACTTCAACCATAGCACCACAAACTACAGGTGTCAGGACTGTGCAACCTCTCCATCCCCTTGGAGTTGCCCTGCTCAGTTCAATCCGAATAAAAGGAGGTAAACACCATGAATTTTCTGGGACATGTCGTGCGATTTATCATCGCTGCAATTGTATTAATGGTGGTTAGCTGGATCGTTCCCGGATTCGCCGTTGGTGGCTTCTGGAGCGCCCTGTTGCTTGCTCTCGTCATTGCCCTGCTCGGCTGGATCGTTGAAGGTATCTTCGGCAAAAGAGTCAACCCGTTTGGTCGCGGTATTGTCGGATTTATCGTTAGCGCACTGGTGATTTGGCTTGGTCAATATGTTGTAGATCATGTTGAAGTCAGCCTGCTCGGTGCCATTCTCGCTGCGCTGGTCATCGGGATTATCGATCTCTTCATCCCGGTATCCACCCCTTTTGATGCCGGACGAAGCTCCAAAAGTTAATCTCCACTTCACCTTAACGTCCCCATGAATTCTCCTAAACCTCTGAAGGCCCTGTGCCGGAAGGGGTTTATTTCATTCGGGCAGTACGCACGCTCTGCCGTACACGTTCAATTTTCAAAAAAACGACATACGCAGCGTGTACAGGCATCCACATATTGCGGTATGATGACTGGAGCAATCATTCAAATTTTATCCAAATCACGCTTTAAGGAGGCACATGATGAAGAAAGGCATAACATGGCTTGCTGCCTGTATGTTAATTCTGGTCCTCACTGCATGTGGAGGAGCGAAACAGTCCGCAGAATCTGGCAGCAATGGATCCGATGCTGATGCTGGAGTTACAGCCAGTGAAGAATTGGTCATCAAGGCGAGTAACTATGAATTCGATCAACCTGAGTACCATCTTAAAAAAGGCGTTCCGGTCAACATTGTTTATGAAAATGAAAACGGAAATCACGGTATCCTTGTGCCTGAGCTGAATCTTCAACTGGATACCAGAAATAGCTCCAAAGTCATAACCCCGGACAAAGTTGGTGAGTTTGAAATGTCCTGTTCCGTCTTCTGTGGTTCAGGACACAGCAGCATGATCTCCAAAATTATCGTTGAAGAATAGTATTCAAGACAAGGAGCCCCCGCAGCGACGGGAGCTCCTTCTTTAGTATAACAAATTGTACCAGAGTGCGTTGCCCACGAGCCAGTTCTGCTACATTCATTACGCTAGGTCTGGTCCTGTTCAATCAATTCAATCCATTCGTTATATTCCGTCTGCAATTTCGTATATTCATCATGCAACTGACGATATTCCGTGTTCAGCTGCTCTGCCTTCTCCTGCTCCATTTCACGTTCAACCTGTAACAAACGTAATTGATTGGCCGCTAGTTCGTAACGCTCCCCCATCTCAAGCAGTTCAGTTTCCATGATCTCTTTCTCTTGGGTCGCTTCTACACGTAACTTGTCCAGCTGCTGTCGTTCTTGCTCCAGTCCCTCCAGCAACTCACTACTTGCCGCACTTTCTCTCTTCCAAACCGTTAGTTCATTCTCAAGTGCAGCCCAGCGTTCCTGCCAGGATTGTTCCTGAGCCGCCCATTCATCTGCACGGCGTTGCCATACCTGGTCGTTCTGCTCTGCTTGTTCAACGCTTGAGCGAAGTTCTTCTTCACGTCTTGTCAACTGCTCCAGACGGGATGCCAACTCGGTCTGTTTGGCTGACAGTTCTTCGTATTTGATCTGCCACTCCAACGCTTCTTCCTCAGTCTGGGCTAGCCGGCTCTCTTGCTCCGAGTAGCGCTCGGAAAGTTTAGCTGAAGACTGTCTCGCTTCTTCAAGTGCGCTCACAATCTCTTGTTTCTCCTTGCTCAATTCATCCAGCTTGGAACTATAATTCTCTTCCCGTTGTAATGCATCACTGTAATCATTACGGATTTGTTTATAGTTATCCTGAAGTCGGTTCAGCTCTTCCCGAACAACATTTAGCTCAACTTCAAGCTGATTGCGTTTCTCTTCCAAAAGCTCTGCATCCTTCTGGTATTGCACAGCCTCTTCATGGTTGAAACGAGACTCTTCCTTCACCACGGACAATTCATCATGAAGGGATTGCACACCAGACTCCAACGTTTCATTTTGTTCAGCAACTTCAAGAATCTGATTCTCCAGGTCCCCGATCTCAGCCAATCGCTGCTCAGCAAGGTCCTTCCAGGACTGCTCACGTTCCGTAAGCGTGCCGATCTCATTCTGCAATGTACGCACTGCGGCATGAGCCTGTTCAAGCACCTTATGCAACCTACGCTGTTCCTCTTCCGACTTCACTTCAGCCTCACGAAGCTTTTGAACTTCCTGTTCAAGCTGTGCATGTTGCTCCTGAAGTTTGCGTAGCTGTGCTGTGAGAGAGGTTTCTCTATCCACAGTTTCATTATACTTCTGCTTCCATTGTTCCTGTGAATCACGGGATTGCTGGGCAGCCTGTTCCGTTTCACGCAGAAGCTCCTGCAACTGGGAACGGTCCTCTTTCAACTGCTCCAGTTGTTGCTCCAGTTCCGTGATTCGGCGAGTCTGAACTTCCTGCTCCTGTTTACGGACCCCATGCTCATGACGTAACGATTCCAATTGACCACGCTCGTGCTGAAGTTGCTGTTCTTGTTCAGCAACCATGTCCTGTGCACTGATGAGCTGGGTCATGACTTCTTCTAATTGCTCTTCGACATCTAATAGTCGAGTCTCCGCCTGTTTACGTTGTTCCTCAAGTTGCTGCTTGAGCTTGCCCTGTTCTTCTTGCAATAAGGCCTCTGCCGCCGCTTCGGCTTCTTTCGCCTGGGACGCTGCTGCTTCCTTGACTTGCTGTAATTGTTCCTCGAGGGCTGCTTCTTTCTCCATCCATTCGAGTTCCAACTGCTCGGATAACGCCTTAAACTCCGCATTCAACTGATTTATCTCAGTCAGGCGCTTCTGCTCCGCTTGTGCCTGCAAGTCAGCCCGTTCCTGATTCGCCTGATCCGTGAGCTCTTGTGTCTGTTGCAGCGCTTTTTCTTCAGCCTGTTGAAGACGAAGTTCCATCTGTTGCTGAAGTTCGTTATACTGTAGCGCTGCTTCTTCCTGAGCTTTCTTCAGATTGCTCTCTGCCTGCTCCAACTCGGACAGAATGGCCGACTCGGCTTCTTCCTTGGCTGTCTGAACCTGCTGCGCAGCTTTGGCTTCAATCTGTTGACGTTCTGCAACGGCACGGCTTTCGGCTTCTTTTAATTGAGCTGCAGTCTTGTCCTGCAGCTCTTTATATTGCGCCGCAGCTTTGGCCTGCGCCTGCTGCAATTCGGCTGCAGAACGGTTCTGAGCTTCTTTGAGCTGGGAAGCAGCCTGTGCCTGTGCATTTTTAAGCTGGTTAGCCGCTTTCTCTTCCATTTCCTTCAGCTGTTTCGTTCCCTTGGCTTCTGCTTCCTTCAGTTGTGCCGTCGCTTGGGCCTGCAATTTCTGCACTCGCTCCGTTGCTTGAGCGCGTTCTTGCTCCAGCAGCGTATTCAACTTGGCTATCTCTGAATTTTTGTCCGATTCGGACTTTTGCAACGCCTGCTCTGCTTCAATCTTCAGCTTTTGCAAATCAGCAAGAGCCTGGTCACGCCGTTCCAATTCTTGTTGATGTTCATTTTGTATGGCGTTTAACCGATTCAATTCGTTTCTCAGTTCTGTACGTTCTCCAGTAAGCATCTTCAGTTCATTACGGATTTCCTGAGTCTGAAGAGACTGTTCAGCCATATGTACAGCCGCCAGTACCGCAATACGCGGAGTATCCAGACGGGAATTTTGCTTGGAGATTGCGCCCATACGCTCATCTACCAGGTTAGCTACTTGTTTCATATAGTCGGCACTGCTGCCAACCAGTTTATAGGAAGTCCCGTAGATCTCTACGGTGACGCGTGTACGATCAGGTGTAGTCACAGTTGTGCCCTCCTTCAAGTCTGTATGTTGATTCTAAGCTGTAATCACAAAAAAGTCACATCGATCCTCTAATGCTAAGGATTCGATGTGACTTCAAACAATTCCTGCTAATCTTTGTTCAAAAAATCTTCTTTTGTCCTATTTGCGCAATTCCGCTCCGAATTGCTCTTCCAGACGAGCCACTACACGAGCATGAACTTCAGTAACTTCCTCATCGGTCAGTGTACGTTCACGATTCCGGTATACCAGTGCCATCGCCACGCTTTTCTTGTTTTCACCCAGTTTACTGCCAGTAAACACATCGAATACCTGTACGTTTTGTAACAATTCACCCGCCGATTCACGAATGGCGCGCAGCATATCTCCAGCTTCAATATCCTCATTCACAACAACCGCGATATCACGTTCCATGGCTGGGAAACGCGGAAGTTCACGATAACGAATGTCAGCGTCTGCTTCGTTGTAGATTGATTCAAGTGCAATCTCTGCGATGTACACATCATTTAGATCATACTGCTGTTGCAGTTCCGGATGCAATTGACCCAATGTACCGATCAATGTGCCTTCCCCGCCATCCTTGCCTTCCAGATAAACCGATGCGGAACGTCCCGGATGGAATCCTTCAGGGCTGTTTGCTACCAATCGAATGCGTTGTTCAAGCCCCACATAGGCAAACAGATGCTCAGGTGCACCTTTCAGATCGAAGAAGTCTACTTTCTCTGCTCCAACATTCCACTGCTGGCTTGCACGATTCCCGGTGAGCAGCAAGCCCAGTACCGGAATCTCATGCGGTTGCTTGGTCAGCTGATCTTCTTCGGTGAAGAACACATTGCCCACTTCAAATACAGCCAGTGAATCCTGTTTACGGTTCATGTTATACACCGCTGCATCCAGCATTTGCGGCAAAATACTCGTACGAAGCACACTGCGGTCCTCACTCATAGGCATCGCGAGTTTCACGGCTTTACTGCCTTGTGTCAATGCCGGGAACAATGTCGCTTTATCCGGGTGTACAAAGGAGTAACTGATCATTTCCTGCCAGCCACTGCCTGAGAGCAATCCACGAATGGTGCGACGCATCGCTTGAGAGCGTGTATATGCCCCTGGAGTCGTTGGTCCTTCAATCCATGTGGTTGGAATGTTGTCGTATCCGTACAGACGTGCAATCTCTTCAAACAAGTCTACGTCGAGCGTAATATCCCCTCTGCGTGTTGGTACTTCCACATCCAGCAATCCTTGATCAGCATCACCACATGCAAAGTGCAAACGAGCGAAGATGGTTTTTACCTCAAGCAAAGACAGATCGGTTCCCAGATAACGATTCAGTCTATCCAGCGACAATTGAATTACACGTTTCTCCGCAGCTTCAGCTCCAGCTTCCACGATTCCTTGGTGCACTTCACCTTCAGCATAACGCTGAATCAGTTCAGCCGCACGATCCAATGCCGTAATCACCGCACCCGGGTCTACTTCCTTCTCAAAACGCATGCTTGCTTCGGAACGCAGCCCCAGTTGGCGCGACGTTTTCCGAACGGTTCCGCCGTCGAATTTGGCGGACTCCAAGAGCAGATTCACCGTGCCTTCCGATACCTCGGAATTCTCGCCACCCATAACCCCAGCGATGGCTACAGGTTTCACGCCGTCCGTAATGAGCAACATGTGCGGCTCCAGCTTACGCTCCTGTCCATCCAGTGTAACAATCGTTTCGCCTTCGTTGGCCATCCGCACTTCAATATGGCCCTTTTCCAGCTTATCCGCATCAAATGCATGTAGCGGTTGACCGTATTCAAGCATGACATAGTTCGTGATATCAACGATGTTATTGATTGGGCGAACACCTGCAGCCATGAGACGGTTTTGCATCCACAGCGGGGAAGCACCCAGCTTAATGCCAGTTACATAACGAGCTGCATAGTGACTGCATTGCTCCTGTGCCTTAATCTCTACAGAGATATGATTTGCAGCTGCATTACCAACTTCAACCAGTTGGTCTTTGGGACTCGGCAGCTTCACTTCACGACCCAGGATGGCACCCACTTCATAAGCTGCACCACGCATGCTGAGACAGTCGGAACGGTTTGGTGTCAGGTCCAGTTCAAGCACATGATCGTCGAGACCAAGAACCTGGCTGATTGGCGTGCCAACCTCCGTTTGTTCTGGCAGAACGAGAATACCTTCCTGCTGATCTTTCGGCAGCAATTTGTCGTTCATGCCCAGCTCTTTGGCGGAACAGATCATGCCAAGGGAGACAACACCGCGCAGTTTGGCTTTTTTGATATCCAATCCACCAGGGAGCTTCGCTCCAACCAGGGCTACGACTACTTTTTGGCCAGCATCCACATTTTTCGCACCACACACGATCTGCAGATCTTCTTCTTGGCCGGCATCGATGACACATACATTCAGTTTGTCTGCATCGGGATGTTTCTCCTTGCTCTTCACATAACCTACAACAACTTTATTCACGCCCTTGTTGCGGTTCTCCACTACATCAATTTCGACACCCGCACGGGTGATTTTCTCCGCCAATTCCTGTGGCGTCACACCTTCAAGGGAAATATAATCAGACAGCCAATCTGTCGATACTCTCATGGACGTTCACTTCCTTCATCTATAAATTGGTATTCCCGGTTCATAACGCTTGCTCTATATACGTTAATCTATTAATTGTAAAGTTACAGCCGTCCGAATTGCTTCAGGAAGGTCAGATCACTGTTGTAGAAGTGACGGATATCATCGACACCATACTTCAGCATGGCAATACGTTCTACGCCCATACCAAATGCAAAACCACTGTATTTCTCCGGATCGTATCCACCCATTTCCAGTACTTTCGGGTGAACCATACCGCCGCCCAAAATTTCAAGCCAGCCTGTTTGCTTACATACGCGACAGCCGCTGCCGCCACATTGTACACAAGTTACATCCACTTCCGCACTTGGCTCTGTGAAAGGGAAGAAGCTTGGACGCAGACGAATTTCTGTGTGGGAACCGAACATTTCGCGCACGAATTGCAGCAGGGTTCCTTTCAGATCGCTCATACGAATGTTTTCGCTGATGACCAATCCTTCAACCTGGTTGAATTGGAAAGAGTGCGTCGCATCGTCATCATCACGGCGGTATACTTTACCTGGGCAGATGACTTTGACAGGCACTTCGCCCTTCATGCTCTGCATGGTACGTACTTGAACCGGAGACGTATGGGTACGCATCAACAAGTCTTCTGTAACATAGAAGGAATCCTGCATATCGCGCGCCGGGTGATTCTTCGGCAGATTCAATGCTTCAAAGTTGTAATAATCCATTTCGACTTCAGGACCTTCCGCAATGCGGTATCCCATACCGATGAAAATATCTTCGATCTCCTGTACCACTTTGGTCAGTGGATGCAGTCCGCCTTGACGTCCACGACGTCCTGGCAGAGTTACATCAATTTTCTCGGATTGCAGACGCTTCGCCGTCTCTTCCTTCTGGAACTGATCCTGCTTGCTGTCGATAACTTCCTCAATGGCAGCTCGAACATCGTTGGCTACTTGACCAATAACCGGACGTTCCTCTGCACTAAGTGCACCCATTCCGCGCAAAATCTCAGTCAATGCACCCTTTTTCCCCAAATACTTTACACGCAGATCACCGAGCGTCTGCGGATCATTCACACCAGACAACTGCTCCAGCGCTTCGATCTTCAATGCCTCTAAACGTTCTTTCATGTGTAATTGCCCCCTTTTTGTGGTGTTTTTGCAACAAAAAAAGGCCTTCTCTCCCCTGAAGGGACGAAAAGACCGTGGTACCACCCTTGTTAGACATCCATTGCTGCGTGGCCTTCTGGCCTGCAACTGGTTCTGTCTCACTTTGTACGGAATAACGACCGTTAACCGTTTGCCCCTACTGTTGCCTCTGTGTCTGCACACAAACAGGTTCAGGGAACCGCTTCGGAGTGAATTTCGGCAGCCTTGTTCTACAGAAACGCTCTCAATCTACGGCGCTTCCTCCCTGTCCAGAGGCACTGCTTACTTATCTCCATCATCACGTTTACTTGTTAGTTAAACCCATATCGATGTAATCATCGATGATCGTTCATAATTATATGCAAAATAGATCGAAATAGCAAGCCGTCCATGTTCTAATTTATGCTTGCACCCTTATCTTTCAATTGTTTCAGGCGCTGCTGGATTTCGCGAATCTCAGCTGCCTCGACTGCTCGCTCATTCGAATGCTCGGGCTGTGTCAGACTGTCTTTTCCAGCAGTGCTTACAGGAGACAGCAACTCCGATAGGCGCATCTCCAATCGTAACCGCTCATCATCGGATTCCCGGGTCTCCAGCGCCACCTCCCGAAGTTTGGTGGACTGCTCCCAATCCGACACACCTCCTTCAAACAGAGTTGCTGTGCCACCAGTCTCCAGATCGCATAACCGATTCGCGAGTGACTTCGTCAGCATCCGGTCATGGGATACAAGCACCAAAGCACCTGAAGCCTGTTTTAATACATTCTCCATGACTTCCTGGGTATCGATGTCTAGGTAGTTTGTCGGTTCGTCCAGCACCAGCAGATTTGCTCCGCCAAAATACAGTCTCAGAAATGCCACTCTGCACTTTTCCCCCATGCTCAAATCCCCAATGTGCTTGAACACATCATCTCTGGAAAATAGGAAACATCCCAGAATGGTACGTGCCGCACTTTGTGTCATGGATGGAAGAGTAAGCAAGCTGTCCAGCAGCGTCTGATTCTCCGGGAGCCCTTCCAGCTCCTGTGAAAAGTAACCGATTTTCAGCTGTGGATGCCGTGTGACCTTGCCTTGTGAAGGTTCCAGCTCACCAATCATCAACTTCAGCAGTGTTGTCTTGCCCGTTCCATTAGGACCTCGTACAGCAAGCCGATCTCCACGTTCCAAAGTAATCCGAAGATCCCGCAGCAATAGTTTGTCTCCCGTATATGAAAAACTCACCTCTTCCAGCGCAAGCAGCTGGCGTGCAGCCAGTGGATTCATATGTAATTCCATGTTCAATTTTGCAGCTTCACGAGGTTTATCCACCCGTTCCCGCTCCAAACGCTCCAGCTGTTTTTGTTTCGCATGGTATCGTGAAATATTTTTGTTGGCTTTGGCCTTGTAGAAGCTCTGGGTGATCTTCACCTCCACATCGGTTGCCGAATTATGCGCTTTATGGAACCATTCCTGATAATTTCGAATCGTTTCTTCCAGCGCCTTACGTTCCAATTCCTGCCTGCGGTAGATCGTTTCCTGTTCGCGTAATTCACGCTCTTTGTGGATCTTGTAGTCGGAGTATCCGCCCTTGTATTTGGTCAGGGCATCTGGACTGAACTCAATGACGCCTGTTGCTACCTGATCAATAAACGTACGATCGTGTGATACAAATAACAGCGTACCTTCATATGAGGATAACCACTCTTCAAGCCAGCGCATGCTTCCCTCATCCAGATGATTCGTCGGTTCATCCAGGATCAGGAATTTGGGTTTGCTGACAAGCAGCCCCGCCAAACGAGCCTTTGTTTTTTGTCCACCGCTCAAGGAATGATAGGGTCTATTCCAATGCTCTGCGGATAATCCAAGGCGAGTCAGTACTTTCTCTACCTCAGTCTCCCACATATAACCGTTCAACTGTTCATATTGCTCCATCACTTGTGTATAGGCTGCAAGCAGCTCTTCATCCGCTTCAGTGCTCATGCTCAAACGTTGTTCCAGTTCTTCCAAGTTCCGTTTCACTTCATAGATCTGACCGCTCTCTCGCCGGACCGCATCCAGTACATTCATCCCCGTCTCAATCTCCGAGCGCTGGCGCATGAACCCCCATTCCTGCTGTGGAATATGACGTTCAATCCGTCCACCACCGTGCTCTTCACCCAAAATGATGCGTAACAACGTTGTCTTGCCGCATCCGTTGCGACCTAGAATGGCGAGTCTCTCGCCCTCATTAATCTCCAAATTTAATCCCGTAAACAATTCAATACCGTTCCACTCTTTTGATACTTCATGTAAGCGTACCAATGTCATCATGAGGCCTCATCCTTCCTGCATCCTTTTTGCTGAACAAAAAAAACCGCTGGCATCAGCCGGCGGTTTGGCAATTCAGGGTTGGGTCAAGCATTCAAAGACAGATCTAAGGTAAGCTACGGCATGAACAAAGAAACCCCAAACACAGGGTACACGTAAACCTTCAAGGCTTACTTGTTCCATACCTTTTCCCATAGCTGAATTTGGACACACGAATCCCCTCATTGCTCAGCCGCTCTGGCTGACTGCGTCATAAAAACGTCTGCAGTTAACTGGGGTTCAATTCATGTGTTTTACTTCATGGGACGTATGGTTACCTCTCATTCATGTGTAGTATCAATTTCTCCGTTATTGTACCAGATCATTGTAAAAAAGCAAAGGGTATATAAATTAAACTAAAGAATACTTACTTACTGGCCACTACGAAAACAGAACAACCTTCTGCTCGCTGTTACCACGGGATTTCCTTTAGCGCAATAAAAAAAGTCCTTGCATCGCAAGGACTCCGGTACTGCTTCGTTAAGCGGGTGATGGGAATCGAACCCACGCTATTAGCTTGGAAGGCTAAAGTTCTACCATTGAACTACACCCGCATGATTGAAGATTTTATTGTTAAGTTCCTTAGGAATTTAACAGTGATTTTACAAATAATAATATACCATGATCCTCTATAGCATGCAAGTCATATTTCCCATTTTTTTTCATTACGCATCCATCAAAAAGAGCAGGAGCACCCTCGCGCCCCCGCTGTTCCCTAGCCTGTAGGCTTATCCACATCTCTCAAAAACTGCTTTTCAAATTCAGCGGCTTTAATCGGTTTACTGAAGAAATAACCCTGTGCCTCGTGACAGTGTTGATTGCGAAGAAAGACCATCTGATCTTCGTTCTCCACGCCCTCAGCTGTCACTTTCAGTTGTAAATGATGCGCCATTGAAGTGATGGTAGATACAATCGCAGCGTTATTGCTGTCTTCCATGACTTCATTCACAAATGAACGGTCAATCTTGAGCCGATCAATCGGCAGATCCTTCAGATAGTGCAACGAGCTGTATCCCGTTCCAAAATCATCAATACTGATATGCACACCAATTTCTTTGATTTTGCGCAACTGTTCGAATGACCGGTCTTTATCAAATGTCATGCTCTCTGTAATCTCCAGTTCAAGCCATACAGGCTCTAGTCCCGTCTCTTTGAGAATGCCATTGATATTGTCCAACAAATGGGAGTGCCTGAATTGTCTCATCGATAGATTCACCGAAACACACAGTTTACGATAACCGGCTTCCTGCCACTGTTTGTTCTGTGCACACGCTTCACGAAGCACCCATTCGCCAAGTGGCACAATGAGCCCACTCTCTTCAGCCAGAGGAATAAATTCCGCCGGAGATACCGAGCCTCGCTGCGGATGCTGCCAACGCACCAAGGCTTCCATGCCAACGATTAGCCCACTTTGCAGATTAACCTGCGGCTGGTAGACCAAGTAAAACTGACCTCGATCCAACGCCTTGCGCAGATCATTCTCAAGCTGCAAGCGCTCCTGTGCCTTCATCTGCATCGCATGGGCAAAACGATTCAGTTCCATTCCTTGTTCCTTGGCACTGTGCAAAGCCGTATCTGCATTCTGAATAATCTCCAGTGGTGACTCCCCATCATGTGGGAAAATGGCCATCCCGATTCCAAGTGTAAGATGATACTCATTGCCATCAACCAAGACGGGCTTCTCAAAAAGTTGCAAAATGGATCTTGTCCGACGCAACGCTGTATCGGTTGAACTGAAATCTGTCATCGTTAATGCAAACTCATCTCTTCCCAATCCAAAGACTTCTTCTCCTGGAAGTGACAGATGTTTCAGTCGTTGACCTACCTGACGCAAAACCCGATTAGCTGCTTGCTGTCCGAGCGAATCATTAATGGTTTTGAACCGATTAATATTCAGGACCAATACACCAACAAGCTGTTCCTGCACCACGGCATCATCCATCATCTTTTTCAACCGCTGGGAAAGGCGACGACGGTTGGGAAGTCCCGTTACATCATCATGATGAGCAATATAGTTCATCTTGGCTTCCGCGACCTGCTGTTGCAGGAAAGGTGTGTCCACAACGGACGTATATAGGCCTTTTTGAATGAAAAAATACGCCATGCAATTACTCAGCAATCCTAATAACAGATTGAGATCGTTCACCCCAGTTGCTGAAACAAAATAACATTCACCAAAAAAGAAACACAGAATGCCACATAGAATGGTTGGTAGATCACCATCTTTGGTTTTTTTCCACTGCACAAACAAAAGAACTGCAATAATGCCATAGAGCAATCCGACCATAAAATGAACTCGGGTGAAGATACCACCAAGCACTTCCCCATCAAGCATACTTGGTAACATGCTCCATTCCTGGATAGCCAGTATGTACAAAATAACAAAGGTACCCAATGTCCCACTGAACAGTAAGAATTTGCGTGGTAATGCAATTTCTTTCTCATTTAAGGTATACACGAGCAGTAAACCTACGGAACATACCAAAGATCCCATGGTTGACATCATTAAGGAGAACTCCGATTCCATCATGGCTCCATTTGGAATCTCTTCTGCAAATGAAACAATATGAACCAGTTCAAACAGACCAATCAATAAAAAGAGTGTTGTCAATAATGTCCTCCGAAGAGTTAGCTTCTGTGTCCGAAACAACCAGCTTTGATTGTAGATGCCGATACAAGCCGCTGCCGCAGCGAATCCACCCAAGAGTGTCAAAACCGGGTAACCCGATATGATCAGATCAGAGCTTGAAGAAGAACGAAACCATTGACTTGCGAGGAAACACAATAAGCCGCACACAGCGACCCAACTTATTTTTCTCTGATCTTGCAGATTAACCTTCATGCCGTGTTTTCCTTCCCGGGATCACCTATCCTGAATTACATTAACCAAACCTAACAACTTACTACACGATTCGACAAAAAAAATATTAACCAACGTTCAATTCACATGCATACACATGCTATCTGGTACATAATAACATTTAATTTTGTATACGTGAACTAAAAAATAGTTACTCCTAGGAATATTTATTCATAAATATAGAGAAAAACAAGGCATTAAGAACTAAAAAAACATGGATCTCCATTTAGAGTCCATGTTTTCCTATTTTACAACTGTATTTCAGACTATATTACTTATCAAAATTCACTTCTGGTGTTGTTAATTTATCATAGAAATCAACAACCTTATCCTTGTCTTCCGATGAGCGAATCGCCATCGCTGAACGTGGATGCTCGTCCAACGCACCTGTAATCATGTAAGGCAGAATGTAACCCCATTCTTCTTTTTCTCTCAGTGGAACCATCAGCTGTTCCAATACACCAAGTACTGGACGCAGATTGTATTTCGTTCCTTTCAGATGAGCTACGAGCAATTCGGTTGGACAGTTTCCTGCCGCACGTCCCATGCCATACACAGAAGCATCAAGCAGTTCGACGCCAAGTTCTGCCGCAACCAATGTGTTAGAAAACGCAAGCTGCATATTATTATGTGTGTGAACACCAAGACGCTTGTTAGGCAAGTGAGTCTTGAACTTCTCTACCAGGTATTTCACATCATTATGGTCCAAGCTACCGTAGGAGTCTACAATGTAAACAACATCCACAGCACTTTCTTTGATCAATTCAAATGCTTCCAGCAACTCATTCTCCATAACATTGGAGAGTGCCATAATATTAAGTGTAGTTTCATATCCACGATCATGGAATGTTTGAACCAGAGCAAGTGCCTTGTCCACATCTTTGCTGTAGCAGGCAACCCGGATCAGATCCAGCATGCTCTCACTGCGAGGCAAGATATCATTTTCGTCCACACGACCTACGTCAACCAGAGCAGACAGTTTGGTATTTCCTTTTTGAGGAATAACTTTACGCAGGAAATCATCGTTCAGGAAACGCCATGGTCCTGCTTCCTCGGCACCTTTAAGCAACTTCGGAGAGTTCTTATATCCAATTTCCATATAATCAACGCCAGCTTCATTCAATCCAGCATACAGCTGTTGAACAAAGTCCACGCTAAAGTCCCAATTATTCACCAATCCGCCATCACGGATCGTACAATCTACAATTTTGCAATGATTTGTCTTCATTAATGTCTGCTCCTTTTCTGACCAACTTGTGTATTCCTCTCATGATACTTGAACGTGACAAGAAAAGTAAAGGGATTCCGGACTTATTTACTTCGATAAGATCTCCAGATTCGGTCAATCTCAACCATATCGGAACGATCGGGAGCTTTCTCTCCATAACGAACGGCATTATACGTATCTGGCAGTCTCGCAGACAGCTCATCTTCTTCTACCTTCACACCATTCTGAATAATGGTCTGTGCAGCCTCCAGCGGAGTATGCGTCCCCTGTATTACCACGCCTCGATGAGCTGCTTTTTCAATCCAAGTCCGATAGTAATACCGAACACGTTCGACATCCTGTGCAGGGGGCGCTTCTTTCTTCCGAAACCAATTCTTTCGGACTTTCGCTGGCGCATCAAGCGTCTCACTGACATCGATATACTCCGTCCGTGGTTCTGCCTTCTTTTCACCGGGTTGTAACATCCCCTTGAATCGGTCCATAAGTCTGTTTATCGTTTTTTGTCCCAACCTCAGAAGCAGCCACAGAATTGCTCCTGCTACAGCACACATCACTACCCATCCGAGGATGTTCCAGAAGACTGAGGGCTCGGATGGCGGCTCTCTCCAGTCATTCGGTATATTTAACTGCTGATTGGGGTTGTCCATTGGTAATCGTGGCTCCTCGCCGGAAATCGGACCAAACCATCCCCTGATCCATGCGAGCAAGCGATCACGTAGCGGTCCCAGCCAGGCAGCCAGACTTGGGAAAGCACCAATCGCGACGATAACAATAAACATCCACATGAACCGCTGATGATTCGCACGTGCAAAATCTCTTAATACCAATCTTCTCTTGCCATCGTTGAGTATTGCCTGATCCAGTTGCAGCATATATCGTCCAACCAGCCAAAAGGCAAAGCTGATCACTCCCGCAATATAAATCCATAGGGTATAGGTTCGTATCGGCTGCATGAATTCCAACGAGTTCGAAGCAATCATAAGCACGATTGCACTGATTACACCCATAATCTGCAAGCGCCATAACAACACAGAATGAAAGACTGGCTGGAAGGTCAGACCTGCATAAGCCGAGATGACTCCACACAGTACCAATGTGATGATATCCGGCAACGGGAGAATGAGGCTCATCCCAACAACGAGTGCAAAGAGAAATCCTATGACGAGTGCCGTTACTCCACGAATGAATGTACTCTTCTCGCTAAAACCTGGAATTTTATGTTGAATGAACTGTCCTAACCAACCTACAAGAATGACCAGGATGAATAATGTGAACGGCAAATGTTCCATTGCGTAGAATGAAGCAAGCGTAAATATCGGAAAAAGGTAGATGCCAGCCATCAAGACGGCAAGCATTGCTATGAGTCCTTTGGTCGTCGCTACCGGTCTGTTCCTCATGCACTCACCGCCTTTGTATTACCCTTCACGTCCTCTACCGGGAGAATCGTTACACGATGTCCTTGTTCGTGCAGACGTACAATCTCGTGCTCCATAGCGGCAGATACATAGGATGTAATCAGCAGATAGCTGCGGATTTGCTGTGCTTCTTCATTCAGACGTACTTCATCATTCAGGAATTGCTCCATGGGCACCATGCATTTCAACTCTGTCTCAGCCATAGCTTCCAGTAACCGTTCCAGATGAGGCGTGCCATAATCCGGCTCAATCCGAAGTGTATCGCGGCCTCCACCCACATGATAACCATTATGGGCGAAGCCTGCCGGCAACCCTCTAACAATGGCATCCACTGCAGCCGTGGCAGCATAACGGAGTGCCCGTTCAATCTTTTCCGGTCGAGTGACTACACTCCACATATCTGCAGATTCTTGAATGTTGACTACAATCCAGGACTGCGGATCAGCTGTCCATCCCTGTTTGTAGACCTGTAATTCACCTGTACGTGCACTCGCTTTCCAGTGGATACGATTCATGGGGTCTCCTGCACCATAAGGCCGAACACCCAGGATCAAGAACGGATCTTCAACGATCCATCGTGATACTTCCACTTCTCCCTGCCATACCTGATAAATTGCAGGAAGATCCTCTGCATTCACTAATGAAGGATACACAATCATAGACATTTGCAAAGGAATCGGTTTGGTGGAACGCCACACGCCAAAGAGATCCCCACCTGTCATCGTTGCTGTATTTAATGGATAAATTCCACGCTGAGTACATGTAAAAGGATGCTTACGCGTAATACGAGTAAACGGTTTTAACGTAAAAATACTCTTATGGTTCTGATAGATTTCGCCTTGGCTAATATCCATACCTGAGCCGGAACGAAATACAAACGACACTGGCATCATCGATTCAAGTCTGAGCCACGGAACAGAGACTCGTTTCTCATTCGATATCGTCTCCACCATCTCAAGTTCATCTCCAGCGTAACAACGCAGCTTGCTGAATTGTCTGCTGTACTTGAGTTTTCGCAGTGCAGGTCGTCCAAACCACACACCATGTATAACTACGACAATGCCTCCAACAAGGACAAGCCATAATAATGCCATAAGATTAACGCCCGCTTGTAGCGAGATTCTCCGTAGGCACTTCTGTCTGATTCAGAAGTTCCTGGATGATACGCTCAGCCAAGCCCTCTTGTTGTCTGATCCGGTTACGGAATACAAGTCGGTGGGCCAGCACAGGTTCCGCCAGCACTTTAATATCATCAGGTAAAACAAAATCTCTGCCATGCAGTGCAGCCCAAGCCTGACTTGCCTTGAGTAATGCCTGAGCCCCTCGTGGACTTACGCCAAGCGAGAGCTCGGGATGTTGCCTTGTCGCTTCGGTTAACTGAATGATATATCGCAGCAAATCTTCGTTGATTTGCACTGTTTTATACGTATCCTGCGCCTTCAAAAGTTCTTCACGACTGATCACTGCCGAGAGATCATCAACTGAACGACTGTCTACCGTACGTCTCAAAATTTCTACACTCTCTTCACTGCTTGGATAACCCATGCGAATTTTCATCATAAAACGATCCATCTGCGCTTCAGGTAGCGGAAAAGTTCCCTGGTTATCTACAGGGTTCTGGGTAGCGATAACGATAAATGGCCGTTCCAGCTGTCTCGTTGAACCGTCGATACTGATCTGGCGCTCTTCCATGCACTCCAGCAAGCTTGATTGTGTACGCGGTGTAGCCCGGTTAATCTCATCAGCAAGTACAAGATTGGCAAACAAGGGGCCGGGTCGGAATTCAAAATCCCCTTCTTTTTGATTAAAAAAATGAATCCCTGTTAAGTCAGAGGGCAGCAAGTCCGGTGTAAACTGTATCCGTTGGAATGTGCAGTCCAATGAAGAGGCTACCGATTTGGCAAGCATCGTTTTCCCGGTACCCGGTACATCCTCCAACAGCACATGTCCTGACGCTATGATGGCTGTCATCACCAGCTCTATGGTATGCTCTTTTCCCACAATCACTTTTCCCACGTGATCCATCAGTTGTTGATTCATTTGTTCCATTCCTTGGATTTCCATCTACATCTCATCCTTCCGTTATGGAGCTTATGTATTCGCATTCATTACTAACTATAACCCTAATTGGCAACATAAAACAAAGGAGTTGGCAAATGGCCAACTCCTTGACTCCCCACTTTTCTCAATATACCAAGGGTAACATAATCATAAACTGCGTGCCTTCGCCCTTTTTGCTATCCACAGAGATGGTGCCTCCATGGTTCTTGATGATTCGGTAACTCACCGAAAGTCCAAGCCCCGTTCCGCTCTCCTTGGTCGTGAAGAATGGATCAAACAGACGTACAAGCGTATTATGGTCCATTCCATGACCGTTATCCGCGATGGAGATCTGCACGAACTTGTTTTCCGTAGCGGTAGATATTCGAATTAAACCCGTATGTTCTTCGCCAACTTCCTCAATGGCATCCATTGCATTTTTCACCATATTCAAAATAACCTGCTTAATCTGTTTGACATCAATGGACACATTCAGCGGGGCATCCCCTTCATCCAGTATGATCTCGCATCCCTTCATCAAACCTTCGCTTTCGGTCAGCAAGACCACCTCTTTGAGCAAAGAGTCGACGGACATCACGGTCTTCTGTGGAGCTGACGGTTTGGAAGAATTCAAAAATTCGTAGATGATGTCATTCGCCCGATCAATCTCCGTCAGTATGATTCGAGCGTACTCGTCTTTGCCGAGCTGCAGCAAATGGGGCCTGAGCAATTGGATGAACCCACGGATTGCAGTCAACGGATTACGAATTTCATGAGCAATAGATGCTGAAATTCGCCCCAGCATCGCAAGTTTGTCATTTTGATAAGCGGTCTGTTCAATTTGTTTATAATCAGATACATCTTTGACGCTGAACAAGAAGTCGCCATCCATCTGATCACCGTACGTCACAGTAACCAGCCAATGCCTTCCGTATTCATCAATCAACTCATGATAGCGCTTACGGTGAAAAATAGTTTCCCGATAGATACGTAAAATTTTCTTTTTCTTGAATCGGCTCATCTGCGGATGATGCAGCATTTGCATCAGGGTGCAGCCGCTCAACAGACTTCTTGGAAGTTCCAACAACTTTGCCATCTGAACGTTAATAAACGTCAATACACCGTGACTGTCAAACAACATTATACCGCTATCCAGATGTTCCAGTACATTCTCGTACTTGTTGTTATCCAGATGCACAGGCGGGAAACCATCCGTTGGTTGAGGCACTGTATCCTGAAATTCACTAATCATGTCAGGTTCCTCCTTTTCACGTAAATGATAAACTTGCCATTCGGACATCATATCATCACAGAAACAGGAAGGGCCGATTTTATTTTTCATTACCGGTGCCCTTTCGTTGGGGGGCTGAGCCGAAAATATGGATGGCATGGCCGGAACTCAAGCTGGTCTATTCCCGGTAACCAACAGTCGATCCGGAAAATCATATACGTTTGTCCCATTCTGACCTTCTCCTATTCCCAAACACGAACATTTTTTTGCTCCGCCTCTTTTGCAAGTCTGTTTTTATCATAGACAAGTTTATAGAAGAGAGTCAATCGGAGAAAGTGTCGAATGGAAATTATTTTAAAAAAAACCTCGAACTAGTTCCAGAATACAGCAAAAAAACGAAGCCGTTTCACCCAATAGGCAAATCAGCTTCGTTTTTAATATCTTTAATTTGTGATATATCCGAGTTCATCTATAGTCCGGTCTTATTATGCTGAATTTTCAGTCTGCGCTGACTCATCACAGCTAATCGACGTTTAAGTTCGCTTTCCCACTTCTCGTCTTTGGTTTCCTTCGCGAGCCTGAGCAAATCCAGAGCCATATCAATCTGGCGCTGCACAATAACCATGGCATCCTCGCTCTCACGGTTTACACAGTTTTCAAAAATCGCATCCTCATCTTCTGTAACATAATCTTGAAAGTCGATCTCAGATGCACCGTCTCCATGCGCATATTCAGCCAGAATTTCATATTCATTTTCCACTTTATAATGCACCTCAACCCGGTGACACACCGGGCAAAACAGCAGGGGAACATTATGAACCTGGGTGCGGTAATGCTTCAGCGTGCCCTTCGTTCCAACCATACTTGCCCCACAACAGTAACTCATTTTTGTTCACCCTCCTTATTACGTGCCGGGACTTTTTTGTTAAAATGCCATCCCGTACACTTCCAGCACTTCCGAAAAGGAATAGTTCCATCAGTGTATCACATTCATGTACAGATTATAAATGCAGAGCACCGGAATATTTACCGGGTTTCCATACCCTATTCGCCTTAAAGGCCATCAATTCCTCTTTCAACAGATAAAAAGAAGACTTTCTTCTAATATATTATTAACACGCTTAGCTGCTTGTTCAAACACTTTTGATTAACTTCGTGATAACTTCCGGCAAAAGGGTGCAAAAAGCCCTCAATCCCTAACGGGATGAGGGCTTGAACAAAAAACGTTCAAGTTAATCTGGCTTACAGGTTATTGTCGCCTGGTTTCCAGTTCATTGCACACAATCCTCCGGATTGCAGTGCTTGCAGTACGCGAAGTGTTTCTTCAACACTACGGCCTACATCGTTGTGGTTAACCACTTGATATTTCAATTCGCCTTCTGGATCGATGATGAACAAGCCGCGCAATGCTACGCCTTCTTCTTCGATCAGAACGCCGTAATCTTTAGCCACTTGCTTCGTGATGTCAGAAGCCAGCGGGAAGTTCAATTGACCCAAACCATTGCTGTCTACTGGTGTGTTGATCCATGCTTTGTGGCTGTGTACGGAGTCTACGCTCACGCCAAGGATTTCTGTATCCAAAGCTTTGAATTGCTCGGAAGCAACGCTCAAAGCTGTAATTTCAGTTGGGCACACAAATGTGAAGTCCAAAGGATAAAAGAAGAATACAAGCCATTTGCCACGATAATCGGACAGTTTAACGGAACCAAAGTCTTGTCCGTCTCCCGATACTGTTTCCATTGCGAAATCCGGTGCTGGTCTACCTACCAAACGTTCTGCCATAACTAAAAATTCCTCCTTTGGGATTATGTAAGCATCCTTGCGGATTGCTCATCATCAAGAAAAACGCGTACGCTTTTCCTGTAATTAAAATGATTTGATACTTGATAACAAGTACAAGTAAAATGTTATCATCCGGACTTCCCAAAGTCAAGATTATAAACATTATTTTTTTATAATCATTATAAATAAGGATTTTTCGTGGCAAAAATGATAAAGGAACAGCCCTCTGTACATTCCATAACTGGAAACAAAGGGCTGCCATGTTGTTGGTAATATAATTACGCCTGTTTCTGTATAGCCGCTACGATCAAATCGCCCATCTCGGTCGTGCTGATCGCTGTGCTCTTGTCTACAGCAATATCACTTGTGCGATGTCCTGCGTTCAATACATCCGACACAGCTGCTTCAATGGCATCTGCACCCTCTGCATAACCAAAGGTTGTGCGGAACATCAACGCCAAAGAAAGAATGGTTGCAATCGGATTAGCGAGGCCTTGACCTGCGATATCTGGTGCAGAACCGTGTACCGGCTCATAGAGTCCGAAGCTGCCTTCTCCCAGTGATGCAGATGCGAGCATACCGATGGAGCCAGTCAGCATCGCTGCTTCATCACTCAAGATATCTCCGAACATGTTTTCCGTTACGATGACATCGAAGCTGGACGGACGACGCAGCAATTGCATCGCGCAGTTGTCTACCAGTACATGCTCCAGTTCAACATCCGGATAATCTGGTGCTACCCGGTTCACGACTTCACGCCAGAGACGGGAAGTTTCCAATACGTTGGCTTTGTCTACAGAAGCCAGCTTTTTGCGACGTCCTTGCGCAATTTCGAATGCCTGACGAACGATCCGCTCCACTTCTGTTACATTATACGCACATGTATCTACTGCCTCTTCGCCCTGTGCACTTTCACGTCTGAACTTCTCACCAAAGTAAATACCACCTGTCAACTCACGTACCACCATCAGATCTGTACCTTCCAGGACTTCAGGCTTCAGAGTTGAAGCATCCTTCAGGCAATCAAATACGACAGCTGGACGCAGGTTGGAGAACAATCCAAGTGCTTTGCGAATACCCAGCAGGCCTGTTTCCGGACGAAGCTCCTTGCTGTTGTTATCCCATTTTGGACCGCCAACTGCTCCAAGCAGGACTGCGTCTGCACTTTTACATACAGTCAGTGTTTCTTCAGGAAGAGGTGTACCCTTCTCATCAATTGCGATTCCGCCAAACAATGCATGCTCTGTCTCAAAACGATAACCGAATACTTCCTCCGTACGTTTAAGAACTTTCTCAGCCTCAGCTACGACTTCAGGGCCGATTCCGTCACCAGCAATAACTGCAATTTTTTTCACAT
This sequence comes from Paenibacillus sp. FSL K6-2393, assembly GCF_038002545.1. Lineage (NCBI taxonomy): Bacteria > Bacillati > Bacillota > Bacilli > Caryophanales > Paenibacillaceae > Paenibacillus > Paenibacillus sp. FSL K6-2393. Next base: position 5,057,354 of record NZ_JBBOCU010000001.1, read on the forward strand.
CTGCCATTGGGTTGTCCACTCCTTATATTTCATTCATTAATTATTCATAAAGTAACGTCTCATATTAACTCTCTCTTTTGTATCATATTCCAAGGTCATTTGACCAAGATATACAATCTATGACTTTAATAGATTTTACCTATAAGCTAATAGAGATTAGCCTTTCCAAGTTGTTCTGACCTCCCGGCTGGGTTAAAATATAGCTGAATTCAAATTAGGTACGCAGGAGGGATAAGCAACATGCAATATTCGTATTTGGGTAAATCAGGACTCAAGGTCAGCCGAATCTGTCTCGGTACCATGAATTTCGGGCCTGCTACAGATGAAAAAGAAGCTTTCCGCATTATGGACGCAGCACTTGATGCAGGCGTGAACTTTTTTGATACCGCTAACATCTACGGCTGGGGTGAGAATTCCGGTCTTACCGAAGAAATTATCGGACGCTGGTTCAACCAGGGTGGTGGCAGACGTGAGAAAGTGGTTCTGGCCACCAAAGTCTATGGCTCCATGCATGATGATACAGATGGTCCCAACAACGAAGCTGGCCTCTCCGCCTACAAAATCAGACGGCATCTCGAGGGTTCCCTCCGCCGCTTACAGACCGATCATATCGAACTATACCAGATGCATCATGTAGACCCTGCCATATCGTGGAATGAGCTGTGGGGCGCATTTGAAAATGCCGTTCATCAGGGTAAAATCGGTTATGTAGGATCGAGTAACTTTGCTGCATGGCAGATTGCAATCGCTCAAAGCGAAGCCAAGAATCGTCATTTCCTCGGCCTGGTTTCCGAACAACATAAATATAGCCTCAACTGTCGTTTGCCCGAGTTGGAAGTACTGCCCGCTGCCAAAGAGCTGGGCCTCGGCGTTATTCCATGGAGTCCACTGGATGGTGGTTTATTGGGACGTAACGCTCTGCAGAAGCTGGAAGGAACACGCAGCGGGGGCATCGCTGGACGGATCGAGCAGCAGCAAACTCAGCTTGAAGACTTTGTCGCACTGTGTCGTGATCTCGGTGAACCACAGGATACGGTGGCTTTGGCATGGGTTGCAGCCAATCCGGCAGTGACCGCCCCGATTATCGGACCGCGTACGCTGGAGCAGTTTGAGACCGCACTCAAATGTCTGGACGTGACTTTGGATGAAGCGGTGCTCAAACGTCTGGATGAGATTTTCCCGGGTCCAGGTGGACATGCCCCTAATGCATACGCGTGGTAATAGCTTGATAGCGTAAGCCAATGCAATAGGTAAGCGAAGAAAAGGTTCTGTGTTTCACTGCCATAATTATATAAATCAGCATTTTGCATAATTCGAATTATACCGCTCACGGGTACAAGATATAGACGAACAGAATCATTTCGATCTATATCTTGCTGATTGGAAGACGCTTAGAGGCTTTATGCAAAATGCTTAAATACAAGCAAAAGAGTCTGACCCTCCACAGGAGAGTCAGACTCTTTACGTCCCTCACTGAACGTAACAAAACAAGCCGAACGAATTACGATATCAATTCAAATCAAGATAGATCTTCCTGGCAGCGTACATGTGTCCCAGCTTAAAGTTCAGTTCAATGGGGTTCGTGCTTGCTGCACCAGAGTCTACAGGTTAACGTTTACACGGTTCGTGTATGTTTTACGCTTCTCAATCAATTGATTCAGACCGTCTACATAGGCACGTGCACTTGCACCCAATATATCTGTGCTTACGCCACGTCCTTGTACCGAAACCTGATTTTGAGTCAGCACAACATGTACTTCACCCAATGCATCCTTGCCATGCGTTACCGATTTGATGGAGTAGTCAGACAACGTTACGTCTTCCCCACTCACTTGGTCAATCGCATTGTAGATTGCATCTACCGATCCATTACCCTCTGCTTGCTTCTCAAGCGTATCCCCGTCAAGCGTTGCAATGCGAACTTTGGCTGTTGGTACCGATTCATCTCCGTACGTTACGAAGATCGATTCCAGTTTATACACCTCAGGTGCATCCTGCAATTTCTCTTCAATTACAGCGAGCAGATCTTCGTCAGTAACTTCTTTTTTCTTATCAGCCAGATCTTTGAACTGAGCAAAAGCACGATTCAATGCTTCTTCTTCCAGCTCATATCCCAGATCAATCAACCGTTCACGGAAGGCATGACGACCAGAATGTTTACCCAGTACAAGCTTGCTTTCTTTCAGACCGATGGACTCTGGAGTCATAATTTCGTACGTTGTTTTTTCCTTCAGCATGCCGTCCTGGTGAATGCCGGATTCATGTGCGAAAGCATTTGCGCCAACAATGGCTTTGTTTCCAGGCACAACCATACCTGTCAAACGGCTAACCAAACGACTGGTCCGTGCAATCTCAGACAACTGCAGCGATGTTTTCGCCTGGAAAAATTCCTGACGTGTCTCCAGTGCCATAGCAATTTCCTCGATCGCCGTGTTTCCGGCACGTTCACCAATGCCATTGATCGTACCTTCGATCTGATCGGCTCCGTTGAGAATGGCAGCAAGTGTATTGGCCGTCGCCATACCCAAGTCATTATGACAGTGGGCACTCAGCTGTACCTTTTCAATACCGTGTACATTCTCCTTGAGATGTTTGAAAATGTTTCCGTATTCATATGGGCTCAGGTAACCAACCGTATCCGGAATATTCACGACCGCTGCACCTTCTTCAACAGCCATATTCACCATTTCCACGAGGAAATCATACTCGGTACGACCTGCATCCTCAAGTGAGAATTCAATCTTCGAGAATGTTTTCTTTGCATAACGAATCGCGGAACGAGCTGTATCCAGTACCTGCGCTTTGTCCATGCGCAATTTATGTTGGCGGTGAATAGGTGAAGTTGCCAGGAAAACGTGAATACACGGGTCCTGTGCACCTTTAAGCGCTTCTTTAACCGCATCAATGTCTTGCTCTCTGGAACGGGACAAGCCAATTACAGTCACATTTTTGACCGCATTTGCTACTGCATTGACAGCTGCCAGGTCACCTGGAGATGCCGCCGGGAAACCCGCTTCCATCCGGTCAATGCCAAGCCGCTCGAGCTGATGGGCAATTTCCACCTTTTCACGAGTGTTCAGATTGACTCCCGGGGATTGCTCTCCATCACGCAGCGTTGTGTCAAATACATAGATTTTACGCACGCTTCGCACCTCCTGTACTTGTTATTATATGTTTCTCTGAACCAGCAATAGCGGCTCACGCATAAGCACGGCCGCTATTCCCAGTTAAAGCTCTAAGTTTACTTGAATATCTTAAAGTGCATGTTCTAGAAGTTAATGCTTACTTCTTGATCCAGTGCATCATCTCACGCAATTGTCCGCCAACCACTTCGATTGGGTGTTCTGCTTCGTTACGACGAGTTGCTGTCAAGAATGCACGTCCGGATTGGTTTTCCAGGATGAAGTCGCGTGCGAATTTACCTTGTTGGATATCCGTCAGCACTTCTTTCATTGCTTTCTTCGTATCTTCAGTTACAACGCGAGGTCCAGTTACGTAGTCACCGTACTCAGCTGTGTTACTGATGGAATCACGCATGCTTGCAAGTCCACCTTCATACATCATGTCAACGATCAGCTTCAGTTCGTGCAGACATTCGAAATATGCCATTTCAGGAGCGTAACCTGCTTCTGTCAATGTTTCGAATCCAGCTTTTACCAATGCACTCACGCCACCACACAGGACAGCTTGCTCACCGAACAAATCTGTTTCTGTTTCTTCACGGAAGGAAGTTTCGATAACCCCTGCGCGTGTACAACCGATACCTTTAGCATAAGCCAAACCGATTTCTTTAGCTTTACCCGTTGCATCTTGCTCAATCGCGATCAGGCCCGGTACACCAAAACCTTCCACATAAGTACGACGTACCATGTGACCAGGGGACTTAGGAGCTACCAGCAATACATCGCTGTTTTTTGGAGCAACGATTTGACCGAAATGAACGTTGAAACCGTGTGAGAAGAGCAAGGCAGCGCCTTCTTTCAGGTTTGGTTCGATTTCGTTTTTGTATACAGAAGCTTGAGTTTCGTCTGGCAGCAAGATTTGAACTACATCTGCGCGGCTTGTTGCTTCAGCCGGGGACAGAACTTCAAATCCGTCATTTTTTGCAGTGTCGAAGGATTTACCTTCACGAAGTCCGATGACTACGTTCAATCCGCTATCACGAAGGTTTTGAGCTTGGGCGTGGCCCTGGCTACCATAACCGATTACCGCGATCGTTTTTCCTTTCAATACGTTAAGCTCTGCATCCTGTTCATAATAAGTAGTTACTGGCATGTTTATAAGTCCTCCTTTGTATTGTAAAGAACCCTTCATTAATGAGCGGGTGTCTCAAGGGACCGACTCGCTTGGAGTGTCAAAAGCATCTCTGGTCTGATCCGATCCGTTCAGACACCCGTCCATTAATGCGGGAATGTAGCTATATTTTCAAGCGTTACATCACTAAAATGTTAAATTACAACTGTTAAGGGACTGACACTCACATAAGATCAACTGTATATGTTAGCTAACCGTCGTCCCTACTTCATTCATTATAGCTTTATACGTTGCCGCGTACCAATGCAGTTATGCCTGTACGGGACAATTCGCGAATGCCATATGGCTTGAGCAATTCAATCATAGCATCAATTTTGTCCGTATCTCCGACTACCTGCACAATCAGGCTGCCTGGACCAACATCTACAACAGATGCGCGGAATGTTTCTACCACACCCAGAATCTCAGGACGCTCGGAAGGCTCTGCTTTCACTTTGATCAGGGCAAGTTCACGGGCGACCATCGGTTTCAGGCTGAAATCAACCACTTTAATGACATCGATGATTTTGTACAATTGTTTCTCAATCTGCTCCAGCGTTTTATCGTCACCAATGGTGACAATAACCATCCGGGAGAGTCCAGGTTCTTCCGATTGACCTACTGTAATACTCTCAATGTTAAATCCGCGTCGACCGAACAACCCTGATACCCGCTGAAGGACGCCAGGCTGATCGTTTACCAGTATCGAGATCGTATGTCTTATCATTCGTCAGCATCCCCCATCAGCATTTGATCAATTGTCGCTCCTTGCGGAACCATTGGATATACATTTTCTTCCTTGCGTACTACGAATTCAACAACGACCGGTCCTGGTGTATCCAAGGCTTCCTGCCAAGCACGCTGGGCTTCTTCCTTATTGGTTGCACGCAAACCTTTTACGCCATAAGCTTCAGCCAGTTTTACAAAATCCGGACTGCCTGCCAGATCAATATGGCTGTAACGGTTCTCATAGATGATCTCTTGCCATTGGCGAACCATTCCGAGTACCTGATTGTTAATGATCACAATTTTTACCGGTATATTGTTAATGGCACAGATCGCAAGTTCTTGGGAACACATCTGCATTCCGCCGTCACCGTTAATGGAGATAACTAGTCTGTCCGGATTGGCCATCTGAGCACCTATGGCAGAAGGGAATCCAAAGCCCATCGTTCCGAGACCACCCGAAGTTACCCATGAACGCGGTTGATTAAATTTATAATATTGTGCTGCCCACATCTGATGTTGTCCCACATCCGTAGTTACAATTGCTTCACCTTTGGTTGTATCATTCAGCATTTCAACAACCCACTGGGGTTTCAGCACTTCGTCTGAATCCGTATAGCTGTAAGGTTTCTCTTGTTTCCACTGTTTGATCTGGTCTCTCCATGCATCTGCACGCTCTGCACGTCCAACTTCTTTGTTGGCTATTTCCAGTACCGTCTTCACATCACCAACGATTGGAATATCGGTTGCAATGTTTTTACCAATCTCAGCCGGATCAATATCGATATGAACGATCTTGGCATGTGGAGCGAATCCATCCAGCTTGCCTGTTACCCGATCATCGAATCGAGCGCCGATATTAATCAGCAGGTCTGCTTTTTGAATAGCCTGATTGGAAGTGTACGTTCCGTGCATACCTGGCATACCCGTCCATAATTCATGACCGCTTGGGAAAGCGCCTAGACCAAGGAGAGTAGTCGTAATTGGAATGCCTGTCTTCTCAACAAACTCGAACAGTTCTTCATGTCCTCCCGAGTATACCACACCGCCACCAGCCAGAATCATTGGACGTTCTGCTTCCTGAATGGCTTGGGCCAAACGGTCAACCTGCAGTTTGTTTGGTACTGTCCGTGGATTGTACCCTCTCAATATAACAGGTTCAGTTGTCGGTTCAAACAATGTTTTGTTCGCTGATACATCTTTTGGAATGTCGATCAGTACAGGACCTTTACGACCGGTATTGGCAATATGGAATGCCTCATGAATTACGCTGGACAGATCTTTTACATCTTTCACCAGGTAACTATGTTTAGTGATTGGCATTGTAATCCCGGTAATATCCGCTTCCTGGAAAGCATCTGAACCGATCAGGCTTGAAATAACATTCCCCGTAATGACTACGAGTGGTACTGAATCCATATACGCTGTTGCAATACCCGTAACCAGATTTGTTGCTCCTGGTCCGGAAGTAGCGATGCAGACACCAACTTTGCCGCTTGCACGTGCATATCCGTCAGCTGCATGTATTGCACCTTGTTCGTGACGAGTGAGAACGTGTTTGAAATCCTCGAAACCATACATCGCATCGTAAATGTACAACACTGCGCCGCCCGGGTAACCAAATACGCACTCGACACCTTCAAGTAACAAACTTCTCAGCAGAATTTCGGATCCGCTAATGACCTCCGGCTTCATCCATTTTTCACGTAATTCATCTGTTGACCGTACTTCTGGAATTTGAGCTCCCATCAGTCATCCTCCTCTCGAAATTTACACCATTCTGACATTTAAAGTTACAAAAAAAACCTTCCATCCCTGCAAACAAGTTCATGCTTGCGAGGGACGAAAGGTTATCGCTTCCGTGGTACCACCCAACTTTGCCCGAAATTTCGCAATAACGGACCTTACCAGGTACAACAAAACGAATAGCTCAAACGAACATAGTCGTTTCCCATACCTGTTGTCTGTAACGCAGACATACGATTTTCCCTAATACGCGAAAGGAGTGACATCCAGTGCTTTTCAGGAAAACAGCTCCGAGGTGAGCTCGTATATAAGGGATAATGGTGGTGGTTTCAGCAATTCCAGCCACTCTCTGAGCAAAAGAGCCCTTAAAACTTCGTCCTCTTCATAGCCGATGAAATATTCTCGTTAAATGTTAGGAACATTATATGATTCCTCCAACCGATAAGTCAATACCTGTTTTGCATAAAAATTCAGAGAACCTTCCTTCATCCCTCTTCAGCCTATAAGGTTGCCCTAATCCCAGCGCTTCATTCAGTCACCTTTTATCTTGCTTCGGGCATAGGATATACGAGCAGCACGACTGGTCCTGAAAGGAGGCTCCGCATGGTGATTCGGCAACGCACATCCAAGCTGGATGATGGCGCCATCATGAAGTTGATTGACACTCAACTTGTTCCTTTATCCCATATGAGCGAAAAGGAAATTAATAAAATCCGCAAAGAAATACCCCTGCGAATGAACAGGGGCATGACCTTTGTTGTCTCGCCGGAGCCAGACAAAGCTGCTGTGGCATTCATCCATTTTCTCATGCATGGGGAATTGCTCTATGTCGATATGATGGCCGTTAGTCCGAAAGAACAACGCAAACGTTACGGGCAAACTTTGTTGCTCAAAGCAGAGAGCTTTGCGGCATCTCGGGGTTGTCGAAGATCTAAAGTGATGGTGGATGAGGGCAATACCAAAGGGCTTCAGTTTTATCAAAAAAATGGATACAGCGCGATTCGATACATCATGATAAGCCGCTGCTACGAATTGGAAAAAACATTGTAGAATATCCTAGAAAAATCCTGGTGGGCGTGGACCTGGACCATAAGGGCCGAATCCAGGACCAGGTCCATATCCGCCACCAGGTCCTCCAGGTCCATATCCCGGTCCGTAGCCAGGACCATATCCAGGGCCTGGTTTTGGTCCAGGTCCATATCCGGGACCGAAGCCGGGACCACCTCCATAAGCATAAGGCAGTGTGGCAATAGCGAGCAGATCAAACAATACCAGTGGCAGAATCGCTTTTGTACGTACTTTTTTGCCATTCAAACGCTTGAGTACCAGTTTGTTGCCCGATACTTTCAACAGCTTTCCCGTAACCCGAGTGCCGTCTTTTTTGATTGCAACAATATTTTTGCCTATTAATTTCATCGCTTCATCACGCGTAACTTGTTGTTTCATACTTTCCCCTCCTCCTCGGATCGTTCAAAACAGTGTATTCGTCCATCACTGAATTCGCCTGTTTCTTTGTCCCTACCTGAAAATATGGGTATCTGCATGAGAACCAAAACAAACGTGAAAAAGTGGATTGGTGACGCTCAAGAAAACAAAAAAAGGCCCGCACAAGGCGGACCCTTTTATCAAGCTTTTGGATAGTAAATTGACATATTGCAAGTTTACCTTTTACCCGGGTCATACGCTTCACCGAGTGCAGACGGAGCCGAAGAACGTCCAACCGCTGCAACGAGAACGATGATGGTAAGCAGGTAAGGCAACATAAAAATAATTTCCTGGGGAATACTTTGTGACCATTCAAACAACTGTACATAGTTTCGGATCGCTTGTGAGAATCCAAAGAAGACAGCCGCACCAAAGGCACCAATCGGATTCCACTTACCAAAGATCATAGCTGCAATGGCAATATAACCTTGGCCGGAAACTGTATTGTGTGAGAATGTACCCGTAGTTGTCAACGTAATCGCAGCTCCACCAATGGCCGCAAGCGCACCACTGATCATAACGCCAATATAGCGATAACGAAGCACTTTAACACCAACCGTATCAGCCGCACTTGGATGTTCACCTACAGAACGAAGGCGCAGACCAAATGGCGTTTTGAACATAATGTAATACGTCAGGAATACGAACAGAATGGCCAGATATGTCGTTGGATATACGTTCTTGAAAAAGGCTTCTCCAAGCAAAGGAATGTCTTTCAAGAATGGCACATCAAACTTGCTGAAGCCTTGAACCAACGGTGAATCACCAGAACCTTCAAACAACAGTTTAACCAAGTACAACGTACTTCCTGCTGCCAAAAAGTTAATGACGATACCACTGATAATCTGGTCTGCCTTAAATGTGATAGACGCAACGGCATGAATCAGCGATACCAGTACGCCCAATACAATCGCAAGCAAAACCCCCATCCAGGCCGAAGTCGTTCCACCCATGCCCGCTTCTTGAGCATAATGCGCCCCGATTCCAGCTGCAAAGGCACCAAAGACCATAAAACCTTCAAGTCCAAGGTTTGTTACACCTGATTTTTCCGAGAAGATTCCGCCGAGTGATGCAAAAATCAATGCCGTAGCAAAGACAAGCGTCGTATTGATAATTTGCCCAATTGTCAACAAGTCCATCTACAACACCTTCTCTTTCTTACGCTTCGAATAGAACGGTTTGAGTATCCAGCGCACGATGCCTTGTGCCGCAATAAAGAAGATAATCGAACCGATCACAATCCGAATAATCTCAGGCGGAACATCCGCAGCAAAACTCATACCTGCAGATCCGTACGTGAGGGTACCAAACAACACTGCACCCAACAACACCCCAAACGGATGATTCAAACCAATTAGCGCAACAGCTATTCCGTCAAAGCCTGTACCTGGTGAACCCGACATTACGGTCTGGTAATGGAACACACCAAGAACCTGGAAGGCACCACCAAGACCGGCAAGCATACCACTGATAAACATCGCTTTTACGATATTCCGGTTAACATGCATACCTGCATATTCAGCCGCATTAGGGTTGTAGCCTACCGCGCGGATTTCAAAACCTTGTTTTGTTTTCCACATATAGATATAAAAGAGCACAGCCATCACAAGGGCAATCAACGTCCCCATGTGTACACGGGAGTTGCCCATCAGTTCAGATAACCATGTGAGACTAATCGAAGCCGATTCGCTGATATCCACGGAGCGATTCTCGCCCTTCAACAGCAAGAATTGGCGTACGATAAGGTTGGCCAGATACAGACCAATCCAGTTCAACATGATACTACTGATAACTTCATTTACCCCACGTGCCGCTTTCAGATAACCAGCAATAGCTGCCCAGAGACCACCAAACAGTGCACCAGCAATCAAAGCCAGTGGCGCATGAAGGTAGATCGGCAAACCTGCAAATTTAACACCAACAAATGTCGCAGCTGTCATTCCGACGAGAAATTGACCTTCTCCCCCGATGTTAAACAGCCCTGCACGTGATGCAAATGCAAATGCAAGTCCAGTCATAATTAATGGTGTCATTTCCCGTACTGCTTCACCAAAGTTGTACATGTCTCCAAATACCTTGGTGAACAATGCACCATAGGCTTCGATTGGATTGTAGCCACCAATCAGCATGACAACTCCACCGAGAATAAGACCCATAATAATAGCTACTACAGGCAAAATAAATGAATCTCGCGTAAACCATTTCAATACGTTATTCATGCGCAGTACCTCTCTTTTGAGTGCTGCCCGCCATCATCAAGCCGAGCTCCCTATCATTGGTTTCTTCCGGCAGCACCTCGCCAACGATCTGGCCTTCATAGATGACAGCAATTCGGTCAGATACATTGATAATCTCATCAAGCTCAAATGAAATCAGCAGAACAGCCTTACCTTGATCACGCTGTGCAATCAGTTGCTTTTGCACGAACTCAATAGCCCCTACGTCCAAACCACGCGTTGGCTGTGCAGCGATAAGCAGTTCAGGGTTTTTATCTACCTCACGGGCGATAATGGCCTTTTGCTGGTTTCCTCCGGACAAGGAACGAGCTTTGGTCTCGATGCTTGGTGTACGCACGTCAAATGCCTCAACAAGCCGCTTAGCCTGCTTTTTGATCGCATCGAAGTTAAGGAACCCTTTACGTGTGTATGGTGCTTTATAATACGATTCCAGAACGATATTTTCACTCACTGAAAAATCAAGTACAAGTCCGTGTTTATGTCGATCTTCCGGAATGTGGGCTACACCCGACTCCGAGATATGGCGCGGAGAATGATTGGACAGCTCCTTACCCTCCAAAAGAATCGAACCGCTCTCGACTTTACGAAGTCCGGTAAGGGCTTCAATCAGTTCACTTTGACCGTTACCATCCACACCTGCGATTCCGACAATCTCTCCTGCACGTACGTTCAGGTTAAGTTGGTTCAGAACCGAAATACCTTCTTTATTCTTGGCCGTTAATTTACTGACTTCGAGCACATTAGCTCCAGGTGTAGCCGGTTTTTTGTCCACTTTGAATGTGACATTCCGCCCCACCATTTTTTCTGCCAGCTCATTCGGATTGGTTTCCGATGTTTTAACCGAATCAATTACTTTACCCCGACGAATAATGGTTACCGTATCGGAGATTTCCATAATCTCTTTCAGTTTGTGTGTGATCAAAATAATGGACTTTCCTTCAGCAGCAAGCTTCTTCATGATGATTATCAATTCTTTAATCTCTTGAGGAGTCAATACGGCTGTAGGCTCGTCAAAAATCAAAATATCTGCACCACGATACAATGTTTTAACGATCTCAACACGCTGCTGCATTCCGACAGAGATATCATGAATCTTGGCATGAGGATTCACTTTCAGTCCATACTGTTCAGACAGACGCTGAACTTCAGCGGCTGCTTTTTTATAATTAATATTGAGACCCTTCGTTGGTTCAGATCCCAAAATAATGTTCTCTGTTACCGTGAACGGCTGTACAAGCTTAAAGTGCTGATGCACCATGCCGATGCCAAGATCGATCGCTCGGTTAGGACTGTCGATGATGACAGGCTTGCCATTCACTTCAATGGAACCTTCATCTGGCTGATAGAGACCAAAAACAATATTCATCAACGTTGACTTACCAGCGCCGTTTTCGCCCAGTAGCGCATGGATCTCGCCTTTACGAAGCTGAAGGCTGATGGCGTCGTTGGCAACAATGCCTGGGAAACGCTTCGTAATTTGTTTTAACTCAACGACGGGGGTTGCTGCACCCATGTAATCACCCTTATAACTGATATAGTGTGGTTCCGCAAACGTAAAAAAAAACGTCTATCGACGTACTTTCAAAGAAGACAGACCGCGCTTAGCTGAAGTTTTTCTTGCGATAATCGAATGGTTCAGCTCAATAAGAACATGTACATTCTATTATCTTAAGAAAAGCTCCTACCGGAGCGTTGGTGCACAGTGACCTTGTACAATTGTTATGATGACTTGATCAAATGTTCCTGTTTTTGCAATCATAAGGCCGGTCAAGACCGGCCCCAATGATTATTCTTTTGCAACGAAGATCAAATTACTCTGTAGGAACTTTGATTTCGCCGCTGATGATTTTTTCTTTGTACTCGTCCACTTTTGCAAGTGTATCAGCAGAAACATTTTTCGTGGAAGTATCAGCGACACCTACACCGTTGTCTTTCAAAGTCAGATTCTCAGCTCCGCCTTTGAAGGTACCATCGATGATTTCTTGGTTTACGCGCTTAACAGCTTCGTCAACTTTTTTGATCATTGAAGTCAAAGTGATCTCATCACCAAACTCAAGAGATTGGTCTTTGTCAACACCGATAACCCATACATCTTGACCTTGTTTCTTGCGAGCACTTGCTTCGATAAACACACCGTTACCTGTTGCGCCAGAAGCGTGGAAGATAATATCTACGCCTTCATTGTAAAGTGTTGCTGCTGCTGCTTTACCCAAGTCAGGTTTATCAAATGCACCTGTGTAGTTAGAAATGAATTTAGCGTCAGGGTTAACTGCTTTAACACCTTCTCTGAATCCAACTTCAAACTTTTTGATCAGTGGGCTTTCCATGCCGCCAACAAAACCAATTTTGTTCGTTTTTGTTGTCAGACCAGCAACAACACCAACCAAGAAAGATCCTTCTTCTTCAGCAAAAGTTACGGATTTAACATTAGGAGAATCCACTACGCTGTCAATGATCGCGAGTTTAGCATCCGGGTTTTGGTCAGCAACCGTTTTGATTGCATCAGCCAATTGGAAACCTATACCCCAAGTCAGATCATATCCACCTTTAACGAATTCGTTCAAGTTAGGAATGTATTCTTCATCGGATTTACTTTGCAGGTATTTAACAGCAGTACCTGTTTCTGTTTCAGTCGCTTGCAGAGCTTCCCAAGCGGATTGGTTAAAGGATTTGTCATTAACTCCACCTACGTCAGTAACCATACCGATTTTGAGATCGGATTTCGCTTCAGTGGAAGTGCCACCTGTATCTCCTCCGGCATTTGTTTCTTCTTTCGGTTTGCTACCGCAACCTGCGAGCATAACCGATACCGCCAGCAACATTACCAAAGACAAGCTGAGCATCTTTTTCATTTCTCTTTTTCCCCCTTAATGATATATCCCTCATTCCAATCCAGCCTACAATTGAACGGTTAACAGATAGCAGGAATGACTTTTATGCAGAATGTATGGTTTCTTCGACATTAAAAGCGCATTCTCACCCTTGTAGCATCCTATCATCTGTCGAAAAACCGAACATTATGACATGGAGAGAAAGATCTAGGACTAGCCTACTAGAGGTGATTATACAATCAACCAGTGTTAAAATCCAGATGTTTCATCACCAAATATCACATATTTTTGTTCTTTTTTTATTGAAAACGCTTAATAATTTAGCGTTTTAACACACTAACGTTACAACGATGTGATGTTATATAACAAAAACATATCGCGAACTTTAGTGATAAGTGGGATTTACCTGTTTTTTTTGTATTATTTCACCGTTCGTATTTTATGTATTCCCATGGGCCTTTATTCACCAGTTATCTGGTTTCATTGTTCCCTTCCAGACTTCAGCCTATTCGCTCTATTCATTCAGAGATTCATCTTCGAATTTCTTCCAAGCCGTAAAAAAAGCCGCCATATAGGTACGGCGGCTTGTATCATACAATTTAAGCGTTGATTTTGCCTTTAGCTACAGTAGCCAAAGAGTTGAACGCATTGATGTCGTTAACGGCCAGATCAGCCAACATTTTGCGGTTCATGTCTACTCCAGCAAGTTTCAGTCCATGGATCAGTTTGTTGTAAGACAAACCATTCATACGTGCTGCAGCATTGATACGAACGATCCACAGTCTGCGGAAGTTACGTTTCGTGTTGCGACGGTCACGGTATGCGTATACCAGGGATTTCATTACTTGCTCGTTAGCTGTTTTAAAAATACGGTGTTTGGAACCGAAATAACCTCTTGCCAGTTTCAAAACCTTTTTATGACGACGACGTACTACAAAACCGCCTTTTACTCTTGCCATATTAAAGAACCTCCCAAATAAATATAAATGTATCCGTGGTATGTGTACGGCCGTAGCCGATCCCCCATACGGAATGTACTAATTAGAATTAGCCTTTCAAGTTAGCCAAACCTTGTTTCAAACGTCTAACATCCCCGGCAGCCATAACTGGGTTACCGTTCAGAACGCGCTTAGCACGTTTGGATTTGTGGGAAAGCAAGTGGTTTTTGTGAGCTTTGTAACGAAGGACCTTACCGGAACCGGTAATTTTGAAGCGTCCTTTCAAACTGCTGTGTGTTTTCATTTTAGGCATTTTGTGTTTCCTCCTCCAATGTTATCAGGCTTTAGGAGCCAAGATCATGATCATACTGCGGCCTTCCAATTTTGGTTGACGTTCAACAGTACAAAGTTCTGCAACTTCTACCTTAACGCGCTCCAAAATCCGTTGACCAATCGCGGCATGTGCAATTTCACGTCCGCGATAACGAACAGAACATTTCACCTTGTCGCCTTCGTTCAAAAACTTAACTACATTACGAAGCTTCGTTTGATAATCGTGCTCCTCAATATTGGAACGGAACCATACTTCTTTAATATCAACAATTTTCTGGTTCTTACGGGCTTCTTTATCTTTCTTTTGTTGCTCATAGCGGAATTTGCCATAGTCCATAATACGACACACCGGCGGTTTAGCCTGTGGTGCCACATTGACCAGATCCAAATTCAGGTCAATCGCCATTTGCAGTGCTTCGCGAATGGGCGTAATCCCAATTTGTTCTCCTTCAGCTCCGACAAGGCGTACTTCCTTCGCCCGAATCTCATCATTAATCATGTGATCTTTACTAATAATCGTCCACCTCCAGGTCATTTTGAATATCCAGTTAAACAAAAATAAAAGGGATGCCGGTCAAGCTACCGACATCCCTGTAATCAACACAATTCTTCATGAGTATACACTTCATAAATTATTGGGATCGTTGACCAGCCAACATGTTTGTTGATCAGGTGAGAAGTCGGACTTCTGCTTGTGATTCCATTTCTATTCGTTTTAAGGCACTTGAATACTATATCACCCATAAAACACATTGTCAACATTCTTCACAACTTTTTTCGTGAATTACACATTTGTGATATCAGATGTCGACAAAGTCTCATGTGCATGTTCCTTACCCTTGTTTGCTCTGTACCTCATCCAACCGTACAACACGTGTATGTTGAGTGTGGCTCCACTGTTTGTTGTTCTGCGTAAAGAAAGCGTAGAACGTAATCGGGTACCAAGACAGCAGGTAGATCGGGAACAAAATCAGATATAGATAAACTTTGGCAAAGGTAACCTTCTCCAGCGCCATGGACAGTAGGAACGTCAGAATGTTCAAGCCAATAGCCACGAACCCAACCCATAACGGGAAGTATCCATAAATATTAGCAATGTGCGGACCGCTGAATATAGCCATGTCTACCCACATCACAGCCGTCATCAGGAACGTAAGCAATACCACATAGACATTGGCTCCATAGATAGCAAGGTCAAATTTCACCAGGCTTCTTTCCTTAATGGACTGCCAGAGCAGCGGGAAGAAGTATCTACGTGCAACTGTAAAGTGACCTTGCATCCAGCGCAGACGTTGTCTCGCTGAAGCTTTAAATGTCAATGGCTTCTCATCAAATACTTTGGCGTCATAGTTGAAAACAGGATACACATTACGTTGCACACTGCGCATCGTAAACTCCAGATCTTCAACCAGACTTGTTGCACCCCAACCAATTTCCTTCAACAGGTTGGTCTCGAAGCACATTCCGGTTCCTCCGAGGAAATTCGCCATATTCAAGTTATGACGAGACAACTGCCACAGACGGTTGATGTACCAGTAAGATACACCGTAAGCTGCAGTAATCCAGGAATCCTCCGGATTTTTCGTATCAATGTATCCTTGGATAACACGCGAACCATTGTTCAAGTCATCATTCATCTCAAGCAAGAAGTTACGGTCAACCAGGTTATCCGCGTCAAACATAACAACTGCGTCATACTGACGCGGCAATTTCCACAGGTACTTAAGCATCCATTCGATGGCATACCCTTTACCTCTTAAATCGGCATTGGTACGTACACATGCGTTTAATCCATGCTCTCTGACAATTTGAGCCGTTCCATCCGTACAGTTGTCACAGATGACAAACACATCGTACAGATCTTCCGGATAATCAAGTTGTTTCAAGTTCTCCATCAAGGCACCAATGACTTGTTCCTCATTGTGTGCTGCGACGAGTACAGCGAATGATTTTGTCGCCGGATAATGTTTCTTTTTCTTTTTCTTAATCAGACCGAACAGCGAAAACGTGAATTGGTACACGGCTAGCAGTGCCAGAATGACCTGCATCGTGACGAATATAGCGTCCAACATCGTTCTCTGTTACCCCCTTTTTTTCAAAACCCAGTTTACTCAAGCATTTCTCTTCCTGATTCTGCAATTTATTTTTTTTTGATCTGCAGAATATGACCCTGTTCTTTTGTGTACTACGTGAATATATCAGGCAATGTTTCAAAGCTTGGTTGCTATCAGTTGGCTGCTTTATCGATTCTGTATCCTTTTCAGTCATTTGTCAAAACCCCAATTCCACTTTCTGAAGCAGAAATGTGATCTTTAAACGCTGAATAGACACTTCGTGATACCACAACCTCGCATTCATGCCTGTTATATCTTATTTTCAGCCGTTTACTTGATTTTTATTTCTAAAGTCCCTGCTTTTTTCATCAGCATGTTATTCTTCGTCAGAGGCTCTATAACAAATAACGCAAACAGACCTCAAAAAGTTTGAAACAGAACTCACATTTTTTTACCTCATTTCAGCCATGTTGAATCATTGTATCTTTTTTGGCTGACCCAAGTCAAAAAGTTAAGATGGGTATATATCCACTCTTTAACATGAATTTAACGTTCTTTACATGGGTTCTTCTTGAAAAGGACAACATTTAAAAATATGATAAACATATACCTGAAATAACCTCAAGTTCATGAAAAACGGTTATATACTAATCAGGACGAAACCGGATGCAGAAAATCACCGGAAATAATGCCGCCATTACGGGCGGCCTGACTGGCAGGAGGCCAATATGAGCCGTTTATTCTTAAAGTTTCAAGATTATGATCGAAATGTTTTTATGTGGATCAACGGCCGACTTCATAATCGTTTTATGAATTTTTGGCTGTATTATTTCACCCATCTGGGTGGAGCAACTTCTTCTATTGCAATATCACTGTTAATCTGGCTGCTTGCTCCAGCTCCTTGGAGCACAACAGGACTCCAGGCATGTATCGCTCTTGCGGTCAGCCACATCCCTGTAGCCATCGCGAAAAAATTGTATCCCCGCATTCGACCTTATCTGGCATTGCCGGATACAATTACGTTCCGTAATCCCCTGACGGATCACTCGTTTCCTTCAGGGCACACAACTGCCATTTTTTCGGTCACGGTTCCCTTTATGACCACTGATCCGATCTTATTGCTAATATTGTTGCCTGTGGCCCTTATTGTCGGATTCTCTCGAATTTATCTGGGATTACACTATCCTTCCGATGTTCTGGCGGGTGCCACAATAGGTACTTTAGTCGCACTTGCAACAGTTGCATTCTGGTCTTAAAGCCGATATGTTAGACTCAGAAAAACCTAGCAGGAACAGGTGAAGCAAGCGTGGAGAAAAAAAGAGTATTACTATTATCTGAAGGCTTTGGTACGGGTCATACTCAAGCCGCTTATGCACTGTCCAGCAATTTGCGAAAGCTCTCGCCAGACGTGCAGACAAAAGTGCTTGAACTGGGAAGTTTCTTAAATCCCAAGGTTGCACCTCTGATTATAACAGCATACAAAAAAACGGTTACCAACCAACCCAAACTTGTCGGATACGTATACAGACACCAATATAAAAAATCATTGAACAGGCTGACAACACTGGCGCTTCATAAACTGTTCTATACACATACACGCAGCGTTGTGCGCCAGTTACGTCCCGATGCGATCGTCTGTACACATCCGATTCCAAGTGCTGTCATATCCAGACTGAAACGTCTGGGTGTACAGGTTCCCCTATGCACAGTCATCACCGACTATGATGCACATGGGACGTGGATTAACCGTGAAGTAGACCTTTATCTGGTTTCTTCAGATGAGGTTAAGTCCAAACTAATGCTACGCGGCGTACCTACAGACAACATTCGAGTCACGGGCATTCCGGTGCATCCAAATTTCTGGGAGCATCCCGGGCGAGAAGAGATTCGAAGCAGATTCAACCTCAAGAACATGCCTACTGTACTGGTGATGGGTGGCGGCTGGGGAATGCTCAGCGACAAGCTGGTCCATCCGCTGCTGACACGCTGGCATGAAGATATTCAGATCATTTTTTGTCTGGGTCGCAATGATAAAGCACGGATCAGCATGGAACAGAACCCCATGTATCGCAAAGAAAACATTCATATTATGGGGTACACCAACGAAGTAGACAAATTGATGGAAGTATCCGACCTGCTGATCACCAAACCTGGGGGAATGACATGCAGCGAAGGTTTGGCCAAAGGAATTCCAATGTTGTTCCACAACCCTATACCTGGTCAGGAAGAAGAAAACGTCCATTATTTTACGGCAAGAGGGTTGGGAGAACCCATAACTTCGCTCGACGTAGTGGTAAAATGGATGAACAAGCTGTTGCATCACTACCCGGATGTTGTACGTAAACGCAAACGTCATCTGGCGGAAATCGCCAAGGTTCATCCGATGCAGAGCGCTCAAAGTATTATCGATCTGCTGGAGGACGTCCGTCCTTCATCCGCAGAAGAGGCCCGTTTATGAATTTATCCAAATAAGGTGCTGCTTCCCGCATTCATCGTCAATCATGCCTCTAACCAACGGCTTCAAACAAGCCTGCAACCACATTGAAAAGGTGCCTTCGGATTTGAAGGCACCTTTTCTTTATGAAGGAAAGTACAAACTATTGAATGCCTGTTGACTTCAAGTACTCCTGCCACTGCTTGGTGTATTCTGCCTGAATTTTTTCCAATCCTGCTTGTTTAGCCTTCTCCATAAATGTGTTCAATCCAGCTTCTACGTCTGCCACCAAACCTACATTAAGCGGATACAAATATTGCTTTTCCACTTGCTCCAATGCAGCCTTCTCGGCTTGGTACGGAGTCCAATCTTCAGCAAATCCTGTAAAGATATCCGGCTTTTTGATTTTGTCTAGATCTTCAAACATGGTCAGGACATCATCAAAGGTTTTATCATAGAGCATGAATTCCGGATTACGCCAAGCCCAGCCATTCATGCCCTCACGTGGGAAGCCGTTTGTTTGTGCATCTCCCACCATTTTGTAGTATCCATTATCTACCTCAAAGTTTTTACCTTCAACGCCGTATTCAGTCAACCAGTTATATCGTTTGTCTGTAACCAGTTTCTCATAAAATGCCAAGGCTTTTTCCGGGTTTTTACTGCTACGCGGAATCGCAAATCCGTTGTGGATCGGGTGAACCGGTTGTGCAAACCCTTTTGCATTTGGGTAAGGGAAATAAGCCAGTTTCCAATCTGGATGCGTAGACTGCACCTTGATTACATCTGCATTAAATTTGTTAGGGTTTTCCCCGGACAGAACAACAGCTGCTTTTCCATTTTGCAACAACGAGTTGGATGTATCTTTTACATTCAGTACGTTTTTCGGGAAAAATCCTTTGTCCATCCAACGTTTGTATGTTTTCAGGTCTTCCAGGTGTTGCGCGGATCCCCAGTAGGACGTCACGCTTGATGGTGTGTCATACATAATATCCAGTCCATATGGAAGTTGACCTGCTGTATTAACCAGCTTGGATGTCAATTGACGAATACCATGGGTATGGTTGGCATTGCTATCCGCAATCGGAATCATATTGGGTTCGTTGGCTTTGATGCCCTCCAGATACGCTTCGAGCGTCTCCAAGGATTCCGGTTTTGGAAGATTGTACTTCTCGCGCAAGTCCTCGCGGTACGCAATTCCCTCGGTTACATACTCAATCCAAGTTGATGGAACAGTATAGATTTTGTCATTGATTTTGACAGCATTCCACATGTCATCAGGTACATGTGCTTTCAGTGCTGGCGCTGCTGTAGGCAGCATTTCATCCAGTGGCAGGAACGCGCCCTTCTTGGCATAGGACTGGTAGAATGTCCAATCCGCTGTGAAGATCAGATCGATCGGCTGTCCGGAAGACAGCAGCAGTTTATATTTTTGATCCCAGTCGGTCCATGAGGTGTAGTTGAATTTCACATTGACGTTCAGATCAGCCTCAGCCAACTTATTGATCTCGGATTCAATAACAGGCAGATCTTTTGGAGCATCCCCAAGCATGTAAAATTGAAGCGTGACTTTCTCGCCTTTGTTCCCGGATGTTCCTCCCTGCCCGCTTCCTTGCGTCGATCCCCCCGAACCGTTATTACATGCGGCAAGCACCCCGGCGAACAACATCAGGGCAAGTACCAGAGACAGGTGCCGAATTGTTTTGTTACGCATACGCATCCTCCCTTTTTGTGGTGAACCTTTATATGTTAGCGCAGACTCGCCATGTTTCAGACCGGAAATGATGTCAATGGCCTGACACCCACAGCGTGTTCACGTTCTAACCTTTCACTGCACCAATGGTGAGTCCTTTGACAAAATAACGTTGTACAAACGGATATAGAAACAAAATCGGTCCCGTTACAACGATCGCCATTGCCATCTTGGTTGATTCGGTAGGCACATCCTGACTGAGCGTGATCCCTGTGCCAATCGCCATCTGGTCAATGAATGTAATCGTGTTCATCGTGTTGTAGAGATAAAATTGCAGTTGGTACATATCCGGGTTGTTAATGAAGAGGGATGAGGTAAACCAGTCATTCCAGTAACCGAGTGCCAGGAACAGACCTACGGTGGCGATACCAGGCATCGCCAGTTTCAACACAATGCTGAAATAGATGCGAAAGTCATTCGCTCCATCAATTTTGGCGGACTCAATCAATTCATCCGGCACTGCCGAGCGAATGAAGTTTTTCATCAGGATAATGAGGAATGGCGTCATCAACCCCGGAAAAATAAGCACGGTGTACGTATCTGTGAGATTGAAGTAGTTCGCCAGCATAATGTACCAAGGCACAAGTCCCCCACCAAACAGGGTTGTGAAGTAGATAAAAAACGAGAACGTGTTCCGATATTTAAAATCCTTACGCTGGAGCACAAATCCGGCCATCGTGATGAGGAACAGCCCTAGCGTAGTCCCCACCACCGTTGTAAAAACCGTTACCCCATAAGCCTTAAGTACCTGAGTCGGGAATTTGAACACCATTTTGTAACCTTCCAGGGAAAAGTCCGTTGGAAAGAGGTGATAACCATCCCTCACAATGGACTCGTTGCTGCTGAATGAACCGGATAGAATCAGCAGAAAAGGTAGCAAGCACATGATTGATAAAATGATGATGAAGCTGTAGGAAATCAGTTGAAACATAAAAGTGAATTCCGAATCTCTGAGACGAGTATTCGTACGCGTGTGAGTATTCATTGGCGTGTTCATGATCGTTCTCCCTCCTGCCCTGCGGGCGTTCTAGAACAAGGCGTAGTCCTCATTTACTTTGCGGATAATATAGTTGACAGTCATGATCAAAATGAATCCGAATAACGACTGATACAAACCAGCTGCCGTTGCCATCCCGATATCAAACGTTACTTTCAGTGAACGATACACATACGTATCAATAATATCTGTAGCGTTGTACAGCACCCCGTTGTTACCTATCAGTTGATAGAACAGATCAAACTGCCCCTTCATAATGCTGCCGAGCGAGAACAACAACAATATGACAAAGGTTGGCTTCAGCATCGGTACCGTAATGTACCAGATCCGCTGAAATATATTGGCCCCGTCGATTCGGGCAGCTTCATAATACTCGTCACTGATACCCGTTATGGCGGCCAGATAAATGACCATGCTGTATCCAAGATTTTTCCACAGATAAAAGATGATGATCAGGAACACCCAGATCCAGGGTGTGTTATAAATGTCGACCGGGCCTGCCTCAAAACGTTTGAGCACCGTGTTCACAAAACCCGACTCGTAGTTAAACATGTTGTAAGCGATTACACTTAATAGTACAAATGAGATGAAATACGGCAAGAACATGACGGATTGCGTGATTTTTTTGAATAACCTGCCCCGGATTTCGCTAAGCATGATCGCACAGAAGATCGCCAGACCGTTTCCTAATATAATGAAGGCGAGATTGTAACCCACGGTATTGGTTGTGAGCTTCAACAGCATTCCGGATTGCCATAGGAACTTAAAGTTCTCCAGACCGACAAATGGACTACCAAATAATCCGCCTTCAAAATCATACCGGGTGAACGCATAATAGATGCCGACCATCGGAAAATACGAGTTAATGAGAAAAAAGATCAGCGTGGGCAACAGCATCAGAAACATGATTTTGTTTTTGTTCAATTCTTTGAGCATGGCTCGATCCCTCCCGAATTTCTTGCGGTGCTGCGTGGTGGAGCTCTCTTTTTATTGTAGATGCTCTCTTCACTCACGAATACTGAAGCTTCCCATCAGAAAATGAACGATTCTGCGAAATGAACTATGAACAAAATGAACGAACCATGAAATGAACAGACATCCACACACATCCGTTCACAAATGTTGATATCGTGCATAGGCTACACCTAGTGAACAATCCAGCGAAAGTTGAACTTTATGTAGAGAAACAGGCAAAATGGCCTGTCCAGCATTGATGTAAACGCATACATAATATATAATTCAAGTTACTCTTGCTCTTCTGCTCATCCATATATGAAGCCTCACTTATGTATATGAAATTCTATGCTGCTCACCCAAAACAGGAGGTTCGAGGGGGAAGAAGAATGCGTAAACGTTCAGAGGACAGTCAGAAGGTCTTCACACGGATTCTGATCGGCATTATTATCAGTACCGTCGCTACCTTACTTGTGGCTTCTACTATTTTGTACGTCAACTATAATCGGATTGCTCTTCGCCAGGTGTATCGTACAGATATGAACAGTCTTACACAAACCAGCCGTGAAGTGGCGAAAATGACCGAGACTGCGAAATCATTGTCATATCAGATCTATCAGGACTACACCATCTCTTCATTACTGCTTTATTCCAAACCAAATATCTATGAGATCACATCGGCGATGGAGCAGCTAGACAACTACCGTATGTCCCTTCCCTTTATCGAATCCATCTATGTATATAACTCCAAAAGTAATGAATTCTTCATCAGTTCCAACGTGCGCAATGGGCAGCAGTCCATCTCGGAGATCGATGATCAGGGGATTACAAGCATCCTCCAACGCTTCCATGACTATAAACCTTTTGTGCCCATCCCGCGTACATATCAGGTCGGGTCTACCGAAGCAACAGAGGTTAACAGCTACACCTATCTCTGTTATGACACGATTAATGATAACGCGAAGCTAAACTATGCTGTCATCGTTAATATCAAGGATGATTGGCTCAGTCCGAATATGAATGCTGTGGATCAACCAGGCAAAACCTTTATCGTGAATGAGAATGGAGACCTTTTATCTGACTTTGGCGACCGTGCATTGATGAAAAATCTCTCCAGCGAAGCTTTTATGAAGCCAATTATGCAGGATACGGAGCAGTCAGCTTACTTTACCGAGAAGGTCGACGGAGAAAAATCTCTCATCACCTATACCGCTCCCGATGACTTGGGTTGGCGTTATGTGAGAATAACACCTTATGATCTGATTACCTCAGATATACGGAGTATGCGCACACATACCGTTCTGTTTTGTGTTGGACTTCTCTTGGCAGGGTTACTGCTCTCTTACCTTGTGTCCCGAAAACTATATCACCCTATTGATAAGGTGCTTGTTCGTTTACGTGTGATGGAAGCAGAGCGACGTGGCAGTCTTCACTTGTTGCGGCAGGATTTTCTGCGGGGGGCGCTGCAGGGCCGTGAAACAGTAACTGGAGGTATGCTGGAAGAACGGATGAAGTTCTACGGCTCCTCCATTGATGTTCACCGTGCATCCAGACTGGTATTGCTGCGTATTGACCATTTTACCGAATTCTGCGAAACGTACCGTGATGAGACCCAGCTTGTAAAATACGCCATGATGAACATATGCACTGAGACAGCCGATCTCCACTACAACGCAGAAGCTGTGGACATGGGCGGTGATCTGATCACACTCATCTTCAATGAAAAAGCGGAAAGCCATGAACTTGAGCAACCTGCTCATAACCGGATCGAAGAGCTGCTACGAATGATGCAGGCAGCTGTAATGACCCATCTGAGATGCTCCATCTCCTGTACGATCGGCACGGAAGAAGATTCATTGGAAGACAGTATTGCATCCTACACCAGATCAGCCGAAGCCTCACTGCATCGTTTGTTCATGGGACCAGGCTGTCTGATCTATACCGCTGACATCATGGCTTATCACGCCAAGGAGTACGCATTTCCAGCAGGTAAGGAAAGACAACTTGTCGATCACTTAATGACAGGTAAGACACGAGAAGCAAAACAAGTCTATGCAGATATCGTCGGCGAAACAGCTGCATATCCGTTTACCGTCTTCCAGCTAGCCTTATCCCATCTGACGATGACACTGAACCATGTACGAAATACCCTCAAGAAGAATAATCAACTCACGCTTGATTCAGTCTCGGATGGTCTAATGCTGCCTGTCAAAGACGCGGAAGACATCAGTGAAGTACATGAACACTTCTATCGGATGTTTGATGAGCTTGGTTCCAAAGTTGAGGAGAAACGTACACTTAAGCACGAAGAGTTGATTCGTAAAATCAATGGCATTATTGAACGGGACTATGCGGACCCCAATCTATGTCTAACTTCTATCGCAGATGAGTTGGGCATGTCGCCCATTTATGTAAGCAGGCTCTACAAACAGCTCACCCTGAAAGGGCTCACGGACGTGATTAACGAAACCCGCATAGCCAAGGCTCAGCATCTGCTGGTGGAGACAGAAAACTCCGTTGCCGATATTGCCGAGAGAACCGGATTCTCCAACAGTTCATATTTCTATCGCATGTTCAAAAAGTTCAACGGTGTTACACCAAACGATTATCGCCGCAAAGAGTTTCATTCAGAGAACTTTTGAAATCAAATCAGACTTGAGTTTATGGAGTATTGCACATCGATTGTTAATGCAAAAAAAAGAGCGACCTATGAGAATGAATCATTCACCTCATGTGTCGCTCTTCTGTAATGAGTTTAAGTTAAATTTCGATTTATTCCTGTTCCTGATCTTCGCCGGACTCATCAGAAGCTTCACGAACTTTATACTTGTCCAGTCGTGTCTGCTGATACTCACGCAGGGCCTCTTCGCCCACGATCACTTCAACCCGGTGAATGTTCATACCTTTACCCATGAATTTCTGCTCGTACTCCGTCATCACATGTTCTTCATTCAAACCATCACGATGCAGATTCAAAGAAATATTGGTCATTTGCAGGCCGAAGTCGGCAATGGCATTGAGCGAGAAATCAAACAGCGTCTCCGAATCGGTTTTGAAATGAATCTGACCTTTGGGATTAAGCAATTCCGTGTATTTCTTCAGGAAGCGCGGGTGCGTCAACCGACGACGTGCATGCTTTGCTTTTGGCCAAGGGTCACTGAAGTTCAAATAAATGCGCTCCAGTTCTTCCGGTTCAAAAACTTCTTCGATCTGTTCGATATTTGCCAGCGCAAGCTTCAGGTTAGGGGGTGTCTCCACATCAGCCTGACTCCACGCATTACGAGCTTTCTCACTGGCACGACGCACCAGTTCATCATACATATCAATACCGATGAAATTAAATTCCGGATATTTAAAACTCATTTGGCTGATAAATTGACCTTTACCCATACCAAATTCCACGAAGATCGGGTGATCATTGCCAAACAGTTCAGACCATTTTCCTTTATGTTGCTTGGGGTCCAGTACAACAAGATCAACTTGTTGCTCCAGATTTTCTCTTATCCCTTTTCTGCCACGTAAACGCATTTTATTCCTCCGTTTGTCCCATACTTGTCTCAGACTTATTTTGCCGAAGAACTGGCAAATTGTAAAGAGCAATGAAAAGGGAATCTTCGGATCTGCCACTTTGGGCAAATCTCAAAGATTCCCTCTTCGATTTATTTGGAATTGGGGTCCAACTACTTTAGTAGTTCATAGTCTACCTTATCTTGGTGTGAAAAATCAAATGTCTTTTCGAAAGCATCGCGAACTTTTTGTCTTGCAGCCGCTTTCACTTTCGGATTTCCATTAAAACGAACACCTGTTAAAGCCAGTGCTTCTTCTGCTGTCAATTCAACAGACACATGATTCAATTCATTGTTTTTAACTTGGGAATTCATTCATATCACCTCACGGTATAGTATGGTCCATGACGTCAATCTTGATTCAAATGCTATGATGAATAATACCCACTAGATGGTGTCTGACGCTGATTTAAATATAACATAAGGTGTAAACTATAGCAAGGAGAAAACCTTGATTTTACGGCCTATTTTTGCGTTTCGATTCCCTTTTTTTTTAGTTTTTTGATACAATGATAAAAGTTCATGAAGACATCTATAATCGCTATCAATCGTCTATGACGGAAATCGCATAGCGCTTCTTCTTTTGTTCACGTATGATTACTGTAATTCGACAGCCAAAGGAGTACCCTGAAGATGAATGCACCTGCATTACAGTCCCCTCTGTTGTGGGGAGATAAACGATTCCATACTTGGAATTATGAGATGCGCGATCAATTTAACAATAAGGTTTTCAAAGTGATGCTGGATGCTGGATTCACCTGTCCCAACCGTGACGGTTCCATTGCCAAAGGTGGTTGCACCTTCTGCAGTGCGCGTGGATCAGGCGATTTTGCTGGCAGCAGACGTGAAGATCTGGTCACCCAATTCAATACAATTCGAGATAAACAGCACCTCAAGTGGCCTACAGCCCATTATATTGGCTACTTCCAAGCCTATACGAATACGTATGCTCCGGTTGAGGAGCTGCGCGAATATTTTGAAGAAATTCTTGAGCAACCCGGTGTTGTTGGTTTATCCATCGCCACTCGCCCGGACTGTTTGCCAGATGACGTTGTTGATTATTTGGCTGAACTGAACGAGCGCACCTACCTGTGGGTTGAGATGGGGCTTCAAACCATCCATGATTCCACATCAACATTGATCAATCGCGCGCACGACACGAAGTGTTACGAAGAAGCCGTTGAGAAACTGCGCAAACGGAATATACGTGTGTGCACACATATCATATATGGTCTGCCTCAAGAGACACATGAGATGATGCTGGACACTGGACGGGCAGTTGCCAATATGGATGTACAGGGAATCAAGATTCACCTGCTGCATCTGATGCGCAAAACGCCGATGGTGAAGCAATACGAAGCTGGTCTTTTACGTTTTCTGGATCAGGACGAGTATATCAAACTAATCGTAGATACACTGGAGATGCTTCCACCGGAAATGATCGTACACCGCCTTACAGGCGACGCACCGCGTGATCTGTTGATTGGACCGATGTGGTCCATGAACAAATGGGAAGTGTTGAACTCCATTGATCGTGAGCTGCGAGAGCGGGATTCATGGCAAGGTAAGTATTGGAGGCGAGCATAGATGGGCTTTCTTTCGGTTCTCAGCTGTGCACATCAGTGGATTGCTTCCCGTCTGCAGCCAGGTGATTTAGCCATAGATGCAACGGTTGGTACAGGAGCAGACACACTATTTTTGGCACAACAAGTAGGCAGGCGTGGTCAAGTCATTGGATTCGATATTCAAAGTGAAGCCCTCATGCTGGCACAGGCCCGGATTCGAAAACAAAACGACGAAGCCAAGCTTGGCTCCATCTCCATGCTTCAACTAAGCCATGATCGAATGGCAGAAGCCGTGCCTGAGTCATGGCTTGGTGCGGTTGGTGCAGTTATGTTCAATCTGGGGTACCTGCCTTCAGAAAGTGCAGATTCCTCCATCATCACCGAGACAGACAGCACGATCGCTGCACTTGAGGCTGCACTCGCTTTATTACGCCCTCGCGGAATTATTACGGTTGTGCTCTACCCCGGTCATGACGGAGGGGAACAGGAAGCAGCAGCCGTATTGGAATGGTCTTCTGCCCTTCCGGTGGAACAGGCACAGGTTGTGATGTATCGCCAATTGCAGCGAGAAACTTCTCCTTTTCTGATCGGAATCGAGAAAAAATAATTTCCTTTGTTCACCAAATACAATAAACTAGACACAATCGCAAGGCGAGCTTTTAACGGCTTTTTCTTACTGCGATCTGTGTTCTACATCTACATATGCAAACGTATTCACTTGTTTGCTCATGGCGACTACATGCCCATGACTGATTAAAGCGATCCACCATTTCATATACTAGAGGAGAGATTACTGATGTCTACGCCATACCCATTACAATTCCAACCTGAATTCAAAGAACGTGTATGGGGCGGTCGTGCGCTGGAGCAATTCGGCCTTACGCCCCCTGAAGGACATATCGGAGAAGGATGGATGATTGCGGATCATCCAAACGGTACAACCAAGGTATTAAATGGAGCACTTGCTGGCAAGGGTCTGGATGAAGTTCGTGAACAACTGGGCACCGAATGGCTTGGAACCAAAGGCGTTTCCGAAAAAGGCGGCCGTTTCCCCCTTCTGATTAAGCTGCTTGACTGCAACGATGACCTGTCCGTTCAGGTTCATCCAACAGACGAGTATGAGGCACTTCCTCCTGGCGAGCTTGGCAAAACAGAAATGTGGTATGTACTCGACGCAAAACCGGGCGCACATATCATCTATGGCTTGAATGAAGGCGTTGATCGGGCAACATTAAAAGAAGCATTGGAAAACGGCACGGTGATGGATACCCTTCGTCAGGTACCTGTTGAAGCTGGTGATACGTTCTTTATCCCTGCCGGAACAGTACATGCGCTCTGTGCAGGTGTCGTTGTTGCTGAGATTCAGCAAAACTCGGATACGACGTACCGGATATACGATTACAATCGTCCAGGGCTGGATGGAAAACCACGCGAGTTGCATGTTGAAGACTCCTTAAATGTCACCGCCTATGAGGGCGCAGGTGCCTCAACGATGAAAACAAATAACGCTACTCCTGGTGAATGGCTCAAGCTTGCGGAATGCCCTTATTTTGTGGTGGAAAAAGGGATTGTGACTGAACGGTGGGAACTCTCCACCAATCCTGACAGCTTCACGATTCTCGTTGTCTGTGAAGGAGAAGGAACTTTGGAGTGGGCACATGCTGAATCAGACAGTATTGAATTGAAAGCTGGACAATGTTATCTCTTGCCAGCCAATCTGGGTTCTTATACATTAGATGGAAATACCACTGTTCTTCGCTCTTATCTGCCATAAATCAAGCTTATATGTAACCTGTGAAGGAGGAATTACACGAGATGCAGGAATCTACCTTTGCCTTGGTCGCTAGTGAAGGTACCCGTATTCATGTGTACCGCTGGCTTCCCGATCCGGAATGCAACGTTAAAGGTGTAGTGCAAATTGCACATGGCATGGGCGAGACGGCAGCCCGATACGCAGAATTTGCCGGCATTCTTACCCAAAATGGCTATGCGGTTTATGCCAATGACCATCGGGGTCATGGCAAAACTGTGGAGAATGCCAAGTTGCTTGGTAATGCTGGTATCGATGCCTTCCGCTGGATGGCGAGTGATATGATTAATCTGGGCGAAGTAGCCGCCAAGGAGAATCCTGGGGTGCCTCTGTTTCTAATGGGACATAGCATGGGCTCATTCTTGGTACAACATCTCATGTACGCTGGTCATGAGCAGTACCATGCCTTTATTTTATCCGGGACAAACGGCAGACGTGGTCTGCTCCGGTTTGGAGAGAAGCTCGCCTTTTTGCAATGCGGCATTCAGGGGGCTACTCATCCCAGCATGTTGCTCAACGCGATTGTATTTGGTGGATTTAATCGCTCTTTCCGCCCTGCGGCGACACCGTTTGATTGGTTGTCCCGGGACTCACAAGAGGTTCAGCGATTCATTGATGATCCCCTGTGCGGAGCAGTCTGTACAGCAGGCTTTTTCCGCGACTTCTTCAAATTGCTGCTTGAAGTCCATCTTCCACACAATATGGAGCGCATACCCAAACACAAACCCGTATACCTGTTCTCAGGTGAGAAGGACCCTGTCGGACTTCATGGCAAAGGCGTTCTTAATCTGGTCTCCCAGTATAAGAAGCTTCAACTGGAGAATATTGAGTATCGCCTGTATCCGGATGGACGCCATGAAATGCTGCATGAGATCAACCGAACAGAAGTGGCTCAGCACGTTGTGAACTGGCTAGAGCGGAATACCCCTGACTCGAATACACCCCCTAGTCCGTTGAACCCTACTGAGACGGCTGACTCTATATAATAGAGTCGGAGGCAACATACCAAGAGCAACAGCAAAAGAAACCCCTGAATCGGATGTGCAGCTCACGCTGCGCTCCAGTTCAGGGGTATTCTTGTTATGCGATATGAATAATAGCTATAAACAAGCTTTATGGATTAACCTTCAATTAACAGGGATTCCGGGTCTTCAAGCAGTTCTTTCACGGTCACAAGGAAACGTACAGCTTCACTACCGTCGATAATCCGGTGATCGTAGGACAACGCGATGTACATCATTGGACGGTTCTCCATCCGCTCTGCATCAATCGCCACTGGACGAAGCTGGATCTTATGCATCCCCAGAATACCCACTTGAGGTGTATTCAGAATTGGCGTAGACAACAAGGAACCAAATGTTCCACCATTGGTGATGGTGAACGTTCCACCTTGCAGATCAGATAACGCCAGCGTGTTGGAACGAGCTTTGGATGCCAGGTCCGCAATGCTCTTCTCGATCTCGGCAAAGCCCAGACGATCGGCATCACGCACAACCGGTACAACCAGTCCTTCCTTCGCAGATACGGCAATGCCGATATCATAATACTTTTTGAGCACAACATCTTCGCCATCAATCTCTGCGTTAATTGTAGGGAATTTTTTCAAAGCTCCCACAACCGCCTTGGTGAAGAAGGACATGAAGCCCAGGTTGATCTCATGTTTCTCTTTGAACTTGTCCTTACGGCGTTTACGCACATCCATGATCGCAGTCATATCAACTTCATTAAACGTAGTCAACATGGCTGCTGTCTGCTGAGCCTCTACCAGACGTTTGGCAATGGTCGCACGGCGGCGAGACATCCGCTGACGCTCCACTGGTTTGGTATAGGTAGAACTTCCAGCTGCCGGAGCACTTGGTGCTGCTGGAGCTTTACTCGCAGGTGGAGCAGCAGGAGCAGACGCCTGATTGTTATGGCTCTTCACATCATCCTGGTATACCCGTCCAATCGGATCTTTGCTCTGAACCTGATCCAACTCGATACCACGTTCACGTGCAAGCTTACGAGCAGACGGTGAAGCCGTCTTGGCACTATCGGATGACTCCGGTGCTGCCGCAACAGGTGCTGGTGGTGGTGTTGGAGCTTCAGGTGCAGGAGTAACGGCCTTTTTCTCTTCAGCTGCTGGTTCGGAAGCGGGTGCACCGCTTCCTCCTCCTCCAGAACCAGCTGAGAGTGTACCGATCGTTTCACCGATCTCGACCGTCTCTCCTTCCTGACGAATGATCTTCTCCAGCACGCCACTTTCTTCTGCGCTGATCTCAATATTTACTTTATCCGTTTCCAGTTCGAGAAGCACATCACCCTGATTAACGGTATCCCCTTCTTTAACCATCCATCTGGATACAGTTCCCTCAGTTATTGACTCACCCATTGCAGGTACTTTAATTTCACTCACAGCTGTTACCTCCCCAGTGGAATATTATTCTTCGTCGTTTGTTTCAACGCAGATGTAATAATCTGTTGCTGTTCCATACTATGCACAAGCTGATAACCGCTGGAAGGACTTGCGTGTTCCGGGCGACCTTCGTATCTAACGGTTGTGCCTTCCGGGGCAACTTCACGAAGACGAGGCTCCATGTATGTCCAGGCACCCATGTTTTTGTTTTCTTCCTGTACCCATACCAGTTCTTTTACATTGCTGAAACGTGCGAGTATACGTTTGATCTCTTCTGCCGGGAACGGATATAGCTGTTCCACTCGAATGATGTGAAGCCATGACCAATCTGCTTTATCTTTTTCAAAAGCATCTTCCAGGTCAATGGCAATCTTGCCACTGCACAAAATAATGCGCTCTACGCGATCCGGCTGTGTACCCAGTCCAGCTTGCTCCAGCACAAGCTCAAACTTGCCTTCGCTGAATTCGACTGCCGGTGAAGCAACACGCGGATTCCGAATGAGACTTTTCGGTGACATCATCACAAGTGGACGAGCATCTTCGGTTTCAGTCAACGAAGCTTGTCGACGCAACAAGTGGAAGTACTGAGATGCACTCGACAAGTTGGCAACCGTCATGTTGTCTTCTGCACAAAGCTGCAGGAAGCGTTCAAGGCGAGCACTTGTATGCTCAGGTCCCTGACCCTCATTCGCATGTGGAAGCAACATGACCAGACTGGATTTTTGAGACCATTTGGCACGCCCCGCTGATACAAACTGGTCAAAGATAACTTGTGCACAGTTGGCAAAGTCACCGAATTGAGCTTCCCAGATGACCAATGTATCGGGTGAATATACGTTATATCCGTATTCGAATCCAACAACGGATTCTTCAGACAACGGACTGTTATAGATTGCAAAGGATGCTCTTGCCTGTGGCAAGTGATGTAATGGGCAGAACTTTGCTCCATTCTCCGAATCATGCAACACCAGATTCCGATGAGCGAATGTTGCACGCTCTGCATCCTGTCCACTAATCCGAATTGGCTTGCCATCTGCCAGAATGGTTGCAAATGCGAGTGTCTCCGCAAGGCTCCAATCCACTTTTTCCCCTTGGTTCAGGGAAGTGCTCCGGCGTTGCAAAATCCGCTGTAACTTCGGATACACGTTGAAGTTCTCAGGCCATTTCAGCAGATCGGCATTAATGCTGCGCAGATTCTCCAGTGGTACCGCAGTCGGAGTAATCGTAACAGCCTCCGGCTCACTGATTTTCCGTTGGTAATATTCATGTACTTCGTTTTTCTTCATCTGGTCATAAGCTTCTTTTAATTTGTTCGTTACTCCATCGCGAATGCTCGTAATGGACGCATCATCGATAACCGATTCCTGTTTCAACTGATCCTGATACAAGTGACTTACCGTTGGATGGTTTTTCACCTTGTCATACACGATAGGTTGAGTTGTTTCGGGATCATCGGTTTCATTATGGCCGTAACGACGGTAACCAATCAAGTCGATCAGGAAATCCTTTTTGAAACGATTGCGATACTCTGCTGCCATACGAATGGCTGCAATACAAGCCTCCGGATTGTCCGCATTCACGTGTACAATCGGAATTTCGTACCCTTTAGCAAGGTCACTTGCGTAGTACGTTGAACGGGAATCACCGCTATCTGTAGTGAAGCCCAGACGATTGTTGACGATAATATGGATGGTTCCGCCATTCTGATATCCTGGCAGAGCTTTGAAGTTAAGTGTCTCTGCAACGATCCCTTCTCCAGGGAATGCTGCATCACCGTGCATCAAAATGGTAGCTGCCTTCGTCACGTCCTGCTTCGGGTATCCAGGGTCACGACGGTCATCCTGAGCCGCACGAGCAAACCCTTGTACAACCGGATTGACGTATTCCAAATGGCTCGGGTTATTCGCCAGAGTAAGGCGTGCCTGTACAGTTTCCCCGTCTTTCACAAAACGGTTGGCACCCATATGATATTTGACATCCCCCGTCCAACCGTAGTTGATTCCAGTCGAACCTTCCGATGGAACCAAATCTTTGTTCGGAGCATGATGAAATTCAGAGAAAATTTTGCTGTACGGTTTGCCCAAAACATGAGCCAGTACATTTAACCGTCCACGGTGGGCCATACCCATCAGAATGTGGCTTGATCCGGCTTCTGCCATGATGCGAACAGCTTCATCCAGCATCGGTACAAGCACATCGTTACCTTCGATGGAGAAACGTTTCTGCCCAACAAATGTTTTGTGAAGATAATCTTCAAATTGCTCAACTTCAACCAAACGTTCCAGCAAAGCCTTACGTTCTTTCGGCGTAAGTGGAGCCGGTGATGTCCGAGATTCCGCACGACGATTCAGCCACTCACGCTCTTGAACTTCGTGCACATGACTGAATTCGTAGGCCATGGGTCCAGTGTAAATTTGACGCAAGCGTTGGATTGCATCCCATCCGGTTGCTGTCTGCCCATCTGCACCTTCCCAGATCAGGGAAGCAGGTAAAGCTTTCAGATCTTCTTCGTTTAATTCAAAATGCTGAGGTTCCAGCAAAGATGTGTCTGTATCTTCACTGATTCCAAGCGGATCTATATCTGCAGCAAGATGACCATAGGTACGGATGTTCCATACCAGTTTACCCGCTGTAACCGCTTTCTGTAATAGTTGAATATCTACGCTTCCGGAAGCCGATTGGGCGTTGCCGGAATTCAAGGTTGTGCGTGCATCCCTGCCAGACATCGGCGGTGCACCCCATTGTTCAAATAGTTCACGATAGGCTGGTGTAACCGAACCAGGGTCTTGAGTGAATAATTCATATTGTTCCTGTACGTATCCCATATTGGGGCCATAGTAACTTTCCCAGGGCTTCTTGTTGCCTTCCACGATCGTCATCGACGTTCCCTCCGTCTTGATTTAGTCATAAGTTTTTGACGGAAATCATTGACTAAGCCGTAATTTGCGTTCGTTCAACATTTTAAGCGAAATTTTTCATGAAGTCCAATAATCGTGCTGTTGGTGGTAGTAACGTTAGTCCGACGCTCCCGTCAAGGTTTGTCTGCGTTTTCAAAATCAAAGTAAAACAATGATTGTATATACCGTCGCACAGATGTCGAATACTGTCCTGATCCGTTCGAAGGTTACACTTTCTCCTCTTCTTCAAGTGAAGTCCATGTTCTAATATCTATTCTATAAACTTTTACGCTCAGGAGCATTTCCTATTTTTAGTTCAATTGATGCATAAATTAGATGAATCGAATAAATCGATCAATTTGAGCAGAACAACGAACGCTTAATTACAACAAAATAGGCATACGATCTCCCATTTTACCTCCTTAATTGAATTGTGGTCCATTATGTTCAAAAACAAACCGTCAAGTTAAACATTAACCATTTGACGTCACATTCAACAAATAATTGGGGTTTTCTTCAGGAGACCAACTGAAAAAGCTGGCCCAGACATAAATTATCCGAGCAGCTTCTTTGGATTCAGCAAATTTAAGTTAACAATAAAGTTGAGGATGCGCATCAAGATGTACTTTGGTTAATCATATACTCTGCAAACGGCGTTAAGGAAAGATCTCTAACCTGCTCCAGTGTAAACCAGTCCGCGCCCAGCGAATCTTCACCATCGGGTTCTTTTTTGATATGATCCGGCTGACTGGCTGTGGTCAAAACAACATCATACAACATCCCGATATGGTGCAGCTCTTCCGGCTCACCTTGATACACCCATTCCAGTACCGTAGACTCCGCAGAACGAATCATCACTTGTAGATGGGTCAGGCCCGTCTCTTCTTCAATCTCACGATGAAGAGCAGTCTCTGGCTGCTCGCCAAATTCCAGCCTTCCGCCTGGTAAATCCCATTGCCCCTGATATGCTCCGCGAGCCTTATGAATCAACAGGAATTGGTCCTCCCAAGCGACCAAGCCATATACCCCAATATGTGTATGCCGATTCACTTAAGGGCTCTTCCTTTCGTTTTCATCCTCTGTAACAGCATCCAGATCTATGGCCATACGGATCATATCCACACAGCGGATACCATCCTCTATAATCTCTTCCTCATAATGCCTCACAAAGAAGTCACGATCAACTCCGATAATGCGGAAACCGCAACGTTGGTATAACTTCAATTGATGAAAGCTGGAGTTGCCTGTCCCAATCTCTAGAATTCGACATCCCAGTCTACGTGCAGCTTCCATCGCTTCCTTAATCATGTGTTTGCCTACACCTTGACCCTGCAGTTCTTCCTGTACGGCAATATTAACAATCTCCGCAGTCTCCGGACGAGTCTTCAACAATACGAACTCCCCAACCATCTCTCCTTCATACTCGGCAATAAAACAAACACCCCGACTCAGGTACTCATCTACAATTGCTTTTGAAGGATCAGCCAACAATAAAAGTTCGTAGGGTCTCTCTTCTTCCCAGTCCAAAATCCGGAACGACAATTTCATGCCAATCTCCACCTTTTCATCGTACAATATTCATTTACGTCCTGTTTGCAGAAGCCTATGTATGGCAAATCCACAAATATATCATTCTTCATTTCGCCAAACTAGTTTACTCAATCTATTAATCAC
Organism: Paenibacillus sp. FSL K6-2393; assembly: GCF_038002545.1. Classification (NCBI taxonomy): domain Bacteria; kingdom Bacillati; phylum Bacillota; class Bacilli; order Caryophanales; family Paenibacillaceae; genus Paenibacillus; species Paenibacillus sp. FSL K6-2393. The sequence continues at coordinate 5,094,039 of NZ_JBBOCU010000001.1, forward strand.
ACACTATTACCCACAGACTAGTCATCTCCTATAAAAATAGTAAACTTCATTATATCATAATATTTGGATATAAATATATAGATATGGATGATACATTATGAGGCATTATTTTATATCCTAACCCAAACTTAAATGCTCATGGATTAATTTCCATTCCCCATCAAGCCCAGCAACAAATACATTCGTGGCCCGCCCCTTGCCATAAGCCGGCTCTCCCTGATAAATCCCCTTCCAGTGGTAGGTATAAATACAAACGGCCTGCTCTTTGCTAGTTGTAATCCACTTAACATCTTCTGCACGATACACTTCTTCCTTGACTGTCTCCCAAGCGTTCTCAAAATAAGCCCGAATTTCGTTAGGGGTAGTACAGGACGTTCCCGTAAACCAATATACGGCTTGTGGCGATAACCATTTACTGACTTCATCAAACTGATGTGTATTTGTCGCCGCAATGTATCCTTGCAGGGCATGCTGGTATCCCATGATTTTTCCTCCTTCTGACGTTTTAACTTATCGGGTCCCACTCTGTTCAAGTACCGAATCGCTATACACCATAAATGTCTCTTGCAACGTACGTCCGGATGACTTCTCCCAGATCACGCTCCGCTCAAAAGTGCCTTTTTGGAAAAAACGCGGGAAACGTTCAGCAAACCAATCCTGCATAGGCAGCTCAAAAACCCGCTTCATAGGCACCCATAACAGTTCGCCTTCGGGCGGATCTTGCAATAACTGACCCTCGAATGAAGTCGCCAAATAGTTAAATACCATGTACCGCAATCCTTGTTCGGGATCACAGAACTCATCAAGCCCTTTATACGTAATTTCATTAACTACTAGCCCCGTCTCCTCCAGAACCTCCCGCACGGCGCCATCCACGATACTCTCCGGAAAGTCTACCTTCCCCCCAGGAGCGATGTATCCCGGAAATCCTTTGCGATCCGGCCGATTCATTAGCAACACTTGATCATTCATTTTGTCCCATACCATACACATCGTTAATATCTCTATTCTAGTATCCATATTCGTCCTCCTGCTAACATGCGCTTCTCTGCTGTACACTAACATTTCTGGGAATAACCTGTGTTTTCCTTCTTTATTCCCACTCTGATTCATTGGTATTTTCACAGGTCTCACAGTATAGTCTATGATGATATATATGCATACGAAAGGCGGACGCCCTGTACACCTGTACATAGAAGCCCGCCTGTTTTGTGATATTCTATGCTGCTCTGTACTCAAGCTTGGAGTTTCCAGTTCTCAGTTCAATTCCGTAATCAACACCCGGCGTTCCTTCCATTCAGCCCGGCGATAAGCCTGTTGCATACCAAATTTGCGGATACTTGCCTTTGGCACCGATTTATAAGGCAAAACGACCGTAAAGTCCTCATCAAACGGGAAAAAAGACAGGCCTACTTTTTCATTGGATAACCACTCTGCCTGAATTGGTTGTCTGGAACAGGCATCAAACGTACAACTGAGCCCTTCTGCAAAAAAATCATAACGCGCAGCAGGTGTTCCAGGTTCCTCCATACAGAGAAACAAACTGAGCTGATCACAGAAAAGCATGATCTCCACATCACTTTGCAACCTCTGTTTCAGTGCTTCAGCATCACCACCAAGCTGTTTCTCCCAATCCAGCTGACGTTCGTGTTCTTGTTGCAGATAATCTCGGATGTCATCATCATCCTGAGCATTGGCCCCCAGATTTTTCTGAAACAGTTCCGTATACATCAAGCTACACAATAATCCGGCGTAGAGGTTTTTCTGACGGACTTCTTCAATCCCTTTATGGTAGAATACAAAACGCGGACGCAATGGAAAATCACGAAACGAATACGGCGATTGACTGTAATCATTCCAGAATGGAGATGAATCCAGTTCAATCCAGCCACGGTCATGTTCCTTGGCCGCTAGAATCAATTCATCCCGATGCGCAGCATCGGCTAATAATTCATTTTTCCAGTGGGAAGCCATCTCTCCGGCTACTAATCCATGCTCATGCTGTGCGGTCAAAACAAAATCATGCTCTCTCTCATATACGATCATGTGCTGTCACCCTTCCGCATGGTATACGTTGACTTTAACATAAATTGGGTTAAACTTTCCTATAAGTTGGTTTTCGCTCCATTTTGACGAAAGGCATTATGAAATGCACAATGTAAAGGTGTTGTCAGTTTCCTGAAATTTGATACACTAAAGGTTGTGTCCACAATTATATTACATACAGAAAGCGGGATCTCATGAATTTATACTCTCCTTACATCGAGTTTAACCGCAAGGAATGGGCTGAACTTAAAGAACATCAGACCACTCTTCCACTGACGGAAGCCGAATTAGAACAGTTAAAGGGATTGAATGAAGAGGTATCGATTCAAGAAGTCGAAGATATATATTTGCCTCTTACCCACTTTATTGACCTATATGCAAGAGTTTCACGAGAGCTGAATCGACTGACGGCCTCCTTTATGAAAAAAGAAGCTCTCCCCACCCCCTACATCATTGGAATCGGGGGAAGTGTTGCCGTGGGCAAAAGTACAGCGGCCCGCTTGCTCCAGGCACTGCTCGCCAGAGGTAAGAACAGCCCGAAGGTTGACCTTGTCACAACCGACGGTTTCTTATATCCCAATGCGGTGCTGCAAGAGAAGGGCATCATGAACCGCAAGGGATTCCCGGAAAGTTATGATATCAAATCCCTGATTCAGTTCATGGGTGATGTAAAATCAGGCAAACCCGAAGTGAAAGCACCCGTATACTCTCACCTCGCCTACGATGTCATTCAAGGGGAAGAGAAGCAGATCTGTCAACCGGATATTCTCATTATTGAAGGCATCAATGTACTTCAGATCAAAAAGGAAACGCCTTTGCTGGTTAGTGATTTCTTCGATTTTTCCATCTACATAGATGCAGAAGAAGAGCATATACGACACTGGTACGTTGAGCGTTTCAAGCTGCTCCGCAATACAGCGTTCCAGAACACGGATTCCTTTTTCCATCAACGATTCGCCAATATCGATGAAGAGGAAACCGTGCGTACGGCCAACCAGATCTGGCAGGATATCAATGCCAAAAACCTGCATGAAAACATTTTGCCAACCAAAGGGCGTGCCAGACTGATTCTGAAAAAGGAAGCCGATCACTCCATTGGACAGATTCAATTGCGCAAACTGTAGACAACACTCGTGCAGTACACTCTTATGTTATATCTAATTACCCTTAAAAGGAGAGAAAAACACATTGCAAACCCTGATTATACTCGGCAGTATTATGATGTTCCTGGCTGTTGCTTTGGGTGCTTTTGGCGCACACGCGCTCAAGCGCAAACTATCCGCTGACATGATCAAAATCTATGAAACCGGTGTTCAATATCACCTCATCCATGGACTTGGCATCATCCTGATCGGACTGCTGGCAGACCGTCTTGAATCCTCTTCACTTGTCATGCTTGCCGGGTGGCTGATGTTCGCCGGAATTATCCTGTTCTCTGGGAGCCTGTACGTTTTAAGTGTAACGGGGGTTCGCAAATTGGGAGCCATTACCCCACTTGGCGGAGTCGCATTTTTGGCTGGATGGGTTATGATCATGATTGCCGCATTGTAAATATGCCCCGTGGATAAACGAAAAGAGTGTTCTGGCTGATGTAATATCGCTGGAGCACTCTTTTGCTGTTTAATCTGTCCAGATTCTGCGAATGGTGGATAGCCCTGCATCTGGCCGTTGTCGCTCCAGCACATACACATCCGGGTTAGAAAGTTTCGACCACTCTTCATAGCCAAAGGATGGTTCATACTCACGAATAAGCAGTGATAACAAGTTCCCATGTGTAACCACGGCCCCGTGCTGTTCCGGTCTGCTCCACAACTCTTCCAGAAGTGCCAACCCCCTTGCAGCCGCGTTTCTCGAAGATTCCCCGCCCTCTTCCACCCAATCCACATCATCGTATGTACGTTTCAGTACATCCATCCAGTTAGGCAGATCAAGAGAGCTAAGTACCCTCTCCTGGAGACGTTCATCCGTATGTATATGTTGCAACGTTGCTATGCCCAGTGGCATAGCCGTCTGAACGGCCCTTTTCCATGGACTGGAGACAATATACGTTATGGAATGATGAGCCAAGATATCTGCAAGTTTTTCAGCCTGCCTGATCCCTTCATCTGTAAGCTCTGCATGGGGTTCCTGCCCTGTGGCCTTGGCGTGACGGATAAGATAAATGGACTGCATAGCTATCACCTCCTATGGTGTAACCTACTTGGAGTTCATCTCAAGATATTGAAGTGCACTGTACATCTTCTCCTGCTCTTCCGGTCGGCCTGATGAACTGAGGAAAGTGACCTGTTCCCCTGTTCTGTCTCCATGTTGAGCCACCAGTCCAAGCCGCTGCTTCAGATGGTTCACCGTACCTGTACTGCCATCAATAATCTGTATATGATCGGGCAAAACCGTGCGCAGAATGGACGTATAGTAAGGATAATGCGTGCAACCAAGCACCACTGTGCCATACATATGAAGATCGAGATCTGCCAGCTTGAACCGGAAATAATCAGCGATTTTGCCCGGATCAAAATCCAGCTGTTCACACCACTCCACTAGTTCCGGCAGCGCAATGGAATCCACACTGTGGTGATCATCAACACGCGATACCAGTTCGTTATACTTGGTTTGGCTCAAGGTGAGGGCCGTGGCAAATACAAGCACTCTCTTACCACTATCACGATTCATCTCCACGGCTGGTTTCACCGCAGGCTCCATGCCAATGATCGGGATATCGTACTTGGCGCGCAGATCCTTCACAGCCAGACTTGTTGCTGTATTACAAGCAATCACGATTGCCTGGACATCCTCCTGAACGATGGCTTCCACACAATCAAAAATATGTCCTCTAACCTCATCCGCAGACTTGGTTCCATACGGGACATGTAAAGTATCCGCATAATACAGAAATTTTTCTTCAGGAAACTGTTGTAATGCCTGATGCAAAACGGTTAAACCACCGATGCCTGAATCAAAAAAAGCAATTTTTTTAGTCAAGGATTTCACCTCTATAATGTATTCTTTCGGGTTCCAAGAACCTCTCAATGCTGCTCATGCTGACTGGAGGTGAGGTTTGTACTTCCGGCTCATCACACACTATGGATGATGAACCATTATTCTATGTTCATTTTATACTGCCTGAGCCAGTCCTTGCCACTATGCCACGTCTCTACGGGGTTATGCTCTCCAAGCAGTTCAGTACTTGCCTGAGCCATGATCCATTCCTTGAGACCGTTATCCGGACTGGATTCGAGCTGCCGTAACAGGAGAAGCCGTCCCGCCTCACCCGTATTCAGGATGTCCTCGTAAGCCTCCCGGTTGCCAGCAATATAATCATTGGGATTACTGCTGGTCAGGAGGACAGGGTCGCTAACCATCTGCTGCAACTTGCTTTCAATGGTTGCTGATAATACTTGTTCTTCCGTCTGAGTCGAACACGCGGCTACCGTCAGTGCAGTGCATACGGATAACAAACCCAGAATCAGTCTTCTGCGATTCACTGTACCACTCCTTTCAACAACGAGTTAACACTACAGATTCGGCTTTCATGCTCAAGCCCTCGGCCAACTACAGAACAAGTTCCCATTGTTCTTCGGTAAGCTCCTGACCGGACAACATCTGCTTGCGGACTTCCTTCACTTCAAAGCCCACAGATTGATATAATCTACGCGCGCCGATCAAAGATTCATTGGTCCACAGTATTACGGATGTGTAGCCTTTTTCTTTTGCAAAAAAAACTGCCTGTTCGATAAGCTTCCTGCCCCATCCTGCACCACGCGCTTCCGGTTCGATCAGAAACCAGCGCAGTTGAGCCGTATTTTCATTCACCTGAGTAAGACCTATGGAGCCGGAAGCTGACTGATTCAACTCAACAATCCATAACATCTCCCTCGGGTGATTGCCTGTAAGTCCAAATGAATTCACCTCATGGGTGATAAATTCAGCAAAGCTATGATCATAATTATACTCATTTCGATAGATTAGGATATGCGCTTCAATGACATACTGCAGATCCTTTTGTACGAAAGTGCGGATCATTAGACATCACAACCCTTCCTCAAATCCACAGTTGTGATACTGAAATCCACACCAAACTGAATTAATCCCAGTTTATGGGCAACTTGCTGTGAAGCGAGATTATCCCAAGATGTACTATAGATTGGCATGCGTCCACGCTCCTTGACATAATACTGCCAGCATTTTACCGTCTCTGCTGCATATCCATGTCCTCTAAAACCGGGTGCCGTATACAGACTCGCTTCCGCCCCATAATCGGAGAGCCTTGCGGAGCAGCACACTGCCACAGCAGAATCACCAATAACATAAGCGGCAACAGGCCATTTTTCATGCAAGTGGTCTGTTAATTCAGGGAAATGCTCTGCCAGCAAATAACGCTGCTCCTGACCAATCAACTGAACCTTCTGATTCCACTCGTGAGATAACTCAGGAAAAGCATAGGCGGGTCCCATCCACACACGGTTAACTGGCTCAAAGGTTTCCACCTTGCGAATCAGTTTCTGAATATCCAACGGAAGCTCGCAATCCTTATCCAACTCATTCATTAGATCCGGCGGTAACTGCTCATGGTAATAGATCAGTGAACCAGCAGAAGTCATGCCGATAAAAATGGATGGAGCTTGCCCACCACCTGGCTCGTTAATGCTTAATAAACGCTGCTGCTCATTGATTGTATACAACGTGCTCACCTGTATTTTCAACATTTCCATAGACGACAGGTTGGATTTTAGAACCATAACTATGAAGTTAACCTTTGCAATAATCGTTTGCCTTCACTGCCTTTACCTGCTTCCTGCTGCTCCAGAAAATCGGATAATTCACGTAAATCAGCTGGGCGATATCCAGCCCCGCAACCGCAATTATGAAAGGTATACCCATGGCGATACAGAATCATCACTTTGGTCCATTGTTTGGTATCGTTATGCTTGGGTGCCTGGAAATCCTGTCCCATGCTAACCATGGACGTGGCACATTGCGGGCATTTATATTCAAGTTGTGCCACCACTTCAGGGCTCAGGTCGTATCTGGAAACTTGTTTAAATGATTTGCGACAATTGAAGCATGCATAGATGTCTTTGTATGGTCCCGACATGGCATATCTGCACATCATCTGCACCCCCTTAATAATTTCCATTATACGGTATTTCTCACACACATACGAATGGATTTTGCGTATTTGCGAATATCCTCTTCACTCCACTCATTGATCTTGCATCGCAGCTTGTTTCCAAACCTCACCAAGTTCCGCAATCGATGCGTACCGCTGGGACCGCTCAGCCCTCACGGCGCGTATCACAACTTGATACAATGCTTCTCCAGCATCCCATCTGGCATAGGAACGATCTTTCTCCCCGCCCAGCAACCCAAACGCCATTGCCCCCATATTGAATACATTGGTAACCGCATCTATGGGTGCACCCAGCTCAAATTCCTCCGGAGACATAAAACGGGAAGATCCCCACATACGCCCCATGGTATTGGTAAAAGAGCCCTTCCGATACAAATCGATATCACAAATTTTCATAAAGTTTCTGTCAAAATCATAGATCAGACTGCCATCATACAGATCAACAGCCACATAACCTCTTCGTTCCACCTCGATATGAAAATCCAGAATCTGTTCCATCGCCCGAATGCGTGTCTCCACTGGAAGCTGTCTGAACCGATAATAGGGCGAACGCGGATCTTCATACTTGGCAGGAGGCGGAAAATACCAGTGGGAGTGCAGACACTCCCCATCCACCCAATCGAATACACAGGCATAACCCTCATCCGTTGCAAAATGATCCGTTAGTCGAATCAACGTGTCATGCGCCAAATCTTCGTAAACGGAAACAGATGATTTCAGATTACTAATGGCTTCCGGGGGACTTCCCGTATGATTCGCATGAATTGTATGTGCTCCCGCATACTTTACAAACAATCTCTTTCCATCCTTTTGCACAATACCGAAGGAGAGATTCCCTGAATCTTGCTGATCGAATACGCGAAAGACCGTACCCAAGGGCCGTAACCAATCGAAAGAATGAGACTCTTTTAAGACAAAGGAAACACCATCAATCTCAAGTTCAACATGATCTGTCATAGGACCCCTCCTGTGGTGATATCTTCATTCAATGTTGAATGCTCCGTATAAAAGTAATTCATATGCGCCTCATCATATCCCTGACCGTAGACTTCCAATGCGTTACGCTCGATTCCATAAACTTCAAATCCATATCGCTCATATAAACTTCGGGCTGATTCATTTGTTGTCACTACACTCAGATTAATCTGCTTGATACCTTCCAGATGTCTTCCCCGATCCAGCACCTCGCGGAGCAAGCGCGAAGCCAGCCCACTTCCCCGATATGGCGGAGCAACATAGACGCCCCAGATCATGCCTTTGTGCCTGAGTTTCAGGCCGTGTTCCCTTTTGAAACCCATCATTCCCGCCAAAGTTCCTTCTTCTGTATATGCGCCCAGAATATAATCATCCGGTTCATTATGTATGCGCTCCTGCACTTCACTCATGGGGAGTTGAATGGACAACTCGAACGAAGCCCCGAAGGCTTCAGGGTGTGTTTTCAGTGCTTCCAGTCGCAAAGTCCAGTAGATGTCTGCTTCATCCCGCTGAATATTGCGAATGATATATGTCTCTTGCTTTCGATCTTCGTTCATTCTTCGACCACTCCCTGCATTTCATAAGGATAATCGATCTGAAGTTTTACATTCGCTGCCGCTTCCTGTCCTGCAAGCAACCCAACAACATAAATCCCCAGATCAATGGACGTGGCTACTCCACCAGCCGTAATTACATTTCCATCTTTTACAATCCGCTTCTGAATCACCTCATCGACATACGGCTGAAGCAAATCATATGCATAGGGATGTGTTGTTGCTTTTTTACCGGATAAAAAACCAGCTGCACCCAGCAGCAGAGATCCTGTGCACACCGAAACCTTCAAAGGTACAGACGCAGCCTGTCTCAGCCAACCTACAAATGCCTCGTCATATCGAAGCTTGCGCGTTCCCATGCCCCCGGGGATAAACACGAGATCATATTCCGACAGGTCTGGCTTCACTCGATCCACTTTCAACGTTAGACCAGACTCATCCGTGACCTGATCTGTCATTGCACAGGTTTCCCACGTCGTTCCTTTGGTAGGTTCAAAGAAATTCAACCGATTGATCACATCATAAAACCCTGCAAAATCAAGGAAAGTCAGTCCATCAAACAAAACGAATGCAATTTTCATTGGTAACCTCCGCTTTTTAATTTGGAGCATCCTGATTATGTTTCTGATTCCGATCACGTTCCATTGCTTCCTTCACCCGGTCACGCGCTGGCAGCTTGCTATTGATATGAAAGAGCAGACCCACAATCGCAAGAAGTAAAATAATGACGATGAATTCGAATATGGCTAACCCCTCCCATTCGCAAACTGTACAATTTTGGCTCCTGCCTAATCTCTATTTTAAACCACGGGCGATAATCCGCTCCAGCCACTTCCACGGTAGCAGTGCTTTACCTATGATGAGCACACGCGAACCTTTTCCGAGCGCATATCGAAGTCTTGGTGCACGCATCTGCGCAATTCGGCCAATCAGATCTGCCACTTCCTGTGGATCAGGTGCCGTCTCGCTCGCATGTTTGGAATAACGAAGAACCGCATCCAGCTTATGCTTATATGGGGAGTTCTCGCTCCGGTGAATCTCACCCAAACCTTTATTCCAGATCGGCGTGCGATAAGCACCTGGTTCAACCAATACCACCCGAACGCCAAACGAAGACATCTCATGCCGCAGACTTTCCGTGAATCCCTCCACAGCGAATTTGGAGGCAGCATAGGGCGCATACCCTGGAAAACCGGACAACCCACTTACACTGGACAAGTTAATAATCAGCCCCTGCTTCTGTTCACGCATCACAGGCAGGACCGCACGTGTCACGGCGATTAATCCAAACAGATTCGTATCCATCTGGCGCCGCCAATCCTCCATTGACACTTCCTCAATGAACCCGCCAACCGCAAATCCTGCATTGTTCACCAGTATGTCGATTCGGCCACTATTAAGAAGTACGGACCCCACAGCTTTCTGCACGGATTCAGCATCGGTTACGTCCAGTTGCACATATTGCAAACGTTCGGATATCCCTGCCTGTTCAGCCAACCTCACCAATTCTTCTCTTCGACTCAGATCACGCATTGTAGCAACAACAAGATATCCCTGCTTGGCAAGGGTGATTGCCGTAAGCATACCAAAACCACTGGAGGTACCCGTAATTAAGGCCACCGGAGCGTTCGCTCTCTCCTTTGTCTTCTTCACTGCACCAAGACCCATGTTAATTCGTCCCTGCCCGTCCTTTGTTAAGTGTTCCTCTGCTGTCACGGTGTGTCCTTCTTTCCTCGGTAAATTACTTACTTCCGTTTCTACCTATACCGCACGGCCCCTGCTGCTTAATCCGCCACTCCGTTATCTTTTCTCTCCACCCTGCGCAGCTTCGTGATTCCCGGTTCGAACGTATACGGAATAAATCTGATCTCAGGTAAGGTGCATTCCAGACGCTCTCCCAGCTTCATCAGCTCACTCCGTACATCCGTCTCGACCTGCTCCAGCACTGCGCTCCCGCCAAGCCGAAGGGATACTTCCATTGTTCCGTCTCCTTGCTGCACCACACGATAATGTTCAATATCCGGCGAAGCCGCAATGACCGAACGGGTAACGAAATCCGGAAAGATCGGTACAGCCTCACCCGTATGTAGTTGTGTAAAATAAAGCGTGTCATCACAGCGGCCTTCAATCCGCTCAATGGCGGTAAACGGGGAACCACAGGCACATGGCAGCGCCGCCTCGGTCAGAATATCATTCAACCGATACCGGATGATCGGCTGTGATGTTCTGGAGAAGTCCGTAATAATGGGCACGAACCGCCGGGTGGCGGGATCAATGAACTCTTTTTCAATATGCACGATGTCTTCATTCAAATGCAGTGTGCCATAACGACAGGTCGCACCCAAGAACCCTTCTGTACACTGATAGACTTGATGAACGGTCTGTCCGAAGACCTGCTCCAGCACCTTGCGATCCAGGGGGTCCAGCACCTCGGCAACAGAGATGATTTTATCCGGTACAGCGGTCAGATGGCCTGCCACATAGGCGTCCGCCAACAGACGCAGCATGGATGGAGGAGCCACCCACACGGTAGGTTGGTAGGTTTCCAGCCGCTTCACCAAAGTCTCCACACGTTCCAACAGATCAAAGTACTGAAACTGCAATTTGCCACGTTGCACCGATTCATACAGATTACTGTTGGCCCGCAGGAAAAACGCAATCTTGGCAGGTTTCCACAGTCCACCAGGCAGCAACTTAGCCAGCACCGTGCCCGTCCACGCATCCTGCTCCCGATCACTCACCAGAAATATACCCCGGTTTCCTGACGTGCCAGAAGACAATCCAACGGTCACGCCTTGAATGGAAGGTTTGAAATCACGTGTTTCTTCACTTTCGCCTGCTAGAGCCAGCGCTTCGTCCTTGGTAATGCCCACCGTGTTCAGTGTATCGAAATGTTCCATCATGATCGATTTGTCAATCAACGGAAATCTTCTCCAGTCGGATGCGTTCACGCCGTCCCACCACTTCCGGTAAAAGGGGGATCGGGCACGGATCTGATGGACATGCCGAATAATCCGGCGCTCTTGCCAGCGCTCCAGTTGTTCTCGCGTTTTCCATGTTCGCAGCCCACGTGCGAGTGCATAATGAACCACAATACGAAAGGTATTACTCATCGTGCTGGCCCTCCTTCACCCCAAGCGTCCAGTGCATCTCGACAATGACTCGGCACAATCCGAATGTGGGGAAACTGCTGATGCAGCTGAACCAGTCGGTCAAAGTTCCGTCCATACTGCTGTCGATCCGACATAATGATTCCAGCAAGAATGTTCGGTCTGCGCTGTTCACGAAAAGCCCGACTCGACCATACCGCGTCCGCGCACAGGAAATAGTCATGTTCTTCCGTACGAAAAAGTAGTCCCATCATGCCTTCTGCATGACCGGATACATCCACCCCCAGCAGACTGCCATCACCAAAGATGTCGTAGACCTCATCAAAAGGGAACTCTTTCCCCGCTCTCGTCCATCGCTCAGGCTGACACATAACAGGCCATGATCTGGCCATAAAATCCTCGGGCAACAACCCGGCAAGAAAACCTGCCTTTACAGCCGCAATTGGACCGAGTGAGCGCACAGCATCATAGGCTCTTGGCAGATAGACGAATTGTGCCTCCGGGAAATCACGTACACCCGCGATGTGATCGCCGTGAAAATGCGAGAGGATAATATACCGAATATCCGAAGCTTTCAGTCCAATTTGAGCCAAAAAATGAACGGCACTATTCTCTTCACGATAGACCACAGGTGTAATATGACGATACAGTGCGTTAGGCAGATGAGCCGTTTCCTCAAAAAAGCGGGAACTATATCCCGTATCCAGCAGGATCGGTCCATGTACGGGATGAATGATGCAGGCAAATCCTGCCGGGAAAGGCACCGGGCTCAACCGACCACCGCGCAACGTCAGAAACTCTGGATGTGTACAGTAACCCGCCGCACCCAAATATAGTTTCACCGGAGTTGTTGTCAGCATGATTCAGACCTCCACCAGTCTGCAAATTGTTGCAATCCCTCTTCAATGGACACCCGAGGGACGTACCCCAATTGCTCCTGTGCATCCGTAATATCCAATGTCTGTGGGATGGATAAGGAGCCGACTGTATACCGTGTCAACGCAGGTTCACCCAACCCAGGAATATAGCCATGAACTTGCTCCAGCAACGCTGCCACACCATATGCCATCCGATAAGGAATGTTTCGACGACGCAAGGGCATATCCAGCATACCAAACAGGCTGCTCACCAACTCACTGAACGCCCTTGGATCACCATTGGAGATATTGTAAGCTCTGCCGAGCGCTTCATCAGAGGCATCGCGACACAATAATAGGGCATCCACCACATTATCCACACAGGTCAGATCGATTAAAGCCTGTCCACCACCGATCATGGGCACGCCCGATTTTGCGTTTGCTGCGACAATTCTGGGAAATAACGTCTGATCATACGGACCAAAGATCGCTCGCGGTCGAATCATGATCGACGGAAGTCCCTTCGCATGCCCCTCCATTACAACCTGCTCAGCGAGAAGCTTCGTGGCTGCATAATGATTGGCTGGTTTGGATGGCAACGGGTCATTCTCATGTACGTTATATCGCGGTATGTAGTTAAAATATATACTTGGAGTCGAGACATGTATGAATCGCTGCACCTCATGATGTAGGCAGCCATCAATGAGGTTTTGTGTCCCTTCTACATTGCTGCTGTAAAAGTCACGATATCTGCCCCATGGCGATGATAGTGCCGCACAGTGAAAGACCATATCCTGCCCCGCACATGCTTCGTTTACTGAAGCCTCATCCCGTATATCTCCATTCAGGAATCGGATTCCTGCCAACTCAAGTTCTGCCCCAACTTTGGGCTGTCGGCCCATGCCAGTTACTTCCCATCCCTCTTGTGCAAGCCGTATCGCGAGATGCCTGCCCAGACATCCCGTAGCTCCTGTAACCAGTGCTCTATTCATTGTTGTTCACCGTTCCATTCTATGTCGTGAGTCAAAGCTTCAGTCAGCGAGAACTTCTGCGATCTTGACAGACGCCATGCGGCTAGCACCACTGCAAATTGTTCAAATACAGGCTGGATATCCTGCCCTCCATAGACCACATCCCTGGCTCCACGCCACGCAGCTATCCATGCACGGAGTTTCCCTTTGCCAAAGATCTGCTGTACTCCACTTCCCAACATGGGAAGCATGAGCATGGCTTTGCTGTCCCGTGCGGGCGTGATCATTTTTCTTTCTTTGACCAACGTCTCCGGTTCAGTCAATGCACGCACCAAGTCATCTCCGGGGTGAAACAGATGAATCCCACTCGTTGCCCTCGGATTACACTCAATCGCGTACACTCGCCTGTCCTGACCTTCTATAAAATCAAACCCAATCTGTCCACTAAAACCCGTTGCCTCAACAAATTGTCTCACCCACGCAAGAGCACCTTCATGTTCCACCTGTTCAAAAAAAACACTGGCTCCCACGCTTCCTGTACGATAGCGGCTGTCGTAAGTGGCATGCGCAACCAGTTTCCCTTCATGCGCTATGCTGTATGTACATAACATCTGACCAGGAATGTAGGCCTGTGCAACCCAAGGTGAAATAGAGGATAATTCCCCTTCTTCCGGTGGGTCGTTACGGATATGTCGACGCTTCTTTTCACTTACGTTTCCTTCCTGATCCGTCCCTGCCCTAGCCTCATCGTTCATGAGTGTTGGCATGCGAACTTTGGCTGCGAAGCGGGAATACACCGGTTTCCACACCCAATCTCCTACTTTTTCTAGAACACACTGAGCTTCCATCCATTCCTGCCGACTGTGGATCAGGTGTGTATCCGGAACAGAAAGACCGAGTGACCCTGCAAGCTGGATAAAATCATATTTATGATGCAGCTCATGCAGCTGCTCCAGAGTTGTAACCAGAACACGGCAATATGCACGCAGTCTGTCTGCCCCTTGAGCAACATAGAATACTTCTTCACACATCGGAATCAACAGGTCGATCTGCCAATCCTGAACCAACCGTTCCAGCTCCGCCAGATACGCACGTGTGTCATGACGTGGCGACGGGACCACAGCGCACTGTTCCACTGCACTGGATAATCTGGTCAGATGCCGTGCAGCACTCTCCGCAACATAAACCCGATGGCCTGCCCGATGAAGCATGCGTGCCAGATCAAGCGTTACGGGAGCCCTTCCGCCTGTAAGCAGCACACGGAGAGAAGCAGCTGTACGATGTCTGGTTTCCCCAGATCTAGTAGTCAAAAATGAGTCCTCCCAATGATAATCCGGCAGCCGTGCCAATCATCAACACCCGATCTCCACGCTGAATACGCTGTTGTCTAATCGCTTCATGCAGACCCATTGGGATCGATGCCGCAATTGTATTGCCGTGATTTCGTGTGATGTCCATAAACCGATCTTCAGGAATGCCAAGCTTCTTGCGAATCAGTCTCATCGCCATGGCACTTCCCTGATGAGGAATGACCAATTGGAAATCCTCCATTCGATTCCCGGTCGCTTGCAGCATATCGCCGATGAATCCAGGCAAAAGTCTGGAAGCCATGCGGAAGATCGCCTGTCCATCCATATGAAATAGGTAGGGTTCAGGCTGATCTGCCTTATAATTCGAAGCATGCATCCGTGTACCTCCACCTGCAATTTCCGAGAAGCGAGCACCTCGGCTGTAGGTTTGAAGGGAAGCATGTACAATCTGAGAGGATGACCCTTCAGGCGAACGCTCAATAATAACAGCGGCCGCTCCATCTCCGAACAGGGCCGCACTTTCTTTATCCGACCAATTTAGTCCCGCTGAGGCAATCTCGGTGGCTACAAGCAGTACTCGCTGGTAACGTCCGGCATCTACCATATAGGAGATCACATCGAGTCCGTTCAGGAAACTCAGGCAGGTTGCATCCATATCAAAAGCAGGTACGCCTGAATCTTGCTGCCCCATGGCC
This sequence comes from Paenibacillus sp. FSL K6-2393, assembly GCF_038002545.1. Lineage (NCBI taxonomy): Bacteria > Bacillati > Bacillota > Bacilli > Caryophanales > Paenibacillaceae > Paenibacillus > Paenibacillus sp. FSL K6-2393. The sequence goes on from NZ_JBBOCU010000001.1 coordinate 5,109,685, forward strand.
TGCTGGATAAATACCGCCGTACTTGGCAACGGTTGTTCCTTCGTGCCACTGGTACACACCAGACAGTCGATATCACTGAATTGCAATCCTGCATCCGCCAGTGCAGATTCGGCAGCTCTCGCGCCCATGAAAGAGGAGGTTTCTTCACCCGAAGCATAATAGCGTACACCTACGCCTGTGGCTTTACTGACCCAGCCCGCAGGCACGTCCAAGCGGCGATCCAGTTCCTCATCGGTGACTTCCTGTTCAGGCAGGTACTTCCCTGTTCCTGCGATCCTTACTCTTCTAAGTTGCATTTCCCCAACCTCTTTCTGTTCATCTGACTGATAATAAAATGAATCCTCCAGCTCCAATGGCGAAACGCCATGAAGCAGAAGCTTTGAAATATATAATAGAAGGGCAGATGCCTCTGCCCTCCCTGTTGTGTTTTATTATTTATACTGTGTTGTCATTTCTTCTTATTCAAAATCTCGGCAAGAGCGGTATCTAGTGTACCGTATGTGAAAGTGAATCCTTCCCTCTCCATTCGTTCGGGAATCACCCAACGACTCTTGAGAACAAGTTCCGTCTCGGTCTGAATGAAACGTGCGCCCAGTTCAAGCATCCAGCGAGGAGAAGGTAGTCCGATCCGAACACCCATCTTTTCTCTCAGACGCGCCATTAGCTCCCGATTCGTCACCGGATGCGGAGAGGACGCATTGAACACACCATTCAAGTGTGGATGCTCTTGCAGATAAATTACCATGCGGAAGAGATCCTCGATATGAATCCAGCTGAACTGCTGTGTTCCTGCGCCTTGCGATCCTCCCAGTCCAAAACGAACGAGGTTCGTCATGGGCACCATCACACCACCCTCGCCCAGCACAATCGCAATCCGCAGTGCAATCTGACGCGTAGACGGCAGACTGAATTCAAAAAAAGCCTGTTCCCATGCCTTGGCAACGTCGACCGAGAATCCGGAGCCAATCTCGCCCTCTTTTTCCGTCATGGGACGATCTTCAGCATGTCTGTATATGGTTGCTGTACTCGAATTAATCCATAGTTCGGGAGGATGATTACAAGCCAGGACGGCTTCGCCCAGAATGCGCGTTGTACGGGTTCTGGATTCCAGAATGACTTTGCGATTCTCCTCCGTATAACGGCAGTTCACCGATTTACCTGCCAGGTTAATTAACGTCTCTGCTTCTTCCAGTGCCTCTATGATTCCTGCACGATCCTCCCAAGCAATATGACCGGGCTGACGCGAGATGATCAACACCTCATAACCCTGCTTCTTGAATCTTTGGGCAAAATCCTGTCCGACAAATCCCGTTCCACCAGCCAATACAACCTTCTTCACGGTATCCCCTCATTTCCCATACTGGGTAAAGAATTCGTAAGATATAGATTGGAATGTTTCTATGCATGCAAAATGCAGATATTAGATTAACACCGCCGGTGAGCCGTTAGTTTGATTTATTTCGCACCCAGGGAGGCGTACAAGCGATCCCGCTCGTCGATAGCCCATGCGTGTGCAGGGTTTTGTTCCAGCTGATATCGGAGTTCATCATAAAAATCATGGATCATGAATCCGTCTGGCAGATTGCCAAGCATGGCTGTAAAGTTGTACTCGGGCAGTGTTCTCTTCCCTTCACTGATCTGCTTCAGCCAATCCATCCACTTTGCAAGAGTAAGCACTTCCTCCTGCCATAATTCAGCCTGTAACCCAAGCGCATCCTGAAGTTGCTCGTACGCCAATGGATCGACGAAGGCGCGGCAAGCCTGAACAGCCAGTTCATACAACTCGGTCACTGCACGGCGTACCTCATGCTCAAGTTCGACCTCCAAGCCTCCCATGTAATCCTGAACCTGAATGCTCTGTCCATCATCGTATAATAGCGGTGTCTGGGACAACAGGCGTACAATCTCTTCCATCTCGTGCATTGAAACTCGCTTCTGCTCATAGAGAGCAGGTAATTGATATGCTGTAATGATCATTCACTCCTACATCGTTCTTCTATTAATGACCTATATTATAACATGGTTTGGCAATCATCTATCAGGATAACTTGACTATCCACTACAAGTTGTAGTAGTTTATACGTACTACGTAGTGTAGTAATACGATCGTTATGGACGCATAACGATGTTAAGGAGTGTTCACGGTGAACCAGATTCAAAAATTATCCGAAACAGAAATGGAGTTAATGGTCGTTATATGGTCATGCGATCCACCCGTCACTTCAACAGAACTATTAGACATATTCGCTGAGAAGGGGAAAGCGTGGAAAGCGCAGACTATGTCTACTTTTTTGTCACGCTTGGTGGATAAAGGCGCACTTACCGTCACGAGACGTGGACGAACCAATGATTATGTACCTCTTCTACAGCCCGAAGATTACAAACTACAGGAAACGCAGCATGTTCTTGATGGACTCTATCAAGGTTCAGTCAAGAATTTGGTTTCGGCCATGTATGACGGTGACAAGCTTTCAGACGATGACATTTCAGAACTGAAAAAATGGCTTTCGGAAAAGTAGGTGCAGATGATGAACATCTTTTTTGAAATTCTGTGCAGCCTGACCGTGGCGGGAAGTATCGTTTCTGTTTGTATTTTGGCACTACGACTTATACCCGTATCTGTTTTTCCGACCAAGTGGCTCTACAGACTCGGTAAACTGGCTATCTTGTTTTATCTGTTCCCGGTGTCTCTTGGCCTTTCATGGCTTTTGGATATTGCATTCCAAACGACATCAACTATACCGGGTACGGAGAATGCAACAGCTTCGCGCTTACTTGCAGGAACGTTTATCCCGGAACAAACCATTTCGGTAACCACAGCTTGGTTCTTGTTATGTGTATGGGGCATTGGCGTCATAGGTTTTTCTGCATGGCAGGTGTACTGTTATCGAAGATTTTTGAATGAATTATCTCGTACACGTACCCCAGTCCTCTGTCATAGCGAGGCAGCTATACAGCTACCATTAATCAAAGAGGCTTTGGGTCTCAAACGCAATATCACGCTTGCTCACAGCACTCTAGTACGAAGCCCTGTACTGGTTGGCTTGTTTAAACCAACGATATATCTGCCACCCGAGAATACGGTGAAAATGGACATCAGCATGGTAATTCATCATGAGTTGGTACATCTAAAACATAAAGATCTGTGGGTCAAAGCTGTGACCTTGGGGGTTAGTGCACTGCACTGGTTCAATCCCCTGATTCATATGATTCGCCGGGACATTCATACCTGGAGCGAGTTGGCCTGTGATGAAGATGTGGTCAAAGAGATGTCCCATGAAGAGCGAAGACGATATGGTGAAACGATTTTAAATGTGATGGCGGGAACCAAGAAAATGCCTGCTCAATTCTGTTCGTCCCTATCGGGTGAAGGCAAACAATTAAAAAGGAGATTGATGATTATGTTTAATGTAAATAAACTGAAAAAGAAACATTGGATGATAAGTATGGGAGCCCTCCTGCTTATTACAGGAGTAAGTACGTCCACCGCCGTATGGGCATCAAACCATACGGTTAAAGTAGAGGCTGAAGCTTCTGAAGCTATGCCTGTTCCTTCTACTGATGGATCTTCTGAAATCGTAGCTTCTCCCAACAAGGTCGGAATTTCCGAAGCTGTAACTGCTCCTTCCACTTCCGAAACTCCTGAAATCGTGGCTCTCCCTGAGGATGAAGTTTCCGAAGCTGTGCCAGTCCCGTCTGCTACTGTACCTTCTACTACTAAACCTTCTGAGGCTAAAGTTGTAGAAGCAGCAACTGTTCCTTCTACGGGTGGATCTCCTGAAATCGTATCCGTCCCTTCCGAGGCCCAGGTCACCAAAGCTGTACCTGTTCCTTCAGAAAAATAACCTATCTTTAAGAAGCAATAGCCACCTTATATGCAAACAGGACGAAGCATAGATCATAGATCTCCGCTTCGTCCTGTTTCCGTTTTTCTGTCATGTGCATTAGATAAATGTTTTGATCGTAGCAAAATATTCACGGATCATGTTGATGGGCTTCAGATATCCCGGTGACGGGGCCGATATGCCGTATTCTGCCGCATAACCGTTCTTGGCGGCGATGTATTTGGAACGGAACATATGATAGTCACTGGTGACTATCATGATCTCAGGGTGCTCTAACCCGGATTCAAGAATGATTTTTTTGGAAAAGGCCAAATTCTCCTGTGTACTTGTGGAGCGATCTTCCATAATGACTTGGGCGGGGGGAATCCCCTGTTCAATTAGATAGTTTTTCATGGCGAGCGCTTCGGGAATCGATTCCCCGGGTCCCTGTCCACCCGATACAATGACCGGTGTCTGAGGGTGACTGCGAATGTAGTCCAGACTTGCATCTAACCTTTGTTTTAGGGTCAATGACAATTCCGTTCCACGGATGCCTGAACCCAGAATAATGACATAGTCCGCTTCTTCCGGATCATTCGCACCAAGCTGTGTGAATACAAGTGCTTCAATAATGACAAAAGAGACGGCAACCACGCCAAATCCGGTAAGGATAATCCGTTTCAAAATAACATGCTTCTGATAGTCAATCCGTCTTAGTACGATAAAAGCCACCGTGATCATTCCAAAAAACATGACTGCAAACCTTTGGCCCCAGAAGGCCAGAAATGCCACAAAACATGCCAACAGGACAAGATCAATGATCAGTCCATTTTTTTGTAAGAACTTTTTTATCAAATCCGTAGACACTCCTTCTTGTACCCACTATTGCGCAAATCACTTATTATTCAAGCTGTTATTATCGTTAGTTTCGGCCATTGTTCCTGCCAGCGCTTCTTCTGTACTCTCTGATTATAATAGTCAGCATCCGTGAAGAACGGACTTTTGCGGACTACGAGTTGATACAGATCATGCAAACCATGCGGAGCACAGATGTTCACCTGATCCTCTTCATCCAACTGTACTCCTATGGCAGTCACAACTTCTGGCCAATAGCGAAGCGCATCTTCAGTAGAATGATAAGGAACTGTGCCATTGCGCAGATGCATTCTCGCCTGATTTTTGACCGACCACTTGGCATTACCTGTCAACTCACGAAGCTGACGCTCCAACTCGATGTCTCGTTCCTCACGCAGGTCTGACGCATCATAATAAACAACATCAATATCGCTATGAAGTTCACGAAGATCATATCCATGCAGAACATCCCAGATATAATTACGAATATATCCTGCACCTATGTAACATTGTGGCAAATGGAGACTACGAACTCTCCGCAGGTCATGCATTAATTGCTCGTGTTTGATGATCGTCTGAATGAATGGGGCCTCATATAACATATCTGCCTCCTGCGGTTTACCTCATTGTCCTCTTATAGCTGTTAACCTTCATTCCAATATATCATGTTTACCTGGCTGCAATAAAATGAACAACGCTTGAACATCCTCTGTACAACTTCGAATCTCGGATTAATCACAACCAAATAACCCATAAACAGCTTCGGTTATCCGAGTGTTTACGGGCTACAATGATCGAGTTTGAAACGGTTAAAATTTATTTAATCGGTATCCAGATTTGCGGTGGTTGGTTCGGCCCAGGGTATACTTCCAGCTCTGGCATATACGCGTGCTCATAAGGATTGGATGGAAACCATTCCGAAATAATCTGTTTCCACAGAAGCTGCATGCTCTCCGGCATCGGGCCTTCTACTTCAAATATACTCCATTTGGAAGCAGGCATGGTGAAGCTTGATAATCCTTCCGGCACTTCACCGTCGTAAGCCGTAGCAATCCAGTATTCCATCTGCTTTTCCTTGATTTCGCTCTGATCCACAACGACGCCAAGTAACCCTTGAATATCCCCGTTGTTCAGTTCAAATAAACGCTCCTCTGTACCGCTCTTCCATGCTTCCTGCCACATCTTCCCGATCCCTTGCAAATGTTCTCCATCTACATATGAGAAAGCCTGCTTCACCCCAACTAATGTAAATTCGGGATGTTCAACAATTTTATATTTCATCGGTTCTGCTCCTTTTAGACTTACTTGAATAACCAGACGATTATAAGATTGGACAGAGCTACTATTCTTGCGTGCCTCGCTTGGTGCGATGTCGTGTTGTCTCCGGAATGCTTTGGAGAAAGATTCGGGTGTGTCGTAACCATACTTGTGCGCCAGATCAATGATTTTGTGATCACTTTGCAGAAGTTCATGTGCCGCCAGTGTCAATCGTCTGCGTTTTATGTACTCAGCTACAGTAACATCTGTTAACAGAGCAAAGGTACGTTGAAAATGAAAAGGAGAGATATGAGCCTGCGCTGCAATCTGCTCCATCGTCATATTTTCGAGCAAGTGGTCTTCCATATATTGAATAGCGACCTGTAATGCGTTGATCCAGTTCATGTAATAATCACTCCTTGATGTCTAATATAACGGATAAACCACCCAAAAACCTGTCATGTTGTGCTCTCATATGTCCGGTTAATGTGCAAAGACGTTGTTCATATAACGCCCTGCCCAGGCTTTGAACTAACCAAAGACAAGGGAAGTCACAAAATTTGACAATGTAAACGATTTATTATAGCCTACGAGTATAATGATCGTTCTATCTTATTTTGAAGGGAGAGTATCATTGAATATGAGCAGCAAAAAAGAAATGCTTTTGAACGTGGCTGAAGAATTATTCTACCTTCACGGCTTCCATTCCATCGGCTTGAAGCGGATTATATCAGATGCCGGGATCGCCATCATGACGTTATATAACCATTTTGAGTCCAAGGATGATCTCATCGTCCAGGTGCTTCTGCGGCGCGAACAGCGTTATTTAGAACAGCTCAGGCAATATGCAAACAATACAACTCAACCCATGTTCCTCAATCTGGCTGAAGGACATGCAACCTGGCTGAAAGAACACGAATCAAGAGGGTGCTTATTTTTGCGCGCCAAAGAAGAATTCGGTGGTCATGCAGACCATATCATCGTGCAGACAGTGAATGCGCATAAAAGACATATGAGAACGTTAATCCAAACATTGGCGCCTGCTGCAAGTGATCGAGATCTATTGCAATTCTCCCTGCTGCTGGAGGGTTCCACTGCACTCGCCGAGACAGAAAATGTAAATAACGTCTGCCGCGAACTGATCCATATGACGAAGAATAGTTTCAAGTAATGCCATTAAGGGTGAGTTAGTAGTTCAACTCACTTTTTTATTTAATGAGAAATATAATGATCGTTCTATCTAAAAGGCGGTGGATTTAATGAAAAAAATTATCTTTCCAGGCATTGCACTAATCGCTGTCTGTTATGCATTCGGGCGATTCAGTTATGGATTGTTTATGCCGGAAATTTCAGAAGCTTTACAACTGAACGATGCAGCGTCAGGTGCGATTAACTCCGGAACCTACATTGCTTATTGCTTGTCCCTTCTAAGTGCACCGCTGTTAATTAATCGCAAAGGGCATCATTATGTCATCCAATTGGCCGGGATCAGCGCTGTGCTCGGATTAATCGGGATTGCTCTTGCTCAGAATGCATGGGTCCTTGCATTCAGCGTATTTCTCGCCGGTTTGAGTACAGGATGGGCCTCTCCAGCACTCGGTAACACGGTTAACGCCGAGCTTGCACCCGATCTGCAAGCAAGAGGCAACAGCTGGATTAACACTGGAACCAGTTTCGGAATTATTATATCCGGTCCACTCTACTGGCTGTTCACGGATTACTGGCGTCTAACCTACATCCTGTTTGCTGTAATCGGTGTTGTGGTTCTGATGTGGAACAGACGTGTTATTCCACCTACAAAGACACTGCCTTGTACCAAATCCATCTGGACATGTATGAAACCAACCAGAGCGGGTTCTGCTTTGCTGATGGCTTGTCTGTTAACTGGTGTTAGTTCAGCGATCTACTGGACCTTTGCCCGAAACTTCCTCACAGACGAGAAAGGGGCCTCCGATTCGGAAGCCGTGTTGTTCTGGATTGTGATGGGGGTTATGGGGATACTCGGTGGATGTGCTGGTCGCATTATTGAACGTATTGAGATTGGGTGGTCCTACCGAATAGGCATACTGTTATTGGCAATCTCGCTGGGGGTAATCCTTCTTCCATCCATGACTGCCAGTCTCATCTCTGCGATCATATTTGGCAGCACATATATTTTCCTGACCAGTGTATTTATCGTTTGGGCAACGAGACTATTCAGGCCGAATGTATCCATCGGAATTAGTCTTGCCTTTCTTGCTCTGGGTGTTGGACAATTCCTTGGCTCATCCATGGCAGGTTACACGATTGAAATGTTCTCCAATACAACAGCATTTCTGGCCTTTGCTGTACTCGGCCTGTTCGGATTGCTAATTCGGGTGAAATAAATGACAGAACAACCTTACGGTCACTGTTATTCTACCCGGCGAACACTTCCGGTCACCCCATGTTGAAGCTGTACATCTGTAAAAATAACCGTGGTCCCTTGCCCAATGGGGGATTGGGCCACAATGCCAACTTTGATCTCTTCCGGGCAGTCGAGGCCGAAATAACGAACCAGCTTCCACTTCTCTCCATCCTGAGAATAATGGAAAGCAAAGCTGTTGCCTGCCCGGGCTACACGTAAATAAGGCTTGTTAACGTCTACAGGTGCTGATACACAATCATCCGAGTTACCTCGAGTAACAACACTAAGAATAGACGGCTGTTCTTCAAAATACTCAAAGCAAACTTTAGCCCAATTCGTATCGTCCACCCTCACCATCAGGCAGCCCGAATCATACTGTTCTTTCATGTCCACCTGTACTCGAGTGACGATGCTGAAATCTCCCTTGACTATCGTATGTAAAAATGGAGCTGAAGCTTTCACCGGCTCACCTCCCGGATCAATGAAAAAGTCACTGATTGGCGAAACGGTTATCGTTACTTTGCCGTCTTCAATGTACCAATCTGCTGGCTCGTTCAGCCATCCCAGGTTGGCAGATAATGTTTGACCTGAACAATGTTCGAATAGATTCGTCATATGGCACACCCTTTGTCTGTGATTTTGAATTCGCTGAGTTCTCTGTTGTATTCGTGAAATAACGGAATTATCCTTTCGGATCAGTAAAAGGAAAAAAGCGACTCACATGAGTCGCTTGTAATCCTTTCACATATACATAATCGTATTCGGTATGTCATATCAATAGCACGCTATACCGGCAATACATCAAATGCACATCTGAAACCGATATGTCCGGTGGATGTGTCCGGCGTATTTGGAATCCTTGCTGCCACTCTGTACCGATTGCAATAAGAACGGTGGCACAGGTATGAACCGCCTTTTAACACCTTGCGAACTTCATTGGAAGTAATAACAGTCTTAGCAAGTATAGACTTCTCATGATCCGTAACATAGTTGTCAGCGCACCATTCCCATACATTACCTGACATGTTGTACAATCCATATCCGTTGGCAGGAAAGGATCGGGATGGAGCTGTACCCGCATAACCATCTGCGGCATTATTTTGAGTCGGAAAGGTCCCTTGCCAGATGTTGCACTGGTGTTGTCCATCCGGCCGAAGAACGTCGCCCCAGGGATATTTCTTCTGGATTAATCCTCCTCGGGCCGCATATTCCCACTCTGCTTCTGTGGGCAGGCGCGTACCTGCCCAGCCACAATACGCGTTGGCATCGTTCCAGGAGATATGAATAGCGGGATGGTCAGCCCTCTCTTTCACATCGGAGTCAGGCCCTTCAGGATGAGCCCAGTCCGCACCTTCGACAACCCACCACCATGGCGTTGACTGCACCACGGTACGAACATGTGCAGACGTTTGCGGAGAAACGAACAGATGAAAAACGAAGGACCAGCCGAATCGCTCGGCCTCTGTTCGGTATCCTGTCTCCCTTACAAACTGTCCAAACTGTGCATTGGTCACCGTGCATTCATCCAGATAAAAGGAGTCTACCTGTGTTTCCCTGACAGGACCTTCCCCATCTCCTGCAAAAGCTTCAGGATCATTGGTACCCATAAGGAACCTTCCACCGTCAATTAATATGCTGTTCCTGTCGTTTCGCCCGGAGATGTATCTATCGTCCCCCGCCAGCGCACTAGGTGGTAGACGTTCAACGGAAAGTGAAAGTGCATGGTCGGACGCTGCACTCCTCTCACGGGAAGCCGTCGATTCAGGCGTATCCTCTGATTGAATTTTCACTTCCATCGTGCCGCTCCGACTTGCAGAACAACAGCAGGAAGTTTCCTTTTCAGGTATCTGACCATGCATCTGAAGCATCCCCTTCCCTTGGTTTAAGATTCCTGATCCCCATTGTACACGACAGGAAGAATGTCCGGAACGGTTGGTGTTGTCATTCCTTCACCCAGATAATAATCCGTCAACAAGGATTGCATATATCCTTTTACCGCTAGCCCATTGCGGTAGGCCGGGTTATGCGGCAACGTGTAGATGCGAACATCGGATGGTATCGTTGTTGTATACAGACGCAATGCTGTGAAATCACTCGTTTCATAGAGAATTTCCTCTCTCCAATCCCCCAGCAGATCGCCATAGAGCACAGGAGCATTTCTGGAATTCACGCGAACATCATCGGCTGTAAACAGACGTGCCGTCGTGTTCTGCTGCCAGTCCCACTTTTCCACAAAGTTCTTATCCAGCAGCTCGCCGAGCACATCACCATCCCACCAAATTCTGAAATTGGTTGAGGGCTGAACTGAACTAATCACTTCGCCATCCACATTGTAGATATTGCCTGAACTGGACCACATCTCAAGCCCATTGTGCGTTGGATCAATATCCGCCAGTGTTCCCCGTGCGACGTCCTGCGGGATTTCCCCTGTACGAATGATCTCGCCCGTCGCCGCATCGGCATAAAACCAAGGAAATTGATTAAAGTTGCCGTTCTCCGCCTGCTGAATTCCGAACTGCTCCAGCCCCGGCCGATCCGGATCAATGTCTGTAATGTGGAAACGATCGCCATGAACTACACCCGGCAGACTGTACAAGGTCTCTCCGTTATCATCCAGTGCCCAGCCTCCGAATGACACCTCATCCTTCCCATCCCCATTGAGATCCAATATGCGAATCTGGTGGAAAAACTCACCGTCCGCTCCAGCATGTCTCCAACGCTCGGTCAGGGCTCCACCAGCATAGTCATAAGCTGAGGTCACATACTGAAAGTTGCGGCTAAGCGCACGATTCTTGAGCGCCGTAATCAGGCTTGGATGTTCACCATCCAGATAAGCAATGCCAAAGTGCCCACTGAGCGGACCATCGGCTGCATAATCATTGGTTATCGCTGTGCGTGCCGCCTCTGTTCCGGTCCTTCCATCCACGACGGAGACATATTGAGCACGCTCCGTTGTCGCAGGAACGACCTGACCATCTGCAAACGTTACCCCTTCAAAGGTACGTAGCAGTACTTCAGCCTTCCCGTCACTATCCAGATCAAATACCGTTATATTGTCGTTGTCCCGCCAGCCCCCAAGTCCAGCCACTCCAAATTCACTGACAGAAGCAGGCGGCGCATTATATGTATCTATCGTTGTGACACTGTATGGACCCAGATCAATCCGCCACAGGAAACCTTCGGTCAGACTGTAGGCTTCCACATATTTATTGCCTCCGTTCACCGGAATGCGGGTGACCACGTATTCATATTCCCCATCACCGTCCAGATCCCCAGGCCAGCCATGCTGCACAAAATAATCCGACGGATTGGATGTTATATTTTGCAATGGAATACTGAAGTAATTGCGGATCTCGGGATTGGCTGCCAATACAACCTCGGCACTCTCATCCTGTAATCTACCGTCTACATAAGACTTCACGATATACGTATGACTCTGGGTTACATCTACATTCGTGTCCGTATAATTGGTTCCCTGCGTCAAAGGCTGGTCATTCAGCTTCACCTCTTCTGTACCCGTCCTACGATAGATATCAAATGTAACCTGCTGCGATTCGGTCCCAAGCAGACGCCAGCTCAAATATACCTTGTTTTCTCCCAGATATACGGCAGTAAGACCTCGTCCCAGATTTTCAACCAGACGTGGTGCAGACCCTTCTGCGGCATCTGCCTGAAGTACTTCCCCTCCCGGTGAAACAATGCCTGTCCATCCAATAACTCCACTTAACAGCAATGTGAATAGTACTTTTGTTCCTCTGGCCACAGTCGTTTTGGTTTTCATTTACAATTCCCCTCCATCGATTGGTTAGTATATGCGTACAAAAAAAGCAAAGCCTGTTATCTCTGTCCCTACGAGCCAGTCTAATGAGATCGACTGATCTGGTTCAGCAATAACTGCTTTGCCTCCGGTTGCCCGGTCAACATGGTCTATCTACCGCTCTAACGGCTTGGTTCCTCCACGATCATAGAAAAAGGGGCCTTTCGCCCAACTGACAGCCAGATGCATCAGCAGTTCGGTCTTTAATTGCTCCCGAATTACAGCATGCTGCTCCTCATCATACAGGTTCTTCCACTCATGAGGGTCAACCGTCAGGTGATACAATTCCCCCTTCGTTTCATGCACTCTGGATGCGGATTCCGCGACAGAGCCTTCCATGTACAGAATGAGCTTCCACTCCGCAGTCCGCCACATATAGGCTGGAGCCGAATGAGGTGCGGTTACCCCCTTCCCATGGAATTCACAGAACGTTCCGCGATGCCGGAGATCGCCCAGCAGATCGACACCAGGAAGCATCGGATTCGCTTCGAGTCCGGCTGCACGCGTCAATGTGGGCACCAGATCCACCAATTCCGCAGGCTCCTGATCAATCGTTCCGCGCTTCTGCTCCTGAATGTGGGTACCGGACAATATGAGCGGCACCCTCACACTGCTGTCATACAGATTATATTTGGTGAAGCGAAACTGTCGTTCCCCCAGCATCTCTCCATGATCCGAGACAAATACAATCAGCGCGTTCTCCAGCCTCCCATGGTTCTCCAACTTCTCCAAAGCGAGTCCAAAGTAATGATCGAGCCAGGAGCAATTCGCCCAGTATCTTAACGTGGTCCTCCTCCGCTCCTCCGAACTGCGCTGGTCCCATACCTTCTTCTTATCGAGGTACGACTGGCGACTACTCGAATTCAGTTCATCGGAAGCTGCCAGGTGAGTCTGCACTTCATCCTCCCACGGAGGTTGCGGGATATCCGGAATATCTTCCAGCCTGTACAGGTCTTCGAATGCTTTGGGCACATTGAACCCGGCATGTGGCTTCAGGAAAGACAGATAAAAAAATAACGGCCGCTCCGGGTCTACCCCTTCATCCAAAAATTGCAGCGCCTGTTCGGCTACCCAGCCATCCCGATGCTGATTCATCGGAATCTGACTCGTAAGCCCTGTATAACCATTGACATTTTCCTCACCGCCGCCAAAATCCTTCGTCTCCTGATGATAGGCTTCCAACGCTTCGGGATGGGAGTCACCCATCATTGTCGCTCCCTGTTCATAATGACCACTTTGACGAGAAAGTCCGATGGATCTTACTTCGAACCCTCGCGTGGAAGGCTCATCTACGCCCTCGCTATGGTTCCAATGCGTTTTTCCGAATCCGGCTGTCTGATACCCTGCCCGATGCATCAACTCCGGCAAAGGTTCAGAGGGCAGCTTGTCTTCCTCGAACAATCCGCCATAATTCGTTCGAACCCCAAGCTGTGACGGATAATATCCCATCATCATGGAGCTTCGGCTTGGCGCACACATTGGCGATTGGCAGACCGCATCTCGGAAAGTGATTCCCTCGGCTGCAAGTTTATCGAGATTCGGTGTATGAATATGTTCATTGAACGTTCCAATACAGTCCCATCGCTGCTGATCCGTCATGAGAAAAATAATATTTGGCTTGTCCTTTGACACGTCACATTCCACTCTCCTTTGGGCTGAAAACTAAGGTGTGTCTTAAACGGAGCGGTTACCCCGATTGTGCCCGGTATGCTTGTGAATGTCTTCCCGGTAACGACTTGGCGTCGTTCCCTCACTTTTCTTGAACAATCGATTAAAGTAACTGGGTTGATAGCCTACCTGTTCCGCAATTTCACTGATCTTGACGTCTGTCGATCCAAGCAGCTCTTTGGCCCGGTGGAGCCTTACCTCAGTCAGATAGTCCACAAAGTTCTGCCCAAATGCCTGCTTGAATGCCCGGCTTAATGTGTAGGAATGAATTCCGTGAAGATCTGCCAATTCATCCAGCGATAACGCTTCTGCATACTGCTGCTCCGCATGCTCCTTCATCTGATGAACAGCCATCTGTATCTGCTTCTCTTCCTTGCCTGTGAATTCCTCTACGCATACGTGCACAATACGTTCTCTGAACCACAGGAACAGTTCATCCAGATCATGCAGTTGCAGCACCTCTTCATACATCCCTACACCAAACAGTTCAACGGGATCTTCCCCTAATTGCAAAAGGGTATGTTGTATGCGTGCCAGCAGTTGGAATAAAGCCTGACGAACATGCTTCTCCGGCGCTTCAGATCGGGCATACGTGCCTATAAATATGCTGAACTGTTCCAGAGCAGTGTCCTGTTCACCACTCCGTAATGCCGAGATGATGGCCTGCTCCAGCTCAAGCAGATAAGCTCCATGTTCATTCACATCCTGCTCTGCCTCCTCATTCATATCAATGATGGCCACATTGGAAGAGAACTGTCTTTTCCTCAATACAGCCCTCGATTCTCTGACCAGCTGTGGGATATGGGAAGCATCTGATGTGAGTTTGCTGATCGAGACTGTCATGCGAACGTTCCATTCCGACTGCACGGATTCCAGCCAATGCTGGGCCATACGAGATAATTCTTGCCTGAATCCAGGTGTCTCTGGCTGGACCTCTGGAGGGACAGCGAGCAACAGCGCAATGGACATGTCATGGTAATTGATTGTTTCGGCACGGTAAGGAAGTTCCTCCAACTGCCTGTTCAGAATATCGGTTGCGGCAAAACTGATCCACTCCTGAGACTCGCTCCGATTTCGCTCCTTAGCCCCATATAGAAGAACTGCACTCGGACGAATATGAGCAAAAAGGATGATGAACTGTTCATCCCGAAGAACCCATCCTAGCTGTGCAAGGCGTTCCTTCCATTCATGGTCGGATGACAGTAACAGATGACCTAGAGTAAGCTGAACCAGCAAGCTTTCCCGAGCGAGTGGAAGTTGCTCTTCCAACCGTTGCTGCAACGATTCTCTCTCCTGATTAACGCCAATCCAGCGCTGTTCAATATGTTTGATTTCATCCAGTTGTACAGACCCATTCGAGCGGACAGAAGCCGCAGACAACACTTTAGGAGTGGATGACACTTCTGGCGCTATAGCGTCGACCGATGCTCCAGCCAGGGTAAACATTTGCAGTAATCTCGTAAACGGTTTATAGAGCTGGAGCGAACCGACCCACGACAGGATCAGAGCTAGTATTAATCCTGATCCGTTGACGAGAAGGACGATTCGGGGTACAGACACAATCGGAGCTACAATTTCATTGAGGGGAACCGCAGACACATAAGTCCAATCGGTACCCAATCTGCGGAAGGTGCCCGATTGAACCGAGTAGGTCAATCCCTCATATTCCATCAGGAATGAAGACAGATTCCCTTTCAGGTTCAACATATGTTCACGGACAGCATGCTGTAATCCACCAAGTTCTTGCGCTTGTGGAAGCATGGGCTTGCCCTGCTCATCCAGCAAAAAAGTCGTCCCTCCATTATACGGAGACAAGGTCTGAAGCATGTTGCTCAATTGTTTGTTATCCAGCGTGACTGTTAGTGCCCCCAGACCATCGTCGCTTCCACCCGGAAGTCGATTCACCATCATCATGGATGTGCCCTCCATGGAGCGTGACCAATATGTTGTCTGGGGCTGATGAGTCAACCGTTCATACTTCTCGATCTCCCCAGCGTCTTTGATAAAATCATATCGTTCAGAATCCATCTTCACGGCCCGGGGTTCCCCCAGATACAATTGAACTTTGCCGATCAATGTATTGGAATTCTGAATCATCAGCAGCAATCGGTACAGTTCATGCACCTGTTTATACTTGAATACAAAATCGAGCTCTTTCAGACGGTTATCGAAAACCGGATCGAAGGCCCACTGCGAGAAGGTCAATTCAAGCGCATCCAATTGATCGCCAACCCACACGGTACGTTGTTCAAACTGATGCAGATGGGTTTGCTGCAAAATCTTTTCCATTTTGACGGTAACCCAGCCATACAGCAACACCCCTGTAATGACTCCCGGAATGCAGGCGATAAACAGCATCATCATCAGGCTACGCCTGAAATAACGCCCTTTGGGTAATGGGTCTGCTGTGCGCTTGAATATCATCTGTATGGCCCTCCTTTCCGGGAATACCAGCCTGAATGCAGATTTACCCTTTGACCGAGCCGATCAGGGCTCCTTTGGCAAAATGCTTTTGTATAAACGGATACACTACCAGCACTGGCAAAATGGCTACAATGATCGCGGCCATCTTCAACATTTCTGTCGGCGGTGTCTCCACCTGCTGTCCAGGCGCAACCAGATCAATGTTGGATGCATTCAGCAGCATATTTTGCAGTAATACTTGAATGGGCCATTTCGCAGAATCGTTCAGATATAACAGTGCCGCGAAGAATTGATTCCAGTACCCTACAGCGAAAAACAATCCAAAGGCAGCAAGCGCAGGCATCGATAAGGGCAACACAATCATGTACCAGGTTCGGATGGCACTACAGCCATCAATGGATGCCGCTTCGCTGATCTCTGCGGGCAGGCTGTCGAAGAAATTTTTCATCAGCAACACCGTCCAGCCATTGGCAAGCGCAGGCAGGATCAGTGCCCAGATATTATTGATCAGCCCCAGTTCCCGTACCAGCAGGTAATTTGGAATGATGCCCGGGCTAAACAAGATGGTTAGTACAATCAGGAACATCAGTATTTTTCTGAATTGGAATCGCTTCTGGGACAGCGCATAAGCCAGAGAGGATGATACAGCCAGGCTGCACACCGTGCCGACGGTTGCCAGAAATGCACTGTTTCCCAGTGAGCGTGCAAAGGCAGGCGTGGATAACAAATACGTATAGGCTTCAACAGACCAGCGTTCCGGGAAGAGTACGATTTTCTTTTGCAAATACTCTCCGGGGTCCGTGAATGAAACGACGAAAACATAATATAGCGGGAAAAACATAACCACAGCCAATAGTCCAAGCGTAACCACATTCAGGAACTGTCCAATCCGCTCACTCCATTTCATGCGATGCATTCGAAACCTCCTCTCCATTGATTAATGGCTGGCCGGGTATGGGTAGGTACCGTAATGAACTAGTAGACGCCTTCCTGACCCATGCGCTTAACCACACGATTTGCGACAACGACCAGCACCAGGCCAATTACGGATTTGAACAGTCCAACCGCTGTACTGTAGCTGAAATCGCCCTGCTCGATCCCTGTGCGGTACACATAGGTGTCGAACACTTCGGCCACTTCAGATACAGCACCGTTGTACATAAGGAAGATTTGCTCAAACCCCACCTCCATGATGTCTCCGAGTCTTAAAATCAAAAGCACGATGATGACACTGCGGATGGCAGGCAACGTAATATGCCAGATCTGACGCAATCGTCCCGCTCCATCCATTCGTGCCGCCTCATACAGCTGAGTATCCACACTCGCCATGGCAGCCAGGAACACAATCGTGCCCCAACCAGCTTCCTTCCACATCGCTTGCAAAGTGACCATGATCCAGAAGCTGTCCGGGTTCGTCAATATATCCACGCGGGGCCAACCCCATAAAGCGAATAACTCATTAATCAGTCCCGTTCCTTTGGCGAACAGTAGCAGTGTTAACCCGGCAATGATCACCCAGGAGAGGAAATGCGGCATGTAAATAATCGTTTGAATCAGTCTCTTATACGCCACACTTCGCAGTTCATTAAGTCCCAGGGAGATCAGGATTGGAAAAGGAAAGAACAAAATCAGATTAAGCAGGCTGATCGCCAGCGTATTTCGGAACAACAAGGCGAAGTCCGGATTATCAAAGAGTGCTGTAAAGTGTTGCAAGCCCACCCACTCACTGCCCTGAATCCCCCGAAAGGGCGAGTAATCCTGAAACGCAATAATGATGCCCCACATCGGGATGTATTTGAAAACGAGGAAGAACAATATGCCTGGCAGTGCAAGCACATATAACGACCGGTCACGCCGAAGTGCAGACAGCAAGTTTAACCCTTTCTTTTTGGTTGAAGTCTGCTTCCCCTTAACCGTACTCATTCGTTGCTCATGGGTGCTCATGGTGTGCAGCTCCTTCCCTCAGATCACTGTCCATTTCTTTTCTTGTAGGCTTCGGTCATCTCATCACTCATGGCCTGGAAATTCGGATCATTCCGCAAGGTTTCCACAAAGGCATCCCAAGCTTCAATTGGCTCCCGGCCCAGAATAATCTTTGCTTTCAGATCCTGGATCTTCTTGTTAAGTTCAGGCAGCACTTTCTGCCCGGTCTCCGATTGAAGGCCGGCGGCCAGATCCGCCACGCTCGTTTTGTCTCGCTCTGCCTCCACTTTTTTGAACAGTTCATTGGCCTGTGTCTCTTCGTCTGTTTCACCCGTGGTATCCCAAGGCAGGTCGATGACGTTAACGATATGATTGAAATCCGACGCGTTATCCGCCGTCAACTTTTCACTACTTGCTACCTTTTTGCCATCGACCACTTCATAATGCGTACCTTCAATTCCGAACTGCTGGATTTCAAATACTTCCGGATTCATCCAGGTATCGACGAGTTGGAGAATTCGTTTCATCTTCTCTTCCGGCACACTGGCAGGGATCGCCAGAATACCGTTGTATCCCGAACCCTTCGGATTATATCCATTCAGATTGGTCAAAGGATAGAAATCTGTATATTTAAAAGAAGGATCGACCTTCTTCAGGTCATCGGCATAGATTTTGCGCATCGTGCCTGTCTTGTCTACGATAATACCCGCCTGATTGCGCTTGAACAGTTCTCTGGCCTGCGTCAGCTTGAGCGAAAGCAGATCTTCCGGCATCATGCCGCTGCTATAGGCTTTGGTTAGATATTGAAGGGATTCTTTCACCTCAGGCAACAGCTCCCTGTAGACCAGCTTCCCCTGAGACTCATCCCATTTCCAACTGCTATTGGTGCCGATAAAAGAACTCTCAATGGCACCCAGAACGGGGCCTAGATTACCTCCCCAACCGAGATCATCAGGACTGATATAAGCGGCAAGTGCGGTAGTATCTTTGGTTCCGTTACCATCGGGGTCCTGCTCCACAAAAGCCTCCATCACGTTGAACAACTCATCCGTGGTCTCTGGCACCTGCAAATTCAATCGGTCAAGCCAATCCTTGCGGATGATAAAAAAAGAATCTCCAGTGACCGGGCGAGGCCGCGGGATCCCATAATTGTTGCCATCTGCTGCCTTGGTTGTATCCCAAGCAATATCGGGAATGCCTCCGCTGAGGTTCGAATAGTCCTTGATATAAGGGGTGATATCCCAGAAAGCACCTTGTTTGACCATCTTGGTGAAGGTACTTCCAAATGGATCATTAATCATGATGAGATCAGGTATATCCCCGGAAGCCAGGGTCAGATTGAGCTTGTCACCGTAGATATTGTTGGAGACCCATTGGATATTCATTTTGGAGTTAGTCGCTTCTTCAATGGCGCGTTTGATTACATTATCATCAGCAGCAGGGACGGCACTCGGCGTGATGGTCATAATGCTGACTTCCAACGGATCGTCGGCATTGCCGCTGTTGCCACTTACCTGTCCTTCTTCTTTATTTCCGCATGCACTAAGCACCACGGACATGACCATGACAACCGATATGATCCAGGCTAGATTACGGGTGTTGCGTCTCCCCACTTTTTGCATAGGCTTTCCCATCCTCCTTAGTCTCTTAAACCTATAGTCTTAATCGGATTAACGATTAAAAAAGGGGCTTTGACAGGACTTTGAAGAAGATTCTTCTTGACCGGTCAAAGCTTTCACTCACTATAACGAACACCCGTATTTCCTGCAATTGCACTTTTTTGCACCTGTTAGAAACGTTAGAAAATGCGCCCTAAACGCCTTCGCTTCAACGATAAGGTCTGATAATGCGCTCGTCCCACACTTGTACTTCAATATATCGTTCGGTATCCAGATTCGTTAGTCATAGTGTACATCATGCCAACATTTATGGAAATATCTGTAGCGAAATATTACCCGTAGATAAAGTTACACTTGAGCACTTCAATTGCTCGGGGGAATTTACTATTATTAAGGAAATATTACCCAATAAGTGGTAGACTAATAAAAAGTATTTATCTTCAGCGGGCTTAAAGGGAGGTTGTATTATGTTTGGTGTTAACGTGAAAAAAATAGGAGATCAACTGGTCATCCGTTGGCAGTTTTCCAAAATTGAAATTCCTATCGCACATATCACATCGGTCACCCTGGATGATACGTACGGTGGCAGCGAACCATCCGCCATTCGGATCGGTCCAGTCAATGGCACAAGCGAAAGGATTCTGATCCGCACGGTTAATCAATCGTATATTTTATTCACTTCCAGCGTGACTTTACATACCAATATCCAAGCTATGTTGCACCCGTCAAACTAGATTGTTGTTCAACTTCTCATGTTTCAGGGATGAGGCGTTCCATTGACATATGTGCGCTACCAACAAATGAAGCGTTAATATTCGCATGAATTCTTACAGCGAATACTAACGCTTCATTGATTCCAATTCAAGTTGGAAGCGAGATGCTTATAGCCAACTCCACTTCGGTAACTGATCGAGCGTAATAACCTCTGCGCTATGGTACACTTCCTTCAAAAATGCCACATCATTATGTGTCCCGTCTCTCAGGAATCCACCTGTCCAGGTACAGAACCAACTCCAGTGTACATCCTGCTCCTTCATCAACTTAGGGTCCGGGATGGAGCCGTTCTCGGCGAGTGCAATGATTTTGCTATCCTTCACAAGCTCACTCAGGTTGGTGTAACGCGCAGCCAACGGGCTGTGATCTCCTGCTTCAGGGTATACATCCACACTGACAATATCCACGACATCATCACCGGGATACCATTCCGGTTTTTCCGAGTTCCAGACCCAGATAAGATTGTGCAGCTGATGTTCTTGAACCAATCGATCATACAACAAACGATATAACTGTTTGGCAGGTTCAGGACCTTTCGCTCCCCACCAGAACCAGCCACCCTCCGCTTCATGAAGTGGTCGGAATAATACAGGTACACCCGCATCCTTCAACTCTTGCAAGTGGGCTGCAATCGCATCGATATCCCGAATCAATAACCGATATGCTTCCGATTCAGTATCAGCTAGCGCGGAGGCAATATCATAGGTTGTCGCATCCGTATAGAACCCCCGCCACCACTCTTTACCTGGTTCATCGATCAGATCCGTTGGTGCGTTCCAGTGCCAGCATAGCGTCACGATCCCGCCTTGTTTGTGCCAGTCTATCGCATCCCGAATCTCCTGGGAGACCGCACCACGCTCTGTTCTTGATGGCGAATATTCCATGAGATCAAAGCCAATCACAGCTGGCTTCTGGCCTGTATTTTCATTAATCCAGTTCAGATTGCTGTAGTCCTGCTGACCTGACAACATCCCTTTTCCATAACGCTCAACCAGAAACGTCATTAGTTCTCTCGCTTCAGGTGTCGCTGCTTCATTCACCGGAACACTGCTGATCTCACGCACTGTCATCTCTACACCTCCAATTGGATTTACCATGTTAACCCACTACACCAGAACGTTCAATACTCTCCACAAAATAACGCTGCACGAATAAGTACAAAATAATCAGCGGTGCAATCGCCAGTAAAATGCCTGTGTCCACGATCATGGCCACGTAATTCGGATCAGCCTTGATACCCGAGTTCGAGCCAAAGCCCATCAGTTGCGGAATTAATTGGTTCGCCTGAGCAGGCAAGGAAGCCACCTTCAGCGAGATCAGTGGACTTTCACTCATGAATAATGCCGAATAGAATGTATCATTGTACTGCCAGACAAATGAAAACAGAATAACCGTAATCAACGGTGAGATTGCATTGGGCAACATGATTCGGGCAAACGTTTTGAATCCGCCTGCGCCGTCAATCAGAGCAGCCTCCTCGATTTCCTTCGGCATTCCCTTGAAGAACTGACGGAAAATATAGATGAACAATCCCGCCTTCAGCCCTCCCGCTGTAGCGGCCGTAATCATAGAAGGCCAATACGTATTCAGCAGATTGATGCCATTCTTTCCCGTGAACAACTGGATGATGCCCATAAAGTCAAAGCTGCGGAAATGCAGATACATCGGCACCATAAGTGTGCTTGTCGGTACCAGAATCGTGAGAATCACCAGCACAAAGAGCACATTGCTACCCGGAAATGAAAACCGGGCGAAGCCGTAGCCGGCAAGCGCACAGGACATGGCTGTCAGAAGCGTTGTAATCGTAACGAACAATAACGTGTTCGCGAGCAAAGGCAGATAATCCATCACTTGCGCCGCAAGCCGGATATTATCCAATGTAACGTGCTGAGGAATCATATAGATCGTTGGATTATAGATATCCTGCTTATCCTTGAACGCAACTGACACTTTGAGAAATAAAGGGTACAAAATAATAAATGAAATGCCGATGACCAAAGCATATCTGAATATGGAATAGAGAAGGTCCGATGTTTTGTTTCGCACCCGATGCATGTGATAATTCTGCTTCGGAACTACCACCATGCGATCTGTCCCTGATGCAGCCATAATCTGAAGCCTCCCTTAATGTTAACCGTCAGTTGTAGTGAACTCTCCGTGACAATACCCAGCCCACTACGATCAGTACAAGACCAATCACAAGTGTGTACAGCCAGGACATCGCCGAGCTTAAACCAAAGTTCTGGGTTTTGAATGCAGTTTGGTAGATAGCCTGTGTGACCGGACTCCCGGCAAATGAATCAATGATCGTATAGATGACATTTGTCAGAATCAACGGACTAACCATGGGAAATGTAATTTTCCAGAATGATTCATAGGCTGTTGCCCCTTCGATCTTCGCAACCTCATACATCGATCCCGGCACCGATTGCAGAGCGGCGAGGAAGATCAGAATCTGAACGCCAGAGCTGCTAATGATCTCATAGATCCGCATGATGGCTTCTACAATGTAATCCACATAGGCCATCGGCAATCCCACATCCGCCAGCATCCGTACAATGGACACCACATTGAACGAAGCCCCGCCATCAGCAGACGCATCGACCGCACTTGCATCTCCCATCAGATTGATTAATCCCGCAGACTCAGCTGCTGCAACTGCACTGGAAGCCAGAATAACCGGTAAAAAGAAGATTGCACGTGCCATCGTTCTGCCTCTGAACTTCTGGTTGAGCAATGTCGCCGTAAACAGACTGAAGAACAAAATCATCGGCACATTCAGCAGCATCGCTCCAACGGAGTCGACCAGAATCCGGTTGAATGTAGCGTCAACCAGAAGTGCATCCTTGAAATTTTTAAAACCAACGTATTCCAGGACGTATCCGCCCGGAGCAACAGACAGATTACTCAGACTGAATCGAATTGATTGCAGGAGCGGTGTGGCAAAGAGGAAGATGAAGCCGACCAACCACGGCGATATAAATGCAAGTCCAAGCAAAGCTCTCCGTGACTTCAGCGATAATCGAATGGTTCTCATCGGCTCACTCCTTCCACCACATAATCCGTCCCGCCAACTGTTGTTCCATCCACGGTAACTGCATCCGCATTGTAATTCACAAGGATAGATGTACCGCCAGTATAGATGATCCGGACAACGCCATCCTGAATGCGTTCATGCTTGAGAATCTGCTCGTTCGCCAGATTTCCCAGCACTTCATTGGCCTGCTTATACAAGGCAACGGCTTCATCCACCCAATAGCTGTACTCCGTTGCGTAGGCCGAATCATAATTCGTAAGTTTCAGCCGGGAAGATGGTTCATATGTCCATTGAAAATACGGAGCTGCCCCCAGCTCCAGGCTACGCAGCAATTGTTTGCGGAGATCCTGATCCCCCGATGTGTTCATCGGAGATGCCGCATAGTTCATGTATCCATGAATGACCATCGCATAAAACGGAACTTCTTCATCGGTAATATTGAACCGACTCGACCCTGCGGGAACATTCACAACATGTTGTGCACTACCCCAAGCGTAGCTATTTGCGGCAGATATCATCAGGTTCGGATAAGACTGTGCCAATTTTCCCAGCTGCTCCTTCACAATGTGCTTCGCCGTCTCCCGATGAATCACCCGACTATCCCGGTAATCTGAAGTCAGGGCCTGCCCGAGATCACGAAGGGATAATCCGCCGAGGTCCAGTTGATTGAATTTGTCAGCAAACTCACTCACTACATAAGGAAGCTTGGCCGCTGAGAGCAAATAATAGCTGTCCCTACTCTGATCCATGCGATTAAGCGCAGGATTGTATGGATACAGTTCTGCTGTCTCCTTCGTTACAAACCGCGCCGCATCCGAGGAAGGAGCAAAACGCATATCATCGTGATAAATGTGCTGGAAAGCCACATCCGGGAACAAAGCTCCCCCCGACTGCTCCAGCTTGGCGGACAACGCCTGAAGTTCGGAACGACTGCCTACTTCACTGTCCAACTTCACCTGGGTTGGCGTATGATGGCTGATGCCACCGCCGAACCATCCCTGATAACGCATTTGTACGCGGTTCACACCTTCTTGCTGTAACTTCGCCGCCATTTCGGTGGCCTGTTCGTACGTCGTCATGGCTAAAGTGGTCCGATAAGGCACGCTTAGGAACGAAGCCTTTTTGTCCACTGCACCAAGTACATCCACATAGAACGGCAACTCCATCTGTTCTCCGAGCGGCTTCAATACATCCTGCTCTATCAACTGTTGCTGATATAGGCGGGCCATCCCCGAGTAACTGGCATCTTCTCCATGAAGGAAATGATAGCGGACCTGAATATCTCCACGGAAAGGCTCATCGCTAAGCAGCTGAATCTCCTGCATTTTCTGCGAGGTGTACATCTCCAGCTCATCCTCACCCCGCAGGGAGAAGGTCGCATGCACGTGGTTGTAACTGTTCTGCCTGCCTCCAATATCTGCGGAGATACTGGCGATGCCGTCTCCTTTTTCAATGACTGCAAACCAGGCATTCTCCCCGTTTTTCAGACCAAACACAGGCATATACGCGGATTCACTAACCTGAGGACGACTGAGCGAATTATCATTTGGGTCTGCGCCGTATACGCGCTGTACATACTGTTCTTCCTGGGTTTTCCCATTGTTCAGGTGGATCAGGCTGCCGGAACCATCAGGAACGAGCATGTAGCCCTCTCCTTTCGTATCCGCAGCACCAAAATAAGCGAGCAAATCAATATTCCGAATGCGGTATTGCCCACTTTCCTCTATCTGGCTCAGAGGCACGGTCACAACAAGTGCTCCCTGCTCCAGTCGGTATTCCACTGAAATGACAAAGCTGGGCTTATCGGATACGCCCCCGCCTTCAACCCCGTTCTCCTGATTGTCAAAAGCGAGATCGTCCGCCGTATACCCCGCCGTCTCAAAAGCACCCAGCATCTTGTTCAACACAAGCTGCTTCGAGATCTGTCCATCGAGCCGTTCCAAAATATCTGGATTATTCTTGGTTGGATAATAACGGGCAGACGTGTATCTTGCGACAGTAGCGTCCAGCTTGGAAAGAACCTTCTCCTCCAGTCGCTGCTTGCTAATCAGTTTCGGAAGGGCATCAATACCAAGTGATGTATCACCAAGTGTATAGTTAACCCGAATCCCTTGATCGATCTGACCCACTGTGAATTGTTTGTTGCTTATACTCGAACTGAAATTTGGAAAGTTCTCCAGTGTGCCCATTGAATCTCGGAAAGACACGTTCAACTGGGAGGACAGCACTTCTTTTTCATATGCAGAAGCAAGACCATCCTCAGCCCGTTCTTTCGGATTGCTGTACCAAACCTCTCCACTTTTCGCGTCACGTACTGCAATTTCCGTTGTCTCCTCGTTATAGTACAGGGCCAATCCCTGATCCTCTGCGACCAGCTGCATACCAGGTACACCCTGCGAAGAGTCGCTAAGGAACTGCAACGGGTCCTCCGTGACGGGCATGGCTGTGGTTGTCGTATCCAGATAAGCTGCGGCTTCTACGGCAGGAATCCCCCTGTTGTTTATATACAGCAGCCCGGCTGCAATCATGATTACAGCTGCACCACCAGCCAGCACCGTATATAATCGTTGCCTTTTGTTCACGGATGCCGCCTCCTTTAGGTCCGAAAAATCAACTCGCGGTAAATGTTATAACCGAATTCGTACAGCTGTTGCAGCATGCTGAAGACCAGTGCGCCAAGGAATACAATAATGCCCATCACAATGAGTGTCAGCACCATCGTAATGATCGTTCTAATCACCGTGTACTGGTGCACCGTCATCATGCCAATGAACAGAAGCAGTACAAACCAGAAAAAAGCGACGCTATTAAACAGATAATAAAAAGCAGTCTCCTCCTGCACCATGAACCGGCTGATCACGATCATTGGGGCATAGATCAGAATAACCGGAATGAGCGAGTAACCTGTCGCCAGAACGATTTCCCTGAACTTGCCTTCTCCTTCCATTAAGGTCGTTACAGCCCAGTTGGCCATGCACCATAGAAAGAATGGCACTGCAACCGTGGCGATCTCGATGATGCTGTTAATCGTACGAGGATCGATGTAATTAACGAGAAATCCTGCGTACTGCTTTTGCAGAATCATCATAACAATGGTAAGCGCCAATGCTGCAAAAGCAACAAGCAGCCGTCCCCGGTTATCCGATTTGAGGTCCCAGAATGCATCAATGGGGTGAAAAATGAGATGCAGTGGAAACTTAATGAAATCCTGCTTCACGATCAACCTGCCTCCTCCGTCTCCATTTAACCGCCACCCGGGTCAGGATCAGAATGACAATCAGCGCTATTACAGCGGTCAGGAATGTACCGAAATGTTCCTTCATCATCTCCCGCCGATGCCGCTTAAACGCGACAGAATAACTCTTGCGATCCATTCCAAGTTCGAAGTAACCTAGCGCTTCCTCGTTTTTCTTCTCCATTAATAAGGACTTGCCGATACCGATATAAGCGATGTCATAGTTGGCATTCAGCTTCAGCACTTCTCTCCATATATTTACGGCCTCCGTGTCCTCGCCCCGATAGTGGAGTGCCACCGCTTCATTCACACGGGCACCAAAACGGGTTGGCTCATAGACAACAAGGTTGTTCTTGCCCCGATCCAGAACCAAGTGGTGCTCACCCGATTGTTCAATCGCGACAGGTGTTTTGAGCGTGCCCACCTGATTTCCTTTGCCACCATATATGTAGAGCAGATGACCTTCATCGTCGTACGTGAACACCCGGTTTTGTGTCGCATCCAATACACTGTACATGCCGTTACCCAGCACTTTCACATCAATCAGTTTGGAGGGACCCGGATTGTTGCGGAACCGGATATCGCCTTTGACGTCATAATAACCAAACCGCTTCAGTACATCTTCGCCGGACGGGTTAAGCCGCTTGATCGGTTCATTCGAGCCGGGATCAATATTCGTCGCATACACGAATCCTTTGTGGTCAATATCCGTATTGGAGAACTCCGTTGGGACAAATAGGACCATCTGTGCGCGCTGGGCTTTGGTGGACAACATGCGCCAGATATATTCGCCGTAGTCCCGCTCCACTTTGTTGGTACCGACGTATCCGATAAATTTCCCACTCTCGTCAAACTGCATAATCCCTTCGTAGACCCCCTGCGCCACAACATACACTCGGCCTACATGGTCCACCGTCAGTTTCAAAGGCTGGAACTGGAATTGGGTCGATAGGATATCCGACTCAGGCTTCGTGATGGTTTGTATCAGCATCCCCTCTCCATCAAGGACAACCACACGACTGTTTCCCGTATCGGCGACATATATGCGTTCTTCTTCATCTACAAACAATCCACCTGGAAGGTTAAAGGTCTCCTTGCTACCATCCATCATGAATCCATCGATTACGCGCAGCAGCTTAAAGTCTGGTTCCAATACGATGATTCGATTGTTGCCGCTATCCAAAATATAGATCAAACCGGAGGGTGAAACGTTCACATCACCGGGGTCTTTGAACTCACTAATGCCGAGGTCACGGCCTGATAGAGTACGCTCGGGCAGATAGGCATCTGGTGAAGGTACAGCCTCTTTCCAGTAGTTGTAGTTATAACTCTCATACGGCGCCGGGGAGGCCGCCGCAGGCACGGCATTCACCAGCAGCAGAGATACTGCCGCCAGGAGAACAAGCCATCTTTTCACTGTGCGTGCCATATCGTTCCCCCTTAATCCTTCATGCCCGAACTCGCCATCGTCTCAATGATTCGGCTCTGAGAGAAAATAAATAGCGTGATCGGCACACTCATCAAAATCAGTGCTACCGCAGCACCCGCTCCTGCCCGGGATATTCCGCCCTGAATAATCTGACCTGCTGCATAATGCAGAGTCTTGAGCTGCTCGCTGTAGATGTATCCATTGCCATCACTGCCCCATAACATCTGGAACAGCAGGATGATTAATGTGAGCCACGCGGGCTTCACATTAGGCATAACAATGGACCAAAAGATCCGGTATTCACTGGCGCCGTCAATCTTGGCTGCTTCCAGTAGTGCATCCGGGATCTGCTCCATGAACTGTTTCATCAGATATAACCCGAGTGAATAGGCAAATGCCGGAATAATGACGGCCCAGTAGGTGTCTATCCATCCGAGCCATGACATGATCATATAGTTCGGAATGGCCGTCACCGCAGGTGTGAACATCAGTGACAGTACGACCACCTGGAACATGAATACTTTGCCCGGAAACTTATGCTTGGCAAGCGGGTACGCCGCTGCGGAAGCTAGCAGCACATGGCCTACGATACCGATGCCTGTTATAAATACCGTGTTGAATATATAACGTGAGAACGGCACCCACGAGTCACTCAGCAGATTCAGCAGATCTGTAAAGTTGCTGAACGTGGGATTTTTGACAAACAAAGTTGGTGGAAAGGTAAAAATCTCATCCAATGGTTTGAATGCATTGTTGATCGCATAGATCAACGGCAGCACCATGAAGGCACCAAATACGAGCAGAAGGGCAAACAGGGAGAGGCTTCCCGATAGCGAGCGATTCACCCGCTTTTTGCCTGTCGCAATTGCAGCCATAGCTATTCTCCCACCCTTCGAAGCAGTTTCTGTACCAGCAAGTTGGTGCCCACCATAATCATGAACAGTACGGTGGCAATTGCTGATGCATATCCCATCTCAAACCGCGTAGTACCAAAGTCGATCAAATGGGTTACCACCGTCTCTGCCGCATAGTTCACGCTTGGGAACCCGGCCAGTGCGATCGACACATCGGCCACAGCAAACGAGGTTGTGAGCTGAATGACTGCGCCGAACATGAGCTGAGGACGCATCGAAGGCAAGGTAATGTACCATAGCTCCTGCCAGCGATTCTTAATCCCATCCACCGCTCCTGCTTCGTACAATGTCCGGTCCACCGTCTGCAAACCGGCGATAAACGCCAGAAATCCGGTTCCGAGACTCAGCCATAGCTGCACGAGAATGAGGATAGGCATAATGTAGGCTTCCGTCTTCAGCCACTGGATTGGCTCCAGCAGAAACCCCCATTTGATCAATAGCCCATTGGCAATACCATAACGATCTCCCGAGAAGATCATCAGCCAGATAAAATACACATTGCCCGAAATGGAGGGCGCGTAGAAGATCAGTGTCATGAACGCTCTCCATTTCGGTGTTAACTCATTAATGATCCACGCGAAGACAAAACAGGCAATATAACTGATCGGTCCGGTAATGATGGCAAACAGCAGCGTATTCTTGATCGCAATCAGGAATACATCATCCTCCAGAAACAGGCGAGTGTAGTTCTGCCAGCCAATAAAACGTGGAAATTCCAGCATGTTAAAGTAGGTGAAGCTGAGTATAATCGAGATGACAACCGGAATCACGGTAAACATGAGGAACAGGAGCATATAAGGTGCAAGCAGAACATAGGAATGTTTGCTGGCCTTCATTTCCTGGAGCTTCCAGCCCCACCACGATTTCATGCCCATCCTTGACGCTTTCTCAGGAGGACTGTTTTGTCCGTCTCGGAGTGATATTTGTGGCACGATTAACCCTCCCTCTGTTTACGGAAGACCAAATTCATTACGTTTGACGCGAATCTCGTCCTGAATATATTGGGTATAATCCATAATGGATTCCCTGGCTTCCACTTGGCCAACAACGGTTTTGTAAAATGCATTGAACAGATGGCGGCCTGTAAAATAACCACCGGGTACTTCAGGAATGCCCTTCACCGTTTCGAATTGTGCCTTGAGATTGGCGTAATCCTCCGCAGGCCACGGCAGGGAATCCAGCGCCTTGATGTTGGCCGTTGGATAACGGGCAGCGGCACCCATCAGTCCTTCCATCTCCCGTCCGAATTCAGCCTGAGTCGTTGTACTGGTCCACCACTTCATGAACTCCCACGCCGCGTCCTGCTCCTTGGCACCCTCCAGCATCATGACTGCGCTGCCTCCACCCGGTACATCCCGATTCAAGGTTCCATCCGCCTGAACGGTTCCTGGTACAGGAACGAATCCCCATAATCCCCGAATCTCCGGTGCAAATACGGACAACTGGTTGTACATGGTGTAATCCGTTAACCCAATGGGCATCTGTCCTGTCCGGAAACGGTTGGCAAAATCATATTCCCGCTCCAGCTTGTAATCGGTATAAAACTCCGTCCACTGCTTGAACGTCTCAATTCCGATCCGGGAATCCAGATCCGACTCCTTGTCATCATTACGATAGAAGGCGCCTCCGTTCTGAAGCAGCATCGTGGCATACTGCGAGTTCGGCGGAATATTAACCCCCTGCATATTCGCCTGGGTTACTATCGGCATACCAAATTCCATATGATTTTTGCTCAGAATCGCGAGTAGAGCCTCGACATCTTCCCAGTTCTGAGGCACTTCAAGCCCGAGTTCTTCGAGCACGTCTTTACGATAAAACAGCATGTTAAAGGTTTGTGTTTCCGGCAGGGCATATACGCCTGAATCATAGGCATACGGCACGATTGCACTTTCCCTGAACTCCTGTTCCACGGCGTTATAATCACTGAATTGCGTCAGATCTACAGCCGAGTTCCGCATCGCAAAGTTCACCGGCAGATCATTGCCGATCTGCATCGCTACATCCGGACCTTCACCGGACAAAGTCGCTGGCAGCAAGGTTCCCATATTCACCAGCTTCAGATTCACGTTAATGCCACTGTCTGGTGTGAAGGTCTTGTCAATCATCGCTTTCATCGTATTCGCCTGGTCACGTCCGCTACCAATCCAGACCGTTACCGTGCGCTGATCTTCTGATGTGGCTACATTGCCAATCTGGTTATAATCAATGAAGAACGAATGATAGAATATCTTCGCTTCATGACCGAGCTTCGCGAGTGGCCCCATGCCTGTTCCGGGAATATCACGGTCGATCGAAGTGACGTACAGTGCGTCAATCTCCAGAGGCTGCTCTCGTGCCTGCTGCACCCATGTGCCGAGACCACCTGTGTTGGTTTTGTATGCCGCAAGCCGTCTTGGAATGGTATCTGGCTTGTCAATCATCTCGTCCAGTTGCAGCGCCATCGTCTTAATCAAGGCTTCCTGATCGCTGGACTGGCCTGACAGGAGACGAAGCTGTGCGGCCACGTCTTTGAGTCGTTTACTTTCCCCACTGAACACTTCCAGCAGGTTCGGAATCTGTTTCTCCACCCGGTAATCCCGGAATTCATCAGGCTTCGTACCTGTAATCATCAGAATTCGTCGGTACATGGAGTTCAAGTTGTACAGACTGTCCTCCACATTGCGGATAAGGGGTGCAAAGTCACCGAGGCTGTTCTCCAGCCGTAGCACATGTTTTCCTTTTTCCAAGTGAAACTTGTATGCTGCCTTGCCGCCCATGACGTCAATGCGATAGTCGCTTTGGTAATGGAAAGGTGCTTTCGCCATCTCTGCAAACGGAACTTCACCATCGATGGTCAGTTTGCGTGTAGAATAGATGCCTTTGACAAAATTCTGCTGTGCGGTAAAACCGATATGATAAAGTCCGCTCTCCGGCACATCCACTTCCCATTCAATCCACTGCCCTGGCAGACGCCAGTTAAAGCCACCAATCGTATTGATGCGTACCTGGGAAGCGCTATAAGGAGATACAGCAGAACTTGACCTTTCGCTGGTCGGGTATAACGTAGGTGAAGATTTGGCAATTGCGGCTTCTCCTTCAATGCGAATAAGTACATCCTTCGGCTGCCCGGAAGTATCCGACTGTTGTGCCCCCGCAGTCTCTGCGTAAGGAACGGCTGTCTTCTCATTGAAAAGACGAATGGATCGAATCACCATGGGTTCACGCGATGATTTTAGCGTTAGCGTGTGTTCCCCTTTTTCCAAATAAAACTTGAATGGAGCCTGTTCATACCCGTCTGAGTCCTGAAACGTTTCTTCCATCCAGCGAGGTTCCTCCACTTGTCTCGGGCGAAGGTCGTTACCTTGATTGTCCTGCTCCACGACATCTTTCTCATTCGCCCATACCCGGTCAAATTGCAAATAGGCGGCTTCCGCAAAAGGAAGTTCACCGTCGATGTACAATGCACGCTCAATGGCCGAACTCTTGCCTTCAACGGGATAATAGATGGCGGACAGGTTATACAGCCCGGTCTCCGGCACGTTAATGTTCCAATTGACTTGTCCGGTCTCTCCGGTATGGAGAGATACCCCTTCCATTCCCTCATAATTAGTCAGTTTGTGGACGTCTTCACCTTCGGCTTTTATGTAATCTCCTGCTTCAATGGTGATGTCCACATTCGGCTGTGTAGCCTGATCCGTTCCGGATCGATACTGTTCGTATCCCTGTTTCTGCCGGGTCTGCTGCAAGACTGCATCCACTTCAATGGCAGGCAGACTGCCAGGTGGAATGTTTGCACTCTTTCCATCAGCGCCGGAAGTTACATATAGAATGATACAGGCTGCCGCCACGATGATTACTGTGGACAATATCCAAGTCTTACGTTGTAGAATTCCAGCCATCCTACGAGTCCTCCTCATCAAGGCTGATGCCAGCAATGCCGATTTGGTGGTTCAGGAAAAGGGGCTCCGTCCAACTTTGCCGACACGAGCCCCTGCCTGAATCGTTTGCTGGTGATAAGTGTGATTATTGTTTGCCGAGTTTATCAATCGCAGCTTGTGCCTGTGCTTTGTATTTCTCGGCTGTTGCTGTTACGGAAGCGTTGTTTTTGATGATATCGTTCACGTAATCTCCAAATGGGTAACCCGTGTAAGCATCATCCAGCAAGATACGGCCCGTTCCGGCGATGTGCTCGCGAATGATGGCGATATCCTTCTCGTCGGTATAACGACTCTCCAGATAATCTTGACCTGGATACTCTTCAATCTGCGGGATGTCGAAGGTCTCTTCATAGATTTGGTAGACGATCTTTGGATCTTCCACACCTTTCGGAATGAACTTCGCCGATGCTGCGTTGTTTGCATACGTTACCTCTTTGCTACCCTGTGGCCCGTTCGGAATCGGTACAACACCAACAGCAAAGGTGAGATCGCCCAACTGCCATTCAGCAGCAGTGAACAGAGCTACGTCTCCATCCTTGAATGTATTGCTTTCCTCCCAGTTGGTTTTGTCGCCGGTTTTGACCTTCACGACATTTTCCACGTTATACAGGCGTTTGACGAATTCAGCAGCTTCAATCGTTTTCGGATCGGACAATCCTTCTTTGCTATTGGTATCATCCACGATCGTTCCACCATTGGCAGCGGTAAAATGACGAACGACATCAAGCGCCCAGCCAGAAAATCCGTATACGTCAGTTTTGCCGTCGTTATTGGTATCTTTGGTTGCCTGTTTGGCAAGTTCCATGAATTTGTCCCAATCCCATTTGCCTTGGTTATACAGTTCCTGCGGATCAGGCAAAGATAATTTTTTGAACAAGTCACGGTTATAGTGAAGTCCCAGACCAATGCTGGTTGGAGATTCGAAGGCGTATTCGTTGCCTGCAATGGCAGGATATTTTGCAATCAGATTAGCCTCTTGGTTGATGTTATTCTCAGGTGTAGTGAATTCGGAGATGGGCAATAGTTGCCCTTTGAGGATGGCAGGTAGTGCGGATTTGTACTCCATCTGAACGATGTCGGCGAACGGTTCGCCAGCCAGTGCAGACGTTGTGAATTTGTTCATGTATTCTTCAAAAGGTACGTTAACAAACTCCAGTTTTACGTTGTATTTCTTCTCGACCTCTGCAATTTTATCAAGTCTGGCCTTATCGGAGGCCGTCTCTCCCGCCGGTTTCAAGTCCCACCAGGCCGCGACCTTGATGACACGCCCACCCAGATCAGGCACATTAACCACAGCTTCTTCCGCTCCGCCCTCTTTCTCTGTCTCAGCGACCTCGGTGCTGTTACCTGAGTTCGTTGTTCCCTCTGCTTCGGTCCCCGTCTGCGCTGTCCCCCCACCACTGCAAGCGGATACAAAAAGAATCACGGCCAATAACATCAGAGGTAGAACATTCCATCTTCTCATCATGATTTTAACAACCTCCCCGAATGTGTATACCAATCATGGTTCACCCTAAATCGTTAACCCCATTCATCAACCAATCGAAAATGAACAACCACCACCATTTGTTATTTTCTTGTTTGTTTTTGACAAACAAAATTTAACACAGCAAAATGTAAGCGTCAACATTTTTGTTGTTAACATTTTCTAATTATTCTGATAAAATGCTGATAAAACTGTAATATACCCGTATTACAGCTTATTCAACATCCTGAACTCTAAGTACACACTTATTAAAACCATGATTCCAACTTTGTTTATTTTGTTATTTTTATAAAATAACAAAATAATAATTCAGCAGACAAAATTCGTCATTCTATCTGAAAATATGCTTACCGTCACGTTGAACGTTCATCCTAAAATACTGTG
Source organism: Paenibacillus sp. FSL K6-2393 (assembly GCF_038002545.1). Lineage (NCBI taxonomy): Bacteria > Bacillati > Bacillota > Bacilli > Caryophanales > Paenibacillaceae > Paenibacillus > Paenibacillus sp. FSL K6-2393. Next base: position 5,144,634 of record NZ_JBBOCU010000001.1, read on the forward strand.
CATCACTAACATTTTGAATCTTCTGTCCGTTATTAGATTAAGAGAAATACATCATGTTATACTAGGATCAGTTGGATATCGCTCCAAATAAGGAATACGGCAGAACTACGAGTGTAAGGATGGTATGATGAAGACAAAGGTAACAATTCAGGAGATTGCACATTTTACGGGTTTGTCGAAATTCGCGGTGTCAAGAGCTTTGTCTGGAAAATCAGGAGTTAGCGATCAAACGAGGGATGTCATTCTCAAGGCCGCTGGCAAACTTGGATATTTCAAAGATAACAGCATGTTGTCTGGTGAACTGTATAACAACCATGAACTTCAAGAACCGAAGAACACACGTTCAAGCGGTACCATCTTGATTTTGTTTCCCAATGTTCGGTACCAAAATCAAGATTCCGTATACTGGGGACCCGTCTTTAACGGGATTTCTTCCAAGCTGAACCAAAAAGGGATTAATATTCTGACCTTAACGGAACCCTCAGCAGACCAGCTATTTACCCTGCTCAACCCGGATGCCATTCGAGGAATCATTACCGTTGGCTCTATCTCGACCCCGATTCTGCTTGAAATCAAACGTCTCAGTATTCCGGTTGTGATGGTGGATCATCTGGACCCTGTTTTTCACAGTGACAGCATATTCACCGATAACTTTGCATCCATGCGCGAGATCATGCTCTATTTGCTCCGCAAGGGCTTCAAAACATTCCAGTTCGTTGGCAATATTGGGGATGCTCATAGCTTCTATGAACGCTGGATTGCTTATACTTCTGTGCTCATGGGCCATGGAATGGAGATACACCAGATTCCCGAGCTGAGTAATCAGGCATTGGATGAGTTCCGCCAGACGTTCACTTCAGTGATCAATGAGGTTAACCTGCCTGAAGTGTTTGTATGTGCGAATGATTTCTATGGGCTATACACCATAGAAGCCCTTGAGAGTATGGGTATTCGTGTACCCGATCAGTGTGTTGTCACGGGATTTGATAATCTATACGACAATATCCCATTACTTGCCACAGTTAACGTGAACAAGGAGTTGCTCGGTGCGCGTGCAGTGGATCAGATGTTATGGCGCATTGCGAATCCAGAGAGCAACGTCGAGAAAAAATTAATTCTTGCTGACGTCATTATTCGTGAACAGTTTGGCAGGCATAGTGGATAAAAGCATATATGGAATAAAGCTTATGTCCACACAGAACAGCACGCCAAACACCCCTTTAACCGTATTCGTGCGGCTATAGGGGTATTTGCATTGTTGTATGTTGTGTCATGTTTATTGATTATTACATTAGGCCGTAACATCATCCAGTTCTACGTGTCTGTACGCACATCATCCCACTCCTGATCCAGATAACAGATCAACCAGTTCAATGCACGGTGACGTTCATAAGCCACTCCACCATTCAGTCCAGCGGGAGGTGTTTTATCATTCACACGACTATCGACACACACCCAGTTATAACGGTATATTAGATCTGCTTCATCCAGAATCTCGCTCTTGTTACGCAGAGATGCATCGGAGAGAAAGTCGGTAAAACTATCCTTCTGTTGCAAATAACCGACATCCTTCCCTACGTTACATAACTCCGCTGGTGCACCCAATTCCTTCACATAACCAAGCGCCCACAACATTACGTGGTACGCTTCATATCCCCAAGAGAAGGAGATGATCTCCTGCTGCTCTGCTCCGTGCTGGTCGATAAACCTCTTCTCTACGGGTGAGAAAAAGGATTCAGCCTCATACTTGTCGATCACTTCCTGAACCAGTGCTGCGGTATCATCCGCACTTTCGCCTGCTCCCAGACACTCACCCTTAAGCGCGGCAAGACATAGGGCAACCGCACGGCGCGCAACTTCCTCTTTACTCCGAATCGTGATGTGCTCGTCTCCGGCCCTTGCGGGCAAGTTCGCATTATACGGAATGCCTTGTTCAGTCAACCGTTGCTCTGAACGCGCTTTACGTTGAATGCCAGACTCCGACTGGGGGCTGTCACCGTCAAGGAAACTGGTGTGCGCTGTCACCGTGTAATCCTCTACCTCAGATTCTCCATTCACATCCAGCAACAACTGGCCTTGTGCGTTCAGCAGAGATCCACCTCCCCAGAAGATAACAGCATCCAGAGCATCAGCCAATCGCAATAACTCGCCGAAGAATTCTTCCGATATGTCCTCTTCCGTCTCAATACCAACCACCATGTTCAATGTGGAACATTTGATCAGTACCTTTTCCTGGAGCGAAGCATTGCGTCCCTCAATCTGACTCAAAAATCCAAGCATCCCCTGAATCATTGTCGTAAATTCCTCAGGATGCGTCTGGCTGGTCATGATATTAAAGCCTTTGGTTTTTTTACTGAACCATTTCTTCTGAGTCACTTGAATATGAGTCTTGTCTTCCCGGCGTTTAATCGTCCCCTCAGGATAAATGGATTGAATCACTTCAAACAGCTGATCCAGGTCAAACTGAGAGCTATATATCGCACAATTTCTCATGAAGTTCACCCTCTCTCTATATATAGTTCAACTAATGAATATTTACACTGGCACTCCGATGGCAGAATAACTTTCCGATCGCTGTTATCCCCAGATTTTTTTATTCCTTTTTTTGAAAGGGGAAATCCGGTGATAGCGTATGCTTCCGATGTAGCTTTCTTTTAGAAAGCTTTTAGGCGAACGCTCCGCTTCTTCAAGTTATTTCTGCCCTCTCCGTTATCGTGTAAATGTTCAGTTGAACATATATGACTAATCTTTATACGGATCGAATTCATTACCTCCGGCCATGGCCACGCCTACTGGGCGCAGCACATGGTTGATTTTCAACGTATTCGCATGTGCGTTCAGCACGTCTTGCAGTTTCTTATAAACAAACGGACTTTCGTCTGTGCCCGCTCCCCGCAGCTCGACACCATAGGCACGAATCGCCTCATGCATCTGTGCTTCGCTAATCTCGCCGCCCATACGTGTGCGCAGCTTGTAATTCATTTTGCCAGCCGCCTGGGTTCGGCTCATCGTGCGCCCTGCCCCATGTACGGTGCTGCGGAATGACTCGGTATTCTCCTCGCTGTGGATTCCCTCCACAATTACCGAGATATCGCCCATACTGCCTCCAACAAAACCGAGTTGCCCGGGTGCCAGTGGCGTTGCACCTTTGCGGACCACAACTACCTCTTCACCCATGTGTTGTTCTTTCCAGGCAAAGTTGTGATGATTATGAACGGCATATTCAGCACTTGCCCCGAGAATTCCGAGTACCTGTTCAATGACATAATCACGTCCTGCATAGGCGTATCTGCCCGCCAAAGTCATTCCATCCCAATACATATCACCCATTTCGCTGTTCAGGTCAAACAACGTAGGCGGTTGATCCATCGATTCGCCCGGCGCTTTGCCACTGAACTGACGCCCTGCGGCAAGGTTAAGGAACCCACTCGCCACTTTGTGACCAAACCCGCGGCTGCCAAAATGATTTGCGATCCACACCTTTCCCGTTACCTCTTCTACAAAAATATCCACGAAATGATTACCACTGCCTACGGTTCCAAGTTGGTTGCGTGCAAGTGTCTTCAGCTTATGGTTTAATCCCGGTTCAATGGTATCAAACAGCTTCCAGCTCGTGTCGTCGAACAGTTCATGATCCACGGGTGTTGGATTGTTACGACCCACGCCGAAAGAAATGGTCGAATTGATGTCATCCATAATTGTTACAATCTGATCCCGCATATCTTCCCACATCAGATTTGTGCGCACAGCCTTGTTGCCGCAGGCAATATCATATCCGACCCCTGATGGACTGATCATATTCCGATAAGCAACAACACCACCGATAGGCTGTGAGTAACCTTTGTGATGGTCGGCCATCAGAGCCACACCCAATACATCTCCATATTGCGAGCAAGTCACTGCCTGACTTACGGCGTTCTCCAGCGGCTCCCCCCAGACTTTAATGTTATCTACGATACGCATGATTGTGTTAACCTCCTATGTACTTTTTTTAACTCGTTTAATTTAATCCATTCTATCAGAACTCTGACTCTGAGACACGAAACCCGTATATGGGGAGTATAGGCCAGCTACAGAGAGCCAATTCCATATATATATATATGTATATGGCCTGCTCCTATCATCCTAAATTCACTAGATAAGTCCCAACATTTGCAAAAATACAACATTAGTACTAATATTAAATATAGTGTAATTAAATCCATATATAGCCTTTATCTCAATCATTTTCATTTTATTCGCTATTAAAGGAGGTATTTATTTGTATCATTTCAGAAAAAGGAAAAGAGTTGCCGCTCTTACATTAACCACAGTTATTTTGGCTACTGCAACGTTGTTCCCCACAGGGCAAGTCCATGCCCAATCTTCCATCGAGACCATACAGGGTCATGTGACTGAAATACAGACAGCAAGAACATCAGATGAAAAAATTAAACTGTGGAAACAATGGGCCAGAGAACATGCTTACCGGATCAAGAGTATTACACCTGTTCATGAAGATATTGAGAGTAATAGCTTTACAGACTTGGATATGTTAAAACCACTGCTCCAGGATAAACGAATCGTATTTCTGGGTGAAAGTTCCCACGGAGTAGCAGAATTCAACTTAGCTAAAACCCGATTAATTCAGTTTCTACATAAAGAGATGGGCTACAATGTGCTCGCCTTTGAGAGCGGTCTCTCTAATACATCACTAGCTAACGCCATAATAAATCAAAAAAGCGCAGAGCAAACAATGCAAAGCTCCATTTTCGGCGTCTGGTGGTCCAAAGAAATTTTACCCTTGTTTGATTATCTCAAAACGAGTGCTCAAACTGAACAGCCATTAATTCTGACGGGTTTTGACATGCAACTGCAATCCCCCCTACTTGATGGTCACTGGCTGAAAGATCAGAAACTCGCCAAACAACTAGCACAAACAGAAAAACAATTGTCCGAGTTTTATATCGGGGCTGACCTTCAATCCTACCGTGCAAAGAAACAGGAAATGATTCAAACGTACAAAAATATTTTAAAATCACTGCAATCCAAAGAGAACCAAACCTATCTGCAACAAGAATATCCCAATCATCCGGAACTATCCAAGTTGCTGGAACGAAGCCTCGAAGATCGAATTCGTTTGGCTCAGGAGTATATTGAAATTTCTATCCGTTCCATGATTGAATTGGAGGAAGGGAAGATGGATGCATTTCTGGACTCCCTTGTTTGGCGGGATAAAGCCATGAATGACAATCTGATCTGGTTAGCTACGGAAGTATATCCGAACGAAAAGTTCATTGTGTGGGGTCATAACGATCATATACGTAAAGCAAACAGCAAAGTGATGGATTCTTCATATCCAGTTCCACTAATGGGAGAGATCTTCCCCGAGGAATTGAGAGAAATCAGCTATGTTCTGGGGTTATATGCTTCAAGTGGACAAACAGCGGATAATGCAGGCGAAGTTCACAATGTCGAACCAGCGTTGCCTGGTTCAATTGAAGCTATCATGTCTGCGACAAATACACCCTACAGTTTCCTTGATCTTCGTTATCAAAAAAGAGAGGCAGGGAACGCCTGGATGTTCGAACCTCGATTTGCTTATAGCTGGGGCATATATCCAGAGAGCTTTGTTCCAAAAGAGCAGTTTGATGGTATTCTCATGATCGACAATGTCCATCCACCTCAATATATGAGATTCAACTCGTCTAACTCGAAAGAGTAATTGTAAAGTAAGATCACAAAGAGAGAGAGCCACTGCCTCTCTCTTTTATGCGTCTTTAGTTAAAGTGTTTTCGGTAACCCTGCACCTTCTCATCCTTGAAACCTAATTTCTCATAAAATATATGTGCTTCCTTACGCTGATCGCCAGACACCAGAATCATGTAACCACAACCCAGATCCTTCGCAATCCGCTCAATCTGGAGCATTAACCTCTGCCCAATGCCCTGCCTGCGTACCTGATCCGATACAATCACATTCTCTACAACCATGAACGGTTTGCATGGCCCTACCAGATCCATACACTCAATCCCCATAACGGACCCAACCAGTTTGCCATTGTAGAATGCCCCAAGCACATGATAATGGCCATTCTGCTGTATGTAATGAAACATCTTTTTCATCTGCTGTTCATTGGTAGGCATTCCCATCAACTCATTGTATAGCTGGCTTAGTGCCGGTAAATCTTCAAGTTCGATCCCTTTAATGGTAACCATTATAACCCTCCTGATTTTGTCCTATTTCGCATGTTTTGTCTTAAGTGAGGTCCTTTTTAAAATAATAATGACTGTGTCCAGTCGGTGCATTCTCGATCGTTGTGATCAATTGGTAGCCATGTTTCTTGTAAAATTCCGGTGCTTGATAGGAGAAAGTGTTCAACATAACAAAATCACAAGATTTCTCTCGCGCAATTCGCTCAACTTCAAGCAACAACTGTGAACCATATCCCCGATGCCGTTGTTCAGAATCCACCCAAAGAATATCAACCTCCAGCCAGTTCCAGCAAAGTGTACTAAGCACACCTGCAACAATCTCGCCCGTCTCATTTTTGATATTAAAATTCAGTTCTTCGTAACGATGCCTTAATTCCTCGCTCACATGCGCAGCATTAAATGCGATAAGTTGCTCGCGAACATACTCTGAATCCTCTGAAGTACTTGGATTAATATTTATTTGAGACATCCTCTTCCCCCCTGTCGTCATTACTCACAGCCTCATTCATTTCTTGCATATTTTAACATAAAGTCATCCCTTACAAAAATAAAAAAACGCACCTTCCATAGCGGAAGGCACGTTGATGGAACTTGCATTTGTTCACATATGCTGTTTTAAAATACGCTACTCTATTTCTCTCAGATCCACGTACACGTGACCTACACCAACTCTGCCCAGAGGGTCCGTAGCCTTCACCTCAATCCGAAGAGGCTCACTACTCGTCCCCAGTGCAGTAACGTATAGTTTCTGTCCAACCATTCTGACATCTGCCAATTGTGGATCAGGAGAGTCAGCCAGTAGGATTAGGGTCGACCTGGCGTCATCTTCATCCTCAAACATAAAGGACAGGTCGATCTCAATCTCATCTCCATGAACATAAGCGGTATTACCCGCAGGTGCCTCCACCAGTACAGGGGGAGCATCATCAAAATCGTACATGTCCAAACGTTGCAGCAACGTCTGGTGTAGAGCGAAATCAGGCTCTTCTCTCAGGGGTATGGCATTGTTACTCACATCCAAGTATTGCAGATCAGACAGCCCAACAACTCCAATCGGTAGATGAACAAGCTCATTACTGTTCAGATGTAGTTCTTGCAAGGAGTCTATTCCACTCACATCCAATAAAGGAAGTCGATTATTCGCGAGATTCAGATACTCCAGCTGGTCCAGTCCTGTCACATTAATTTGCGTCAGTTCATTACGGGATAAATCAAGCCAATTCAAACGATCGAATCCAGAGGCATCCGCTTTGCTTATATCGTTTCCGGACAGATCAATTTCGGTTACATTTAATCCTTTGAATATCTCGACTCCTGTCAGATCGGAAATGCCAGCATTTCTCGCATACAATCCTCCATTGGTCTGAATGAGAGCTTCCACCAATTCATCTTTGGTCAGTGGATCATCCACATCCTTTTGCAACCAATAAGCAATCGCTCCAGCCAAATGTGGATCAGGAAATTGGCGACTTATCGTATTGGCCTGTACCTTAACCTTGAGTTGTGCCGTGACACTGGCGCCCTGGACGTCAACTGCTTTGATCGTCAGCGTTGTTTCTCCAGCAGCCTGTGGAACGAGTCGAATCACTTTTTCTACCACAGTGGAGGAAACAATGGTTTCATCTCCGGCTATGACACTGAATTGCAATTCATCACCATCTGGATCACTAAAATACGTCGAGACGTTCAAGTCCAATGCGGCATGATCTAGTGTAAGTTCCTGATCAGGCAAACCACCACTAATAACCAGTGGCGCCCTGTTCCCCGTACCTGGATTGGACGGAGTGGAAGGATTCGTCGGAGTAGTTGGCGTAGATCCACCTCCTCCACCCGTGCTTCCATTTCCATTTCCATTCCCTGGTGTCACACCGGAATTACCGTTTGCGTTTCCTGTACCGTTCCCTGCGTTATTGCCGTCTGAAGTTGTACCCTGTACCTCAGTTACCTTTCCTGACTCATTAGGATTGGATTCCGAATTGGTGCCCCCATGACTCGCAGCTTCATCAAGCGCTTGAATGACTTCAGTTGCGCGTAATGCGATCACGGCCATTTCCTGTCTGGAAGTAGAACGCTTCGGCGCAAAGTTTCCATTGTCCCCTTTCAAGATTCCCAACTTAACAGCCTGTTGTACACTTGGCAAAGCCCAGGCACTGATGTCGGAAGTATCCTTAAATGACAACTCTTTGGTCAAATTTAATGTTTCATCATACCCTTTAGCCTTCAGAGCCCGGATAATCGTTGTTGCCAGCTCTTCCCTTGTTACCAGACCGGCAGGACGAAACGTACCATCCGGATAACCATTCATAATTCCAGCCAATTGAAGTGCACGAATATAGGAACCATGCTCAGCGTTACGATCCAGATCCCTGAATAACTGATCTGGAAGCTGGACCGACGACGGCACGTTCATCTCCAATAGTTGAGCCAGCGTGTACGCAAGGTCACCTCTTGTTAACGTTGCGCTCGGGTTGAAATTCCCTGCTTCGTCCGCCAGAATCATCTGTTGCTCGGCAGCCCTTTCAATCGCTTGTTTGGCCCACGGCGCTGCCTGCTGCAAGTCACGAATGTTTACTGCATCGGACGCTGCATGCACTGTCCCGGGCACAGTAATGACGGATAAAGACAGAAGGGCTGCAAGATAAGGCGAGACCTTAAGGATCTTATTTTTCGTATGAACTTTTCGTTTGGATATTCGTGTTGACATCTTTTAACGCTACCTCCCACATGAACATAAACCCTGGTGTCAGCAAAGACTCGTCAGAGTTATTTAATTATCTTCATTGTAGGAGAGACCTTAGCTTGCAAACAGTCTACAAAAGAGTAGACACTGTTTCACAAAATTATAATAATCCCCGTTGCTCCGCAATTTGAACAGCATGAGTACGACTACTCGCACCCAGCTTCGCGAACACTCGGCGAATGTGTGTATTAACAGTTCCGGGAGAGATACCAAACTCGGCAGCAATCTGTTTGCTGGTCAGGCCCTCAGCGATGTGACCGAATATTTTTTGCTCCATCGGGCTGAGTCCCACTTCCTTTGTATCCAGCTTGGCCTCCCCTGCAGATGAGGGGCCTCTCAATCGTTTGTCTCTTGCAAAAGCAGATAATAACTGCTTCACATAAGCCATTTTCACACCATCATCGTGTATCGCCTTTGTACGACGCAGATAGAGATAGTGCTGCAGCAACTGTTTCATCTGTTCACCTTCAGCAACAAATGAACGGATATATCCTTCGGGTCCTCCCAGCACCAGAGCACGGGATAACGCCACAACACTGGCATCTGTGAATCCCTGCTTTTGCAGCATGATTGACTCTAACAGAGCACACTCTACCTGTTCCGCAAGCAAGTCCCGTTCTTCAGCCTGTTTACGGAGTCGTCTCAGTTCCTCTCGTGCATAATCATACTGCTCAAGTATGATCATCGCACGTATGCGAACCATGGAACGGAAGAACTGATCACAGCTGATCTCAGCAGCCACATCTCCTTCATTTGTAGGCGTAGCCAGAATGGTGTGGGCTGATTCCACCGGACTCATTTCAATTAAAATACGGTATTGATGTGTTTCCAGTGCTGGCTGCCAGTACTCCATATCCTTCCCAGATAATAAACCTGAGACCTGCTGAAGCAGTTTCAAGCCTTCTTCAGGTCGACTCAGTGTAAGTTCAAGTCTGGCTTTGAGTACATAAGCTGGAACGAGTAACGCAGCCACCTTGATCTGCAAAGCCACTTCAAGCGCTCGGTCCGCATAACTGATCGCTTCTGCAATTTGATCCTGTTCCATTAATATCTCACCATATCCAACACCATAGTAGGACGTTACATAGGCATGTTCAGCATACCAACGTTCCGTAATCGCTCCGAAGCAAGCTTCCCCACGCCTCAAGTAACCATTAACGCCATGGAAGCTGCGCAGGCGCATACTCTCTCTCCGATCATAGTCCATATACTGAAAGGCAATATCATCAGGATAGCCCTGATCAATGTAGGACACCAAATAATGAGCCAGCCCATCCAAATCTCTATTCAAATAGGCCATGTATGCTCGCATCACACATATTACTTGCAACAAATAACCGATGATCTCAGGTTCCAGCTGCCCTTGAAGATGCACCCGGATCACTTGTTCCAGTTCATCCAGCTGCTTTACCATCTGTCCATAAGGCATCTCACGTGCAACAAGGAACAGGTACGACATATATAATTTTGGACGTGATTTAACGATCTCCAGTGGCAAAACATCAAAATATCGCCGGAGCGTCCACCACTCTCCCATAATAAAATGGGCAAACAGCTCTTCCAGCAGTCTCGCTGCATCCTGCATATGTTGTCCGAGAATATAATGATCTAACGCTTCAGCCAGGTATCCTTGTTGCTCATACCACAGTGCAGCAAGAGCATGTAATTCATTTACTTTTTCTGTACCACAACGATCCAGCTCACGCTTTAGGAATGCAGAGAACAAATGATGATAACGATACCAGTGTGCTTCCCGATCAAGTGGAACAAGAAAAAGATGTTCCTTCTCCAATTGCCTTAACAATTGTGGGGCTTCCTGCATATCACTTAATACCTGACATAAACTGCTGTTCATTCTTCTTGTGATTGCTGTTCGGAGCAGAAATTGCTGCATTTCCGGTGACTGACGCTGGAACACCTCTTCAAGCAGGTAATCCGAAATCGTCCTCTCGCCAGTTGGTCCATGATCTTCACGAGACAGAGGTGACGATATCGAATGCATGGGGCTGAGCATCGCGTTTCCACCCCATGCATGAGATAAAGCGAGCAGCTTCAATCCGGCAGCCCACCCCTCCGTCTGCTGTACCCAACCACGCGCATCTCCCCCGGCAATATCCAATTGCATGATCTCTTGGCAAAATTCAATGCCCTCTTCTGGCGTAAATGCCAGTTCGTGAAGCGTAAATTGCTTCAATTCACCTCTCAGACGCAGCTTTTCAAGCTTGAATGGAGGGTATGTTCGACTAGAAAGGACTAGATGAATGGTTAGGGGAAGGTTTTCAATAAAGTATTGCATCTGTTCATGAATCTCCGGCTGGGTCACTGCATGATAGTCATCCAGAATGAGCAGCGTATGTTGATTGGTCAGGGCAACACGGTTCAACAATAAAATCAAAGCTGATCTGGGGTCTATCGGGTACCGTTGCAAAAAATGTGGCAGTACATCACCGCAGAGTTCCTTGCTCACTCGATCCAGTGCATGAATAATGTAGAGCCAAAACTGAAGCGGGTCCTGATCTTTATCATCCAGGCAGACACAGGCTGCATGAACAGCTTCACTTCTCACCCAGCTGCCTAACAGTGTTGATTTCCCTGAACCCGCCGGGGCAGTCAACAAAGTGACTTTGGATTGGAACAATTCTTTGCGTTGCAAACTTAGCCGTGGACGGTCCATTGTATCTGCTGGCAAGGGTGGAAGTTCCAGTTTGGTTGTTAAAATCATAAATTGAAGCCAGTCCCCGTGGAGACCAGCGGTATGTTCCTGTTGCATGAGATCCTCCTGAATCAGCACCATGGTGCACTTTTTTCCGATTCATTATATGTACATTCAGATACCCTAAGTATACAAGGAACCATGACTATGCCCCACATATTTTTGAACAGAAACAAACGATAAATAAACCCTGCACGTTGAATGCAGGGTACCATTTGCGTTGTGAAGCCCTGATCCAATCGAAGCTTTCTATCTTCCTGTCTGTAGCAACTTATAGTTTACTACAATATAATTCAATCCCGATAACAGCGTAACTCCTGCCGCCAGCCACAATAAAATTACATCAACCCGCACCTCAGTCAGCAAACTAAACGGAACATTGTTCAACAAAATGGCAATGATGGCTGCCACCTGAAGTACCATTTTGATCTTGCCATATCGATCCGCTGCAAGAGCAATGCCCTGCTCTGTGGCTACCATTCGTAAAGCTGTAATCACAATTTCACGTCCTATAATGATTACAGCAATCCATGAACTGATCATATTCTCCTGAACCATCATGATCAGCGCCGCTGCAATCAACAGTTTGTCCGCTAGTGGATCAAGCAGCTTGCCCAGATTCGTAATTTGATTATATTTTCTTGCCACATATCCATCCAGTTTATCCGTGCCTGCCGCTACTGCAAAAATAAGTAGTGCAGTTATCGTGCTTTGTTGATTCAGAAAAGAAATCATAAACAATGGAATCAAAACGATTCTAGCCAAGGTGATTTGATTTGCCAGATTCATTAGATATCTCCACTCCTCACATCCATGCCACCTAACTGACCTTTTTTCCATTTACGAATTCGGGTCCGAAAAGATTTGAAAGGGGCTACCGAATTAATCTGAATCCACTTCACCATAGCCCACCCGGGCTTCATTCCCGTCCACTGCCTCATCCCTTGTACAAATAATTCTTCTTCGCTCAGTGAGTTAATCCAGTTCTGCCACTGTTGTTCTGTCTCCCGAAACAAAGAGAGTAGCTGCTCCAGTGTATAGCCTGAATACTTTTCGTAAAATAATTCATTTAATGGCCCCAGTTGGTTCCATTTATATCCTAGTGCCGGCATATGAAATTCATGACCCAACTGCTCATTTCGTTCCCAATCCATCACCAGGTTCATCCATCCTAACTGGTAGGCGATCATCTGGGCAGGGGTCTTATCCACACCTTCAACCCGCTTATCTTTGTCGCTGTTATGGATGTCCTCGAATTCACCCTCAAACAATACATAGGTGCGCCGAATCGTCTCACTTAACTCTTTCTTCGATGAATAGAGAACTCCAGGCACGCTACTTCACTCCCCTCGTTTCACCGTTATACATGAATCAGATTCATGGACTCTATCATCATTTCGACTTAATTCCATAATCATCCTTTTTTTCATGAGGCATTATACTTAGAAAAAGAAAAAAGAGCAGTCTGTAAATAATACAGCTGCCCTTTACTCATCCTATCTTGTTATATCAGCATACTCCTGATGCCTATTCTACAAAGCTTCCTTAATCACCCGTTTATAGTACCACACAGACAACAGACCAAAAATCGAATATAACAATGTATAGACTATCATGACAATGACCGTGGGTGTCGCCAGCTCCGAACCAAAGAAAAACCAACCTGATTTCACGGCAAAGTAACTATGGCTCAGTCCCACGATGAGTGGAATACCAAAGTTAAACAACTGCTTGATCTGAATTCCACGCAACAGATTGCCTTGAGTAAATCCGAGTTTTCGCAGAATGGTATAATTGCCCTTCTCCTCTTCACTCTCATTCATTTGTTTAAAGTACAGGATGCATCCCGATGTGATTAAGAACGTCAGCCCCAGGAAACCAACAATAAACATAATCAGTCCCATCGTGGTACGCTGGTTATTTCTGAACTCAATCTGGGAGAAGCTTGGGGCTTCCAACTCCTGCTCCTTATATACGGCATATGCCTCTTCAGCCTGCCCCTCGTTCACAATACGGACACCATAGTAGTCAGCCCACTCGGCTTTCTGCAGCTTGGGATCGAGATCCTGCCTCAGTTGCTGATATACCGTCTCATCTACAACCGCTACAGGCGTGCCCCCAGTATAGTACGCAGGAAGAACTCCACGTTTGGTTGTTCCGATCAGTTGTTGTGCCAGCGTATGTTTCAACCCGTGCAAGACGATTGGACCTTTCTCCTGAATGGAAATTAACTGCTGAACAGCATTTCCATATCCCATGAAGACCACTTCACCCGCTTGCAAATCAATGTTGTCTACCATGTTGTCACTCACCACACTACTGAACAGGTATTGTTCCGTCATGGACTCATCCATCACTTCTTGAGCATCAATTTCAATATAAATCGGCTCTCTGTGATTCTCTTCATATGGAATCTGTTTGTTATCCAACTCCGCTACAAAGCGATTTTTTACATCCACCTGAGCAAAAGAAAAATCCTCCGGCAAACTTTCCTTGGCCTGCGCCTCTGCCGAGTAATACGAAATGTAACTGAGTGACAACATGCCAATAGCAAGCGCCGACACGGTTGTAATAATCGTGAGCAGCAATGCATTAGATTTCATGCGAAACATGATTGAAGATAAAGACAACACCTCATGAATGGATAGGTAGCCATTTTTACTTTTGCGAATCAGATTAAAAATAAAACTTACCGAACCCTTATAGAACAGGTATGTCCCCAGTATGACCGAGAAGAGAATCAGGATCATTGTATACATCAACTGCTGCATATCCATTGCCTCACCGCTGAACAACCGTGCAGACATGAAGTATCCATACACAATCAGAGCAATGCCCAAGACGCCAACAATCATCTGTCCGACAGACATCTTCTGCACCTGCTGCTCCGAAGTGGCCGACACCCGAAAGAGCGAGAGAATGCTCTGTCTCTTGATAAAGGTGTAGTTCATCAGCATGATGAGCAAATACATAATCGTAAAGACAATCACCGTTTGCATCAGTGCCATCGGAGAGAAATACAATCTCGTAATCGCGTCCACACCGAGAATTTTGAACAATATCATCAATACAAGCTTGGACGCAAGAAACCCAATTAACACACCAATGGCCATGGAACCAAAATAAAGAATACTGTTCTCCGCACTCAAAATACCAAAAATTCTGCCTTTCGTCAGTCCGATCAATTGAAATAATCCAATTTCTTTGCTACGCCGCTTGATAAAGATCGTATTGGCATAGAGCAAAAAGATGCCGACAATGACGATTAACAGTACCGAAGATGCGCCTATAGCCGCCGCACCTTTCGTTGAAGCAGCCACCTCATCCATGGAAGGATCATACTGTAACGTCACAAAGGAAAAATACAAGGCCACACTGAACACAAGCGCAAATACATAGAGATAATAATTCTTTAGATTTTTCCTGAGATTGCGGAAGATAATATAATTCAAGCTCATTGCTGTACACCACCCAATACGCCCTGGGTTTTGATAATATCGTTGAAGAACGATTGCCGTGACTCGTCTCCTTTATTCAACTGGGTGTAGATCTGACCGTCTCGAATAAAAATCACTCTGCTGCAATAACTTGCGGCAACCGGATCATGGGTAACCATAATAATGGTCGCCTTTCGTGCGCTGTTCATATCACTTAACTTGCCGAGCAGATCCGAAGCGGACTTGGAATCCAGCGCCCCTGTCGGCTCATCCGCAAAAATGATACTCGGCTCGTGGACAAATGCTCGTGCTGCCGAAGTCCGCTGCTTCTGACCCCCTGAAATCTCAGATGGATACTTGTCTTTCAATTCGTAGATTCCCAGTTCACGCGCGATCTGTTCAAACTTCCGGTGTGCCTCCTGCTTTGGAATGCTCGTAATCGAGAGCGGTAATAATACATTTTCCTTCACCGTAAGGGTATCCAGCAGATTGTATTCCTGAAAAATAAAGCCCAGATGATGTTTGCGGAACTCAGCCAGCTGTTTCTCCTTCATTCCGGTGAATTCCTTGCCCTCAATATCAATCGTGCCCTGACTCACCCGATCAATGGAGGAAAGTACATTAAGCAGCGTTGTTTTACCCGAACCCGAAGGCCCCATAATACCAACAAACTCTCCCTTACTTACCCCAAGATCAATCCCCTTCAGCACTTCCTGTTTATTCAGTTTATTCCCATAGACTTTATGAATTTTTTTGGCTTCCAGTATCCACATATCCCACTCACTCCTCTTAGATCTTCTGCAAAATGCTCATGTCTATATCATAGGCGGAATGTGCAGTGTTATCGTGTGATTCACCGAACAAAACCAAAAAGCATGTGACATTGTTGTCACACGCCTGCAAGATGCACCATGTCGTTTTTTCGCGGAAAAGTAAGTGTGACGGTTGTGCCCTCGCCAAGAGAAGACTCTACATGAATCTTCATATGAAGGGTTTGGACCACCTGACGAACCAGATACAGCCCCATCCCGGTAGCCGCTCCATCCATTCTGCCTCGGGTAGACGTAAATCCTTTATCAAATATACGCGGCAGATCTTGAGCTTCAATCCCTCGCCCGTGATCCTGAATCATGAGTATGATGTGTCCATCCTGTTCCCGACTTTCAATGAGGATGTCCGATGAATCGCTATATTTCACCGCATTGCTTAACAACTGCCGGAGGATGAAACCTAACCATTTGCTGTCTGTGAGCACACTGGATACCATTAAAGACACATCAAAGCCAATGCCCTTGGATATGCACCACGATTTCAGCGCTCGAATCTCACTATTCAATACCGGTTCAAATTCCGTCTCTTCGATGAACAGATCATTATGCATGAACGGAATACGCTTCTGATGAAGCTGCTGATCCAGCAACTGATGGATTCGTAACCATTCATATGTCATTTGGCTCTGCAGCTTGTCATCTGGCAAGCGCTCGATCATCAGTTGCAACGCAGTCAGTGGGGTCTTCACCTCATGAATCCAGGACAACATCTCGTCCTTCTCCTGTTCCAGAGCGATAAAATGATGTGACGACTCCTTACGATACCGCTGTGTCTGGGAACTGACGGCCTCATGTACAATCTGCTCATATGGACTTTCGGCGATCTCGAGTTCTCTCAGATCATAGGTATGATCCCAGGTGCTCAATTTTTTATAGAAACGGGTCTCTTTCAGGTATCTCGCCCATATAAAAACAAGACATACCACCACATTCAGTCCTACGATATACACCACAGATTGGAATGGAATGGACGAGTCCAGGTAGGCCACCAGTAAAATAATAAGTTGCATGCTTACCAGTAGCCATAACCAACTTGCCCTTTCTCGTATGTACTTTCCGATCATGATTCTGCCTCTTCCGTTGCCATGTACCCCTGCCCTACTTTGGTTTCAATGTAACGCTCCAAGCCGATGGGTTCAAGCTTCTTCCGTAACCGATTAACGTTAACCGTTAGCGTGTTGTCACTCACGAAATGCTCGTGATCCCACAAGCTCCGGATGAGGTCCTCACGGGTAACAATCTGATTTTTGTGCTCGACCAGCACTTTAAGGATGAACATCTCATTTTTGGTTAACAGAACAGATTCATCCCCGCAGGTCAACGTATTTTTCACATATTCAATAGCAGCACCACGCCAGGTTCGAAGTTCAATATGCTCTGTATTATAGTTGTACACCCTCCGCAAAGTCGCTTGAATCTTGGCAATCAATACATCGAAGTGAAAAGGCTTCTGGATAAAATCATCCGCACCCAAATGCATGGACATAACCATATCCGCAGGATGATCCCGTGAGGACAAAAAGATAATCGGCACATTAGAGTGCGAACGAATGATCCGGCACCAATGGAACCCGTCATATTGGGGTAACTGAATATCAATAATGACCAGTTGCGGCTGAATTACGCTGTACTCCTGCAATACCTTTCCAAAATCCTGCACACCATACACATCATACGACCATTGGGACAAACGTTCCTTGATTTCATTGAATAATGATTCGTCGTCTTCAATGAGCATAATTTTAAACAAGAGACTTCACCACGTTTCTGATCTTCTAAGGTTGAATAAGGTGATCAGACTCCGTTGTTGCAGGATCACCTTTACCGTTACGAATCGTTCTTCCAATCGCTGATTCCAGTGTACAGGGAAGTTGGGATTATATCAAAAGGTATCCATACTTCGTAAAGAAAACGAGACGAAATACATATATCATATTAGCTCTCAATACTGTGTATAACATGGTTTGCATCAAGGTGTTCGTCCATCCGCTTGATCAACTGCATCGCCACATCTCGTGGCGATCTTAATTGGCCTGCTTCATATACTTGATTGAACATACCTGCAAGAGCGAACTCCTCTGTACTTTTGCCTCGTGCAGCAGCCTGTAACTCCGTATCAACCATCCCCGGATCAAAAGCAATAATCTCAACAGGGTTCTGTCGGCCCGTTTGCTCCAAAGCTACGCATTGGGTGAACATGTTCAAGCCTGCCTTGGATGTACAATACACTGCCATTGATGGCGCGGGATAACTTGCCGAACCCGATGAGAGATTGACAATTTTACGTCTGGCGGACAGGTGATTCGTATGTTGAATAAAAGATGAACTCAATATCATTGGTGCTGCAAGACTGATGTTAAGACTCTGACTTATCTCTGCCGCACTGCATTGGTCTATGGGTCTTAGAGGCTCCAGCATCGCTGCATTATTAATGAGTCCAATGCAATCGGCTTCCTGAGACGGAATTACGTCCAATACACGTGTAACCACATCATCAATCCCGGTCAGGTCGGCTAGATCGTACTGAACATGGCGGTAACGCCCGCTCCATTCCTCGCTTGATTCCAACAGATCCGAACGTCCGCGTGAAATACCGTAAACGTAATCCCCCTTAGCCAATAATAACTCTGCAAGTTGTAAACCGATCCCTTTGGATGTACCTGTAATGATAAAGTGTCTTCTTCCTGTTCCTGTTTCCATTCCGAAACCACGCCTCCTCTATTTTCAATGATATAATTCCCCTACTCTTACGAGTTTTTCTTTCTCCACAACGTGGCCCAGAGAAAAGGTACACCAAAATACGGTTCATGCTGCTCCATCGCCTTCATCTCACGGAACTCCACACATTCGAAACCATCTTCCAGCATGTAGCGAAGCTTCTCCTCCGTGAATGCAAGACCACCTCGCATCGACTTCTCTTGATACACCTGCCAATCATTCATAACGATCTCCGGTCCACCAATATCGCCGTAACCAGGAGCAAAACAAGTCATTCCAAAGTATCCTCCAGGCCGGAGTGCATTGTGGATCATTTCTATGTAGGGAATGCGCTGATGAGGTAACAGATGGTGCAGACAACCCGAGTCGTAGACAAGATCATATTCTTGCTCTGGGGCCAGTTCGAACACGGAGCGACATTCAAAGTGCACGTCCAGTTGCTCTTCTGCCGCCCTCTCTTTAGCCCAGGCAATCGCTGTCTCGGAAAGATCATAAGCATCTACCTGATAGCCTTGGCGGGTTAAATACAACGCATTTCTGCCCGGTCCACAACCCAGTTCCAGTGCCTTGCCACCTGTCAGCAGACCTGCGTTCACATGAGTTACCAGATTCTCATCCGGTTTGTTTGGGAAAAAGGGGATGGGTCTGTTCCGATCCTCATAGAATGGCTCCCAAAATTGCTTGGCAGATCTGAAGTCCGCATCGAGCATATCATACAGATCCTGTACACTTTTAATCGTCTTTTCCACAACCACATTCCTCCTTAAATTCCCCACCCAAACCTTCATATCCGACTATTCATTTCTCGTAATTCTCATTAAATCAGCCACACTCTATTATAACATTTTTACCCATTAATTCTCTATTTTTCTTGCGTTTTTCTACTCCAAAACACAAGCTTTTTCCCAACAAAAAAACGACCGACATGGATGTCGATCGCTTACAATCGTAGCGGTTTTGGGTTGTAATTTACTTCGCCCTTTCCAAGACTGCAAAGTAATTTCCTTCGTTATCAGCAAAGTTGAAGACACGCCCGGTGGGCATCTCGACAATCTCTCCAACCGTTACATGTTTACCAGACAAGTCGGCATATAACTGATCCAGATTTTCGGTGAAGAACATTAACGAAGGTGTGCCCAGATTTACACCCGCCGACATCCGTTCGACGAACTCTTTGTCATGGAGAATAATACTCGTCTGCGAATCTGCGGTAGGCGCGATCTCAATCCATCTCATGCCTTCGTCAAGGTTTACTTCATCCACAATGTGGAATCCTGCGACTTCAGTCCAAAAAGCCAGTGATTCATCTTGATCATTGACATACAACATAATTTGGCCGACTTTGCTAAACATGGATCAATCACTCCTCTGATCATCTAATCTCTCAACATCCTGCTTATCATTCCTCAAATTCCAATAGAGTATAACATGCGGGACAGCTTTTTTATCATAAGTGGATTTATTTATGAGTATCAATCTTAAGTTATCAATGAATCTCCTGAAGTTACTTATAGTGTTTTAACAAGTGAAAGTCTATGAAACCCCGAGGTATAATAATTCATATCGATACTTTCCTTTTGAAAATTCATTCGTTCATAAAATACAAGCGCTGCTTCATTTTCTTCATGATCAAGTGTGTAAAGCATGACATCACTACATCCAAATTCAGCTATTTTAATGCATATTTTAGTAATAAGTGCACGTGCTACTCCCTGTCGAAGGTGCGATTTGCATGTAACAACGCCAACGATTTCATATCGATTAACAGTAGCCTGAAAGATATAACCAGCATGACCTATGACAACATCTGCTTCGTCAACCATGACATAATAAGCACTGATACGTTCATCCGTCATTTTTAAAAATGAATCCCAGCGCGCAGGATACTGATCGCGTATAAACGAAGGAAATTGAAAATCATGATCCGTCATCATTTTCAGCACTGCTGGCTGATCAATCGCTTGAAAAAGGCGAATAGTCATCTTTTTATCCCCTACCCCTTAGTGTGCATATAGATATCTTTTAAGTTACCGGCTTCATAATATGGATACTCTAGTTTTTGTTGAACTTGAAGGACGATCTCCGTAGACGTTAACATTTCGACCAAGTATAGTCCCAGATCAATGGAAGCCGTAACCCCCGCACCAGTTACGGTATTACCATCACGCACTACACGCGCTGAAATTACTTCTGCACAATAAGGAGTCAACAAATCATAAGCAGATGAGTTGGTAGTAGCCCTTTTTCCATTCAGGAAACCTGCTGCCCCCGCCAGTCCTTTCGTTCCCTGAATAATAAATAAAGTGTTTGATCAAAAGATCAAACACTTTTCCCAGGCGTACGGCATATAATATATGTGCTTCCTCGTGGTTCACTCCACGTTTACGCCAGTCACACACAACAGATATTTAACAACTAGTATACATGACATCTTTCATCACTGTATATATATGATGAAAATTATTGCGCGTCTTTTAACTTCTTCGTAAGATAAAGTACAACATCGTCGTCCATAATCGTTTCTTCACCCGGCTGAATGTAATGATCATGTTTGTGTACACCGTGACCGTCTGGTATGTACCCGCGATGGGCATATAGAACTTGCGCTTTGCCATAATCAGAAAATACGCCTACACCAATGCCTGCTACATCCGTTCGTTCCAGAATAACTTCCTCTGCTCGGTCCATCAACCGTGAACCAATACCTTGGCGCTGGAACTTCATCAGCACATTAAAATCGTTAATTTCGGGAATGCCTTGTTCCCTGAAAGACGGGTAGCTGGAATACCACAATACATTCACGTATCCGGCAAATTCTCCATTCAACTCGGCTACCAAGGTTACGCGCTCCCCATTCTGTTGTTCAGCCAAGTAACGAAGATACTGCTCAGCGAATCTCCCCCAACCCTGCTCCTGAAACGCCTTTGATATGATTACAGGATCGCTCTCATTTAATAGTCTGATATGTACACTCAATGATGAATCCTCCTTAAAAAGATATTTCTTCTTGCTATATTCCCAGTCTATCCCGAAGCGATGTGATGTGAGCAACATGGTGTTTGCCATGCCAAGCATACATGCCCAGATTATAATCCAGTCTTGTCGTTTCTTCCGATGAGGGATGATAAAATTGTTTGGCATAATCTGCATCTGTCAGCGCGTTTAACAGAAACACCCAACGACGATGGAGCGCATCCAGAATCTGAAGCGAGAATTCGACATCCAGGTCCCTTGAATCACTCAATTCAGCCCAGCGCTCTTCATAATAAGGCCGAATCGTTGGTGTATCCTCTGTCAGTGCCAACTTGAAACGAATCATACTGTTCATATGGCTGTCTGCCATATGGTGAATGACCTGTTTGAGCATCCATCCACCTTCTCGATACGGCAGACTTAATTGATCTTCACTCAATCCCTTTACCGCTTCTCGTGCGCGTTCAGGCAACTCAGCAATGTCCTGAATCCACTTCTCCCGCTGTGCCAAAGTAACTTCACCCGTGTGTACAAATGGTCCTATCGGAAATCTTTCATCCATCCATTATTCCTCCTTGTTTCTATGATTCAAATAACTTTTAACATTATCTAAGGAGCATATTCCATAAGCCAACAGTCTCTCATCTGTCCTTCATGCTGCTCATGTTTCTCCAACAGTTTAATCTTTTGGAAACCACATTTCTCGTAACAGGATATCGCTCGCAAGTTCCAGGATTGAGGGTCCATAACCACTTTACGGGCTTGTCTTTCATTAATCAGATAAGCCAGCATGGATTGCATCAACTGTGTACCAATGCCTTTATTCCAGTAGTCTACCTCACCAATAAACTGATCCGTTCCATAGATGATTTCATCCGTATCTCCATAACCATACTCCGTTCGTTCTTCTTCCTCAAGCTCATAGAACTGAATGTATCCAATCGGATGTCCTCCATACTCAACGATACAACGAGTAGCATCATCTTTCTGATTGTAAAAATGTTCTCTCACTTGCTCCAAATCATGCGGCCGATCACGCCCTTCATAGTATTGAAGAACTTCCGGGTCTGACAGCCACTTCACCAGATGTCGTTCATCTTCTGTGTCCAAGAAACGTACGGTGATTTCATTCGATTCATATACATTCATCATTCTGATTACTCCTTATTGATCTCCAGATTCTCACCCGTAACCCAACTTAGATCCTTCCCTAACAAATGTTCGTTGTGAACATAATACACCATGGGATTCTCAAGCGGCTGAGTCGTTCCATCCAAAGATCTGAGCGTTAACCGCAACTTGTAACTCCCTATCTCATCAGGTATCGCAAATCCTATCAGATTATCAGCTGATTTCATGGTTTTCCCCTGCGCCTTCAGATACTTTTCCAGAATGACTTGATCAAAATAGGAGCTGCCGACAGACGAAGGCATGTACCACGCATCATCTTGTTCTTCAGTAAATGTGACCCCTTCCCATCCTGGGACAACGGGATACACCATATGTTGATCCTTATCTTCTCTTTTTCGCGTTATCTCTAACTCTATCTCAACTGCATCCGTATCAATCTGCCTGATTGTGCCTGCCATCACAACATCCTGTGCACTCACACTTGGAATTACATAGCTGTATATGAGCAGAGTCACCAAGAGAATTATCGCTATTCCCGTAATCCAAAATATTGTACTTTTACGCATCTGTCTGATCCTCCCCTCTGGTTAATCATACTTCTGGAGTAGCTTCTTCTCTGTTAAAGATTGAGTTAACCTATCCAACTCAGGTGATGCCATCCAATCACTGGAGGTGTTCAATCCATGCTTAATGGTATGTATCGCGCTATGTGCAGACATGTATATATTATGGTGGACTCCAGGTTGGACAATGATGTGCTCTCCTGCACGCATCACTCGAATCGAAAACATCTGATCGTCTCCATAACTGGCATAAGCAATCCATCCCGATTGCACCACATAAAACTCCGTTAGATGGATATGTACATGACTGTTTTGCCATGCTCCGTGGGAAGAAGCAACGGTTCTACAATAATAACTGCCATCTTCTGCGATCATTTTATATTTCTGTTCCCCGTTCGCCATCTGCTCGAAGCTGGTTTTGACACCAGTCTCACCATATTTCTGTTCTGAGAATTCTGTGTTCAATCGCCTTCATCTCCTGACAAAAAATCCCTTTATTCTAACATTCGACATAGGTAAGTCGATTCTCCTGTTTGGATATGCGATATATCTTTGCTAAAATATGAAACGCTTCTCTTCCAGCTTCCGTATTAAGGTCGAAGCCGTATGTATCCCCAAATAGTAAACCATCTGATCTGGAGGTTGAGCGCATGTCATTTTTTAAGAAAATGTTAGCCAGTGTAGGTGTTGGAGCAGCCAAAGTAAATACGGAATTGCATACACCAGAGGTCACGCCTGGAGGAATCATCTCGGGGGTTGTGTACATTGAAGGTGGAGATGTGGAACAGAACGTAGATCGAATCTATCTTTCAATCAAAACCCATTACATACGGGAGCACGATGATCGTAAAGTAAAAGAAACAGCCGTTATAGCCAAATATCTGCTCACCGAAGGTTTCACATTACAGCCTGGAGCCAAATTGGAGAAAGACTTCTCATTTGACCTGCCAGAAAATCTGCCAATTACACTGCATCGTGCAGAGGTATGGGTAGAGACGGGCCTCGATATTTCAAGCGCTGTAGACCCCTCAGACCGGGACAGACTGCATGTTGTTCCTAGCAAAGACATGAACACCGTGCTCGATGCAATTGATATCCTTGGTTTCAAACTACGTGAAGTAACCAATGACTACGCACCAAAGCTGGGCGGCAATCTGCCATTTGTACAGGAATTTGAATTTGTACCAACAAACAAATTCCGTGGGCATCTGGATGAGTTGGAAGTGCTGTTCTATCCGATGGGCGATTCGCTGGAGCTGCTATTACAGATCGATCGCCGGTCTCGTGGGCTCAGTGGAATATTCTCCGAAGCCATGGGTACGGATGAGAGCTTTGTCCGCCTGCATCTGTATGAAAGACATCTGGCGCGAGGGACGCATTCTGTCGCTCAAGGACTGGAAGAAATCATTTCCAAACATATCTAATCTATAGTTTGTGTTAACGAATAAAAACCGTCCTCTATCAGACAAATCTGATGAAGGACGGTTTTTTGGTTGGTTCAGTTTCACAAGACAATACTTCAAGAACGCTGTGTCCAACGCTGCATTCCTGATCGAAGCCCGTAATATGCTGTGGCAAGCAAAACGAATCCGGCAACAACCATGATCATGGATGTTGTATCCCACCGAACAATAGTTCCAAAAGCAACCTTGGATTGCAATGGGTTACCGTAAGTAGCGGTGTTTGTCAGATCAGGTACGTAATTCATAGTCATGATCATTCCTTGAATGACATTCCAAGCTGCAAAACCGATGATGAATAACAGGGTAACCAGAACGGATTCCATCGCTAATCGTTTGTTCATGCTTGTCATTTACCTCCTCAATTATGGTTAGGAAGGATTGCTTTATACGAAGTCTCTTTCCATTTAATTGGACAAGATGTGCTGCATCTCCTGTTTTAGACGATCTTTATTTTCATCCACATATTGATACAGCAAGTCGAAGCTTTCTTCGTTATCCGATTGCATGCTCAAATTCGCGGCTTCCAGTTCAATCTGCTGTAATACCTCATGAATCTGTTCCCCGTGTGTTTGCAGGCTTGTCGTGATGTCGTTCTCGGACAGCCCATTCACATTATCTCGTAATTGCCCGTGCGTTACGCCGCTTTCAGACAACATCTGCTCTATCTTCTTCAAGATCACGGCATCTGCATCATTGCCGATCCGCTCCATAGCTGTTATCGTCTCACCCAGGTACTGCCCGCTGGCATTCTCAAGGAAACCGGTCATCCCGTTCATGGACAGCTCGGTATCGAGATCGATGATCAGAATGATATCTCGCAATACTTGCGGAAGTTCCTGCCCACTTTCTCGAATTGTCGCAAATTCAGCCCGGTAAAGGTCCATGGCAACACTCCCCACCACTTCTTCACCTGACATCTCTTCAAGCTGATCGAGTGGTAACAACTCCTGCAATTCTTCTTGTAACTTGTTCATCTTTCTCTGCCTCCTGTATCTCTCTGTCTATATATACGCCGACACGTTATTACATCATAGCAGAATACGCTATACAAGTTGAACTTATGGAAGTTTACATGTTGGTGCCGAAGTCATTTTACAGGGAATATCGTCAAGTTAACGTGCACTTGACCTCAGGAAAATGTTCCGCTGTTATGATCTTGGCATCACGAGTCTTGGGAGGGGTAATGATGCGCCTGGCCTTGTTCACAGACACCTATCTTCCGGAAACCAATGGTGTTGCTGGCACGCTCCACCGCTTGAGTAACCATCTGAACCGCAGAAGAATTGAACATCTGCTATTTACTCCGAACTCCGTCATTGAAGGAAGCCATGAGACTCAAGTCAGATCGGTTGCCAACATCCCTTTTTTTCTGTATCCCGAATGCCGCATCGCTCTACCCAACAGAGCAGACATGCACAAGCAGCTACAAACCTTTCAACCCGATCTGCTGCACATCGCTACGCCTTTTAATATGGGGCTGCTTGGCCTGAGGTATGCACTCAAACACCATCTTCCGCATGTTGTCTCCTACCATACCCACTTCGATCGTTATCTCGAATACTACCGGTTGAAAAGCATGATTCCGCTCTACTGGAAATATATCCAATGGTTCCACCGCGCCTGTGATGCAACCCTAACTCCATCGCAGGAAACGTTAAACACCCTGCAAACCCAAGGCATTCAGCGTCTGAAACTTTGGTCTCGCGGGATTGATTGTAACCTGTACTCCCCTGATAAACGCAGCTCGGATATCCGTGAACGATACCACATCACCGCTCCCCTTATTCTACTCTACGTTGGTCGCATTGCCCCGGAAAAAGACATCGCTACGCTCACAACTACCATGCAGCTGTTGCCCCAGGAAATGCAGTCCCGTGTACACTGGATTATCGTTGGCGACGGCCCATCTCTTCCCAAAATGCGTCTGCAATCCCCACCCAATGTCACCTTTACAGGATATATGCATGGCGAAGAACTTGCTGTTATGTATGCTTCGGCAGATCTGTTTGTGTTTCCTTCCTCTACGGAGACATTTGGCAATGTAGTGCTGGAAGCGATGGCTTCCGGACTTCCTGTGGTGGCGGCCAATGCCGGAGGTGTAAAGGATCTGGTATCCCACCACCGTAATGGTGTATTATTCGAGCCAGGTCAGGCTGATGCACTGATTCGGGAGATATGTCTCTGGGGAAATCACGGGAACCAATTGCGGATGATGGGACTGGAAGGCAGAAAGCTGGCTGAGCAACGGTCGTGGGAGCACATTTTTGACACACTGATCGGGGATTATGAGGAAGCTATAGAACATCGGAACAGAAAAACAAAAGATCGAATTATTACAGCATAGTCTGATGAAATCATCTTCTTCCAATAACCCATAACTACCGCCTCTGCCCTATGCAAAGTTATACCGGTGCGTCCGTTCAGGCTGCCGCAGCATGTGCACGCTGCTACGGTCGGCCTGAAACATGTTTGCAATACGTTTCATAACAAAACCTGCATCTTGGAATGGGTTGAGCTATTACACGGTATGTAGACACATAGAGCCGCAGTTATTAGAATTATTTAAAATATTTTAATGATTGTATATAGAAAAAGACATGACCTCATCGAACTGGATCATGTCTTTTATTGCATACGATCTATTGGTTGAATTTACTGTACGGGACTTTGATATCAACAAACCCTTTAGCGTAGGGTGCAACCTCATAAGGATAGAATCGGATGACGATCCCTTTATCATATAAAAAGAATTCAGATGTTTGATCAAGCTCAAAATCATAAATATTTTCTTCAAAAATAGAA
The DNA here is from genome assembly GCF_038002545.1 of Paenibacillus sp. FSL K6-2393. NCBI lineage: Bacteria > Bacillati > Bacillota > Bacilli > Caryophanales > Paenibacillaceae > Paenibacillus > Paenibacillus sp. FSL K6-2393. The sequence goes on from NZ_JBBOCU010000001.1 coordinate 5,172,198, forward strand.
TCTCCTGCATTATACATGGCTAATAGACTGTTTGAAATTGATTTCTCTACCTTCTCCATCTGAGTATCATCTTTAACATACTCACTTAGCTTCAGTTCTTTCCCCGTTCTTAAATCATAGTTATATGATTTTGTCGCATCCATTCCATGTGCTCCGCCAGTGTACACATGATCTTCATATACCACAGATAACTTTTCTTTTGCATTGTATTTTACACTGGCCATGGTAATGTAGAAATAATTTTTGTTTAATTTCTTTTCTTCTTTGTCCAGGCGAGCTGCTTTCACTGCGTGAAGTTTAAATGTCTTGTTCAGCTTATCCGTCACAGATTTATTTCCACCTGTTAGATGTATGTATGGCTGTCCTTTGTAATATTGGACCTTCGTTTTCACTGTAATCGTGATGCCTGCCTCTACATGACTACTCGGAAGAATGATAGCAATCAGTACAGTGATCAGCAGGTAATTTATCCATCTCCATTTTTTTCTTTCCATTCTATAATTCAACATTATTGATAACCCCCTTTGGCTCAAATGATATCGTTTCTTGCATTCTGTTCCATATTACCTGTGGAGTACCCTTTAGGTCTGTTCCGCTCTGAACGTTGCCAATCCATATATCTTCTGCTCCCGGATGTTGTAAATAGTGCCTAAGCGTTGCTTTGATCAGAATAGACGAATGTAAGTCCAACACCTCATCCAATGGTATCCAGAATAACTCGCCTTCATCCGAGGGCACAAAATGTCGATGCGTGGTCTCTCCGAAATATACAAACTGCTGCCATATCTCACCACCGTTAACCTCCAACAGAATATATCGAAGCCGAAAGTGTTCGACATCCTCTTGCGTGAACCCGGTCTCTTCTTCAATCTCCCGATAGCTGGCGCTCATGGGTATGTTCAGTTCCCCTTGTTCCAGATGCCCGCCAATGCCACCCCAAAATTCAAAATCAAATAGTCTGCTACCCGCCTTCTTCATCATCAGCATGTCTGAGCCATTGCTCAAAAACGCTGTAGCCATCTGTCTAATCTCCATATGTATGTTCCTCGCTTTCCGGACTGTGATTATAGTAGTCTTTATCTATATAAACTGAACTAAAGAATATTTACACTAGTCACTCCGATGACAGAACAACCTTCCGATCGCTGTTATCCCCAGATTTTTTGATTCCTTTCCTAAGGGGAAAAATCCGGGGATAAAGGCGAGGTGTATGCTTCCGAAGTAGCTTTCTTTCAGAAAGCTTTTAGCTTCGCTTTTTTAGGTTATTTCTGTCCTCTACGTTTTGTGTAAATGTTATATTCAATTTATATAACCGTCTTCTAAAGCAGTTTCTTCAACTCACTTAGATGTGCAATCGTATGTAAAGGACCCGACGTAATGCTGTCCTGCCACGGCTGGTTGACCTTGATCCAGATGGTGCTCATGCCTACGCTTGCTGCTCCTTCAATATCGTTCACGGGATGATCGCCAATGTAAATGCATTGCTCTGGTCTTAGACCGAAATGATCGAGCGCAAGCTGAAATATCCGTGGATCGGGCTTTTTGACTCCAGCCTCTTCTGAAACAATAATATGGTCGTAATCCTCCCGGATACCGAGTTGATCGATTTTTCCATACTGAATATCGGTCTGCCCATTGGTGATTAACCCGGTTTGGTATTTCCCCCGCAGATGCTGAACGACTTCTCGCGCCTGTTCCATCAGAACTGAACTTCGCACATACTCTCTGCCATAGAACTCCATCAGTTCTGCATGTGGCGGATGCTCTGCCCAGGGCAGTTCATGCAACAACTCGTTGAACAGAAAGGGTTTGTCCTTATAACCATCTTCATCGAGTTCAATGATTCTTTTGAGGATATCCTCCGTGGACTCAAGATGGGCAAAATAGGTTTTAATCAAACTCCGAGCGAAGCCGTCAAAGGTCATCGTTCTGTTCAGAATTGTATTGTCCAAATCAAAAATAACGGCTTTAATATGATCCATCTTCCTTCTCCCCCAATTCCAGTACATGTGTTATCTTCTCCATACTCGTCACTTCTCTAAATCCCAAGTCGCGATAAAAAGAGCCGGCAACCGGTTGATCCGTGTACAGAACCAGTCGAGCGTAATGTTTTTCCGCTTTTTGAATAACCGCATCCATCAGCCTGCGCCCAACCCCATGTCTTCGAAATTCTCTCATCACATAAAGTCTGCGAATTCTTCCGGTATCAATCATTTCAGAATAAGGATCTCTGTTCAAACCGCAGATCCCAACCACCTTATTGTGCATTCTGCATTCAAAAGCGCTTCATCTTCTTGCTCAAATGTATTGATTCCTGTCTCATATTCATGGATTAATCGCTCGATATGTCTGAACCCCTCACTGGAGCTTTCGGCCAGCACCGGCACTAATTCGTCATGATTCCATACCGATATCTCCTGAATCCGCATGGTGTAACCGCCTCCAACATGTTAAATCAATGGTACACATGCAAAACCCAACCATACATTGAATGATGGCCGGGTTTATCTTGTACAGCTCATTCTCATTTTTTCTTTTTGTGATAGTGATAACCCGTGCACAGACCCTTTTGCTTGGATTTGGCTGAACAGTTATGTCCACCGTTCTTGTCCAGTCTGCCTGGATGAGCATAAGCGGAAGAGGATACACCAACAAGTACAACAAGAGACAGAATTACGATAACAACCTTTTTCATAAGTCACCCTTCGATCAACACCCTATGCTTTAGGGCTTAATACATGCTATATCATTCTACATGAAAATCCACATTTTGGATATCCTTCATCTTTTTAGCCGATCCATTCTCATAAAATCTTATATTGCTTCAATGCATAGGTGACCCCATCTTCACTTGCCCGCAGGGTGACATAATCGGCGCTTTGTTTAATTCGTTCTCCGCCATTTCCCATCCCAATTCCGATTCCCGCATAATCTAGCAGATCCACATCATTCTCCCCATCGCCAAAGGCCATTGTATCCTCTCTGGATATCTTCAGGTAGTCGAGAACTTTCTCTGCGGCTATAGATTTGCTGACTTCGCTCGCTTCCAGCACATTCACTACATACGGATGGAATCTCACGAATCGTAAGAAAGGAAATCTGGACTGGAATTTATCCGTCTCCGCCTCATCCGCATATAAGCAAATACAATATACGTCCTGTTCCAACGTGCTGATTTTCTGCGGAAAATCCATGAGTCCAAGCGTATCTCTTAAGGCCTCAGAAACACGACCATCTGCTGTACACAACCCGTTCGTCTCAAATGACTCTGTAAAATATGAAATACTATGCCCTTGCAACTCGGCAAACTCACTGAATGCTCTAACCATCTGTGCTGAAAGTACAGACTTATGTATCACTTCATCACCTGCTTTGGTCAATGCCCCATTAGCCGAAATGATCGTATCGATTCCGAGATTTCTGAATTCTTCGCATAAATTATAGGGCCTGCCTGTGACAAGTACGACTTGAACGCCTTTACGAATCAATTCCCGGATCGACTCTGCTGTACGCGGTGATAAACTCCGATCTATCTCGCTCAGCAATGTACCGTCTACATCAAAGAACACAGCTTTCATCAAAATGACCTTCCTCCTCTAATCTGCTTCCTGGGACTTCAAGTAAAAAGAGCAAGTACAGAATAACCTAATGTGGTCTTCCTGCCTTGCTCTTGCGTTAACGGGTCTGAACATCTTGGGTACGTCCCATGTACCATGATTGAAATGATTCCGCCGTATTCAGGGGAATGTCATGTGCCTGATGATGCAGAACAGGTTTGGCACGGTTTACCGTATGAATGGAAGCCACACCGAACCAACGCTGTAACACATTACGGGTGATCTGCACTTCGATGACTTTCTCACGTTTGGAGATGAAGAGTGTTGAAGTGAGCGCACCGGTTCGAAGTTGAATGAAATTCTGATGCAGAATGTATCGGGTATGGAAAAAGTCCATCACTCTGCATGTTGCAATCCATACGAGGAGAATCGCAGAAATCATCCACCAGGCATGTTTCTGCCCAAACACCAATGGTCTGAAATACCACAATAAACCCGTGATCATGATCCACCCCCAACTTGGTTTGAGCAGGCGCAGCCATAGCGATATTCGTGGAAGTTTTTCCATCTCCTGCGTAACCCGATAGGATGGTAGAATCTCCTCAATCAGGGTATATGCTTGCTTCACAGGCAGGAAAGGATATAGTGAGTTGACCTCCTGCTCGGACTCCCCCAGACTACCCGCAGTGGTTAGTTCTACTTCCGCCAGTCCAAGCAGCCTTTTCATCGGTGACTGTGTAATTTTGACGGCCTGGACTCGTTCTTTCAGGATTGAAAATGACGTTTGCTCCATCATGCCCTTCGAGATATAGATCCGCTTGGCATCCGAGGTGATCTGGAAATTGCCATACTTTACGAAGGTTCTGACTATGCCCAGAGCAATAGATATGATCAATAAAACCAAAATCATCAAACTGGCAATCAACCAGGAATCAAGCCAGGTTAATAACAAACTTTCCGTTACTTCTTCATCAGGGAAGAAGTCCTTCACCCAGGAATAGAGCGTAGCCAGGACCGGAATCAGTACGAGAAAGCTGAGCGAGGTAAAGGATGCTTTGAATATGTCCTTGCGGGTGGAATGATAATGAACAATCCGTTCCTGTTTTTCTTTTGCAGGTAGAGACATGGCTTCATCAGTTATAACAGGGGCGGATTGCGTCTCTCCCTCTTCCATATCCTGAACTGCATCCAACGTATCACGTTCCTCTGTTGCTCCTACTGTTTCTGCATCTTCTGCCAGATAACCCGCTACAATCTTCTCCAACTGCTCCGCTTCGGAAAGTGAAACAACGTGTAACTGGAAGGTAGCATCTTCTCCCTTGATTCCGGTCTCGAATCGAATCGACGTCACGCGGAACAACCGATGAAACAGCGTCGTATGTCGGTTCACGTTCTGGACCTTGGTATACGGTATCGTTCTTCGAGTACGGTTGAACACACCACTGTAGATGTGAAAGGCCTTATCGTCTGCTGTATAACGAGAAGTGAACCACTTCCAGATGATCGACACGATGCCGATGGAAATCCCTGCATAAAAGGCGATTCTTCCATAGAAGAGCCATTGGGACTCTGAGCCCTGACGGAAGACAAACAAAAACAGGATGATCGCGAACGAATTCTTCACCAGTTTCCATAGACTCCACAGCATGGTTAATGGATGATGTCGCTTCATATCGATCATTCATCCACCTCGTTAATCCGCGCATAGGACGCAATCTGATGACGAAGTGCAAGCGCGACTTCCTCTGGCAATGCCGGGATTTCATGTGATGAACCCATCGTGCCAACCGATACGGAATAGAGTCCATATTTTCGCATCAAAGGTCCCTGATTGGTTGTAACCGATTGCACTTTCGCCATGGGGATGATCTGGTGTACCTTGGTTAGCGCCCCACGCTTCAATTGCAGGAACTCCTCATTCACATCATAGTACCAATGCTTGTATAACCATGACGGCTGGATGAAAATATCCCACACCGCATATAGCACAGATATGGCCGTGACGCCCCACAAAATCCAACCAATCCACGTCTTCCATCCATAGATGGAGTCGAGTATTAACAGTACGGCAAGAATTAGAAAGCCTATCACATTCCATATGATGGCGCTAATTCTCCACAAGTTTACCGCATGAGGGGACAGCCGTTGCTCGGGTGTATTCCACTGGATTGACATATGTTCACTCCTTTTTTCCTCGGGTACATAAAAACACACATGGTACACTGTACGAACAATCGTTCACGATCGATGCAAAAAGATAAAGAGATGACCCCTATATAATACAGGTCGTCATCTCTTTTGTACGTTTCATTTTAGTATAAAATCCTGTACTTCACACAGCCAAACCATATGATCTGTTCCTTCGCCCCAGTAGTTCTTTGCCACGACATAGGGTTCACCGAATTTGCGTTGCCACTTCTTCTGTGCGATCTGGTAACCGCTATCCAGGCAGAATTGCTGGATTCCCAGCCGTTGCAGTTCAGTAACCAGTGCAAGAATGAGCGCCGAACCACCCCCCTGTCCTTGAACCTCGGGCAACACATACAGGCTACCCAGTTCTCCGATATCATTCAGCCGGCCCTCTGTACATTCTCGAATCTCCTCACCACAAGGTCCATACGAGATTGTGCCTACAATAACATCTCCCATTTTGGCGACGAGGAAAAACACACTTGCTTTGATGTTGTCCTTTGCTTGCAATGCCTTGTGAATCATCGCTTTTTTCTGTGTTATTTCACCTTGAATATCATCCAGAAGCGAGCCTATTCCCTCCTGATCAAATGCTGCGGGAATGGTTGTCTCGAACACCTGATACGCTCCATCTGCATCTGATTGCGTCAAAGGTTCAATGGTAATTTTGTCATCCACAGGTTCTTCTCCGTTCCATATACCTTCTTAATCTGTACGTCTCTGAATCAGTCTTCTTAGTTGATTCGAATCCTCAAGAGGAATGCTATATCCAGTATGCGTTTCTTCCTGGTTGACTAACAGGCCTTGCATCTTGGGATCCATTCCTAATGAAAAATCATACCGTGTTATCGAGCTGTCCGCATTTGTTATGCTCATGTCGTACTGTGTACCATAATCGAGAATGCCGGGCAAACGCTCAGCCTTATGTATGGCCTCCATCATGATCCGTATCTCATCAGATCGATCAAACTCAACATCTTGGCATGGTTCCAAAGTGAGGTCTGGATTACAGGTTAAGGTGATCAACAGAGGAAGTCCCTCTTCCGCGTTCGATTCATTTGGTTTACTGCACCCTGCAATGAACGTGGCAATGACAAAAACGAGCAACACTCCTACATATCTCACCATACTGCGTGCCTCCCTGACTTAGTATTAAATAAACTAGTAATGAGTAGAGAAGTACTAAATACAGTATATAATGAAATGACTCAATTTCACTAACTATCTATATTCATATCAAGTTACGTAACTCCGGGTCCCATGAAGACAACATAGCGATCAGTCGCTCTACGGTCTCTTCCACAAATACCTGAACTCTCTCACCCGTGATGAACTCAGGAGTAATTCCCGGTTCTTCCCCATTAAGAAAAGAAAACGTGTGGTCCCGCCAGCGTACAATCTCATCCGCAGTTAAACGATCCGTCATGTCATAACCCGGTGAACTGTTGAGCACCTGCCATACCTCTTCGCTCCAACTTGAACCTTGATAGAGATTAAAATCGATCTGGTCCGTCTCCTGGTAATATAAACGCGCTAGTTCATCCTTCGATCTGCTACTTCCTGTATATTGATCTACCTTGTTGACCCGTTCGACGAATTCAGGATGCACACTCCGGAACCAGTAATAGTCTGTCATCACATGCATAAAGTACCCACGAACAAACCACTTCCACCCTTCATCGGTATGTTGTTGCATATAGAATGAATAGAGTTCCTTCAGTTCACCAACGTAATCTCCATCATCTTTCGGGTTAAAATGGGTGTATTCCTTATCCTCTCTGGTTGTACCTTCACGCATATGTATAGAATCCGGGGCGATGTTCCCCAGATAGAATGAACCTTGTGCGGCCTGCATTTGCAGCGAGTCTGCAATCAGATTAGCAATATTGAGATGAACCATAGGTAACGGCATAGAGTTAATCTCCTTTTATCGGGAAGTATTCTACTATACTTAGGAAAAGAAACGATATAACCTACTAGTGCAACGTACAGATCACTGGAATAGTGAGACTTCGATGTTCCACCTTTTTTTCACCGTAGATGCGTGATTAACCCTGAATTCTCTCCACTTGCATGCGGTCAAACAGCTGCTCCAGATCCGTATGGTACTCCGGGTGCTCCTTCACAAGCAGACTAATATATTCCGACCCACACTCATAGAATACTAGACGATTAAACGGAGCTGTATCTCCAAAATGATTGCTCTCCTGCCCGAATTTTGCCCGAATCAGATTCTCAATATAACGCGCGTAACCCTCGTTCCACTCCAACCAGCTCCAGTACTCGGCTTGTTCTTCATTTAATGAGCTAAACAACGCCTTTCTAGCTGTGTGTACTAGTGTCAGGTCTTTACTCTTCAAAGCAGACAACAATGAGTTAATCCGCTCCATAACGATTTCATCTTCATACGGAAACTCATAATCCAGTTCCCATGTCACACGCTTCAGTTGGTCCATTTTATGTTTAATCTGAAGACGGTTCACGATCCGCTCATCATATTTCTCATATACATAACAATGAACATATTCGTGGAACAGATAAACTTTCTGCTCCAGATCTTTGAACGCTGTATCCGTTACAATCGCACACATTCGTCCGTCCATATGGTGCACCGGCATAGCGGCAAGGCATTCATCTGGAATATATAAATCGTCCGGAACCGTCTTCACCCACTCATATTGCTGCGTTTTGGACGAATAATCATAGATATATAATAAAGCTTCATAGGCTACAACGACTGGATAATGTTCTGCAAACAAAGGATGTAGGCTAACCAAGTCCTTCTGAAGCTCGTTTAACTCGTTAATTTGCTCTAAAAAAGCATCCATGTCATTAACCCTCTCTTTACTGGATTGATGCGTTAATCATACTAGATTAGGAAAGATAAAACACTGAGAGAAAAATGATAATTCTGTTCGAGTGTGAAATGGTGAACGTTAGAACCGCTCTCCGCGTTTCTCATACAGGTAGATATCCAGTGCCTGAATCACACGCCGGGCAAGCTTAATAAACAGGATCAGTGCATACACACCCAGTCCGTATAACAGCACATTAATCAACATTAGAAATATAGTAATCATAATTGTTATTCCTCCTATGAATCTATTAAACCACCACTCCCTATTCTAGCATATTTTTCCTCAGTTAACTTTTATGGTGGATGTAAAAGTCATTCGGTGTACTTATTGATTCAAAACGAAAAAAACTTCCACATCCGTAAGTGAACGGTGGAAGTTTGTTAATCCGGTATACAGTTTTCTAAGTTCGTTCACCACTGACTATATGCCAATGCTGATGCTTCGAGTCTTGATAACTGCCCAAGTTAGTTACAATCTTCGATGAGCCTGTCTGAGCTAACAAGTCAGCAGCTACTTTTTTAATGACCTGCATCATTTCTAAGAGCAGCTCATCATTATTCTCTTCCTCTTCTGAAATGAAGGACTGAATATGAATCTTGGGAATTACAACAATGTGATGCTTGTAGTATGGCCGAGTGTGATGATAAGCCATAACGTTATTTGTTTCCATGACAACTTTGACTTGCGTTTTACCACTCAGCACCTCATCACAATAGAAGTCCTGTGTCATAATATCCCCCCTCTTACTATTAAGTTCTGATATATCCTGCCTTCTTCAACACATATTCCGTAAACGGATTGATCTCAGGGATCGGCTGATTCAGATTAAAATATCGGAGTTCCAGACCTTCATCATCCATAATGGTTGGGCTGCCCTTGATGCCTGCAGCTTCATAAACAGCCATGACGTTGTAAACTTCATCACCATGTGGATACTGATAGTACATGTCCTCACCTGAAAAAATGCTAATGAGTTTGAACGATTCCGCTCTCAGTCCGGCCTCTTCATACAATTCCCGCGCAGCTGTTTCCTCCAAAGACTCCCCGGGTTCCATGGATCCCCCAAGTGTCCCCCAATCCAAGCTATCTGTACGTTTTTGTAGCAGCAGGTGACCTTCCTCATTGAACACGAGTACACATGAGCCCGCCATAATTAGAGGACGCGAACCCACCAGTTTTCTTAGCTCCATGATATATCCCATCCATGCTTCTCCCCCATCTTCAAAGTGCATACGTGAAAACGCATCCTTATGATTTGGTCAAGATTCCCTGATCCACGGATTTCTGAATAAGCTGCTGCGCATACTCCCACAATGTTTCGGAACCGTTTACAATCTCACGGTTTCTGTTTAACACCTGTTCACTTGTAATGTAATATTTCTGCCACGTATCTCCCTCATTCTGATGATTGTGGATAAGAGGCTGCAGCCGATCGAGAGATGAGGCAAATTGTGCTTCAGGCGTCTGCTTGGCTTCAAACTCTAACCATAACTGGAGTAATTCTTCAGTCTGTTCCTGGGGCAACATACCAAACAGCCGATGAGCCGCCTGGAGTTCACGATCATATTTATCCGTATTCCCCACCGTATCGTAGGCAAAAGTATCTCCCGCATCGATCTCAACCAGATCATGAACGAGAAGCATCTTAATGACTTTAAGAATATCCACATCCTTGTTGGCATGACTCTGTAAAACCAAAGCCATCATCGCCAGATGCCAAGAATGCTCTGCATCATTTTCAAGTCTCTCACCATGCATAATTCTCGTCTTTCGTTCAATCGTTTTGAGTTTATCAATTTCAATGAGAAATTGAATCTGATCCTGTAATGATTCGCTCACAGCACATCCTCCTTCATATCCGATACCCGTCTACGTGGATAGATCATACCAGTAAACTCTATAGTTAAAATCCAGTGACATGCCCACACCCTGTGCCAGACGAATTGAGCCAGCATTATCCGGTGAACAATCCCAATACGGATGTATGCCTACACGACCGCATTCTTCTACAAAAGCTTTTGCCACCATCGCACCATAATTTCTTCTTCTGTAGACTTCAACCGTTTCAATATCAACCGCATGTGTCTGATCTGCGATAAATGCAGAAAGGCAAACACTCGCGATATCATCATTATGCACTGCAATATAGCCAAAGCCATGTTGCAAAAAATCATCTATTGTCGTCCAGAAGTGAGAGATTTTATCCATCAGAAAAGGAGAATTGTTATATCTTTTCTCTCCTAATAGTACTTCATCTATCCTGAGAATTCTGACTTTCTCGTCCTGTGAATCACATATGTCGAGAGGTGCTTGCTGACTTATCAGATTTGGATTCAACTTGAATACATGCTGAATATCACTGGGGATATCTCTTTTCCCGGAGATGTGCCGAAGAACATCTTCCCAGGCTTCGTCCATCACACCAATTTCAACAGCATGAATATGTAAGTTTAATAATTCAGGTTCAATACGTTCCCGCATGTACTCTTTCAATTCATTCAGAAAGGGTTCACTTCGAGAATCTCCGATCAACTGAAAACCAGATTGTCCATGTATCCAAATTAGAGCTGCTGTGATATTCTCTGCATCATCTACATAGATCCGTCCCGGGTTCAAGCCATACGCCACCGCTTTGACTTCAATATTTTGACATGAGTCCGTGAGATGTTTTACTTTGTGGAAATCATGTTTATTAATCTCGGTAATCATAGGTTCATTCCTCCCGAATTCAAAACAAAGCCCTAAAGCGTGTGTAACCTCTATTAAATCGTATATTCATAGATTCTCGTCTCTTCATCATCAAGCAGATATCCTTTGCCGATATAGGCCCAGTTATGTGGAAGCTTGATTCCGAGCCCCATTGTTTCCAGAAATACTGTACTGCCTCTTGCAGCACGTCCGGCTTCTGCCGAATATCAAAAATTTGCAACATGTTAATTTCCCTTCACGTGGATCTGATTCAACATATATTCCGCATACTCCAGAAGTAAGGCTTCACTCAAATTCACATTCTCCAGATCACCATTGTACTTTGCAAGGCATTGTGAGATGACCTCCTTGTATTTAGAGGGAAGGTTTGTAAGTGCCCATTCTCCTGCTTCTCGCTTGGAGTGAATGACTGAATCTTTCACATACAAAAGAACCCGAGACAGACTCAATACATAGTAGACCGGGTTTTCCACAATTTCTTCAATTGCTGAACTCGCGTCCGATGTGATTGAGGCAATCATATGTTCACGATTTTCCGGTTGGAACAGATCCTTAATAGGTTTACCTTCCAGCACAATACCTCGATCATAGATGACCGCCATATGTGCTACCAGATCCGGATCTTCATATCCGCCACAGAGATATTGCTCATCCGTTCGATATTTCTCCCGGTGATAAGCAGAGTAATGAAATTCGAAAGGAGTAGGGTATGCCATGGCAACAATCGCAGTTTCCAGTACAACACTGAGTTCAAAACCTTTCGTAATGTGCATCTCATCTTCAATATGCATTAGCTTTTGTGCAATCCTTCGATAGGTGTCGGCAGATCGCTTTTCCCGGCTAACGACCAAAATATCGATATCACTCTGATTTGGATGAAAGCATCCCATGGCCATAGAACCGTGTAGATATATCCCCACCAAGGCATCCGTTAATTCTTCTTTCAAAACATGAGTAACGCTATCTAAAACAGTTTTTTCATTCAACAAGAGCAACTCCTTTATGTATATGTTCAGGTGTCCAATTCAACGTTTAGTTCACGCACAAAAACAGCCGTCCCCTTCATTCTGACATCCATATCCTCACCATCCCGAATCACACTCACTTGAACCTTTCCATCTCTACCAATCTCATGCCCTTGTTCTATCACAAACTGTACCTCATCGATCTCCGGTTTCACATAAGTTAAATAATAAGCACCCATCACCCCGGAGGCTGTTCCAGTCACTGGATCTTCCGTAGTACCTGAGTAAGGTGATGAAAAATGTCTGGCATGCATCATCGCATCGGAATCACGAGTTTCGAAACAAAAGGGATGCAGGGAAGCTTTGGGGTTCTCAATTAGAATTCCTGGGAACAGGGAAGAATCCGGTTTCATTTTCATAAAAGAGTTTAATTCACGAATCGGGATTAATAACGTCCAGGTTCCCGTACTCCCATAAACGACTGGCGTAGAAAGGTCGACATCATCCAGAGTTAGGTTTATGGCGCTTACCAGCTTCTCCATATCCCCCTGGAAAGGTATAAACTGCGGCTGATCCTGTTTCATTTCCATGTAAATGGTGTCGGCATTGCGCTCAAATCGTATCGGTAATATACCTACATTGGTTTCAATCGTGATCAACTCTTTGTCACTTAACATACCGCGTGTCTTCAAACCATACAGTGATGCCATTGTGGCATGACCACACAGATTAATCTCATGGCCAGGTGTAAAATAACGTAATCGGACGTCAGCTACTTCAGAGTTCAACACAAATACCGTCTCATTAAAACCAACTTGATAAGCGATCTGCTGCATCGCCGTCTCACTGAAATGATCCGCATCAAAAACCACTCCTGCAGGGTTCCCTTGGCCGGGAACTGTGGAGAAAGCGTCATAATGATAGACCGTAATATTACTCATCAACAGACCCACTCTCTCTGTAATCTACGAGACTCACATTTCCATATAACTCTACGCTTTCACCATCAATTACAAGCCCGCCACCATCTTGGCACACATAAACCGCCGTACGATTAACACGGGTATACTCTCTTAATGAATTCAGGGCGTCTTCCGAACCATCCCAGTGCGGTGCAAACTCAAAATCAACGAGCCCCAGCGCTTTCATATCATTCAAACCCACTTCATTTTCATCTGCATCTTCCCCATACCCTGCTATCTCTATCGTAGGTGTAGTCAGAATACTGCCTGCGCTGACCCCAATCAGAATGCCGCCACTCTTCACATAAGAACGCAGCAAACCAACCATATTTCTCTTCTTTAATAAACTTAGAAAATAAAACGTATTCCCTCCGGATAGATGAATCGCATCACATTCAAAAATAGAGCCAAATGTTCTCTCCTCGTACTCCAGATCAAGATCGAAATATTGAATGTTATCTATTCCTATTTGATTATAGTAACGTCTAGTGTGTTCAAAATATTTCCGCTCCGGGTCGGAGCACGAAGGGATATATCCGATGGAAGGCTGTTCACTGTTAAATAAGCTTCGTATTCTCTGATCCAATTTATCGTTAGATTCGAATACCAAATCACTTAGCAGAACCAACGTAGTCATCTGATTTCCTCCCGTACCTATTAGACTGGCTTAAACTCTCTATCCAAAATCGAGAAAAAATACTGGTCTGTCCACTGATTGTTCCACCATAGTTCTTCCTGGAAAACGGCCTCGCGTGTCATTCCCACATGCTGCATCAGTGCGGCTGAGCGAACGTTTTGTGAATTGCACATGCCGACGACCTTATGAGCTTGTAACTCTTGAAACGCAAATTGTAACAAAAGTCGGGTAGCTTCACTCCCGTATCCTCTACCTGCATAACACGAAAGTACGGCGAATCCAAGTTCCCAGCTTTTTCGGTAATCCACATAACTCCACATCTGAACGATACCAATGGGTGTATCTTCTGGATCATTCAAGCGGCGTATAACGAAATCATAGGCATACGGTTTATCATCTGCGACAGCAAAATGACTTCGATATTTCTCACGGACCTTTTCCTCATCCGTTTCAACAGTTTCCTCAAAGCTCCATATATTTGCGTCACATTCAAGTTGACATATGAAGTCGAGATCCTGCTCTTTGACTGTTGTTACTCTGACCTTCTCTCCCACAAATTCCATGTGGATTCATCCCCTTTGGGTTAGGATCATTGTTTGGGAATCTCCCACTCTGTATTAAGCAATCCTCTACCAATATTCCATTTGGCGAGCAATGCTCTCTGTTTATTTTCCAGATCAAGGTATGGTGCTGCAACACAGGATAACGTGTCGAACATATGGATAAAATGAGGCCCTTCCTTGAAACGTCGAAGCCCGCCATATTCTTCATCATCTGCTGCCCATACAATCTTCTTAATCCCCGACATTAATATGGTGCACGAACACATGGGACAAGGCTCACAGGTAGTATAAAGCGTCAAGTCTTTCTTCTTCGAGAATTTCTTCTTCTCTACATCCAGCAAATGTTTTCCTGCCCGACGAATGGCATCCACCTCAGCATGTGCGGTGGGGTCGCAATCCGAGAAGACTCGGTTCCGGCCTTTACTCACGACAATCCCATCCACATCCACGATTATCGCACCAATCGGATACGTTCCTTCAGTAAATGATTGTTCTGCTTCTTCCAGAGCCAAAGTTAGATACTCATAATCGGATAACTTCATTGAAAATCCCCCTAAGTGCAGTTATAGTCGCTTATAAAGCAGATTCCTTGTCTAATCTGTAGTAAAAGAGATTGTCGGGATCTCCTTTAAAAGTTAAAAGTTCTTGATCGTGTACTGCCCTGCTTCACCAAGAAAATCACTTTTGGTTACCCCTTCTTCTCCGAGTACCATCCTGTAGTTCGATATCGTACCATCATGGGAAATGATAAACGTATTGCCGCTCTGTTGCCTGCACCATTCAAGAAGCTGCTCAGCTAATATCTTGAATCGACGTGCATCCATCTGATTAATACTCTCTTCCCAACAATCCAATCCCAACTCAACCATTCTTAAGTCAGTATACTGATGGCTGAGTTCTTCCTTGGAGTAGGTCTGATCGCAGACGAAAGGTACAAACTCTGGATTCTGAGGAAACATTCTTGGGCCAACCAGCGGGCTTAAGAACACAAGATTTTTGTTAGGGATCAGAAGTTGTGCTGTTTCAATAGTACGTTTTGTTGGACTGACCAAAATGACGTCTTCAGGTGCAAAAACCACTTGTTTTCGCAACGCTATGACCTGACTTTTTCCCAATTCAGTGAGGCCAGGATGCAGACAATTTAATTGATTAGGATAGTCTTTCAAGTGTTCGCCATGACCATGACGAATAAATGTAATGTCCATAAGACCTCTATTCCTCTATTTCTGAATGAAGTGTTTGATACCTTTTGCATCAAGGAGAGTAGTCAGTTCCTTTTTCAAAAACACAGGATACACTTCCATCTGCTCCAGTTCGTCCAAGGAAAACCATCGGAAGATTAACTTACCGTTATCCTCTAGACCGTTGAATTCTATTTCACTATAAAGCTTATGGGCTTCCGGCAATGTGATGACATAATAAAAACCAACTTCATGATACTTCAGGCCATCATATTCAAAGAAATCTTCACTAACATATGCGAGCCTTTGCGCTTCTACATGAACACCCAGTTCCTCCATCATCTCTCGCACAATAGCCGCTTCTGTTGTTTCGTTCAATTCCACCCGCCCTCCGGGCAGATTCCAGAAATCATCCTGTTCAGTCGTATGCAAAAGAACTCTTTCCGCATCCATAACAATACCTGCCACACGGAAGTTGAATTTGTTGTTATTTTGTTCATACGATATATTATTGTTATCTGCAGTGGTCATCTCGCTGACCATCCATCAGCAAATCCGTCCATGAATCCCATGATGAATGAGGGAATAATGAGTACGAGCAATAAAATTAAACTGGCTATGCCCCATCTAAGAATTACTTTCCGTTTGCTTCGAACACCTATAATAATTAAGATTGCGGTTGTTGCAATTAAGGCTACTTCATAAAATGTCATCAAACTGTCCTCCGGTATGTATTCGTATTTCATTAAGGTTAGTCCAGAATCTTTTCTAGCTTGTGCCTACAAGCCTCGCGGTCATAATCCGAATTATCCAGCCATACCTTATCCATCTGAAGTAACCCATAGATTTCGGACTCCAGCTTCTTTCTTTCCTGCAAAACCTGTACCGTACCTTTAACACCCTGATAACCCTGTGCCTGCCCCAAACCCTGGTTCGTATAATAATTAATGAATCCCTCTGACCATTCTTTTGGTCTTTCACTAACTGCCTTATCAAAGGTATAGGATATATCCTTCTGGTCGATATAGATGAGAAGGGGATTCAGAGCATGAATGATACGACCCAGTTCCAATACATACTGCACGTTCTGCTCTTTGGATTGATTGCATTTTACGAGACCCATGGTTAGTGGATTCTGGATAAAACAACACTCAAATATCGTGATGCAATCATCATTCGCGTTTAACACGTTTTGGGCGAAATCTTGCCACTTCTCGGTGATCAGTTTAACATTTTGTTCAAAAGGAATTTCGTAAATATCTCGGCTGAAAATATCCTGTAGAAGGTGATCGGGCAGCTCTATTCCCCATTGTTCTTTCATCTTACGGTAGGGAATTAGGAAACCTTGATCATGGGCAGTCGCATTGCTTTCCAGAATCTCTCTGTAATCTTCATGCGTTTTCAATAAAGCTTCGAAGTCTCCAGCATAATAAAAAGATACGCCCTCGTAATCAGCAGGGTGATCCAGGTTCCCTTCTTGAAATAGTTGTACCTCCTTGCCTTTTCCCTTTAAAATTTCGGATACCATTTGGGCAACCGTTGATTTGCCTGAACCTGGTAATCCTTCAATCAGTATTAATTGCCTTGTCATCATTACATCATCCTTTATGTTGTGTGATGATATGGATCTTCCATCTATCAGCCACTATGTTATTAATCAATATCTGCAATAACCCATTGCGCAGAATCGCCATCTTCTTTCTTTTTCCAAAACACCATCGTATTGCTATACTCTTCGTTGTTCTCTTTTAACTCATTAACCGTCACCGCTGCCTGATAGAGCTTCCTTTGCTCCTGTATAGTTATGTCGCTCATGGAAGTAACCTTGAGAACTTTGTATCTTCCCATGCCCGATATAGGAGATTTTGGATCAAAAAGATTCATATATCGCTTTTCATCCTCTTCGTTTAAATAACGCATACGGGCATTCATAAGTTTGACGATTTCCAATTTGTCCCCTGTATAGTTTGTTTCATCGAGATACTCTGGTGGGATGTCTTCCTTCTCTTGGGATGTCGATATTTCTTCATCTTGCTGTGCATCTTCAGTGTTTCCTTTGTTCTGACAGGCCACCAGAAGTAGAAATAATAATGAAACTATCATTAACTTCTTCATATTCCATCCTCCAATCAGCATTCGTCTGATCTTCCAAACCTCCCACGATCATGAGCTGCGTTGGGCGCTGAATTCCGACTGTTTTCAAACGTTCGATGATAGAATTACCTTGTTCTGCAAAAGCGGCATAATCTTCAAACGCCTTGGCCCGTTCCATATGCTGTTTGCAGGCATTAGTAACCAAATGTATATCTCGTTCTGCCATAACATCCGGCTTGGGTTCGTCGTATTCGCATGTCCAATGTATACTTATACCACTGGCAGTAACGATATCCCTGACTTCCTGACGCGTGTATGTGTGATGATGGTATATTCCCAAACGCTGATCTATATCGGCACTGAAATGATGATATAAAATATGAGTCAGCTGGGCTTCATTCGGCTCATCACTGACTAATTCATTCATGAGAAACAGACCGTTTCTTTTCACAACTCGCTTCATTTCTTCCAGGACCTGTGCACCTGGCGGTAAATGATGCAATGCATTCGAAATACAGACCGTATCAAACGTCCCATCTGCAAATCCCATGTTACTCGCATCCATCGGCTTAAACTGAATCCTTCCATGGCCCGCATACGTAGCCTCTGCTTGACGTAACGAATCCATATCCGTATCCATTCCAGTAATCTGTTCGATACCACTGAATAGTTCAAGTAAAGTAGGAATAAATCTACCTGATCCCGTGCCTACGTCCAATACCTGCCCTGCCCGATGCGTACTCAAATGTTTCTTCAATTCATCCACGGAAAACACCATCCCGGTTATGACTTTGCTTTTAATTTAAAAGAAGAAGACTTCCTATGTATGTAAAATTTTCTCTCAAGGTACATCATAACCCATAATGTGGGATTTGCGAATAAACGAAGTAAGCCATCTCTGTTTATATCGCATTTCTAGCCAAAAACACGCTACTCTGCACGTGTTACATCATGCAAAGCGCGTGGATATCAGCAGAACTTTCATCCAACTTTTGTAACTGCCCACAATCTATCTAGCTATCTATTCCATAACATATTCATTATGCCGACCGCTTCAATCTGAATCTCTTTTTCTTCATTATCCGCAAAACGGTAACTATATGTTGAAAAAATCCCCATATGACGTATATGTCCACCTTTAAAATGAAGCTTCTTTCCCTCACCGTCAATTGTCTGCGTAAACGGCCTGCCTTCATTCACATCATACGAAAAATGGATGTCATGTTCACTTGCAAGCCATGCAACAAAATCTTCTTCGTTTGGATTGGTCATTACTAGAATAACGAGCAGAACAACAAGTACAACAATGCCCGCTCGTAATCCTGCGCCCCTCTTGTTACCATGCTTGTGCTCACGCTTCATCCCATTCACCCCGTTTCTTGAAGAGAAATCTCTACGTTCTTCGCCAAAACCCAACCACTCAATCCATAGGAGGATGAGATCACCATGTACTTGTATTTCTCTTCTATTAGCCGAGTTTGTAATTCCTCATAGGAAACATAACTGACAGGCCAACCGTAGCCCTTCCCCGACTCTAACAACTCTCGATTATGAGGAATAAAATGCTCTATGTCCCACTCATCGAGATCCAAAATAATACTGCCATGCAGCGGTGTATCAAACGCATGGGCCATTACACCAGAGAATAAGACATCCATATTTTTCGGCACATCATGACTCGAACGAGTACACATCCTTATCCTTTCGTTCTCTAAATCGACTTCGTAGCTTAATATGGTGTTGTCATGCAAACTTGGCATAGTACCTCTCCTTCCAGTGTGCACATATATCAAACACCGTAATATTGTTTATAGTCTGAGACCCATTCCGCTTTGGAAAAATCAACAAAATCATACGGCTCGCACTGTTTAAGGTAAAGCAACTCCTCATGGGCCTGCCCCCCGTCCATTTTTTCCAGATAAAATAAAGTCTGACTGACTTTCGGTTCTCAATCTCTTGTTTCAATAGTTCTCGGATCGGCTCTCGATGGATGTCATCAGGCTCCAATCCGTATAACTGTAGCAGTTCTTCCTCGTTCATACTTGTTCTCCTTACCTACTTGAGAATGTTATTTAACTCTTCCGCTTTTTTCCTGCTATCCATTCTAGCATAAAAATAAAAAGCGATGATGTGCAGCCAATGTTCTCATACATGATAAAAAGACTACTCACTCATGAGTAGCCCCTATGCATTCATATAACCTTACTCAATCTCCAGATACATCTCCTGATCTTGCAGGATTATCTCATTCATGTGTGCAATAGCTACTTTTGCCACAGTCTGATATGCAGCATATAATGCCTCTGTTCTCTGGAGCAAGATCGGGTCCTTCTCCAGATCCGTTGGCAGTACCTCACGCCACACTTCATCCACTCTGTTTTTGTCCGTGATCAGACTTTCTATCTGGTCCAGTACAGTTACCATTTCATCTAAATGAAAAAAGTGCATCCCATTTTTAATTCCATTCCAACTCTTGATCTCGATGATGTTATATGCCGAAAACCAATAAAACTCTGCCAGACTCTTCGTGTGATTGTGATAGGAATAGAACAGAAATAAGGCTTGTTGCCCTTCATGTAACTTTCGGTATATCTCTGTTTTGGCCGCTATATCTCTGCCCCGTACAGAAACAAGCATCGGTTTAATACACAACCAGCTAAGCTGCTTTGAATGTACATCTTCTGCTCGCACTCTAGCCTTCATAACATTCTCCTCTCTATTCAGCGCTTCAAGGATTCTCTGGTGCTTTCACTGCCGGGTCATTCTCTCCGCCCATTCTGCGTCTGGCTGTCTCCATCTTCCCTGTCGAAGGCACATGTTCAGACGCTTTAGCTAATCCGAATGTGGGCATGTTAGCGTATATGGTCTCGAAGGAACCTGACTGAGCCTTGTATGTTTCATGATAAATTCCTACTGTTCCGTCAGTACCAATGGATCGGTTGAATCTTTTCCAAGCTTCCAAGTGTAATCCGCCCCGTGCGTATTTCTCCAACTCATCGTAAGAGCGCCAGTATTGGAGTAGCGTCACCCCACGCCAGCTTATAAAATACTCTGTACTCAGAAATCCGGTCTCCGGATTCATATAAAGTTCTTTAATCATCGGGCCCATGGACTTTAAGACAGGCAGCCATTTATGTATAGCCCACAGACGATTGATCCTCATTCCGATGATAAAAACAACAAATTCTCCCTCAATCTGAGCTGAGTATCTTCCCTTATATATATTCGGCATGTCTCTCCTCCTTCTCGTCAAAAACATTCGATTTCATCGGATCTGGACGACCCTTCCTAACCGCTCATAGTCATCCAAGGGGAAATCAAAACTCCACCGTTTGTGATATTCCTCCAGTCCCATTTCCTTCAATTTGCTTAGCTCTCTGTAGAACAGCTTGGTCAACTTGACTAGGGTTAATTCCTCGGACATAAGTAATGGCCCCTCTGTAACGGCTTTCGGACTAAAATTATCACTCATCTCATACACCATGAATTGAACGATTAGCTGTGAACGTTTCTTGATCCAGAAGCGATATTCTCCAGGTTCGGTCTGCATGGTCATGGTTACCTCCGTGGCTCCGTTGTGCAATGCAACGAATTGACGTGCTATCTCATCAACCGCATCCGACAAAAAAGAAACTGGGATCTCAATTTGTTCTCCCTGATTGGGTTTAACCAGGATATCAAGCCAGCCATGCGGTTCAAGCGTCATAACAATGTCCATAGCCATCCTAAATCCTCCTTTATGTGATTCTCTGATGCAAGAATAACTGGAGACCATACCTTTCATTACATATACTTTCTAATTTAGAATTAGGTGAATTTGGGAGTAGTAGACGTCCTTTTAATTTGTGTCCAAGTCCCTTATGGTCCTGTTTGTTTCTCAGCCATTAAAACTCTTACAATGCTGGTCGCGTTGTTGAATTTCATTTTGTTATTCTTCTGTTGGTAGTCCCACCCTTGTTTTATAGCATATTGAATAAGGTTGGATATCAGTCTGGGTTCATAGACAAATATATCCCATGTATCTTCCCAAGCAACATCGAACTCTACATATGTGGATTTAAGCGCATTCGAATAAACCCGAATGACGATATCGTATGCTTGCTCATCCACAACGTACAGGAAAAGTGTATCATTCACTACAATTTTGCGGACTTGTTTCCTGTATACCTTCAGGTAAATCCCTCCCTTGCTTACACAGTGCTGCGTAAATCTTCATACACATTCCATTTTGTATACAATTGTTTTAGCGCTAACGCCGTTTTATGTATGAACTTGTCCATAGCTTCCATAGATAAAATATTTAAGTCACCCAAAGGTTGGTTGTCAGGGTTAGCTAAAAACGCCAGTTTCTCTCCCCTATACTGATACACCTCAGATTCCAGCAATCCACCTAAATCAAATGCTCTCCCTACTTTCAGCTCACTTAACCAATCGTTGGCCTTGTTCCAATTCCGTAAAATCATAAACTCCAGCTTCGTGACATCCTTCGTATACACGCTTCTTCCATTGGGGTTGGCTTCATACGCAGGGTAAATATCGAATGTCCACACGCGGTCCGTATAGATATGGGCGATGTAACCGCACAGATATTGCATGAATTTGGGATCAATATAAGCCAACTTCTTGTTGGACTCAAAAAAGGCTTGAAGCTCTTCGTCTGTTGCGAATCTTCCTGACTCTGGCATGAGGTGAGTTTTTGCTTTTTCGGTACGGGTGTTGGTTCTTACATGGATAGAATCAGGAGCGAGACTTCCCAATAACAACTCAGGGGAAGGCTTGGATATCAATTCGGATGCAATTGCAAAATGAACCATCGGCCAAGGCAATAAAAAAACTCCCTTCTTTATTAAAAATGATGTTCTATGAACTACAAAGCTAAGTGCTCACTCTCTTGTACATGTATCAATTCAATATCCTCACAATAGAATCCTAATATTCCGTCCTCGTAGTCCTCAACGAAATATTTCATTGGATGATATCCGTGGTCTTTCAGATCTTTAATATTAAACCCACTGATCTGAACTAGAACACCATGAGGCTTATAATGAAAATTTTCAATATTAGTGAATCTAAAAAGTAATTCATATGTAACATTGGAGAATTTCATTAAAAATGTAATATCGGCTATCAAAATATTTTCATAATATTTGTCTTGTTTTATATACAGATTCAACCCAGCAAGCCACTCCAAATTTTGAACAGAAAATGCTGGAATAAAAGGTTGAATTAATTCCATGTTTTTCATCATAATCTAACCTCAAATCATTTTGAGTTATTCTATTAACGCTGTCACTTGCGTAGTAATTTAGACTCTCCTTGCTTCAAGTCTACAAATATAGGCTTCTGCACCTTGTTAATTGTGGAAATATCAATCTCATCCACACTTTTAAAAACAAGCTGTAATGACTCCTTTTGTTCATCTTCAAATAAAAGAGTTACCTGATCATCACAGAGTTTTCCTTCCAACTCCGCAATAACGTCAAATAAAAACATTACAAATACTACTTCATTTCCATCCGGATACGTATAGTGCATCCTCTCGCCCGTGTAGATGGAGGCCAATTCATAAGAACTCACCTCAAGCCCTGTTTCCTCTTTCACTTCTCTAAATCATGGTTTCTTCGATTCGTTCACCTGGCTCCATACCACCACCAGGTAATCCCCAATCTCCATAATCTGATCTCTTTTGGAGCAGAACCCTCCCCATATGATCTCGAATAATAGCTCCACCCGTAACTACAATACGACTAGTCATTACTCTTGCTCCTCTCTGTTGAGTTGCTTCTCAACAGCTTACGATTTTAATCAGGAACCTTTTCTATCGATTTATATCCCAAAATGCACAATGCATTTCCCATTTATCTCAGCATACTTTGCCATGTTAGCAAGCTTATGTAATTCGTTGATTAATTCAACTTTGTTGTACACGAGTTTCTCGTAGTAGCCCTTCCGTTCTTCTCCATCAACACAGTAACTCCCTGTTAGAACAATCGGATCAGTCGCATGGTTAAATAGATCAATCCAGGCCCGAATGAGTTGATAAAACTTCAACAAAACATCCTGTTCTTCAATAACGGTTATTCCATAGTTGTTCAGCCCACTACATCTCATGCAGGTAGATGGATTCCATGTATCCAACCAACAAAGGGAATCATAGATGTACGCAATGAATTCGTCTTCCAAGGTCGCATGATTCTCTGTGGTTAATCCACTTCCATGTATTCTCCCTTGTGAATCCCATGAGTAGTAGGTATGAATATTCCCGTCTACTTGCGATTTGTTTTCGATAACAAAATGATGATTCGGCATACCTACGTACTTCCCCCCTTACACGTCACTCCCATAGACTCCTCTTAATTCATCATAACCCATGTATTGGTAAATGGAAATTGAAAAAGATCCTATCTAACTCCCAAATTAGGAGAAGCAAAATAAGACCGTGAAAAAACTTCCTTACATTCATAAAACCCTTCGTCTATTCAGAAATTCTGTTCCTTCTTCTCGATACATCTCTATAAATTCATTGGTCACATGATCATGCCTCAGTATTCCCATATAATCTGTTCCAGGTTTCTTTGGTCTATAATCTGAATCCACCGTGTAGATATTAAAGTGCACCTCATCTTCGTCCTCTGATACATCCGTATGATCGAAAAGTGAAATCACTTCATATTTACCGAGAAACCTAAACGGAGATTCCTGACGCTCTATAATATAAAAAGGATGATGTGAGGTTCTCTATCTGAATGAATTTCTGGTATCCCTTAAGCTCTTCAGGTATAAGATCCATGTACTGTCTAGCTACATCTTCTGCCTGAAATACACCCGAAATCCACTTCAAATCCCCCTTGGTTACTGCGATAATGAACAGAGTAATCACCTTCTAATTCAAATATTATTTCTCTCTTTCACGCAAAAAAGTCTGGGACAAAATCCGGTGGGTGCCAGCGATGTTGTCAATCTCAATGTTATATTCAGACTCAATATATTTAATCTGATGTTGCTCATAATACTTTTTCCAGAATGAAACTGCTGCCGCATTGTTAGCAAGCTGTTCTACTTGGAATGTGCCCTCAAATTGAGCAAAAACCAATTCAATCGCTTGCGCTGCTAGCCCCTGTCCCCGATATTTTTTCACCAAGAACAGCTCTTGCACCGTATAATCCACATCTTCTGGCACATATGGAGGTGAGCACACCAGTACGAATCCAATAACCTTCCCTTCATACTGAATCAAAAACGGATGTAATTCATCGCGTTCCAGATATAGATAGGTGTTCGTTGGATCATATGTACCCTCTTTACGCAAATCTTCGCCAGAAAATTCAGACAGATCATATAAGTACAAGTTGTACAGGTTGAGAAACAATTCCTTTTGCTCTGCCAAAATACTCGTAATTTGTACATTCATCTTCATTGCACATCTCCCTTAGTTAATGAGTTGGTTAGTGATCCATACATGACTTTACCGATCTCCACAGCGAGCTTGCTGTGCCCTGTTCTCAATATATCGTTTCAACCCGAGCAGATATAGGCAAAGTTTGGTTTAAACCATAGAGTAACCTTACATTCACGGTCGACATGCACATATGTACAAAAAAAAGACTCCCTACAGAGTCCAATTATTGGTCTTATCTTTATTTTTCACCAAGTATCCATTAGCACTTAGCTAATAATTATTGGATTTTATAGGTTCAACTAAACTTTTTACACAAAAACGGAGAGGACAGAAATAACCTGAAGAAGCGGAGCGATCGGAAGGTTGTTCTGTCATTGGAGTGCTCAGTGTAAACCTCTTTAGTTGAACTTATATAGATAATCAACCACAGGATATGAGATCACATTGCGATCTCTGTACGTTGAAATCACCACTTCGTGATGTGTGCTAAGAATTCCATTTTGCAACATCACCGGCCGGAAACCACGCTCCATCGCACCGTTGTAGGTGAATAGAACACATTCTTCTGCGGCAAAACCAGCGATGATCACCAATTCGATTCCATGACTCTTCAACACCTGCTCCAGATCGGTCTGCCAGAAGGCATTGGAAGCTTCCTTGGTAACCGTGAGATCCTTCTCGTTCACATCCACCTCGGGAATAATACGATACTCATCTGACGCTGCCTCCTCCATGCCCTCCACATCTTGTATGTGAACCACCACATGGTCGTTCGATCGCAGCACACCTGCAACATGGTTAATGTACTCACAGGCATGGTCTATCGAAGTCTGGTCCATCTTTTTCCGCACAATACTCTCTTGCATATCAACAATCAGCAAACCTACTTTCATCCAATCTCTCCTCATAAATAAATTTTACGCCGCATGGTTGAGTAACTTCCTTTGTTAAACTGAGAACTTAATCTTTAAATAATTCATTCAGCATCCGGTCGCGGTTCTCCAGAAAACTGCGGGTAATCTGATAGTGATCGGTCTCCTCATAGGCTACCTCTTGAATATGGCTATCGTCAAAACTTAAAATCTCTGCCCCCGGATATCCCAGCAAAATGGGTGAGTGCGTCGCAATAATGAATTGCGAAGTGCCTGACAGATCGTGGAGGATACGCAATAAGGAGAGCTGCCTTGCTGGAGATAAAGCGGCTTCGGGCTCATCGAGCAGATAGATGCCTTTGGAACTGAAGCGATTGACGAATAGACTGAGAAAAGACTCCCCATGTGATTGTTCATGTAATGAACGCCCGCCATAATATTGAAGCGATGCCGGCATCTCATCGACATGTGATGCGAATTGATAGAACGATTCAGAGCGCATGAAGAAACCATTCGTTATTTTGGGCAACCAGGCCAGCCTGAGATAACTCCCGAGCGAGGATTCCGAAGCATGTGTCTCATAGGTATTATTCCTGACACCCCCTGCGGTATTGAAGCCACATTGATGTGCGATGCCTTCCAGCAGCGTAGATTTCCCTGAACCATTTTCACCTACAAAAAAAGTAACGTTATTCGTGAGCTCCAATCGTTCCAAGGACCGGATCGCGGGGATGTCAAAAGGATATTGGTCCCGATTCTCGATCTTGGCCGACATGAGTTCCACACTTCGAAGATACATAATCATCCTCCCACATTTATTTTATATTAAGTTTAACTAAAGAATATTTACAATTATGAGGATAACGAAAAGCTGCGGGTTTATTGCCTTCATAATAGAAGTGCCCAATCCAGGATAAATCGTAATGGATGAGAGCGAGTAGCAACGTGACTTTGATATCAATAAACCAAAAAATCCATGCCACAAAGGCCGACAAAAACGCGAAATAATGCAAAATGCGGTTGTTCCGATCCTGATGCTCCTGAAGGTAATAACGCAAGTCCTTGCGCAGACGATTCAACATCAACCCACATCCATTTCACCTAAAATATAGCTCCTTATTTCCTTCTCCATCGTAACCTATTTCGGGGTACATATGAAACCGTTTCAACCAAAAAAGAGCAAGCCATAGGCTTACTCTCTCTTCAAGGTTAATAGACAAATCTGCGCTGCGCCCAATAGCTGAATACAAAGATGGATACCTCGGTCAATAGCTTGGCTGCGAGCAGTGGAATAATCAGTTTTTCATTATAAAAATACAGTAAACCATAGTTTAATAACAGCACCAGCAGGACAAGCGAGAAGTATTTGGGCAAAGACTGCCGAACCTTCGAGGTTCGTCCAGCGGAAAATACATACTTCCGATTAATCGTATAGTTGAAGATGGAGCTACATAGTCTTGCTGCGACAACCGACAGAAACAGATTGTGTGTGAAATACTGAATAACAAATAATAGTCCAAAATCAATCAGAGCGGACAGCACCGAAGATGTGCTGAACATCAGGATTGGCATATAGATCCGGAACGAATCAACCAGCGGGCGGAAATGGGAGGACTCATTGTGATCCAGATACACCGTATCAATAAACTCCTCCGTAATCTCATACCCTTCCTTGTGTGCTGTTAACAGCATGTTCATCTCGTATTCAAACCGATCCCCCGGAATCTGATTCAGCCAGTCCAGCATGGAGTAAGGAAACCCGCGTAGACCCGTCTGCGTGTCATATACTTTGGTACCTGTTGTGAGGGAAAAGACCGCCCGTGTGACGGTGTTGCCAAAACGGCTACGTGCTGGAATTTTACCACTGAAGCGACGGCTACCGAGTACAATTCCTGGTGTCGTTTGTGCGAGCAATACTTCAAAGATACGCTTAATATCATGTGGCAGATGCTGCCCGTCACTATCTGCGCACACGACACCGCCCTGAGGTCCAAACTCCTTAATATACTGAAAGCCCGTCTTCAACGCCCTCCCCTTACCCAGATTGACGGGATGTGTCAGGACCGTACAGCCATAGGCTTCTGCTGTTTCAAAAATGCCACGGTAACCGGGTCCACTACCATCATCCACAATCACAATAGGTCCAAGCTTAAATGTCTGTAACTGCAGAACAAGATTTAGTAAACGCACATCGGGTTCATATGATGGAATTAATATCGTCATGATCCTTGTCCCTCCGTCAGATATAAAATGTCACTCACGCCACGTTCCTGGTTGCGTCCCAGCGGGTTATTAACGACTCTGCCCATAAAATACATCGTGGATGAACCGCCGCCGTCCAGATTGTAGGCTTCGGTTGCTCCAAGGCCTTTCATGACATCAGCCAGTTCTGCCAAGGTCATGCCACGGCTGTCGTCCTGCCGTCCGTCCACCACCACGAAGACATAATGATTCGGAGCAATCATGCCGATCGCAGTTCTTGGATTCGCATCCTGGATGGAGCGGTTGCCAAAGTTGTTATCGATTTTCACACTGCTAAAATCACTGACGATCTCGCCATCCTGAATCAGAATGGGCCCAAAGGATAACGTATTGGTTGCACCTTCGGCCAGCAATTCCGAGGAAGAAATCTCGTTCTCGTTGTAGGTTTTCATCGTTCCGTCATTGAACAGGGCAAGTGCATCCCGCGTGGGGCTGTCCCGATACAATGTTCCATTTCGAATAATGACACCATCATCACGGAATCCATAGTAATCACCGTTAATGGCAAAGATCGCATTGTTGGCTGCGGCAATCTCTGACGTATTTTCGGTAATGTTTGTTCCAAAGCTGTTATCCGCCAGCGCGGTTCGCAGGCTGCTTGCATCTGTTAGCTGAACATCAGCGACATAATACGTAATCTGATCTGAGCCAGATCCTGTCTGTACCTTTTCAATATTGACCTTCATATCATCACTCGAATAATTCCAATCATCTGATGTTGCATTCACTTCAGTTGCGGTGGTCGAAGTATTGCTGAAATCATTCACGTTGTTCGTTGTTGCTGTTGCCGTGTTCCCATCCGCTACAACCACCTGCACATGCCGGATCAGGTAACGGTCAGCCAAACTGTACAGGATTCCACCAACCGCAAGCACGATGACAAGTGTGATGATGAGCCATCTGCGCTTTATTGGAGAGATGGGCCTTTTATGTGGGTCTTTCCGGGTTGGTTTCTCATAGATCTTCATCATGTGAATCTCACCTCTTCATCTAAGTTCTTAAGGCCATATTAGGCCGGGTAGCTTAAATGAATCTGAAACCACATCAATTGAACTAAAGAAATTCACACTGACACTACGATGACAGAACAACCATCCAATCGCTGGTTCAATTTATAACAAAAAAGGCCATCCGTTTTCCTATTAAGGAAATCAGATCACCCTGATTTTTAATCTATATAACCCTAAATGTCGCTGTTATCCTGTACATATCTCGTTCAACATACATATCACATTTCTTTAACAACCTCTTCCTGTTATGCGTCTGCAAAAAGAGCATCGTACGCGGGACAAGGCCGCTTTTCCAAAAATTCCGTTAACGCCGGTGGCTGTTGGGTATAGATATCCTTCAACGACGTTCCAGTATAGATGTTGCCAATCACAACAGGATGGCATAACTCACAGATGAGAATATCCCCGTTTCCGTGCAGGTGCAGCTGTTTCGTGCCATCCACACAATTAGAGAAATACACACCAGGTTGTTCGCGCAAATTCAACTGTTCAGCGAACCGATCCATACAGGTGAAATAGAGCGTTGTATCTGGCTTTTTATGTTTAATTAATTCCGTAACAGATCGAACAAGGGACTCTTTGGATACAATCTGGGTCCAGTCGGTATGCGGCATCTTAATACTGTTCTGGATCTCATGGATGCGCACACCCAGATCATACACCTTATCGCTAATGGCCTGCATGTTCGCTTGGTTACCCTCAAACAGTAACGTTTCCAGCACCGTCTCCAGACCAGCTTCCGTACACATATGGATATTCTGCTCCAGTCTCTCATACATGCGAGGATGCACGTGGTAGTACGTAGCATACGACTCCGCATCCGTATAATTGAACGAGATATGAATGTTGGACAAGCCTGCATCACGCAACGCGATGATTCGTTCTTCAGTCAGCAGACTGGCATTACTGTTCAATTGTGTATCGATGCCATGTGCCGCACAGTACGTCACAATTTCCAGGCAATCCTGATATTTCAGAGTAACTTCTCCCCCTGACAATCGCACTCTCTTGAGACGAGGAAGCTCACTAATAATACGGATGACTTCCTGACTATTGATACACGCTCCATCATCCCGATTGTAGGCGCAGCAATAGTCGCATTTATAATTGCAGTTCGATGTCACTCCCACCTCAAGCCCTTCCAGCTCATATACGCCGGGTGTTTCCAGTTCGAGTGATTTATATCTGTTTTTGGTCGTCAATTCGTTGTACCTCCTGGTTCCTTCATTCAATCCATGTTTTAATAACTTGAAGATTATAGCGAAAGGCACCAGGTTCAAGATATGACATTATGTACGTTGCTTGCTGAAAACAAAAATAAAACCCATTTCCTCAACGATCAGGAATGGGCCAACGCTAGGCATATAATTATTGAATTAGACAATATAAAATACGATACCTTGACCTTTTGATGCAGCAATTCAAGCTCTTTCTTACTTCTGCTTTTATTGTGTACCACTGATAAATTCAGGATTATAGGAAAATCCATGGCTCGCCAGCATGATAAATGACACACGACTTTTCAATAACACGTTCTTTATTTAATACTAGTATAGAAGTCTTCTTTTACGATAGCATACATCTTCAGATCCTGAAGCTCATTTTTCACCCTCATGTACTTCCTCAGCAGACCTTCGAATTGCATGCCTGCCTTCTCCATGACCTTGGCGGAACCTGTGTTTTCCACCAAACATCTGGCCTGGATTCGCTCTAGCCCCACATCGTCAAATCCAAATTGGATGATTCGTTTCACTACCTCGGTCATGTAGCCTTGATTCCAATATTGATCAGATAACACATATCCCAGCTCAACTCTCCTGTTATCGCTATCACACCCTAGATAGTTACAACTACCGATCAGCCTCTTAGTGTGTTTATCTTCAATCCCCCATGGGCCTATTAGATCCGTCTCATAGCGACTCATGACAAAATCTAAAAAAGCTTTTGTGTCTTCTATGCTCTGATGCGCGTCCCAAGTGGTGAACTCCGATACAGCAGGTACAACGCAGTAACTATACATATCGTCCAGATCATCATAGGTAAGAGGTCGGAGTAACGTCCGTTCGGTTTCCAACACGGGAAATGGTTCGAAGAAACTTTCAATCGGTTTCATAGATTTATCCTCCCTCAGATTGTTATGAAAAAGAAACTCACAGGCAGCTCGGTCCGTGTTGCCTACCTCATCTGTTGTAAAATTAAGGCCACAATCTGAGTGTCTTCCACTGCCCATCTTGCATCACATATTGGACTCGTACATGCTTGCGCTCCGAATCTCCCTGCCAAAACTCCACCTCTTGTGCATTCACGGCATATAAACGCCAATGAGGTGTAACAACACGAGGGTCACGTCTTATCTTTTCCTTCTGAGCTTCAATGGAACTATCCAACACTTCCTCGCTATCCAAAACCTCACTCTGATGCCCTGTCATAGCAACTGCTCTTGCTCCAGCTGAACGTTTGCTGAAATCATCAGCGCCCGCTTCATCTCCCCGATCCTCGGCAATTCCCCTTATCCGAATCTGTCTTCCAAGGGAAGGCCAGTAGAATGTCAGAGCGACATGAGAATTCCCCTTCAACTGCTGCCCTTTTCGACTCTCCGAACTGGAGGCAAAATAGAACGTTTCGTCGGTTACGTTTTTCAAAATCAATACTCTCGCATCAGGATAACCGTCTTGATCCACGGTAGAGATCGTCATGGCATGAGGTTC
This sequence comes from Paenibacillus sp. FSL K6-2393, assembly GCF_038002545.1. NCBI lineage: Bacteria > Bacillati > Bacillota > Bacilli > Caryophanales > Paenibacillaceae > Paenibacillus > Paenibacillus sp. FSL K6-2393. The sequence continues at coordinate 5,204,165 of NZ_JBBOCU010000001.1, forward strand.
CTTCACTTCGTTCTCAACCGCCAATCTCAACCAATCCAAAAATAGTTTCCCTGGCCGCTCCGGCAACTGCCCTATATCCCACGTTGGAAATGGTCCGGATAAAGACTTCAAACGTTGCAACAGTTCAATTGGTTTATCGCTCATGTCATCTCCTCCTTCTATTTAACATGGAAAAACAACTAATCTAGATGACTTAACACATTTGCGTTGCTAAGTTTCCAACCATGCCTTCCCTTTTCAACGGTATGTACACTGGTGTTGTCCATGGGATAAAAGCTGGATTTATTGCTCCATTCCCTCTTCTCAAGCAGATAATACAGGATGTTAATCACTCCGCCGTGAGTAATTAACAGAACATTGGACTTGACTGTTTGTTCCTCTATATCTCTAAGAAGACTCTCCAAAGATGTGCTTATCCGGTTATAAAAATCCCTTGGACTTTCTCCTCCCGGAAAAGGTGAATCCATCTCAAGAGTGTTGAAATAAACTCCTGGGTAATGTTCTTCAGCATCCTTATGGAGCATGCCTGCCATATCTCCGTTATTCATCTCCCGCCAATCTTTCATTAAGCTAGCCTGCATATTTAGTTTCTTCTCAATTTCTCGTGATGTCTGTACTGCACGAGGAAGATCACTGCTAATGATCGTATGTATGTTGTACTCCTCAGCATGATGATGTAGATGCTCTCCCAGTCTCCTGGATTGATTGATCCCCTGTTCCGTAAGTCCACGATCACTCCATCCGCCTCGATACCCTTCCTCATCCATCCCATGCCTTACCAGATAAATTTTCAAGATCTCTCCTCCTTTTCACTTCTATAATGAACAATATACCTTTACACTGTATGACTAGCCCGGCATATACAATAAACCCGACCTCAGATAGCTTCTATCCAAGATCGGGCATTTCCTGCTTACCACTTATCTTACAAATGTGTTATGAACTCGCTCGGATTTGATAAAGTAAGGAATCCAGATGGCACAAGTAAGTACCGACTTGCCAATATCTCTTAACGAGTTTCCATCCTCAAGTTCTCTCGCCATCGGAATCTGAAGCAACAATAGATAATCAATGATACTAACGGCTAGACTGACACTATAAAACATGATCATAAGACGAGGAAAGATCGATTTTTTACTATACAAAGTAATGATAGTATATATGCTAAACACTAAAAACAGTGCGTTATATACCGTTTCAAAAATAACGACCGGTCCCCATAGCGGGTGATAATATGCAGATTGCTTCGAAGTTAGCAACTCCCAAGTCTCTGTTGTAAGCATGGGCAAACAATACATAACCAATTGGAGCGCCAGGAAAATCAATGTAAGAAATAATCCAATCTGGACGAGAATCAGCCAACCACCTAAGCCCGATACGCCTAGTGGACGGTAGTCTGTCTTTTGCTCTTGAATATGTGGTTCCACCTCTTAACACTTCCTTAACTAGTTTTGTTTTTCTGAGATGAGTCTTCCTCGTAATTGTAAATTGAATCTACGGGTGATTCTTACCCCTTCATTCACGTGCGTTGTATGTATTTTCACACTCTTCTTATAGCAATCTCTCCGCCCTCCTATTATATAGAATTTTACACAACTTCCTTATTGTACTACGAGTGTCAAGGCACAGGTTACCAAACATCATACTCATCCACTGTAAAAGCCAAAGAAAGACCTTCGCTATACTTCCGCCATGTTCAGTAAAGTACACGTACGTCATAATCCTCTTATACAGATGCAGATGGTGACTCTGCATTAGACTACGAAGGAGGATATGGATATGACCAATCCCAAAGTAAAACTTTTGCCTTTTGCCGACATTTCAAACTATGTCGAGGGCTTCGATATCGTTTCCACCCAGTGGGGCGGGGATGGCCTTGTTTATGTGCTTTTGATGAATCAGATTCCCGAAAGAGAGCGAGGTATGTTCGTCCAAAGTAAATTGAAGCAAAGCTATACGTACAAAGTGCTCATTGTTACAGATCAAACTATCGAGGAAGTAGTCATCTGGGGGCAGACGTTCAATTATCATTACGTACAATCATTACATGATCATCTGCTGCTCGTCGGAGCACGGTGTGCGAATTACGGAAATGAACAATTTGATTTGAACGCCAAAGTGTGTGATTTAGACGGAAATACAATTCGCGAGTTTCTGTTGGGAGACGGTATCCAAAGTGTACAGGTCACAGAGAAGGGAACAATCTGGACCAGTTACTTTGATGAAGGGGTATTTGGTAACTACGGATGGGCCGATCCAATTGGATCAAACGGTCTGTTGGCCTGGGATGAGCACGGTAATAAAGTGTACGAAAACAGCGCAGCTGACATTGCGGATTGTTACGCACTCAATGTGGTGAATGAGAAGCAGGTCTGGTTCTACTTCTATACCGATTTTGAACTCGGTTGTATCTCAGGTGGCACCAGTGAACCCAACGTTACATTGATGAATCCAAACATCTCCGGTTCCTCTGGCTTCAGTACGGATGGTTATCATTTCTTGTTCGATGCCGGGTACGGTAAACATGGTACGTTTGTGCTTAAGAAAATGGAGAAGCCCGGAAGAATGAGCAAGGGGCAGAAGATTGGTTTATTGAATGTAGATGGTCAGCCCTTCAAGCAGGCACGGCAGGATTTTCGCCAACATCGTCTGCTACTCAGTGAAGGTAACTTGTTGTATCGGGTAACGATGGAGGAGATTACTTCCGCTTCTGGTTTGGATTAGTGGAACAGCGTGAAGAGGGTTATTTCTTAAAAGACAATCCCTCTTCTTCTAATGCCTTTCGAAGTTTAGGCATGGCAGATGGTCCGATTCCGTGCAGTTTCAAGATCTCTTTCTCCCTGTACTCCGCAAGTTGTAGTAGTGTCGTAATGCCTTCATTCTCCAAGGCACGTCTGGCGGGAGCTGACAATAAGGCTAGAAATCCCTCTGTCGGTTTACGTTCAGCTTCGCACGTTGGACAGGTTGGGCAATCGCTTTTTTTATAATACGAATGTCCTTGTTCGCATGTTCTGAGTGTTCCTTTATCGTTTGCCATGTGGGCATCACTCCTTAAAAATTGTATAATATAACCAAGTCAACCTGAATGATAGTTTACTCATAGGAGTGTGTAGAATGGAATTAAAAGACAAGTTGTTATTAATAAAAGAGAATGACTACCAAGCACCCTCAGATATATTCCCATTAGTACAAGAAATGATACATAACATCGGATCGCTGGATGCCCAACTACGTGATGAATTAATTTATACAACCTTGTCGAACTGGATTCCTGGTAATGCTCTAACTGTGCACGAACTAGAACAAATCTTACCCATAGTTTTGGATGAAAACCACTTGCTTTATAGGCTTGGAGACACAAATTCAGACTCTGTATTCACTCGATCTTTCTCTATGTTGGTTATATCGCTTTTTTTATTCAGGCATAGAGAATCACCATTTCTCTCAAAAGAACACATTCATCATATAAAAGAGAACGTATTCTACAATGTACAAAAAGAGCGTGATTACCGTGGATATGACAATGTAAAAGGCTGGGCTCATGCCATAGCACACGCAGCAGATGTTTTGGATGATTTAGCTCAATGTAGCGAACTAGATGAGACCGATCTCTTAACTATCCTCGACCTAGTTTATCAAAAAATAACCGTCACAGATCGCGTGTACTCCGATGGGGAAGATGAAAGAATGGTGAGATCCATCATTAGTGTCTTAAATAGAAAGATACTTAGTGAGACTTACATAAAGCAATGGATTCAACGTTTTGGTGATGTAGAGAAAGACGCAGAATTTCTTCCCTCGTTTAGGCAAAAGAATAACATAAAAAACTTTCTAAAGAGTCTATACTTTAGGATTAAATATCACCAATTGGATGATGATCTCGGTCCAACTATTGAGCACACATTATATAAAGTAGAACCCGTATATTATCCATGATTATCAGTCCTTCCAAATTAACACCCTTATCTCAGACATATTATTGGAAGGAATCGCAATTTTAAATATTGTTAAATTCAACTCCAAACAAATTGAAATCAGGTTATGAATTCGGCTTGTTTTCTTACCATATAACTTACATTCCGTACTCGGCAAAAACGGCTGCATATTTCTTTTCTAATATCGTCCAGCGCTTTTCGGCTCCGTATTTGGCATGCAGTTGCTGTAAATAATGCTTGGCTTCTTCCGTATCGCCGGCTTTTAGCAGGAAGCGGAAGGTTACTTCGCTTAAATGTAGCGCTGTCTTGTCCATATAATAATGGACTATATCTCTGGCCCCTGTTAGCGAGTGCAGGAATGACATGCCCTCTTCCAAATGTGACACCAGTTCTTTCGATAAAGCGTCTGGATCGATATCAGGCGTTAAGCTATAGTGGGCCGGAGCGGCAGGGGCTATTTCTCTGATTCGGCAGGTTAAATGAGATACGAACTCCGATATGTCTCCATTCAATCCAACGGAATGCAACTCCGCAAGTTCGGTGGAATGAACACCACAATTAACATAAAACTGGACTTGACGACCGGTGTTATACTTTGCTCTTTGAATGTTGAACTTGTATGCGAGGTTTCCATCCGCTTTGTAGAAATTCAGATTTTTCTTAGAATAGCCGTGTTTGGCAAATACGGGTTTGACGTCTGTACTGATGATCTTCTTAAAAAGGTCCTGCATTAGATATCACTCCCAAGGCAAAGTTTATTTAATAGGTTGTTACCTTTTTTTGTTCAGAATCATGCTTGTTCAATTTTATAAAAATACTATTTAGCTTCATCTCGAAGTTCATAAGCCAGTTTGTACATCTCTGCAATGTCATGTCTGTTCTGTTCCTGGAATCTTCGGATCGCTTCCTCAATCTCTACCACTTCCACCGCAACCACCTGCTCACCATCCTCTGGATTCAACGGATCACCGACAAGTTCAACATCTCCATATCCGATGATTCGTACGAAATGGGGATGCGGGATATGTGGTCGATACGGTTCCAACGCACTGGATGTACAGTGGAATTGGCCAAAAATCTGATATGACCGAATTTCTGCCCCAAGTTCCTCCATCAGTTCGCGTTTCAGTCCATCCATATACTGCTCACCTGCTTCAAGCGTCCCTCCGGGTAGCTCCCAGTCTCCATTATCCAGTTGAAAGACAACACATTGATCCCCGACAAATGGAATGATGCTAATATTACTCACCAGCTTTTCATCCACGATGTCGTTTAATCTGAACTCTGCCTCAATAATCCCCCAATGAATTGACGTACTCAGCGCCGGAAATAATTCCGAACTTAAGCTACTCATCCGCACCCGATCCTCTCTATCGAATTCCACTATTCTTCCAATTATAGTCGAAAACACAGAAAGAAGGCCACCTTCCCACCGGGGAATACGTGACCCTCTTAATTATTCTCTCGCGTCCTTTAAGCCTTGGATCAGCATTCTTTCCAGACGCTCAGACTATGCTCCTTCTAATGCTGCACTAGTTTCCCATTTTCCAAAAAAAGAACCCGGCTACAGAGCGGCAAAACTCGCTCATCATGCGTAACCATCACTGCACTCTTGCCCTGCTCTTTCACGAGCCTTGCAATCATGCCGACAATATCCAGCCCTCGCTCCGCATCCAGGCTGGCTGTTGGTTCATCTGCGAGCAGAACAGCCGGATCGTTCATCAAGGCCCGTGCAATGGCGACCCGCTGACGTTCTCCGCCAGACAGCTTCTCCGCATACGCTTTCCGCCGATGGGTCAACCCTACCGTATCCAACAGCTCATCCACTCGTTTCTCCGCCTTGTTTTTATCCGTTCCGGCGAGCTTTGCAACGACCATGAGTTGTTCTTCTACTTTCAGATACGGAATGAGGTTGGCACTTTGAAAGATAAAACCGAGTTGCTGAAGCCGTACATCGGATATATCTTGTTTGCTTTTGCCCATAATAGAAGCCCCGTCCAGCAGAACCTGTCCCTCTGTTGGTTCAAGAAGTGCGCCAGCAATGGACAGGAATGTACTTTTACCCGAGCCGGAAGGCCCCATTACGGCCACAAGTTCCCCTTCGGCAACCTCAAGGTCCAGTTTGTCCAGAATCGTTCGTTTGCTACCGCCATCTTCAAAGGTCTGTGTAATTCCCTGCAATACCAATCGGTTTCTCATGCTGCTGTCCTCCCAATCGCATCAAGTGCATCAATTTTGGTAACCTTCCATACCGAGAACAATGAACCCGCCACAGACATGAGTATGAATAATACACAGGTCAGTGCGAGGGTGGAAAAACCTAATTGAAATGGCATTGATGCTGGCAAGATGGACTCGAACAGTCGAACCAATACTACACTAATGACCAGACTACCAACTGACAAGACCAAGACTTGTAACGAAACACTACCCGCCAGATAACCATTACGCGTTCCGATGGCTTTTAATATCCCGAACTGACTCGTTTTCTGAATCGTGATGACATAGAAGAATACCGCAAGCACAAACGCCGAGATGACATATAGAAAAGCGATCATCATGAGCAACGATCCCTGCTCTTCCTTATATCCAGGGATGGCCGATACGGCATCCGACTTTGTGATGACTTCCGTATTAGGCATTGCAGTACTCAAGCGGTCTACCTGCTCTCCCCCATCCTTGATAGCAATGGCATTGTAAATCGGAGCATTGGCATTGGTGTCTGCTGAACCTTGCGAAGTTCGTAAACTTCCCTGGAGTGCGAGCCATTCCTGTTCATTCAGGAATACCACCGGGGAGTGACTGAAGGACTCATTTTGTACAAATCCACCAACGGTCCATTCCGTTCCTGTAGCTTGATCGACCAGAACGGTGCCAATCTTGACGCCAGATTCAGACAACTTATGGTCCACCACAACCTGCCCATTTGTCTGATCTGTAATCGGAGTTCCTTCGGTAACGGTTGGAGCAAGCCAACCTTCCGGATTAACCATGAACAGCGTGACATCGATCTTTTTTGTGTCGCCCGTTGGACTGACAGTTGTCATTTTCACACCCAGTGGCTCAGCGTTCTCTTGCCCCACTACGGAGCGAGCTTGATTAAGCTGATCCTGATCCACTTGTGACCGGGTAAACCGATGATTCGAATCCTGCTCCAGCACAAAGTGGGTTGCTGCCATATTTTTGACCGAAGCTGCGTTATCATACGCCAGCCCCTGTGCAAGACCAGTAACAAACAGTACCAGAAATGAAACCAGCACCATGATTGTAGCAATTAAGGCATACCGCCCTTTGGCATACCTCATTTCCCGAATAGCCAAGTACATGTTCTGTGACCTCCCTCTTGATAACCCAAGTATAGGAGGCGAAAATGAACGGCAAATGAATAACAGATTACATCTGCGGAAGTGTCACGGTGAAGACCGTACCCTCAGGCGAACTGGAAACCTCGATCGTACCGTCATGAATTCGTATAATTTTCTGCACAATGGCAAGTCCAAGCCCGGTTCGTCCAGAAGAACGTTCCCGCGCACGATCCACCCGATAGAATCGATCGAACAGGAAAGGCAGATGCTCCGCAGCAATCCCGTCTCCTGTATCCCGAATCTGAATCACACACTGGTTATCCGTCTGCTCGGCTTGAATCTCAATGCTTCTTCCCTGTGGCAGATGATTCACTGCATTTCCCAGCAGATTCATCCACACCTGCATAAGCAGCACTTCATTGCCGACCAGCTGAATGGATTCGGGCACCGATATCCGAAGCAGTAGTTCTTTTTCTTCGAGTTGCCATTGCAGCACCTGAACCGCTTGCCGGAATTGATCTCGCAAAGAGAACTTTACTTTGGACAGATCTTCGTTTCCTTGTTCAAGGGAAGACAGGAGAAGTAGTTGTTTACTGAGCAAGGAGAGATGACGACTCTCTTCCTCAATGATCGATGCATAGTGCTCCCGCTCCTGTTCAGGCAGATCCCGATCCGCCACCAATTGGGCAAAACCCTGAATCGAGGTCAGCGGTGATTGAATCTCATGCGATACGTTGGATACAAACTGCTGCCGCGCCTGATCGACCCTCTCCAATTCACGACTCATGGTCATGAAATGCTGAGCCAGCTGTCCAATCTCATCCCGCCTTGCGGTAGGCAATTTCAGATTATATTTTCCTTGCGCAATGCGCTTGGTCGCCTCGGACAGACGTTCAATCGGATTGACCAGATAACGGGTGCTAATGAGAAAGATCAGAATACTAATGCCCACCGTCAATGCTCCAATCAGCGCAAAAAAGATTCGCAGCTCACCGAATTGCAGAATTACATCCGGGCGCATGAAGAGAGCGTAATTGGCATTGCCCAGTTGCAGATGAACACCCACGGTATTGCTTAATTGATTATCGAAGAAACCGGTAATGAACGGTTTGCTTGGAAACTGGGCGACGCCATGGTATACCTCACCCCGCAGCACCAGATCTACAGCTTGCTTGTCCAGATCTTTTTCACGGAATTCGCGGCCGTAGAATTTGTCGTTGCCTTTTCCATCCGTCACATAGATTTCGTACCCGAGTGCTGCAGCATTGTTCAAATACTGCTCCATCGTGCCGGGTTGCTGTTCCACAAATTGCTTCATTTGCGTCGCGATGCCCACCAGCTTCTCATCATTGAAATCCTTGAGCTTCGTATGATAGTAGATGTTGGACAAAAGAAAACCAAGCATGCCGCTGACTATAATCACCGCAATCGTAATGAGGAATACCCGGACGTACAAGGTCCTCAAGGTGCTTTCACCTCCATCTTGTAACCAATGCCCCGCACAGTCTGAATGACGAAATCGTCCGTATACTCGGCAAAACGATCACGCAGCCGCTTAATGTGCACATCAACGGTACGGTCATCTCCTTCGTAGTCTGCTCCCCAAACGAGCCGAATGAGCTCATCCCGCGAGAACAAACGGCCCGGAAACTGGGCAAGCTGTGAAAGTAATTCAAATTCTTTCATCGGCAAAAAGAGAATGGATTGCCCATCGGTAACCTCCACATTGTTACGGTCAATGACAATCCGGTTCATACGGATGATATCGCTGGATGTGCGATGGTACCGACGAAATAACGCTTTTACCCGGTAGACCAGTTCTTCCGGTTCAAACGGTTTGGTCACATATTCATCTGTTCCTTTCAGATAACCGTCTCTCTTATCGGATAGCTGATCGCGTGCCGTCAGTAGCATAATGGGAATGTCGTAGTGCTGTCGAATGTAATCACATAACTCCAGTCCGTCCATGCCTGGCATCATCACATCTAAGATTGCCAGATCGATCGGTGTTTCTTGCATCAGTTTGACCGCTTCCAGTCCATCCTGCGCTTCATGAACCCGATACCCTTCCTTGGTCATGACATGCCGAAGGAGTGCTCGAATATTGGCATCATCGTCTGCCAGCAGCAGATGTTTCATATCGTTGTCCGCCCTTCTATGTAGCGAGTACATCTCACTTTGATCCTGCACAGATGGTAGCATAAAAGCAACTTCATTCGCCAGCCACATTCCCGGAAACACCGCGGCCATGTTTATATTTCCATGAATCTGGTTGACACTATTATGAGGCGCAACTATAATAAAACCATAACATATGAACAAACGCTCATATATTCATTTGTTAGTGATTAACCATCGCTAAGGATCAATTATAGCCACAGTAGAAATCATATTACATAACGGAGCCTCGCTCCAAAGGAGAGGATTTAAAATGTCTGGACATCATCACAGTCATAACCAGGGGCACGATCATGGGCACAACCACGCTCACACCACCAATAACAAGAAAGTACTGTTGTTTTCCTTCATTATTATTACCATCTATATGATCGTTGAAGCCGTTGGTGGGTTCATCACCAACAGTCTCGCGCTCATCTCGGATGCAGGCCATATGTTGTCCGACTCCATTGCACTCGGGATCGCTTTACTGGCATTCACCTTTGGTGAAAAAGCGGTGAATACTGGAAAAACGTACGGATACAGACGCTTTGAGATTTTGGCTGCTACGTTAAACGGAATCACGTTAATCGCCATCGCCCTTTACATTTTCTACGAAGCCATTGGTCGTTTTATCCACCCGCCAGAAGTGGCAACCGTAGGCATGTTAATCATCAGCGTCATTGGATTGCTCATCAATATTCTGGTGGCCTGGATCATGATGCGTGGTAGCGATACCGAGAATAACCTGAATATGCGTGGGGCTTATCTCCATGTCATCAGTGACATGCTGGGATCGGTCGGGGCCATTGCGGCAGCCCTGCTCATGATGTTCTTCGGCTGGGGTTGGGCCGATCCACTGGCGAGTGTGATTGTCGCAGCACTGGTATTGCGAAGTGGTTTCTTTGTCACCAAATCATCCCTGCACATCTTGATGGAAGGAACTCCGGCCAATGTGGATGTGAATGACCTGGTGCAGACTATTAAACAAGTCGATGGCGTCAAAGGCGTACACGATGTGCACGTCTGGTCTATCACCAGTAACCTGAACGCACTGACCGCTCATATCGTGGTAGATGGAACGATGGATGTTTATGCATCCGAGATCCTAGTTCAGAAGATTGAACATATGCTGGAGCATAAAGAAATCAAACATGTGACGCTCCAAGTAGAGTCCGAAAAACATCTGCATGACACCTCGGTATTATGTACGGTCAAAGGCGACGCACCAGATGCTCACGCACATCATCACCATTGAGAAGGGTAACAAATATTAGTTGCTTCTAAATGAAAACAGGGCAGATTCCCCGGTGAAGGGAACGCCCTGTTTTTATTTTCCTAAGTTCAGCTTTTTGGTATGAGTAGAAAATAGAATAGCCTTTACCTAACCGTAGCGGGCTCTGGACTACTTGTATCTGGAGAGTAACTTCTCTTTCTTTTGATCGAATTCATATTCTGATATGATATTTTTTTCTTTTAAGTCACCTAGCTGAAGCAGTTGTTCATGAACATTTACAGGGGTCTTTTTTCTCTTGCTTGATATGATCAAAGCAAGGATTGAGAAAAGCAGACCATACAGTCCACCCAGAAGTCCCAAAACTGCCGCTACCTCCGCACCTTCTTGCGAACCATCTAAAAAAACTGCTATTAATAAAAAAATAAGTACGTACCAAATAAGGCTGACGATCGATAATGCTTTCAATGAATATTCCTCCTAAAGGTTATGTATATTTCTATTCAAAATCAGAAAAGGTCGGTCAGAAGACTAAACATCAACCTCGTCCCAGTTTATAATGACGTATCCAAGCTGGAACAACAGGATGACAATATAACTGATGTTGATTCCCAAACTGGTCTTAACTTTCTTGATCTGATCCAAGAAATCTTCTTTGTTCATTTTTCCGCGTTCCAGCTTAGACTTCATCTTTTGTTTTTCTTTCCATACAAGCACAAACTCGATTACACCAAATACACCCCATATCAATGTAAACATCAATAAAGACGCACTTGCACCCGACAATAGCATAAGGGAACCTTCATCCAAATCTTTCTCCATTCCTAGTTTGAAGCTTACATTCACACTCAAGGTGAGAATAACTACTAATCCAAAACCTATAAAACTTAAATACGGTGTGAATCTGTAGCTGCGCAATACTTCCCCTCCTTTCGGATATTAGAACCCTAGCACAAATGCCAGGGCTCTTCGATTCAAGCTCAAATTCTCTTTAAGAAACTTTGACCTTATAAACCGCATTACCAATCTAAAAGTCACAGTATTAAGTTGCTTTCGAACTGTCCATCTATTTCTTCTGTGCCTGTAACAGTTGATCATTAACAAATGCTTTCAAGAAGAAGAGTTCATTCCCATTAGGCTCCCGCAGCTGTTCCTTTTCAAAAGATGTTATCGCCTGCTCCAAGGAAGTAGATGTCACCGCTCTGCTACTGGCTGTAAGCTCTCTCCAGAATACATCCATCTCTTCCCGATCACAGATGGATTCATGACCCAACAAGAAATGCTCCGCATCATACATTTGGATATCTTGTATCATGTGGTTTAGCAAGGATTGCTTAAAATGAAACATTTTATCCGTTGTTGTTCCATAAGGACTATCTCCGAGAAAAATAGTCTTCTCATCCGGAATATAAACTATTGTTGAATCATCCGTGTGCGTACTTTGAATCCTCTCCAGCATACACAGCTTGTTCCCCAGATCAATCTGGAGGGAATCTTTAAAGACGATACCGGGCTTATCTAGTAGAAATGATTCTCTCCTCGGGATTTCCGCCTGTATAATTTCCATACAATGCGCGCTGATTATATTGGCATCTACATACTTGCGAAGTGACTGATCATCAAATGAATAATCTCTCCATTCGTTCAACCGCCGTTCTGTCAACCGATTAACGATGATCGTCGCACCGAATTCATTCATTCCCAAAAAATGATCCCAATGCGCATGAGTAATAACCACATACTGAACGGGCGGCACATCTAAGCATCGAATCTCCTCGATAAAGTCTCTGGCATGTTGAACCGAATTTCCACCATCGATCACCAGACTATGTTTTTCCCCACACACCAAGCCTAGTACCGGTCTATCTCTATCATTATCGTTGGACATATAATAAATGGAATCGCTTAATTTGTTTAACATGTCAATTTATCTCCTCTATATGAGTATTTTCATATCATAGGCAGAGAAAAACCGCATGCTTATTCTAGCTAATACATGGATTTTTCTCCGTTTATGGATTTACCAATGGAATCACCTCTTTCAATCTGTAATCAATATTTCAACGCTATGTTATGTAATGGCAACCGTTGTACTCGTTATCAGCATCAACAACGTTACGGGCGCCCAGATTCTTCGTTCCCATACACTTCTCGTAATCAGATTCAAAATCGTCCCGAGTACTAAATACGCGACGATAAACCAGATCGCTGTCTCTGCAAAAACAGACCACTGAGGCCAAAGCAATCCTGCTTTACTCAGAACAATGATACCCGTGAATGCTAAAATTGCAATCTGAAATATGCAAGCAAACCGCATGGAAACGGGGTATTTCCCGGGAAACTTTCCACCCATGGCGTACTCTCCCCAGGGCACACCTACAGCCAACGCAACCTGAAACAGAATAACGATCAGAATCAAGACGGTGAATACGATTGCCGATGTCAATACGATCATGACCACACTCCAGTATTCAAAGTGGCAGTAGAATCACTCCCATAATAGGGATACCTTATTTTCCAATCGTAGATCCTTCATTTTCTACAGAAATGCAACATGATTGTTCTCTAAATTATACAGGATATTCCACTAATTCATACTTTCTATTTTTGCCTTTCCAACTCCCCTGCCTGTCCGCTATCAAAATTCTGCGAGGTCCTACACTCCTTAACCACAGTAACATTCACTAAGTTTGTAATATAGAAACTCACCCTTGCAAACATCATAGCTCTTCATATGATCTATGGAATCTACTCGCTCTTTCAACATTCGCATCTCTCGATTGAGAATTAATACATACAAATAGAGACTTTCACTAAAGGAGAGTCTCTATTTGTATTCTATATTTGTATTTTACTGAGCAACTACTTCGCTACGGATAACAAGTTATACGGACATTATTTACCCATTAAGCTGAGTCATCATTTCTTTCATATAACGTGTTCCATGGACCTCATTTTGGGGACTTACCTTTTCAATACGAGCTAAGTCATCAGGTGTCAGTTCAATCGTTGCAGCGTTCGCGTTTTCCTCCAAATATTTGATTCGTTTCGTTCCCGGAATCGGTAATGCGTTATTAGCCATAGTCCAAGCCAAACCCAATTGTGCAGGCGTGCAACTCTTCTCCATGGCGATCTCTTTGATTTTATCCACAACTTCTATATTTTTGGCGAAATTGTCTCCTTGGAACCTCGGCATATATCTGCGCAGATCATTAACAGCCAAATCTTCGAATTTCCGTATCTCACCTGAGATAAACCCTCTGCTTAATGGACTGTATGCAATATGTGTAATATTCAGTTCTCTCGCAGTTGGTAGAATCTCGTCCTCAATATCCCGGCTCCACAGGGAATATTCACTCTGCAACGCAGAGATCGGATGAATGGCGTGTGCCCGACGTAAAGTGGAAGCCGATGCTTCCGACAAGCCAAGGCAGCGGACTTTTCCCTCTTTGACCAAGTCAGCCATCGCACCAACGGTTTCCTCAATCGGAATCTGAGGATCTACCCTGTGTTGGTAGTACAGATCAATATAGTCTGTATTCAACCGGCGAAGACTTGCTTCTACAGCCTTTTTCACGTAATCCGGATGGCCATTCAACGTTTCATAATTCGGGGTATATCCAAATTTGGTAGCAATAATGGCCCGATCGCGACGTCCCTTCAGCGCTTTCCCCAGTAGTTCCTCATTATGACCGTTCCCATACACATCTGCTGTATCTAGCAGTGTAACGCCAATCTCCAGCGCGTGATGGATGGTCTTCATTGACTCCTCATCATTGGTTTCTCCGTACATCCCCGGAGACATGCCCATAACTCCCAGTCCAATCGAAGATACGATGATATCGCTATTTCCCAGCACTCTTTGCTTCATTTCTCCATCTCTCCATCCGTTAATATTAGTCTTTGCCGATGCTTTCCATTTGGTCTAGCAACTTGCTCTCTGATGGAAGCTTTCCTGTTTCTATGTCTTCATATATGGTCAATTTGTTATTCACCGCTGCAAGTGCTTCGGCAATTTCAAGTTGGCGGCGATGTAACTCCTCTTTATATTCGTGAAGGATCGCTTTCCGTTGTGGAATCGTAGAGTCACCATCCAGCGCCAGACTAACCATATGTTTCAGTGTAGATACTTTCATTCCCGTTGCCCGGAAACAAGACATCAGTCGCATCCAATCCAGATGTTCTTCCTCGAACATCCGATTTCCATGTTGATCTCGTTGAATGTACGGAAGCAGTCCCTCCTTCTCGTAGTAACGAATTTTATGTGCAGGACAACCCAGCCGCTCCGAAGCTTCTTTTATCGAGAAAGCCATACTGCTGACTCCTCCTTTATGTTTATTTTTGGATACATTTGGCCGGTTCTTTTACATCCTAAGGCTTAATGTTCACATTAAGGCAAGCACTAATTTCAAAAAAATTAAATTCACTGACGTTCACTATTTAAACAAACGGAGGACATCACACACACTTCAGTACTGGGAAATAACGAATAGAGGAGATATGCCGAAAAGATCGGTGAAAGCTGGAATTGAGGAGAAGAGTTTGGAGATGCTGGCTACTGTTTCGCTTGCTTCAATCATTGGGTGCCATACAGTACCCGGGCTTGATCACAGTTTAACGGTTCAGTAAAAGGTACTTCCAAGAAGTATTCCAGCTGCCATTGCTGCGTTTTTAGAGCCTGTTTACTTGTTGGTTTGTCCCAAGGCGGGTATACACGTATGGCTCGCTTGCCACCTTTGCCTTGATCCGATACGATATCTCGCTGTAACAATACATGCTTTGGAAATACAAATTGACCAAAATGGCTACCTGCGCGCGTACTAATTACATACATATCTGCTGGATCTGATACATCATATGGCTGTGTCGATCCATCCTCACTACGCTGCCACAGGGTAACAAATTGTCCAATCTTGGTTGGCGTGGTTTTGGCGACGCGAAATCGAATGGAGAGAGAATTTATGGTGAACACATATGCCCCGTATTCAGCATTTTGTGCTTCTTCATGTGGTTGTGAGCATACAAAACCACACTTGTCATAGATAAGTTCTTTACTAGCAAGTAAGTCGCCATGAAGTACATCGGAGGTCGTCCAAGCATTCGGACGATTCAAACTACTTTTGTTATCCAACTTGTAATATCTCTCCTGTCTTGTATGGTCTGAACTAAGGCATTAGCGATAGCTATAAAAACTCTGCTAGTTCAAAGTTCCTGACATAATCGCTTCCATTCCTGCCACGCCTTCAAGTATTCAGGCAGATCATCAGGATGATGTTTATTACTCAGCCCAATTCGACAATACAGATGGACCAGAGCTTCCTCAATCAATCTGGATTTATCCATTTCTACTTGCTCTAAAAGTTCGAACGTAGCAAATAATGTTTCGGTGTTGATATAATCCGGCGAGGAGCTAAAAGCATACAAGAAATCATAGACGATAGGTCCAACCATTGGAGATGGGTCAATAACGCCGATGAGTTCATCTTGATCATATACAAAATTATGAACCCCCGTATCACCATGCAAAAGAAACTTCTCTTCTTCCTCATGAAACAACCGATCCACTTTGGATTGAACCAGATTATAATCATCTGTCGTTAAAACACTTCCAATATTCATCTTTGCTTCATGAATACTAATCTGATTGAATTCCTTCCATGTCCTCCGCGGGAACTCCACTCTCCCCCATGATTTCGTATCTGTAGAACGCACATATGTATTGAATAACTCTTTCACCAGACGAGTTAACCAGTCTCTCTTCTGTCCCCTGTTGAAATGGGTCGTGCCTTCCATATACGTATAAATAAAATAAGTGTTATCCGGATCAGTGAACAAAACTTCAGGCAATAACGGAGAATTCTTATACGTATCCAAAAACTGCTGGGTGATGTGAATCTGTTCGGGTTCATCCGATTTTAGAATATATTGCGTATTCAGATTCGTACTCAACCGATAAACACGTCCAGCTGTGGTACCTGACAAACTTTGAATTTCAGATATTTCTTCATTGATATGATGCATCTTGAATAAGTTATTGACCTCATTTATCGTTGGATTAATTAACATATGGTTCTCCTCATATAACTAGGATCTTGATTCATTTGGTAAACATAAGTTAAGGTGAGCATTAAGCTCCAGCTCCACGCTGAATTATCTTTCAAAATGGGCTCGTTCTTCTTGGTTGGAGCTAAAAATTATTCTCTGAATTCCGTTCCATCAATGATCCATTGTACGGCATCCCAAATATCCTCTGCGATATAATCAGGTTCGGTCTCCGTCCATTTGTCTCTAAATTTGGTTAATGAAGATTCCCCCCAGCCTGTTCTCACCATGATCTTGGTCGCTCCTACGGCATGGGCAGCAAGCATGTCTGTATCTCCTACATCTCCAATAACGATGCATTTGGATAAATCCAAACCGTGTTCCTCTGAGGCCTGTAGTAACATTCCGGGTTGTGGCTTTCTGCAACTGCATTCTTGCTCATGCGGACATATATAGGAGTGATCAAATCCGTACTCGCGAAATTGCTCTTCAAAATCCTCAACACTTGCCTCTCCACGAGAAATTCGATATTGATTCGTAAAAGCCAGTACCATAATTCTTTCTCGTTTCAAACGCATAATTGCTTCTTGAGCATTGGGGTATAATCTGAAATCTCTCGGATGAATAAAATGACCTGTACCACCAATTGTTCCATCTCTGTCTATAAAAACAGCTTGTACGTTTCCCTGTGGTTTCATCATGGTCTGTTCCCTTCTTAGAAAAATTTCAAGTCGTGTCGTTCATCTAAACTTTCTCATCGATAATATGCTTGCTGCCATCTTGCTGTTTATTGTGTTGTTGTTTTTTAATTTCAGTTTTCAGATAGTGCACTTCTTTGATTAATACATCCAGCTTTTTCGATGTTTTGGATGAATCTATCGCATACCGTACAATTGCAGCAAAGATAAGAACCACAATAAAACTTATAAGTGATACTACTAAAGCTCCATAAAACTCCAAAATGGTGTTCAACTCCTTGCTGTCAAAATAATAAGTCATAAAACTCTTTCGAAAACCAAAACCATATAATACCCAGGATAACCATAATGGTACCTAGTACTTTTAATATTATTTCGATATGTTTAGGGATATCACTATTGGGTGGGTTATCTTCAAACTCGTAATTCGGTTTAATATTTCGATATCTCATCAGGACAAATATTTTGTATAGAAAATCAGGAAAGAAGTAACATGCAATACCCACGACAAATACGGGAGTAGATAAATACCCAAAGGTACTGGTGGTCCATTCCATCTCTATTCCCTCCGTAATCATCCTCTTGGCCTCTCTCATTCTACCTCTACAAGAATGTCAGCACAGCGCACAATCAATTCAGGCATATTTTCTCCACCAAATAGAACATGAAGCTCATATCCGTTATCGATCCGATACAGCTCTTGATAAAGCCAGTAACTGCCTACAATCCCACCGTCTTGCTTAAGGATTTCCGGCGCAACGAGCGTGAGTTTATTTATATTGGTGAAGCCCCCACGGGTGTCAAAACGAATGACCACTTCATCCCCTGTCAGCAGTTCCGTCACTGTACAATCATGATATTGAACCTGGCTATGTATTTCATCGGAAATATCCTGTGCGATCATCACTTCTCTAAATTCTTTCGATATGCGTTCCATTTCTCTTCTATTTTCTGCACTCTGTTTCTTCAGCTGGAGCTTAACTTCTCTCGTGCAATAACCCAACGTAAAGACACGGATATCCGCAATTTGTTCAACGATTTCCTGTGGCAAATTCTCCGCCTTGTATTGAAAATTCCACTCCATCGATTCTTTGTACTCTTCCTTACATTTCTTCTCATCAAAAGGAGGACGTACATCATATTCTGCAATGAGTTTCTCGATATGCTCTCGTTCTTCCGGAGGCATGTGAAATACGATCTGATCCTCTTCAGTCACTTCTTCCTCACCGAAAGCTTTGTCTACGCGAGTAAGTACTTGACCATCATGCTCCAGCATGAAACGTGGGTCCAAGTTATATAGCTCTCGCTCCTGCTTCACATGTGCTTTTTCCTTTCTTTTATACAGCCTTAAAAATAGATCCTCATCTGACTCGTAAGCTCCGTTATGTACTCTTAAACCAAAATGAAGATGTGTCTGCTGACAAAGCTCATACCATTCTTTCGTTAGATATCTCATGGGCATCTCTCCTGGTAATTTTTAGAAGTCTTTTTTTTGCATCGCTACTCCTCCAAAATCTTCAGCCCTAACGATTCCTTATACTCAACAGACGTACTGGTCTACCCCAAGGTTTGAAACAATTTGTGTTTTATTTCTTTGTCGTTTCGCGCGGCCCATTCATGAACAGCTTCTACGCCTGCGGATTCCTGACCTCGTTGAAAATAAGAACATAGATCCATCGGTACTAACCGTTTACCATAGAGTTTGATGCCAATCCGTCTGTAATTCATATAAATAACTCAATCTGAGATGCATCATATCTCTGAAGTTTCATAGAAATCACATGATCGCTTTCCAGCGTAATACTGGGTTTAGTGAAAAACAAACGCCAGAGCAGAAAACGATATAACCGAGATTAAAGGTCAATATAACGATCAGGGAGTACTTCAGAATACCATTTTTATAGTAAATACCATCCCTGAAAAGTATAGCTTCAATGACCAACATACATAATAGGCTCAACCATGCTCTTGGATAAATCGTCTTGTATGTGATGAGTTCCATCTCCTAATTATTCTCTTCATTAATCCGAAGCCACTTGGAAGGGGCTTTTCTGGCAAAATGCTTTTCAACAAAATCCAAAATGTTATCAATGCCAGGCAATGCCGCATTATCTTTGGCTTCGTCAAACGTCATCCATTGGTACTCGATATGTTCATGATTTAACCGGACAACCTGACTTTCATCCACATATCCTACGAATACAGGAGCGGTATAGATATAATCCTCTATGGGTGAGTAATATTGTTCGAATTGATTGGCAGAATACAACCGGACTTCCGTAATACCTGTTTCCTCGTAGATTTCTCTGAGTGCAGCTTCCCATGCCTTCTCGCCCTCTTCTATCCCGCCGCCAACATAACACCACTCGTTATGCAACATACGACCAGCCCGCTTCAGCATCAGTACACGGTATTGATCGAGGCTTTTCTTCAACAGAACTACAGCCACGCCTTCACAACGAATAGGGACTACCTGTTTCACGTGCTCCGCACCATTCAATTTCTCGCCCCCTTCTCTTCAGAATCGAAGTCCTCCAAAACTTTAAACTTATCTCCGTGGATTTTATCCAGATGCTCTTCTCCCCAATAACATAAATGGTCCAGGGCAGGCTTGAGTCCCCAGCCGTAGTCCGTTAACTCATATTCCACTTTGGGAGGAACCTCCGAATATACCTTGCGCTGCACAATCTCATCCTTTTCCAGACCTCTGAGCTGTGTTGTCAGCATCTTCTGCGTAATGTCAGGTATCAATCTTCGAAGCTCCGACGTGCGTTTCCGTCCTGTCATCAAATGATAAATAATTAAAGGCTTCCACTTTCCGCCCATCACTTCCAAGGCCGCTTCCACGCCAACTTTATATTTCTTTGTAGCGTTTGTGTCTTCATGTTCCGTCATTTTTGAACCCCTCCATAATCAGGCTATATCAAGGTGAATCATAATCTTTTTATTGCTCTTTTTTCTATTATTTGAGCCTATTTCGAGGCATCCATTTAGGGTACTTTAATGTTCCTATAGCACTTCATTCTTCCTATAGAACATCAAAGTGCGTACTTCCAGATGTTTTCATACCTGTTTATAATAGCATCAGCCACTGATTTATGGCTACAAGACTGCAATCCAGAAAGGTAGTGAAAGATAAGATGAACGTACTCGTTGTAGTATCCCACCCAAGAAAAGACTCCTTGACCTTTCAGGTAGCACAACGTTTTGCACAGGGTCTTACCGATGCCGGTCACGGTTATGAGATATTGGATTTGCATGGGATTGGATTCGACCCGATTCTCCGAGAGATGGATGAACCAGACTATACCCAAGAAAATCAGGTGTTCTCGCCTGAGGTTGAAACCGAGATGAAGCGATTGAAGAAACACGATGCTGTGGCTTTTGTGTTTCCTCTCTGGTGGTGGCATCTGCCAGCCATGTTGAAAGGTTATGTAGATCGTGTCATGAACAACGGATTTGCCTATGGCGCGAATAAGCTCCCTCATCAGCAGATATTGTGGATCGCTCTTTCGGGTGTGACGGAAGAACAGGTGCAGAAGCGCAACTATGGTCAATCGATCGACAACCTGCTCAATGTGGGGATTGCCGATTACTGCGGCGTGTCCCAATCGAGGGTTGAGTTTTTATATGAAACGTTGGAATCCAAGCCTGAGCATTATGAGGCACTGCTGAACCATGCACATCACTTGGGACTGAACTATGCCAACGATATTCCGACTTCATGATCGTATGAGAAAAAAGGTATGACCCGAATATGTATTCTGAAGTTTTGTGGTACGTTCAATATCGAATCACAACGCTTGAACACGCAAAAAGGTCGCTCCGAAGAGCGACCCTGCCTGTGTGTCTTGCATTATTTTACTGTCGAGAGAAGAAACTTCTCCAGCATAGTGATATCGGTGATGCTATGGTTGCAAGCTGTGTTATCCGTGCATACGTACTGAGCAATAGAAGAAAAGTTGTCCGGCGAATGAGCCTTGGTCTTCACGTTGAAGAATCCAAGCTCCTGATGACGATGACAGAACATGCAGTACCCTTTTTTGTTCGTGGGTGTAATCCGTCCCTCAATACCGAGGAATCTGCCTTCGTACGGATACACGATGAACAAGCGGCTCGTCGCAATGTCAGTCCATCTCAGATAGGTTGTATGTGCATAATCGATGGATTCGAGATCGGGCACTTTGAGCTTCTTGGCTTTCGGAAAGAGCTTTTGAATCTGCTTTACTGATACTTGCGGATATGGAATCAGATATGATTCCAGCTGGTTCAGATACGTCTGCAATTCATGTGTCGTCTCATACGTGGATAACTGCTCCAGCAGTTGCTTCTGCTCCATAGTGAGTTCATCGAAGATGCTCACCGCATTCGTGCCGACCGTATAACGGACGGTTTCCAATACTTTGGGATCCACAACCGAGCGTAGCGTTTTCAGCAGGAAATCAGCTTGTTTTTGAATATAATTAAATTGATGATTCTGAATAAATGGTGTTTGCATGGCTTTCAGCCCCTTATATTTATTAAGAAAATAAAGTAAGGTGCAAAGCCTGCGGGATGTAACATTATGTTGATGTTGATTCCAGGGCAAACAATCTCATTTTGTCGCGCCCTACACAAAGTCCGCCCCTATTCAGGCTTTGCATAAGGCTTTCTAGCGAACGAGCAATCCGGCATCATCCATATTGCCACGTCATAACCCCCAATACGATAGATATATCGAAATTATAGCAGGGCTGCATAGTGTAGGCAACGGGCTTCGTTCCAATTTCCTCTGTTCAAGAAATATAATTACATCTCAGGCTTTCTTCCCATTCTCCAGGAAATGATCTACCGCTGACTGCTCAATGGCCAGTCCTTCCGTGTAACGCTCCATGAACAAGGCAAATCCATTCACATCCGCGCTATTTGGAGAAACCTCTTGTCCTTCTGCATCAATAAACACCTTGGTAGTAAGGTACTCCGCCAAACCCTCGTGCTGCTGCTTATTAACCATGTAGGAAGCCAAAATAGCCATTCCCCATGCGCCACCTTCACCAGCGGTAGACATGACCGACACGGGAATATTCAGTGCGGATGCGCACATTTTTTGAGCGACTCGTGGGGTTTTAAACAATCCGCCATGCGCCCAAATGTGCTCAATCGTTACGTGCTCCTTCTGTGTGAGAATATCCAGCCCGAGCCTTAGTGCAGCAAACGCAGCAAACAGATGGACTCTCATAAAGTTTGCCAGATTGAAGCGGCTCTCTGGAGAACGTACGAACAACGGACGACCTTTTGCAATTCCTGTAATGTTCTCGCCTGAATAGTAGCCATAGCTCAGTAAGCCACCGCCATCAGCGTCAGCTTTCAGCGCTTCATTGAACAAGACGCTGAATAACTGATTCATATCAGGCTTCTGTCCCATCGCCTCATAAAACTCACGGAACAAGTCGACCCAGGCATTAATATCGCTCGAGCAGTTATTCGCAAGAACCATAGCCACAGGATTGCCATCAGGTGTAGTCACGATGTCAATCTCAGGGTATACCGTAGATAGGTTTTTATCTAATACAATCATGGCAAAAATCGATGTACCTACGGAAATGTTACCCGTACGTTTTTGGACACTATTCGTAGCGACCATCCCTGTTCCAGCATCGCCTTCCGGAGGGCACAGCGGAATATTGGATTCCAAGTTACCTGATGGATCTAACAGTCGGGCACCAGCTTCACTAAGATATCCGGCATGTTCACCGACAGTGTACACTTTAGGTAAAATATCTTTAAGATTCCACGGGTAGCCTTTGTCGGCAATTAAATCGTCAAACTTTTTCACCATTTCTTCATGATATCCCAGTGTGGATTCATCAATTGGGAACATGCCTGAGGCATCCCCTATACCTATAGCTTTACTGCCAGTCAACAGCCGATGTATGTAACCTGATAGTGTCGTAATATAATTGATGTTAGCGACATGCTCTTCTCCGTTCAAAATTGCTTGATACAAATGTGCGATGCTCCAACGCTCTGGAATTTTAAACTGGAATTTCTCGGTTAGCTCTGATGCAGCCTTACCCGTTGTGGCATTGCGCCATGTACGAAACGGAACCAATAACTCCCCTGTTTTATCAAGTGCAATATAACCCTGCATCATAGCAGAACATCCGATTGAGCCAATTTTTTGTATCGTTACACCATAATTTTTTTCAATCTCTTGCTTTAAATGATGATAGGTTTGTTGCAACCCATGAATCATTTCATCGATATGGTAAGTCCAGTAACCGCCAATCAATTGATTTTCCCACTCATAACTGCTGGAACAGATGGTATTAAAATGGTGATCAATAAGTACAGCTTTGATTCGTGTGGATCCAAATTCAATGCCCAGCGAAGTTTCTCCCCTGACTATTGCTTGTTTCAAGATTTGATCCATCATCGTTTTCATCCTCTCTGAATTTGGAATCCACCTGATTCGGGAATAGTTGAGTTGAATAGCCAAATCAAGGTGTAAATTTCATGAAGAAAGAGCAGGATTGGAGCTGTAACGGACAATTACAAAGTTAAAACCGCCTGTACTTCGCCACATGCCAATATTTCACCGGTTTGAATAAAACCAAGAGAGTCATAAATTTTCTTCGCAACTACATTTTCAGGTTTGTAGGTGAGTTCTACAACTTTGGCTTTTCCTCGCGGAAAAGTCCTGGCATACTCAATTGCTTTTACCACCATTTCTTTACCATATCCCTTACCTTGGTATCGCTGGTCAATCATCATCTTGAAGATGCCATAACTGCTATAATCAAAATTGCCATCCCCGTCATCATAGTACATCGAAATAAAACCTACCATATTGTCTTCCTTATAGACTGCAAAAGTAATAATAATCTGCCCCTCATCTGAGGCAACGTACGCTTCAGCAAGTGCATGTTGGTTCGAGGATATGAATCTTTGTTGGTCTGGAGTAACTTTAAGTTCAATACATTCGATAAAATTATCCCAAGTTATTCTTCTAAATTCCATTTTGAATTCCCTCCTGCACTAATCATCATTACTATTTTCTTCTCTATCTCACTGCACTCGTAAAACTCGCTTTAAAAATAAGATCATACACATTCGTGTAAGAATCATAGTACTCAAGTGCCTGTTTTCTCTCTTCGTAAAACGACTTCAACCTCTCTTTGTCTCCAGTATCGACATAAGCGATTAACTCTCGACTTGCTTTTTTGTATGCTTCTACACTTCGTCTCGCAGATCCAAAATCAAAGGAATTATAGTCTAGCACGGGAGTAAAGTTCTCCGGTCGGATTCCCGCATTTGATTCAGCTTCCGCTATGAACTCGTGTAATTTCGAGAAATCTACCGGCTCTTCCAGCAGCACATTGCCCAAAATGTGAACCACTTCCTGATCCACCTTGTTGAATCGCGTTGTAAAGACATGATTAAACACATGCATCTCCATCAAATTTCTGGTGTACAGAAAATAGCTATTAACCAGATGAAGCGTTGAGTTTTTATACTCCACCGAGAATCTTGCACCTCGAAGGATATTAGCCGGGATATATACTCGGCCGTCTATCATTTTTGCTTCGGCTCCTGCCTGTGTTTGGAGTTCCTTTTCATTAAAAATCACGCTGATTTTCTTAGGTGCACTTGAAACGGTATGAGCCATGGAGCAGCTTAATAACGTTACAGCAAGTGTAAACATCATCATCTTTTTCACTATGTACAACTCCTCGATAGGAATAATCAGGATATACTTGCATTTCATTTTTCTTATCGTACCATTTTATTGAAATAAAGGTAATACACTACATATGTGCAACGTTCTTTTTCCATACACCAAAAAGAAGCCACCTCCCTGGCCTTCCCCAGTTCAGTGACTTCTTTTTCAAACCCTATTCTAACCCCTACATTCAACTACTCCTTAACAGCACCAACCACAATCCCCGTTACAAAATAACGTTGCAGGAACGGATACACAAGCAGGATCGGCAGCGCGCTGATAAAGATCTGCGAAGCCCGAATGGTCCGTTGGGACAGGTTCTTCACCGCTTCCGGATCAAGCTTCGACATATCGGCCTGCACGATGATCGTCTGCATGAATGTCGCGAGTGGCAGCTTCTCCGCATCACGGATGTAGATAATCCCGTCAAAATATGCGTTCCAATGTCCAACCATCATAAAGAGAGAAACCGTTGCAATAACGGGTACGGAGACAGGCAGATAGATTTTAATAAACGTCTGCAAGTGACCTGCACCATCGATAAATGCAGCTTCCTCCAAATCTTTGGGAACGGTACGGAAGAAGTTCAGCAGCAGAATGATGTTAAACACCGCAACCAATCCCGGCAGGATCAAGGCCAGCAATGTGTTCATCAGTCCCAGCTTCAGAATCAGGATATATCCCGGAATGAGGCCACCGCTGAACAGCATCGTGATGACAAAATACCACAGATAGATGTTACGTGCGCGGAACACCCGCGTCTCTTTGGAAAGCGCATAGGCTGCAAGCGTATTAACAATTAACGCAAGTCCAGTACCGAGTACCGTCCGCTCCACAGATACCCATAAGGAGGAGAGGAAGTTTGTATTGGCAAATGTCTTCGCATACGCCTCCAGTGTGAATCCAATTGGCCAGAACGTGACGAGACCAGCATTTGCAGGTGCGGATGCGCTAAGTGATACCATGAGCAAGTGATACAAAGGCAGCAAGCAGAGCAGTGAAAGGATGGTCAGGAACACATTGTTGAATATGCTGAATATGCGGTAAGGCATCGTTTTATGGTACATTCGTTTGTCATCCTTTCTAGAAAATTCGATATCCGGCGAATCGGTAAGCCAGTCGGTACGAGATCACAATCAGGATCAGGCTGATGACCGACTTGAACAGATTCACAGCGGTAGCGAAACTGAACTGCCCACTTAACAGACCTTCTCTATACACAAACGTATCGATAATATCACCTTGTTGGTAAATTAACGGACTATATAAGTTAAAGATTTGGTCAAAGTTGGCGTTGAGTACATTACCCAGTGCCAGTGTTGCGATTACAATCCCAATGGGAATCAGTGCCGGGATGGTAATATACATCGTTTGCTTCCAGCGTCCTGCCCCATCTACTTCAGCTGCTTCATAAAGTGCAGGGTTAATGCCAGACAGTGCCGCGAGGAAGATGATTGTGTTGAATCCAAACTCTTTCCAGACATCACTCGCAATAATTGTGAATCGGAACCAGCTGCCATCCCCCAGGAAGAAGATCGGTTTGATGCCGAATACCGAAACCAGGAACTGATTGACAATACCCGTCTGAGCCAGAATGTCGATCAGGATGCCTGACAACGTAACCCAAGACAGAAAGTGAGGAAGATACACGAGTGTTTGAATTGTTCTTTTCAGTGCCATCTTCCGTACCTCGTTAAGCAATAAGGCGAATACAAACGGAATGATCAAGTTCATGACGATCTTCGTACAGGCAAAAAATAGCGTGTTCCACGTAATTTGCAGGAAATAATCATTTTCCCACATATACCTGAAGTGCTTCAGTCCTACCCATTCGGAATTAAAAAATCCAAGTGCAGGTTTATAATCTTGAAATGCCATCAAAATCCCGGACATCGGAATGTATGAAAATATAAAGACCATAATAGCCGCCGGCAACACCATGAAGTGCAGAATCCATGGCTGTTTGTAGCGTTTTTTTCTCTTTTTATCCAGCTTGTTCCCAACGTTTGCCTGCGGGATCCGCTTACCCTCCAATTTAGCCTCCATAGCGCTTCTCCTGTTCCCAAAAAAAGTTTTTGTGTGTGATCGGGTTCTCTGATATAAATAGTATCAAGCCGTTCTGAGGTCTGACTATATAACATTGTTAGGCTTGATAGTGTTTTGTTAGGGTATCATCGGAAGAGGTTGTTTACACACGAATTAGAAGGAGACTTTTCATGCATATATGGAAGCGCTTAATGCCTTTTCAAGGTACTACCAGATCCCGATTCAGTCTTTTTGCCAAAATAAACTTGTTAATTGTGGTCTTGTTCATCCCCATTCTGATCATGTACACCTACTCGAATAACGTCACCTATGATGTCGTCAGCAAAGAACTGCAGATCTCCAACACCAAACAGCTCACATTTCTGTCCAGTCAGATCGACTCCCGCATCAATCAGATGATGGATTTCAGCCTGATTCTCTCCCGAGATCCCAATGTCAGAGCATTCAACGGCCTTAACATGTGGGATGATCGATATGACCGGATGCAGACCCGTTATGTGATACAAGAGAAGATGACGCTGCAAACCGGCGTTACGGATATATGGCCTACTCGATATGCGGTGTATTCACAGCAGAATAAGGATGTCATAGCCAACTACAACCAAACGACAGGATATGATGAGGCGTATTTGAAAAAAAATATGAGTGGACGATGGACCTATGGGGACCAGGGAGCCGCATCACAGGACGAACTAAATTCCTTCTATTGGTTTTATACCGATTCCTTGGCCCAACCAGGAATGCTCACTGGAAGCAATCTGGTGATTGAAGCCAGCTTCAGCTATGAGAATATTCAGAATATGCTGGATACGTATAAAGCAGGCGGACAAGGCGATCCTTTCTTATATCACAAAGGAAATGCCCCCATTCTCAATCGCAGCGCGGACAAGCAGTTATCCGCAGCACTTACTCAGTATCTGGATACACACTCGCCAGAGGATACCACACAGGACGTGGTCGAACTGAACGGAAAGAAATATCTGGTTAGCTCCGTGAAGTCTACCTATCTGGATTGGCATCTGGTTGACGTCATCCCGCTGTATCAGATTCTGAAACCCATCTCGCTGAGTCAGAATCTGTTCTACACCTGTATGATTTTATTGCTGGTGGTAGGCATCTCTGCTTCAATCCTGCTGTACCGGAATGTCCAGTATCCGATTAAACAGCTGATCAAGGGCTTACGCCGCGTAGAGCAAGGGGATTATTCTGTCCGACTGCATAGCAAAAACCAGAATGAGTTCTCATTCCTGTTCCGCCGGTTCAACGATATGTCCCATCAGATTCAGGATCTGATCGAGAATGTATTCCATGAGAAAATTAGAGCCAGGGAAGCTACGCTGAAGCAATTACAAGCGCAGATCAATCCGCATTTCCTATATAATTGTCTTGGCTATATCATCAACATGGCTCAGATGAAGGACGAGCAAGCCGTGGTCTCCATGGCGCATAACCTTAGTGCCTATTATCGCTATACCACCCGTATGGAACGGGAGACGTCGTCGCTACAAGAAGAGATCAAGCTGCTGATCAACTATCTGGATATCCAGAAGCTGCGTAATGGTCGTATTGAGTATCACATTGATATCCCTGAGGATATGCTTGCCCAGTCGGTACCACGATTAATGCTTCAGCCGATGGTGGAGAATTCCGTCATACATGGTGTGGCGAAGTCCTATTCATCCGGGGAAATTCGAATTACCGGGGAGCGCTTGAATGGTTTTGGCAGAATATACATCGACGACGATGGTCCCGGCTTAAGCCCGGAACAGTACGAGGCATTGAACCTGAAGATGCAGGAACCTTTACAAGAAGAAATGGGCTGCGGCCTTTGGAATACGCACCAACGAATCACGCACCTGTTCGGCAGTCACTCCTACCTCCTATTCGGCCCATCCCCACTAGGCGGATTCCGAACCGAAATCATCTGGGAGATACCAAAAGAGGACACAAATTCCGATAAAGGAAATACCGATACAAATTGATACGTTATTAACGATAAGTTGACTATTTGATTTTGAACGAACCATTTACACGAACATTTATATAAGGCCTTGTTTAAAATAAATGATTAGAATTTACGTGAACTCAAGCGAAGGATTGAAGGGATTCTGGAGAAGCGAAGCGTTCGCCTTTCAAGCACCATTTTAACCATCCAATCTTTCAATTCAGAAAATGGGGCTTGAACAGCGATCGAAAGAACCCTTCAAATCCGTAGCGATTTTGTTCACTTCACGTATCCTTTGATTTTAATTATTGGCCTTATATACCAACCACCAAGGGAGACATTATAATGCACATGATGATCGTAGACGATGAAGCACACTGGGTCGATAACCTGTCCATGACCAAGCCCTGGCACACACTGGGGATCGAACATGTTCATAAAGCATACTCGGCACACGAAGCACTTCAAATGATTGACACCCACCCCATCGATATCGTGATCTCAGACATTCAGATGCCTGAAATGACAGGTATTGAACTGATCGAACGCATCCGCATCCGGGACAAAAAAATAAAATGTATTCTGTTATCAGGTTATTCCGAATTTGATTACGCCAAAAAAGCCATCCAATTCGAAGCCGTAGATTATCTGTTGAAGCCCCCGACCGACGATGAATTAATGGGTGCTGTGCAAAAGGCCATCGATCAATTGAACAACGAATGGGAACTTGTCAGTTCACTGACACGAACACAGTTTACGTTGCGAGAGAATCTCCCCCATTTGCGAGGACGACTGCTTCTAGGGGCGTTGCAGGGACAACGAATCGCCGCTGCCGAATGGGATCGGAAGCTCGCCAATTACAATCTCCCCTTTCATACCGGGGATGCTGCTTTAATGCTGGTACGGCTGGAAGAAGAATTCGGACACTATGACAGCAATGATCAGACCCTGATCGAATATGCGATCATCAATATGGCGGAAGAGATTATGGGTGAGTTTATGGAAGTGTGGGGCGTGAAGGAGGAGCACGGATATCTGGTGTTTTTACTTCAGTTGAAAGAACGGAAAGGCGATATTGGCAAAGAAACCATTCTGGAGAAGCTGTCCATTCAGCTTCAATCCAAAGTAAAACAATTTCTGAAAGGCTCCCTCTCCATCGTTATCACCGAGTGGTTCACCTTTCCGGATCAGCTTTACGATCGTTTCCGTCAGGCTTCAGCCTATTTCCGGCAGATCGTCGGAGACGAGCGCGAATTTGTCATGCGTGTCAGTGATGTCGAGACACCTGCGGCACAAGGTCCCTTGGACGTACTGTACACCCCGCCCACCTTCATTAGTTTGCTAGAGAGCGGACAGTGGGATGCCGCGGAAGAGAAAATCCTCGCGGTCTGCGCGGAGTTGGATGAAAAATGGTCCGAATCCTGGGAGCACTGCATGGAGGCAGGTTTTCTTATCACGGCTTCGTTCACCAACATCGCCCATCGGAACAAGCTCACTCTGACCACTTTAATGGGCAATGATGTCGAGGATTTGCAAAGTGGGGAAGTTTTCGCTACCATCAGCAAATTACGGAAATGGTCGCTCAGCGTGCTCGGCAAACTCAAGGAAGGCACGTCCAACGAGATCAAGGACATCCGTTCCGAGTATGTGAAGAAGATTCAGGATTTTACGGATAAGAACCTGCATCTGGATGTGTCTTTGCGTGTACTGGCCGACCATGTTAATCTGCACCCGACCCATTTGTCCAAAATCTACAAGATCGAAACGGGCGAAGGCATCAGTGATTATATCTCGCACCTGCGCATGGATCGGGCCTGCCACAAGCTGGTCACGACCACCAAAAAAGTGTATGAAATCAGCATGGAGATTGGTTATATGGACCCGGCTTATTTTATCAAAGTGTTCAAGCGTCAGTTCGGCGTTACGCCGCAGGAATACAGAGACCAGCATAAATAACATCTTAGAGGTTGTTCAAAAAATCCGCTTTTGATTACGAAGGATGCCTCACGGCATCATCAGCATCGAATATGGAATTCAGCCGAAATAAGCGGGGGCTTACGAAGTATGTTTCCTTTGGAAACATTGTAGTTGCTCACGTAGTTTTCCTACGCTCCGCTACTCCATTTCTAGCTTTATCCCATCTTCTCGGTACTGAAAACCGAATTTTTTGAACTTCATTTGAACATTCATTGGAACATTCACTAATAGAGTCCTATGGAAACTAACAAACTCATATAGATGCCCTCCCGCCCAAATTGGTACAGTTACATTGTAAAGATCATACACCGTAGGGGGATTGAACAATGATCAAATTCAAAACATGGTGGTCACTGCTCATGGTTATCGCGCTCATCACGATCACTGCGTGCGGCAGTGGCGAGACAGCCAGTGACAATGGTAGCGATAATACGCCGGGAACAGTCGGCTCAGCGGAAGCAGAAGCTGCTTTTGCTAAAGGAAAATACGACCCACCCATCGAGTTCAGTTCGGTATTAATGCCGAAGAAATACGTGCAAGGAGATACCAAAGAAAATAACGTGCACGATCGCTGGATGCTTGAAACGCTGGGTATGAAGCATAAAGATACTTGGTATCCGGCCAATGACGATCAATACAGACAAAAGCTGCAACTGGCTATCGCCTCTGGCGAGAAGCTGCCTGATTTTGTATCCGTACCCACCAATGCGGTACTGACCAATCAGCTGATCGACTCCGGTCAATTCATCGCCATCGATGAGTTGTTCGACAAGTACGCGAGTCAGACTCTGAAAGATCACGCAGCAGCACATCCTGAACTGTGGTATCCGTTCACCAAGGACGGCAAGAAATACAACATGCCGATCATGGAGTACACCGATAACGACGATACACTGCTCTGGCTCCGCGAGGACTGGATGGAGAAGCTGAACCTGGAAGCTCCGAAAACCATCGCTGACCTTGAGAACATCATGGACAAATTCAAAAACGAGAACCCGGACGGTCTGTCTCCAGACAAAGTATTCCCGCTGGCGATCTCGCTGAAAAATAACACCAACACCTGGATGGGTCAGCTCGACTGGTTGTTCGGTGCATACGGCACAATCGAGGAGCAATGGAACAAAGACGCAAACGGCAACCTCGAGTACGGCTCCGTTAACCCGGGTGCCAAACAAGCCCTTGCCAAGCTGGCTGAATGGATGGATAAAGGTTATATCCACGCTGACTCCGCTCTGTGGGACGAAGGCAAATCCGCTGAAAGCTGGACAGCTGGCAAAGCGGGCATTCTGCCTGGCGCAAACTGGGTACCGGACTGGCCTGCACCTGACCTGCTGAAGAACGTACCTGGCTCTAAGTATAAAGCTTACCCCGTTCCAGCTGGCCCAGATGGCAAGATCGGTACGAAGTGGCAGAACTCTGGTGTCAACGCAAGTATCATGATCAACAAGGATGCGAAGCATCCAGAAGCCATCTTCCTGTACTACAACTACTTGCTCGATAACCTAGCTAACCCGAAAGCGGGCAGTGAGTATGAATACGGCTTCGCCAAAGGTTACGACTGGGATATCATTGACGGACAACCGACCAGTGACAAAGAGAAGATCAAAGACTTCTCCAACGAATTCCCTTTCCTGACCGGCCCAGCACGTATCCCGGATCTGTACATGAAAACACTCGTGAAGCTGGCCAACGGCGAGAAGCCTGAAACACCTTACGAGAAACAAATGGCCGAATTCCGTAAACCGGAAAACTGGTATGCAGGTAAAGTGGTTATGTCCCAGATCGACATCCGTAAACAAAACTATTTCACTGGCGCTGCAACACCAACCATGGTATCCAAATGGAACCTGCTCCGCCAGTCCGAGATGGAAACCTTCAACAAAATCATCTACGGCAATTTGCCAATTGATGCCTTTGACCAATTCGTCGCCAACTGGAAATCCAATGGCGGAGATCAGATCACGCAAGAAGTGAATGATTGGTTTAAGTCAGTAAGTGCGAAGTAAGATTTGGTTTTTGGAAAAGTAGAGATTATAAAAACAGCCGAAGCGATAGTTACACGCTTCGGCTGTTTTTTAGGTAGAGATTGAGGTCGCTTCCATTGTCTTATGGGTTCGCGTTAGAGGGTTGAGGAGCCTTTGTATTGCTATCCTCTAGCATCGACTGGCCCAGTAAGGATACTGTAAGCTGAATCCCATCCTTCAGCCCTTGCATATACAACCGCTCATTCTCTATTCCTTTACTGACAATGTATCGGCTTTCCCACTCAGCATATTCAGGTGTTTGCTCGATATCCTTGCCAGCAAACAATCCTTCGAACGCTTCGTCCTTTTCCTCACGTACACGACTCAACTCAGGGTCATGCTCGATTCGGGCAGATACTTCATCTAGCCTTGCCTGGATCGCTTGTTGCAACCATGGTGGAAGTTCCAAGTCTTCTCCTCCCCTACACGTTATGTACCTCATTCATCATCGTACAACTCGGTTACGTCTCGCCTTCATTTCACCCACTCGGGCCACCAGTTCGTCCACCCTTCGGCTCTGTTCTTGCACTTCGGGGTTGTCCCACAACGGAATCGCTTGCTTCAAGGATGCCTCACCAAGCTGATTAAGCTTGCGCCGTTCCTCTTCCAATAAGTCAAGCAACCGGCTCATAAATCCACCTCTCTGATGGGTCTAAACTACGCCAAGTCTTGTTAAGACTAGACGTGAGCAGTCAATTTTAATGCGATTATCTATATCCGATGTTGTATACTAATACTTTTGTCTAATCCAAATTGTAAGATAAACCGTGATTGCTTTAATGCGGAAATCGAATTAAAAATAAAAAACACCGATATAAACCTTCGGTGTAAAAACTTCGTACCTTATCCGCTAAAACCACGATTTTTCACGTTCTACAGGTCTTGTTTAACGCTTGCATTCGATAATAGCTTTAAAACTTACAGATAAGGCCATGACTTTAGCCATAATATCTATTTGATATTCTCATCGTTGGTCTGAACTTTTTGGTTATGGAGTACTCCTTAAGATCTTCAGCCTCAGCATAAGCCTTCAACACTTCATGGTTTATTTCCATCACCTAATTTCATTTCTCTAAGGCCATCATGGCGTTACTTCTTTTTAAAGCTTCAGCGAAAAAAGAGAGAAATGTCTCTGCTCAAGAAACTATTTCATAGGATGCTGCTGTGTTATGTGATGTTCTGACTCGTTAGTTTATGATTCTTACAACATTTTTTGTATTTTTTCCCGCTTCCACAAGGGCAAGGTGAATTAAGCGTAACGTTTTTGTACAATTGCTTACCTTCTTCTGAATAATTAAAGAAAAGTTCCATTTCACTTATTTCTCCTGATAAGTATTCAGTAGTGTGTGCTACATTCATCATTTCTTTCGATATTTTCTTGAATTCTACATCTAAGTTAATACTGGGGTTAGAATCGTGCTCTATAATTATATATATAGCTGTATAAATATTTTTGAGAATTTGAATTACATGACGAAATAACCTTGGTTCACTCGAATACTCCAAATATTCACCTGTAATCATTTCAACATATTTTATTTGATCAATTGCCTCTACAAATTGAGCAGTATAAACTTTCCCAGTTCGAATAATTCTTTTTTTCTCATTATTAATTTCTTCGAAGATAGGAAATATGAACTGAAGAATACCTGATAAGAATCTATCATCGTTCTTCTTCTCTACTTGACAAGACTCATATCTGCTTTGAATTTTGGTAGTGTACATATACAGTAATATCCAACATTTTTTTTTGATTCCGTTCTCATTCATTGAGTTTAGAATATAGTCCGTTCTGACTTTAATATGCCCAAATTTTTCACCTTCTTGATCACTCAATTCAAGTTTAACATCGGTTAAATGAGGTTTTGCCTGAACTAATGGTGCAAAAATCGCTAGAATCGATTCGAACGAGAACTGTTCAACTTCTCCAATATACATACCAGATAACTCCATTGCGCTGTCATTTTCACTCTCTTGGTCTATTACGATACCAAATAAGCCTAATACAGCGTATGCTTCAAGTGATTTGTTTGTCACTTCATCTTCTGCTAAATAGGAATCTACATTATCAATTCGATACTTATTGTTAATTAGAAAAACCGTAAATGCTGCAATCGAAGAATACACTGTCTCAGATAGTAGATTGATTTGGTCGAAGAAATTATCAAAACTATACTCTTTAGTGGAGATAGTTTTGGTTTTCTTTTGTCTATTCCTTAGTATTACCCTTTGATTGTCTATATCTATATCATAATCTACATGCGCTTCAGAATGACGTATGATACTATCTACACCTTCAACAAAGTAGTTAAGCTTATAATTTGTTAGTGATGCAAACTGACCACAAATATCACCAAATCCGGTCCATTCAATTAATTCATCGATATCAAAACTCTTTTCCCTATCTACGCAACTTGCCAATAACAAAAAAATCATAGAATCACGATATATCCCCTCACATAGATCTTTATACCATTTCAGTCCATTTGTCATAAGAACATGACTAGAAGGATTATGACCAAAAACAAATCCAATAGCTATTGAAAGGTCACTTAACTTTTTAAACATATACTTGTATTTTGCAGTATATCGGCTAAGAAACTCACAAACTAAGCTATTATTCTTTTCAAAGGCTTTCTCATAAGTTTTGTATGCGATACTTACCTTCCTAAAGAAACTTTCATCATCAAAAGCTATAGTACCAACATACTTGTAGATAGATAGTTTTAATAGATCATCATTTGAATAGTGTTCTTTATCTCTAGATAAAATTGATCGAAAATAGTAACTTGTTTGCTCGCACACATCACTAATTTTCTCTTCAATCGTTCCTTCATTGGAGGTTTGCCATACCATTCCTAATATAGCAGAGTGATTTAATTCACCATTCTGAAACAAATCAGTTACATTTTCGATATTGCGAGCACCAAATATACTTGAAAGTATTTTTAATTCTTGCGCTGAATTATCCAACTTTACCTGTGAAGTGTCTTTCAATTTCATAGCATCGTCAATGTTCAAGGCAATAGTTGACATGATTAGTTCAACGATGGATTCCTTATAGGCAATAACCGTAAGAAGAAGCCTTTTGTGAATATTTCTAAAAACTTTAGTAGGCTCAAATAAAGTGACCTCACCTAATAGAACATATAATTTAATCAAAAATGTGTTTATGTCATTAATAATTTGATTAGTTTCAACTAACTTAATACCCTCCTGTGTCATATTTATTGAGTAGAAAATGTCAAACCTTAATTCGTTACTTAGTATACTAATATACTCCGAAACTTTTTCCATTTCATTCTCATAGCAATTCTTAGTTCTTATACCCTTTCTAATAGCTTTTTTTAACTCTTTATATTCCAATTCCCTATTTTCAATGCATGATAATACATTGTCCAATAATAATTTGCGAGATTCTACATACGGATCAACAGATTGTCGTTGATCCTCAAGTGATATACCACATTCCTTGCATACATCATTTGTACATTCATTAAGGTGGCCATTAGCACATTTTATAGCAAAATAGTCTAATTCTATATTTATCAAAACTATCACCTCTTAACATGGATTAGAAATCTAATCTCACCTAACGTCTCTGTATTCACGACCCAGTGTATGCTGGGTGTCCGGCGATCCCCAACCAAGCCGAACTAAGAACGAATGTGCGCAGCGTGAATATTTTGTAAAAAATTCAATCCAATTAGGCACGCTTAAAATAATCGCTAAATTTTTTGATTAATTTCTTAAAACCTCCTATTTCGTTGACTGGTTCCATTTGTTTTAAAAGCTGTTTTGTAACTTCTATAGGTGGAGAGGAATCTTCTTTATTTTTCATTGTTTTTTTCGTTTCTGGAATATTAATTGATATAATATCACGCTCACTTTTTATATCAGTAGAAGACTTAGCTAAACTGTTTACATTATTTTTAGTACTTTCTTTCTTACTATTTACTATTTTTTTCTCTTTAATCTCTTTACTACTAAATCTTAAAAGCAAATCTTCATCTTTGATTACACTTACATTTAAATCACTAAGTGTATTTAAATAATACTGATCTGTAGGCTCGTAATAACTAATCTTTCCGAAAGCTATGATCATGTCGTCTTTTTTGATGTTTGTTTCATTCTTTTTGGCTGGATATATAAAGGAAGTTGTAATACTCTTCCCACCGATTTCATAAGAGTTTATATAGATTTTCCCTTTGCTGACTTTAATGCTTTGAACAATATATATGACGAATCTTTCCTTGGAATGCAGACTCTTATTAAGCTCATCTGCTAGAATAACTACTTCATTAATCCCTAATTCTTCGTTTCCTGTTTTGTATTTAAATTTGATTTTACCTAATTCATCAATTGCATTTTTTTCAAGAAGATTTTTCATTTGCGAAACTGTTCTTATAATATCTCTAAATATTTTTTTATAAGTTGTATATTTATTGTACTTTTCAACTTCTTTAGCCGATGTATTTTCGTTAGGCTTAACTATTTTTTTATTACTAAATCTATCCCCCTGTCTTCTTAAAGTATTAAGATCAATAATAATTTTGATTTCTCCCTCATTGCCGCTAAGTGTTTCAATTAATTTTTGTCCTTCCCATTCAGTATTAAAATATTCCACTGTTGTTCTCTTGCAACTATGTCCACCTCTACCTGGTAATGCTCTAAAAAATTCATTTTGCACTCCAGTTACTTCTAAAGAAGGTTCACAGAATGGACAAAAAATCTCTCCTTGTTTATGTATTGATCTATTGTAATCTGAAATTTTTATGTATCCATTTTTATACTTTGCAATAGTTAATTTATCCATATTGCCTCCGTCTCTGCTAATTGTATTTCACCTAACATTTGTGTATTCATTAACCCCGAAAGGGTTTTCTGTTGATATGCTCTTCGAAATACATCCCGCATACCCAGGCTCCGAAGGAGTCGTAGCTTGAATATGTTGTTATATGATGATGATTCTTGTTCGAGCTTGCTTACTAACCTGCTTTTTTTCATTACTCATTTTATTTTGATGTCAACTTTTTCGACGTGTTATCATATTCTTAAATAAAAACCGAGTGCAGCGAACACTTGGTCAGTACAATTGGCTTGAATGGTCTATCCCTTCTTAAGTCAAATCAGGACAAAAACCCACCTTCGGCTATCAACCTTGGGGTGGGTTTTTACTTTCTCTTTCAGAGTCATTGCATCTTTCACCTCCCTTCGAAGGAAAACCATACCCACCCAAGATTCAATTGTATCTGTATTTTACCTGTATTGACATCTGCGTACAAGTGTTCTTATCTGCTTTCTTGTATTTTTCTTTTATTCTATTTGTTGTCCATCATTTCTATCATATAACGTTCCTGCATTCATGACTCAGCGCATGCTGGGTGTCCGGCTAATGCCGGACCAAGGACGAGTGTCCGCAGCGTGAATATTATGTTATAAGATGTCCTCAACTTCCGTGATAAACGATCAAGTAATTTGTATATTGAATTTCTGAAGGGCATTATTTATTGCAATGACTTCATTCCACTCTGAAGAATCTGCTTCTCTTATTGGTAAAAACATTGTGTATGCTGTATAGCCTAATTCAAATATGGGTTTATCTGATTTTAATAAAAACGGAAATCCTATATGTGCAATTATTCCGAGCACTTGACTAGATCGGTCCCTAAACTGTTTCCAATGTATCTGCTCTTTAATAATTATTTGGATTAATTCGTTGGCAGTTCTCACTGACTTATCTGCATGATCAAAAGTTTCTACTGTGTTCATATTTTTATAGATTTTATCAAGCGAAAGTGCAATAAATCCGTAGTGATTAGTCTTTTTTATCTGAGCTTCTGCTTCTTTTATGTTTTGTTCAATACTTCCTCGCCCATTTAATCTTTTAGCAGCTACTGCATATTTTTTTGCTTTGAAATTAAATGTGAAGTCTGGTTCCTCAAGTTTCACTTGAAGCCCAGACCTTTCAAATATTGAACTTAGGTAATATTGAAATTGATAATTCCATGGTTTGGTATCTTTATTATTTTCAATAATCCCTCCACTAAATATGGATTGAATTTCACTTCGTACAGTTTTGTCTGTACATGATAAAACATTTTTCGAATTTGCAATCGTTATTAATTCCCAGTAGTCTTTATACCCTTGTAGTACATTTTTATAATTTTCATTGATCATCTCATAGTTTTTAGAAGCTATAGCATTGATATAATTATTGAAAGTTCTTTTTTTATATTCTTCAAATCTACAATTACTGTGAATAGAATAATTATGGCTTCTTAATTGATTGAGCGCTTTTTCGATCATCAATGGAACTTTCCTCACTTCTTGATCAATACCATAGTGTGGTAATAGCAAGATTAGCACCTTCTTTAAACATTTATTATTAATGCTTCAACGCTTCGGAGGATTTCTTATAACGTTCCTGTATTCACCCAGTGTATGCTGGGTGTCCGACAAATGTCGGACCCAGGGCGTATACCCGTAGCGTGAATATTATGTTATGTGTAGTTGATACCATCTTGAATTAACTTACTTAAGTCTTTAATATTGCTCTCTAAAAATTCATTTCCAAATATTAAAACCTCTTCTATAAATTCAGAGTTTGCTTGAAAAATAGATTTAGATTCGCTTCTATACAATTTATTAGACTCAATATATTCTTTGCATTCCTCTGAAATTCGTTGACTGAAAACATTGAAAAATGGACCTTCATGTACTATTCTGTTGCGAATATCTTTTAGAATATTCATTTTAACCCACAAAGAACTATC
This sequence comes from Paenibacillus sp. FSL K6-2393, assembly GCF_038002545.1. Lineage (NCBI taxonomy): Bacteria > Bacillati > Bacillota > Bacilli > Caryophanales > Paenibacillaceae > Paenibacillus > Paenibacillus sp. FSL K6-2393. The sequence goes on from NZ_JBBOCU010000001.1 coordinate 5,244,006, forward strand.
AACTTCTACATCATTTTTAACAAAGAATTTTCTTATATGATCTAAACCACAATATCTAAACTGTTCAATGTCGGTTTTTTTATTATCTAATGAATACATTACTATATTACGAATTTCTACTTCTATGAATGAAAACCAAGTTACAAATAAAGAACATAGAATATACTGAGGTATGTCGACATTTTTCTTTTTATAATCAAAATAGTTATATTCGTGCTCAATATCATCATCTAGATTTATATTTCCAACAGAGGTATCAAAATAACTTTTCAATGATTCATATTTATTATATAAAGTATTTCTTCTAAGCAACATTTCTTGTTCCATTTCATTTGTCCTCTCATATTCTTTTATCAATTACACATAAAATACTTCTGGCAGATCAAGAGCCGCATGGCCCACAACGCGAATATGTTGTTAGACGAAGGTTCTGACCTCATCGAGATACATAAATAAATTTAAATTCGCTATGAAAATATTCCAATCTTTACACCAATAGACTTACTAAAATTCTTATTTATATAACAACTCGCTGCATATAAAAAAGATATATTCTGAAACATATCTATTATTTGCGAATCAGTAACAGCCTCATCCCAAGTATTAAATCTTGAACCTACTAAATCAAAAACATCCTTTGCTTTTAATCTCCAGAATTCTGTCCCGATTGATTCAATTTCATGTCCTATTGATTGTCTACATTTCTCATGATCATCTGAGAATAGGTCCAAATAGTAAGAAGAAAGTTCTCCAATTTGTGGTTTCTTGTGTTTTCTAATAAGGTATTGAATGTAATCTGTGTAAAGATGCTCACCTAATTGTGACTTGAATGTATTTACATCCATATTGATAAGTTCTTCTTTTGAAAAATTCTTAGACAAATCAAGCCCTCCCAATTAATTTGAATTTAGGTCTTGTAAATAATATATTACAGAACTTTCGTCTAACCTTCCTGTATTCACGACTCAGCGCACGCTGAGTGTCCGGCGAATGCCTGACCAAGGACGAATGTCCACAGAGTGAGTATATTGTTATATGCTGCCTAATTATCTTTGAAATCCTTTTAACTTTAATCACTTTTTCCAGGAATAATTTTGGTCAAGCGTATATCCAAGCTTTTATCAAGATAATGAATCTCATAAAAGCTTTGTGATATCTAATACTTCAAAATTTTTGGTGTTATCAACTCCATCAACTAAGAGACAAATATAAGCATTGTCAAAATTAAATTCATGTTTTTTAAACTCTGATTTATGCTTATTCATTTCTTCTTTTAAAACAAAAATAAAATGATTAAAATAATCAATATTCATTAAATTAAGATCCAGTCCGTATTTAAATACTATCACTTGTAACATAATTCTATTTTCATTTATCTCTATAAAACTGTTGTTAGATTTAATTAGATTTTTAATCACTTTCTTTGTAAGATGACTGACATCCCAAGTAGTCTCCCAGATTTCAGAAAAACTTATTCCTGCCATCTCATTTGGATCTACAGGAAATAATTGATATATACCTTTGCCTCCCAGCTGCCTTATTTCATCTGTAAGAGGTTGAAATTTAATTTCTATTCTTTTAATTTCTTTATTTCTTTTTTTCTCGTAGATGAAGTTACCGTTATACAAATTTAAATTTTCAGTTCGAAAAAAACTCAATAATTCCTCACCTATTTTTTGTGATTCTTTTTCACTAACTATAGCCATTGGCATATGTACAATAAAGTTATCTTTGATATAATCATAAAGTTTTCGATCTATAATATTTGTCACTTGTTCAAAAGCTCCGTTTATTAAATCCCTGCCTTTTGAAAGCGCAATGTTTTTTTCCTCTTTAACTTTCTTTTGAGAAAAAGCGTGATGAAGTTGTTTAACTTCAATTGTCAGTAATTCATTACTAACAGTATTTTTGAACTGGAAATCCGCTGTAACTAAATTTTTAATTACCTTGTCCGGACAATCATGATGTTCATATTTCACTCCTTCTTTAGTTTGAAGCCATTCCATAAATAATGATACCTCTGGAAACTCACACTCTTTTGTTTCGCAATGTTCACAATAGTTCATTTGCAAGAAATTCATTTTTTCCTCCCATTAAAGTAAATATTAAATATTTATCTTTGTTTCTTCTTTTAGCTTGCATATAACGTTTCCGTATTCACGACGTCCGCGAAGGCGGATGTGTCCGGCTGCTCCTGCTTCCCCGAAATTCTTCCGGACCGAGGGGGGTATGCTCGATACGTGAATATTATGTTATATGAAGTAAGGTGCATCCTTGAGATACTTTCAGCCTTATTCCTATTGATTATTAATTTCGTTCAAAATATGAGGTATCTCTTCAAACGATTTTATCCAGATCACGTTCAGACCTAATTCCTTTGCATCCTGTTCTTCTAAGAAGTAAGCAAGAGTGTCTACTTCTTCTTTGGAATGATTATAGATAATTGGTAGTTTCTTGATTATGTAGTGATTAAGTAATTTATCTGGACTCTTTCTTATAGAAACGTCTAACAATCGTCTCATATTAGGGTCAGTCAAACTTAAACCAATAAATAGACAAGTGTTCTGGTTTAATTTGTTAAGTTGTATAAGGTTTGACCAACTGAATGGTTCGATAAATTGACTATGATAGGAATCCTCACTAAAAACTATTTTCGACTCGTGAGGAATGTCTCCGAATCGTGGGAGATATCCATGAACATGATAGATGGGTATTTCATCTGATTTATGTTTAATACCCTCACAATATATTGGTTTGTTTTTGATATTATTATTATTCAAATTCTCTTCAATAAGAGAATCAAAATTAAAAGTAATAATGGAATCCAGTGGTCGCTTATCTCTTTGAGGTCTTGCTAAATTTGTAATTGCATCAATTGTATCATTTAACGTAATATCACCCGAGTATAACGCTCTCCGTACTTCATCCTGAAATTCATTCCCCAAGTTATTTTTCAGGTATTTTCCAATAATTAGATTTGAATATTTAACATTGAAATCACTAGTGTTCTCAAAGTTGATATTTATATTATGATTGTTAGAAATCCTTTTCATCATTGCTTCCAATAATTTATTTAGTAGTACGTTCCACGTTGGTACCCCCGCACTCACTGATGTTCCAGCTCCACAAACTAATGTTAATCTTCCTTCAGATAATGATCTTGCTAATATTTTTTTATCTTCTGTCTGAGCTTTCTCATAAAATTTATCATTATCGATTGTAGATTGGTTGTTCTTCTTTTCCTCAGATAACCCACTAAGTAGTTCTCTCATTCCTTCATCAAAATTATTAGTTAAATTTATATACTTATAATTTGACAAATAACTTGGAACACTACTGTTGTCAATTACTACCGGCACAATCTTCCTATCTTCTCTTGAGAGGTCACCTAAGACCATAGCAGAAAACTCTCGAAATACCCATTTAGAATTTAATGAACTATTACTTAAAATCATTATTATTGCATCTGCATCCTCTATACCCTTATTAATTTTTTCTATAATGTTATCTCCAACATCTATTTTCCATATATCCATCCAAATATCATGACCAGCATTCATTAAAATGTTCCCAATTGAAGCAGCAATTTCTTTATCATCATGACTGTAACTAATGAAAACTTTCATCATTGCACCTGCCTACTTTTTTTATTCTGCACTTATTGCATATAACGTTCCAGTATTCATGAGGCCTGGCGAATGCCAGGCTTGTCCGGCCGCATTTGCTTCCCCGAAATTCCTCTACCGGACCAAGGGCTTATGCCCGATGCATGAATATAATGTTAAGCGTTGCTTCGGACTTCCTGAGTTATCCCATCCCTTTACCTCGTTTTGCTGAATTGCATCGTCTGTCTCTTCATCTCAGTGCCAACTCAAATTCCGAGTCTACTCTAACTATCTTGTCAACCCTTTAGCAATTCTCAGTTTCTACACTGTCTTAAATATTTCTTGTCAGAAATTTCGTTTCGCTTAATTTTTTTTTATTATTGACGACGAAGACCTCCTTATTTATTAGCCTGTAAATTATGAAGCGCATATTACGGAAATACTCGAATAAAACTCCCCTGAGTGCTATTAAATTGAACTCCATCAATATATGATAAAATTTTTATCATACCTTCGAATTCGATCTTAAAGTTTTCAATGTCTTTTGCGTTGGAATTATACCATTTTGACACATCTTCAGAAGCATGAACGTTTCTATGTCTGTTGTTCACAATTTCATCCAACATAGTTTTATCATTTCCAGAAAATGCATTACATCTTAAACCATCTTCAATGTCAAAATTAAGTTCCGTCATTATTATGTTTTTGATCTTATCAAATTTAGGGTTATTGAGTGATTTTAATCTTGATACAAGTTCTTGAAGTAAGGTGTCATTATCTCCTCTTATCATTGCACTAGTATAAATTATGTGCTTAACAGAACCTTCTAAAAACCTTGTTGCTTTTGTATACACATCTGTATTTAATACTGATCGAATCTTCACATCGTTAGCAGTTCTTATTGTAAATTGCTCAATATTCATCAGCTCTCGAAGAAAACTATTATAATATGAATCAATATCAGGATGATTAAAATTCATATAGATCACCGCTAAGAATTTTATAACCAATATTAATTCTTTGGCTTGTTTTTCTCCCTTTCATTTCACCTCTACTAACCATTTCAGTTAATCTATTAAAACTTTCATTCAAATTATCGACTCTAATATCGTCTCTAATAAGCAATCCAATCGGTATAATAAATGCATCATACAAAGCAAGACTAAACCTGCCGTTTTGTATCAAAACTTCACTGCCCAAACGACCTTCAACAAAATCTAATGTATTAAGAAATAGTTGACTGTAACTTTGAGCTTTATTATTATTAAACCTATTATCTTGTAAAAAATGATCTATTTCGTCATTAGATTTGTATGTAGTAATATGTCTAAAATGTTTATCCATAACTGTAAAGAATTTAAGTATTAATTCGTAATCTCTGTACCTATCATTTTTTGAGCCACGATAGAGATTTTTCCATAGGTAATGTTCACTAAGGATTTCAATTTCTTTCAGCATATCCCCAGCAAACATACGATTTCGTAGTTCTTGACTAGTTAAGCTTTCGCCACCAATATTTAATCTATAAAAGATATCTGTAATTACGTCTTGGCTGTTTTCCATATAGGCTACAATAGTAACTGGAATCCTTGCCATTAAAAATTTATTTTTCTCGTGCTCACTAAGTTCTTTAAATGTATGTTTTTGAAAAGTGACCATATTTTTTTTATTGTAATGATCAAATGCAAAATAATATAATGAAATTAATCTTTGAATACCATCTATAATTGTATATCTGTTGTATTCTTCTTCATAGAAAAATAAATTAGGCACTGGATAATCATTCATTAAAGAATCGAGAAACAAACTTTGCTTGGATTCAGTCCATCGTACGCTACGCTCTAAATTCTCATCAAAAGTTATGATTTTCTCTTGTAATTGGTTTAAAATTTCACTCACAGACATTGTAATATTCATCGTCTTTATTGGATTATAATTTTCCCGATACATATAATAGCCTCCGAATCATTGATATTTTTAAACACTTACTTGTTCTAAAATACTTATGCCTATGTTAAATATCATCCTTAAAGTTATCTGTTGGTCGACCTGACTTGCATAGTAAGTTTGTCTCAGTTAAAAGTTTACTTCGTTTATTCTACATTTGCCGTGTCTTCTTCGATCCTGAATACACTTAGTTGGTTCTTCATGCCACCATTGTTTATCATTTAAGTTATTTGTACTTTTGTATTTATAATATTCTTTTTCGAAGTTTCGCTTAACATCTAATCTATGTACTTCGTAAATATCATAAATCCTAACTGATATCAGAACTACGTATATGATAACCTATGAGGTGATTTATGCGAAGAAAAATTTGGTGAAAAAGGGAAAATTATTTTATACACATTTCTTCATATCCCTACGATCCAATGAACTTTGAATACGTCGAGTATTTTCAATGTCAAATGTCAAAACAAAAAGGAAGGCCTTTCTCATCCCGTAGGGAGACAAGCGACCTTCCGATGCCTTATTAATTCTTTACCGGAGATACACTACTAATCAATTTGTTCTAATGAATAATAATAAACCATTGAACCAGCTACTATTTCATCTGGTGATATCCCTTTCCCTAAACATATACCGATATTCTTTTTACCAACAATCGAATGATTGATTTGAGAAGAAATAACATCATATATCTGCTCTTCCCCATCCATTGTTTTAATCATAATCTGTTTACCGATCATCTCTTTGATTGTTGAAGGAAGTAGTTCATCCAACTCTTCATTAGCCCCCATAACGATGGTTCCGAATTCCGGAGTATCGAAGACTAACCCCACGCCAAACAGCATTTTAGTTTCCATTATATGGCCTCCTTATCTCTGATCTATGAATAGCTCGCCTTTGACATCTCGCACTCTGAGATCGGCATTACGAAGTCTAACCATCGCATCTCTCAATAAAGCATACCGTTCAGTAGAATTGAGTTCAGGAGCAAACCTTGCTGCCCGGATACTTGCCTGAGCCTCATCAAGAGCATAGTTTCTTTTGATGACTTCAGGAGGAAGATCATAAAGTGGGAACGATCTGCCTGCGATAGAAGCCTCATAGTGCCCAACAATCTCGTGAGCTAGTGTAGCATTCATTGAAATGCGTGTATTCGCACTCAAAGTCCCTACTCCCGGGGCTGCTGCTGGTAAGACATCCGTATTGATGACCAAGCGATTATACATCATGCCTGTATTCCAGGTATCATAATAACCAGGTTGTGCAATTAAGATATTTTCTTCGGGGAAATCAAGCTTGTTCAAGTAACTCTTTATCTCAATCTTTTGGTTATCCGTCAGCGGAAGCTCATTGCGTTGTCCGTCACTTAAAATCTGTCTAAAATCCACTGCCCCCTCATATTTGACAGGGGTATCGATATGCAGCTTAGGTTTGAAAACAGAGCTGACGCCTAATACCATACCACCCGTACCAAGCATACTTGCCCAATGTTCACTTGACCAAGCATTTGTAGGTAAAACGGCTTCTCTAATCGTTCCATGGACTCCAAATGTCAACCAGTTCAGTGTGTCTTGAGGCGACTCAAAAGCTTTGTCAGCTCGATCAACATACCCGTTTACGAGTCCACTCGGAATACCAAATGTCCAGTAATCCAGAAATCCGCCTACACTATCATATCTCTTCTTATATCGGTCGTCTGCCGATTGTATAAATGCTTGTCCTAGCTCTTTTAAACTATCTACAGACTTCTCAACTGCATTACGATCGTCTACACCTTCCTGTGGGCCACAAGCATTCGGTGGGGGTGGTGGTAAACAGTTCATGTCTACTTGCCCTTCCGACTCGTGATCAGCTTGGAGAAATCGTTCTCCATGGTTATGTAACACAGTTGATATTGAACTCATAAGTGTGACAACTTCAGTCATAACAAGCTGTGACTTCTTGAAATCATAGTAGAACCTTTCTCTAGTACTCCCATCCCAGTTCGCTTCTATATCAGTCATGCTTCGTAGAAGACTTTCATTCATGTGTTGAAGAGTAGTATAAGCTGTAGAGAACTGTTTACTAATTGCGAAAAGTTGCTCTGTCGTAACCATAATTCTCGTCATAGAATACCTCACACCTACTAAAGAAATATTTAGTTTCTGAATTCAGGGAATATCTGGATTTTACCGTTCATTTATTACCTCTGTCAAATACCTGTAGCAATAAGCCAGTGAAGGATCTAAACTAGAGCCCTGATCATTTTTGTTGTTACCTTTGACTTTGTTTATATACTTGTCCAACTAATTTAAAGACAGCAGGTCCCGATAAGGAACTGCTGTCTTTATGTCTTTGTAATTGACCTCACTTAATATCACTTATATATAGGAGTCATCCGCAAGCCTTTGTAATGTTTGAAATATCTATATTTAGCTTCTGCCCTTCTAAACATACAAATTCCATCCCACAACAAAAGCAGCCAAGATGAATGCCGAGAGGCCAGACATGATGTACATCACCTTTTGCTTTTTGCTGTAACTGTTCTTCCGCAGTTTGTACATAAGCAAGCCAAGAAACGCCACTGCTAGAACCACATATAGTAGGTTAAACATTAAATTGATGCGTATCGAAGAATAACCAGGATAATTAGGAAACCTCAACTTCGTCTGTAGGATGAAAAGATTAAGAAGGAGTGCCACACCAGCCAAGTTAATTGCAAGATGATATTTATTAAAATTGGTATTAGGATTCCCTCGTTTATATAGCTTGTTAAGAAGCATCCGGATTAAATAGCCGATCAAAGCAATTAAACTGAAAATGATGGCTAGTGCAACAGGGATAAGAGATATCTTAATTAAGTTCACCTTTACATTCGATACAGGCAAATAATCAATGTAAGGAGTGACTGAAATTTTCTCAATAATACCATTATACTCGACAACATTATAAGACTTTGCTAAATCAGCTTTTGTATATTTCGTTATATCGAGAAACGTAAATAAATTAGTAAATCTAGCGGCTGCCCGCCGTGCGGGTTGAAAATACCCTCCCCCCTCCGAAGTAACTCTATTAGAATTGACATTATCACCAAAAATTTCTTTGATAAGTCCATAATAATAAATTTCCTCAAAAGACTGGTTTGTCATGACCACCATCCCAAATTTAGATTCGGGATCAAAGACAAGTTTACTGGAGAATCCTTTCAAATTCCCCTCGTGCATCAGTGTAGGCACCCAGTATTCCATCTCAACGAACCCATGCGCAAATCGCGGAATCGAAGTCCCGTCATAATAGAGACTTGTCGACAACATTTCGTTTAACGTATCCCTATTTTTAAATAATACATTGCTATCATCTACAGGCATCAACGCAGCAAGAAATTTGCCTAAATCTTCTGCTGTCCCTATGGCTGCCCCTGTAGGATAAAACGTAACGTATACTCTGTTCTCAGGGATCAGTTTCAAATCTTTCGTATACCCTTCAATCTCATTTCTTCTTTGTGCTAGGTCTGGATGATCTTGCCCCGTTGGATGAATCGAGGTGTCGTTCATATGAAGCGGTTCGAAAATATGTTGATTGACATATTCATAAAAAGGTTGGCCACTTATCTCTTCCACGATGTAACCGGCTAAGCCAACGCCGTAGTTCGAATAACCCACTATGCTATTCGGTTTATAGATCTGTTTCGGCTCATTTCTACGCAACGTTTCTCCTAATTCTAACGTTTCATTCTCGGAGTAATAAAATACCTCGGCCGCTGTTTGATCTTCCCAACCCGCATTGTGATGCATCAGGTTCATTAGGGTAATCGGTTCATCGTATTTCAGCTTTTTAAAAAATCCCTCTGGCAGATATTCTTGGATATCCGTCTCCAAATCAAGCTTTCCTTGTTCGACAAGCTGCATCACACTCGTATAGACCAACAGTTTCGAGATGGAAGCCCATTCAAAAACAGTAGAGGTATCCGCCTTTCGCTGATTCTCAATATCTGCGTAACCATATGCCTTATTCACAATGGTTTCACAGTCTTTGATAGCCACAACCGAAACGGCAGCGGTATACTTCTCATACGAGGCAACATAAGCATCAATCGTTTCCTCTAACTTGGATAAAGGAATTCTGGATGGTGTAGTTTCCACCTGTTTCTCTTCAGCGTGGGCGGGTACCGCTATTGCCATCATGATAAATATGAATGACAGAACACAAGCGATTACTTTGTTTACCGTGTGATGTCTACAATTCATCTGCATTATCTTCTCTCCTTTTATATTAAATGGTAATTTCATCTCTTGTTTTTGAGTATGCGTTTTCAAAAGAATCCACGTGGCTCCAAATATATTCAAATGCAATTACACTCCATTCAGGAGAGAGGTCGGAGAATTTCACCTTTCCAATTATCGATGTTTATTTCTTTGTCTTTCAAGAGGCACCAATCAATGATTTCACCTATCAATCTTGGCGTGATGATCTCATCGCTCCATAGCGGTGTTAGTACTCTTCTGTATCCTATATGTTCTAACGTCCAGCCTTCGAATTCTTCTCCGATGATGACTATAAATGGGGTCTTGTTCTTGATACTGTGTTGTCCCACTTCATAAGTGACGATTAACTTCTTATCCTCAGAAACGATATGTAATTTGATTATCCCTTCATCGTCAATATCCGGTTCAACATACCAATAAAATAATCGATTGGAGCGAACGATTTTACGTTTATATTTTTTTCTTACGCCCATAACTCACCTCACATATTTCTTTTTCCTTGGGTCGCAGTATTTGTTCAGTTCCAAGACACAGCTAGAGTAGCTTTGAGATCTGATATCAAAAGCCACACTAAGATTAAGGAGTAGTACTCTTGTAAAAATCAATTACTCTATCAAAGATCTCGATCTCTCGTTTTTCTATGTGCGGTAATGTCTCGCTATGCTTTACAATATGATGTATATTATCTGCTACAGTCTCTGCTTTATGAATCCCTACATATCCTGGTACCAGTTCATTAAGGTAATGGAAGTATCTCATTTGAGGTTCAATCATGCGCAGATGATTATCAAAATTTCTTCTGGATCTTGTCTGATCCATCTCCTTTCTCTTGCGCAGCCCGTCTTCTTCAGCCCAGAATAGTACATAAGCATCCGGTAATGAGATTTCATTCTCCAATAATTTCTTTCTAAAAAAGTTTGCTGTTTCATCTAAAGATAGATGCTCATAACCATATATCCAGCTGTACCAAATCTTAAAAATATCGCCATCCAAAATCACATACTCATGTTGTTGATTCTTCTCATATGCTATATGCCATCTATCGATTTGTCTCTCCAGCAACCACATATAAGTTCCTTACCTTCAAGTTGAGGAGATTCAAAAAGGAACCCTGTTTCTGGAACAATAAATGCATCATATTGTGTAGCGAACTGCTGACAAGTGGTACTTTTACCTACAGAACTGGCACCTTCGAGACAAATTATCGTCATTCAATTACCTCCAGATATTACTCACAAAATGATTAATCAACCTTCACTGGCTCTTAAGCGATCATGTTGAATTTCATTAGACTATGTATTGTAGATTTCTTTGATCCTTAGCCATGTTTCATACCAAAATGTTTTTCGTTTAAGCGGTTTTATTACCTTAATCTCGACTTCTTTTCGTTTCAAATAAACCGTGCCATCCACTTCAATGAGTCTATCTCCAAATGAAAATACAATATCCTTGCAGTATTTGTGATACTGGTTCTCTCTTGTTTCTGACCACTCCGATTTTTCAATAGAATGCCGTTTTCTCAATTCTTTAAGATCCTCCTTTAAGGAAACACCACTATTTTCAGCAAAAATGATACCTGTCCCACATCATAAACACTTTGTTATCCGATATTGATGATCCTAAGGTTCATTCATTCCTACACAATGTTATCTGATGTCCATTCCTTCGAAGCGTGTTTTAAAAACTATATTTCTTATTCCAATTTTTCATTATATGGATTTGCATACAAATCAACATCAATTTCAGCATGAATCATATTAACAAATTCAATAAAATCAGAATCGAAATAAAGAGCAGGCGTTTCCCCCTCTTCTATTCTTATTACAATGAAAAATTTCGTGCTTAATTGATGTTCAATCCGAATCGAATTGATCTCTTTTGCTTTGTTTCTTAACATATCGACTACTTTTATTAATTGGTGATTCACATCTAATGATTCTTCATAATCCGTACCTAATGTCCATGATGTTTCTTTTATTCGATGCTTTTTGTTAATCATATCGCCTTTATAAGCCGTATTCGTAGGTTCAATTTTAAGTATTGAAGTTACATAATTCGGATCGAATACATCTCCAAACAAGCTAAAATAAGCCATTACTTCAGTTTTGTCTTTCAGGAGTTTCACCTCTTTAAAAATGGATGTATGGACCTCCGCTACTCCAACTCTTTTAATACAATTGCACATAACATTTGGTATTTACGAGCCGAAGAACCCTAACTGACCAGTAATTATTATTCTTGCTTCCATTGATGTGATTCGTGTAGTTTACCAGTTTCATAAAAATACTTTAGTACTTCAAGCATGGGTATTAATTCTATACAAATGTTATCGCAATAATTTCCTAACTGACCACCGATAACTAGAGAAATTTCACTATTTCCCCGATTATCGTTCATAAGCGTATATATATGTTCATCAATTGTAATAGACACTACAAAATATTCCGGTCCGCCTCCAACTAATGCTGAACCTGTGTCAGATACCTCAAAAAAAACTAATGTAAATTTATCTCCATCGAGTTTTCTCAAAAAACGTAAACTGTCTGCCCATGTAGGGTTCATAACGATCTCTTCATTAAATGTGGTCCCATTCCGTTCATCAATGCTAATAGAGTTTATCATTTTTTCTTTTTATCCTCCTTCTTTCATCACACATATCCATCTTCAGGTTCACCAACATCAAAACCCAACACTTTTGTCGCTTCCAACTTAAATGTTTCTATCCAAGACATCCATACATCGCTATCCATCTGTGCATAAAATGATAGTCCACTAGGTTCAACGGATGCTTCAATGAAGACATCATCCTCTTCAGTTCCAAACCAATATGGAATTCCACTTTTATAACCAATCCACCCTGGCATATGCTCATATACTTTAGAAACTTTAGCCCACATTTCATCAGGCAGGTCATACCTTATATTTAGGTTGCAATTATGAGAGTTTATGTTGTTCATATCCATTCTCTCCTTCTACCTTAGACGTACCAAAAATATCCTATATATACTTCTCCCACTACTTGATCAAGGATGTATCTCTTGTTCTTTATATACTATTTTCGTTTATCGTTTACCAAATATCTTCTTCCTTTAAGATTTCTTTGGTGGGCTGGTCTACAGCTAACCAAGTAGAAATATCCCCTTCTATTTTTCTCTTCCACGCTATCAAAAAATGTACTTGGCATATCTCGCGGAATCCATCTGTATCATAGGTACTTCAACGCCTTGATCAGAATGTAAGACAGAACTATACTTCTCAAAATCAGAGTTTAAAGCAAGAAATTTAGGAATCATATCACCTTGGTTTCTTTTTCGCATTATCAGTGGTTTTTCTTGAGTTCCTATGTGTAGACGGTATTGTTCATTCTCATATTCTACAGCTTCAAGATTTTCTCCCGTGTCAGCTCCGTGATCTTCCCAGCTGTATCCCTCTTTCCACGAAGCAGAAAAGCTACACGTGCTTATCTGATGATATGCATTGGGTTTGATTCTAAATACGGCCCCCCAGCATTCGTCTACTTCCTGAGGTGAAGAAAGATTATGGTTCAGATTACAGAGCAATAACTCGCAATCAAACAAGTCGTAGTAATACTGGTATAGTGTGCCGCCATGTTTGAGCTGAGCACAGTGAGTAGGAAGATAACATTCGCTGGAGACAGCAAGAGAAAGTTCAATTGTTCCTAGAGGCGTATATATTGAAGGTTTTATATGATCAGTACCTTGAATTAAGGCTTCTTTTCCACGAAAAAGCTTCATAATGTCCCTCCTTACTCATCTACTTAAGAATTACTTTCTATTCTTGATAATTAAAAAAATATTTATTATATAAGTTTGGCTCCATTTCTTTTATTCTAATTCCATTCTCTCGTGCATCTTCTATTCCTCTTATGTAGAAAAGACACTTTAAATTTTTATCAAAGACAATACAAGAAAAGTCCCAGTCTTGGTACCTGTATTGATCTAATAAATCTTTCTTGGATTTGATATATGGTATAAAACTCATCTTATTTGAGTTATCGATTATTTGTATCACATTATCTAACTTTAATACTTTATTTTTAGATAAGTAGGTATCGAGATCTTCTTCATGGTAAATGTCTAAAAATAAAATAGAATTATCTTCTATTAGTAATCCATCTAGAACCTCGGTGATATTACAATTTAGAATCTTAAAGTATGGAGGCATTTTGATAATTTGTAATGGTTTCATCAGTTCTCCCCAAAAAAGTTTTATCGAGAATTTCATAAAGTGTTCTTATATCTACAAACCCTCACTACTTTAAAGATGCAGCGACTTGTCGCAATTCAATAAGGTAGTGCAGGGTTACCTGCTGCCTCCACTTCTTCGAATACCCTCGGCAGACAAAGAAGTGGAGGCAACGTAGCGTAGATATGTTGTTATTTAGATGTCAATTACCTTCCACAAAACACTTATAGATTGTATTTCGTTTTCATTCTTTCATATAACTTATAATCCGTATTTCGATTTACAATCTCTCCTATTAACTCTTTCCATTTATTTTCAATCCACTTAGGACTTTGTTCTTTCAGAATATCCTCGTTAAATTGACTATCGATATACTCCAAATCTTGTTTAAGCACTCCTATATCCTTAATCAGTTGATTTCTCGATTCTTTTTCTAGCGATATCTTATTCGATAAAATGTCGTCTGTGATTTCTACACTTATATACGTATACATATCTCTAAACACATTGTAGATTAAATTGGTTGATGATAATTGATCTTCCTTGAAGTCGGAATTCAGAAAGACGAATGATTCTTCACCAACTTTCAAAGATACCGCCACATTTCCTAAGGCATGTATGACTGTTTCCTTGGAAGAGCCGTCCTCTAAGCTTTTTATCACATTATCTAAATTGTAGATGGATTCTTTTATACCAATTTCAGTTCCATGATTCATTTTTATGGTGTAATCAACTTCTTGATTGTCTTTGTACGCTTTGAATTGATAGTTGAAGTACATGCTTATTATCAATCCAACCATTAGTATGATTATTGCAATATTTTTTCTCATTGAATCACCTCCTACTAGTGCCTGAACTACGTATATGATAACCCATATTGTTACAATTGCGAAAGGAAATTGGCGAATAAGGGAGATTTATTAGTTTTCTCAAACCCGTATCCATACGCTCCTACGGGCTTTAAATACGCTGAATATATGCAGGGTTGTACAGAGTGCGAATATGCAGTGAGCCCTTTATTATAGTAATAATAAAACAAAAAGGCCCCTCTTCATCCCATGGGGAATCCGACGACCTTCCAGTGCTTTTGGAAAATATCAACTTTTAAAAAGGTAGCGCGTACCAACTTTCGCTGCAAGCAGGCTAGAGCCAACAACTACCTATCAAGCCAACAACGCCTGTTCAATCTGATCCACAATGCCATTGATGCCTGTTGGTCCATAACAACCGATCCATGTCGCCGCATCTACGGAGTGTATTTGCTGTCTCTCATCCGTATCAAGCATCCCCCAGACACGTTGCTCGGTCGCGGATATACCCTCCTGCATGATCTCATTGCTAAGCAAAAAGTAGTGGCTCGCCTGCACAGCCGGTAGTCTGTCAACGGAGATATGATAGGCCGTGTCGGTGGTATCTGCCACAAATAACGGAACTGGCAGACCCAGATCACGGTACAGCACAGCGCCTGTACGATGCGAGGCAGAATGTACGCGAACGAGAGAATCTAGTGGACGAATCAGTGCCACGCTCTTACCTGCCAGTACTGGAGCAAGTTCCTCTGATAACAATGTGGTTCGTCGGTGATAATCCGCAAGTATTCGCTTTGACTCTGCTCGCTTACCAGTTAATTCACCGAACAGGCTAAGAATGGTCTGCCAGCTCTCATTGCGCTTAAACATGAGAACTGGAGCGACCCGGCTGAGCCGTTCATAGTACTGATCATGCACCTCGGTGCAAATAATCAGATCCGGGGACAGTCGTTCGACAGCAAGCAGATCAGGGTACTCATACGTTCCGAGTATCTCGGTACCCTGAAGTCCTGCCCTGATATATTGCGGGAAATGGAACGTTCCACTTCCCAATCCCACACTTCCTGCTGGAGACAATCCAAGTGCAAGCAAATGATCCGCATATTGAACATCAAGTACAGCGATACGTTGCGGAGAACGGGTGACAGGATATTCACCTCGCATATGGCATATCACAGGGCCTTGGTCCGACTCGTACGAAGAAGCCATGCGATTCCGCAGCAAGGATTGAGCATAATTTGCATCTGTTTCCTTAGCAGCATCAAGTCGATAACGCAGCGGAGGGACGCCATAATATTTCTTAAATGCCCTACTGAAATAATACATATCGCGATAGCCCATCTTGTCAGCAATTTCTCCAATGGACGCATCCGTATGATGCAGCATCCGCGATGCATTTTCCATCCGTAGCTGGATGACGTACTCCATCGGTCCAAGCTGCTTCTCTTGTTTGAATCGTCGCTGTAACTGCCTTACGCTGCAACCGGCAAGGGCCGCCAACTCTTTAAGCTCCAGATTCTGGCGATAATGCGATGATATATATGACACGACTACATCCACCATGTCGGACTCTGCTCCGCCTTGACCACGTTCATACTCCATGATCAGTTCATAGATCATCCCCTGGAGCAAAGCATGGGCATGAAACCGTTCCAGTCCTTCGCCACGACGCCATTTGGCAACGATTTTTTCCGCATTCTGGATCCATTCTGCCTGAGTCACAGGGTTCTGAATAAACGAATTTTGCAGCGGATGTTTGCGATACGAGGGCATGGCATGGGAGGCTCCTTCCATGGAAGAAGCCTCGTACATGATCACGATATAATAAAGTTCGTCTGATCTGGCCGTCAGCGTAAAGGATGCTCCCTTCACCACATGACAGGCAAAAGAAGCTCCAATGTGGCTACCCTCGCCATCCATTGCAAGCTCCCCTTCACCTCCGTAGGCCAGCAGCAGCACATTTGAAGTTAAATCCGTTTCGTGTAAAACGCTGCCTGTCTGCAAAGTACCGCTATACCCGTCAAGCATCTTGATCGTTGTATCACTCCATAGACTTGTCTGTTCTTGCAGCGGCATTTCTCTCATCTCCTGACAATAGCAAAGGTAAAATTCTTGCTGTTGTCATTGTAATTGAGATTCTTTCTCATTGTCAATTTTCGGACATTTGAGACAATATTCGCCTGACATCTGGTAATAGAAACAGCAGGTAATTCGCTCGCTTTTGGCAACATGCACATTGTCCTTACAATCGGTGAAGCGGGTTAACGGATTCTTCCGCTCACCAAACACTTCCCCGGATGCCACCTGCGTCAGATAGGAAAAGTCCTCTCGAATGATCTTACTTTCCTGCTCTGTCTCGGCTTCATCAGGAGCGAATAGTCGGCCGATACGTACCATAATGTTCTCCCAGAGAATACTCATCGAAAGAGACGCAATCGCAGCAAGTGTCTTTAACAGCGGTGTAAGCTGTACCGCAAACATCTCCTCGAGCACCTTTTCGCGCCATGCTCCCCTGTCTCCAGTTAGTCCTTCAGCCTGAAGCCCATTCACCGCTAGAAAAGGAAATCGTGTGCCGCCCTCATGATCTGAGAGCGCCGGATGATAGAGAAAGCTGTTCTCCAGCTGAAAGGTTACATGCTGATGATGAAACGTCATCGCGGTCACGAGCGGAGTCGTCCATAGAAAGCCAAGCCGCTTGGCTAACATGGAGGCTGCGACTTTCATGTCAGGCGCATCGATATAGTTCTGAAACCAGCGGATATACTCTCGACACGCCTCTTCGTCATGCAACTCACTCAAAGCAATGGTACGGACACTATGTTCAGGCGGCTCACCAAGCAAAATCGAATGATCCTCTACCGTCTCTTTCCATAAGTCTGTCGAGAGATATGGATTCATATTAGTTCGATCCGAGCAGGGCTTCCGATGCCTGATCTACAATCAGATTAATCGCAAGAGGTCCGTAGTATGCAATCCACAGTGTTGAGTTTACGTCATACGTGTGGTTATTTTTCACAGCATCAAGGGACTTCCACACGGGATTAGTCAACATAGCCTCTGCCTCTGCTGCGAACAGCTCATCCGACAGCACAAAATAACGATCTGCCTTAATATCAGGGACTTTCTCCATGGAAATTTCAACAGAGGTATCATCCTTGATCTCTTTTACGAGTTCAGGCATGTTTAAGCCCAAATCATTATACAAAATGCCCCCTGTGCGGTGCTCGATGCCATGGACACGGATACCTTCTTTACGCGGACGAATCAGAGCGACTGTCTCATCTCCCATTTTCTCTGTCAGCTGTGCCTTCAGACCAGCAACTTTTTCCTCATAGGCTGTGCGCACTTTCTCTGCCTCGTCCTGCTTGTCTGTAATTTTAGCAACCGTGGCTAACGTATCACGCCAGTCTTCGTAGAAATCGAGTACCAAGGTAGGTGCAATTTTGCTTACACTTTCATACTGTTTCTCCTGGAAGTCGGTCATGATGATCAGATCCGGGTCGAGTGCAACAATCGCTTCCAGGTTAGGCTCGTCCCGTGTACCCAGAACCTGTACATCACTCGGTTGATCGCCTAAGTATTCTGGAAAATCGGTGTTGCCTCCAGCGATAACACTACCTGCCGGCTTCTCGCCAACGGCTAACATTTGATCCAGAAATTTAACATCAAGCACTGCAATTTTCTGTGGTTTTTCGTTTAGAGTGATGTCACCCTTCATACCCTTGATCGTTACAGGAAAAGCTCCGTCCGTCTGCGTTTCCGCATTCGCAGGTGTCTCCGCTGGCGTTGCCGCAGATTGCTTACCACTATCTGTACCTGTTGCGGCACCGCAAGCCGTCAAAACAAGAATAAGGGCCAGCATCAAGCCCATGAGTAATCGTGATTTGTGAGCAGTGTAGGCTTTGTTACCAGCCGTTTGCCCCTTTGTTCCTTGTTTCATTTGTAAATCCCCCTTATGTATACTAGTGATAATGATTTTCATTATCGAAACATAAAGAGAGTATATACGATCTCCGTATCGTGTTACCATGTACTTTTGCGACATTTCAGCCGGACTAATGCGACATGGCAAGCCTTTTATCCGCCCTTTAATTTCTCAGCGATATACCCTTGCAGTCGGTAGATGTCCGAAAGAAGCTCCTCTTCCTCCGGCGTATTCCCATACTCCCCTAACCAGCGCGGTGTTCGGATATGCCAATCATCTGTCAGGTATTGCTGTTCATCCCGATACTCCAAAATATGTCCCAGGAAATATTCCAGTAATCCAAAAGATTGTTTACGACTATCGTTGATGATGGATTGTGTTTGTTTAATGATTACCTGTAACATGTGTTGAATATGATCTTCTGGATTCATAGCGTTAATTTCCATCGATTACTCCCCCCTATCTCTACAAAAAATAAATTAGTATATTATTTAAATGATCCAAATATTTCTAGACGTAGAATTCTGTTCTGATTAAATACAATAAATCGATGCCCAATGAGTATTGAGACATCGATTCATATCATCTAATTATGAGGTGAAACATGAGTATGCGACCAAACATGAAGTATAGCTTTATTGTTAGCGCAGTTATTATTGTCGTTGTTCCTATTATCATTGGATTGTACATGTTGAACAAGGTTGTCGATCCTGACGAGACAATGGTTACGAGAACTGAAGTTTCTCCTGAGCTTATTACGGTAAAAGGTGGATTTGCAGACAGTATTAGCAGATATCACGGCTACTACCTCTCACATCATAACAATTCACTTTTCATTCAGATTAAAGGCAGTAAACTTCCTATCGGTGGTAGTAAAGACTTCACAATTTCATTTTCTAATACTTATAGGAATGTTGATGAAATCTACTTATTAGGTCCTGGCAGCAACTCTAAGAAAAAGATTTGGCCAAATCCCTAACTTTCATTGGAATGGATATCATATGATCTAACGCAATCAGCTTCAGTCTCTTCTGCTTAACTTCTTAAATGCCGAGTATTCCTGATCGGACTTCATATAACTTAATATCTTTTCCGCACATGCAGCTGAGCTAAGCTCTTCCGTATTTACTTCCAGATCATATTCATCATAGGAGTAGATGTAGTCGAACTGGGAATGGGCAAGTCCAATCTCACGATCTCCCCTGCTCTGCTCTCTTCTGGTGAGTTCTTCTTTCGAGCAATGCACACCTACAAACAATATCGGATAATCCGATAGTAAATTATAAAAATCGTTAAACCACTTGTCATTGCTGATAACCGTATCCACGATGACATTCAAACCCATTTCCGAAAACAGCTTAATGGTTGCACAGTACAACGAATTGATGGGGTCAAACAGGATATCGGTCATCACATGGTGTTCCACTTCTCTTGTTGGTTTCATATCTGGATATGTATTGTCGATAAACTGATCATAATTATGCAGAAATTGATCTACAGATAGATGATGAAACGGAATATCTCCCTGATTTTTCATTTCCATCGCAATGCTCGTCTTCCCCGAACTTGACGTTCCGTTCAAAAATATAATGAGTCCTCGTTCCATATTGATCACCCTTATCATTAAATTGGAAAACACTGTTCTGCCGAATTACCACTCTCTCCATTCTTCCGTAATATCTTCATCCTGGATGTCTAACCCAGCTAGCCTAGCCGCCTTGTCTATAAAATCAGCCAATTCTTCACGTTCCATCGTTTCAATAAAGTAACCATTGGCCCTCATTCATTTCATTAAACCTAAGCACAACTTCTTCTACAGCCTTCATCATGCGCTCAGAATCTTGCGTTTCTTGTAATGCTATTAATTGGTGCAAATATGTATCCAGGGCTTGATCAGACATGAGTAATCTCTCTTCTGTAAAAATCTCATCTCCGTGTTTAACCATTCTCTCGTTCCATAGTTTCGTTGGTTTTTCATGAAACAAGTTTTGTAATGTCAATGGAATCAACCCATTCCATATTTAATCATATCTATATTTTACCTGTAACCCAAATTATGAACAAGCGTTCACGCCTATTCACTTTCACCCTATTCACTCCATAGCCTTGTCACGTTCTCTAATTCCATCTCGTCAAATTGTAATCGATAAATGTCCGGTTTCTTGGTTTGATTCATAAAATCCAATCCGTAATCCGAATCAAAGTAGTTCATCATCAACGTCATTACATGTCCGTGTGTGCCGATCGCCACTTTTTTACCCTTGTATTCTTCTAAAATCTGTTTCAACACGCCCACTGCTCTATTCTGGCAAACCGTGTTCGATTCGCCTCCTGGCAATGCATAATCCGGGTCATCAAACATCTTCTTCGAAGCAGGCTCGAACTCTTCATCCGCAATCATATCATCTGAAAAATGTCTTTCCCGCAGATCCTCCATGATCTGAATATCTAATTCTAACGCTGCTGCCACACCCTCTAAGGTCAGAATAGCCCTGGCATAAGGACTTGAGACGATGGAATGTATTCCTTCAAACGTTAATATTTCCGTTATTCGTTCTGCATTCATCTTGCCCTCCAGAGTAAGCCCCCTCGTTCTTTCCGTTCCTTCCGTATACGGTGACTCCGCATGCCTTACCATAAAACGATGGTCTTCATAGGACCCTCCTTGAGTTCTTCTATCAAAATTTGTGGCCAGGCTTTAGGTCCTTCAACATATTTTATCTTTCCGTTCCAAAAATCAATTACATGGTGCCATCATATTTTAGATACTGAATTAATTCAGGATTGATAATTTGCTAGACATTTTAATTTACAATAATTTTCAGATATGTGTATAGTAGAAATGAAGCAAGATGCTTTTAAAAGAAGTTAAATCTAACGGAGAGGATGAGATCATGTCTTCTTTCAAAAGGAAGGTTGTATTAATCTCTTTATTTGTATTGGCTATCTCTGCTGCTGCAATCGCTTACGTAAATGGTCAATCGAAACCGGACGTGCCCATTCATAAAGTCGTCAACCTTTCAGCCAACTCTTTAACATTTCATGAAATTGATAAGCTGGATGCGTTCGCTGAACTGATCGTCATTGGTTATGCCACAGCAGATTTCAGAGATCGAGAGCATGTTATTACTGCATTTGATGATGGAACCATGCAATCCTTTCACACCAATACAAACATCAAGATTGAAAAGATATTGAAGAAACCCGAAGATTTCCCTTCGGATCAGAACGAATTGACAATCATTGAACCTGTTAGCCTCGAAGGAGATGTCAAATATACAGTTGATGACTATGTAGAACTTCAGAAGGGTGATAAAAGTGTGCTTTTCTTGATGAAAAACTCCTTTGGTGATTATGGATTAATCAATGATAACTTAGGCAAATTCAGCCTTGAAGGGATAACTCAATATAGTTTACCTCAATCCTCCACTGCACAAGCGTTATCAGAATACGAAACTTTCCGTGACTCCGTTATGGAGAAGTACCATTTGAATTAAGGTTTTCATCAAACAACCGTGAACTTTGCAGACATAACTGCCCCATTCAATCTATTGCACTTCTTTATCAAGACTTACGTCAAATGATGAAGTTATCGATTTTTGTCTAAAGTCATTGGGTATCACTTTAATCTCCACGTTTAGATGTATAGATTCAGGTAGATTCATTTGAGTTATATTCTCATAACCAATGAAGTAATAATGATTTTCGTCCAGTTCTATCAAACCGCCACCTGTTGAGCCAGAAGTTGAAATCAAATGTCCGTCATGATAAAGCTCACAAGCAATAGTATATTCCTCCAAACTGAACCCTTTCACTTCATATCCAACCTTGATTTGATTTTCGGTGTAATCAGCATTTCGTAAACTAATCGCACCACCATCGACCATTTGGGTCTGAATTGCAACATTTGCTTCGGGCATTTCTGGTTTCTTTAATAGATAGCCTACTTTTAGGTACCATATAGCTCCTAATACAACTACAGCAAGTACAATCATAGCAATGATAAACTTCTTTTCTTTTTTATCCATAATCCTTACTCCTTACATCTGAACACTCTTGAAGTTCTTTCCAAACCTGTGT
Source organism: Paenibacillus sp. FSL K6-2393 (assembly GCF_038002545.1). Taxonomy (NCBI): domain Bacteria; kingdom Bacillati; phylum Bacillota; class Bacilli; order Caryophanales; family Paenibacillaceae; genus Paenibacillus; species Paenibacillus sp. FSL K6-2393. The sequence continues at coordinate 5,266,825 of NZ_JBBOCU010000001.1, forward strand.
TTCAAATAATACATTATCCCTGCGCGATCAACATCAGAAAATTTCTGTTTTAGATATGTCCAACACTCTAGTTGCTAGTAAGGAAATTAATAACTACAATGGAGTTTTAAATCAATTTAAATCTTGGATACACGGAGTAGGACAGTTAGGTTATTAACTAAAGATGGTAGGAATGTTATGTGAAAAGAAAACTAATTATTTCACTTTTTTCAGTCATTATAATTCTAATAGGGATTTATTGGTATGCTGACAGGGAACTAATTGCTCTCAGAACGGGTTCGACATTGCCATTACAATGGGATACTCCATATAATAACGATGAACAACCAATTCAGCTTACAGAACAGAATCAAGATTTAAAGAATCCAAATATACATCTTACAGAACTCTACTACCTACCAAATTCAAAAAAACTACAATTTGGGTTATGGTACAGTAAAAGAGACTATCAACCGGATAAATCAAAAAAAATTCCAGATCGAATTTTCCAAGTTACGATTCATGATAAAAATGGTGAATTGTTTGAAGAAGATACCGTTGTTAAAAAAGAAGGCCTGTTTGATGAGTTTCAACGTAGATCACTCTCGATAGATTTGGATAATCAAGACTCTATAGAAATAACGATTTCCCTGATTGAACAAGACGGAACGATCATTACTCCAATTGAGTCAGCAAGCATTAACGTACCGTTAGATAAAATAAAACAGTGATAAGCTTAACAATATACAACACCCTTTGGTGTGGAGAGAATCTTCTTATTGCAACTTTTCGAAAAAAATTATCTGCCAGAAGCCGGGTGGTTAAGTCCCCGGCTTCTTTGCTTTTCTCAAGCCAAACTAAGTAGGAATCGCCTAATTCATGAATATTACAGTATAACTTGTATTTAACTTCTCGGAGCTACCTAGAATATTTTATTGATACTTCCACAATTATTAGGGATTGTGATTAATTAAATTTCAGGTTTTCCTGTATTAGCCTATAAATATATTGTTAATTTTGTCTCGATCATAATCTAGAATCCAATCGTTATATTCTGTATAGACATCCATTAGCTCTTCCCTTGCTGCTGAAATAACATCGCAACCTCTATCATCATAGATATGAAATATCGTTTTCTTCCTTATATTAATGAAATACACCCTATGATAAATCTTTGGCTGAACTCCAACATCATGATTACATATAGCTTTGATTAACTGATTATATTTCAAGTCCTCAACTCTACATTTAGTCCAGTACCTATACATGTTGTTCCTTGGGTCCAGGATGTCATCCGGTTCAAAATCCAAACCTGGAAATATCTCAAGGCTCAAGGCTCTAATCGGCCCTTTCTTCTTGATATATTTTCTGTACAGGTTCAATTTCTTCACTTCACGTTTGGGCTTATCAGCAAAATAAGCTTGAGTTATTAATAGGACTTCATCTTCTTGATCATGAAGAGCCTTAAATAATTCAAGTGATCGATGATAAACTTGTTCCATGTAATGCTCCGTATTTATCCCAAACATCAGAGGATTGCCAAGTTCGAATCGTATTGCAACATCCCAATTATAAAAAAGAGGCGGTTTTTCTAATGTCAGGTTTGGAAAATGCTCTGCCAGGTATGTCTTCAGGTCCATTCTGTGGCCTCCAAATTCTCTTTAAAGATGAATGCCTGCTAAAAAATGAGTCCGTCTCTTCAATGGACTCCCGTTTGACATTCAGATCTTTTAATGTTAATTGGCTTACTCAACTCTCCAACTCTTTTTTTCGAAAAATTAACCCCAGAACATTCCGTTATGACCTTCGTCCACGATCTTTAGCTGTGTTTCAAAATCTTCATTCAGTTCAATATCATCAATGAAATGCCATCTGCCCTTACTGTCCTGCCAATACACTTTCCATACCTTTCATCCAATCTGAATTGTGCTACCGGCAATTGTACCCATTGATCGCTTTGAAAGGCTTGTCTTTCTTCAATCAACGTCACATGTTTTCCTCTGATTTTATAACTAATCTTTATCTGACTTTTCACATGCTCGGGTACAGCATTTCCGGTGTAATGGTCTTGATTATATCATGTTGTTCTCTCCGATTTAAATGATGCTTTTAGTGTTGTAAAAGGTGAAACGGAGCGCGGCTTATGCAATGGCAAGCCGCGTCAGGATGAGGTGCTGCGCCCAATGGGGCAGTACCTCATGGGGTTGCACCGCGTGCATTAGTGCGGTGCTCATGCTGCCATCACGAGCACACTTTCATGATGGCAACACTTGGTGCATCACGATAGCTGCGCCGTGATGCACGCAAAAAAGCGCCGCGACTTCATCGTCGTGGCGCTTCTTCCTGCATAAGCCAATCGGCCATGCAGCTTTTGTTACGCTACTGCGTCCCATTGGCGCAGCATAACAGTTTCTTTCGATTTTACAATTTTAATAATGGGGCTATGCTAATCATTTACGACTTAGGGGACAGGCCACGAGCTGGATGTTTCTCCTCATCTAAAAGCTGCCTCTCAAGCCAACAGAGCCTGAGCGATCTGATCGATAATGCCATTGATGCCTGTGGGTCCATAACAGCCGATCCATGTCGCGGAATGGTCCGTCCTAACATCCCTGGGGTTCCGCATCGCTGGAGCTTAATTCATATAAATGATGTTCAACCTTTTATACCGCTAAATGTAATGCCGCTAATAAACGTCTTTTGAAGAAAAAAGAACAAAACGATAATAGGTAATGTCATCAAGGTGGATACGGCCATTAATAGACCCCATTCGGATCCCTTTTGACTCTGAAATTGCTGCAATCCGAGCGAAACCGTGTAAGATGGTTCATTGGTTAAATAGAGCAAGGGGCCCATGAAATCAGTCCAGCTCCCCATAAATTGAAACAATGCCACGGCTAAAACGGCGGATTTGGCTAGTGGAAACATGATCTGTAAATATATACGGAACTCACTAGCGCCGTCTAAGCGGGCCGCTTCGCGCAGGGCATCAGGCAGTCCCATGAAAAACTGCCGCAATAGAAAAATGTAAATGGGCACTCCAAAAAATTGGGGTACAATCAGTGGAAGAGGTGTTCCTACCCAACCTAATTTAGTAAACAACAGGAATAGAGGAATCATCGTCACCTGTCCGGGGATCATCATAACAGCAAGGGTAACAAAGAAAAGTATACCTCTCCCACGGTACTCTAACTTGGCAAAACTATATGCAACCAAGGGACAGGATATGATCACACCAAGCGTACTAACGATAGTTATAATCGCCGTGTTTTTCAGATATGTCCAGAAAGGGATATACTCAACAGCACGGGAATAATTACTCCACAGAATTGGATGCGGAATCCACTCTGGTGGGAATGTAAAGACTTGTGTGAGTGGTTTAAGAGAAGTCGAAAGCAGCCAAATGAACGGAATCATGAAAAATGCAGAAGCAACAATTAGACATACATAGGCTAACGCACGATTGATTCTTTTGATAGCGGTAGGATTCATCCCTTACTTCCTCCTCCTTATTTCCCTTGATAATGAACCCAGCGTTTAGACGTAATAAAAATAATTCCGGTTAATGCCATAACGATAATAAATAAGATCCAGGCCATTGCGGAGGCATAACCCATTTTGAAATACCTGAATCCGTTCTCATATAAATACATGACGTAAAAAGTCATGGAATTTGCAGGAGTTCCTTGCCCTTTGGTCAACGTATAGGGAAGAGTAAACTGTTGGAATGCACCAATCATTCCCATGACAAGGTTGTAGAAAATAACGGGAGTGAGCAAAGGCAGGGTTACCTTTCTCGTTTTCTGAAACCAGTTAGCTCCATCGATTTGCGCCGCTTCATAGTACTCCTCAGGGATGTCTCCTAATCCAGCAAGGTAGATAACGACAGCTTGCCCAATACCCCAAAGCGACATCAGAATGAGAGAGGGCTTGGACCATGACTCACCACCAAGCCAAGGAGGCCCTTCGATACCGATATTCGCTAACATCCCGTTCACCAATCCGAAGTTTGGATGTAACAGCCACATCCACAGAACAGCCAGAGCCACTTGTGGCACGAGAGTAGGTAAGAAAAAGATCGTTCTGAATACAGCCATACCCTTGACCTTCATATTCAACATCATAGCGAGTGCCACACCAATAAATATACTTAAGGGAACAAAAAATACGGTAAAATAAAGCGTGTTGTATATGGATTTCCAAAACAGAGGATCATGGAAAAGATCTCTATAATTATTCATTCCGACAAATTCACCAGGCTGCAGAATGCTGTAAGTAGTGAAGCTGAAGTAGATGGACATTAGCATGGGAATTGCATAAAAGCATAGCAGCCCTATAGCCCAAGGTGAAGCAAACAGCCACCCAATCACGTTAGTTCTGTGAAGTGCTCGTTTCCTTGCCGATGGAATTGCTTTTACTTGAACTGGATCGGCCAGTTTCGCCATGTACATTCTCCTTCCAATTGTCATTCATGAATAGGCAAGGAGAGAGTTCGCTCCCTGCCTACCGAGCACCCTATTTGTCGTATTTTTCCAAAGCCTTATTAACAGTCTCTGTTACTCTATCCAGGTTCTCTTTCGGAGTACCGTTACCGCGGGTAGCCTTTTCCGTAGCGGAAGCTAACTCATTCCACAGCAGTTGTCCTTCAGGAATAACCGGGCGGTTATGTGAATTGGGCAAAATATTAATAAATTCCTTCATAATCGGATCGTCCTTGTAACCGTATTGGTCGTTAACCGAATCGATAACGGAAATTTGAGAGTCAGCGTTTAATAACGTTTGCCCCTCTTCTTTCCCTAAGAATTCGAGGAATTCCCAAGCAGAAGCGACGTTCTTGGCGCCTTTAGGGATAATAGCGGACCCGCCTCCCGACCATGTCGTAAAATTAGTACCTGTTGGGGTCGGTATTGGTGCAACACCGTAGTTTAAATCCGGCTTAAATTTTTCGATACCCTTCACCGTGAAGTTTCCACTTATCTTCATGCTGACTTGACCGGAAATGAACGGATCCATTTCCTCCGAGCCAGCTGCGCTTGTGAATCCGGCAATATCCTCGACATTGTATTTTTTGCCAAAGTCGGTCATCCATTGTAATGCTTCAACGACTTTAGGATCATTTGCGGTAATTTTGCCGGTGGCAGCGTCCTGGAATTCTCCTCCAAATGCCCATCCCCAAGTATACAGCCAGCCTTGCGAATACCATGGGATGAACCCAATCCGTTTGAAACGTTTACCTTCCTTGATGGTTAACTTATCGGCGGCCGCTTCAAGCTCGGCGATCGTTTGTGGTGGTTTGTTGGGATCCAGCCCTACTTCTTTGAAATGATCCTTATTGTAAAATAGCAGGCGAGAGTCCGTATCCATCGGCATTGCATAAAGCTTTCCTTGATAACTGGACTCCTCCCATGCAAATGGATAATACATTTCCTTACGAATTCCGGATTCTGCTGCCATCGAGGATAAGTCAGTCAGAGAACCTTGCGCAGCCCAAGTACCGACCTTAAACCGATCGAAAAGTGCAACGTCAGGAGGATTGCCGCCTGCGACTGCAGTCAGCAGCTTCTGATCGGATCCCTCGTTGGATTCTGTATAAACCAATTTCATTTTGATGGTAGGGTTTTTCTCCTCAAATGCCTTCACAACTTTATTCATATTATCTAAATCAATTGAGGTAAGACCATGCCACATCGTAACCGTTGTAATCCCCTCTCCGGCCTGATCGTTTGAGCCTCCCTTCGTTGAGCAAGCGGTTACAAGTAGTAACATAACCAGAAAGTAAACAAGAATTGGAAATGCGAATTTTTTGGATCTCCTCATTCAAAGTCCCCCTTAAGTTAAATTCATTCGTTTAACTTGGATTCCTATAAGATCCACTTCATTTTCTGATAAATCCACATTTTATGTAAGCGCTAACAACATTGGTGACATGAACTATGCAAAACAGAAAATGATGAACAAAGTGAATTTGTTATAAGGAATCCACTAGTTATACTAAGTATGTTAATATGACGTCATGCAGCGTGTCAATTGCAATATTACGACATTGATGTATGGCTACTTCACAGAAGACAGACCGCGTTTAGAAGACGTTTTTCTAGCGAGATCAGGAAGGTCCATGCTTCGAAGTTTATACTTTCTGATATCAAAAAAAGGCCGAAAAGCCCCTGGAGACTTCTCGACACATTGAACAATATCCTAGCTTTTGTTGAGCTGTGCTTGTATTAACCCTACCTGTTATTTTTAACGACCATACGATGATCAATAATGTTTAGCTCGGGAACTGCTGTTCCATGCAACTGAGAGATGAGCATATCCACTGCCAATTCACCCATCTGCTTCTCATCCTGCTTAATATGAGTGAAGATGGGTTGACCCAGGTAATCGTTCAGGGAGTCGAAACAAACAATCTCGAATTCCTCCAAAGATTTCCCCATCGAGTTGATGACCTGAGCCAGCATGGTAGCTATTAGAAATTCCGACGCGACAAACGCCTTTACATCAGGGTGTTGTTTCAAAAAATGCTCTACTGTTTCTTTATCACGTTCAATCGCTGTTCCGTTTATGTTTATGGGAAGGGTACCCTTCAAGTTCGTCAATACATAATCTTTGTTCAAGTTCATTCCTTCTTGGGTGAAGGCAAACGTATACCCGAGCAGCCTTTCCTCCAATGTTGAAGTGTTCTCTTCCGGCGGAGATAAAAAGGCAATTTTTTTATGACCTTTGCTGATCAGATGACGTGTAAGATCCATGGCTGCTTTCTGATTGTCTGTGTACACCGAACAAACCGGAATTCCTTTTAGGTATCTATCGACCAAAACAATTGGAAACCGATCCAATACAAGTCGAAGCAGCTCCGAATTATAGTGTTGACCATGAATGGGAGTCACGATTAATCCTTTGATGCCCAAACCAATAAATAAGTCGATCGCGCGTTTTTCCTCATCCCGATCCCCGCAAGTTCGCTTGATAATGAGTTGATAATTATGCTCAGCACTCCGCTTTTCCATCGATCTAAGAAGTTGTAGGCCAAACTCGTCAGAAAAATTCGGTATAATAAACCCGATCAACCGCTTATCATCCTCAGGAACCAAGGTCGTTCTTACCTCTGAATAATGCTTCGGTTCTTGTCCTCCAATTATACCATCGGCCACATATGAACCTTTTCCTTGTATTCGTTTGATAACCCCAGAATCCGCCAATTTCTCCAGAGCCTTTTTAGATGTAATACGACTGACGCCAAATTGTTCAGCCAACTCTTTTTCAGAAGAGACTCGGTCTCCTTCTTTTAAACGACCTTCTTTAATCTCTTGTACAATATAGATATATATCTGCTCGTATAAATGCAATTCCACAAAACCACCCTGACATCATAATATTAATATACTAAGTATATTACACAAGAAGTAATTCGCAAAGTTACTGAGATTACCGACGAACTTCTGTCGCATGGAGTTTTCCAAGTCTACTGTGTCAGACCTCTGCTTACAATTAGACCCCATGGTAGGGGCATGGAATAACAGGCCCTTAGTCGACAGCCGATTCCCGTTTATCTTAGAGTTCTATATTTATTACTTGTGTTACTTGAAGGAACAAACACGCAATCACAATGTTCTCCATCATTACTAATATCTCCAAACAAAATTTTATGTATTTGATCTTTGATAAAATACCCTCCTCTAAAGGCTCCGTAAGGATCCGCAGCTTGATTATGTTGTTAGGCGCAGTACCCTCTTCTTTGAATAGCTTTCAAATCTCTATCCAAAATATATTTAATATGTTTCCATCTTTTTCTAACTTCCCGCAGCGGCAGTCGCACTCGTACCGCTGCTTCCAGCCATGCCGTGCCTGAGGCACCGGCAATGCGCGGCAGGCGAACGTCTTCCGGACGTTCAGCCAGGGTCTTCATATAACCCGCCCACTGATCTTTCTGGAGTGGATCTTCCCACCAGATTTTGCGTGGTTTGTACTTGTGGCCGAGGAAATAGTCCAGCTTCATCAAGCCGAGCACGACATCCATATGCGGCGTTCTGCGCGACTTCAGGAAGCTGTGCAGACGGGTGAACAGATCCTCCAGCTGGTGACCGATCTTCTGCCAGCCCTGACCCTCCCAGTAATCCCCGAACGCCTGGAAGAAGTCAAACGGCGAGTTAAATTCCTGCTCCATCAGATACTTCAGCGTATGGTCTATAGATCAAGTCTAACCGCACAAATCATCCGTAAATTAACCATAGTCCCCCTGTGATAAACTCTCCCTACTTCACCATCTAACACGTAAAAACACCTCCAAAATTGGGCTCCGTATCTTACGATCGGATTGCACTCTCTCGGAGGTGTTACTATTTATCTCAGACTATAGGGCCCTTAAGTTCATCAAATATACTATTTTTTTGTATACTTGTTATTATAGGCGATGAGATATCTCGTTTTAGAATCTTCTACAGCAATCATATCTGTACTGTTTTCGTGTTTAATTTTAAATAGTTTTGTACCTACTTTGTATGTGTTGGAACTTATAATGTTCTCATCATCATGATCACTCTCATTCGTTGAGGATATTTCTATCTCACCTATTTGTTCATCTAGTTCATCCTCTGTAATGGTGTCATTGCTTGTAATATAGACTTCTTCCTTTAATTTTATCATTTTATCTGAAGCAAAACTTCCAGAGGACGATGAACACCCGAACAAAAATAAAATCAATGAAATGACAGGTATAAATAGCAATTTTCTTTTCATATTTCCTCCATAGATAGACGAAGGCCCCTATTTCAACGGGGCCTTGACCTTGAACTTTTATTTACCGAAAGCGGAAGTTGAAACTTCGTCAAGAGTAACTAAACGATTATCGTAAAGATTTTTATACGAGCTATCAGCCACTTTAAACGATTTTTCATCCTGTTTAATAAAGATACTTTCATCCTCGTTAATAGGAATGGATACATTATCATCAATCTTTTTTAGATACAATAATACTTCTGTACCTTCTTGGAGTTCGGTAGAATGCTCATGATAAATAATGGACGTATCCGTCTCTCCGCCAATTTGTCGTAGATTAATTAGATCTCCCTCTGAAACTTCTCCTTTGATGACATTATCTATAGCTACCTCCGATTGCTAAAATGCTTCCTCTGTTTCACCATCATTTTTGATGAGAGGACTAAGTTTGTTTTTAACCATTCCACTCACAATAACATCGGCATCATGTGCACGAGCTTCAAGGGTGCTATAGCCGATAGCCCAGGAATAATGATTTATTTTTAAGTCTTTTTGTGTGGTTTGAACCTTTTCCAAAACATTATCAGGAACATCTAACACAGGTTCATCACTCTGCACGCTAGCAAAGTTATTGTTATAGATAACATTAATGGTATTAATGTCCCATGAAGTTGGCGACTTGTTTGGACGTCCGTCAATTAAAGTTCCAGAAGAATTACGTTCAAATGTATTGGGAGTCATAACGGTAGGGTTACCAAATGGAGCGTGATCCAACCCAAGAGCATGACCAAATTCATGAGTTGCGATGCCCTTTACATGATCTGTAGTGTAATGACTTTGAGCTGTATAGTATGTATTAACCCATGTCTTCATGGTGGAATAATTTCCGGTTATAATACTAGTGGTCCACTGTGCAAATCCGTCCCAAGTAACACCACTGTCAGATTTATTGCCTGCAGTAAACTTAGAATTGGTCCCAGCTTTTAGAAAGACATCAGTAGAAAGATTCCACTCATCTCTAGCATGTGTCCATATATTGGTGTAGACATTATTGGTCCCATTGTTTTGATAAGTTATATTTCTGCTTCCCCAAGAGTAACCAGTTACTGGAGTCGCATAAACTTGTAAGTTACTAAACAACATTCCTGCTAGACCGCACAGTAATAATGCTTTCTTAACATGTTACATGTAAACACTCCTTAAAAAATGGATTTTATTACCAGTAAATTAAATATAATGATAGTCATATCGAAATGTCAATGCTCTATGTAAAAAAAGTATTTTTCTGCTATAAATCCCCACAATCATTATAAAATAAAAACAGCGGGCCCTATCTCGATTTATCGAGGTAGGGCTCGCTTAATTGTACTAGGGACTTTTTCAGTGCCCTCGTACTCTACAGGGGTCATCCTTTTTAAGTTCCATTGGGTTGCACCGCGTTTGAATAACCGCGGTGCTCATCATTGCAGCAGCATCACGGGTGCGACGCCGTGATGCACGCAAAAAAAGCGCCACGACCTCATAGTCGTGGCGCTTCCTCTTGCTGTATGGCAATAATTAGCCCATGCAGCTTATCTCAGGCCGCTGCACCTACATAGCAGCGGCTTCTTCTCCCAGCGGCAGCGTGTAATACTGCGCCTGCTGCCCTTCATGCTGCTGGTACACAACGACCAGCAGCGTCCGACCTTTCGCGGCAAGCGGGCTGGCGCCAGCTAGCACACGCTCAAGCCGGAACGGAAGCACATCCAATACGGTGTGCTTCTGCAGTTCCTTTTCGCCGAGACCAAGGTCGGCGAAAGCACGGGCACCCATGACCGTCTGTGCGGTCATGGCCGAGGTCATCGGCAACGCACGCGAAGCGTTGCCGTCCACCATGTCCGCCGCTCCATCCGCGGCGGACCCTGTTGCGTCGCCCGAAGCAAGCGACGCTGCACCCCCGGCTTCGCTGCCAATTACACCCGCCGCATTCGCGGCAGAGTCTTCCTCGGCAGCAGCCGAACTTCCCACAGCGGCACTCGGACCCGTGCCGCTGCTTTCGAGCCATGCCGTGCCTGCGGCGCCGGCAACACGTGGCAATCGAACGTCTTCTGGACGTTCAGCCAACGTTTTCATATAACCCGCCCACTGGTCTTTCTGCAGCGGATCTTCCCACCAGATTTTGCGTGGTTTGTATTTGTGCCCAAGGAAATAATCCAGCTTCATCAGGCCGAGCACGATATCCATATGCGGCGTGTTCCGCGACTCCAGGAAGCTGTGCAGACGAGTGAACAGATCCTCCAGTTGGTGACCAATCTTCTGCCACCCCTGACCTTCCCAGTAATCCCCAAACGCCTGGAAGAAATCAAACGGCGAGTTGAACTCCTGCTCCATCAGGTACTTCAGCGTATGGTCCATCCGGTGTGCGTTCCAGTATTTCTCCAGGACATCCTCCAGCCGCTTCAGGCGTACGATGTCACTGAACGGCAGGACATCACTGCCCAGAATCTCATACGGAGCGTGATCCATGTACGTATAGTTATACTTCTCCGCATCCAGACGCAGACCCGTACCACGCAGCATTTTGAGGAATCCGAGCTGAAGCTCTTCCGGCCCCAGTGCAAATACATCGTTAAACGTTTTGCGGAACGTATTGTAATCTTCCTCCGGCAGTCCGGCGATGAGATCCAGATGCTGATCGATTTTGCCACTAGCTTTGACCTTGTTGACCGTACGGCTCAGCTTGGTAAAGTTCTGACGGCGTTTCACCAGTTCATTTGTCGGATCATTCGTAGACTGAACCCCGATCTCGAACCGGAATGTACCCGGCGGCGCATTCTCTGCCAGATAGTCCAGTACTTCAGGACGCATAATATCCGCCGTAATTTCAAACTGAAACACTGTCCCCTGATGATTCTCGATCAGGAATTTGAACATTTCGAGCGCATAATCCCGTTTAATGTTAAACGTCCGGTCCACAAACTTAATCAGCTTCGCACCCTTCTCGATCAAGTACAGAATGTCCGACTTCGTCCGCTCAATATCGTAATACCGCACGCCGACCTCAATACTGGACAGACAGAACTGACAACTAAACGGACAGCCACGGCTGGTCTCAAAATAAACAACCCTTTTCCCAAGCTCCGGAATATCCTCTTCAAATCGGTGCGGTGACGGCAGATCATTCAGATCCGCCTTTGGCCGTCCTGGCATGAGAATGACTTCTTCCCCTTTGCGATACGCCAGTCCATAGACAAAGTGGAACTTCTTACTCCCTTCCAGCTCCGTCAACAGCTGATGCAGCGTCTCTTCCCCTTCACCCATCACGATGAAATCCACATTGGGAATCCGGTTCATCCAATATTCCGTGTCGTAAGACACTTCCGGCCCGCCCAGCAGAATTTTCACGTTCGGCATAACCTTCTTGAGATTATCTATGACCTTGATCGTCTCTTCGATGTTCCAGATGTAACACGAGAAACCAATCACGTCCGCGCCGCGCTGGTACAGATCAGACACAATGTTCATCACCGGGTCCTTGATCGTATACTCCGCCAGGTCAATATCAAAATCCTTCTCACTGTATGCCTTCAGACACCGCAAGGCCAAGGAGGTATGGATGTACTTTGCATTTAATGTAGAAAGAATAACCTTCATGGTTCACAACCTTTGCCTGGACACCCAGACCATATTTTTTTGGTAAAAAGAAAGCTGCACAGCCATCCTGCCCCGGATGCTGTTCATCTAAACCTCTTTTGAACTAGCCATTCCATGTCTCATGGACATATCGAACTTTTGTCTTTCAAAGAGTGGACACTCTTTTCAAAAAGACATATACACCCCGCCAAACCCAAACCACAACATACAGTATAAAACACGCACCTCTAACCTACATGTTGTATACGATGCGGTCAGCCATTTCTAACGCAAATGTCCACCCTTTGAAAGACATTTCGCCACCATTCGTCCACTCTACAGAGACAAGACAACCAACTTCAACCTGTAAAAGACCTCATTCACATTCCATCCACAATTCGATATCCACATTTTACTGCCTTGAGCCTTTAGGCTTTAGCCTCGAACCTCTACCGAACGCTTCCCCCGTATCATGGACGAACCATCGACTTGCATGAAGCATATCCATCAACTTTTTGATCAATTAAGCTTTACGTGTCATGAACTTCAAAGACTTGAAATGGCGAATGCAAAAAAAAGTTCTCACTCCATCCCAACTGGCCAAACTCGCTCATACTTACTTATACTTACTTATACCTGCTCATACCTACTCATACTCGTAAAACGCATCATCATCCGTATCCACTTCTTCACCCGATTGCTTCTGGAAAAACTCCAGGAACGGTAGTCCGTACTTGCGGTACTTGACCTCGCCGACCCCTTTGATATCCAGCATGTCACGTTCTGTCTGTGGACATACCACACTCATCTCACGCAGGGTCGCGTCATTGAAGATAATGTACGATGGTACATGCTCTTTGGCAGCCAGATCACGCCGGATCAGACGAAGTTGTTCAAATACCGTCTCATTAACCGCAGATGGCATCGCATCGCGTCCGCGGCGTCCACCATAGTTCGTACCCGAAGCCGTTGCCGCTGTTTTGCGGACGACACGTTGCATCACTTCACGCTGGCCTTTGAGCACTTCCACCGCTAGTGGTTGCAAACGTACAACCGGATACTGTCCCTCGGACAACATCAGATATCCTTCGGATACCATCACGTTGATGATCTCCGATATCTCGCGCTCTGTCCGATTACCCATCACGCCGTAGGTTGGCAGAGAGTTGAAGCCGTAATCAAGCACCTTTTTGGCACGGGAGCCTTTGAGCACCGAAGCGACCAGCGATACACCATACCGTTCACGCATGCGGTGAATACAGCTGAATATTTTCTGTGCATCAATCGTCATGTCTACCAGCTCGCGGTCGTCCGTACAGGAACTGCAAATACCGCAAGGCGTATCGTCATGCACCTCACCAAAATAATCGAGCTGCGCACTGCGCAGACAACGCGTTGTGTAACAGTAATCCACCATCTGTTGCAGCTTCCGGTAATCGTTCTGTTTGCGGTCGCCCTCCATCGGATTCTGCTCAATCAGGAACTTCTGGGTGATAATGTCCTGTGCCCCGAATAACAGAATACACTGGCTTGGCTCTCCATCCCGGCCTGCACGTCCGGCTTCCTGCACATATGCCTCCATATTTTTCGGCATGCTGTTATGAATGACGTAACGCACGTTCGATTTATCAATCCCCATCCCGAACGCATTGGTCGCCACCATCACTCGGATATCATCGTACAAAAATGCTTCCTGGCTCTGGGCCCGTTCATCGTCCGTCATGCCGGCATGATAACGTCCTGCGGGCAATCCCGCCTGCAACAAACGCTGATGCAGATCGTCCACGTCCTTACGGGTCGCGGCATATACAATCCCTGGCTCACTGGCATGCTCGCGCGCATAATTCAGGACAAAGTCCTTCTTGCTCTCGCCGCGCAGCACGCTAAACGCCAGATTATCCCGCCCAAGTCCGGTCACATACGTCTGCGGGTCCTGCAAACGCAGCAGCCGCAGAATATCGCCCATGACCTCGGGCGTCGCTGTTGCCGTAAAGGCCGCAACCACCGGCCGCTCCGGCAAACTGTCCACAAACGGCGCTACCGCCAGGTAGCTTGTCCGAAAATCATGCCCCCACTGTGACACACAGTGGGCCTCATCCACAGCAACGCATGAGATCGGCAAATAGCCCATCTCCTCGCGGAACCAATCCAGCTCCAGTCGCTCAGGCGCGACATAGAGCAACTTCAGCTCACCGCGCTGCGCCGCGCGGATGCGATCATTCACTTCTTTGCCGCTAAGTGTACTATTAATATACGCGGCAGCAATTCCGGCGGTCGTCAACGCATCGACCTGGTCCTTCATCAATGAGATCAACGGGGAGACAACAAGTGTCAGTCCCGAATATAACAGGGCGGGGATCTGATAACAGATCGACTTACCGCCCCCGGTTGGCATAATACCCAACGTATCTTCACGTTCGAGCAAGCTGGCTACGATCTTTTTCTGTCCCTCACGGAAGTCGGGGTAGCCATAATATTTTTGCAGGAGACCCTGCGCTTCTTCTAATGTAGGTGTTTGCACACTCATGTAAAGACTCCTTACTTATCACCGGTGTTTTTCCACCAGCTTGGTCCGATCCGATTCTGACATCCGAAAGCGGCTCATATCCCGCATCCTTGACAACAAAATGGCGTTCTCATGACTTGTCCGTCAAGCAAACGCCGCTCCCTTTAGTTTAACGGCCCAGCCCCGAATGAGCAACCGCGTTTTACTGTAAAACGTTTGAACCTTCATCATTAAAATAAAAACAACCGTCCTGCCATAGGTAGGCAAAACGATTGCATTTAATTTAAAAAACAATTAAGTCATACAGCGACTGTTTTGCACTGGTGGTACTTCTAATCTTTCAATGCTTCAACTTCAGGCTCAGATAAGCCGCTTGTTTTGGCGATAACTGAAACTTCAATTCCAAATGAGAGCATGTTTTTTGCAATCTCAATCGCCTTTCTTTTTTCCCCTTCTACTAACCCCTTTTCTATTCCCTTTTCCGTAGCCCACTCAATCATGGAAGCTTCATCATGCAAATACTTCTGCCGCTCTTCATACAAACGACGTGCTTCCCGATCCTGACTCAAGAACTCCAGCGTATCCCTTATTTTCTTAACCCCAGATTCATTCATGTTGTATCACCGCCTCTTGCATTCATGCGATAATACAATCCTTTCCTCTGCATCAGTTGTTCATGCGTCCCATCCTCGGCAATTCGGCCATGTTCCATCACAAGGATGCGGGAGCATTGGCGAGCAACCTCCATGCGATGTGTGACGAGTAACCCTATTCTGCCTTTCATAAAATTCAGCAAGTGATTCATCACGTTCTGTTCTGTCTGAATATCCAGGGATGACGTTGGTTCGTCCAGAATATACAGATCAGATGACCTCATAAAGAGTCTAGCAAGCGACAGTCGCTGTTGTTGGCCTCCAGATAGATTGGCCCCTTTCTCATGCAACATTGCTGCGTATTGTCCTTCTTGTGCCTCAATATATTGATGCAAACCTGCCTGCTCTGCCGCAAGCTTCACTCTGTCCAATGTAACGTCTGAACTCAGACGAATATTTTCTTCAATACTTCCTGTAAAAAAAGTAGGTGTCTGCGGCATATACGTCAGTCTGAATTGGTTATCCATTTCTATATACTCTGCAATATGTTTATCACCCAGCAATACGTTTCCGTTTGTTGGCTCGATCAGCCCTGCACACACTTGGCACAGAGTAGATTTGCCAGCACCGCTGGCGCCAACTACCGCAACCAGTTCACCAGGAACCAGATTAAAAGTAATCTGATCCAAAATCGTCCGATCACTGTTTTCATCTATTACCGTAACCTGTTGAAGACGTAGCATAGCAACTTCGTACTCTTTATGTGCCCCTTTTTGTGTATTCCCTTGATCTTGGCCACACATTCCCTGTGCAAGCTCCTCGTGCTTAGTATTGGATGCGTCTGTCTTCTTGTTCTCCGCCAATTTCAACCATGCAGAGATACGTCCAAATGCACCCACGCTGGCTTGCATCTGACTCCACTGGCTGGACAAGCCGAGTACTGGCCACACCACCAATTCAAACAGTAGACTACTTGCAACAACCATACCCGGAGACAAGGTTCCTCTAGCCGCAGACAAAGCAATAAGGAACAACGCTGCCAACTGAGCCAGACCAAACACCGCCATCGCCACTTTATCCGACATACTCAGGGTCATCTGTAACTTGGCCTGAACACGATTCAGTGAATGCTGTTGTGTCCGAAAACGAGCGAGAAACCACGGTGAAGCATCATACATCTGAATTACCGGTATCCCTTCAACATACTGCTGGATCTGTTCTTGGGACTCGCCTTCTCTGGATTCGACCTCATCGGACAGATGTACAATCCGCTGATCATACAACCTCGCCGTGAACCAGATTGCCCCTGCACTTACCAAGGCGATAACAGCAACCCATGCATCTGCTCTGTACAAATATCCCAGCGATAGAGCAATGATGAATACAACCGTAACACCCTCTGCAATAGCCTCCACAACTTCTGCACCATGCTTCGTGTCCTCCTTGATGCGAAGCATCACATCCCCGGACTTCTGTCTGCGCACCCAAGAATAAGGCATCCGGTTTAACAGTTTCAACAGATCCATGGACATGTCCCGTTGCATTGATTCCTTGAGCCATACCAGCACATAACGATGCATCGCGAGCAACACGATAAATCCTGCCAGAATGGCGATAAAGATCAACGCCGTAGCATTAAGCTGCTCCTGTCCCCCATTATGAATAGCGTCTACGAAGAACCCCTGTACAAAGGCAAGTCCCCAATCGAAGATCGCATCTGCTGCGATAAAAATGAGCAAGATCACTACAGCTAATCCATAAGGCTTCATCCAGCGAAAAATAACGGGCCACACTGTTCTCAGTGATACAACTTGCTTTGGATCATCTGGAACATCACTTTTGTTCATCTGATGATGAGCTTCTATTTCAGACTTTTCATTTTCATTATTTTCATTTATCTCATATGCTCCACTTTTCTCATGACTGCTCTTCATTTCAACGTCATCGGTATATGCTGTATCTTCGATCTTGTTACTCATGCTGTTCCTCCACTTCCGTATCCTGCTCCGCAATATAACTTCGATATCCGTTTGGCCGATCCAACAATTCACGATGAGTCCCCGTATCTTCGACGCGTCCCTTCTGAATATAGATGACCTGATCCGCCCGTTCGATCAGCGATAATCGATGAGTAACGGCAATAACCGTTGTGCCTTTGTCAGCAGTGATTCGGGCAAAGAGATCATTCAATCGTTGCTCATGCCACGGGTCTTGAGATGACGTCGGTTCATCCAACAAGAGAATATCCGGGTTCCTCAGCATCGCTCTGGCTAGACTGATACGCTGAAGCTCTCCACCCGACATCGTCCCGCCTTGTGGCTGAAGCTCTGTTCCATAGCCGAGTGATTGACGCATAATCGCGTCATGTGCATGCGTCATGTGGGCCGCAACCTCTACTTGATCGGCAGATATCCCCTCTTGTCCAAAAACAATATTCTCTTCCACTGTACCTGTGAAAATAAAGGCTTGTTGCGGAACATACACCTGATTGACTTGCGCTGTCTGAACTTCGTGCATATCCTTCAGTGAATTCTTCTGATCTTTGACCTTAATCGAACCAGTAACCGGTGTATCTAATCCAGCTATTAATTTCAATAACGTGGTTTTCCCGCACCCACTTGGCCCCGTGATAACAGTAAGTTTTCCTTTCTTGGCCTCAAAAGAAATATCTGTTAACACTTCTTCTTGCTCCGCATACCTGTAAGACACATGCTGCACGTTGATGCTAGCTGGTTTAGATTGCTTTTCAAGCTGCCCCAAATGCGTATCGGACTGTACATATGTATTTGTACTGGTATTCGCAATCCTGTTCTTTTTCTCCAAATCCAGCACTTCAAAGATTCTGGACGCATGAGAAGCCGAGCCAATAAAATCATTCCACAGCCCAGATAACGATTCAATCGGACGAGTTAACTGACTGCTTGCTACCAGAAAAGCTGCCAATCCGCCTACATCCATATGTCCATTCAGGACCTGCATGCCGCCTAGATAGAGAATCAGAATCATGCCACCATATGTCGAGACCCGTCCGGCTGCTTCCGAAAGTCGTTGTAACACAGATACGGACATCGTATGTCTGAACACTTGATCCATTCGATCTTTAAAATGATGGTGTACATAACCCGCGAGTCCGTAACTTCGGATCTCAACTGGGGCTTGGATGATCTCAGTTAGTATCTCATCTCTTGACGCTGCGCTGGCATTCAACTGATCATGCCGTCTTTGCAGACGTTTACCAAGTCCTACCGTTACAAGAGGATAGATCAATGTGAATGCAATGATAGCCAACGACAGCGGCAAGTTCACCCAGCTGAAGTAAGCAAAGGCAAGAATCAGCTGAATAATATTTTTTGCGAGTTCAATGCCATGTTGGTTGATCCCCTTCTGTGCTTCCTTGGCTGAAGTCCAGATCCTGGAGGTTAGGTCACCTGTATGATATTGTGCCAGATCACTTGTCTCTGTGTTGCTAAAGGATGAGAGCAGTAGAGACTGCACAGACAATAATGTCTTTTGCTGGAATAACGTCTCGACCCTCGTCATGAATGCGGTTACAATCAATCGTAATACGACAATGCTAACACCTATGATCAAACCTGAGTAGAGTAACGAAAACTGTGCTTCAGTCGCACCTTTGACCAGTCTTCGGATCGATTCCAAATAACCGACCTCAATCAGGGAGACCATACATGCGGCGAAAAGTAACAGAATGATGAACATACGGTACTTGCCCGTTAGTGTCCATAATCGAGTTAACATGCCTAACGTTGTATAAGTTCTTTTGTCAGCAAACATGGATGGTTTCTCCAATCTTGTCATTAAATTATGTACTTGGTTATGATATCATCGGTGATAAGGAAAAAATGAACATTTATTGCTGTAAGTACTATTAGAAGTAGGGAGATTGATATGCAACACGATCTGCTAGACACACTGGATAAGCTATTCGACTACATAGAAGACCATATTCAAGACAAATTAACGCTGGATCATCTGGCATCTGTGACTCATATATCGAAGTTCCACCTGCATCGCATGTTCAAACATGTAAGCGGACAATTGCCTGGAGAATACATTCGTTCACGCAAACTGGCACGCAGCCTGGAACAATTGGTGAACCTGAATTGGAAGATTATCGATATCAGCGGACATTATGGGTTCGAACATGAACAATCCTACATACGTGCTTTCAAACAAACCTTTGGTATCACCCCCCTGCAATATCGCAAACAGGGAGCTGGAGACCTTGAATTCACAGCCCGCATGACTTCGTCCATGATCACGATGCTTCCGTACGGATATATTTTCACACCAACGTATGTACGAAAACCAGTCATGAAACTCATCGGACAGCGTTCTCATATTCGGTATGCAGATAATGAAGAGCACTATGAAGCCAATTCAGCAGGCAACGACTTTTTCGAAAAACACTTTCATTCGATTCCTAATGTGTTGCAGCCCAACGTGTATATTGGATTTACCAATGAAATTAACGAGGATTACAGTACATATCAGCCGTCTGTAGAAGTGACCTCTCTGGATCATATCCCTGAAGACCTGAATGGAATTGAGGTCCCGGCCAACCAGTATGCCGTATTCAAATTCGTCTGTGATTTCCATCCAAGTCTGATCAATATTGATCATCTGGACAGTGTCTGGACATTTATTGATGAATATTGGCAGAGCCATTCGGGGTACGAGAAGAGTGATCCATACTACTTTGAAAGAATTGATGGCAGTCTGGCTCAGGACCACTACGGAGAAATGGACATTTATATTCCTGCAAAGCAAATTTCACTGTAGGTGGAGGTTAGATGCTTATGGACTCAAATACTCAAGCTAATTCAAGTTCATCTCATACCGATTCTCGCAAACCTTGGATACGCAGACACCCGTTTTTCGCCGCATTTACATTATTGATTCTTGTACTGTTTGTTGCCATATTCCTAAATTTCTGGCTCCGTCCATACTTCTCTACATTTGAACGTTCCGAGCTGGGGGAATTGAGTTATTCCATGCCTTCACGGAATGGTGAGTATACTGCCGAAATTTACGGCGTACCTTACGGTGGTGCGGCAGGCGGCGTTACAATCTGGGTCGATGTTAAGAAGACAAATGGCCCTGAGGACGCCACGGTAAAAACGATCTATCGTGCCGAGCACCACGGAAATAACCATCTCGAATGGGAAAGTGAAAACACACTCCGAATTGAAAACTGGAATGAGTACACGGATGAGACCATTACCCTCAATATCGATGACGAAATATATGATGGATGGGGCTGGGCGTGCAAAAGCATACGAATGAAGGACCAGTCTGTGCGATGCCTGGCACCCGAAAAATAAAACAACTTAGCAGCTAATATGATGGCTCTGAACACTCAAGGTCTCATCTTAATGCGTAATCCTCACTGCACCGCATGTCAGAAGTTCCAACGTTCTGTATGCCTTGTGAAAATTACGCCAAATGCCAATCTTCATTAGATCATGACAGGAGATACACGCGGCAAAAGAAGCCTAAAAAGCCCCACTCACCGACTCTTTCGGTTAAGCGGGGCTGCTCTTGTTCTACATTTTATCGTTTATTTACTTATACTTCATTTGTGGTCTGATATGCTTGTTCACTCATAACTTCGTATCTATCGTACTTAAAACATATGGCAGCATTAAAATTTATCTATCATATCTATTCTACCGCTTAATCTGCTTCTGCTTCTGCTTCTGCTTCTGCTTCTGCTTCTGCTTCTGCTTCTGCTTCTGCTTCTGCTTCTGCTTCTGCTTCTGCTTCTGCTTCTGCTTCTGCTTCTGCTTCTGCTTCTGCTTCTGCTTCTGCTTCTGCTTCTGCTTCTGCTTCTGCTTCTGCTTCTGCTTCTGCTTCTGCTTCTGCTTCTGCTTCTGCTTCTGCTTCTGCTTCTGCTTCTGCTTCTGCTTCTGCTTCTGCTTCTGCTCGCAATTGTGCCTTAAACTCTATTTCCACTCAACCCTTATTTTCACTGATCCGTCTTATCGCATCCTACAGCAACGATTAGTTTTTGTTGTCCTTTCACTTCTATTTCAATCTATTTTCTCTATCTATACTCCCGCTTCAAACTCCTTTGTCCTCATCTGTCCCAGCTCGTCTCCTACTTACGAGGTGATACTTCACCACGTTCTTCCCGCTCCTTCATCTCTTTGCGCACTACCACTTCGAGCTTTTGGCGATTGGCAAGCAATCCGGGATCGTTGGGCAAGTACTCACGGGCTTTGGTGTTATGCATCAATGCGTGCTCCCAGTTGCCCAGATGGGCATAACAAAGGGATAAACGGGCATGTGGCAGCCAAGTGCGGCAGGCCTCTGGTACTGGGCGCAGTCCAGGATCGCGGCTACTCACGTCTACCGCCTGCATATACCAGTAGATCGCCGAGACGGGTTCCTGCCGCTCATGAAAACAGGCCGCAATGGCACAGCAGAAGTCGGCATGTGGCAGATCATACTGGAACGACTGTAGCAATGCGCCGAGCTTACGGCCCGGCTTGCCAAGTCGTTCATAACATTCCGCTAGCCGCGCGCAGGCAATCAAGCGATCCTCGCGGTAACCACTTGGCTGCTCCAGCAGCTTTGCGTACCCGCGTGCCGCCGCCGCATAACGCTGGCGGTCATAACATTCGCCTGCATAATAAAACAGCAGGCGACCTTGGGCTACGCCCTCTTCGGCGATCCATTTGCGCAGAATGCGCACGTTTCGCGCCGAATGATGTCCCGCTTCGCGGCGGTGCGTGACGGCAATGTCTGCCGTAATGACTTCGCCGCGCGGGAAGCTGAGCTGCTCGTGCAGCCGGCCATGCCAGCGGCACCCGGCATCCCGCTTGACCAGGCGAAGGCGTCGGTCCGTCACAAGTGGACTCCCCTCCGCCCCCTCGGCCAGCGTATAGTTCAAGATCACAGCTTCCGTCTCCCCCTCAGACGGAAGCTGTTGCTTCAACACCTCCAGCTTCGCCCGTTCCGCGGGCAGCAGCACATCATCCGCATCCAGCCACAGGATATATTCCTGCGTGGCCTTGGCGAATGACTCATTCCGCGCTGCGGCAAAGTCTTCCTTCCATTCATACGTGTAGACCTGGTCGGTATACTGCGCAGCGATGTCCATCGTGCGATCCGATGAACCGGTATCCACAATGACGATCTCGTCCGCGATGCCGGCAACCGAGTCCAGACAGCGCGCCAGCGTGCGTTCCTCGTTCTTCACAATCATGCACAGACTGATGGTGATCACGTTTTGAGCCCCTTCCTGTCGTACGCGTATTGCGAAATGTCATAACGATTTGCTTGCGTTGGTTAAATACTTCGAACAAAGTACTATCGTAAGTTGAACTAAAAGATTTTTACACTGGACACTCCGATGACAGAACAACCTTCCGATCGTGTTATCCCCATTTTTTTGATCCTTCTATAAAGGGTAAATCCGTGGATAAAGGCCAAGCATATGCTTCCGATGCAGCTTTCATTCAGAACGCTTTTAGCTCAGCTTCTTAATTCTTTCGGGCTTCTCCGTTTCGTGTAAATGTTTATTCCAATTTATTTGGTATTTAGTATTGGTCACGGAATTCATTTCATTTCTACCTTGGCTAACGAACTGAGGTGACGCTATATGGTGTATTTCAGCCACTTGGAAAATGTAACGAATCTGAGACCCGCTATTCTCGCATTATAGGCATCCATTCGTCGTTTATTGCAGCTTTCAGATGAAATAACGTCGCTGAGATTCGTTACATTTCCTATCTCTGCAGAATCATCTAAATAAGGCGTGTGAGATTCGTTAGAACATAGGATAGCTCTGTCGTCATACTAAACAACACCGCTACCCTTCCCCACTCTCCTGACGACGAAGCCGTTTCACCTGCTCCACCGCACTGTCCAATGCCTTCTTGCGCTGCTTCATTACGCGAAGATGATTTTGTTCCACTTCGGCAAAATGGACATGATCCAGCTCCATCCACTTCATCAGTTGATCCAAAGTCGGCGACATATGCAGCTGTGTACTCCGCCGTTTGCGGGCCACGCAACATAGATATTTATGATGAACTTCGAGTTTCAAGACTTCGAAATACGGCATCAGGGTTATCGCCAGACTTCCCGCATAGAAGGTCTGCTTGTGGTCATAGAACGGGTGATACCCATACGGCACGGTTACCACCAGCGTCCCATCTTCTTGCAACAGCCGATGAATCTGGATCAATAACGTCTCCGGATGAGCAAAATGCTCCAGCACTTCTCCAAGCAGCACCGTGTCAAAAGTAGTTCTTACTTTCCATTGCGTAATATCCAGCATCCGAAAATCCACATTGTTTCGAACCGGCCGGGATTCTTTGGCAAGCTCGCCTTGGGCATACCGGATACTCTCTTCCTCCAGATCAATGCCAGT
This sequence comes from Paenibacillus sp. FSL K6-2393, assembly GCF_038002545.1. Classification (NCBI taxonomy): domain Bacteria; kingdom Bacillati; phylum Bacillota; class Bacilli; order Caryophanales; family Paenibacillaceae; genus Paenibacillus; species Paenibacillus sp. FSL K6-2393. The sequence continues at coordinate 5,290,628 of NZ_JBBOCU010000001.1, forward strand.
GACACGAAATCCTTCACGTGCCAGCAGAATGGACGTAATGCCCTGACTGCACCCGACATCCAGGATGCGTTTGCCTGTTGCCTCACGGCACATCCAGTGGATACGCGTTCTCGTCGCTTCATGAGAATCTTCCGAATTAATCTCGCCATAATAGCGTTCACTTACACGATCATGATTTGCCATGGGCATCTCCCTGATCCTCGTCGGGATCGATCGCAGCTTCACGGCGAGTTACGGCGCCCTCGACTGCCACCTTGAATTCCTCTTTTTGCCCGGACCCTTCTACTCGTTCCTGTTGCTCGTAAACTCTCTTCGCCTCATGCCGTACAGGCTGACCCAGCACCACAATATTTCCCCCGTGGCATCCGGCCGTTGCATTGCGTGTATCAAAAATCAGCTTTGCATGATCTGCCATCTCCTGATAATCAAATCCCGAATGATCCGTGGTGATGATCACCAGATCAGCTCCTGTCCACAATTCCGGCACCGCCGGACTAGCGTGAAGCACTGTACCGTCATCCTTGCGGAAGACAGGCACCATTGGATCGGTAAAAACCACATCTGCGCCCGCTGCGCTCAGCAGCCGGAAGACGTCCAGCGCAGGCGATTCGCGCAAGTCATCAATGTCTTTTTTGTAAGCCATACCCGCGAGTACAACACGTGCTCCCCGCACAGATACACCCTTCTGCTCCAACAGCTCCGCGGCACGTTTTACCACTCTCTCTGGCATTTGCCGATTGGTTGCATCCGCCAGCTGAATGAATTGCAACTCCGATCCCTGACGATTTGCAGCCCAGGACAGATAGATCGGATCGATTGGAATACAATGTCCGCCGATTCCGGGACCGGGATAAAATGGCATGTAACCAAATGGCTTGGTTGCCGCCGCATTCAGTACTTCCCAGATGTTTACCCCCATCTGTTCACAGGCTGGGGTCAGCTCATTCACAAGGGCAATATTGACACTGCGGAATGTATTTTCGAACAGTTTTGCCGTCTCTGCTACCGTCGTTGAACTAACCGGAACAACTTCGTTGAGGAACGAGCCATAGAACTGTTTACCATAATTCAGACAAGCAGGTGTGGAACCGCCAATAATCTTTGGGGTATTTTTCACACCATAATGCACACTGCCCGGATCTACCCGCTCTGGAGAATAACAGACGTAGAACTGTTCTCCAGCACGCCAGCCGTTTGCCGCTTCAATCGGTTGTTTCACGCGTTCCTCCGTTGTGCCCGGATAGGTCGTACTTTCCAGAATAACCAGGCTGCCTTCCTGCAAATACGGAGTCATGCCATCCACCGCCGCCGAGATATACGAGATATCCGGTTGATGCTCGGCAGTCAGTGGGGTAGGCACACAGATTACAATGACATTTGCCTGCGCCACAGCTGCATAATCAGCACTTGCCTTGAATAACCCAGCCTGCATAAGCGATTGCACAACATCATCTTCTATACCGATGACATACGATTCACCGGCACGCAGCTTAGCTACCTTCGAAGTATCAATGTCAATCCCGTGGACTTGATAACCAGCCTGTGCCATCTCTAAGGCCATGGGTAAACCAACATAACCGAGACCGATGACAACAGCTTTCAGGGAGCGGTCATTAATATGTTTTATTAGAGTACGTTGCTGTAACTCTTCATTTCCTTCGTTCTGCTCAGGCTGATGATTCTCTTCCATTCCTTCCACCTCCAAACGCTCCGCCTCCCTTCGGTGGGCGTGTCTGAGAACTCCGAACGAGTTTTCAGGCACGCCCTAGTCGATATAGCCGCCTGCACGTAAAAACCTGGCAATCGCTGGTTTGTTCATCATGGCACTGTCCGAGCGATACTCGGAGAAGTTCACACGAGGCAGACTGCTGTACTGATCCGTCAGGCTTTTGTCCTTGTGCTCCGGCAGGATCACATAATACTGCGCATCGTATTGGTACGTACGCGGCGCTTCAAAGGGCGAGATTAACACTTCATGCAATTTCTCGCCTGGACGTATTCCCGTCACCTTATAATCGAAAGATGGACGACCTGCCTGTTCCAACATGACGGATGCAAGTTCCGTCATCTTGCAAGCTTTCATTTTCATCACAAAAGTCTCTCCGCCCACGGCCGCTTCAGCCGCTTTAAGCAGTAAATGTATAGCTTCGGTACGCGTCAGGAAAAAACGGGTCATGCCTATATCCGTAATGGTCGGGCTTTTGCCTTCATCGATCTGACGACGGAACAGAGGCACGACACTACCGCTGGTTCCAAGCACATTGCCCCCACGGATACAGACAAACCGAGTACCCTCACTTAGCCAGTTGGCACGGATCATCATTTTTTCACCCAAAGCCTTTGTCATGCCATATACGTTAATCGGATCTACCGCCTTATCGGTGGACACATCGATGACTTTGGCAACCTGCATACGTATTGCAGCCCGAATAATATTCTGCGTCCCGATCACATTGGTCTTGAACGCTTCATCCGGCTGGTCCTCGCAGACCGGAACATGCTTCAGCGCAGCCAGATGGAAGAGCACATCCACACCTCTGCATGCATCTTCCACTGCCCGATAATCGCGGATATCCCCAATGATGAATCGCAGACGCGGATCATGGTTGAACTCTCGCTGCATCGCAATCTGGGCGTATTCATTACGTGACAGAAGGCGAATCTCAGCCGGGTCCTGCTCCAGTAGTACCTCAGTCAGCTTTTGACCCCAGGAGCCTGTTCCTCCAGTGATCAGAATTGTTTGTCCTTGAATCATGGATGAATCCCTCCCTGATCAGATCATGAATTCGCGTAATACCTGTGCCATCTCTTCGCGGCTTAATCGGTCTTTGGGTGGTACCTTTTTGACTGACGTATTGCTCGAATGCACGATGTTGACATAGTTACGCGGCGTCAGCAGCTCATGCGGCAGATCAATGACATTGCCATGTGTACCTCTGCCCGGAAGCTTGACCCAGTATCCTGCTGCGTATTCGGCTGTCTGATATAAGTAGACATAGAATTGCGGAGAACGGTGAAACGCCGGGGCCATCTCGTTATTTACACTGTCCCACAGATAACCATTCTGGTTGATCAGTGCCATCGTCTGCGGCTGTGGTTGAATATCGTAGAGTTGTTGAACAAAGGTTTTATGGTATAGATCATCCGAATCCAGACGGGCAATATATAGCTGCTCCGTACCTTTGGCAAACGCCAAAATAGCACGCACACTCTCAATATTGGTTCCAAAACGAATATTCGAAGGAAGCGGCTCCTGATCCGCAAGAATCTCCCGCATTAAGTCCCCCGATTCCTTGGATAGCTTCACCACTGTGAGGAAATCCTGATTCGTCTGTGCCTTCAGGCAATGCAATGTGAACGTGCGGAAGATGCTCATCCGACGCTCCAGCCACTCCCGCGTCAATCGCTGCGGGTCCATTCCGTAATTGTTAAAGTTAATCTCAATCACAACTTTCCTGGACATAACACTCCTCCTCATGTACGCTGCATGTTCCGTTTGTCGGATACAGACTGTTTTCATAGTTTTGATGCCGTCTTCCTACGAAGACCATCTTCTATCTATCTGATCGTTTACAAGCCACATCTCACTTGTGAATCCAGCACTCTATATCGTATGAAACGTTGATAGAAGCGGTACCGACAGATGTACTAACTTTCATATAAATAGATTGATATACAACCGAAGATGGCGCCCTTCGGGTCGAACGTACATATCGTTACGGTATTCGCAACATAGAATAGAACAGTTCAATTTTCAAAGGAGGCAACCCATCAAATGAATTCGATCTATCTTGAAATGGAAGATGTGCTTGATCAGCTCGAAGCGGCACTTCTGGAACACCGACCGCTGTCTCTTGTACGAGTCGGTGATGGAGAGAATATCGTCATGTCCCAGGAAACCGTGTGGACCACGGAACAGGTCCTTCAGGAGCGTTGGGCCAAGAAGGCCAACTTAGGTCAAAAGGGACTTCGCCTTCCCAACCCGAAACTCCGGGATGAAGTCGCCTCTTCCTTGCAACGTGCCGATATCGTCGGCATTCTTCCTCGCGGTGACAGCACCATTAATGCTCCGGATTATCTCAAAAGACCCCTGACCGACATGGTATTTGCACACTTTGGCATCTCTCCTCCACTGACTTGTCACGCCTGTGTTAATCGGGAAATGGCGCAGAACCCGCGTTTCTGGCAGATGCTTGCAGGCAAGCGTGTGTTACTCGTTACCCGTGAGATTGAGGCACTGCGTGTCATGCTCGAACGTGAGCCGTATAATCTGAACATTGTGACTGCCCTGCCCTTCGACAGCTATGATCAAATGGATGAAACGCTGCACTGGATTCAGACCAATCAACATACCTTCGATGTCGCTCTCTTCTCCTGCGGCGTCAACGCGGTTGTTCTTGCTGAGCGAACAGCCGCACTCGCAGGTAAAGTCGCCATCGACTTTGGCAAAGCCAACAACATCATTCTGAAAGGCCGTGCCAACTGATTTTCAGGCACCTCCAACCTCGAATCAGTGAGTTGCAGCGAAACTTGCATATGGTTGTACGGCAAAAACCCCCGACTTCTTGAGCCGGGGGTTTCTTGCTGAGCGCTAGTCGAAACCTATCGCTGTATTGTCTTGCGTTTCTGGGGTATGAAGCGAACTCTGCCGTCAACAGAAGTGATGACGAAGCACTCTGCTTGTTATATTTCGCCTTTCACTACTAACCGGTGGCTGCAATACCGTATAACATCTCCGGCCCGGTTCTTACTGCTGTGGACACCCCCGAGATGAACGAAGTATACACACTTTCCAATGCTGGTGGTGCAGACAGATCCTGAGCTGTGAACGAATGGAATTCGGCACCTCCGTTCTGTCCAATCGTACCTTCAGCACGGTAGATGATATAGAAAGGATCATATAAAAAACCCCGCACAAGCTCCACAACAAAGGTATCTCCCAGTTCTCCCGTAACACCTACTGTCCCGTTCAACGTAATAATGGGATTCACCACACCCTGCGTCTGTAGACCAATGGTGCCGAAGGCTGCCGGGGATTCTGACAGTGACAAACCGGGCTGTCCTACGGTTGCCGAGTTCATCGAAGTTCTCATATCGAGAAACACGCCCATGAGTAACACCTCCAATGCTATGGGATACCCTATCCTATGAATCTCACTACTCTTATGATTGGATGTATAGCAGATTGCATGAACCTATTTTTATTTGTCGACTGTTAATGGTATATTGAACTGCATAACGAAAATGAACGGATCGTATGCACACAAGCGGTACAGGCTGTTCAGAAGGAGATTACTATTCATGAATAAACGCAAACGTCCAACAGGCAAGACATCGGCCTCGGCCAAGGGGAAATCTTATGCAGGTTCATCTTCAGCACGGTCCGGCAAGTCCAACTTCTCATCTGCCAAAACATCAGGTGCTTCCGCATCACGCAATACGGAGGAGAATAAGAAGCCAATAGCCGCGAAATCATCGGGTGCACCCAAGAAAGCTGGAGGCAACAAACCCAAAAATGCCAGCGCATCCAAACGACCAGGCAATTCCTATTATCGCAAGCAGGAACCACCACGCCAGTACAAAGTGACCGAACCGGATGAACTGTTGAACTTCCTGTTGCAACATCTGAAATCGGGACGGAATGCAGTAAAATCCATTCTGGGTCGTGGACAGGTATCCGTGGATCAGAAGGTCGTAACCAAGTTTAATGAAGCGCTGACGCCAGGTCAGATTGTCTATATTCGAAAAGAAGGTGCAGTCGCTGCTCCGTCCTTGACGGGTATTAACATTTTGCATGAAGACGATGATATCATTGTGATCCGTAAGGAAGCTGGACTGTTGTCCATTGCCGCTGACAAGACGGATGACCTGACGGCATACCGCCAACTGACAGAGCATGTGCGTCGCACCAATCCGCTCAACCGGATCTTTGTTGTCCATCGTCTGGATCGGGATACGTCGGGTGTCATGATGTTTGCCAAAAGTGAAGAGGTACAGCAGAAGCTGCAAAACAACTGGAAAGAAAATGTGCAGGACCGCGTCTACGTTGCGCTTGTTGAAGGTTCGGTAGCCAAAGAAGAAGGCACTATCTCTTCCTGGCTGAAGGAAACCAAAACGCTGAAAATGTATTCCAGCTCTCGTCCGAATGATGGACAACACGCCATTACACATTACAAACGTCTGAAGTCGAACCGTGAGTTCTCCTTGCTGGAAGTGCGTCTGGAGACAGGGCGTAAAAATCAGATTCGTGTGCATATGGAAGATCTCGGACATCCGATTGCCGGTGACAGAAAATATGGTGCACGCACAAGAGACCTTGGCCGTCTCGGACTTCATGCACGCATACTCTCGTTTATTCATCCTACAACGGATGAGCTGATGTCATTTGAAACGGATATTCCGAAGCCATTCCTGTATCCGTTCCGTGCAGATGCTCCACCTGCGAAATAACTGCACCTTGATCATGCCTGAAAGGAGGAACGGACACTGAAAAACCTGTTGATCACCGGTTACCGGGCACATGAATTGCAAATTTTTGGACAGAAGCATGAAGGTATTCCTTATATCAAAAAAGCCATCTCCTCCCGCCTCACTCCCCTTGTCGAGGACGGTCTGGAATGGGTGCTGACGCCGGGACAATACGGTGTGGACCTGTGGGCCTGCGAAGTGGTGATTGATCTAAAGAAGACGTATCCGCATCTGAAGCTGTCGATCATTACTGCCTTTCAAAACCCGGAAGAGCAATGGAAAGAAGACAAGCAGGAGTATTACCGTTCCATCCTCTCTGGTGTGGACTATTACGGTGCGATTAGCAATCAACCTTATATCGGGCCGTGGCAGTTCACTGCACGGGATGACCTGTTGCTGCGTAAAAGCGACGGTCTTCTGCTCGTCTATGACGAAGATGCCGGAGAAGGCAGCCCCCGTTTTGTGAAGGAAAAAGCCGTGAAGAAACAGCAGAACGAGGATTATACAATCATCAGTGTCACTTCAGAGGATATTCAATCTGTAGCTGAGGATGAGCGCATGAACGATGTTATAGACTTTGACGATTCTTCATTCTGAAAAAATGTAGATCATCTGAAGTCCATTCATACATAGCTTTCATCAGAAGGGAATCGTATTTTGAATGACGTACATATGTTTTTTTTCGAGGCAGGTTGGGTATAAGTAGTATTATAACTGCGATGATATGTCGTATGGGATAAGGGGAACTGCAACCATGACAATTACGCCAGAGCAGCGCATTCAACTGCATGGATTTAACAACCTGACCAAGTCGCTCAGCTTTAATATGTACGATATTTGTTATACCAAAACCAAAGACGAACGCGAAGCTTACATTGAATATATTGATGAACAGTATAACGCCGCCCGGCTGAGTAAAATTTTAAACAACGTCTCTGACATCATTGGGGCTCATGTCCTGAATGTTGCGCAGCAGGATTACGTGCCTCAAGGTGCGAGTGTGACGATGCTTGTCTCCGAAGGTCCAATCGTGGAGATCCCCGAAGAATCACTCGATGAATCTCCCGGCCCTCTGCCCGATAACGTTGTCATGCAGCTGGATAAAAGCCATATCACTGTGCACACCTACCCTGAATTTCATCCTAGTGAAGGTATCAGTACCTTCCGTGCGGACATTGATGTCTCCACCTGCGGTGAGATCTCACCGCTTAAGGCGCTGAATTATCTGATCCACTCATTTGATACGGACATTATGACGATGGATTACCGTGTGCGTGGTTTTACGCGGGATACAAGCGGACGCAAGCTGTTCATTGACCATGAGATCGGCTCGATTCAGAATTATATTCCGGACGAGATCAAGAGCAGCTTTGACATGATTGACGTGAACGTCTATCAGGAGAATATTTTTCACACCAAGTGTAAACTGAGGGAATTTGATCTCGACAATTATCTGTTTGGGTACACCAAAGATAAGCTCAGCAAAAAGGAACAACAGGAGATTACAGAATGGCTGAAGCTGGAGATGGACGAGATCTATTACGGCAAAAATATTAATCGACCCTCTTAAAGAGGTTGTTCAACGCTAATCCATAAGGGCAAGGTCTAAGACAAGATTTCATGAAGGTAGGGTTCTTCTTTTCGGGGGACCTCCGGCATGTGCTTGTCTTTTTCTTTGTTTTGTTGACAGTGTGCAACTTTATTTCTTATTATAGAAGTAACTGTACAATCTACAGTGAAGGAGACTGAGCCCGTGATCGAAACGAATACGACAAGACGTAACGAATCACTGTTACAAGCACTGACTGCACAACACAATGCCATCACCAATAACATTGCCAATGCAGACACACCCAACTACAAAAAGAAAACGGTAGAATTTCAGGAAGAGTTGCGACGTATCGTTGAAAATGGCAAAACCGATCAGCTCGCCATGAAGCGGACTCATGACAAACACTTTCCTATCAGTGATCCCAATTCTTCCATCGTACAGTACCGAATTGTCGAGAACAACGAAACAACGATGAACAATAACAACAATAACGTTGACATTGACAAGGAAATGGCGGACCTTTCAGAGAACCAGCTCATGTATAACTACATGGTTGATCGGGTCAGTGGACATTACAAAAAAATGAAGAATTTATTGAATGATCTGAAATAATGAATGTACAAGCAGCCCGAAATGGCTGCTTTTTTTTATGATCTTTTTCCCTGAGTGCAGCTCGTTTGGTTCCATTTTTCGGTATCCGCTCCTGTTCGTAGTATAATGGGGAGAAACGAATGAATTCATATCGAATAAAAGAGGTGCAACATGGCTCCACGTCATTTAAATGGTTTTCAAGGTTCCAAAGTCAGATTAGCGGCTCCATGCCCGGAAGATTGCATGCGTCTCTCCCGCTTCACAGACGATTATGAATATTTGCGCAACATGGACACCGATATCGCGATCCCGTTAACGCCGGATGAGACAGGGTCCTCCTCCGTCCGCCGCGATAACGGATTTGAATTTGCATTACGTACACTGGAGGGTAACCGATTCATTGGATTCACAGCCCTATACCGAATTGAATGGAACAATCGGTCTGCTCGTTTGGCCATTGGTATCGGCGAAGAAAATGATCGGGGTAAAGGTTACGGCAGTGATGCCCTGGCTCTAATTCTTCGATATGGCTTCCACGAATTGAACCTGAACCGGATTGCGCTGGAAGTCATCGAATACAATGAAGCCGCGAGACGTGCGTACCTAAAAGCCGGATTCCGGGAAGAGGGTCGCCAGCGTTCTGCAGTTTTGCGGGATGGCATGCATTATGACCTGATCTCAATGAGTATCCTTGCCGAAGAATGGTCCGCACAGTCTGGGCTTCCTTTGTCATTCCAGTCTACTCGTACTCCTGAATCTGGGGATATGGTAGCGGGTGGTTTTTCACAACGTAATGGGAACGAACAAGCTGCGCTGTCCCTGTCGGAATTAAGCTCAGTTCCAAAAGGTGAATCTGAAATTTCACCTCACATCGGCGTAGGTGCGGTCATCCTGAATGAACGGGGCGAAGTGCTTCTCGCCTGGCGGAATCGTCAGCCCGAACAGCACACCTGGAGTATTCCCGGCGGGAAAGTAGATCCCTATGAATCACTGGAAACTGCCGTCATCCGTGAAATCAAGGAGGAAGTGAATCTGGATATCGCCATTGACAGTCTGCTCTGCACGGCGGAGACGATTCAGCCACAACAGAAGGAACATTGGATATCCGTGCTCTATTCCACCAAGGTGATTGGCGGTCATGCTCGTAATCTGGAAGAAGGCGGAGCCATCGGCGAGATCGGTTGGTTCCCACTCCATGATCTGCCCTCTCCACTCGCCTGCTTTGCCGTGCCTGGACTGGAAGCTGTGAAGAAGCTGTATAACCAGAATTAAGCTTGGAGGTGCTTGCAAGTGTTGGAGATTCCTCTTCCTCAACCTGTCCCCTTCATTCTGCATGAATCGAGTTCCCAATTCGATTGGAAAGGCAGCGGCTCGCTATCACTGAAAACATTCCGTAACGGAAAAACGCTCTATGAAGCGGGGCGCGGTCACTTCGCAGTCAATAATGAGAAATATCTGCTTCTGAATGAGGGCCAGGAATATAGTCTTCACATTGATTCATCTGCTCCAGTTGAATCCTTCTGTATCTTCTTCCCTCCTGGTTATGTGGAAGAGATCGGCCGGAATCTAATTACCAGTGATCTTCAGCTACTTGATGAGCCGTATAGTTATTCATCCTCAAACAAGATGGAGTGGGTAGAACGTACATACGCGATGGATAATCGGCTTGGCGCAGCCCTGAATCATTTGCGTAATTTCTACAGTCAAGACACGCTGGATTCCTGGGCAATAGCGGAGCAGCTTCATCAGCTTGCTGTTCACATGCTGGATCTACACCGTAACGTTCAGCAAGAGATCAACGAATTGGATATGATCAGACGTTCAACCAGAGAAGAATTGTATCGAAGAGTGTATATCGGGCATGAGTATATCTCCGCCTACTATGATCAGCCGTTAACGGTAGAACAGACAGCATCGGCTGCACAACTATCCGTGAATCATTTTCTACGCAGTTATAAAAAGTTGTTTGGTACTTCACCCCATCGTTATCTGACTGAATGCAGGCTATTGGCTGCAAAGCGGCTTTTGCTAGATTCGGACAGGTCGGTCACCAATATCTGTTATGATGTGGGCTTCGAAAGCCTCGGTTCGTTCAGTTCATTATTCACTAGACGCTTCCATAGCTCTCCTTCCCAGCTGCGGGCAAAAAGGTGATTATGAAGAAGAACCTCTGAAGAGGAACATCTATAATTACATTATCTCATCAGATGGAGGTATTCCTTTATGAATCATGCAGAACAGATTAATCAACTATTTCAGGCTGCACAGGCTGGAGATGTGGCCAACCTGCAATTATTGCTCGCTTCTCACCCGGAACTCACCAATACTGAAAATCAGGATGGGTTAACTCCGCTGGGGTATGCCTCTCATTATGGACAAGCTGGAGTAGTTCGTCTTCTTCTGGATTATGGGGCCGATGTTAACGCCCTTTCTCATTCCAAGATTTCCTTTATTCCGTCCAATACTGCACTGCATGCCGCACTTGCGGGAGAACGTTCGCCAGAAGTTATCCACCTTTTGCTCGAACATGGGGCATCAACGAGTATTCTGGACAGCGATGGACAAAATGCGCTGCACTCCGCAGCATTTCATACGGATCAGATTGAACTTATCGAGATGTTACTTCAGCATGGAGCTGATCCAAACGCACTGAACTCAGCGGGCCAGACCGCACTGGAGATTTCACTTGAACGTGGCAACACGTCTACAGCTTCATGTCTGCGAGCAGCCTTGGCAGCACAGTAGCAACAATGATTAGATAACGTGAGCAATACCGTGAATAACCGTCAGGACTCTTTTTGGAGTACAAAGAGAAGGCCTGACGGTTATTTGTTGTCCTCTACGTTCTCGTATACATAGGTAGTTCAACTTCTATAGAAATCGCAATACATCATATTTTTTTCAGGAAATAAGAACCGTTTGGAGCCTTACGCGGTCTAATACTCAACATATCCATGAAAGGAGGAGCCATGTGACCCCTACCCAGCTCACCATCGCCGCACAAAAAGGGGATGCCGAGGCTTTTGCAGCCTTAATGGAATTACATCAGAGCCGACTGTACCGTATCGCCTATGCCTACCTGCACAATGAAGGCGATGCCCTTGAAGCTATTCAGGAATCAACGTTCAGGGCGTTCCGTCAACTCAAAAAATTAAAAGAGCCCTCCTACTTTGGCACTTGGCTCATCCGCATTCTACTCAACTACTGTGCGGACGAACGCAAACGCAAAAGTCGGTTCAGTCCCGTCACCGAGATTCATGAATCCAGCAGTTGGGATCGTCCTGCGGACCCCGATCTTGCTGCCGCCGTATCCACTCTTGACCGGGATTGCAAACAGATTATTATCCTGAGTTATTTCGAAGGTTTCTCCTTAACTGAAGTTGCCGATATTCTCGACATCCCTACCGGAACCGTAAAATCCCGATTACATCGGGCGCTCGGACAGCTCCGTGATCAACTTGAAACGAAAGGAGATGTATCCTCATGACAGATGAACAAAACTCATTCGACGCATTGGAAGAACGGCTGAATGCTCGCAAGACGGAATATGAAACCATGCCTGTACCGGATGCTGCCTATCAGGCTGTTCAGTCCGGAATCCGCCAGGCTGCCCGCAAACGCAAGTCCCGGCTGCGCTGGTACATGAGTTCCATCTCGGTAGCGGCCTTCATCCTGCTGTTTACCGGATGTATCCGTGTCTCTCCCGCTTTTGCGTCCTTCGTGGAGCAATTGCCCGGCATGGAAGGCATTGTGAGTATGATTCGCCAGGACAAAGGATTAATGATGGCCATCGATAAGTCCCTCTTACAGCAGGTCGGTGTCACCGACGAGCATGATGGTGCTTCCTTGACCGTTGAAGGCATTATTACAGACGAGTCACGTATGGTCATTTTTTACACAATGAAAGGCATGAAAGATCCGGAGAAGGGTGGATATGATATCGATTTGCTGGATGAGAACGGTAAAGATCTTCCGGTTGGATTTAGTTATTCCTCTCCTAAGCCGGCTTCAGAAAGTGGCGTTTACGAGGACAAAATCGATGTCTCATTCACAGAATCTTTACCGCCACAAGAGCTGACCGTTGTATTTAAGGAACGAGGTAAGGAACCGAATAATAAGTGGAATGTCACCTTCCCCGTGGATCACAACTTAACAAAAGGCATGAAAAAAATCATTCCCGTAAACCAAACTATGAACGTGGACGGACAGCGTATCCATGTGAAACAGGCCGTTCTGTATCCCACTCGTCTTGTACTTGATATCGAATATGATCGGAACAACACCAAAAAAATCTTCGGCATTCGTGATCTGCACTTGGTAGATGAGCAAGGCCGAGCATGGAGAACCGATTCATCTTCCATCGGAGGCTCTGGAAGTTCCGTCTTTTTCGAAAGCATGTACTTCTCCACTCCGAAAAAATTGACTTTGCAAGGGTCTGGCCTTTCAGCAGTGGATCAGGATGAACTGGTTATCAGCTTCGATCCCTCTTCAGGTGAAATACAAGGCGGTCCATCGAGTTTGAAATTGCTGCAAAGCACGGTCCAAGGCAAAAATCTGATCCTCGAGTTTTCAATTGCAGATGCTCAAAATGCTACTTCAGGGCTATCATTTACCAATATTGAGGACAGCAAAGGAAACCCTTTCGACATTAATGAAGTAAGCTGGAGCCCTTCCGTCTCTGAAGCAAGAGTTGTCATTAAAAATGGAGCCGCAGCCAAAGGAAATCTGACAATGGAAATATTCTCTTACCCTGATCAAATTCGTGCACCGTTCTCTATTGAAATTCCTGTGACTCCCTAAAGAAAATGTAACAGCCATAATTGCAAGCCAAACGACGTTGTCATGCACTATAATGATAATATTAAACAGCTACATTAAATCGATATGCTTATAGGAAAGGGTGTTTCCACAATGAATAATCGCTCTATCCGTTATCCGCAACCACTCGCGCAAGGGGACATGATCGGTGTGGCAGCCCCCTCCAGCGGTGTAGGCGAATCCCTGTACCATTATCTTGAGGAAAGCAAACGCAATATGGAGCGCCTTGGTTTTGGCGTGCTGGAAAGCCCATCGCTCCGCCACAACACCAAATGTGTGAGTGCCTCCAAAGAGGAACGCGCCGAAGAGATGAATGAGTTTTTCCGCAATCCAGATATTCAAGCCATTATCCCTCCATGGGGAGGGGAATTTCTGATGGATATCCTCCCTCTGCTGGATTGGGAAGCTTTGAAATCGTTACCGCCCAAATGGATCATGGGATACTCGGATATCAGTACCTTCCTGTTCGCATACACCTTGATCACCGGAACAGCATCTGCACATGGCACCAATTATATTGATCTAAGATCAAACGCCATTGATCCCGTGACTGCGCGCTGGATTGATGTGTTACAGACCAAAGATGGCGGACAGATCACACAATCGTCTTCCACACATTATCAATCGGCATGGAAACCGGAATCTCCTGGTTTTAACCTGGATACACCTTCGCGCTGGAAACAGCTAGACCACTCGGAAGATGCAGATACCGCTGTGGCGTTCTCCGGTCGGCTGATCGGTGGCTGTATGGATACGATCACTAGTCTGATTGGTACGCCATACGCACCCGTCCAATCGTATCTGGATCAGTACTGTGCAGACGAAGGAACGATCTGGTATCTGGAGAGCTGTGAGATGAATGCGGGGGATATCTACCGTCATCTGTGGCAGATGAGACAGGCCGGCTGGTTTGCAGGTGTGAAAGGCTTCATGTTCGGCCGACCTGCGGGTTATTCCGATACAGCCGATTTCAATTTTACTGATGCCCTATCCTCTGCACTTGGGGATCTGGATGTCCCTGTACTGTACGATGTGGATCTCGGCCATGTTCCGCCCCAGCTCACCTTTGTGAATGGAGCATTGGGCAAAGTCGCTTATGAAAATGGACGCGGGAGCCTTGAGATGGCGTTTGTGTAATCACCTTTTATAGGCAGATGCATACCTTGAAGTAAGAACTTATTTTGAGGAAGGGTTGTGCATCATGTCTGAATCCACATCCACGCCATCCACGCGTGTCGTGTATCAAGCCAATCGACCGATGCTTCAATCCGTGCAAAGTGTGCGGAATATGCTTCATCATACAGCTCGGCAGCATATAGGCAAGAAGGTACAAGTCCAGAATATCGATGGGCAAGTGTGGGAAGGTGTCATCATCAGTGCAGACCGGGGGATTTTGTATCTCCAGGTTACCCCGATGCATGGATATCCTGAACCGCGCGCCTTATTTGGACCAACAATTTTGCCGCTTGTGCTGTATGAATTGTTGGTTATCACACTGTTGATGTAGGGCATTGTACTGCTATATCCGAACCTGTTCCAAGAAGCTTCGCTCCTGAGATCTTCAAAGTCTTGGGAACGAAGCTTTTTTATGGTCTCGGCGATGGTGCGGTATGATTCCTTGCGAGCGTGTGAAATATGATACAATGGTGTCGCACCACCCCATATCTCATATGAAACGGAGCTTGATCCGGTTGGAATACATACGTCATGATTCATCACCCGTATCACAAGCCGAGACGGGTATGATTGGCAGCAACCCTACTGAACAATCCCGCGTGATTGCAATCTGTCTGCTCGCAGGCAAAATCATGCTGCAAAGCGGTGGTGAAACCTACCGTGTGGAAGATACGATGAAACGTATGGCGGCTGCGCTGGGTTTACCCCATTCACACAGTTACGTTGTTCCGACAGGCATCTTTTTCTCTGTTGATGCAACCGAACCTGCCAAGCTGATTCGTATCTCCGAGCGTACGACGGATTTGGACAAGGTGTCCGAGGTGAATGCGGTCTCCCGCCGCATCGGACAAGGTGATCTATCCGCTCAGGAAGCCCATGATCTGTTGGTACAGATCGAAGGCAAGCCCTCCTCCTATTCAACGGCTGTGCAGCTTACGGCCGCGGCGTTATCCAGTGGTTGTTTTACCATTATGTTTGGCGGAGGTTGGAGCGACTTTCTTCCGGCGCTGATCTGTGGGGGCATAGGTTATGCAGCCGTTATTGCCTTTCACCGGTTGGTGCGGGTTAAATTCTTTGCCGAGCTTACGGCATCCTTTGTTATTGGCTTACTTGCTTTTCTCCTGATCTATATGGGAGTGGGTCATGAACGGGACAAAATAATTATTGGTTCGGTTATGCCGCTGGTTCCGGGGCTGCTGATTACCAATGCTGTACGCGACCTGATGGCCGGACATCTCGTATCCGGATTATCCAAGGGAGCCGAGGCATTTCTGACTGCTTTTGCCATAGGTACCGGCATTGCAGTTGTATTTTCACTTTTTATGTAAGACGGAGGAATGCAGGATATGCTCCATTTTATTGAACAAGCCTTAACCAGTTTTGTCGCTTCAGCCGCGTTTGGGATCATCTTCAATGCACCAAGGCGCATGCTGCTCCACGGTGGATTTGTCGGCATGATTGGCTGGATTATCTATATCGTGCTTGAATATGCAGCGGATGCGGTTCCTGCTACACTTGCAGCGACCATAGCCGTAGGTGTCATCAGCCAGGTATTCTCTCGCATGTTTCGCGCACCCGTCATCATCTTTAGCGTCGCAGGCATCATCCCTCTCGTTCCTGGTGGACTGGCGTATAATGCGATGCGAAGTTTTGTGCAAAATGACTACAGTGCCGCTATGGAGATGGCCGCCAAGGCACTCATGTTATCCGGCGCCATTGCCGTAGGCCTGGTGTTATCCGAGGTATTAAACCAGATGATACGCCGAATTCCCGCCTCACTTCGGGCAAAATCATCATCGAAATGATCGTAGTTCTCAATATATTCAACACGTGGAAGGCCCGTTAGGCATACAGGATGAAATCTTGTATACTAACGGGCCTTCCTTATCGCTTTTCATAGAGCATTATAGAGCAGCAGATCAATCAATATTCTGTTTATTTCACAAACGTATTCTTCACACGTACCGACTTCAGGAAATATGGAATGAAGATACAGCACGTCAGAATGGATCGTACAATCAACTGAAAAGCCGGAGTTGCATCAAGCACATGCTGTTCTCTTGGGATTTCATTGCGCGCAATCAGAATCCACGTCACGATGCTTATGATCACATTCATCAGGTACATCACCATCATCATACGTGGAAACTGTCTCTTCCGTTTATATAAAAGAATGAGATTCACGATAACGATCATCAATAGAATGGTACTGCTTATGAAACCAAACCACAGGAGTGGACGGATCATCTCTCTGTAAATCTGAGGATCGACACCACGGCCTGCTTCCCATCTGGCAGGGTCCATGATAACATTCACCTGCGATACATCCGAGATGAGAAACACCAGCGCAAGCCAAAGACTGATCTGGATTAAAATAAGCCATCCGCCCAATCCGGAGATACCAGGCCGTTCCGGTCTGATACCGGTTTTGGGTTGCAGCGAGTTCATATCCGTATCTGTATCCGAGTTACTGTATTTATAGTTCATTTCATCCTCCTTTTACGATAGATAAGATACATATTATATATTAGAAGCTATATGCTGTGTTATCCAAAAGAAGGAAAGAACCGTCTGGACTCCGTTCTCTCTCTCTTGCATTCTATTGGGTAGCACGTCTCATCACTGTTGCGAACAACTCCGCTGCAACACCACTTCCTGACCTCATATAATGTTCTGTATCTGTATGATCAAATCCCATCCAAACCGCCGCAGTCCAGTTACTCGTATAGCCCACAAACCACAGATCCCGATTGCCCTCTCTTCCCACACCAGGTAATGCAGCCTGTGTTGTTCCCGTTTTCCCTGCTACCTTGTGCTGACCGAGTTGTGCACGGCTTCCCGTCCCCTGACTGACTACATTTTGCAGCATTCTGGTCATGGCATTCGCCGTACTGTAGGAGATTACCTGCTTATTTTCCAACTTATGAGCAAATATTGTCCGTCCTTGCGAATCTGTAATCTCGCGTATCAGATGGGCTGTATTCAACTTGCCATTATTCGCAAACACCGTGTAGGCCTGAGCCATCTTCATTGGAGACACCCCCTGATACACACCGCCCAGAGCAACCGAGAGATTCATATCCTCTTTCCCCAGTTCAATACCAAGTCTTGCCGCAAATTGATGTGCATAGTTCAGTCCTGTCTCATGAAGCAACCATACGGCTGGGGCATTGATGGACTTTTGCAGGGCTTGGGACATGGCAATTGAACCACTGTAACGCCCACCGAGATTGGAAGGTTGATAGCTGCCATATTGCATGCGTTTATCCGGTAGTATGCTCTCTGGCTTGAACTTCCCCGACTCCAACGCAGGGCCATATGCAATAATCGGTTTAAAAGAAGAGCCTGGCTGCCTTGCATCCATAATCGCCCGGTTGATGCCCCCTTTTAAGGGATTACGTCCACCCATCATCGCTTTCACTTCACCGTTGTGCTGGTCGATAATAACCATACTTGCCTGGACCAGCTCGTCTTGGTGATCATCGGGGAATCGGGTAGTATCTGCAAATGTTTCTTCCATCGCCAGTTGTGCCTGCTGGTCTAGCCCGGTTTGAATAACCCAGCCTGCCGCTTGAATCTCTACTTCACTCTTGCCTGTGAGCCGAGAAGCCTCCTGAATCACAGCATCCACCGCAGACACATACGAGGGTTCGCTCAAGCCCGGTGTAGCTGTTACGCTCAACACAGTATCAGGCGGCGTGTAATCGACGTCACGGGCTTGGAGCATCTGCTTTCGTGTAATTAGTCCCTGTTCATGCATTAGTCCAAGGATAACGGCACGTCTTTGTTTGGAAAGTTCAGGATGATCTACTGGATTGTATATGGATGGACCTTTAGGCATTCCCGCCAATGTAGCAATCTGCCATAGTTCTAACTGATGCATATCCTTAATTCCAAAATACCGCCTGGCTGCCGCTTTTACACCATACTGCTGGCGTCCCATGTAGATCTGATTCAGATACATTTCCAGAATTTCATCCTTGCTGTACTTCTTCTCCAGGGCCATCGCAATCGATATCTCATTCACCTTTCGACTCAACGTTTTATCCCCATTCAAATACAGATTTCTTGCCAGTTGCTGTGTAATGGAGCTTCCTCCCTGACTCAAATTCATATGTATAATGTCTTGCACAATGGCCCTGCCGAGTCCGATGAAATCCAGTCCATCATGGTTGTAGAAACGTCGATCTTCTGTAGCCAAAAAAGCCATCTTTAATAAATCCGGCATGGCGTTCAGATCAGCATATTCGGAATACCCTTTGGTCTGCGTATGCAACCTCGAAATTTCGGTCCCCTCTGCATTCGTAATAATGGTTGAGGAGGCCACCTGCATGGCCTCAGGACGATTGCGAAGCAATCCTTCGCCATAAGTAATCAGATAGAGATAGAAAAAGGCCAAGATCAAAACGACAACCACTGCTCCATCAAATACGTGATACATCCATCGCTTGCCCCTGTGCTTCAACATTCAGGCTCCTTGTGTACCTGTTCCATTGAAACTCCGCGTTCCTGTCCATTCCGTTGTGTAATCTCTAGAGCATGTTGAAGCAGCAATGTCTGTTCATATGCCAACTTGGCCCAATGCTGAACTTCCACCTCATTCTGACAGCGCCCTTGGATGATCTCATCCAGAGAAGATTCAATACCGTAGAGAGTAAGTTTTATCGGCAAGTCAACCTGTGTAGAAGTAGTTTGAGCGTTCTCCTTGTCTTCTTCCACATGTTGCTGAAGTCCGGGTTGCTCATGCTTAATAGAAGCTCCCTGTATCTCTCTTTTCTCCTGTTTCGGTTCTGATCTGCTCCGCCCTTCCTCATGCAGGAGAATAGCAATCCTATTCAGATTGGCAGCAATTTGTCGTAGTTCACCACCACTTAGAACATCAATTCTTCCAGGATTGTGGCCCAATGCAAGTTCGGCTGTTCCACGCGCAAGTTGACTGAGATCTTCCGCAATCTTCTGGGATCGAATCCAGAAAAAGATCGCAAACACGGCTCCACCAATGAAGATGAAGAACGGCTTTGTTCCAATATGGTTGATTCCCCAGTTCATCATACGCGTTATCCATGCTGTATCAGGAAGGACGTGGTGATGCGCAAATCGCAGCACGTGATAAACGACAAAAAGGAGCGCTGCGCTCAGTAACGCGCTTGCTCCTCCAATGTATATGTATCTTAGTCTTACAGTACTGAATCGGGACTTCATATTCGGTATCCTCCTCTATACAACAATAGGGTAATAGAGGTAGCATACCGAATATTTCTTAATGAGAAAGTAGTTAACTTCTTACCAAATTCTTAATTATTACGCCTCTGAGTAATTACTTGGCGGAGCAGCAGTTACAGGGAATCGGGTGACAAAATCCGTTCTGCCATTTTCACTGTAGACAACGATACTTCCTCGATGTAATTCAATCATCGATTTGGCAATCGCCAGGCCAAGACCCGTACCTCCCGTTTCACGGGAACGCGATTTATCCACACGATAGAATCGATCAAATAGATGTGGCAGATCTTGTGCCGGAATCGGTTCACCATAATTACTGATGCGGACTACAGCCTCTTTACCTTCAAGGGCCAGCCCAATCTCCATTAGTTTACCCTGCGAACCATACCGAATGGCATTGCTGAACAGATTCTCATATGCTCGTACAAGCTCCCCCGGAGCAGCTTGTATCCATAGTGGATCTTGCCCGCCGATGATCTTGTAGGTCATGCCAGCATCCTCCAGCATGGGAGTAAACTCTTCAGCCAGCTGCATCAGAAACGAATTCAGGTTCAACGCTTGCAGAGATAACGGAAGACTCCCGCCACTCACACGCGTATATTCGAACAAGTCATCGATTAACTTACGAAGGGTCAAGGATTTCTCATAGGCAATGCTAACGTAATAGCGCATCTCAATCTCATCCTGGTAGCGATCCTTCTCGATGTACTCCAGAAATCCCAGAATAGAAGTGAGTGGTGTTCTCAGATCATGTGATATCCCCGTAATCAGATCGTTTTTGGCAGCGACCGCACTACGCTCTTCCTGAAGCGATAACTGCAATTGTTCAGCCATCTGATTAATGCTTGCAGCAACCACTCCGAATTCATCCGAGGTCTTCACTTCGATGCGATGGGATAACTCTCCTTTGGCAACTTCCTGAATTCCCGCCGTAATTTCATCCAGAACCCGCATCACCTTACGAGAGAACAGGAAAAAAAACAGCACAAAACCAAGCACGCCCACCACAATCATCAAAGGCACCGAACCGATATTATTCACCAACCACCTGATCCCTTGGGCCGGAATGGAATAATCCGGATACGCCTGAGCTTCCAGGATGGTCTGCCCCACCTGGCTGCCCCCGTACAAAATAACTGCAGTTAATATGCCGCTCAGCAGAAATGCATAGATAAATTTCCAACGGACTGTATTAATCAACTTTGAATTCATAGTAGGAACTCCCTGAATGTGTTCATGTCACATGACATCCTGTGGATGTACATGTTTATTGCGGTTTGATCATCTTGTAACCAACACCCCATACGGTCTGAATGAACTTGGGATGTTTGCTATCGAGTTCAATCTTCTCACGAATCTTGCGAATATGTACCATGACGGTATTATTCGACTCCATGAATTCTTCCTTCCAGACCTGACGATAGATCTGTTCCATACTGAGTACTGAACCTTGGTGGCGAGCCAGTAATTCAAGAACAGCAAATTCACGCGGAGTCAGACGAACCGGCTGCTCATCAACCCAAACTTCATGTGTATCTGTATTAATGACTAGATCATCAATAACCCACTCGTGCTCTTTGTTCTCCCGACCTTCATTGAAGGTATGATACCTGCGCAGCTGGGATTTCACCCGTGCGACAAGTTCAAGCGGGTTAAATGGTTTGGTCACATAATCATCAGCACCGATGCTTAGCCCTGTGATTTTATCCATATCCATACTTTTGGCGGACAGCATGATAATCGGCATTTTCTGCTCTTCCCGAATTTTCATACAAGCTTCGATTCCGTCCATATTTGGCATCATAACATCTAGAATAATGAGATCGATCGACTCTTTTTTCAATTGTTCCAGTGCTTCAAGCCCATCATTCGCGGTGAGAATCCGATAACCCTCGTTGCCAAAATAAATTTCCATCAGTTTAATAATCTCCTGCTCATCATCCACAAGCAGAATGGTTGCTGGCTGTGCCACGGCATTATTCCTTTCCCTTCCATAATTCATGATCTGTTCAAAGTATACCACCGAGGGATGAAACTGCGAAAATCATCGTGATCTTCACGGACACGTTCGATCTTGGTCATCATCTCATGTGTCTCTTCCGGCTTCACCTGCTGAATCCACACCACAGAAGACACCAGCGCCATAGCCGTATACAGTGAATACAATCTCCAGAATAACTCATCCGGTTCATTGCCATCGAAATAGCCCTGAATCTGACCTATGGAATATGGAATACTGATCTCCGAAGCAAACAAACCCAGCTTCAAAAATTCATGGATGGGATCCCCTTGATCATAACGATTAAAATCAATCACTCCTGCGAGTTTATCCTGCTTAATGACAAGATTGCTCGGGTGAAAGTCATCATGCTGAAATCCATCTGGACGATTTTTCATCCAACCGAGATGGTCTGCAATAAACGTTAGAATAGCCTGATCCTCATTCATCACGATCGGGCACTGTTTATAGCGCTCCATGTAACGTTGATGCTTGGTGCTCTTGCGTATGTACCATGATTCGGTCTGTTCCTCCATCGGCAACTGGTGAATCAGCTGTAGCTGCGCTCCTGCTTCAAAGCCAACCGCCCACTGTTGCTGTTCACTCAGTTGAGGCAGTCTCTCGGAAGCATCTTCGCCTTCAATGTAGCTAAGAATCATATATTCGTTCTTCTCATCCAATCTACCTGTGCCCAACGTTGAAGGACACAGTACACCTAATTGTTGCATGCTCTTCAAACATTGATATTCCCTTTGCTTCATCCATTCCTCAGCAACATCATATACCCTCACCAACACATGGCCTTGGTCAGGGACAAACATTTTGAATTTAGCATCCGCTGAATAACCCTTCATAACGGGTTCAATCCGTGTAGCCTTATCAAGTTCAGGAATCTGTTTTAACCTGTCAATCAACGTATTGTCCATCGATGCATTCCATGTATTATGTCGTTCCATACCAGGATCCTCCGTTATTTCACGTATAACGTGTAGTATCGTCGGTCTACTACCACTTTATCCCATGATGTTTCCTATAACATGCTTATATGTATTCTATCTGTTTCTATTTAAAAAGTACTGATTCGGGTTCTTTGCCCGTTAGGGTCAGCATCGTATACAATTGTCCTCTGTGATGATATACATGCCCCATAATCTCAAGTAACCACTCCAGCCGACTATAGGAAGCTCCCCAGTACGAATCCGTCACATGTAATAACTCTTCCGTGTTAAACTGCCTGTACCGTTGGTATAGATACATCTGGTTATCAATTAAAGCCTGCTTGATCTCATCGAGCGAATGCACCTGGTTCTCTGCATAGAATTGAGCCATCTCTTCCTCCGTTGCACCTTCGGAAATATAAACATCCGCTCGGCAGATCACAGACAGATGGGCTAGTAATTCTCCAACAGGCCGTTTACCTTCAATTGGAGTCAAAGCCAAATCTTCTTCCGACAACTGATCACATATATCAATCAACGATGTTACAGCCACGTCAATATGTTTGAACGCAGATTGAATCAACAGATACACTTCCTTTTTATCCCATTATACAGAACATATGATCGGTTATCAACCAAGATATCCCTCCCTAATATATACCCCAAATCTATATAAATTGAACAAAACATTTACACAAAACGTAGAAGACAGAAAGGACCTGAAGAAGCAACGCGTTCGCCTTTATCCCCGGATTTCCCCTTTATAAAAGGAATCAAAAAAATCTGGGGATAACAGCGATCGGAAGGTTGTTCTGTCATCGGAGTGTGCAGTGTAAATATTCTTTAGTTCAATTTATATAAACATCTACGAACAAAAAAGTCCTTCCTCCTTCTTATAGACGGGATTCAGGACATTTTGTTGCCTATTTGATTTCAAATCTTTGCTCAACTTGAGTATAACGAACAATACGTATGCTCGAATCGTCCAGCCTCCAAGTCAGACTTGCGAATGAAAAATTGTAATTCCCCGCAATCCCACCATTGGAAACCAATAGCATCATGTGTATCTATCTTTAACAGCAGCAGCGTATCGGATAGTTCCTGCCATGTCCGATCCTCATCACCGCCGTAATGCTTGGTCAGCTTCTTCTCACACTCCTGCTCATTATAATCATACTCTTCTCCCAGTGCGATCTGTAATAAGGCACGATGCTCGGCATCTGGATGCTGCCCGTCAGGATATCCAAACATACCACCCCAATTCAGCATACTCGGATGATTCCAGCTCGACTCGAATTCAAGGTATCGGTCATACAGACTCACTTCCGCTTCGGCCTCATCGCTCTCAAGCTGAGACGGCGAGAGCTCATTCAGCGCGTTGACGTCAATATATGCATATGTAGGAAACTCAAGATTAGGCAGTACAGTCACCGAATGTGCAACAAACGGGGCTCCATCCAGCGCGGTATCTCCCTCAGGCTCTCGCCTTATCAGGTTATGAGAACTCGGCTCAAAAATCACACGATGTTCAATGGGACAAGCAGATTCATCCGTGCCAACGAAAAAGTATAACATGCCACGTTCAGGCAAAGTCCCGCGCCCATCATTCGGCGTATACGGCGACAAATCCACCAGGTTCAGTTGGGCCAGGAAAGTCATTGGAATTCCTTCTTGTGTTACGGGCCATTCCATGCGACTCGGCAAATCCGGATGTCCACCCACACGTGAGTTTCCTGTTCTGCGATATTCGTCCAGTGTGGATACATCGAGGCGAATTCCCCAGCGGCTTGAAGATAACAACAGATCGGCAGCAACTCCCAAACCATATTCCTCAAGTGTTTTACGGGCTTTTCTGGTCAGACGTTCACATTGTTCTGGCTTAATCATATAGATCCTCCCCTTTTGACAATACACCTATGCTGAGACATATTCAGGTTCACACCTGTATATTCTTCCGCCCAGACGTCTTTCCCTGCTTCTGTATAAATTGAACTTAAGAATATTTTACACTTACCACTCCGATGACAGAACAACCTTCCGATCGCTGTTATCCCCAGAATTTTTTTGATTCACCTTTGCAAAGGTAAAAATCCGGGGATAAAGGCGAACTCTTTGTTTCTTCAGGTTCTTTCTGTCCTCTACGTTCTCGTGTAAATGTGTATTTCAATTTATATAGAAAAAAGAGACTGACATTCCTTGTCAGTCTACTTCTTTATCCTATATTGCATTTAACGATTCGGATCAGAGGACTTTTCCTGGTAAGCACGCATATGCTCCTCACCGTCCAGGAATTCATGGGCCTGATGGGCTGCCATCACACCATGATAGCTGATATCCAGACCCAGATCTTCCTCTTCTTCTGTCGAACGTACAGGCACAATTTTGCCAATCAACTTTAACCCGATCCAGGTCATGGCGAATCCCCAGATAACCAGAGCTGTAAGGCCAAGTGCCTGAACACCCAGCAACCTCCAGCCGCCACCCATGAATAATCCACCATCCGTGGCAAACAGACCTACAGCAATCGTGCCCCACATCCCTGATGCGGCATGCACCGGGAAAGCACCAACTGGATCATCAATCTGCCGACGGTCCAGCCAGTTGGTGGCAGCCATCATCAATAAGCCGGATACTGCCCCAATGAATATCGCTGCTACATCGCCAACAAAAGCACAGCCTGCCGTAATGCCGACCAGTCCCGCAAGCGAACCGTTAATGACCGAGGGTGCATCTGAACGATTGAAGCGGAATAACGTATACAGTAACGTAACCGCACCACCCGAAGCCGCAGATAACATCGTGACAATCGCAATGTGACCAATTCTTACATCCGTCGCGCTGAGTGTGCTCCCAGCATTGAAGCCAAACCAGCCGAACCATAACAGAAATGCACCTACAGATGCCAGTGGCAGATTGCTCGGGAGTGCGATGGCACTTACGCCAAGTGGCGTGTACTTCCCTTTACGCGGACCAATGATAATCGCAGCAGCCAGTGCCGAGAATCCGCCGAGTGCATGGATGACAGCCGAACCGGCAAAGTCCTGCATCCCCAGCTGACTAAGCCAGCCGCCGCCCCATGCCCAGTGTCCACCAATTGGATAGATGATCGCCGTCATCAATATGATATACAACAGGTAGGCACGGAAGTTGATCCGCTCTGCTACCGCTCCTGAAACGATGGAAATAACGGCAATGGTAAAGGCAGCCTGGAACAACCAGAATGTCTCCAGAGATACCGGTACGTCCAGATGAGACAAATCCCCATTCAGGAAAAATCCCGTTACTCCCGCAAAACCGCCAACGTCCGAACCATACATCAGTCCAAAACCGATGGCATAGAACAGTAACGTTCCAATCGTAATGTCAGCAAATACCTTCATAATAATGTTCACACTATTTTTATAACGCACAAAGCCAGCCTCGAGCAGGGCGAAACCACCCTCCATCAATAAAATCATCGCTGCACTCAGTACGACCCAGACCGTATCAATCCCGGTGCCTAACGTCTCCAAAGTCATGCTTGTACATCCTCCGTTTCACTAAGCTGTCTGAGCTCACGGATTGTATCGGGCGCAAGCTCAATCTCGTCCCGCTCAATGCTGTCCGGATGCTTAATTCGTTCTTGGATCTGATCCAATTCACGTATGCGTCTGCGAATCTGTTCCATCTTGCGAAAACGTTCCTTCACCTGCACCATATACTCCACCGCCTGATGATGGGATGCTGGACGTCCCGCAAACCATTTGCGTACGGGCGACAACGATTGATAAGCGATCTCTTCCGCTCGACGCTTTTGTTCGAACTGTTCGATCTTCTGCTTGAGCGTTTGGATCTCATTTTCTTTTTTGACCTTCAGCCGTTCGATAAGGTACAATAAATCGGACGATGATATTTGCAATGCTGTATGGTGATACACCTCGTCGATTACTAACATATCATGTCAGGACTCCTTACATATCAAGTTACTTGTACCGATTATAGTTTGCCGGGGTCTGCCCGTCAATCTTTTTTTGGACTTGAGATGGATTGAAACGAACCGTTCATTAGAGAACGACTTTTTTTATTGGGCACAAATTACATCTAACAAGGCTAATCTTACCTATGATTCGCATTCATTCTTTCCATTCTTTAGGCTTATAGGATAAGCATCCATATTTGGGGTAATGAACATACACAGACTGCCCGCATCACAGAACCCATATATAAGGAGAGGATTATACGATGTTTACTCGTAATGACGATATACGCAACCAAATCTGGGAAGCCGTCTCGGGACTCGAAGAAGAACAATTGAACCAAAAACCTTCACCCGCGCAATGGAGTATTATGCAAGTACTACGTCATCTGAACCTGATGGAAAATGTAATTGGAAAACAAGCCCGCCTGGCTCTCGAAAAGGAACAGACGGTGTCTGTGGACAAAAAACCATATGAATTATCGTTGGACCGCAGCCGCTCCGTCGAGGCACCACCCCATCTTCAGCCTCCAGCAGCGCCTGAAGCACTTGCAGATGTACGCGGTGATCTTGACGAATCTCACCAAGCGTTAAACAACTTTGCATTGGATCATGATCCTGACCTGCTGCGCAGCAAGTCCTTTCCTCATCCCGTATTTGGTGAGATGGATCTTACCCAATGGATTGACTTTACAAGTTATCATGAGGAACGTCATCTGGGACAGATTCAAGAGATTAAACATCAGCTTGGCGTGTAAGCACAACCTACACTTTCACATAGCGACGAATATAGTTGAACGACAAAAAACCTCCAATCCTATCATTTAGGTTGGAGGTTTTCAATGTTCTTATCTCACGAACAAGAACGACACTTATATTTTTTTGCCCAAAATCGCCAGATCTCTATTCACACCATCCAACACGGCCACTTCGGGATAATAACCCCACTGTTCAAAACCATGCTTGCGCAATAACCCCAGACTCGGTTCGTTATGCCCGAAAACAAATCCGAGAATGGTCGTAATCCCAAGTGCAGGACATGCTGCAAATACCGTTTCGAGCAAACGTCCACCAGCCCCAATTCCGCGGCATTGCTGATCCACGTATACACTGACTTCCACCGTTCCATTATACGCAGGACGTCCATAGAATGAACTGAGACTCGCCCAAGCGACCACCTGTCCTGCCTGCTTCATCACCCAAAGCGGACGATGTTCCGGTGTATGTTCCTCAAACCAAGGCAAACGTTGCTCCACCGTCACCGGCTCCAAATCGGCTGTTGCCATACGGCCCTCAATGGTAGAATTATAAATTTCCACAATCCTCGGCAAGTCCTCCAGGCGCGCATATTCAATCTGCACATCTTCCAGTTTCATCGCTATTCCTCCATCATTCCAGATCGTTCTATTATCATAGAGGATATTATAACGGAGAAGAGAAGTTTTCGTCACCTCTAACATTCTGACAGAGAATTACTCCATCATTACTCTGGAAGTCCCTGTATTGTGTTCCCACGAGTTAACTGCTGACTCTGGTCTGCCCAACGAATGTTAATTGAGCGAGATGTGAACAGATCCGGGCCATCCGACACCTGGAAATGCAGATGAGCTTCACTGGAGTTCCCCGAATTACCAAGCTCACCGATAGGGTCTCCCTGCTTGAGCTTATCTCCTTTTTTGACCGAAACACTGCCTTCCTTGATGTGTCCCGTGATGCTGTATTCACTGTTGCCATGGTCGATCACCACATAGTTACCCGCCGGCTCTTCTGGATTCATCACACCCGGTACATTGTCCGGTATATCGTTCTTGATATCGACGACAGTACCATCGGCAGCTGCATAGAGTGGTTCACCAAAAGCATAATAGTTTTCGTTTGCCGTTGCATCACCATGATAACTGGATTGTTCTTTGGTCCGTACGATATCCAGTGCATAACGCTGCGTTTCGTGCTCATAATGATAGTTTGACAAGGCATTATTGCCTCCCCAGAATACGTACCATTCCCCCTTCATCGGCAATTGAAATTCCGTTTTGGTGAATTTGGCATCGTTGTCCTCATAAGCTTGCAGCGGTTGGATCAAGAGGCCTTCAATTTGATTTTCTTCGGAAAAATAGGCTCGAATCCCTTTGGTCCCAGTCTGATCCTTCCAGGCAACCTCGGTTAATTGATTCATTTTGGCGTCTACCACTTGCTCCCACGATTCAACACCCTCCAGAAAAGGATCAGCGGTCGTTTTGAACTGTTCAAGCGTTAACGTCCCCTTAAACTCGGGAGAGAACTGATTATAGATTGCATCCTTTGAACCGTTCATCAACGTATCTATGAAATTGTCCGGTGTAACCATCGCGCTCACCTCTGAACTTGAGTTCTGCTCCTGATTAGAGTTCTCGCTCGTTTCATTATTGGATGCCTGTTCGGCTGACTGCTGCTCTGCCTGGTCGGAAGTAATGGAATTGCTGTTGCCGCAAGCAGACAATATCACGCAAGCTCCAAGGGTAATCGCAAGCACCTTCCAGCCCTTTCTATGCTGTAATTTTGAATGTGTATGATGTTCTGATTTCAGATGACCTTCTCTGTTCATTCTCAACATCCCTTCTGTTAATCGTTATACTTTCCAGTTAAGTGTACAGAATGAGTCTTATCCTTCGTCTAACCCCATCTTACATGTAGTTAAACTTGCAACACCTTTTGAGGCTGTATAATTAAGATTCCGTTAAGATAGCTCATACGCTATACAGCCTTCTTGGATGGTATGATTAGCAATACACACAACGGAAGGATCAGGAGGTCATTTTTAAACTATGGATAACGTCTCATTACTGCTTGTGGATGATGAACAGGCCATTCTGCATATGCTCAAAACCGTTCTGCTCAAAGAGCAGTTTCTCGATATTGATACCGTTACAACAGGCGAAGCTGCCATTGAGGCATGCAACAACAAGACCTATCAATGCATCGTGCTCGACATCATGCTTCCTGGCAAAAGCGGACTGGAAATCTGTCCTTTTCTACGGCAGGTTACCGATGCGCCAATCCTGTTTCTGACGGCCAAAACAACCGATTATGACAAATTAACCGGATTCGCCGTTGGTGGCGACGATTATGTGGTCAAACCCTTTAATCCTCTGGAAGTCGTTGCTCGAATTAAATCATTGCTTAAGCGTTATTTACCTTCTAAAACCGCAGCGATCTCGGAACCCTTCCCATCCAACGTAAATACGTCATCTCCCAGCATGCCGGAAGGCGTGTACGACTTTGGACGATTCCAGGTGCTGGAATGGGCTGGTGAGCTTCGGGTTGAAGGAGAATCCGTATCCTGTCCGGCACTTGTGTTTCAACTACTGCTCTTTTTCTGCAAGCATCCCAATCGAATCTTCACCAAATCAGATCTATATGAACGGGTCTGGGGCTCTGAATCCATTAGTGATGACAATACCGTGATGGTTCATATTCACCGCATTCGGGAGCGCATTGAAGCCGATCCTTCCAATCCGGTGTTTCTCGTCAACGTCCGGGGTCTGGGTTACAAACTGATTCAGCCGGAACATGTGTCACGCCCATGAGTATTCGTCGCAGGTTAATGACCCGGTTTATCGGGATGCTTGCCGGTGCAGTCGTTCTGATCATCCTGCTTGGGTCTGTAGCCACCTACTGGGTTGTGCAAAAGGTAAATGAAGTGAATCTGGTGGATGATTTTGCTGTTAATGGTCTGGACCAATTGATTAATACAGCAGAGATTCTGCCAGATAATACGATCCAATATGACCCCGAATTGCTGAAACAAGTGGATAAAAATCAAGGCTGGCTCCAGGTTCTGGATGAACAAGGTTACGCCATTGATGAATATCACACACCTGCCGATGTTCCTACTCACTATAAACCGGGGGAATTGATTGCATACTGGGAAAGCCAGAAGCCGTTCCCTTATCAGATTGTCATGCTGATCCGGGAGAAAAACGGGAAGGAATTCACCTTGTTATATGGTGAGAGTAACCCGGCCAAGTCCTTAATGAATAAGATTCGTTCAGACCTTGCTTTCACCAACGGGAAGCTTGATCTTCAGCCCGACCAACAGGAGGCCCTCCGTGCCGCCAATGCTTATCTTCAAGTATTGGACGCGTCAGGAAGCGAACTCTCCTCCTATAACAAACCGGCCATGGGCGTACCTAGCGAATACACCATTCAGGAACTCGTTCTGCAAGTTCGCTATCCGAGTCGATCAGGTATGTCTGTTGCCACGTGGTACGACGAACAGAATGAAACTACCTGGCTGATTAGCATACCTAGTGATCCATTGGCGACCGGAAACCAAAACCCCTACAGTTTTATTCTGGAACCGGCATTGGTTGTATTGATTGTGTCCATCATCATTTTGCTCATTTTGCTTGCCTTCTGGTATGCCAACCGATTTGGCTCACCCATGCTGCATATGCTCCAATGGTTACAGCGTCTGGAACGAGGACATTACGAGGAACCTACCGGAGCCTTTGGAGTGCCTCGCAGTCAGCGTCGTAACGGAAAGTGGAAGCGAAAATACAACGTGTATGCTGAAGTGCTTCGCTCCATGCAGGCCTTGTCTCACACTTTGAAGCAAGATGAAGAACTTCGGAAACAGACCGATTCTCTGCGGGAGGAGTGGATTGCTGGCATAACACATGACCTGAAGACCCCCCTCTCCTCCATTCAGGGATATGCTCATATGCTTGAGGCAGATAAGTATAGCTGGACGGCGGAAGAAGTCAGGGAATTCGCAGGCATAATGCTTGATAAGTCCATGTATATGGACAGGCTTGTCAACGACCTTGCCATGACCTATCGATTACGCAGTGGAGGATATCAACCTGTGGTGGAAGAGACTGACGTAAATACGTTGCTCCGTGATCTGATCCAGCGCGCTGAACGGAATCCGGCATACGGGGAAGGTCGCATCCTATTCCAACCTTCTGAAGTGCCAGTGTATGGCCTTGTCCATATTCCGTCGTTTGAACGAATTGTGGATAATCTGACCGCCAATGCCCTTCTGCATAATCCGCCCGAGTCCATCCTGGTTGTCAGTGTGCATTCTGGTACGCAGGCAGATGAATTCAGCATTCAGTTTGCCGATAATGGAAGAGGCATGGACCCCGAGACGGTATGGAAGTTATTTGAACGATACTATCGCGGTACAGATACAGGTACATCGGATGTTGGATCAGGGCTGGGCATGGCGGTAACCAAAGGTTTGATCGAAGCCATGAATGGTCGTATTGAGGTACAGTCCACCCCTGGTGAAGGAACGATCATTTGCTTAATATGGGATGGGCCGTCCAAAACCAATTAAAATGTTCCGCTTGACCTTTCCATTTTCAGTCTATATAATCGACACTCAATAACACCTGTTCCAATATATTGATATTGAATGCAACACATTTCAGGATAACTTCAATGAGTTGATCTAACATATTTGGCGATGACCAGAGACATGATTTCGTTTGCGTGCTGCCCAGAGAGAGAGGGGATTGGTGAAACCTTCTTCAGCGAACGGACCGGAATTACCCCTCTGCAGCCGTGACCTCGAACCTCATCATTTCGAACCTCTCTAGGATGTTCGGCTTGTTGCCAGTAGAGTTCACCGCCTGATCCCCGATAACGGATTCCAATGAGGGTTATGATGTTTTCTGTTCCGGCGGCTGGCCGAGAGCAGGGTGCACCATAACCAAAATTAGGGTGGAACCACGAGCCAAGCGCACTCGTCCCTTTTCCGGGACGGGTGTTTTTTGCGCTTTCATTTTAAGAAATGGAGAGTGGTTCACATGAGCAAACAAGAAAAAAGTAACTCAGCAAGCAACAATTCAGGTAACGAAATAAACAGCCAAGCAAATGATCTACAACCATCCAGTCAATCCATTGAGGTCCGTCTGCAAGGTGGCATGGTACGTTCTTACGAAGCAGGCATCACTGTAGGTGCGGTTGCCTCATCTATCAGCACAAGCCTGGGAAAACAGGCCATTGGCGGTATTGTAGATGGCCAAAATGTCGATCTCGATTGGGTGCTCAAGCAAGATTGCGAACTTGTTATCGTTACTTTGGACAGCGCGGAAGGTCTGTATCGTTATCGTCACAGCGCAGCACATGTGCTGGCACAGGCGCTTAAACGCATCTACGGTGCAGAGCAAGTGAAACTGGGTATCGGCCCAGTCATTGAAGATGGATTCTATTACGATGTTGATCTGGAGCATGCCTTGTCCATCAGTGATCTGGCTGCCATCGAGCGGGAAATGAACAGAATCATTCAGGAGAATCATAAGATCAGTCGCCGGGTCGTTAACCGGGAGGAAGCCCTCCGTATCTTCGGAGAGATCCAGGACCCCTACAAGCTTGAACTCATTCAGGATTTGCCAGAGGATGCCGAACTTTCAATCTATGATCAAGGAGAGTTTTTCGATCTGTGTCGCGGTCCCCATCTTCCATCCACTGGTCGGATCAAAGCGTTTAAGCTGCTGAATGTGGCTGGTGCGTACTGGCGGGGGAACTCGGATAATAAGATGCTGCAACGCATCTACGGCACTGCTTTCCCGAACAAAGCACAGCTGGATGAACATCTGCACATGCTCGAAGAAGCGAAGAAACGGGATCACCGTAAACTTGGCAAAGAGCTTGAACTGTTCATGTTCTCCGAAGAAGCGCCCGGCATGCCCTTTTATCTGCCTAAAGGCATGACTGTTCGCACTGAACTGGAGCAGTTCTCCCGTGAGCTGCAGTTACAGGAAGGTTATCAGGAAGTTCGGACTCCTCTCATGATGAACAACCGACTGTGGGAGCAATCCGGCCATTGGGAGCATTACAAGGACAACATGTATTTCTCGGAAGTGGACGATGCCACTTTTGCACTGAAACCGATGAACTGTCCTGGGCACATGCTGATCTTCAAAAACACACTCCATTCCTACCGCGAATTGCCGATTCGCATGATGGAATTTGGTCAGGTTCACCGTCATGAATTCTCAGGTGCCCTGAACGGCATGATGCGTGTGCGGACATTCTGCCAGGATGATGCTCATCTCTACGTCATGCCAGAGCAGATCGAGGACGAGATTAATCAGGCGATCTCACTGATCGGACGTATGTACGATATCTTTGGGTTCGAATATAAGATCGAATTGTCCACTCGTCCGGAAGATTCCATGGGATCGGAAGAACTGTGGGATCAGGCGGAACGTGCATTGCAAAATGTACTAGATCGCCGGGGCGTGGAGTATCGCATTAACGAAGGAGACGGTGCCTTTTATGGACCGAAAATTGACTTTCATATCCTCGATGCGTTGAAGCGCAGCTGGCAGTGCGGAACAATCCAGCTTGATTTTCAAATGCCGGAGAAGTTCGACCTCACTTACATTGGCGAGGATAGCCTGAAACACCGTCCGGTCGTGATTCACCGTGCCATCTACGGTTCCATTGATCGTTTCATCGGCATCCTGACTGAGCACTATGCGGGAGCGTTCCCACTCTGGCTCGCACCTGTGCAAGTGAAGCTGCTGCCTGTATCAGATCATTACGCAGACTACGCACTCCAAGTACAGAGCCAGCTCCGAGCTGCGGGCATTCGGGTAGAAACAGATCTGCGTAGCGAAAAGCTCGGGTACAAAATCCGTGAAGCCCAGATGGAAAAAGTGCCTTATTCGCTCGTACTTGGAGAGAATGAGAAAAATGCCTCATCCGCCTCTGTCCGTGCATACGGTCAGGGAGATCAAGGCATCCAACGCATTGAAGCTGTTATTGAAATGATCCAACAGGCTGTGAAGGCAAAAGTATAAAAGAAGTAACGACCCTATCTATTGGTCACTTATCAGCTTGTGCTGAATTACAACTTCTCATCAGGTTTCAGCCCAACTTGTTCTTCGCTCCATATCCAGAAACGCTCAGCTGAAGCATCATCAACGGCATGTTTCTTCAGCTGCTGCTCTTTCTGTTGATAGAAGTAACGCCCGGTGATGCCGACAACTTCAGGGCTTGTGGCCAGATAAACAGCCGTTCGCGCTCCTTCTTCAGGGGACAAAAAGAATGGAAGCTTGCCCACAAACGCCATAATGCGTGTGCCAAATCCAGTATTGCGATCTACGCCAATACTCGTTCCCACCGCACCAGGGTGTAGACAGTTCACCGTGA
Organism: Paenibacillus sp. FSL K6-2393; assembly: GCF_038002545.1. Taxonomy (NCBI): domain Bacteria; kingdom Bacillati; phylum Bacillota; class Bacilli; order Caryophanales; family Paenibacillaceae; genus Paenibacillus; species Paenibacillus sp. FSL K6-2393. The sequence goes on from NZ_JBBOCU010000001.1 coordinate 5,325,496, forward strand.
CAGATGTACCTGACAGTTTGCGGGCCAGCGCACGAGTGAACAACACGTTAGCCAATTTGGATTGGGCGTAGCTTTTGATCGGATTATAACCTTTGTGCAGATGTGGATCTTCGAAGTGGATTTTGCCGGCCTTGTAAGCACCTGACGAAACGTTCACAACCCGTCCCTGCTTCGCAGCTTTCAGAGGTTCTATCAAAAGTAAGGTCAACAGGAAATGCCCCAGATGGTTAATACCGATACTTTGTTCGAACCCGTCTGAGGTTTCCTTCCGCTTGACCATCACCACCCCCGCATTATTAACCAGAACGTCAAGGCGATCATGACGCTCGCGGAATGTGCGGGCAAACTGGCGTATACTTTCGAGTGAACCCAGGTCACACAGCATCAATTCAATCGCAGAAGAGCCGGACTGACGCACAGCTTCCTGAAGAGCCTCCTGTCCGCGCTTCTCACTGCGGCACGCCATGATTACGTGATATCCTTGTCTTGCAAGTTCAATGGTGGTTGCCAACCCCATACCTGAGTTAGCTCCTGTTACAATTGCTGTCTGATTGGACATGAGGTACTTCCCTTCTGAACCTGAGGTTCCGAAATTAGAGGCGCAACGACGGACAATATGAGATAATGATAGGATCACATCTCGGTTTCCATGGGAGGACAAGTATGCTGACCAAAGAAGATTTTAAAAAAGTTAAAAAACAAGCCAAACTTGAAATCGCACTACTCGAACAGGAATATCAGGAAATCTTGCAGAACGTTGATTCTACGCTGTATGAAAAATACGGTATTTTGGACAAAGAAGAAACACGTGAGCTCACCCGAAAACGCAAAAACCGAAGATATGCTTCACTGGTCATCGAACTATGCGCCATTATTGAACAAATGTTACATCAACTGTACAAAGACGTATATCAGAAAAAGTTTAATTCGACCCAGCTGATGAAAACTCCTGCCTACCGTGCACGCTCCAATATGGAGATTATTCAGTCCGAACTCAGTAAAGAGTTCATTGCTCTGGAATCCGAAAAGGAACACTTCGCTGAAGCCCTTAGCCTGGTGTTTCAGACGAGGAACAAACTTGTTCATGATAACTTCTCGTTTGTCTCCATCGTTAAGGACGGCAGTAATGAAGAAGAAACGTTCGAAACATTACTCCATACGGTAAAAAAATATAGAAAACACTTAAAATATAATCGCCCTGAATAACAACAATCATCGCTAAAAAAGAAAAGGAGGTGTACCGGACTACGGTCCGGATCACCATGAGCCATCCAACAACTTCAATTACTGTGCTAAATCTTCAGATTCCTACACCTTCCGGGAACAGCCCCATATTCCCCGTCATGCTTCGTGATTTAGATGGCGTTACCTTGGTGGATACCGGCATGATTGGACAATTTGCAGAACTTCAATCCGCATTGGAACATGAGGGTGTACAGCTCTCGGACGTCAAACGTGTGATTATTACCCATCAGGACATTGATCATATCGGTAACCTGGGCGCTCTGCTGGATGCCATCCCCGATCTGGAAATCTGGGCACATGCCGATGAGATTCCATATCTAACAGGTGAGAAACCTTTGATCAAATTCACGCCTGAACGTCGTGCGCTGTTGCCCGCGCCCGTTTTGGCACTGGCAGATCAACTGCTCTTGCAGCTGCCTGAAGTGAACATCAGCAGAACTCTGTCGGACGGAGACTTATTACCCCTTCAAGGAGGTACACAGGTCATTCATACACCGGGACATACGCCAGGCCACATCTGCCTGTATTTCGGAGAGCAGCAATTCCTGCTCGCTGCCGATGAACTTCGTGTGGTCGATGATGAACTGGTTGGCCCAGCGCCACCCGCGACACCGGACATGCCGGAAGCGCTGCGAAGCCTGAAGAAACTGACCAACCTTAAGCTCAATAAGGTTCTCTGTTATCACGGTGGAGAGTACACGAATGATCCCGCTCAGCGCATTGCCACACTTGTGGAGAGCGCAGAGTAGGTAAAGAACGCGGAGCTGTGAATGCTTTGGGAACGATAACGCATCCTCTTAACGCCGTTTCTCTTCGTGCAGCATTGTGCGTTGTAGCTCATTCAAGGTGAGGATGAAACATACATTACAATCAAGGAGCTGTCCCATAAGTCATGAATTTGACGGGGACAGCTCCTTTAATTAATTAACCACGCACTTCTACCACTCTACTGCACTGGTGTTGACCGTATGCTAGCTCCTATTGCACACGCTATGCATACAGTATGCACGCAGTATCTTATATTGAACTACGACATGTGCACAGTATCTTTCCCTGCCCGGTTGGCAAATCAATTCACCGGAAAATCCGTAACGTAAGTGCCTACTTCTTCACAGAGTTTCACCTTTAATGAATTAGGCACAGTCTAAACGCTATAGTTGTTTTGTAACGAATCTCAGACACCCTATACGCAGTATTTTGAGTATCAGTATTTTCTAACGAACTCCAGATACCTTAGTTACTCATTTCATTGGTTTTTCGGCAGGTTTCTAGTGAATTTTGGCGATATAACGTGACTGAGGTTCGTTATATACTATGAACGCCACCAAACCTCTATTTAAGGTGCGTCAGGTTCGTTAGAGAAATTTTATTTAGAGCGATTCAGATTCAGGGCACTTCAGGGCTTTGGCTCAAGATAAGCGGCAACCGTTCGTTTTAAACTTACTCCATCCACTACCTTACGGCGAGACGAGTTCGGTTCGACGCTTTCCTGTAACACTGATTTTATCTCCTTTGACCCCGACTTAGCTCTCCGGAGTAAGTACAATCAGCTTGTCATCTCCATCACGTGGCGATCCTCGTCCATCCCGATTGTTCGTAAGCACATACAACTTTCCGTCCTCGCCAGCACTCACATTGCGAATTCGACCCCATTCATCTTCGAAGATGGGTTCCACCTTCTCCACCTGTGTGCCATCTTCCGAAAGAGTAACCTTCAGCAACTGCTCTCCACGCAGATTTGCAGCAATCAGCGATCCGGCCCATGGTCCTTCTTCAACAAAAGCTACACCGGACGGCGCCCATGTATCATTCCCACTATGTGCGAGCGGAGCCTGATATGCGCCATTGTCATCGTTGTCTCCCTCCACCTCAGGCCAGCCATAATTCTCACCAGCTACAATCCGGTTAATCTCATCATGATTACGCTGACCATGCTCAGTGGCATAGAGATAACCGTTGTCCGGGTTCCAGGCCAGTCCCTGTGCGTTGCGGTGTCCCATACTGTACACAGGTGAATTCGGCCATGGGTTGTCTGTAGGGATCGATCCGTCGAGACTAATCCGCAATATTTTACCCCCAAGGCTATCTTCGTTCTGTGATAGTTCCGGTTCATACCGCTCACCTGTCGTGATATAGAGCAACTTGTCCGGGCCAATCTTGATCCGCCCACCGTTATGATTTGTCCCGCCTGGAATGTTACCAAGCAGCTCTTGATCTATAACGGCTTTGCCATCATTCACCTTGAGGCGTAACACCCGATTGGCAATGTCGTCGCCTTCCAGATAGGAGTGGTATGCATACAAGTAACCGTTCTCCTCAAAGTCCGGATCAGCTTCAAGACCCAACAGACCTCCTTCGCCTTCTTCATTAAACGGAGCTGAGAATTCAATCAGTGGTTCAGGGGCCAGTTTTCCATCCTCAATGATCCGAATCGCACCAGGGCGTTCCGTTACAAACATCCGACCATCAGGCACACTCACAATCTCCCATGGTGCATTCAATCCTTCAACCAGAACAGAAGCCTGATACGGAATAACCGTCTCTCCCTGCGCCCCACTCTCATTTCCACTTGCACCGGTATTGCCTCCATTGGCTGTCTGTCCCTGACCTGTTCCCTGTCCCTGAGACGTCTGCTCTGTTCCTCCCGTAGAGGGTTCGCCTGAAGAACATGACGCTGTTAACAGTGCCACACTTAATAATGAAGCATACAGCGGAGCGTTTACTCGATTATTCATGATTACATCTCCCTTCGTATATCGTTCTTTTGTATAAATAACTAAGCCAAGATTCAACGTATTGTTAACGTATTACTATCTATAGTTGTGGTGTTATTATTCATGTGTAAAGCGGTTTCGCCCTGTATTACCCTTCATAACAGCCGCTTAAACCGAGAATTCAAGGGATTCCGAGGATATGAAATCACCCCAGTTTGGAATTCCATCATAATCTTTTATAATAGAAGGATAGTATGAATGGAAAGGTGGACAACTACACTTATGAATCAAAACCCTTTATCTCGTCTTGAAGCCGATCTGTCCGGGCAAGGATTGGACGCCATGCTGATCACAGATCCAAAACATATCTACTATTTAACTGGATTTGCAAGCAATCCGCATGAACGTTTCCTCGGTCTGGTTCTTGCACGTGGCGAAGAACCCTTATTGATTGTACCCGCACTGGACGCTGAAGCTGCCGCAGCCGCTTCCTCGGTATCCAACATTGCCACTCACACGGATACAGATAATCCATACGCTTTGTTTGATCGTTATCAGGGGCGCTTGGGCCGAGTAGGTCTCGAAAAAGAATACGTGACAGTCGCACGTTATGAGCAACTGACCGCCGCGCTGGGTGCTGCCAGCTTTGAAGATGTTGGCCCCCTGCTTCGCACATTACGTGTAAAAAAAACACCTGATGAGGTAGCCCGCATTCGCCACGCTATTCATCTAATTGAAGAAACTCTTCGTCAAGGCCTCTCTCATGTTCGCACAGGCGTAACCGAGATCGAACTTGTCGCCGAGATGGAGTATCAGATGAAAAAGCTGGGTGCTGACGGCCCTTCCTTTGATACCATGGTGCTCACGGGACCCAAAACAGGTCTGCCACACGGTACACCGGGTGAACGGAAACTGCAACATGGTGACCTGTTGATGTTTGACATGGGTGTGTATGCTGGAGGATATGCCTCGGATATCACACGTACATTCGCCTTTGGTGACATCTCACCTGAACTCAAAACCATCTATAACACTGTGCTCGCAGCGAACGAAGCTGCTATCCAAATCGTGAAACCAGGCATCACCTGCGCCGAAGTGGATCGTGCAGCACGCCAGGTCACGGAAGAAGCGGGATACGGCGAACGTTTTATGCATAGAGTAGGCCATGGATTGGGTATTGACGTGCATGAGTATCCTTCTCTCCATGGAGAGAATATGGACATCCTGAATGAAGGTACCGTATTCACGATTGAACCAGGCATCTATACCGCAGCAGGCGGCGTCCGCATCGAGGATGATGTAATTGTGACCGAGACTGGTGTGGAAGTTCTGACGACATATCCAAAAGAACTGCAAATCCTTACCGACTAATTCAATTGGATCTATGTCAAAAATAGCCCAGATACATCAATGCTTAGCCGATATTATGTATCATGAACTAAACTGCACGCAACTGTGCTGAACTGTATCTTCAATAATATAAAGTACACACGCGAACGCAAAAATCCCGCAAATCCATGAATATCATGGGTTGCGGGATTTTAATTAATACAAAGCATATCCTAAATTACTCCGTCTGCATTCTACGTAATCTTATTCCTGCTCACTCATTTACCATTAGTCAAACTCATGCGTGATATCCTGCCAAGACTCTAGCTGTGGCAACTGTTGCTTCCCCCAGTAATCCAGAAACCATTGAATAATCCCAGTTGTATCTGTTGTGCTGTAGCTGTAATGCAGGAAACCGTCCTCGCCTTCCTGCAAACGAATCTCCGCCACCATTTGCCCTGGTTCCTCAAGCGCAGCAGCCTGCATATACATACTTCCCTCCACCAGCTCCGAAGGTTTAAGTACTACGTATTCATGCAATTCCAGATTGGAGATCAACTCCACCAATAATGAGGCATTAATGTTATCATTCTCGTAGGTTGTGCCATTGCTTTCCAGTGTATAACGCAGTGTAGAGTACATGTGCGATTCCCCTTTGGTTGAAATCATCGTTGGCTAATGATACACGCTCATAACGACAGGTCGTTTATATTATAACTTTTTCATAAAAATGTAAAAAGGATTTTTCTTGTTTCGGGTCTTTTCTATGAAAAAAACCCTTGCAGAGTCCGAATTACAATGGACTGCGCAGAGGGTAATTTTAAGTGATACTCTTTGAATATTCTCTAAGCTTCATCCTTAAACTTAAAGCTGCGTGCAACATACAGAAACGGCGTTCCGACTGCAGTTAATACAAATTTGATAATATACGTAGTCAGGAAGATTTCCAGCCAAACATCCCAAGGATAGATGAACGCAAATGCGATCGTGCAGAACACCAGTGTATCCACGAATGAACTGATGATCGAACTACCGTTGGTGCGTATCCACAACTGATTGCGCCCTGGGGCCACCTTGCGCAGCCAGGAGTATAATCGAACATCCAGGAACTGACTGATGAAGTACGCCGTCAGACTTCCGAGTGCCAGACGTGGCAGCAGACCGAACAACTTCGCCATGGATTCCTGTGCAAAGTCCGTTGGTGCCGGGTCAAAGAACAACACCATCTGCATCAGAACCGTCGTCATGATGAGCGTGAAGAATCCGAACCATACGGCTTTGCGTGCCTCACCTGGTCCATATTTCTCATTGAGCAGATCACTGGTCAGATACATGCTGACATACATCGTGTTGCCTAACGTCAGTACGATACCCATGATATCTATCGTTTTGGTCACCTGAATGTTGGCTATAACCGTAGCCACACCAATCCAGGCATAGAGACCTTTTTTACCGAACAAGCGGTAACACAACAGGAAAAATCCATAAGTTACGAGAACAAAAACTGCTCCCCACCCTAAGTTAAACATAAATACATACACTGCCTTCCTAGTTTTGATTACGCGGGATGGTTACGAACCGCGGTTTGGCTCAGGGCCAAAACATGAATACTCTATCACATTTCTCGTCCCATGAACAGAACTAAATAACCCCGAGTCTGCCTGAGTGACTACGATCCCTGCTATATTCCTCCCGTGTCCTCTCGACCATACGACTGTTTTTGTACTTCCTTGCCTTACACCGTGTATCGAAAAAGAAGACGGCTTCACACACCGTGCACAGCATAGTTTGATTTCCGCAAAAAAAAAACCGCCCTCCAGATTCCTCCGAAGGACGGCTTTTCTCACTTGATTTGAAGACGGCTCTAGCTATCTTAATGTGAGCTTCTATCTAATCCATTCTGTATTAAGCCTGAGCCGCAGAATCCAGCTCACGGCTCTGATCGTTAAACGTGTCCCGATCGTTTTCCTTCAAAATTCTGCTCGTCACGAGTCCTGATGTCATTGACCCGTTCACGTTAAGCGCTGTACGACCCATGTCGATCAGCGGCTCCACGGAAATGAGCAGTCCAACCAGAGCCACAGGCAGATTCATGGTGGACAATACGATCAGGGAAGCGAAGGTTGCCCCGCCGCCAACGCCAGCCACACCAAACGAACTGATCATGACTACGAGGATCAAAGTCACAATGAAGTCCCAGCTCAGCGGGTCGATGCCGACCGTCGGAGCAATCATTACCGCCAGCATGGCCGGATAGATCCCGGCGCAGCCGTTTTGCCCAATCGTAGCCCCAAAGCTTGCAGACAGGTTCGCAATACCGTCCGATACGCCGAGTTTCTTCGTCTGTGTCTCCACATTCAGCGGGATCGCCGCTGCACTTGAACGGGACGTAAAGGCAAATACCAGTGTTGGCAGCACCTTCTTCAAATACGTAACCGGGTTGAAGCCGGACAGAGAGATAATAATCAGATGAATAATAAACATGATCGCCAGCGCGATATAAGACGCAATCACGAATTTGATGAGCTTTAATATCTCTTCCGCATTCGTTGTCGCCGTTACCTTTGTAATCAGTGCTAAAATCCCGTAAGGCGTAAGCCTCAGCACCAGTGTAACAATTCGCATAACCACCGCATATACCGCATTAACCATACCGCGGAACGTCTCCGCCTGCTGAGGTTTTTTGCGATCCAGTCCAAGTACGGCTACACCGATAAACGCGGAGAAGATAACCACCGCCAGTGTGGATGTACGACGTTCTCCTGTCATATCTGCAAATGGATTCGAAGGAATGAATTCCAGCACTTGCTGCGGGATGGTCTGATCCTTCACATCAACAAGCCGTTCCTCCACCTTCTGAATCTGCGCATTCTCCCGGTCTCCTCCTTGAATCTCAATGGAAGTCAGGTTGAAGCCCAGACTGGTCACAATGCTGACCCCGGCAGCAATGGCTGTGGTGATCAACAGAATGGCAATAATGGAAACACTCATCTTGCCGAGATTTTGCTTGCCCTTCAGATTCATAATGGCCGAGATGATCGACACCATGATCAATGGGATCACGACCATTTGCAACAAACGAACATATCCTGAACCGACCAGATTGAACCAATCGACTGATTTCGTAACTACATCAGAACCTGATGTGTACACCAATTGGAGAATAACCCCGTAAACAACCCCCAGTCCCAGACCCGCAAATACGCGTTTCGTAAAGGAGATATGTTTTTTCTGCATCCAGTAGAGGATGCCAAGTAAGGCAAGCATAACCACTACATTCAATATGACTAGAAAAGTATCCATTTCTTTAAATCCTCCTCAGGCATGTGTGTAACCGGAACATATCCGGTTTTCTCTTCTATCTTTTGTACTTCCAACAAAGACATTTTACAATATACCATATAACAAACTATTCTGGTAGGTATTAATTGATATTATGTAATATGCATGTAACAGATTCATGTATTTCTGAAAAAAATACACCAAATCGTGAAAATTGTTCTATTCAACCTCCGGTTAATTTTGTAATATAGGTATATCCGCTTATTCCCAAGTTTTCTCAACGTTTAATTTAGGTCTTTCTTCATTGGTAGATAGGTCTTATGATTACGGAAAAGCGACAATGTTAATGAACTTGACGTGAAAGGATGATCATATGTTTCGTAATCGCACCGTCGCCGGTAAAATCAGAGGCACCTTATTCCTCGTTCTGCTGGTTGCTTCCCTGTTGTTCAGTATTAGTTTTTACGCCGTATCGATGAATATTATTCAAAGCTACGTGCTGCCGCAGTTTGACAAAGTCCTAAACACGTCCATTCAGGATATATACAAGAATACTTCAGCATCCAAAATCCTACAGGTACAGAGTGGCGGAGCCGGTTCTGAAGGTGCTGCCATGACCGTGGAATCGTATCTGGCAGATAAAGCAAAAGAACATAATCTGGATGCTGCTTACGTTGTTGCTATTCAAGATGGCTCAGCCAAAGTCGTTGTGGCCAACCCTTCCTCAAACATGAAAGCGCAGGATGAGATCAGTGTAGAACCCGCAATGAATGCAGCTATTGAGAACAAAGAGATGGTAATCAGTGAGGTCTACTCCGATTCCTTTGGTGTACATAAAGCAGCCTTTATCCCCATTGCAGGAAGTAACATGATTATGGCTGTGAGCATGGATGCCCAGTTCATTCAAGACAAGATTACCCAGATTTTCTGGTTATGTCTTGGGATTACAGCATTAGTGTTTGTGCTCGGCTGGCTTATCTCCACTAGTATGATCAAAAGAGTTACCAAACCGATCATCAAGCTCGTCCAACATAGCAAACAAATATCCCAAGGTGATCTGACCGCTGAACTAGAGATCAAAGGTAAAGATGAAATTGCCCAGCTTGCCGCAAGCTTCCAGACGATGACGCATAACCTGAAAGAAATGATTAGCCGTGCCTTGTCCACGTCCAATGAAGTTGTATCAGGCTCCAATGACCTGCTTCAGCGGGTTGAATCGATGTCTGGTATGGTTCGAAACTCCAGCCGCTCCGCAGAAGATGCAGAAAAAGGCAGCATCAGCATTGCGTCAAGCGCATCCGAGAACGCCAGAGCTATGGAAGAAATTACGCAAGGTATTATGCATATTGCTTCTTCTTCCGCTGAAGTGTCTGACCAGATTGGTGAAGCAGCCAACGAGGCAGTTAACGGTAACCGACTGGCTCAGAATGCCATTGAGCAGATGGAGCGTGTAGGCCAGACAGCAAGCGAATCGTTGCGTTATGTCGAAACTATGAATGAACGTTCGGTAGCCATCGGCACCATTGTTGCTTCCATTTTTGAAATCACCAAACAGATTAACATGCTGTCACTCAACGCCTCCATTGAAGCAGCACGTGCCGGAGAGCATGGCCGCGGATTCGCTGTTGTTGCTGGAGAAGTTCGCAAACTTGCCGAGCAATCCAAGACAGCCACCGAAGAAATTTCGGATTATCTGGGTACCATTCGTGAAGATGCTGAGCGCTCGGTTGATGCAATGAACCGTGTAACCCGGGAGATTGGTTCAGGCACAACTGTTGTTCAACAAGCAGGCTCAGCCTTCCAGCAACTGAATGAATTGATTCAGAACGTGAATCTGACCATTCAGACCGTCTCTGCTTCTACACAACAAGTATCCGCTGGTGCTGAAGAAGTGAGTGCATCCGTTGAAGAAACGGCACAGATTACGACCAAATCCCGTGAAAGTATGCTACAGATTGCTTCAACAGCAGATCTTCAGCTCAGCGAGATGGATTCACATTCGAATACAGTTCGTCATCTGCATGAACAAGCTGTAGAGCTGCAATCCGCTATGAAAAATTTCAAAATAAACTAACAGGTTAACCATTAACCTATCATCACCTGTTTTAAACTTCATTTAATCATAGGATATACAATACCCCCATGCCGCTAACATGCCGTTTTTAGAGAACGGTTTGTCGGACATGGGGGTATTGTTGTTTCACTCGGGTGCCTGAACACCCATAATCTCGTACACATGCTTCATATCCAATGCCGAACGCAACGATTCGGCTACCCGATCAAACTCCATCTCCTTACGCTCATGCGCACTATATGTCTCCTTAAGTGGAGCCAGTCCTTTTCCTGCACGCAAGGCATTTAGCCACGAACGTCGGAATTGATCACTTTCAAACAATCCATGCAGGTAGGTTCCCCACACACCGCCATCTACAGAGCCCCAGCCTTCTTGGAAAGGTTGACCACCTGGATGTGAGATTTCAAACAACGCGGTTACACGTTCAGGCTCGTGGCACTCCGTAACGCCCATATGAATCTCATATCCATTCACAGGTAATGAAGCCTCTGTTACATCTTGCTCACCATACAGACGAATCGGGTTATTAGGCTGCACCCGTCCGGAAGCTCTGACGGTCTGCTTTTCCTGAAGAAACGTTGTCGATAGCGGGAGCCAGCCAAGCCCTTTTGCTTCCTGAATCTGATCCGCCTCCACAGCAAAGGGGTCCTTCAGATGTCTTCCAAGCATCTGGTATCCACCACATATCCCTACGAGCTGAACGTTATCACGTTCGGTCTGACTGGCAATCGCCTGCTCCAGCCCAGACTCACGCAGATATGCCAGGTCACCTATGGTATCCTTCGTACCCGGTAGAAGAATGGCATCAGGACTGCCCAATTCCTCTGGCGAGGTCACGTAACGCACATTCACATCCGGTTCACGGGAAAGTGCGTCAAAGTCTGTAAAGTTGGAGATTCGCGGATATCGGATCACCGCCAGATCCAGCTCGGTTTTGCCGGATTTCCCATGACGCATGGAGTCCAGCACCACTGAATCCTCTGCTTCAATCTGAATATCTCTTATGTAAGGCAATACACCTAATACTGGAATGCCTGTCCGTTCTTCGAGCCAGTCGAGTCCCGGCTGCAACAGGGACAGATCACCGCGGAACTTGTTGATAATGAACCCTTTGACTCGCGCCACCTCATGGGGTTCCAGCAGCTCCAGCGTACCTACAATGGAAGCAAACACTCCGCCCCGATCAATATCGGAGATCAGAATCACCGGCGCATCGGCCCAGCCTGCCAGATTCATGTTGACGATATCCCGGTCCTTCAGATTGATCTCGGCCGGACTGCCCGCTCCTTCCATCAGCACAATATCATAGGTATCCCGTAGCCGATTCAACGCATCCATCACCGTCTGCTTTGCTTCAGGCAGAAACTTCTGGCGATAATCTGATGCACTCATCTGGGCAAAAGGTACACCATGTACCACGATCTGCGAATGCATGTCCCGCACCGGCTTGATCAGGATTGGATTCATATCGGTTGTCGCCTCAATACCGCAGGCCTCGGCCTGTGCTCCCTGAGCCCGACCAATCTCCTTGCCATCTTCCGTCACATAGGAATTCAGTGCCATGTTCTGTGATTTAAACGGGGCTGGCTTGAAACCATCCTGCTTAAAAATCCGGCACAATGCCGTTGTGATGACACTTTTGCCTACATCAGAAGCCGTTCCTTGCAGCATCAGTACCGCCGCTGGTTGTGATGGCCTATCTTCCACGCTCTCTCCCCCTGTCTCCGTGTTATATCCAGATCACCTTGCTCCCAACCTCATGCGTAACACTTTCTATACTGCTTCTTACTTCAAAAGTTACAGCCAGAACAGTCCTTGAAGCACGCTCAGCACGGTCAACAAAGCCGCCTCCAGCAGCTCATTCATGGCACCATACGTATCCCCGGTTAAACCGCCGAGCCGTTCACTGATCCGGGCAGCCACGAATCGGCCGATATAATAACACGCCACAGGCAGTATAATAACTGCCGTCACCGGGTATAGCCACCATGGCAGTGTTCCCAGCCCACTCACCATCGCATCTGCAATCCCCATATCCGGCTTGAAAAGCCACACCGCGGCAAACGTAACCGCCCCTGCGATCAGGGTCAGCCCCACGGCTGAGCTGCGTGCACGCTGGACTTCCTTCCGCTCACCGAGACCTTTGAACAATACCGCAAGTCCATCATCTCCGCGTGCATTCGGCCAGGCCGACATTGCATACACCATGAACCAACGGCTCCAGATCATGGGCAGGATCAGCAGCGCACCGTACACCCAGTGGCCCTGGGCAATAAAATCGGCGATCAGCGCCGCTTTCATCATGAGCAGCAGCACACAGGCAATTACTCCCATGGCCCCGACACGGCTGTCCTTCATAATCTCCAGCATTCGTTCACGGGTACGATAACTGAGCAAACCATCCGCCGTATCCATCCATCCGTCAAGATGGAGCCCTCCGGTGAGCCATACCCATAACGTCAAAGTTAGGATGGCAGCCGGAAATGCGGGAAGCACTGCACCACTTAAGGCTCCCAAGAGCCAGACACACAGACCAATTGCAGCACCGACCAGCGGGTAAAAGACTACACTTTCCCGCAGCAGCGGCGGGACAAAATCGATTTGCATTTTGACAGGGAAACGGGACAAAAATTGAAAAGCGGCGGCCGCCGCATGTTTGCGCTGAGGAGCAGGCGTGCCCTCCTTCATAAGCGGTACTCCTTGCTTTTTAGTTCAATCGCAATGCCCACGGTCACCAGAAATACTTCACCACATATCGCTGCAATGCGCTGATTCAGTACACCGGCCAAATCCCGATATTTCCTGCCAAGGGCATATTCCGGTACGATCCCGTCCCCCACTTCATTCGTAACCAGAACAAGTAAACCGGGATAGGTTCGAATCGCTTCAACCAGCTCGTCCAAATGTCCCTGTAACACCTGCTTCTCGTCATGCTCATGCGCTAACAGAACATTTGTCAGCCACAGCGTCAGGCAATCCACCAGAACGGTGGGTGCAGAAGTCCCTGTATGCCCTTCACCCATGCGGCTTATCAAAGCAGGCAGATGTATCGGCTCTTCCGTTGTATGCCACAGATACCCCGATGCCTCGCGCTGATGCTGATGCATGGCGATACGCTCACGCATTTCATCATCGTAGGCCTGAGCTGTCGCCACATACCAGGCCTCCGAGGAACGTTGCATGCAGAGACGCTCGGCAAAGGAACTTTTGCCACTGCGTGCGCCGCCTGTCACCAGTACGCTCATCGGGAACTCTCTCCTTGCAGGGATGAATCAACCGACGCAGCAGAGTCCGAAGCATGGCTTGCCCCGTCCGAGACACCCGCGCTTGCAAAGGTTGCCATCTCGTTCAGAATGAGACATGCTGCGTCAATCAGATGAAGACTAAGTACACCGCCTGTGCCTTCACCCAGACGCATGTCCAGATCCAGCATCGATTTCAGGTCCAGTTCACGCAGCAGCGCTCCATGCCCATTTTCATGTGAAGTATGAGAAGCGATCATATAAGCCGTACTCAGAGGTGCAAGTTGTCTTGCAACCAGCGCTGCCGCGGTAGAGATGAACCCGTCTACAACGACCGGACACCGATGAGCAGCTGCTGCGAGGATAACCCCCGTGAGTCCAGCAATCTCCAGTCCACCCACCTTGCACAGAACATCCAGTGCATCATCCGGGTTCGGTGCGTTTACAATAAGCGCCTGGCTGACTACAGCAGCCTTGCGCTGCAAGCCTGCATCATCAATCCCTGTACCTCTCCCCACAGCGGCAGCTGGTGCAACTCCGGTTAACGCGCTCATTACCGCAGCACTTGCAGTTGTGTTGCCAATTCCCATCTCCCCGGTGACAAACAGCTGTGTTCCCTTCGCCACCTCTGCCGATACAACTTCGGCTCCTGCAAGGATAGCCCGAACTGCCTCATCCCGGGTCATCGCTGCCCCTCGGGCCATGTTGGCCGTGCCTTTGCGAATTTTGCGGGAGAGCAGGTCCGGATGTTCAAGATCGGCATTCACCCCGATATCCACACAGATCACATCAGCTCCGGCGTGACGTGCAAGCACATTCACCGCAGCACCTCCAGCGAGGAAATTCAGGACCATCTGCGGGGTCACTTCAGCAGGAAAGGCACTGATGCCTTCTTCCACTACGCCGTGATCTGCGGCCATGACAATGACCGCCCTGTGATCAAAACGCGGACGTGCATTGCCCGTCATGCCTGCCAAACGGATCACCAGCTCTTCCAATTTGCCCAGACTCCCCGGCGGCTTCGTCAACGAATCCACATGCGCAGAGGTTTCTGCCGCCACTTCCTGGTCAGGAGCAGTAATCTTACTTATTAAATGCTCCAACACCTGTTCATTATTCATACAACCAGCACTTCCTTCATCAAAATATGGTTGCCCCGCTTCATTTAATCGATGTCCCGCCGCAGCAGCAGTTGAGGTATGGCATGGTCGGGATGGGAGACAATCGCGGGTTTGACGCGAAATATATCCTGGATATTCTCATCGTTGATCAACGTATGAGGTGTGCCCTTTCCAACCGCCATACCCTCACGGAGCGCCAGAATGTGATCGCAAAATAACGCGGCCAGATTCAAATCATGCAGCACAGCCACAATTGTAATGTTATTTCTCTGTCGCCATGCCGATAATAATTCCATGAATTGCAATTGATATTTAATATCCAGAAACGTGGTCGGCTCGTCCAGCAGCAGTAACCGCGGCTCCTGAGCCATAACTTTGGCTAGTGCGACTCGCTGCCGTTGCCCGCCGCTGAGTGCATCCAGCGGTCTGTCCGCCAGCTCTGTCAATCCTAGATCTTCAAGCACCTTGTCCACTACAAGTGCCCCATCACCCGTTTCCCGCCCCAGCCAGTTCTGGTATGGATATCTCCCCATCTCCACCACGTCTCGCACGGGATAGGAGATGGCTGGCAAGCCATCCTGCTGCAATACAGCGATCATGCGCGACAGATCCTTACGGCTGTAAGAGCCGATGTCTCGACCATCGATACGAATCTGACCTTCGTTTAACTGTTCCGTTCCGGCAATTAGCTGGATCAGGGTGGACTTGCCACTGCCGTTTGGTCCGACAACTCCCCACCAGTCACCTTCGCCAACATGCCAGTCTACATTGCGCAGGGCCTGATGATTGCCATATGACTTCCCTGCTCCCTTAATGGAGATAAGTGAAGTCGAGTTGGAACTGGTACTGGAATTCATGGCATCATCCCCTTCTGCAACTTTTTGTTCCGGTGCAGCAGGTAAGCAAAGAACGGAGCACCAACAAAGGCGGTGACAACACCGAGCGGAATTTCAGTTGGCGCCAGCAACGACCTTGCTATGGTATCTGCCCACACCATGAAGATCGCTCCACCAATGGCAGACAAAGGTACCAGCAGTCGGTAATCCGGTCCCACCACCAGCCGCAACATATGCGGGATCACCAATCCAACGAATCCGATGACACCTGATACTGAGACAGCCCCTGCGGTCAGCAGAGTGCCAACTGCCAGCACGGACAGCTTGAGTCTGTCCACTCCGATCCCGATATGTGCCGCTTGACGTTCTCCCAGCGCAAGCACATTCAACGAGCGTGCGCGGCTCCAGAGAAAGACCAGCCCTAATAGAAAATACGGGAAAAGGATGGCCGTATACGACCACCCACGCAGAGCCAGACTTCCCATCGTCCAGTATATAATTTCATTAATCGTCTGTTTCGACATGGTCGACAGGAAGGAAACAACTGCGCCCAGGAAACTTTGCATGACCACACCAGCGAGAATGAGGCTGTGTGTAGGTATTTTACGCCCTTCACGAGCCAGTGCCATAACAAACCATAACGTGATTACACCCGTCAAAAACGCCACCAGTGGTAACGTCCAGATTCCGATCAGTGCATACTGCAATCCGAAGAAAATCAGGAAAGCAGCCCCCACCGACGCACCGGATGATACGCCCAAGGTGAACGGGTCTGCCAGCGGGTTCCGAAGAACCCCCTGGAATCCCGCACCGGCAATCGCCAACGATGCGCCCACGAGCACGGCAAGCAGTACACGTGGGAATCTGACTTTCCAGATAATCTGTTCGGCTGCCTTATTCCAATCCGGTGTAATCCAGTCGCCCACCCAGGGGATTTTGTGAATCAGGATACCTGCAATATCCCGGATCGGCAAAGCTACTGAACCAATGCCCGTGCAGATGAGCACGGTGAGCACCAGCAGCACCATGCCCGTCGTTCCGAACAGGATCAGCTTTTTACTCATTGGAACAAGTCAGGGTAGATCGCTTTGGCTACTTCTTTCAACCCTTGAGTTACCCGTGGACCCGGACGACTCAACAGGTTGGCATCCAGGCCAATAACCGCGTCATTTTTTACAGCCGTAATTTGATCCCAGCCGCTGCGCGCCTTGATGATCTGATCCAGTGTTTTGGAGTTTTCATCAATTACATCGTTGGCATACAGGATCACATCCGGATTGGAGGCAATCACGTTCTCTTCATTGATTTCATACCAACCCTCTTTGTCCGAAGCAATATTGCTGCCACCGGCTACAGTGATGAGTTCATCCATAAATTCGCCTTTACCCACAGTCCAGCCTGGGGAGAATTCAACGTATACTTTTTTCTTATCTTCCGGTTTAACTGCCTTCACTGCTTCCGTTACATCCGTAACGTCCTGTTTCATCTGAGTGATGATTTCTTGTGCTTTTTCCTGATGATCGGTGATTTTACCGAAGGTTTCGATATTATTCATCACATCGTCAATGGATTTAGGATCCGTTTTAAAAATGGTAATGCCCAGTTCACGCAGTTTCTTCACCGCATCCTCACTCATGGAGATACCTGTGAAGACAATGTCGGCTTCAGCTGCAATAATGGACTCTTCATTGGGCTTGGTGATACCGCCCATTTTAGCTTTGGTTGTTGCTGCTTCCGGATAATCGTCATAGTCGGATACACCAACGATCTGATCGTCCAATCCAAGGGCAAACAGGGATTCCGTCTCAGCCGGAGACACGGATACAATTTTGGCCGGTGCCTTTTCAAAGGTGAACGATTCACCCGTTGCATCCGTAACGGTAAGTGGATATTGTGTTTTGAGGTCCGTCTGAGCCTGGCCTTGGGACTGCTCCTGTGCCGGTTGCTGTGAAGTACCTGTGCCCTCGTTTGTTGTTGCATTGCCACATCCGGCCAAAGCCAGTGCAAGTGCCGCTGCACTTAACAGGGACGCTACGCTTTTCCAATTCTTGAAATTCATTCTGTTATTCTCCCCTTCTCTATTTGTACTATTTTCTTGCATCGTGCTCGAACTCTTATTCCCCATGTCTTGGTGTTCCTGTGTAAGGTTTGAACTGCAACATTTACACGCTAACGGAGAGTGCAGAACCAATCTGAAGAAACGAAGTGTTCGCCTTTATCACCAGATTTTCCATTTCAAAAAGGGAATCAAAAAATCTGGGGATAACAGCGATCGGAAGATGGTACTGCAATCGGAGTGACCTCGTGTAAAATTGGTCTCGGTTCATCTTACATGACAATAAAAAATCCCCAATCCATGGACAAGGATCAGGGATGACGTCTCGCATATGGCGATCTGTACATGTTCAACCAAGGGTTGTCCATGCGCATAGAATAGCCCGAAACGCTGTCCTTTCCTCGAAGGAACACCGGTTTGTACGTCCAGGGCAGGTAACCTGACTTACAGGAATCATCCTGTTTTACAGTGGCGGGACCGTGCCGGATTTGCACCGGCTTCCCCATTTCACCCTTGTGTGTTTCGTGACTCGTACTAATCTGCCATGAAAACAGCCTTCACACGCGGGACCCTTGGTCGCTGATATGGTAAACCATTGCAGTGTAATTTCTGCATGTTGCATACTCGTTCAGGCTTCACAACCTGAAGCGTATCTGTACCATGCTGAAGTCACACTTCTGTTGTGATTATAGGGTATATTGTACATCCTTACAACCCGATTGGCGGAAAAGTCATTCTGCTGCCAAACCACTCATTCCCCTGTTGTTCAAGCTGAACCTGAATCGCCTGTCCCGGTACGACATGTGTATCCCAGAACCCAAGCCCGGCAATCAGACGGGACAAGGCATATCGGATGACACCACCATGCGTAACCACAACTATGGTTGGCACTTGACCCTCATTAACGTGCGTCGAAGGACGGCCCTCCAATAACATCTCTTGGAGAAAGGAGTCCAACCGTCCGGTAAACTCCTGCCACGATTCCCCCTCAGGCGGAGTGACCTCCTGCGGGGCATCTATCCAGTTTCGGTACACAGAATTATCCTTGAGCTGCTCATACGTCAGCCCTTCCCACTGTCCAAAATCATTCTCGCGCAGGCGTGAGTCGAACTTCACCTGTCCGCTGGCATCAGGAAGAATCTGTTCCAGCGTCTGCCGGCAGCGAAGCAGATCACTGCAATATACCTCGTGCCACGAAACACGGCTCAATTGTTCATGAAGCGGAGCCAGTTCTTCTTTGGCATTTGGCAGCAGACCGATGTCGGTATGCCCCAGGTATCTTTTTTCCACATTCCACAGCGTTGTCCCGTGACGGATCCACAGAATGTTTCGTTTCAGTGAGCCGGGTTGATCCGTATGTACTTCACTGCCTGCATTCCCTTTATTTACGGCCATAACAGCGTCCCTCCTGCCAGCCACACGCCCAACGTTATGAACACGCATAGTACCACAAAAGCACCTGCCGACCAGAACATCAGACGTGATGTTTGCACAATATCTTCGGCTTCCATCGGCCTTGTGGCCTCGCCCATGTAGGCACGAAATGAAGCAACTCCGTGATACACGTTATGTCCGCCAAGCCGGATGCCCAGTGCTCCAGCCACCGCAGATTCGGGAAAACCGCTATTCGGACTTGGATGCAGTCTTGCATCCCGTGTGACCATGCGTGCTGCTCCTTTGGCGTCCAGCTTCATGACCCAGGCACCCACGATTAACAGAATTGCGGTCAGCCGGGCAGGTATCCAGTTCACCACATCATCCAGACGGGCCGAGGCCCAGCCAAGATGCAGATACTTGTCATTTTTATATCCGACCATGGAATCCAGCGTGTTGACGGCCCGATAAGCCATAGCTAGTGGAGCGCCTCCAATGAGTGCATAGAATAACGGCGATACAATGGCATCAACGATATTTTCAGCAACCGTCTCCACCGTTCCCCGCACAACCTCCGGTTCATCCAGATGCGCCGTATCACGTCCAACAATCATGCCCAGTGAAGTTCTGGCCGCTGGCCAATCCTGCTGCTTCAGATGACGATACACTTCCATACCTGCATCCTTCAGCCCTTTTGAAGCAATGGTCGTTGCAATGAGCACCACTTCAGCTGCCGCTGCAATGACAGGATGAATCAGCCCAAGCACATATACGAGTCCCCAGGTGATGGCAAAAGAACCCCCTGCAATCACAATCGGGAACAACAGCCCTGCTCTCTTCAGCCCCGAATCTGTGCGTACACGCGAGCGAATGACACGCTCCAACGCTGAGATGCCTTTTCCCATGCCAATCACCGGGTGGGGAATCCAGCGCGGATCTCCGATACATCGGTCCAACAGGTACGCCAGTATAATAATCCAGGCTCCCGCCATGCCTGTCCAGAACGGCCAAGTCCATAGATGCTCCACGTCAAAAGTCATTTGTACCTGATCCTCTCTTTCCATAACAGTCCGGCCTGAAGGCTCTCCGTCACCGTGTCGTATACCAATCTGCCAATCGCCGCCCCTGCCGTAGTTGCTGTCCCGGCATAAGTGATCATTGGCGGAGGTTCTTCCACTGCCTGACGTACCGCCAACACAATGGCATCGGTTGTGGTGCCGGTGGCGGGCAACCCGTTCTCCGAATCCAGAACACCCGCATCCGCCAGCGCGGCCGCTTTGGCTTCCACCGCCGTCTGTACCGCATTCACCATCGCCCCGGTGGTCATGCGTCCATTCAACCAGAGCATGATGTTAATTGTACCCGGGACATAGGGGTGAATCGTTAGATTCCGTGCTGAAGGAGCAGAGCGCTCCCTGCCGGAAGACATCTTCTTATTTCCCGCCGTATCAAATACCGTTCTCTCCGACCCCGCACGTGCTGCATTCGATACACCCGCAGTGGTGCAGCACAGAAGACCAAATTCATCACTTGTATATTCCTGAATGGAGGTATGCTCCAGCCTTACGGCCGTCAATAATCCGGCACATTGATCCCGCGGCTCATGCCATTCGTTCAGTGCTTGTTCGATATCACGCGGCGGATCATCACAGCGGTAATGCCTGTCCACATAGATGTTAAATATGCGATCCAGTTCAAGCATCCCACCGCCATATACCGCACTCGACAGCGCTTGGGCAGCCCTTGAGCTCTGTGCTTTGATATGTCGTTCATATGCGGATATGTTCAGTCCGGGCCAGGAAGAGGAAGCATATTCATTCTCGCCTGTTTCTCCATTCGCAAAGTAGTTATAAAACGGGAGTGTCACGACCGCCTCCCTCCCTGTGCCTGTTCCGAATCTTTCGTCTGCTCCTGCTGACTTGATTCATGAATGGAGGACTGATCGACATTTGGATATCCCTTGGTTTCCAGCACGCCGCCCAGCACTTTGAGTAATGTAGCATTGGCGTCTGCATCCTTGACTGCAAAACGTACATGACCTTCGTCAAGCCCCGGATACATGGCACAGCTGCGAATCAGGATGCCCCTTCGGCCCAGCGCCTCCTGCATTGATGCTGCTGTCCAAGGGGCCGGCACACGTACCAAAATAAAATTCGCCTCTCCCGGTGTCACCGCACATCCGTACGCCTTCAGTCCTTCGATGAGACGCTCCCGTTCCCGCGTGATCTGTGCTATGGTCTCCTGTTCGTACCGTTCTCCGCTGCGCAGACAGGCTTCCCCTGCCATGAGCGCCAGACCGTTGACACTCCAGGTCACCTGTTTCTTCGTCATCGCCTGAATGTATTCGGCACGGCCCAAAGCATATCCGAGACGCAAGCCCGGAATGGCATAAAACTTCGTCATCGAGCGAATGATGATCACATTTGGATAGTCATTCAGATGTGCTGCCAGGGACTGGCGCCGGGCTACCGGAATAAAATCCATAAATGCCTCATCAATAACGATTACAGTTCCCGTTTCTTCCGCTTTGCTGGCAAGCCTTTGCAATACCTCAAGCGGATATTGTACACCGTTTGGATTGTTGGGCTGGCCAAGGAAGAGCAAGTCTACCTTTTCCATGAGCTGCTCGATCTCCTCGGGTTCCGCTCGCCACGCCAGCTCTTCTCTGCCCTCCGTATGCACAACCTCGGCACCGAATTGTCGTGCCAACGCGCGGTACTCCGAGAATCCAGGTTCCACCGTACCCACCTTGCGCGGGGCAAGCCCCAGCAGAATGAGCGCCATACTTTCGGCTGCACCGTTGCCCACAGAAATCTGCTCCTGCATCACACCAAGACGCTCGCTCAGCAGTGCTTTGAATCCCCGATGCCCCGGATCGGGATACCGAATCACCGACTGTAATCCTTGCTGTATAGCCTCCAGCACCCCTCTGGGCGGACCGAGCGGATTAATGTTGGCACTGAAATCCAGAAAATCAGCAGCTTCCCTCCCAAATCGTGACGCAGCCGTCTCCACGTCCCCGCCATGTCCGAACACTTCGATATAACCGGTCATTCTTCCGTCATCCTTTCTGTATGTCCTTTTTATTATGGATGGCACGGGAGGTGTGGGTCAATCCTGTTTTCTTTGTGTCCCAACCATAATTCGTTTACAATAGAAGAGGAATTTCGGTTCCTTTTGATATACAAGGTTCACTACATAAGGGACTAGCAATCCCTCACATACATTAATGGAGGAATGACCATGCTGTTTGTAGACAACCAGGGCATTACAGATCCTTCTGTAAACCTTGCCATTGAGGAGTACATTCTGAAACATCTGCCGATGGAGGATGACAGCTATCTGCTGTTCTACATCAACCGTCCGTCGATCATCATCGGAAAACATCAAAATACGATTGAAGAAATTAATATCGAGTACGTTCAGGATAACGGTGTGCAGGTGGTTCGTCGTCTTTCGGGAGGCGGAGCGGTATATCACGATCTGGGCAACCTGAATTTCAGTTTTATTACAGCGGATGACGGTCAATCCTTCCACAATTTCCGCAAGTTCACCCAGCCTGTGGTTGAAGCTTTGCATGAGCTTGGTGTAAATGCCGAGTTGACCGGGCGTAATGATCTGCAAGTCGGCGAAAAGAAAATTTCGGGCAACGCTCAGTTTTCCACACGTGGGCGCATGTTCAGTCATGGCACATTGATGTTTGATCTGAATCTGGAGCATGTTCAGGCTTCCCTGAACGTCAATCCCGAGAAGTTCAAATCCAAGAGCACCAAGTCCGTGCGCAGCCGGGTCGCCAACATACGTGATCTGATTGACACCAACCTGACGATTGAGCAGTTCCGTGATGAGCTGTTACGTCATATTTTCAGAATGGAGCCACAGGACGTCCCGCAATACAAGCTGACTGACAAGGACTGGGACAAAATCAAGGAAATCTCCGCTGAGCGTTATAATAACTGGGACTGGAACTATGGCTTGTCTCCGGAAAGCAATGTGAAGCACACTCGCAAATTCCCTGTTGGCATCATCGATCTGCGCATGAACATCAAGGATGGACGCATCGAAGATATCAAAATCTTTGGCGACTTCTTCGGTGTAGGCGATGTGGCGGATATCGAAGATATGCTGCGCGGCAAGCGGTATGAGGAATCCGAGGTGCGTACTGCACTTGAGGGCCTGGATGTAAAACATTACTTCGGCAACCTTGAGCTGGAAGAGTTTATCGGCCTTGTTTTCCTAGAAGAGTAGGTATATAAGTTCAACCCAAGAATGTTTACACCTGCCACTCCGATGACAGAATAACCTTCCGATCGCTGTTATCCCCAGATTTTTTTGATTCCCTTCTTCAAAGGGAAAATCCGGTGATAAAGGCGAACGCTCCGCTTCTTCAGGTTTTTTCTGTCCTCTCCGTTCTCGTGTAAAACGTTTAGTTGAACTGATATAGATTAAGTCGGGTATAGATACCAGATAGATACAGATAAAAAAAGGAGAGAAACACAGATGACCTACAAATTGATTGCAATCGACATTGATGACACACTGATCAACGACAACAAGGAAGTAACCCCTGCTACACAGACTGCACTGGAACAAGCAGTTGCCCATGGTGTAACTGTAACGCTGGCGACTGGACGTGCTTATGCTTCCGCACAAGCGCTTGCTCGTCAAACCGGACTTAACGTGCCGATCATTACGTATCAAGGCGCATTGGTGAAAAACCTGCTGGACGAAAAAGTCCTCTATGAGCGTTACGTTCCACAGGAAGCTTCCCGCAAATTGTATGATTACTGCCTGGAGAACAATCTCCACCTTCAAACTTACATTGACGACAAGTTGTATGCGCGTGAGGAAAACGACAAGCTGCGTGATTATGCCAAATTAAACGGCACCCAATATTACATCGAATCTGATTTCATCAAAGTGATCGAACAAAAAACACCAAAGCTGCTTATTATTGATGAGCCTGACTACTTGGATAAGGTTGCCGTTGACCTGCGTGAATTGCTCGGACCTCAAGTGCATATCACGAAGTCCAAACCTTACTTCCTGGAAATCATGCACAATGAAGGAACTAAAGGCCACGCCCTGACCTTCCTGGCTGACCATTTCGGTCACCAGCTCAGCGAGTGTATTGCCATCGGCGACTCCTGGAACGACCATGAGATGCTCGAAGTTGCTGGTCTTGGTGTAGCGATGGGGAATGCCATTCCTGCGCTGAAAGAGCTGGCGGACTACATTACGGCAAGTAATAACGAAGACGGCGTAAAAGAGGTTATTGAGAAGTTTGTGCTGAACGCAGAGTAATTAAAATCAACGAACAGCCCAGTCGGCGAATTTCGCCGTGCAGGGCTGTTTTTTTGATTTTAAAAATATGTTCATTATCCTATTTAAACGATTATATTAGGTATATTTCTCTCTTATTTTTAATGTTTTGAGATTACAATGCTAGCTATGAAATTTAAAATTATCCGTTTCATGTTTTGCCTACTTTCACGCACCACGATTCATTGTCTCTTACTTGCTCATGGCATGCTGGAAAGACTCCAACAGTTTCTTGATTTGCCCATCAAATTCCAGTTGAAATGACGGAATGATCTCATCTATTCTTTGCTGGAACAGCTCGGGATCTTGGACACCAAGCTCTGCCCTTAACTCCATTTCTTCTTCGGAACCATTGTCGTTCAGGATCATGTTCAGGATTTCACCTTTAAAGTATTCACTTGGAGGAAGGATTAGAGCATTCATCAGGAACTGAGTAAAAAAGAGATGTTTATTATGTTCCTGACTTGCCTTTTTCATCGCCTGCTTAGTAAACAAGTTTATATATTTCTGAGCAAACGCAACCCCTCTCATTCGGGAAGGCCCTACATGTTCGACCCCTTTCCAGCGCAGATCGGCCACAGAACTAAGCCACCAGGCCGGTTCAATCGCCTGCTGCATACGAAGCAGCACTTGGCGCTCAAACTGCGGCTCAGGATGTATTCGTTGCTCATCCAAACATTTTCCTATGGTCTCCGCTTCAATTGCAGCGACCGTCATGCCTTGGCCATGGATCGGATCGAAGCTGCAAAATGCATCGCCAAGGACGAGTAATCCGGAGGGCCAATTCTCCATCAGTTCAAAATGTTGACGGACAGACTCGGAAATACGGTATCCCCGCGGCCCTTGAAAAGGCTCCAACTGGTCTGCCAATGCTACGATTTCATCCGAAGCAAACAGATGTTTGATTTGCTCTTGAAACTCATCCGGATGAGTTGGAGGATATTCATCTCCTCCTGCGTTGAACAGTAATAGTCCAGCGATATCATTCTCAATGCGCCACAACATGCCTGCACGAGTTCCTTGCACAGGATCGGACTCTGTTATCACCGTTCCCCAGTCATTTTGAATAGAGGATGGTATCTTATAATAGCGGGTGCTGTAACCAAGCGACACCTTCAGCACTTCCGGCTCAGGCACGGACAACCCTATCTGTTCAAGCCATCTGATCAATTTGGAAGAACGTCCCGCGGCATCAATAACCATATCTGCTGCAAGCATTGCTTCCCGATTATCCCGACCTCTTTCTTTGGTATACACGCCTGTAATCGAACGCTGATCTTCTGATGCCATTAACCCGGTAACTTCCGTACTCGTTAAGAAGCTTATATGATCTATGCTCTGGACTCGCTGACGCAATACCCATTCCAGCAGGGCTCTGCTGCTCGATGCAATTTTGAATGAGGAAGCAGCATTCGCTTTATTGACTAAAGTACCGTAGCGATTGGCAATCACAATTTTCTCTTCATGTGAAGGAATGGCACCAAGCGAGACCAATTCATCATTGTATCCGGGAAAGTAATGTTCCAGAATGAGTCCGCCGCGCGGTAATACACGATGTGGATGAAAGGATTGAGGCACACCCTGCCGATTCGCCGGCTCAGAAGGTAATTCATCTCGCTCAATGATACATACCTCATCATAATAATCAGATAACATCCTTGCAGTGATTAACCCTGCAATACCTGCCCCAATTACCACAGCTTTTTTCATATCGGACATCGCCACTTCATCCTCTCTAATCCATCATATTTTATCTACACTTGTAGCCCTATCAAAAAATTACTTATAATACCAATATACACTTGGAATCTCGCATCAAGTAAGAATCAATATCAGGATACTATATAGCTAAACTACAATAAGGAAATGATGTAGATGAAAATGATTGATAAAAAGGTGGATTTGAGAGTTACCCGAACTCATAAATTGTTAACGATGGCGCTTCTCGATCTGTTATGTGAGAAAGGCCAGCTATTCAGCAACATCACAATTAATGAAATATGTGACAAAGCTATGGTTCACCGAACAACGTTTTACAAACATTTTAAGGATAAATTTGCTCTACTGTCCTCCACCCTAACTTGGGTCCTTCGGGATTATTTACACATCAATGTAGAAGATCGGTTACAGCAGCCTTTGCAAAGCGTATCTAAAATTCTGTTCGGAAATGTACTGGAGACTATCGTGCAGAACCAGCAGAAGGATGAGGGGTTTAACAACTTTTTCATACATTATATCGGAGAGATATTCAGACGAGATTTTCTGGAATTGAAGAGAAGAGGTAAACAATTTTCACTTCCCATAGAACTTGTAGCCGAGTTTCACTCGGGGGTGATTCGTTTACTTGTGACGTGGTGGATACAACATTTCGAAGAAAATGTTACGGCAGAACAGATGGATGAATATTACTACCTGCTGGTTAACGAGAACATCATGATGGAATAACAAACAGCTCAACCTAAAATCAAGGGCTGATTTTGAGCTTGAGCTGCATACCTTCAAACTTTACCTATTTTAAAACAGATTCGGAAGCCTGCACTGTCATCCTCGAACGACTTCTTTTCTTCAACCAGCCGCTCACCTTCTCATTCATCGCCAGCAGACCTGAAACGACAAGCACTACACCGATCCATGTAATCCAGCTGACATGCTCACCGTAGACTACAGCACCAAGCCCTACCGCAATGGGTGGTGAAATGTATAACCATGTTGCTGGAAACAATGGGTTGGTACGCGACATAATCCAATAGAACAGACTATGCCCCACCATGGAGCCGATGACAGTCAGATAGATCACCGACGAGACGGCAGGCACCCAGTCCAGAGCAGACATATTCCACGATTCCGTTCCGGCTGAGAGCAGGGATAACAGCAATCCCCCATACATCATCTGCACCGCATTAATTGCTACAGGACTAGCCTCCTTGAACTGATGAATGACCTTTTTGGAGTACAATGCACCTGCTGAATAACAAACTTCCCCCACCAGTACCGCGATACAACCCCACATGAATAAAGAACCTGCACCAAGCGATACACCTGGCAGCACAACCAGAACCACACCGGTGAACCCGATCAAACAGCCTGTAATCATACGGCCAGATGTTTTTTGTCGTAACAACGCCGTCTGCATCAACATAATCATCAGCGGCCCTGTCGCTGACAGAATGGCACCCACACCTGAGCTCACATGCTGTTCAGCCCAATATAATGTGGCAAAGGTGCCGAAGGTCAGCCCCGCTCCCGTTAACAACATCTCCTTGCGGAACAGGAGTGACCAGCTCACTTTGCCCTTCATCCACATCCATGCAAACATCAGCGCTCCCGCGATTACAAATCGCAATCCGGCTGACAGAAAAGGCGGCATGCCTGCCTCTACTCCAATTTTAATAGCCAGAAATGTTGTACCGAAAATAAGACACATGACCGTAAATGCAATCCCCACCATGATAACCACTCCTTTGTCTGTTCTTCATCATATCTCATGGTCTACAGAACAGAATGAACAAAACAGAACAGTTGTCGCCTATTAGCTGTTACAATAGAGTTCAAAAGGAGTGTGAGCCGGGTGGGCAGAACCATGATGATGACAGATAACAGCCTGAAACTATATGAGCAAGTAATCCATTATCTCGTTGTACGTATAGAAGCGGGAGAGTGGGCCGAACATGAAAAGCTGCCATCTGTACGAAGCCTGTCCGAGCTACTCGGCGTACATCGTCTGACTGTTTTCAAAGCCTATCAGGAGTTAAAAGAACGTGGGAATGTTTATGTGAAGGATAAGTCCGGCTATTATGTCAGTCCAGCAACTCCATTCTCAGTAACAGATCAGGCGGATGATCCCGCCGTGTCTGCCTGGCTGCATTGGGACTCCCTCGCACGTGTACAGTCGCTTGAAGCCGAATTCCAGTTTTCCAAATCACTGATTGATCCCGCCCTGCTTCCCAATCGGTATTGGGGAGAACTGATGCGTGATCTGCTGGATCAATATCCACGTCTGCTCGGAACGTACTCCACGATTCAGGGAGATTTGGAATTGCGTAATGCGCTGGCAAGCCATCTTACAACCAAGGAACGCTTCTATCTCTCCGCAGACGAGGTGTTAATTACATCGGGTGCCCAGCAAGCGATCGACGTCATCTCGCGGACGCTGGTTAAGCCCGGAGATCGGGTATTGATGGAACGGCCTACGTATGGACCGGCAATGGAGATTTTCCGCAAACAAGGTGCCCGGCTTGTCTTCACCGACATTCATCCCGAGGGTTATGATCTGGAGCAGATCGAACATCTGATGAAGAGTGAGAAGCCGCGCCTCTTTTATATGACACCGACCTTTCAGAATCCAACCGGCATGAATGTTCCAGTAGAACAGCGCAAGCAGCTACCTGAACTTGCAGAACAGTATGGTTGTTTTCTGCTCGAAGACGATAGCACCTATGATATCTATTTTAAGGAGAAACCTCCTGCACCCATCTTCACCTACGACACCACAGGACACACCCTGTACATTCGCAGTTACAGCAAGTATGTTGCACCCGGGCTACGGATTGCAGCCATCATATGCCGTCAGCGTTTCATGCCAGGACTACAGGCTGTAAAATCACTGACAGATAACGGATCGCCCCTTCTGAACCAGAAGCTTTTTCTCCGTTATTTTCAGTCAGAACGTATGCATCAGCATCTGTCCAAGCTACGGACCGCCATCCAGCTACGGATGGAAGTGATGGAACAATATCTGCTGGAAACGGACTGGACGTGGACCCTGCCGGAGGGCGGACTCAACTTTTGGGTGGAGCTTCCTGAGGGTGTGGATACCGGAAGACTGCTTCACCGATGCATGGAACAATCCGTCGCCTTTGTACCTGGAACCGTATTTGATTCTTCGGATGATTCAGCCAGTCGCAAGCTGCGCCTTTCGTTCTCTTATGCACATGAGCAGCAGATTCGGGAAGGGATGAGCAGGCTTATTACGCTGGCCAAAGAAATATAAGGTTTGGATTTCCTAGAACAGAAGCCACTCCGAAAACTTTCAAGTGCAATTTGCCGCTGGCCCCGCTACATCAAAAAAAGTCGCCTTGTGGCGACTTTACTTTTGGTGTTCTATATTCTCTACCTGCACCCGCTCTGTGCTTAAAGGTCTTTTCTTGCAAACAGGCGGATCGTAATAAGATAAGACGCTACAAACAAACCTATTATGCCTACAGAAACCAATGCCATTGTCGTTGTGGTAATCATGCCGTTCTCGTTGGCCATACTCATGAGGTACGCAACGGGTTGCGCCAGTATAATCATACAGACCATGAATATCGCATTGATGATGCCTGCCCCTTTTTTGCTAAGTCCGTAGAATAGAGGCATGTATATGGAGACTAGCACAAGCACCATGCCTACGGAAATGGCAATATCCATAAGTGAATAATTCGGTTTGTTCAGTTCAGGATAATTCAGGTTCACAAGCTCGTGAATTCCGTACGACGCGAGCACCCCGAAAAATGTATAGACTATAGCAGAGAGGTACTTGGCTTTCACAATCTGTTTGCGGCTAACCGGGAGCGTGACCAGGAAATTATGATTATGGTTCTTGATATCAATCATAGTTGCCAGCATGACCGAACCAAAGGCTGTGTAGATGCCTACAAAATACATTGACATTTCACTCTTTGGTATAAATGCAAGACTAAACACCACCAGGTATAATCCAATCGTCCATAGTGAACTTTTCAGTACAATGAAGTCTTTACGAAGTAGGTTAAGCATATTTGCGTCCTCCCTTCGCCGTAAAATAAATGAGGTCTTCCAACGTGGGTCTTTGTAAAAGAGCAAACCTGCCAAATAACTGTTCGGCCTCTGCTTTATGATCCGACAATGCTTCAAAACCAACGGCTGTCTCGCGTATTCCGATGAAATGTTTCCGAATGTCGGAATCAAGCAGACTCGTATCCCCTTTTACAATCGTATACCTTTCCAGCACATCATCTTTGGCTTCATTAAACACCAGTTTTCCTTGATGAATAAACGTAATGTAGTCTGCAATACGTTCCAGATCGGTCGTAATATGTGTCGAGAAAATAATGGACCTTGTTTCGTCCTGTATCATATCCGCAAGAAGATCGAGCAGTTCCCGCCTAAATACAGGGTCAAGCCCGGATGTTGGTTCATCCATAATTAGCAGATCTGCTTCATGCGACAAAGCTACGGCGAGAGAATACTTGATCTTCATGCCTTTGGACAGATCCTGGATTTTCTTTTTGGGAGACAGTTCGAACTGATCCAAATAGTCATTGAACGCTTTATTATCCCATTTGGTGTAAAAAGGAGCGATCATTTGTGTCATCTCCCGGATCGTTAGATGCTCATAATAAAAGCATTCATCGGACACAATGCCAAGGCGCTGCTTGATGTCAACTTCCTGATTGGGCATCTCACTGCCCAATGTCTTGAGGCTCCCCTTATCGGGATGGATCAGACCCGTGATCATTTTGATCAAAGTACTCTTTCCCGCCCCATTTGGACCAATAAGTCCCGTGATATATCCTTTTTTCACATCAAGAGATACATTATCTACTTTAAATAAGGGATACGTTTTGGTTACATTACGTAATTCGATAGCGTTCATTATGCTTATTCCTCCTCAACCAACAATGTAAGATGATGGATTACATCCTGTGAACTCATGCCCAGTTCTCTGCTCTCACGAATCACTTCGAGCATCTTCTCTTCCAATTGTTTCATCCGCCGTTCTCGAATAAAGTTCTGATTGGCTCCGGATACAAAGCTCCCTTTTCCTACAACTGAATCGATCAGTTTCTCCTTCTCCAGCTCTTCATAGACACGTTTAGTTGTAATAACACTGACTTGCAGATCCTTGGCGAGCTGCCGAATGGAGGGGAGACTATCTCCAGCAACCAATTCTCCGCTCAAGATGCTCTGTCTGATCTGAGTTAAAATCTGCATATAGATCGGATCGCTCGAAGCGTTCGATATTAAAATGTTAATCTTTCCTCACCTCATTGATGTTAAATAGTTTTCAGTAGGTATAGTGTATATATATAATATACACACTATACCTACCGATGGTCAATCCTTATTTCAGATTGTTCTCATTCTGAATCATTCCATAGACGTGGACTGGCTAATCTGGACGACAAAAAAAGAGGACGTCAGTTTCCTGTTCGTCCTCTTGATTAATCAAGCCCGAAAGGTCACATGACCTTCCGGGATACTGTTATGAGCTGGATATGACCTTATCCACCAATCCATATTCGACTGCTTCAGCAGCGGACAGGAAATAATCTCGATCCGAGTCCTTCTCAATTCGCTCAATCGACTGCCCTGTATGGTCGGCTAACAGCTTGTTAAGGCGCTGACGATGCTGAATGATGCGGTTAGCATGAATCAACATATCCGACGCCTGCCCCCGCGTACCGCCATGTGGCTGATGGATCATGATCTCACTGTTGGGCAGCGCCATACGTTTGCCTTTGGTTCCACCCACCAGTAATATCGTACCAAAGCTTGCCGCCATACCTGTACAGATCGTGGAGATATCCGGCTTAACAAATTGCATCGTGTCATAGATCGAAAATCCCGCGGTCACCGACCCACCAGGGCTGTTGATGTACATCTGGATGTCCTTCTCCGGGTCCTCTGCAGTCAAAAACAATAACTGGGCCACGATGGCATTTGCCATCTGATCCTCAATCTCTCCGGACACCATAATGATCCGGTCTTTGAGCAAACGTGAATAAATATCATAACTCCGCTCTCCGCGAGCGGTTTGTTCCACTACATACGGCACTACATTCATATGTGTCGCCTCCTCGGTTTAGGCAACCATGTTGACCGTGTACCCGCCTCCATACGACATCGAGTTCATACCAGAAGTGGAGTACCCGTACATCATTGGCTGCATGGATGGAGACGGCAAAGTCTGCTGCAAAATCGTCCCCGCCACAGCCATCGGATCATCCGAACGATTCAGGCACAGATCAATGATTTGAGCTGTATCTCCATTACGAAATGCCAGCAGATAACTGCGCAGTTCCTCCCGATTGTCCACCACTGTGCCCTCCTCATACTGCAATTCACCGTCTGATTGTTTCAACCTGTGCCTCACTTCAGCTATGGCAGAGCGGGCTCGACTTAATGCCGCTTTCACAGCGCCTTCTGTCGTATCCAACATTTCCGCAGTCTCTGCCGCCTTGTAACCCATTAATTCACGTAATACATATATCACTCGCTGCCACGGTGGTAGCTCATTTATTAAGAGTTGAACGGCAGACTCCAATTCCTCGAATCGCCTTTCCTCCTCCATCTCGTGCAGGAGCGGCTTCAAGCTATCCAGTTTATAGGCTAATCTCTCCCGCTGGCGTAAGATATCAATCCAGCTGTTGCGTGCAATACGGATCAGATAAGCTTCCCAGTTTATATCTTTATTCATCCCATAAGTTCCAACTACACTCGACGACAACACTTTGAGACAGGTCTCCTGAACCAGATCCTCCGTGTCTGGAACTGATTTCGTCAGAGATAAACAATACGCATACAACGAACCCATCAGATCGGGTAGTACGGTATGGATGCTTTGGTTCAATTGATTTTTTCTGTCGTTGCCATTGAATTCAATATCGAATTTATCTTGTTTACCATCATCATGTGGTCTGTTGATTCTGCAATCCACGGACTTCACAAAGGCCATCTTGGGGGCCCCCCTTTGCTGGTTCCTGATTGATTTTGACTTACACTATGTAAACGAAGAACCCCTTGTAAAGGATACGCTCTTCTGAATTTATTTTATTACGCTGGTTAAGTTGGGTTACGCATTCGTTTCCAGCTTTAATGTTCCAAGCGGCACCTTCATCCCGGTAAGGGCAATCGTAATACCTTGATCCAGATTATAATTCTGCCTTACATCTACGTCATGAGACATATGTGTAAAATAAGTATGACCCGGCTTCAGTTCCCACAGCAGCTCCTGCGCTTCACGCATATCGTACACGGAACGTGTTGAGAATTCCGCAAGCTCATGCACAAAGCTTGTTCCAAGCACCAGCATATCCAGTCCGTGCAATGGCTCTTTCTCGGCGTCTTTCAGGTCAATAGCATCTGAACAGTACGCCCAGCTATACCCGTCTCGATCCAGTCGATATGCGTACGAATATCCGTTATGTCCATGGCATACTTTCCAGGAATGCACCTTCCAGCCGCCGAGTTCAATATCATCATCCGTTTCCAGAAAGTCCATATGACGACCCAACCAGGGAAACTGTCCCTGAATGGTGGCAATTACTTCACGTGGTGCATACAAACGCCCCTTTACACCCAACCAGCGGCACGCATCCGCCCATTCCGGCAATCCTCCAATATGGTCAAAATGGGCATGCGTAATGAGCAGCGTATGCACCATACGCAATCCCTGATCCTCCATCTGTGATCTCCAGTCTGGTCCGCAGTCAATCATGAACTGTTCACTCGCACCATCCCCAACACCACCGTCAATCAGAACAGAAGAGCGTTTCCGTTTATTTTCTCCCGTAAGCCTTGCCTCTGTACATACGTCGCAATCACAATACACACGTGGAACGCCCATCGCATCGCCAGTGCCCAGAAATGTTAGCTGATTCAATCCGCATTCCCCCTGAATTAATGATATGTAAATTGTAATCGTCCACCCCTGTTTTTGCAAAAAAAAGACCATCCCGCTGCAGTTCTACACTGCAATTCGGGACAGTCCGTGGTCTGACTGTTCACCGTCAGACTTTAATTCCATGCTTCGCTCCATTCGGGAGCTTCCGCTCATCCACATCTGGTGCGCCCTCGTATAGCTGGGTCGCCAATATGAAGAGCAGGCCTTACCTTTTTTCACAGGCCATGACCGACTGAATCGAGTCACATTAACCCAACGCTGGAACTATACCAGTGCTCGCAGCTTCAAGGTCAGTTCCTGACCCGCAGGTACATCCTTCGATTCTGTAATGACCCAGTTCGATGCAAGCCGCTTCGCCAGCACCTCTGCCTGCTCCGGTTTCAACTGTAATCCGGTTACTATTCCTTCACCCACCGTGAAGTCTTTCTCTGGCTGCACCTTAAAGGCCTTCTCCAACCAGATTCCGAGTCCACCACGCGTGTTAAAGGTAATCCGGTAGCCGTCTTTCACTGCTGCCTCCAGATTTTCACCATGCTCGTCCGCATACGAGAAAAATTCGTTATATCGGTATTCCTCTTCAGACACGGCGTCAAAAGCGGAAACGTCTTTGGCTTGAATGGCTTTTAATATTTCTTCCTCAGGCATCCCCTTACCGCGGGCTTGCTCCAGTCGAATTGCTGTACTTTGGGATAATTTGATCTCTGCATTCATCCAACTCACACCTTCCTGCTAGTACTATGTAACAATCATGATTCAGTATACCTCTATTATAACCTTTTGGCAGTAAAAAACCTCCATCTCTACTTCCATTGAAATGAAGGTTTAGTATCCATATGCTCGGTTACCTGTTCGATTACATCAGCTATGCTCATATTCCCGCAAGCACCTGATACCACACGCCGCGTTTGGAGTACAACGTACTGCGTACCTCATCCCATCCACCCAGATAGTTGATATCAAATAATCCTTCAGGCGTTGGGAATGTGGACTCGGTCTGTGCAAATACATCCGGATCTACTGAACGAAAACCATGCTTGGCAAAAATGCGCTGTGCTTCTGGTGTACGCAGATATGCGACAAAAGCTTCCGCCAATTCACGATTCCCATGTTTATCGGCATATTTATTCACCACAACTGCCGGGTTCTCAATCAGGATCGTATTTTTCGGAATGACGATGTCATAATCTACACCTTTAGCGATCCGGGCAAGCAATTCATTTTCATACGTGACGATTACATCACCGACACCATACTCGAATGCCGCCATCGAAGAACGCCCACTCTTGTCCAATGATTCAACGTTGCGATGTACCTGTTCGAGAAAATCCTTGGCTGCGGCAGGATCTTTCTTCCCCTCTTGTTCCTCCGACAGTTTTAATCCAGCACCGTAAATGGCATTAATGTCCCATTGTGCGCCCCCGGATGTCTTTGGATTAGGGTAGAGTACCTTCACTCCCGGCTTGGTCAAATCCTGAAAATCATGAATTCCGAGCGGGTTGCCTGCTCTTGTGCCCAGAACAACAATCGAACGGGTGATCATGCCCTCATTAGGGGTCTGTTTCCAATCGGAGCTAACCAGATCGGCTTTGACCAGCTTCTCGATATCACTCTCCATCGCGAGCAAGGCCACATCAGCCTCGAATCCACCAACGATGGCTCTTGCCTGTGTACCCGAAGCTTCATAGGATTCCTGGAAGTTAATTGTCTGTCCGGTTTTTGCCTTCCACTCCTCTTGGAACTTGGGCAGCAATTCGCCTACAGCGTCTTTTGCTACACTATAAGCACCAATCACCAGCGTAGTGGATGAATCGTTACTAGAGGGCTCGTTCTGTTCGCTTGCCCCCTCCTGCTTGCTGCACCCAGCGGTCATGCAGACGAGCAGAAGCATGAGGGCAACATATAAGAGTATGGCTTTCTTCTTCCTCGTCTGCATGGGCAGCCCCTTTCTTCCACTTGATCTAAATCATCACCGGCATCGGATCTTCCTTCAGTCGGTTCTCAACCACCCAACTGTTGGAGTCATTGAACAGATATGCACGGTGTACAAGGACTCGAATTTGTTGACCGATCTCCAATGTCGTTTTTTCCAGGGAACGATATGTGATTAACTTATGACCCTGTACGTCCACCTCTACCATCCATTCACTGCCCCGGAAATGAAGATGTTTGACTGTACCTTTTTCCGTTGCAGACAACATGGTGAACTCATTTTTCAAGCCGATCTCAATATACTCCGGTCGAATAAGCGCTTTGGTATGTTCACCCTCGACAGCATGTTCGAATCCTTTCAGCTGGGAAGCATCCTCCACAACCGTAGACTCCCCGATAAAGGTAGCGACAAACGGTGTCTGCGGGTTTTTGTAGATATCCCAAGGTGTGCCCTTCTGTTCCAGACGACCTTGACTGATAATC
Organism: Paenibacillus sp. FSL K6-2393; assembly: GCF_038002545.1. Lineage (NCBI taxonomy): Bacteria > Bacillati > Bacillota > Bacilli > Caryophanales > Paenibacillaceae > Paenibacillus > Paenibacillus sp. FSL K6-2393. The sequence goes on from NZ_JBBOCU010000001.1 coordinate 5,362,149, forward strand.
ATAATCTCGTCCGCCACTTCAATCGCTTCATCCTGGTCATGCGTTACAAAAATCGAAGTGATTCCTACCCGTTCGATTAGCTCCCGCAACCATGAACGCAGTTCCTGACGGATCTTGGCATCAATGGCAGCGAACGGTTCATCCAGCAATAACAGCTGGGGCTCCGGGGCGAGCGCTCTGGCAAAAGCCACACGCTGACGCTGCCCACCAGAAAGCTGATGCGGATAGCGCTGTTCGAAACCTTTTAACCCAGTCAATTCAACCAGTTCCATAACCCGATCACGGATCTGGGCTTTTGGGGTCTTCTTGACCTTGAGTCCAAAGGCGATATTCTCAAATACCGTCATATGTTTGAACAAGGCATAGTTCTGGAATACAAATCCGATGCCCCGCTCCTGTGGAGGCAGATGGTTCACGACTTTTCCGTGAAAGCGAATCTCTCCGGAACCCGGATTCTCCAGACCCGCGAGCATCCGCAGAATGGACGTCTTCCCGCCTCCGCTGGGTCCAAGCAGACCGATCAGATGGCCTTTGGCAATATCGAATGAGACATCTTTTACCGCATGAAAATCACCGAAATGTTTGTTCAGATCACGGACTTCTACATGCATATCAATGCACTTCCTTTCGCTTCTTGGCCCATTCCATCATGAGCAGCAGCCCGACGGAGAAGGTGACCAGCACCAATGCCACACCATTTGCGGCAGCTACATTAAAATTCTCAACATCCTGATACACCAGGGTTGTTGCGGTCTGCGTTTTGTTCATAATATTACCGGATACAACCAGCACTGCACCGAATTCCCCAAGCGAGCGCGCAACCGTCAAGACTAGACCATACACTACCGCCCAGCGGATCGAAGGCCATGTCACACTCCAGAACGTTCTCCAGCCGTAGGCGCCAAGTGTAGATGCGGCCTCCTCTTGCTGAGAACCGAGTTCCTGGAGGACAGGCATAACCTCTCTGACCATAAGTGGAAAGGTAACAAATAACGTTGCGATCACCATACCTGGGAAAGCATAGACCACATTGAATCCAATCCCTTCAAAAAAAGCGCCCATAATGCTGTTAGGTCCCAACATCAACACAATCATCAAGCCGCCAATGACAGGAGATACGGCATAAGGCAGGTCTACAATGCTGTTCAGCAGCCCTTTTATCCGTTCACTCAGCCATCCGGCACGAACCAGATACAGAGCCATCATGATGCCAAACAATGTATTTAACAGGGTGACCACCAGGACAACCAGTCCGGTCATCATCAAAGCGTGTAACGCCTCAGGGCGCATCAGCCCTTTCAGGAATCCACCTGCCCCATCTTCAAATGCGCCAATAAAAATACGGCCAAGCGGGATGATCAACAGTACAATAAATACCGCAAACGTCAGTCCGATTAAGAGTCGTCTCATCGTCTTCTCCCCCGCATCTGCACCAGATTGATCAGCCAGAGGATCAGGAAGGAGAGCGTCAGGAGCAACACGGATACAGCAGCGGCTCCCGTTGGATTATCACTTTCAATCTCCCCGTAGATAAATACGGAAGCGGTCAGTGTTCTTCCTGGAATGTTACCAGCCACCAGCACAACAGCCCCGAATTCAGCCAGTCCTCTGGAGAAAGCGAGCATCCCTCCACTGATCATGCCAGGTGCCATGGACGGCAGAATAACCTGCATGAACGTGCGAGCCTTGGATGCCCCCATCGTGTACGAGGCCTCTTCCTCGGAAGGATCGATTTCTTCCAGCAAAGGCTGCACTGCGCGGATAACAAACGGAAACGTGACAAAGGTCATCGCGATAACAATGGCGGGCTGATGAAACACAATCTCAAATCCCATGGATTCAGCCAGTTTCCCGATGGCACTGACCGGACCCAAAAGCAGCATAATCATCAAGCCGCCCACCGCTGTTGGCAGTGCAAACGGGAGATCAACCAGACTGTTAAGAAACGATCGGCCCACAAAGCGATACCTTGTCAACACCCAGGCGATCATCGTGCCCAAAACCACATTAATTAGCGTGGCAATGACGGCCAGTCGAATGGTCAGCAGTACGGCTTTCCACGCGATGGGGTCCATAATGCTCTGAACAAAGTTGCTCCATCCTTCGGAGAAGGAATTGACGTACACACCGATGATTGGAAGTACAATAAGTACGATAAAATATAACAATACGGTACTGCGAAATCCCCAAGTCCATCCCTTATGACGAAGAACGGTATTCATTGCTGCGTTCCCTCCCAGCCTCCGGCTTTAGCTCCGGTCGGCAGTCTTCCTGGCTTCAATACGACATTTTTCCTAAGTTGGATGATATTGCTTTAATATTATTCCCATTAGTCTACTTGGTTTTGCTTTCTGATACTTTACCAGTTTGCAGTGCTAATCGTCAATGCTTTTATTGAATATAATTGGGCCACATCTGAGATGGATTAATAAAATCACTTCCGGTTATTTCTGTCCTCTCCGTTATCATGCGATTTGCTTTTTTCACCTTGCATATGTGGTTTGTTTGGTATGTAGTGGTTAAGATACAATCGAGGGTAAGAACAGAGATGATAAGGAGTGATCTAACATGTTATATACGAAGAATATATCCACTTCCACACGAGATGAAATGAAGGATATCACATGGGACGTAAAGCAGGTTGTCCAGAGTAGCGGGGTGCAGAATGGGACGGTGCTCATCTACTGTCCACATACGACGGCAGGTATTGCCATCAACGAAAATGCAGACCCGGATGTAAAACATGATGTCTTGTTACGCCTTGACGAAGTGTACCCTTGGGAGCATCCCGCGTATCGACATGCCGAAGGCAATACAGCCTCTCACCTCAAATCCATTACAACAGGGCCATCACAGACAGTTATTATTCACGAAGGCAGACTGCTGCTTGGCCGCTGGCAAGGCATTTACTTTTGCGAATTCGATGGACCACGTGAGCGGGAATATTTTCTCAAAATCATGGAAGGTTAGTTGGGTCCAATAGACCTGCCACCTACTCATTCATTTTTGCAAACACAAACAGGCGGTCCACCCTCATTCCGGGTCGGAGCCGCCTGACTTGGTCTGCTGCGCATATTAACTTTCGCGAGATAACGTTATAAAGAATTAAAGTTATGACAAATCACCGCCCTGAAGTGTAGGGGTGCAACAATAGCGCCATTATTGGACGCCAGGCTGCTGACCCAGATTGCGGCACAGCACTTTGACATGAGACAGCGCAGACGATTCAATCTCCTCAAACGTTAAACGGTCCTGAATGTAATAAGAAATGAATCCGTGCATAGCCAAAAATAGCGTACGCGGTACCCTTTGAATGTCCTCTTCCGTACAGTTCTCTTCATTCATATACTGCCTTATAATCGATGCAAACAACTCGAAGCAACGTCCCTGTTCGGTACGACAATAAGACAACAGTTCTTCGTCCCTGATCATAAACATGATTTCGTATTGGTATGGATTCTCCAGACCAAAGCGAATAAACTCCATCATAATGTGCTCTACCTTGCTCACATCATCACGGACTGGCCTGACCATGGCTTGCAGCAGCAAATGCCCCAGATGATTAAAATCTTCAACCACGATGGCATAGAACAGCTCTGCCTTTTCCTTAAAGTGATAATACAGCGACCCATGACTATAGCCCAGATGCTGGCCGATGCTTCGCATCGAAATGGCGCGGTATCCTTTGGTAATAAAAAGGTGCCTCGCCGCCTCCAGTATCCGCTCCCTCGACAACTCCTGTTCGACTGCTCTTCTAGCCATATATTTTATTCCCCTTCAATAAAATAAAGCCGCTGTCCCTCCGTGATCCGGGATTGCCCTTGCGTCAAATCCGTGATCCAGGCTATAAAAGCCTCGGTTTCACTATCCGGCGGAAGACAAGTCAACGTAACCTTATCGGTGAATCCAGTTTCACCTGTACGGACTTCCCGGCTTCTTAACTCATTTTCCACTTTTCCCAGCCACGTATAATCCAGTTCAACAAACACTTCACGATGCAGCACGTTGGTAATGGCTTCTCCGGCTTCAATGGCTGCTACAGCTCCATCCGTATAAGCACGAATTAACCCGCCAGCTCCAAGCATAATTCCCCCGAAGTATCGCGTAACCACAATTGCCACATTTTTTAATTTCTGATTTTTGATCACTTCAAGAATGGGTTTCCCTGCTGTTCCACTGGGTTCACCGTCATCGGATTGCTTCTGGATTTCGTCTCGCTCCCCAATCATGTATGCAGAGCAGTTGTGAGTCGCATTCCAATGTTTTTTCTTGATCTCATCGATGAAGGCAACAGCCTCTTCCTCTGTCGTGACCGGCATAATATGACCGATAAATCGCGACTTCTTGATTACAATTTCCAGATTGCCCGGTCCTCGAACCGTGCGATAACGTTCAATCATCCTAAATCCAACTTTCTGATCTTTTCCTGAGTCCATTTTACAAGAAAGCAGTTCACCGCGCGAACGCGGACGAACTGCCCTGGTTATCTATATCCGGGAACCCTGCATCTTAAACGAACAGTGATTCCCGGTTAGATTTACATTACCTTATTCAACTATATGAGCAGACCGATGAATTATTCGGAAAGTCTCGCTTCGAGCGCTGCTTTCTCTTCTTCAAAGCCTGGTTTGCCCAGCAATGCGAACATATTTTTCTTGTAAGCTTCCACGCCTGGTTGGTCAAATGGATTGACACCCAGCAGGTAGCCACTGATACCGCATGCTTTTTCAAAGAAGTATACCAGATATCCGAAAGAATATGGAGTCATATCTGGAATGTTCACAATCAGGTTTGGTACTTGACCATCTGTATGTGCAAGCAGTGTTCCTTGGAACGCTTTTTTGTTAACAAAGTCCATGGTTTTTCCTTCAAGGAAGTTCAAACCATCCAGATCGTCCGGATCGGATTTGATTGAGATATGCTCAGCAACTTCAGTAACCTGGATAACAGTTTCGAAGATGTTCCGGCTACCTTCCTGGATGAATTGACCCATGGAGTGCAAGTCTGTAGAGAAATCAACAGATGCAGGATAGATCCCTTTGTAGTCTTTACCTTCACTCTCTCCAAACAGTTGTTTCCACCACTCGGACACGAAGTGCAGTGAAGGCTCATAGTTTACAAGGATCTCCGTGCCTTTGCCTTTGCGATACAATGCGTTACGAACTGCAGCATATTGATATGCTTCATTCTCAGCTACGTTTGGGTTGCTGTATTCTTTGGATGCGTCAGCCGCACCTTGCATCATTTCTTCGATGCTGATACCAGCTGCTGCGATTGGCAGCAAACCTACAGCTGTCAGAACGGAGTAACGTCCACCTACATCATCAGGGATAATGAAAGATTCGTATCCTTCTGCATTTGCGAGTTCTTTCAGTGCACCGCGCGCTTTGTCTGTTGTAGCATAGATGCGTTTGCGAGCTTCTTCTTTACCATATTTCTCTTCCAGTGCTGCACGGAAGATACGGAATGCAATAGCCGGCTCAGTTGTTGTACCGGATTTGGAGATAACGTTGACGGAGAAATCTTTGCCTTCAACCAGGTCCAGCAAATGAGTTACATATGTGGAGCTGATATTGTTTCCTGCAAAATAGATTTCAGGCGTTTTGCGTTTGTCTTTTGGCAGATTGTTATAGAAAGAGTGAGTCAGCATTTCAATCGCTGCACGTGCACCCAGGTATGATCCACCGATACCGATAACGATCAGTACTTCGGAGTCGCTTTGGATTTTGGCAGCCGCTTTTTGAATGCGAGCGAACTCTTCTTTGTCATAAGCCGTTGGCAGGTCAATCCAGCCCAGATAATCGGAGCCTGTTCCTGTTCCGTTGTGAAGCTGCTCGTGAGCCAGACGAATCGGTTCTGCAAAATAATCCACTTCGTGCTGATTTACAAATTGCAATGCCGTGCTATAGTCAAATGTCACTTTTTTTGCCATGATCTCAAAAACCTCCTGATTTCGATTATATTGCGTGTTCAAACTTTGTAATCAAAAGCGGACTTTTTGAACAACCTCTTATATTATGTCCGTATTCCATTCTAAACAACTTGCCTTAAGGATACTTCAAATCCACGGGGCTGACAAGCTTGCAGCTCGAACTTTGTCGTTAGAATTCAAGAAGTAAAAAGGGTAAACCGAATCCGCAGGTTGCGGTTCTGCTTACCCTTCTTATGTTATTCCGCCGGGTACGAGCAGACGTAGTCAGTAACGCTGCGTATCTCCAGTTTAAATTTGGATTCGGCAGGCACGTGGAACGTAGCTTGACCTTGAATCTCTTGCCACTCTTCTTCTCCGGGAAGCAATACTTTCAGATCTCCGGACAGAATCTCCATAATTTCACGAGAATCCGTACCGAACTCATAACTGCCTGGAAGCATGATGCCCAGAGTCACTTTGCTGCCATCCCCCAAAATAACTGTTCTGCTGGTTACTTGACCATCATAATAAATGTTGGCCTCTTTCACTACACTGACTTGATCGAATTGTGACATGCGTACCCGCTCCCCTGAAGTTAATGAAAACAAAAGGCAAAACAGATCAGGGCGATAACGCTTCACCGCCCCTGTTCTGCGGAAATAACTTGCTGCCATGGATCAGGACAGCATGATGCCCTCCCAACCATAGCAGCGTTTATGAAGCTAATTGCGTGTTCAAAAAGTCAGGTTTTCAGTACCGAGAAGATGGGATGAAGCTAGAAATGGAGTAGCGGAGCGTAGGAGAAAACTACGTGAGCAACTACAATGTTTCCGAAGGAAACATACTCCGTAAGCATATTCTTATTCGGCTGAATCCCATATTCGACGCTGATGATGCCGTGAGGCATCCTTCGTAATCAAAAGCAGACTTTTTGAACAACCTCTATTACAGCAATGCTTTTACGCGGCTAACCACGTTATCCACTGTAAAGCCATACTCTTGGATAACACGGTCGCCAGGCGCGGAAGCACCAAATGTGCTGATTCCGAGAATGTCACCTTGATCTCCAACATATTTCTCCCAGCCCATTGGATAAGCCATTTCAATTGCAAGACGAGCTTTAACATCCGGAAGAAGAACGGACTCTTTATAAGCTTTGTCTTGTTTCTCGAACAGATCCCAGCTTGGCATGCTGATTACGCGAACTTGGATGCCTTGTTCTGCAAGTGCTGCTTGAGCTTTAACAGCCAATTGCACTTCAGAACCTGTAGCGATGATTTGTGCTACCGCTTTGCCATCTTTTGCATCAGAGACAACATAAGCACCACGTTTCACGTTCTCACGCGAACCTTCAACGGTACCTTCAAGGATCGGCAGGTTTTGACGAGTGAGTACGAGTGCAACCGGGTTGCTCTTGTTCTCAAGCGCGTAAGCCCAAGCAGCCGAAGTTTCATTACCGTCAGCCGGACGAATAACCGTCAGGTTAGGAATGATACGCAGGGATGCCAATTGCTCGATCGGTTCGTGCGTAGGACCGTCTTCACCAACAGCGATACTGTCGTGAGTCAGAACATACGTTACAGGCAATCCCATCAGGGCAGCCAGACGAACAGCCGGACGCAAGTAATCGGTAAATACGAAGAACGTACCTCCGAATACTTTCACACCGCTGTGCAGTGCCATACCGTTCATTGCTCCAGCCATACCGAATTCACGGATACCGAAGTAGATGTTACGGCCGGAGTAATCTTCAGGTGTGAAGTTCTCCAGGTTGTTCAAGTGAGTCATTGTGGAGCTTTCCAAGTCAGCAGATCCACCTGTCAGTTGTGGCACGTTGTGCGCCAGACCGTTCAGAGCGTTACCGGATGCTACACGAGTGGAAAGAGCTTTGTCTGTTGCTGCATATTTAGGAAGATCACGGTCCCAACCTTCTGGAAGGTCGCCGTTAATCGCTGTTTCGAATTGAGCTGCCAGCTCAGGGAAAGCTTTTTTGTACTCGGCAAATTTCTCGTCCCACGCTTTGTTAGCAGAGATACCACGATCTTTCACTTGTGCAAAGTGATCGCGAACTTCAGCTGGTACGTGGAAGTTTTCTTCGTAAACCCATTTGTAATACTCTTTAGTCAATTTGGCTTCGTCTGCACCCAGTGGAGATCCGTGAGTACCGCCGTGGCCGCCTTTACCTTGTTTGTTCGGGCTACCATAACCGATAACCGTTTTAACTTCGATCAGTGTAGGACGCAGTGTATCTGCTTGACCTTCCTGAATTGCTTTTTCGATTGCAGGCAGATCGTTACCATCTTCAACCCGCAGCACTTGCCAGCCATAAGCTTCAAAACGCTTCGCGATGCTTTCGGAAGAAGACAGATCCAATTTACCATCCAACGTGATGTCATTGGAGTCAAACAACATGATCAGTTTGCCCAGGTGCAAACGTCCAGCCAGGGAAGCTGATTCATGAGATACGCCTTCCATCAAGTCACCATCACCACAGATTGCGTAAGTGTAGTGGTCAACTACGTTGAATTTGTCTTTATTGTATGTTGCGCCCAGTTGAGCTTCAGCCATCGCCATACCTACAGCCATTGCAATACCTTGACCCAGTGGGCCGGTAGTTGCATCAACACCTGCAGTATGTCCGAATTCCGGGTGACCCGGAGTTTTGCTTCCCCATTGACGGAACTGTTTCAGTTCTTCCATTGGAAGATCATATCCGCTCAGGTGCAGCAAGCTGTACAGCAACATGGAGCCATGTCCTGCAGACAGGACAAAACGGTCCCGGTTAACCCAAGTTGGGTGGTCCGGGTTATGAGTCATCGTTTTTGCAAAAAGTTGGTACCCCATTGGAGCGGAGCCCATAGGCATACCCGGATGTCCGGAATTTGCCTTCTCAATTGCATCAATCGCCAAAGTACGTACGGTCGTAATCGACAGGTTGTCGATTGTAGTGTTCTCGTCCTTTTGAATCGCTTCGTTCTTGTCAGTCATGGTTTGTCCTCCTCATGTCTTTAGATAAGTCGGGTGCGCAAGCGAATCCCTCTCATCATACAAGCAAACCGAATTTCACAATAAGTGAATCCGCTTGAGTGTTTCATTTTGACTTATTCACTTTTGTATTGTATCACTTGGCGTGAAGCTTTTCCATAACCTTCTTTGAGAAGTTCATGAAAAATCGGTTGTTTGTGATGAATAATCCTTGGCCAATCAAGCAAAAATCGTACTTTAAAAGGTACTAAATTCCAAAAGCAGACTTAAGGAGCCTCGCAAATCCATCGCATGAAGTATAACCTTTAACCTGAAAACCATGCATATTTTAGATATTCATCCTCAATTCACATATAATGTTCCTTAATATGGATTTGAAAATCGGGCTGTGGTTTACTTTTCAGATGTCCATGCGTCAATCATAGGAGGTCGCGATCATGCCAGATCCTGCTGCTCACCCATCAACATCGGTAAAACACTCATTACCCTGGTTATCCGGTATTTTAACGGGGATTCTATCCGGAGTTGTCCTGGGATTTTTCCTCAAAATGATTCAGGCCAACACAGGCGAACAAGTATATACCCTGCTGTTGAATATTGATTTTGTGCCTGGTCTTCCACCAACCTTACCCGAATTTATTGAATTTACTTTGCATCTCATCGTATCCGTTATCATCGGCATCTTCTATGTGTGGTGGATACGACATTCAGGCCGCCCAATGATCAAAGGAATTATACTTGGTTCAGTCTCGTCCCTGCTCTATATCCCACTCTCTCAATTGTCATCACGTGTGCCAGACCTGTACGATGTTTTTGCCATCCTCTATTGGATTGCAGGACATCTGCTATTTGGTATTATGCTTGGCTTGTGCGGAAAGTATATCAACACAACAAAAAAAGCGACTCCCGTTTCGTAAACGAATTGGGGTCGCTTTTTGGATAATCTATTACGTGGTTCCGAATCAACCTTGCACAGTATTAAAGCGTGAGCTTAAAATACAACGGTTTTATTTTCGTGAACAAGAACGCGGTCTTCAACATGCCATTTCACGGCACGTGCAAGCACAACACGCTCAATGGTACGTCCAATACGCTTCAGCTCGGTTACATCGTCCCCGTGGCTTACACGCTGCACGTCCTGTTCGATAATTGGTCCGCCATCCAGTTCTTCCGTAACATAGTGCGCTGTCGCACCGATAATTTTGACACCGCGGTTGTACGCCTGCGCATACGGTTTACCACCAACGAAGGCTGGCAGGAACGAATGGTGAATATTAATGATTCGATTGCGGTAATGCTCAATGAACATCGGAGAGATAATCTGCATGTAACGAGCCAGAATGATCACATCCACATCGTTGCCGATGACGTCCAGTTGACGCTGTTCGGCTTCTTTCTTCGTGTCTGCTGTAACTGGGATATGATGATATGGAATGCCAAATGATTCTACATAGTCCTTCATGTCCAGATGGTTGCTGACCACAAGAGCAATATCAGCATCTAGGTCGCCAGCCTGCCATTGCCACAACAATTCAACCAGACAGTGATCTTCTTTGGATACAAAGATAGCCAATTTCTTCTTGCGGCTAACCGCAGATAGCGTCCATTCCATTTGGAAACGGCTTGCTACTTCTTCAAAATCAGCTTCCAGTTTCGGCAAATTGACCAACAATTGCGGAAGATCAAACTCAATCCGCATAAAGAACATGCCGCCAGCAGGGTCCATTGTATACTGGTCCGACTGAACAATGTTTGCACCATGCTGGTGCAGGAAGTGAGAGACGGCAGCTACAATTCCTGGACCATCCGGACAGGAAATAAGCATGCGCGCACGATCGGCGCGGTTTTTAGAATCAGGGCGTACTTGTTTAGCGTGGATCTCCATCGGGTTATTCTTCCTCCTTCAATTAAGCCATGACCTGCGGGATTAACCCGCAAGCCATGCAATCAAGCGATGATTCAGTTGTTCTTCATTCAAATGCGGGAACAATGCAGCTTCAGTCACCATGTCATAGAGGCGTTCCAGCGGTTCGCGCGGATCTGCCTTTTTGGCTTTGGCATCATTTTTGAGCAACGTCCACACATCCAGAATATACGAACGAGACTCAATCTCTTTACCTTTGAAAAAGTGTTGCAACTGTTCTACTTCTGTCAGGAAATCCTGGCCGAATCGACCGGCAACATCCCCACGAAGCAGGGCAATCTCCACCTCATACATTGGACGCTGGGTCTTGGCCTCTTTACCAATCCAAGGTGTCTCAAGAATAAATGGACGTCCTTGAAGCTTCTCATGGTTGACGATGCGGTTAATCGCCTCAAACCCGATCCAGCCAGAGCCAATTGGTGTATGACGGTCCTTGTGCGCACCCATAGCATTCTTACTATCATTAATATGCATTACAGCAATGCGGTCAAGTCCTACCGTGCGATCGAATTGTTCCAGTACACCGTCAAAATCATTAACGATATCATATCCGGCATCATGAATGTGACATGTATCCATACACACAGTGAGGCGCTCGTTATACGTTACTTTCTCGATGATCTGGGCGATCTCTTCGAAACTACGCCCCATCTCCGTACCTTTGCCAGCCATGGTCTCCAGAGCGATGTTCACATCTGTCTCTTTCACACCCTCCAGCACTTCATTCAAACCTTCTGCGATCCGTCCGATCCCATAGTGGGCATCTTTATCTGTAAAAGCGCCAGGATGTAATACGATGTTTTTCACAGCAATGGCATGTGTACGACGAATCTCTTCCTGAAGGAAATCTACAGCGAGTCTATACGTGTTGTCTTTGTATGAGCCAAGATTAATAATGTACGGTGCATGGACAACGATATCTTCCATTCCACCCTCTTGCATGGCAAGTTTGCCTTCTTCAATATACATGGATTCAATTGGCTTGCGACGTGTATTCTGTGGCGCACCCGTATATATCATAAACGAACTGGAACCGTACGAAGACGCTTCCTTCGTTGCACTCAATAATCCCTTGTCCGAAAAGGACACGTGGGAGCCGATTTTCAGCATTATTGATCCCCCTTAATCTGAATTATCCCTTATTCTAACGCGATTATCGAAATAAATCTAGAAATGCGCTATAATTCGGGATAGAGGCTATTTTTTACAGCTAATATGTGGAACATGGGTAGGCGGAATCCGTCTTTCCGTGAAATCAATGAACCGAGGTGACTCCGCAATGATTTTCGACTCCTACGCGATGATACTGACCAGTAGTTCCCCCAGCAATTGGTTTATGAATACAATCGCATTCTGGACTTTTTTATTGCTTGGCAGCATGTGTATCGGTGGATTCTTCATGATGCGCAAGTTTTTGAAAGTGCTACCAAAAGCGGACGGAAAGTCCAAGCTGGATTGGCAGAATTATTGGGTTGAAGCCAGCCGTCACTTGTGGACAGATGAAGCCAAAGCTTTTTTGGATCAACTTGTGGAGCCTGTGCCCGGGCCATTTCGTGACATAGCCAAACATTCCATTGCTGCAGAGATCGGTAAGATTGCAGTTGAAGACAACGCCACGGAAGTATCGAGAGATCATTGTATCAAAGGATACATCATTGCCACACCGAAGCGGGATAATAAGTTTTTGGTAAAGTTTTTGGAGAAAAACAAAATCGATTATTCCCCTTATCAACATTTGATTAAATAAAATAAAAGATGAGTTAAGTGGCATATAAATTGGGTTAATTAGATACAGATATGCTCCGTCAGGTAAGTTGTTCCCAACAGGCATTGCTTACCTTACGGGGCTGTTTGTCGATCCAACGGTATATCAGCGCAGTGAAAATACAGAGAGGATGTTTGATATGAAAATTGCCATTTGTGGAGGTACCGGATTTGTGGGAGGAGCACTTGTAGATTACTGGCTGCAAGCCGGGCACCATGTGAAAGTTATTACACGAAAACTGCCTGACTTGCATAATCCAAGTAAAAATCTTACATATATATCGTGGGAACAAGTCGAAGAACAACCTCACTTGCTGGAAGGTATGGATGCTCTCGTTAACCTTGCCGGAGAAACGCTGAATCAACGTTGGACAACCAAGGCGAAGCTGGAGATTGTTGAATCCAGAGTAACAACCGTAGCACGGGTAGCCCGATTGGTGGAATCTCTGGAACAAAAGCCGGAAGTGGTCGTTCAAGCTTCTGCCATGGCCATCTATGGAACCTCCCCTAATGAAACCTTTGACGAGAGTAGTCCGCAAAAATCCATGAACTTCCCGTCCCGGGTCTCGGAACAATGGGAAGTTGCTGCAGATGCAATCAAAGATGTAAGACTCGTTAAAATCCGGGTGAGTTTGGTGCTTGGACATAAAAGAGGTGCTTTTCCATTGATGAAACTCCCTTATATGCTGGGTGTTGGTGGCAAGATCGGCAGTGGCAAGCAATGGACTAGCTGGATTCACATTATGGATATCGTAAGACTCATTGATTTTAGCATTCAAAATAAACAAGTGTCAGGTCCGGTCAATGCTTCCTCACCGAACCCTGTCACCAATGATGAATTCGGTCGTACGGTCGGTAAAGTGTATCATCGCCCTCACTGGTTCCCCGTACCCAGCTTCTTAATTAAAACCTTAGTTGGTGAACTATCCGTTGTTCTGCTTCAGGGGCAGAGAGTCATTCCGCAAAAAGCACTCGACCACGGATTCCAATTCACTTTCCCTACCTTAACCCAGGCACTGGAAGATCTGAAGCACCGCGGCTTATCTGACTGATTGAACTATGTCTTATCCAACCGACCGATAAGTGTAGACTGATTCCGCAAGTGTAAATGTGTCTCCATCCGCCAATGGATATTCCTTATACGGAGCAAGAATATTGCCCTGAAGAATGGTGCCATTGACGGAACCCAGATCCTTAATCACATAGCCCGATTTGTTCCGGCTCAATTCCACATGAGCACGGGACACGCCGGTCGCTGTGTCCACCCACTGAACCATGTCTGCTGATCTTCCGATGACAAAAGATGCTCCTTGCACATCCATCCGTTCATGTTGGTCACCGGTGCCAGATCTTCGTTCAAGATAATAAGACGCCATCACCGGTCCTGCCCCTGTAACATTACCTCCACTCAGATTCTGCAAATTCACGGTTGCTTCCGCAACTGCATCATGTCGAATTAGCTCTGAAGTTGAAGCTACCGTCTCCACATGGTGCTGAACGAACGGTGGTTCGGAGTGTTCAGGTGTCATATGCAAATTTTGAAAACGGGAATGCTCGCCACCACCTTCTGAGGCGGATGCAACCGTTTGGTTTATGCGTTCCGCTGACCTTTCAGCTGTATTCCAGCGCCAACTCTCCTGAAATTGTTCCTCTTCATCTTCCATTTGCTTGCCTTTGTTCTTACCTAAATTGAATGAAAAAGACCGCTTATTCTCTGCGTCATTATGAGGACTTCCCTTGCGCTTCCACGTCCATCCTGCTACACCAAGCAAGCCAAGGCTTAGTACCATGCACAGGATCATCTGCGTCTGTCCCGGTTGCTCCATGTATATAAATCTCCATACCAATGCCATGGCAACCATGCAGCCCAGTATGATATAGGTCACTTTGGAAGATCCGGACTTCTCCTCCGCGTCCATATCAACACGCTCTAGCGAATCATACGGGTTACTTCGTCCCTTATCCATGCTGTTTGAGCTCTCAAATGAAGATAGCTCAGGCGAGCGCCTGCCTGGAAAGGTTCGAGATCTCACCGGAATGTCTTCCACCTCGGATTCACTCGTTTTTTGCGGCTGACGAAAATTTAATTGCGGCTCCACAGCAGCATTATGAACGGGAGCACTGGGTTGATATGGTCGAGAATTACCAGTGGCTTGCCTGCTCTCTCGCTCAGAAATCGACGAATGAAGATCACCTCTTGAATCATTGGGTGTTTCCAAAGTTCTGGATGAGAGAAATGCTGCGACTCCTCCATTCTCTTGCTCGTCAGCATATAACTCCAGCAGAAGCTCTCGCAACTGTCTGATATCCCAACGTTCATTGTCACATAACTGCAGAACACGCTGAATGCCTTCTCCTTGCAGTTCCTGCACCTGGGCCATCAGCCTGATCACAAGCTCACGGAATTGCTGCGGCGTTGGATCAACTTCAACCGTATCCATGATTGGTACATAGACCATTCCAAGCTCACCCTGTTCAAATGAACCGTTGATGAACAAGTACTCTTCCTGGATCAATAATTTACGAGGCTCCAACATATACTGTCGGCATTCCATGAAGGCATCGGCTAGTTGGAACAACAGACCATACAGAACACGCAACTTGATTTTGCTTGACTTTAACATCTGGGATAACATTTTGTACCCTGATATGTCGTACTGCAAAGTTACATTTCGATCGACTTCCCGAATATGAACAGGGAGAAGTCGAGGAATCTGATTGGAGGACAACATCCCCATTTGTACCCGGCTCAATTCCTCCATTCGTAACCCGTCTTCTTTTTCCAAAACCATGAACGCTCCGCCGTTACGAATAAAATCTCTCGTTAATCCATACATGCCAATCCTCTCTTTCCATTGCTATATAGGATCAACTAAAGAAAGTTACACTGGGTACTTCGATGACGGAACAACCTTCCGATCGCTGTTATCCCCAGATTTCTCGATTCCCTTTGTAAAGGGGAAAATCCGGGGATAAAGGCGAAGCATATGCTTCCGATGCAGCTTTCTTTCAGAAAGCTTTTAGCTCCGCTTCTTCAGGTTTTTTTCCGTCCTCTCCGTTCTCGTGTAAAAAGTTTAGTTGATATAAGTTGAGTTACAATACACCACACTCTTCCACTCCAATCGCAGTGCTATCTTCGATCACTGTTATCCTAACGTTTTCCAGACTCCTGATATCAAGGGAAAAGTCCTGAGACAAGGACCGTGATAAATCCAGGTAACACCGCCAGCATAAATGGAAACTTCAATGTCTTCTCTTTATTTACCAGCTTGAGCGAACCGAGCATGAAAAAACCTGCAAGACTACTTGCCATGCCTCGAATCCGTTTCGCTGAATCTTTACGGAATAGAAGTATTACTAGACCAATTGCGCCCGCGTACAAAACGGAGTAAATAATGACATGAATGCCAAAAGCAAGCCCCGTCCATGCGCCAATCCCACCAAACAATTTCACATCTCCTGCCCCTACGGCTCCAATCGCATACATCAGAAACAAAATACCAAAACCTGCTGCAAATCCAGCCGCTGAAAACAAGAAACCATCCCAACCGCCCCATATGATATGGGCCAATACGCCTGCAACAGTCACAGGTAAAGTCAATCGATTTGGAATTTTCATGGAACGAATATCTGTAATAAAAGCTGCAATGACGTATATGCCACAGGCAATGTAAAACCACTCCACCTCCATCATCCCCTTCCTTATTTTCTGGAGGCTACCGTAAACGTAGTCTCCGTCTTGGCACCGTCCCCTGTCTCGACAACAAAACTCCATGTTCCTTCTGTTGTCCGAGTACCAACAAACCAGTTCCATTCAATAATTCCATTCTCATCTGCGGTGGCCCAGCCAATGTGCTTCGCAGAACTTTCACCTGACTTGTAAAATATCGTTAAGTTGGCTGTCGCTCCTGGTTCTACCTTCACCTTAATCGTTGCATTATTGCCTATGTAAGCCGGGTCAGGCTTCGACAGTACCGTTGCTGAACCCGCAGTATCCCCGTCTCCTGCGCTGCCATCTGACCCTTCTCCGGTATCTCCAATCCATATCCGTTCTGCCGCAGCAGCCTGAATCCGAAGCGGTTTACTGAGAAAGGGGACTTTTATCGGCAATTCATAACTCAGTTCAAGTCGGAAATAAGGATTTGTTTTGTTTTTAAGATCAGGTATGGAAACACCGTTCACATGCACACGTTCCATATCCAGTAGAGTTGGCTCGATAAATGGTTGCAGCAGCGGTTTGACCATCGGATCAAGCACCGTTTCCAAGACGGATGTCTTGATCTCCTGTAGTGGTTGTTCACCACTGGCCGCCGCTGAACGTACCCAATCACTTAATGGCTCGGGTAGAGAAGAAGCATAACCTTCTGCCCATTCCGTCAGAGACAACTCCGGTATCTTCCAACCCCCTCCAGAGCCCTCACCACCTGCAGAATCAGAAGGTGTGAAGGCAAGGGAAACCGGATATATTTTCGTTGATAACTGCTTCACCGCTTCCCCTGCTGTGCTCTGTAACGCTGTGGAGATTAGAGTCATTTGCACAATGAAGATGAGAAACATGATAAAGAACAGAAAAACAGGTAACACCAGTGAAGCTTCCAGAACCATGCTTCCCTGTTCCTTTTTCGGAGAACATATCTGCTTATTCAGAGACTTCAATCGTTGCAATCTGATTATTCTTGTTAAACGAATCTGCAATTGTGCGCTTTCTTTTTCGTAATGTTGCTGCTTATCCATAATCCCTCCACCGAAACGATCCTGATCATTCAATAGGAATAATCCGCCTTCCGCTCAATGAAAAATCGCCCATCTTCAACCTGATCCGCACTACCCATAACTGCACCTATGCTTCTAACCACCCCTGGTAAAAACCACAGCTTGATGCTGCTGCGCATGTTACCCGAAGCATACGTCTGTTTCTCATCTGGATTCACACCAGTATTCAATCGAATTAGCGCCAGCATTCTGGATATTTTGCGTTCATTGTTACTATGCATCAATAGGAACAATCGGAGATGGTCCCTGTACGTCAGTTTGACTTTGATATACTTGGACAATTCCACACTGCCCTCTTTTGCTAGTTTCACCATATCCGCGATGGCGTTTGTAATCCCGTATAAGATTGCCGCCGATAAAACCAGAAGTGGGTTCCCAAGCTTGCTATGCTCAATTAACCCTTCGGCCGTCCGAATAGCCAGCCGCAAACCAAATATCTCCGCATATGCCGCAGCGATGTTACCCGAAGGATTATGAAACCCGTAAACGATATACTCCAGTTCCTGATTCTCCAGTTTGAAGACATCACCAGCATCTCCACCACCTTCAGTCCAGGTAAATAACTGACCAAAATCCATGGAGTTGAAATAGGCTAAAGCATATTCATTCTGAAATAATTCGTCACCAAGACTGTCCAGCAGACCGGACATCCCGCCAAACAAACTGTCCATTCTCTTCATGGCATCGCCACCAGAGTCATAAGGATCTCCAGCAATCTCTGCCTTTTTGGCTTCCTCACGACTAGCCTCGTTAAAAGCAATATTAGCGTTGTAATATTCCT
This sequence comes from Paenibacillus sp. FSL K6-2393, assembly GCF_038002545.1. Classification (NCBI taxonomy): domain Bacteria; kingdom Bacillati; phylum Bacillota; class Bacilli; order Caryophanales; family Paenibacillaceae; genus Paenibacillus; species Paenibacillus sp. FSL K6-2393. Next base: position 5,380,287 of record NZ_JBBOCU010000001.1, read on the forward strand.
CCAACTGTTTGAAAGCGTCCATGGAACCCGAACTTCCATTCTGAATCTGCGACAAGATTCGTTTGACTTCCTTCAATTTCCCTTTGGATTCTTTATCATTCGCTTTGCGTTGGGCATCCGACCCACGACCACTTTCCAGCTGCTGCTTACTTTGGAGGATGAGATTGGCAGGACCGCTACGTACATAGGTGTCCATATATCGTTCCGTAACCTGACTTGCCTGTCTGACCGCTGGTTTAATCGGAACACCGCTCATGGCCGTGACGCTGCGAAGCTGTGTATTCAACTCCATGTTGTCTCTTCTGACGTTAGAGAAGTCCGTATTCTGGGAAACAACCCGTGCCTTCAACTGATCAAATAGGCTATCTGCCCTCACAAGCTCCGAAGCAAGAGAACGTGTACTTTTGGCTTCAGTGCCTGATCCAGTAGATGCAGGACTCGTCCCAGGAAGATTCGAGTTGCCCACATTGTCGTAGCTGGCATTCTGCGAACGGTTCTCCCCCTCCGCGATTACACGTTTCATTTCCTCATTGATCTTGCGTGCTTCTTCGATCTTGGACTGTGCTTCCTCCAGCTTTGTTTGATGGGCCTGTAACGCCGGTTGTATGATCATGCTGATGCCTGTCACCACATTACCAACACCCGTCCGATAACGAGCCAGTTCCAATATGTATTGTTGCTCTCTGAATGGCAATCCCTCATCCGCCTGTTTCTTGTTAAGATAATCTGCATAACGTGCTGCTGCCTCGGCAGCTGTCTCTGGTGTTTCTTCCAACATTTCTTCATAGATGGCTTGTGAAGGAGGGTCCATGATTAATTTTGGAAGATTCTTCAGCTTCTCCGCGGATTCCGTCTGATTGGCAATGGCTTCGTCCAGTAGTTCTTCACGTTTGTCATATAACTTCTGTAATTTTTTCAGCAAGTCTACCGTGTGCGCGGCTTCCTTCATCTCGTCTGATATCGGTTTGAACCGATTGATCACTTCAAGGGTAAAATCAACCGGAGCCCGATACTTCATGTCCTCCTGAATCTGGCGATTAAATATATCGTATCTGCCCAGTTCACGCTCCATGCTCAGCGAAGTTGTATCCCACTGGATATCCAGAATGGGAAATCCATCTTTTACAGCTGAAGGCTTCACGCTATCATTCAACACTTTAGCCATAATTGCATCCCCACTGCTGTCCCCATACCCGAATAAACCATACTCCCGGAGTGATGTGTCATAGGCTGACATGACGGATCTCATCGCAGCATGAGTCATGCGTTCGGTCTGCACCTTGAATGCCGCTATACGAGCGTAATCAATAAATATTGCTACAAACATATAAACTCCGGCCAATATTAATATTAAAAAAAGGGTTACGGCTCCCGACTCACCGTCTTTTTTTCTAAACAGCTCCGCCCTCCTCCTTTTCTCACTTTTTGCTTTTGCCAAAATGCTGCACAACCTGTCCGGCTTCTGCCGCTGTACTGGTCGCCGCACCGCCTTTGCCTTTAAACTTGGCTGCGTAATAACGGACCAAATCTACCGTTCGAATGAATTCAACCGGTTCAACAACTGCGGACGATCCTTGAGTGAGGACACGGTTGCCTGAATCGAACAAAAAAGAAGGAAGAGGCAAAGAAATTACTTGTTCCAGCTTGGTTGTTACTTTCCGCTGAATCAGAGAATTCTGATACTCAATCGTTCCTTTCATGGCCGATGGCATATGTTGCACCGCTTGTGCTAATTTCTGTTCCGAGAGATTGCCGCCTTCACCAGCGGGTATAGAAACGCTAACCTGATTATCAGCTCCCGCCCAGCCAAACAGCGCTCCAAGCATACGATCATCCGTCAGTCTCCAGTACAGATTGTCATGTTCTCCAGCAACATATTCACCTGTCATCGCCTGTTTGTGGCTGTTGTCCCAGCTATAGGCTGCACGTTCGGAAGCTGCATAGGCATGTTGATTCAGGAATGTCTTTTGATACATGTACATGGTGAAAAAGAGCAATAACACAAGAATAAACAGCACGACAGGAAAGATCAGGGAGGCTTCAACGGTGAAGCTCCCTTCTTCCTTTTTGAACTTGTTATTCGAAGAATTCATTACTTTTATTACTCACATTAGTTAACAGTCTTTCTACCAATTTTTTAATTTGGTCTTTAAAAATCAAAGCAATAATGATAATAACCCCGATAATCAGAATCAGCTCCAACGTGCCGAGTCCGTCCTCTTCCTCCCAAAACGCGTTTACCTTGTTTTTCAATACTTCCATCATCCCAATTCCTCCTACATATTCATCATCATAAAAGCAGGTGCCCCGATCATGACCACAATCGTAAAAAAGATCAGTACCATCGGAAACACCAGTTTGGAAGAAGCCTGTTCTCCCTTCGCCCGACTGACAGCCTTGCGTTTCTCCCACAACACATGTGACAGATCCCGCAGCGCCAATACAAAGTCACCTCCCCCACGCCGGAAATTCAGCAGCACCGTTGTCGTAAAAATCGTAACTTCCTGTACACCGCAACGGCGGCTGAACTGTTCAAATGATTGTTGAAACGAATAACCATTATTCCAATCTCCCACCGTCTTTCTGAGTTCGTTGTACAACGGATGATTCCGTTCCCCCTGGCTTGTCACACAGTGAACGATGGCACGTTGTACGGTCTCCCCTGCGCCAACCAGCAGTACAATTCGGTTCAGCAGCTCAGGCAGTTCCATAAGAATATCCTGGTCTCTTCGCTGCACCTTTGTATTGAGGTCTTTGTAGAGCGCAAAAGGCAACGCTGCACCGAGCACGAGCCCACCCGCCATACCTCCGATGCCCATATCTCCAACGAGTGATAACAGGCAGCCCACCAGCAGCATGAGCCATGTGTAGGTCAACATTTCGGCGCAATACAGCATCGTTTTCTCTCCACTGTGCTGTATGCCATACATTTTCTGAATGGCATGTTGCATTCGAAACATGAGCACTGGCAATCTGCGTCCAATCTCAAACTTGTCCAATATAAACAGGAAGGGACCATGCAATTTTTTCAGTCGTAATCCTTCCATATCCAGCTTGCGCAGATGCCGGTAGGTCTGCCCCCGGGTTCGATCCAGCACCAGCCATCCCGCTCCGAGCATCCCTGCGACTATAACGGGAAGCAGCATCGTTTCAGCTCCTTATACTTTGATATCCATAATGCGATTAATCCACAGATAACAGCAGGCGAGTACTGCCAATGCACCACTTGAGATGATGTACCCCATCCCGCTATATAATGGCTCCATAAAGTCCTTAGCAGTCAGATTGAGGAATATCAGAAAAATAAATGGAGCGGCAAACATCACCTTTGATTCGAACTTTTTCTGCGATACCGCGACCATAATATCCTGCTGAATGTCCAGCTTCTCACCAATCACCGCAGAGGTACGACGCACAACCTCAACCAGATCCCCGCCAGTTCGTTTGCAAGTAATGAACACATCTGCAAAGTTCGTAATATCCTCAATCTGTGCCCGATCCGAGAAATCCTGTAGTGCCTCTTCTATTGGTTGTCCATACTCCATCCGTGTCCGCAATATCGTGAACTCACGAATCAGATCGGTATCCGCTTCCGGGTTCAACATCCGCAGATCCTCCACGGATTCCTTGAATCCATTTTCCACCGATTTTCCTGCGGCCAGTGCCGAAGATAATGCATATAACGCTTGCTTAAAATGTAAACTGAGCGTCATTCTTTTTCGTTCCAACAGCACGCTAGTCCAATGTTTTGGCACCCATATGCAACCCGCAGCCAGAATCGCTCCAGCCAACCAGTGATGGTAAAACAGAATTCCGATGCCAAAAAACAGCAGACCACTAATCAGCAGACAGACCATTCGTTGTCTCCGGGAAAGCGTATATACGGTGTAATCCGTCAACATCTGTCTGGCTTCACCCAACAGTAATCACCTTCCAATGGCTTTAATTCACGTTGTTATCTGATGAATCTATTTCAACACTATATTGTTCTATGTATTCATCCAGCCATTCCCCGAGCCCAGCCATCTGAATTTTATCCACCTGATTCAACTTTCCAACCTGTACTAACCCGCCAATAATTTTGCCTTCACGCTCTTCTTGTTCATGGAAACGAAACAGTGGATTCAGCATAACCTCACCGTCCTGCATGCCAATCACTTCACTAATCTCTGTCACCCGCCGTGAACGGTCTCGTAGCCGGGACAGATGTACAAATATATCGATCGCCGAACTAATCTGCTGCCTTACAACCGCAATGGGAAGATCTGCACCGCTAAGTACCATCGTTTCGAGTCTGCTAATCATGTCAGAGATGGTATTCGCATGCCCTGTAGACAAAGATCCATCATGGCCAGTGTTCATGGCCTGTAACATATCCAGCGCTTCTGCGCCCCTTACCTCACCAATCACAATCCGGTTTGGACGCATCCGTAAGGAAGATTTGATCAGATCCCGAATAGATATCTGTCCCTTGCCTTCGGTGTTTGCATTCCGCGTCTCCAGTGATACCAGATTTGGTACCGTAACAATCTGTAGTTCAGCCGAATCCTCAATCGTTATAATTCGCTCATCGGCAGGGATAAACTGCGATAAGGCGTTCAGAAAGGTCGTTTTTCCCGATCCGGTCCCACCTCCAATGAAGATGTTGTATTTGCTCCGCACCAACTGCTGCAATAATTCTGCCGCTTCTTCATGCAGGGCTCCCTTTTCAATCAGATCGGACATCTTCATCGGTTCACTGGGGAATTTACGAATCGTCATCGTGGGACCTTTCAAGGCAATAGGGGGCAGCACGATATTGACCCGCGAACCATCCTTTAAACGGGCATCTACGATTGGAGAAGACTCATTCACAATCCGGTTTACCCCGGACACAATCATCTGGATGATATCCTCGAGCCGTTCCCTGGACTCAAATTCAAGGGTGATCTGGCTGACTTCACCTTCCTGCTCCACAAAAATCTCCTTGTGACTATTGATCATAATTTCCGTAATATCGGGATGATCCACAAGTGGCTGCAAAATATCCAATCCACGAAAGGAGTCAAACAATCGCTGTACCAGCGTATGCCGCTCTCCTGAGGTCAGATTATCCAGCTTCGGGTCAGACAGAACTTTGCGTTCTATCCCCTGCCACAGTTCATCATCTCCTGCGGAAGAGGTTAAATCGAGGCCAGCCCTGACTTCCCTGCGCATCATCTGAAACTGTTCTTCACGATCCAGTATTCTATTGGATGAATCCGTCATAGTGCCCACCGATCCTGCTTCTGAATTCGTCCCGTCTGCTTCAATTCTTCTTCGCCATCTTGTACCAGCATGGCACATAATCTCTTCACTTCACGTTGGAAGATCGGAGAACTAAGCATGACTTCCTCCTGACTGAGTTGCTTCCAAGAAGGGATATAGGGCAACACTGCATCCAGATGCAGATCAGGGCGTGGGAGTGCATTGACGACATTGTCCCGATATTTGTTAACCACAAAGCGTGAACGCTCCGATATACTTTCGTATAGATCTGGTTTCGTACGCTCAGCATGCTGTAACCATTGTCCCCATCGATGCATGGCAGATATATCATCCTCAACCAACCAGACAAATGCATCTGCTGCATCCAGTACCCCTTCACTGCGCCCATCCCAATCGGAATCCCCATCCAGAATCAACACGTCATATTGTCCACAATCCGTTAAATAACGAAGCAGATTCGACGTATCCTCACGAGTCATTTGCAACAGTTCTTTCCGATTCGATAATGGCCAGAACACATCGGATCTCAGCGCTTCATGCCGGACCACATATCCATCTACGCCCTTCGATTGCGCCTGTAACTGCTTGCCGGATTCCTTTCTGCCCACCTTCAGATCGTATAACAGGCGTGACAATCCCGTCTCCGCATCCGGGTGACGCTGCCCACTTCTAATTAGTCCCTTTTCCAGAAACGGGAGCGTGCTGTCCAGCGTCTCCAGATTAAGATAGAGAACAGCATATCCCGCAAGTCCCAATTGCTTCGCCATATGCAGGGCTACTGCCGTTTTGCCACTTCCACCCGAAGCGGATACTACACCGATGGAGAGAGTCTCTTGCCCCGAATGGTGAACCTTCTTACGGCGTGGCTGTCGGCAAGCATGCATCACAGCATCCAGCAAAGCAGGCAAGGGTTGATATTTCATCAGCCGCTTGGCCTCATCCACCTCTTCCATCCCTTCACTAAGCATTAGCCAAGGTACACCTGATCCTTCTCCCCCGTTATTCAGCCAGTCATTCAGAAATTCCGGTTCCGCAATAACCAGATCTGGTAATTCCCGACCTTCTTTCTCATTCATATGATCCCTGAACGAATCCCCTTGGGAGAATGCCGTGAAACGCACATGGAGACCCGACGAATTTCCCTGTACATAATCAAGCCAGGCGCTAATGTAATCTCTATCTTTTGAAACCAGAACTACCTTCAGTACAATCAAATTTTCCTTCCCTCCCTGTCAAAAAGCACAAAAAAAGCACCGTCCAATAACCGCATGAATATGCAGTATATGGACGGTGCTTCCGTCACGTGCTATGAATGTATGGATAATATAGCATACAATTTCTGGGGGAGCAAGGGATTTATTCTAACCCATTTCTCCTTAAGAGTTGTACGGTGAATCGAACTCAATAATGTTACGGTCCGGATCAAGTACAAAAATCTGTGCGAATCCAGCCACACTATCAGGTCTCGCTTCGTACTCAATTCCCTGCTGTTCCAACCAGGCTATAGTCCCTGAATAACTGGTCACCCAGATCGCAAAGTGGCCGTCTGTTGTATCAATTCCAGCCTCGCGTAACGTGTGACCGTCAGGGTGCTGTAACAAATGAAGTTGCTGGCTACCGATGGCATACCATGTACCTGTGGAGCGGAAAGGCGGGCGTTCAATCTCCTGCATTCCCAGTAACCCCGAATAGAATTTCTTCGCGATTTCCAGATCACGTACAGCCAGACTAACATGGTGGATGTGTGCATATTCGATCATCTTTTATATCCCCTCTCTACTTCAATATGACTATACTATAACACCTTCAACCCTGACCATAATCTCCGCTAAACAGAAAAACACCCCTGATTCTAATCTGGTAAACCTCTCGGCTCACACAAATCTAGTTCAGAGGTGCCTGTTTTATTTTGCGCTATCCAATGCTTCTTGTGGAATCTTGATCTCTTCCACTTGATCCTGGTTGGAGAACGTACTGGTCATCTTCATGTCCATCGTCATTTTCTGTCCATTCTGTTCCATCTCCATGACCATGGTTACGTCCGTACTTGCAGGCAAATAGGTTTCTTTGTTGATCATATATTTCATCTTCATGCTGGTGATATTCATCTGATCAAGCATGGCTTGCATCTGGGCATCCGATCCGTTCTGCTCCATTACGGCTTTGGCCAGTTCCTTTACATTATCACCGGATACGTCAGCGTTAATCACATAATTGTCGCCTTCTTCGGTCACTTTAGTATCTTCTTCAATCTTTTTGAATTGCTCCAATTCACCTTCGGGATTCATGCTTGCTTTCATCTGCTCTATCAGTTCCTTGGTTTGAGCTTCAGGAATCGCAACCCATTGATCCCCAACTTGAGAGTAGATTTTATCCGAAGTGATATACTGCTTCACGTTCTGAGCTTCCTGTCCCGACATTTCCATTTTCATCTCTTGATAGATCATCATTGGATCTTTGATAATATCCATCTTGAGCGATGTTTTAACCTGTTGATCCTGCGACTGTTCACCAGCATCCAGTTTCAGATTCTGATCAATGTTTGCTTCAGTTGTGAAGCTTTTCATTTCTTTGGTTGCTGCATTGGTTTTGGTAATCAATTCGTCCAAGGTAGGGATCTTTGTTTCCTGCTCCGCAGGTGTATTACCCTCGTTAGATGTTTCGTTGTTAGTCGCTGGCGGCGTTGCGGTATTATCTGTATCGTTACCGCATGCTGCCAAGCTCACTGCTAATAATGCCCCGATAAATAATGTAGTCCACTTCTTCAAGTTGTTGTCCTCCCAAAATAGATATGATCTGTAGTCATTACCCAATTATTTCCGTTATTAATCACACTCACAAAAATCGATCTTTGATCTCTGGGGTAGGCAACATGCACGCTTCATCCTTGCCAAACCAGCGATAACGGTTGCGAGCAACCAAGTTATAGACTGCATTACGAATAAATTTCGGTACAATAATGAACACATATAACAACGGATAAGGAAACTTCAGACCTTTCGCCAATCGCAGCGCGGCGGTTGAACGTGTATAGTATTTTCCATTTTCGATCAGAACAAAGGTGTCCATACTGTCTGTCGACAGATTGCCCTTCTCCAGCAGTTCCTTGGCTACATCTGATTGGAGCGAAGCAAAATGATATTTCCCTTCCGGGTCACGCTTGATAATCCATTTGGTTAAGCCCTGGCAGAAGTGACAGACACCATCCACCAGTACGATCGGATGTCCCTGATGCACATCTGTTTGATTTGCTGTCATATTGGCTGCCTCCTATTGTTGCGGTTAGAGTAACTTACCCAATCTGGGCCTTCTTGTTGACTAATTCTAAATTTATTTCTAGAGGTAGTTCAAAAAGACTGAAAACCGCTCTTTTTGAACACGCATTTATTGGAAATATAAAGAAAAAGAGCGCAGGCATTGTGCCCGCGCTCGTATCTGTCCGACAATTACTCCGTAACTGCCTTTTCCATCCATTGGTCATCGATCATCTGTTGATGCAGGTCACTTGCCCACTGGTCCATACATTTGCAAATGAAATCTTTGCGACATACTGGACAAGGCGTTTTCTGCAAACGACTGATATTGGTCATCTTCCATTCCGGGGAACGGGAGTAGAATACACGGCATTTTGTACCGTCTACCAAATTCATTTTAAATTCGTACAATCCGTCTTCCTTGTTACCATAAGCTAATTCTAAATCTGCAATACGCGGTCTATAAGACATGGATATCACCTGTTTAATTCAAATTTGGTTCATGCAATGACACTACTCAGTACTAAGTTATATTAAAGAAAATTCAGTTCAATGTCAACTCGCGCATGTCTACCCGCCAAACAGAATATCCAGAATAGTCCCTACCTGCCCCTGTTTTTTCCCTTTCAAGACATCCGGATCAAATACTTCAACATACCCGCAGGAAGCACAAGCCACGAACAGGTAGTGATTATGCTGTATATCAAACATCTTGCTCAGGCCTGCTCCTGACATGGAGACTTCCTTAATGTTACAATCCGTGCCCCTGCATTTCGTACACACAAATCGCCGCTCGATCATCTCTTCAATACTCATCTTCGTTCCCCCTTTATGGAATGTGTAGCATGAAGTGGGAGTGCAATTATGTAAAATAGTACGCGATCTGGCATCTAATCTCCTGCATCATGTCCATATATTATAATCAACACAAAACCCTGCCGATTGCCAGCAGGGCTTTGTAGTCGAACATCAGGTATCTGGGACGATACCCTGCTCTATATGTTCCCTTTACTTGCCGGGAGTCAAATCTTAGACTACGTTTAAAACAACATCAATGTTGCCACGTGTCGCTTTGGAATACGGACAGAAATCATGCGCCTTGCGGGCCAATTCCTCTGCTTGACTATGATCTACACCAGGCATGCTAACGTCCAGACGAACAGACAGCTGGAAACCGTCATCCGCAGGGTCTTTACCAATGGATACGTTACTTGTAACGACCACATCCTCCAATTTCACACCTGCTTTGCGTGCTACATTGGCAAGGGCACTTTCATAACATGCTCCATATCCAGCGGCAAAAAGCTGCTCAGGGTTAGTACCTTCACCACCGGAGCCACCAAGCTCTTTTGGCATTTTCAGATCATGCTTGAGTACGCCATCCGAAGAAGTCACGGAACCTGTACGTCCACCTTTAACTGTCGCTACTGCTGTATATAAAGCTTCCATTAAGAATCTCTCCCTTATCCATATAGTTTTTACTGCCTTCCTTTCAATTTAAACTTCTGGCTCATTTTGAAACGCAATTTTGTATCTTTATCAGCTTTTACAACTTTATTATTTTCATGCATTTCAATGCGATGGCTGTATTTTCCCTATGTTTGGGTAATATACGAAGGGGCATCTGAAAGCTGCAACCGAAATTTTGTGCTGATACATAAAAGTTGCACTAGACAAAAACAATTGAAGGAGTACAATGTAACAATAAACATAAAAATTTAGATATATCATGAGCGGTTTGTCCCGCATCAATATCTCAAAATCAATAATTCAAAGTCAGGTGATTATCGTATGAGTAAAAAAAATCCGTTCAACGCTCCTTCAAGAGAATCATTGTCTACTGCGGGCATGGCCCCTTCACTTGGAGAAGCACATAGTTCAATGAAAGTTCCGCAGAATGCTGCATGGTGGAAGAAATTCCTCGCCTTTGTAGGCCCAGGATACCTTGTTGCCGTAGGTTACATGGACCCCGGGAACTGGGCAACAGATATCGCAGGCGGCTCGCAGTTCGGGTATACCTTGTTATCCGTTATCCTGTTATCGAACCTGATGGCCGTTGTCCTTCAGTCGCTGGCTGGCAAGCTCGGCATCGTCACTGGACGGGATCTGGCTCAAGCCTGTCGTGAACGATTCAGCATGCCTGTTGTCATGATGTTATGGATTCTGTGTGAGCTTGCCATTGCAGCTACCGATCTGGCTGAGGTCATAGGTTCTGCCATCGCATTAAAGCTGTTATTTAACATCCCCATGTTATACGGCGTTATCATCACCGCAGTTGATGTACTCCTGATTCTTGTGCTGCAAAACAAAGGCTTCCGCGCTTTGGAAACTCTCGTCATTGTGCTCATGGCAACCATTGCCCTCTGCTTCGGTATTGACCTGTTTCTGGCGAAACCGGATATGGGCGGTGTGCTCCACGGTTTTGTGCCAAATGTCGAGATTCTGCAAAACCCGGCCATGCTCTATATTGCCATTGGTATTATCGGAGCAACCGTGATGCCGCATAATCTGTATCTGCATTCTTCCATTGTGCAGACCCGTCAGATCGAACAGACACCACAGGGCAAAAAAGAAGCCATTCGGTACTCGACCATGGATTCTACAATCGCGCTGACACTGGCCCTGTTCATCAATGCAGCCATCCTGATTGTATCTGCTGCTGTATTCCACAGTGCTGGTATGACACAGGTTGCCGAGATCGCAGATGCGTACCATCTGCTGACACCTCTATTGGGTACTACGGTTGCAAGTATTCTGTTCGGTGTGGCGCTGTTAGCATCAGGTCAGAACTCCACCCTTACAGGTACACTCGCTGGGCAGATCGTTATGGAAGGTTTCCTGAACATTCGAATTCCGGCTTGGCTGCGCAGACTGGTCACACGTCTGATCGCCATCATCCCGGCGGTAATTGTCACAGCCATTGCAGGAGAACATGGCACAGAAGAACTGCTCATTTTGAGCCAGGTCGTGCTGTCTCTTCAATTACCCTTTGCTGTAATTCCCCTGGTGATGTTCACGAGTGATAAAAAAAGCATGGGTTCATTCGCCAACAAATTGTGGCTCAAAATCATCTCATGGGTCATTGCCGCGATTATCGTTGTGCTGAATGTATATCTGATCATTCAGACGATTCGGTTATTCTAATCTCGTTCTTATCGACTAAATACTAAAAAGGCTGATCAACTGCGGTATTCTATACCCAAGTTGATCAGCCTTTATTGTTGCAATACAGCAACATGTTTCCTTTTATAGTAAAACGCTAAACTCTAATAAACAATTATCTAATCCTGATTGGGCACCAGTAATGGCAGGAGTTCATCCAATGAATTAACAGTCCAATCCGCACGTTCGTCATCCGATCGGTCTGGCTGGAATCTTCCGTAACCCTGCATAATTCGAATTGTACGCATGCCCAGCTTCCGAGCAGGTATAATGTCGTTATCGATCCGATCGCCGATCATGACGGCTTCCTCCGGTTCACAACCGGCCTGCTTCAAGGCCACAGCGTATAACTCAGGGTCTGGCTTGGACACTCCTTCTTCAGCCGAACACGCCAGAACATCAACATACTTCCGCAAGCCGTAGCTCTCCAGTCTTTCTTCCGTTCCAGGACTCTGATTGGCAATAATGCCAATACGATAATACCGTGACAACTGCTGAAGAACGGAATCCGCTGAAGGAAAAGGACGTTCAAGATCTTTTTGAAATTTCAGCTTGTCCTGAATCTGTTTCTGGTGTCCCTCGTCTTCAACGAATGTGCGAATCGCCACTCTCATAGGCCATTGCTCATATTTTCGGTAACAGTTCGCGAACAGTTCGCGTACCGCCTCAATCTTTACCGGATATCCCAAAGCACAGGCTTCACGGACGAACTGTCCGATAATATCATCAACCGGCTCCCATTCATCCACCAGCGTATCTCCAACATCAAAAAACAACCATTTCAATCCACCTACATCCGGCACGCCAATTCCTCCTTGTAAGCCACAGGTGATTCCTGATCCAAATCTAAAAGTTCGTGTTCAAAAAGTCTTGATCTACCTTTAAAACCATAAAAAAGAAGACTCACCATCATGCATGAGTCTCCTCAAATTCCGTTTATCGATACATTCAATTATAACAGGCACCTTACACCTGAGCAATCACAAGCTATGGCATTACCCATTGAGGAGAAAGCCAACTTCCCCATTGAGCGAATATACAATCCGGTCTGCGCCCATGCCCCGATAGATGCCCTTAGGATGACTCTGCTCTGTAATGACGCACAGGGATTTCGATGTCCATGAACGGCAGATCTGTAAATAACGACAGGTCAGATTCAGGCTGTTCTCGAAAATAAACACGTTGCCTACGCTGCCCTGCGGCAAAAACCATTTTTGAGCTGCAGCCGTATTCATGCGAATGACATGTTCTACTCCGATTCTACGGAGTCTGCGCTCTTCCCCTGCACTGTTGGTTAGAACGGCAAACGGCATTTTTTTGTACATCAGCAATTTGATAAATTTGCGTCCTGCTTCATTTGGAGCAGTCACTAAGATCATCTCAGTATCCATCATTCGTTCCTCCCTTGGCGTGAAAAGACAACAAAAAAGAAGCGTGGGGGACCAAGGCCTCCCGAACGCTTCTTAAAGAACCCATGGCGAAAACGCCATGAACCAGCGTACGGCTTGTTGCCTCTCCCTTTAACGCTTACGAGGTTAGCTGACGGATTCGGGCGCGAGAGTCGCCCTATTTCCGGCTGTCACCGGAAAATTCACCCCATGAATGCCTACTGTCCTGGACAGCGCATTCTGTTGGTTCCCCCGTTTCCCACTCATCAATGAATGGAAACTCAGCGATTAAAACATCGTTCGTATATCTTAAAATAAGATCGAGCGATATTATCGTTTGTTTCGTTTTTCAGGTACAGTTTAGTTTAAATTGAAATTACGTTATGAATCATACACCCGCGCCATGTCGGTGTAAAGTCCGCACAGATCACCGAATCGACAGATTTTCGGCAATACTCACATATAATAGCGCTTACAACAAGGTCATACTCTATCCATCTCTTTAAATCTATCTAATTCTCACTCTGACGAAAATCACTACGCATTTCATTCACGCATTCTGCACAACTTGCCTCTTTTGATTCATTTAACACCATATTAGTTTTGCATTATTTAATTGTAACCAATATAATAAGAGGTATCAGATGATATCATGGAGGCGATTTAGATGACAGTCTACGATTACAAAGTGAATACCCTTCGCGGTCAAGAAGTTGAAATGTCCGACTACCGTGACAAAGTGTTACTGATTGTGAATACGGCAAGCTCATGCGGCCTTACACCTCAATTCAAAGGTCTGCAAGAATTGCAAGACAAGTTCAAGGATGCGCCATTTGAAGTCCTTGGTTTTCCAAGCAACCAGTTTGCCCAGGAAAAAGGATCTTCCGACGATATCGCCGAGTTCTGTCAGATGAATTATGGCGTGAGCTTCCCTATGTTTGAGAAAATTGATGTGAACGGCTCAAGCGCTCACCCTCTATTCCAGCACCTTAGCACAGAAGCTCCTGGCCTGCTCGGCTCCAAAGCAATCAAATGGAATTTCACCAAATTCCTTGTGGATCAGAACGGACAGGTAATTAAACGTTATGCTCCCAAAACAACACCGGACAAGATTGAAGAAGATATCAAGAACTTGCTGCAAAAATAATACATTGGCCACCCGTAGCCGGAAGGTAGAGCAGCATTGCCCCGGTAATGGATGGCCTTTTTATCAACTTTGATGTCAAACTGTTCAAAAAGACAAAAAAAGAAGCCTTCCATTAATGGAAAGCTTCTTTTTAATCGTTCATATGATGCGGTCGAGAGGACTCGAACCTCCACGGGCATACGCCCACTACCCCCTCAAGATAGCGTGTCTGCCATTCCACCACGACCGCATGTCGTAAATAATCGGCAACAGAATTGATTATACCGGGTTCAGAACCAAAAGTAAAGTATTTTTTAATACTTCTTTTTCAGCTAGGCATTTTCATCAAAAATCGCATAATCTCGTCATCTTTACCCATGAACTGCATACATTAGATTTGATCCCCTCCTTTCCGGATTGAGCTGATCTTATTGATTCATTTATATCTAGTCCTCCCTGCACTTCGCAGATATTTAACCTTATATGTTATATAAAATAACACGAATATTTGAATCACAGATTTAATCCATTAAATTTCACGGATACTATTGACAAAAAGCGGACATTTATGGGATGATAACTATCATATAATTCGGATTTTCAAACATAAAGCAAACAAAAAGGAATATAAATGTCACTTTAAGTGACATTTAACGAACACAGGAGGCGAATGATTGTGAACCGTGGGAATAAGCTGCTCGATTATGTCAAACTGCTTGATTCCTCTATTCAGGTTGGAGGGTTCACCCATTCCTTCGGCATGGATATCCATATCAGGGAGGGTACCATTCGTAATGCTGAAGATCTCGAATCATTCATGCGTTGTCAGTTGCATCCGAGCATCGTTCGTCTAGAAGGTATGGCCATCAAAGGCATCTATACCGCAGCAGATCACAAGGATACATGGCGGATAGCTCTAATCGACAAGCTCGTCCATGTTCAGCGAACCCCTGGAGATCTCAGAGAACAAGCTGCCGCCATGGGTAAACGATTGATCAGACTTGCACGCGCTCTGCACCCCTGGATTGAATTCAGCCAGCTCGAACAGATCTTTGCCAAATACGATTCGGTTGGCTGCCTCTCCACTGTTCACGCCTGGATTAACCACCACCTCGACATCCCGGTCGAGGAGGCGGTCCTTGGTTACCTGCATTCAGCCATGAATGCCTGCATAACCGAAGCCTCCAAAGTCATTCCCCTGAACAACGATACAACCAAGGATCTGATGGTCCGCCTGGCCACAGATCTGGAGAATGAATGGAAGACCGTCAGCGCCTCGGCTGCGGATGGACTGGCACAGCCAACCTCGATGTCCATGAAATCATTTTTCCCCAGTTTCCATATGCTTGGAGCTGGACTTCATGCCTACAGGGCCTAATCCTCTTCCTCCTCATACCTGCTCCCCTTTATTCAGACAAACTAAAAAACACGCGGCAACCTCCTTGCCGACGTGTTTTTTGTCATTTTATTTGTTTTATTTACGTATTTACGCCATTTTTCATCACAAAATACACTTTTTTCCGTCTTTTTTAATTGTTAGATGACGAATTTACGTATATAATGAAACATACAGCTCGCATTTCTATATATTTTACATGAAGAAAGGGCGGCTGAATACTACATTCTAACCAGGGGTGAACCCTTTTGAACAAGAAAAAACCAGTTACACCGTTCGGATGGGCCATCAAACGACGGCTAACCGAACTTCAAGTGGACCAGAAGACCTTTTGTGAACAGCATGGCATCCCACCCTATCGTTTATCCAATCTTATTCACGGCACACGCAAAGCAACCCGATTCAGGCACCTGGTCGCTGATATTTTGGATATTCCAGATGAACTGAGATAAGATTTCTGCCAAAGGAGGGTCCCATCCATGAGACATGTTACATCCGATCTGGAGAGGCTGTCGTTCCAGTCCATACGTCACCAGCTCATCATCGTTGATCACAATTGGATTATCCAAAGTTGTAACCGTGCCTGGCAACAGGGACTCGGTCAATGCTCACCATCCCCGGATACACACAGTAATCATAGACATTACCTGCATCTGACGGAAGCCTGGGCAAAACGAGGCAAGAACGCTAACATGGCACTTGTCGCACAGAATTTGAAAGAACGCGGAATACCCTTTAATCGAAATCATACATATGACATCTGCGTGTATACTGTATACAACGAAAAGAGGTGGTTTCGTGTAGAAATCACCCCTCTATCTTATGCAAATTCAATTCAGGATACCGATCTCGCTTTGATTGCACACATGGATATTACCGAACAGAGAAAGACAGAACACCAATTGAAGAAGGCATTGTCTGAAGTGCGCACATTGCGCGGACTGCTGCCTATTTGCGCCGTCTGCAAACAAATCAAGGACGAAGGGGAACACTGGAACTCCGTTGAGAGTTATCTGGAGAAGCATACCCACGCCGAATTCACCCATGACATCTGTCCGGAATGCATCCGGCGGTTATATCCCAAATACTCGAATATCCTGGACAAGCGTTCCTGAAACCTTTCTCCACTCGCCGACTAGCTACAACTATACGGAGAGATGATGTTCAAACTGCGACATATCCAGTTCTTGCGGTGTCCCATGCAGGGTTATGGTTCCTTTGTCCATGATATAGATGTAATCTGCGGCACTTCGTACAAAATCGATACTCTGCTCTACCAGCAGAACCGAGAGGTTCCCCTTTGCCTTGAGCTGCAAAATAACCTGCCGAATGTCCTCCACGATAGAAGGCTGGATGCCTTCTGTCGGCTCATCAAGGAGCAACAACCCCGGACGCGAAGCCAATGCCCGGGCGAATGCCAACTGTTGCTGCTGTCCACCACTCAGATCCCCGCCCTGCCGTCCATACATCGTCGCAAGCACTGGAAACATCGCCAGCACATCCTCCGGGAACGTTTTTACTCCCGGCGCACTTGTCTCCAGACCAAGCAATAAGTTTTCTTTCACCGTAAGCTGCGGGAAAATTTCCCGCCCCTGCGGTACATAACCAATCCCTGCCCTTGCCCGCTTGGCTGTGTCCAAGGTGGATAACTCCTGATTTTGCCACTGAACACTGCCCTTACGTGTTTTGAGAAGCCCCATTAATGTTTTCATCAACGTCGTTTTACCTACACCGTTACGGCCCATCAGACACACCACCTGCCCAGGCTGTACGTCCAGGCTCACACCCCGAAGCACATTGCTTTCCCCGTAGCCGGATTCAATTCGTTGCAGCGACAGCATGGTCATCCCTCCTTTTGCCCAGATACACTTCTGCCACTTTCGGATCCGCCTGCACTTCCGCCATCGTACCTTCCTTCAACAATTTGCCTTCATGCATCACGGTCACCTTGGCTGCAAACTCTCGCACAAACTCCATATCATGCTCCACCACCACAACCGAGCGCTCACGCGCAATTTCTTGCAGAAGTCGTCCGGTCTTGTGTGTCTCTTCATCCGTCATGCCCGCCGCTGGTTCGTCCAGCAACAACACACGAGGCTCCTGCAAGAGCAACATACCGATCTCCAGCCACTGCTTCTCCCCGTGGGATAATGCTCCTGCACGGGCGTTAATGCGGTCTTGCAGAGCAATCTGGAGAGTAACATGCTCCATGGCAGCACTCATTTTTCCATATCGACGAATACCGATGGCCTGTAGAGGAGAACGGCGAGTCTCCGCCGCCAGCGTCAGATTCTCCTGTACCGTCAGACCCGCGAAGATCGATGGCGCCTGGAATTTGCGTCCCACCCCTTTGCGAACAATCTGGTGCTCCTTCAGTCTTGTTAATTCCGTACCATCCGCCATCTTTACCGAGCCGGACATCGGTTTGGTTTTGCCACATATCACATCCAGCATCGTGGTTTTCCCCGCACCATTCGGTCCAATCAGAAAATGCAGGTCATGTTCATGCAGCTTCAGATTCATGCCTTTGACAGCAACGAACCCACCAAAGGCCACCGTAATGCCCTCGGCTACTAACACCGCTAATTCCTCAGTAGACTTTAGGTTTTTCCCGAGTGACTTGGACATGCGCACTCTCTCCTCTCCGCTTCAGCAAGCGAACGACATGACGATATACACCTACAATACCGTTTGGCATGAACAAAACTACCGTTACAAAGAGCCCACCAATGACGAACAGCCACCCTTCGGGATAAGCCTCACTTATGCCTGTTTTGGCTGCATTCAGCACCACCGCTCCGATGACCGCTCCAATAAGCGTACCGCGACCACCCAATGCAACCCACAGGACCATCTCAATGGAAGGCACAATCCCCATCATCGATGGCGAGATAATACCCACCTGAAGAACAAACAACATGCCCGCGATGCCTGCAAGCGCACCGGAAAAAGCAAAAGCCAGCGTTTTATATCCTGCCGGATCATATCCGAGGAATCGCACCCGATTCTCTCCATCACGCGCAGCTTCTAGCACTTGACCAAACCGACTGTTCACCATTCGACGACAGAGCACATAAGCGATCACCAGAACAGCAAGCGTTATATAGTAGAGAACAATTGTTGTTCCTGCGGAATGAAGTGTGAAACCAAAGATCGAATTATATCCGGTAATGCCATTTGTCCCACCCGTCCATTCCTGTTTACCAACAAAGAGTGTTACCGTAATAAGAACCAAGGCTTGAGTCAGGATGGTAAAATATACACCGGTGATCCGGTTACGGAACGTAAACCACCCCAGGGCAAAGGCGAGCAATGCCGGAAGGGCTATCCCCAATAACAGCGCCACCGGGAAAGAACGAAACGGCTCCCAGAACCATGGCAGACCACTGAGACCACTCCATCCCATGAAGTCAGGAAGTGTTGCTCCACTGGCCTGAAGCTTCAGATACATCGCCATCGCGTATCCACCCAGACCAAAGAACACCCCATGCCCAAGACTCAACACACCGCCATAACCCCAGATCAGATCGAGACCAATGGCCAGGATCGCCAGCGCCAAAAACTTGGCTAACAGACTCAGACGAAACTCCGTGGAGATTAGTGGAACAAGACACATCATGATGAGTACAACCGCCCAGATAATCCTCATTTTCAGACTGCCAGTCTTGAGTAATGCCGACATGAACTAACCCCCTTCTTCACGTTAATCGAGACTCCGTGTGCGAATTGCGACCAAGCCACGTGGTTTCCATTGCAGGAAAGCAACGATACATACAAACACAAGCACCTTGCCAATGGAGGCCGAGGTATAGGTTTCGAACAGCGTGTTGAACATACCAATCCCCAGTGCACCGCACACGGTTCCGACCAATTTCCCTACGCCGCCCAGGACAACCACCATGAAAGCATCCACAATATAATACGTACCAAGTGAAGGACCAATCGGACCAATGAGTGTTAACGCACAACCAGCGATTCCGGCGATTCCGGAACCAATGGCAAAGGTCATGCCATCTACCCGCCGGGTCGAAATTCCCAAACAGCCCGCCATGCTCCGATTCTGCATCACAGCCCTCATTCGTCTTCCGGATGAGGTTCGATAGATATAGAGATACATACACAGCAGCACAACCGCAACCAATGCGATAATGAAAATTCGCTTGTATGGAAATACAATGCCATCCGAGATCGCCAATCCCCCATTGAGCCAGGCCGGACTGGATACTCCTACATTTGGCGCTCCGAATATCGTACGGGCCAGTTGTTGCAGCATCATGCCTACACCCCATGTCGCAAGCAGACTGTCCAGCGGCCTGCCATATAGATGCCTGATCAACACCACTTCAAGCAACCAGCCAATCAGAGCAGCTACAATGAACGCAATCGGTAGAGCCACAACAAAGTAGGCACCAAACCACGCCGCTGGAGCATAGGACATGAACAGATTTTGTGTTACATACGTTGCATATGCACCGATCATGATCAGTTCACCGTGAGCCATATTGATGACATTCATCAGCCCAAACGTTACTGCAAGCCCCAATGCAATCAACAACAGAATTGAACTGATACTCAGACCGTTGAACATCTGCAGGATAAACATATCCATCGCTATCCCCTCCTCCATACCGTGACTCTCGATATTTCACATGACTTCAATTAGCGGCAACAACATTTCCCACACCGCAGTAACGCTTTACCGCGATACGGTGAGAGGATGTGTTGTCACACCCTCGTTTATGTTTCGGCTGCTTTGAAGCGAGTTACCTGTTTTATTGCGAGGTTTCTATGTTATTTAGCGCTGAGGGAAGCTCCCCATTCATACGTTTTCAGATAAGGGTCCGGCTTGACAGGCTCACCAGAATTCCACAATTCCTTGAACTGCCCATCTTCCTGCACCTCACCGATCCGTACGGTTTTGTAGATATGCTGATTCTCTCCATCCACGGTTACCTTACCTTCCGGGGCATCAAACTCCAGACCCTTGGCAGCTGCCTTCACCTTCTCTACGTCGGTTGATCCTGCTTTTTCCACCGCCGCCTTCCAGAGATAAACCGCCACATATCCCGCTTCAATCGGATCAGCTGTCACTCGATCAGCACCGTATTTTTCTTTATACTTGGCAACAAATGTTGCATTCTCAGGTGTATCCGTTGTCTGATAATAATTCCACGAAGCCAGATGTCCCTTCAATACATCTGCGCCGATGCCACGGATTTCTTCCTCCGCCACACTCACCGAGAGGGTTGTCATCTGATCCGAGGAGATTCCGGCATCCTTCAATTGTTTGAAGAAGGCCACATTGCTATCTCCGTTCAGCGTATTGTATACAATATCCGGCTTCGCAGCTTTGATTTTGCTAATGATGGTACTATAATCGGTATGGCCCAGCGGTGTGTACTCCTCACCCACTACTTCGCCGCCTTCTGCTGCGAGTTGTGCCTTAATGACCTGATTGGCCGTTTTTGGGAATACATAATCTGAACCGAGCAGATAAAACGTCTTGCCCCTGTTCTCCAGTAACCAAGTTACAGATGGAACGATCTGCTGATTCGTTGTTGCTCCTGTATAAAAAATATTTGGCGACGATTCCAATCCCTCATATTGCACCGGGTAAAACAATAAACCTTTGTTCTGTTCAAACACTGGGAGCATAGCCTTCCGACTTGCAGAGGTCCATCCACCAAATACAGCAGCTACCTTATCCTGTTGCAGTAACTTCCCAGCCTTCTCCGCAAAAGTAGGCCAATCCGAAGCGCCATCCTCAACTACCGGCTCGATCTGTTTACCCAAAACTCCGCCCGCGGCGTTGATCTCTTCAATAGCAAGCATCTCGGCATCTTTAACAGATACCTCACTGATCGCCATCGTTCCGCTGAGAGAGTGAAGAATGCCAACTTTAATCGTATCACCGGATGCAGCCGGCTCTCCTGTACCACCTGAACCCGAAGCTTCAGGCGGCGCAGTGCCCTCCACACACCCTGTCATCACAATGACCACACCGAGCAAAATACTCCATAACTTGACCGACCTCTTCTTCAATAGCCTACACTCCCTTTTTTTAGTCTATTGACGAACATTAAGGTCATTTGCGTCCGAAATGTTCGTTGATCCAAATTATGGAGGGTTACACTCTTCATGTCAATATAGCTTACATAATTTTATTTCATGCCTACTCGTTTCATGCATACTGCTAATATGCCTTGAAGCTTATTGACAAAGGATCCACCCTGTGTGAGTATATTTAACATATAACATGATCCATGAACATATCAGACATTATAAGCGAAAGGTCGGATTGCCTTGCACTGGACTGAGCAGGAAAAGGAAAAACTCCTGATTACCGTGGCCGCTAACCTCGCCCGTGAACGAAGAGCACGCGGACTCAAGTTGAATGTCCCCGAAGCCATCGCCTTGTTGACCTCCGAACTGATGGAACGAGCACGGGATGGAATGAGTGTTGCCGAATTAATGAGATACGGAGGCACCATCCTGACACGTGAAGACTGTATGGATGGTGTTCCCGATATGATTCCTGAAGTACAGGTAGAAGCCACATTTCCTGACGGTACAAAACTGGTTACCGTACATGAACCTATACGCTGAGAAAGGCAGGAGAAACCATGATTCCTGGTGAATACCGTTTGAAGCCAGATGACGACATCATCTGTCATCCGGATCGTTTAACCCTACGACTCATTGTCCTTAACCGCGGCGACCGCCCCGTCCAGGTCGGCTCTCACGTTCACTTCTATGAAGTTAATGCAGCACTGGACTTTGATCGCACCTCAGCTTTTGGACATCGCCTGCATATTCCGGCAGGCACCGCAGTCCGCTTCGAACCCGGTGAAGAGAAACCTGTTGAACTCACGACCTTTGGCGGCAAACGTCAGATTCACGGGTTCAACGGATTAACCGAAGGCTCTGCGGATCAAGCCCCTGATCCACAGAAACTGGAGACATTCCTGAAGACGTTCTCCCCTCCCATACAAGATGGAGGTGAACCTTCATGAAACGAATGAGCCGTGAACAGTACGCGTCGATGTTTGGACCGACAACCGGTGATGCCGTAAGACTTGCGGATACCGAACTATGGGCAGAGATTGAACATGATTATGCCGTATACGGAGATGAGAGCAAATTCGGGGGCGGCAAGGTTATCCGCGACGGGATGGGCCAGTCTACGACTGCTTTGCGAAGTGACGGCACTCCTGATACTGTTATCACCAACGCTATCATTATCGATCATTGGGGCATTGTAAAAGCGGATATCGGCATTCGGGATGATCACATCTGCGCCATTGGCAAATCCGGTAACCCGGATACAATGGATGGCGTTCATCCCGCTCTGGTCATCGGTGCTTCCACCGAAATCATCGCTGGTGAAGGCATGATTGTAACTGCTGGCGGCATTGATACCCATATTCATTTCATCTGCCCACAGCAGATTCAGACTGCATTATCCTCCGGGGTCACGACCATGATCGGCGGCGGAACAGGACCCGCAACAGGAACCAAAGCCACCACCTGCACACCAGGAGCCTGGCACATCCACCGGATGTTAGAATCGGCAGAGGCTTTTCCCATGAACATCGGTTACCTTGGCAAAGGCAACAGTTCCAGTACCGCACCTTTAATCGAACAGATTGAAGCGGGTGTAATCGGCCTGAAGCTGCATGAAGATTGGGGCACTACCCCGAGCGCTATCGATGCCTGCCTGACTGCCGCCGGGGAACATGATGTTCAAGTCGCTATCCATACCGATACACTGAACGAAACCGGATTTCTCGAAAATACCCTGGCTGCAATCAACGGCCGGACGATCCACACGTACCATACGGAAGGCGCTGGTGGCGGACACGCACCGGATATTATCCGGGCCGCTGGGGAGTCCTACGTTATCCCCTCATCAACCAACCCAACACGACCGTACACACGCAACACTGTAGAAGAGCATCTCGATATGTTGATGGTGTGTCATCACCTCGACCCTTCCATCCCGGAAGATGTCGCTTTTGCGGATTCGCGGATTCGTCCCGAAACCATCGCAGCCGAAGACATTTTGCATGATCTTGGCGTGTTCAGCATCATTAGTTCCGATTCTCAAGCCATGGGCCGAGTGGGCGAAGTCATTATCCGCACCTGGCAGACAGCCGACAAAATGAAAAAACAGCGTGGTAAACTTGAGCTCAACCCGAATTCCCCCTCCGATAACGATCGGATCAAGCGATATGTCGCCAAGTACACCATCAATCCAGCTATCGCACACGGAATCGGTCATCTCGTCGGTTCGGTGGAAGTTGGAAAGCTGGCAGATCTAATCATATGGAAACCAGCTTACTTCGGAGTTAAACCCGAGATTGTCATCAAGGGTGGCATGATTACATTTGCCCAGATGGGCGATCCCAATGCGTCCATCCCGACACCTCAGCCCGTATTTGGCAGACCCATGTTCGGAGCTTATGGTAGAGCCATTGCCAGCGGATCGATCACCTTTGTCTCCCAAGCCGCAGCAGAAGCAGGGATCAAAGAGTCATTGGGCCTGAAGAAACGGGTTGAACCCGTCAAGGGCTGTCGCTCGGTCAGCAAAAAAGACATGATTCATAACGACGTCACCCCTGTCATTGAAGTCGATCCCGAAACCTATGAGGTGCGCGCCGACGGCGAGCTTCTCACCTGTGAACCCGCAGACGAGTTGCCTATGGCACAGCGGTACTTTATGTTTTGATAGGAATACGGATTAGCTGATAAGGGGGCACTCATGATGAACAGTGGCACAAAGCTACTCCGTTATGTTCAGCTGCTGGATTCAGCCCTGCCCATCGGTGGTTTCTCCCATTCCTTCGGTCTGGAAGCTTACACACATGATGGCACCGTGCAAAATACCGCGCAGCTTGAA
This sequence comes from Paenibacillus sp. FSL K6-2393, assembly GCF_038002545.1. Classification (NCBI taxonomy): domain Bacteria; kingdom Bacillati; phylum Bacillota; class Bacilli; order Caryophanales; family Paenibacillaceae; genus Paenibacillus; species Paenibacillus sp. FSL K6-2393. The sequence goes on from NZ_JBBOCU010000001.1 coordinate 5,404,759, forward strand.
CAGTTTATTCGCAGCCAGCTTCATTCCAGTCTTGTACGACTAGATGGTCTTGCCATCAAAGGCGTCTATCAGGCGATAAAACAGCAAGATGCCGCTCTACTTGCCCTGTATGACAAACGTGTCCACGCCCAGCGCTCCCCTCGGGAACTCAGGGAAAGCGGCCACAAAATGGGAAAGCGACTGCTCAAGCTGGCCCGTTCACTCTATCCATGGATGGACTTTTCCCTAATTGATGAGGCTATCCGGGAACATGGCGCGTATTGTGGCATCACGACCATTCACGGTTATATCAACTATCAATTGGAGATTGAATTGGATGAAGCCGTTACCGGGCATCTGTATACCTCAGTGAACGCTTATGTGAATAGCGCACTTCGCCTGCTGCCCATCGGACAAACCGAAGCGCAGATGTTGATTCAAAAACTGCTTGATGATATCGAAGCGGAATGGGCTCTCATTCGGGGAAATGACCCCGAAGATATGCACAGCTTCGGAATCGCCCAGGAAATCTACGCCATGCGGCATGAGACCTTACCCGCGCGGCTGTTTATGTCTTAACTACAACTTTTATCTAACTTAGGAGGAATTGTTATGTGTGGAGGAGCTAATCATACGCATCATCCGGAGTGGGAACGTAAGGCATTTGATCGGAGTCGTCCGATGCGAATTGGAATTGGCGGACCGGTAGGTTCAGGTAAAACAGCCCTTGTGGAGAAGCTGTCCAAGGCACTGCGTACACGTTATAGCCTTGCTGTCATCACGAATGACATTTATACCAAGGAAGATGCCGAAATCTTGCTGCGTCAGAATGCACTGGCACCAGAGCGCATTATCGGCGTAGAGACAGGCGGATGCCCGCACACGGCTATTCGTGAGGATGCCTCAATGAATTTCGAAGCAGTTGACGAGTTGATTGAACGCTTCCCGGATCTGCAACTGATCTTCATCGAGAGCGGCGGCGACAATCTCTCTGCTGCATTCAGTCCGGAACTCGCTGATGTGTTCATCTACATTATCGACGTTGCCCAAGGGGAGAAACTTCCTCGCAAAGGCGGTCCTGGCATCACGCGTTCAGATCTGTTGTTAATCAACAAAACCGACCTTGCCCCTTACGTTGGAGCAAGCCTGGAAGTTATGAAAAATGATACCGAGCGGGTACGCGAAGGCCGCCCTTATGTCATGTCTAATCTAATGAGCGGTGAAGGTGTATCCGAGATTGTCCACTGGCTCGAACATCAATATATGGATGACGATGCTTCCGCTGCACATCTGCATTCACACAGCCATGAACATGGCACTCACTCGCATTAATTCATCTTCTGTCCCCACGGGGACAGAGCTAAATGGGAAAGAAAGTGCAGGTGCGCCCGTCACACGCCGCAGCGAGCTTCGGGCTACCTTTGCCTTTCAAGGCGACCGAACTGTCATGACTGATCGTTATTACAGCGCACCACTCCGGTTTAGCCGATCCTTTCGACCTCCCGGAGGCGGAACCGAATTATGTGTGTACACGTCCGACGTCTCGCCCGGAGTCCTTAACGGGGATCACTATCATTCCGAGTGGGAATTAGGTGAAGGCACCCATGTCATGCTGAGCAGCACATCTGCTACCAGACTTCATCCTACACCTTCCATTCCCTCATCTGTTAATCATCACTTTCGGTTGGGAAAGGGGGCCACGCTGGAATACTTCCCTGAATGCGTCATTCCCTTCAAAGGAAGTTCTTCTTCGCTCGCTGTAACCTTTGAGCTGGAAGAAAGGGCAATCCTGGCCTATGCAGATATCTGGTCTGCCGGACGGATTCATCGGGGAGAAGCTTTCCAATTCGAGCGTTACCGTAGCTTGACGGAGATATGGCAAGGTGAACAACTGGCTGTCTGGGATCGATTCGGACTCGAACCGGATACCGATGATCCCAAACACTCCGCGTCTCTCCTTCACTATACCCATACCGCTGCGTTGTGGATGATCGCACCGGGGCTTGGTACTGCGGAGTTGGAGCAAGTCAGATCCGCGCTGCCACCAGATGGACGGATGCTCGCAGGTGCAAGTTTGCTGGCAACCGGAGGCATCGGCGTTCGACTCCTTGGCATGGCAGCTTGGGAGCTTCAGGAGCAGTGTCTTCAGATCTGGAACACACTCCGCCCCCATCTGCTGGGCAAAGAAACTCTTGTCTTCCGAAAATAAGGGCTTGAAGCATGCATGGTTAATACAAAAAAACCTCTGAACTGTCTCCGAGTGTGTTCGGATTAGTCCAGAGGTTTTTGAACATTCAGTCTATGGATGCTGCTCATATCACTTAAGCTTCGTTTTCCTCAGAATCGTTCTCTGATTTGTTCTCAGGTTTGTAGCGATAGTCGCCTGCATCCTTGCTTTCCTTGGATTTGCGGTAACGGGTAAACTCAATATATTCGCTGATAAAAGACTGTTCCACAGTCGATAATTCACTTTCTTGGCAATTCAATTGCCGCAAAACGTCAAAAAAATAATCCTCCCGTTTTTCCCGAACCATCGCTTCCTTCGATGGACGTCCAATCATGAGCCAGTCGAGGCTCACATCAAAAAACGAAGCAATCTCAATTAATTTATTCGTACTCGGAATAGACTTGCCACGTTTCCAATCACCCAGATTGCCTGTGCTAATCTTCAGCTGTTGGCAGAAAGCCTTCTTGGTCATTCCTCGTTCGGCAATCAGGTGTTCAATTCGCTCATAGATCGACTGCATACAAGAACCGCCTTCCAACCGTAATAATCAACTCATCTGCTTGAATTATACCACATTATTCCTGAATGCTCAGCCTTTATATGCCTGGAACAGGATGATGCATATCGTATAACACAAAGATAGACTCCCATGAATGATCATAGAAGTCTATCTTATATTGTTGCTGTGATGCGGTCGAGAGGACTCGAACCTCCACGGGTATACACCCACTACCCCCTCAAGATAGCGTGTCTGCCATTCCACCACGACCGCATATTAAATTGTAAAAATGGTGAGCCATGAAGGGCTCGAACCTTCGACACCCTGATTAAAAGTCAGGTGCTCTACCAACTGAGCTAATGGCTCTTGCTGTAAACTTCACCGGATGTGCCATGCTTCATTCTTGTCTATAAGAGCAATGACTTTGAGGATTACTCATCGAAAATGTAGATCTCATGAGGTGGTGAAGATATGACCCGTAGGGGATTCGAACCCCTGTTACCTCCGTGAAAGGGAGGTGTCTTAACCCCTTGACCAACGGGCCTTAATAACAAGTTGTCTTTCTTGGCGACAAGAATGAGTATACCACAGGACAATTTGAACTTGCAATACTTTTTTTAAAATTTATTTTTCAAGCGTTTTTGTCTTTGGCACACGGCTCTTCAGATCCCTAATATTAGCCATCTCCCCATTCATGCCAGTGTCATCCCCGTGCAGGAACAATGTTAACCATTCATTAAAACACTTATAAAAACTTACGTTCACTTATAATATTGCAAATCACATTAAGAATACTTATAATTAAAGTATCAGTATAAGTATAAGTACGGTCATCCATACACTCGGAGGTGACATGTTTGTTTCAAGAAGAACGAATGCAGCTCATTGTTGAACATCTACGCAAACACAATCGCATCTCAGCCGATGATATTGTCGCCTTGTTTGATGTATCACGGGATACTGCACGCAGGGATCTGATTAAGCTTGAGGAACAGGATGCCATTATCCGAACACGTGGCGGCGCGATTCTCCCCCCTCCTCCGCAAGAATTCAGATCCTACAAAGACCGTTTACTCGATGTATCTGAGGAAAAGAGGGCCATCGGCAAACTCGCTGCGGCTATTGTAAGGCAAGGCGAGATCATTATTCTGGACTCTTCCACGACTGTGCAGGCCTGTGCCGAGAACTTAGACGGCAAATCCTGTACCGTCATTACTAATTCGATTCATTCCGCTGATCTTCTCTCCAATCACACTGCTGTCCAGATTCGTTTGCTCGGAGGCAAAGTAGATAAGGAACAACGTTATGTCTACGGTACCTCTGTTATTGAGACCCTCTCCCACTATTATGTAGATAAAGCCTTTATCGGTATTGGCGGTATCACCATGGATGGCTTCAGCGCTTCCGAAGAGGAAGGGAAAATTAAACACCAAATGATGAAAGCTGCCAAGAAGGTTGTTGTTCTTGCAGATCAATCCAAGTTTGATAGACGTTATGGTTATCGTTTTGCCGACTGGTCATTGGTGGATGTATTGATTACGGATCAATGGCCAACCAAAGAATGGCTTGTTTTTCTAGCCGAACAACAGGTTGAGATTCTCATTCCTGAACCAACAGATGATAAGGAGTTGTAAATATATGAAATTATTTGCCACAGATTTAGATGGAACTTTGTTGAACAGAGATAGCCAGATTAGCCCGGAGAACGCCGCAGCCATCCAAAAGGCCCAGCAATCCGGTATGAAGGTTACCATTGCTACAGGACGTGTCTATTCCGATGTTGTGACCATCAGCCGCGAAGGCGGAATCAAAACCCCAATTATCGGCTCTAACGGAGCGACAATTCATGATGCAGACGGTGAACGTTTATTCCATCTTCCGCTTGAGCGTGATACAGCAGCTTCCGTCATGCAGTGGCTGGAAGATCATGATGTCTATTATGAGGCTTCAACGCAACAAGGCATCTATGCCCCGCGTAGCAGTCATGAGACCTTGCTCGCCGAGATGGAACGTGTTCTTGGTTCGAACCCTGGTGAGGACATTGCACGCATGATTCGCTCCATCAAGAAACACTATGACAAAAAAGACTATCACCGCGTAAACAGCCATCTGGAAATTCCGGCAGAAGCCTACGTCTATAATATTATGGCCTTCTCCATGAATCCGGACAAAGTAAAGACAGGACGAGAATACTTCGCATCCCGATCCGATGTCGCCATGGTTGTATCCTTTGAGCATAACTTCGAAATGCAGCACCCGGACGTATCCAAAGGTAATGCCCTCACCAAACTGGCGGCTCACCTGAACATCTCCATGGAAGATACAGTAGCGATCGGTGATAACTTCAACGATGTCTCCATGTTAAAAATGGCAGGACTCGGCATCGCCATGGGTAATGGCGAACCCGAAATTCAGGCATTAGCCAAAGCCATAACGCTGACCAATGTGGAGCACGGTGTTGCCCATGCCATCGAGTGCCTGCTTGAAGGTAAACCGGTGTCCCGTCCAGAAACGATTGTCGGAGAAGGTCAGTAATTGAACCCATACTGAATTAAGCACTGAACCTGCATGGCCGCCTGTTGAGCCATGCAGGTTCGCTTCATTTTAACTCCGCAGATCGAACGTGAGGCACGTCCTGTAACAAAATAATCAGTTGCTCGCCCCGGTATGAACCCGGCAGTTGCAACGTGAACTCAAGTACAGTCTCTTCCACGGAGTCTGTGCTTGTTTGCTGTTCAGTCTTAAATCCGATGACCGAGATCTTCTCCTGTCCCAGCAGTGCCAAAACAGTCTTCAGGGCCTCTCCCTCATTTTGCAGATGGATGGTTAACGTCTCTGTTCGGCCGGATACCAGCCAGCGTGTGGGTCTATGCAGTAACATCTGTGCCACGACAATAAGCAGTGTCACGCCTGCACCCGTCCAATACAGACCTGAACCCACAGCAAGTCCCATGCCTGCCGTAGCCCATATGCCAGCCGCTGTGGTCAATCCCCTGACCGTGTGACGCTGTGTGAAGATCATGCCCGCTCCAATGAACCCCACACCACTAACGACTTGTGCAGCGATCCTTGAAGGATCAAGAGACAGATTGTCCCAGCCAGCCTGATCCTGGAATCCGTATTTGGACACAATCATCATCAGGGCAGCACCGACAGCGACCACAAAATGAGTACGAATTCCCGCCTCTTTCATTCGATTCTTGCGCTCATATCCGATTAGCACACCACATATTCCAGCTATGAGTACACGCATCAAATATTCCACTTCCATGCACATCACCTCTTTCATTATGTATATGCTTACATTAGTCTATCTTTACTATTACCCAATCTTTACATGACTAATAAAGAACTTCCGTCCAGGTCAATTCTCTGCCCGGAAATTTTCCCCTTGTCTCTCTCCCAATCCGTAATAATGTCTGAAATTATATATCAGCGGATGCCATTCCTCTGGATTAATCTTGTTCGGTCCAGATATTAGCCTTGTGTGCGCGTGCACCTTTAACGCTTTCACTTCGACAATCGCCATGAACGGTGTATGTTCGGGAATACGAATGTTTTGTACTGCCGCTTCAATCTGGAGCGGACATTCAACTATTTTATCTGGAGCCACCTGAACCGAGCATTCAGATGTCAGTCCAGCTACAGTGAATTTATCATGACAATATTCATAGCCCATCTGCCGTTTATCCTCAGGAACCGGGGTAACTCCCGTATAACGACCCAATGCCTCAACCTGTCTCCACATGGTCGCATCTGGCAGATTAATCACGCACTCAGGGTGTCGACTCAGATTTTCATAGGCTTTGCCCTGTATACCTAGACCAAGAACCAAACAATCCCCCAGCGCCCAAGATGAGGATAATGGTGACAGGTTGGTTGACCCATCCTCATTTAATGTGCTTAGCAGCAATACAGGCGTACCATAATATAAAATACTGGGATTAATCGTTTCATGTTGAATCACTGCTGGACTCTCGGACAACTGCCCTGTAGCAAAGTCCTGTTTCGTTATCTTTTTCATCCTGTATCTCTCCTGTTCCAATTCCAATGATTTATAAGCTCAATCTGACCGATATGGGACGATACAACTGGATTGTAATACAGTAATAGTTCAGATATGATCGAAGTATGAATGTATATCCGAATATTACTGTTATTGCGTCGTTAATCGCTGATCCAAGCCGCGCTATTTTTCTGTCATCCTTACTGGATGGCCGGGCGTTGCCCGCAGGTGAGCTTGCTCATATGGCAAGTGTCACTCCCCAGACGGCAAGCAGCCATCTAGCTAAACTCGTAGCGGGAGGATTACTTGAAGTTGAACAACAAGGACGCCATCGATACTACCGTCTTGCAAACAAAGAAATTGCTAATCTGATTGAAACGATCGCCAGTATTGCTCCGCCTGTTCAGATCCGCTCTCTCAAACAATCCGATCAGCTTCAACAACTGAGTTATGCACGGACCTGTTATGGTCATCTGGCCGGAAAATTGGGAATCTCGCTCTGTGAAGCCTTAGTACAGAAGGGTTATCTTTCAGAGCCCGAAGAGGCACATAGCAAGGATTATCAAGTTACAGAGAAAGGAATACAGTGGTTCACTACGTTTGGAATTAAACTTCAGATGCAGCCAGGATCACGCCGGGCCATCGCTCGCAAATGTCTGGATTGGAGCGAACGCCGTCATCATCTCTCAGGTATGCTTGGGGAACAACTCAGACATCGATTATCAGAACTGGACTGGATTCGTCAAAAAACAGGAAGTCGCTCTGTCGAAGTGACGGAAGCAGGCAAGAAAGGTTTATACGAGGTGTTGAGCATTTCACTTTAAGCAGAAGCGTATACAAGGGATAAGCAAAGATGAATAAACGTAAAAAATCCCCTTCACACTGATCGTTAACCGGTCTAATGTGAAGAGGATTTTTTGGTGAATCAGAACGGAGAGAGAGGGATACTCTCACTTCGTTCGAGACTGCGAAGTATTGCTAACGAAGCTTATGCTCCGACGAACCTTTAGGGTTCTCATCCCTTTGCAGAGAAGTTTAATTCAGAACGGAGAGAGAGGGATTCGAACCCTCGCACCGCTTACGCAGTCTAACCCCTTAGCAGAGGGTCCCCTTATAGCCACTTGGGTATCTCTCCAAGAAATGGCTCCCCGAACAGGGCTCGAACCTGTGACAACTCGATTAACAGTCGAGTGCTCTACCAACTGAGCTATCAGGGAAAATTAACTTGAATAAGATTAATTTATCATGATTAATAATCCAAGTCAACATCCCTACCATCACTTTCTTTAATACATTGAATGATACACACATCAGATATTCTGAAGGCCCAGTTTTCCCGCGCAACGACCACAACGGTAACGCTTCGGATCTATTTTCCGCTTGCGCAAATATTCCGTACCACAGCTCTTGCACACCAGCTTATAACGATATGGCAGCGGCTTTCTGCCTTTACCGTCAGGAAGTGATTGGCAGTAACGCGAGCCGCCTACCTTCTGCAATAAAGCCTTGAATTCCGGGTCACGATGCTGATAGCCGCGCCCACGAATATGCAGATGATAGTGACACAGCTCATGTTTGATGATTTTCTCAACCTCATCTCGCCCATAGGCTTCGAGTTGATGCGGATTGATCTCAATCCGGTGACTTTTGAGCATATAACGCCCACCCGTCGTGGTCAGGCGACTGTTAAACAACGCTTCATGGGTGAACGGTACTCCGAAATGATCCAGTGATACCTGTTCAATCCATTGTTGCAATTCCTCATTTTCCATCGGTATCTCTCCTTGCACCCCCTCGGAGCATTTGTTTTTCCGGCATAATACTTGAATTTTAACCGTTTCGTAGGCTACACTGTCAAGTAGAATGTATGAGGGGAGATTATTACTCGTTATGCCTACAATGCGCTATGTCATCCTGCAGCAGGAACAACAATTGCAGTTCGTGGAAATGCCGGCAGATTACGCCTATCAACTCAGTGCGCTCAACCTGCGCCTGCACAAGGAAATTGATAAACTCACTGCAGCAGATGTGCCTGTCCTGCCTTGGGCGATCGCCGAATGTGACAGCCTCGATCTCCTAAACGAAAATCTTACTATCATCGGCGGCCTTGATTATATCAATTCGCTTGAAGAATCTTTTGCAGCACTACGTGAAAGCCATTATCCTTTGATTTCTCTGCTTACCGAAATCCGGGCTCTTCAGGCCCAATTGGAACAATGGTATGAAGAAGAGATGGAAGCTCTCTAATTGAACGCAGGTATCATTTTATAATGATGAGAACAAAAAGCACATTTCCCTGAATTGGGATTTGTGCTTTTTTTTGAGTCAACGAGACATTGATTTGCCGGAGGCCTCCACTTATCCCGCACAGTCCAGGCTATTGCCACATATGCTAACGTACAGATGAATTATGCAAGAGGAGGAGATACCCTTGCCTCAATGGCTTTGCAATCAACTGATGCGTGCATTTCACAAAAAGGACAGCCGGCAAATCAAGTTGCTGAACGAATGCTGGTTCTTTTATCGTAACAAACCAGCAAATGGCACACCACGCAGCGCGGAGAACGAACTTTAAGAGGTTGTTCATAAAAGTCTGCATTGGATTACGAAGGATGGCCTTTTGAACACGTACTTTAAGAAAATGCACATATTGCCCACCGTACTTACTAGAGGAATTAGGACGGACAACGGGACTATTCCTGTCGACAACAAACAGCCTTCCTGGTTAGGGAAGGCTGTTCTCCAATCCTACTATTTAAGAAGACTGTTGCGCAGAAGCAGGCTTTTTCATCGTAAGGCCGACACGGCCTTTTTTGGTATCCACATTCATAACCCAGACCGTTACATTATCTCCGACAGATACAACATCCATCGGATGTTTAACATACCCGTTGCTGAGCTGTGAGATATGGACAAGCCCATCACTCTTGATCCCAATATCAACAAAGGCACCAAAATCAATAACATTCCGAACTGTACCTTGCAGCTCCATGCCTTCCACCAGATCCTCAATTTTCAATACATCTGTACGGAAGATTGGCAACGGCATTTCTTCACGCGGGTCACGCCCCGGACGCTGCAAGCTGTCCAGAATGTCACGCAATGTAGGCACACCTACGTCCAGTTTCACGGCCAATTGTTCTGGCTGTTGCTCTGACAGTAATATCGATAGTTCCTTGCTGCCCAGCTTGTCCAGTGAAACCTGAAGCTCCTTGAACAGCTGATCCACTACCTTGTAAGACTCAGGGTGAATAGGTGTACGGTCCAGCGGGTTCTCGCCCTCACCAATACGCATAAATCCTACGCACTGCTCATAGGTTTTGGCACCCAGACGTGGCACCTTCTGAAGCTGACGGCGGTTCGTAAACCGGCCATTTTCTTCACGGTACTTCACGATGTTTTTGGCAATCGTAGCGTTAACTCCGGCAACATATGACAGCAACGAAGGTGATGCCGTATTCACGTCCACACCCACATGGTTAACTGCGGATTCCACGACAGCCTTCAGGCTTTCTTCCAGAACCTTCTGGGATACGTCATGCTGATATTGACCCACGCCAATGGCTTTTGGATCAATCTTAACCAACTCCGCCAGCGGGTCTTGTACCCGACGAGCAATGGAAGCTGCACTGCGCTCCGCAACATCCAGATCAGGGAATTCTTCCTGGGCCAGCTTGGATGCAGAATATACACTCGCGCCTGCTTCGTTAACAATCAGATACACAAGACTTTCATCACCGTTCTCCTGAATGATCTCGGCAACAAATTGCTCCGTTTCACGGGATCCGGTACCATTACCAATGACGATCAGTCCGATATCATATTGCTTGATCATGCGATGGAATACTTCCGCAGCTTCACGTTTCTTGTTGTGTGGTGGCGTTGGGTAGGTCACAGCCACTTCCAGCATCTTGCCCGTATCATCTACTACAGCCAGTTTACAACCCGTACGATAGGCAGGATCGACACCCAGCACACGTTTGCCATGAATCGGCGGTTGAAGCAACAGATTACGCAGATTGGCCGAGAATACCGATATGGCCTGGTTTTCACCTTTTTCCGTGAGCTCTCCACGAACTTCGCGCTCGATGGAAGGCGCAATCAACCGCTTGTATGCATCTTCAATCACATCACGCAGGATATCCTGCACGGCAGAAGCACCACGAATGATCTGTCCTTCCATATGGCGATGGGCCGGTTCTGCCTGTACGTCCAGGCCGACTTTCAGAATACTCTCACGTTCACCGCGATTAATCGCGAGAATACGGTGTGGAGGCATCTTTTTGGCTAATTCGCGGTAATCATAATAATTCTCGTACACGGACTCCTCTTGAGCATCCTTCGCTTCCGAAGTCAGCATGCCGTGATCCAAGGTGTACCGACGAATCCAGGCACGAATGGCAGCATCGTCTGCGATGTTCTCCGCGAGAATGTCTTTGGCTCCCTGAAGCGCAGCCTCCGCATCTTCTACACCCAGTTCAGCATTGATATATTTCGCAGCTTCCTGGAGTGCATCTCCTTGTTTCGGTTGACCCCAGATCCATACAGCAAGGGGCTCAAGACCTTTTTCCTTAGCCACACTGGCACGTGTTTTCCGCTTCTGACGGAACGGACGATACAAGTCTTCCACTTCCTGCAGCTTCACAGCTTGGGTAATGGAGTTCTTCAGTTCTCCGGTCAGCTTGCCCTGTTCCTCTATAATACGGATGACTTCCAATTTGCGATCCTCAAGATTGCGCAGATAAACAATGCGTTCTTCAATCGATCGCAGCTGGTTCTCATCCAGCTCTCCAGTCATTTCTTTACGGTAGCGGGCGATAAATGGAATCGTATTGCCTTCGTCCAGAAGCTCCGACGTTGTGCGGACCTGCTTCAAGGACAGTGACAGTTCCTTGGCTACCTGTTTGATGATTCGTTCATGGCGTTCTGCCTTTATTGTTTCTTCATTGGGTTCCAGAACCGTTTCCTGTTCAGACAAAATAAATCCCTCTTTCCTTCCTGAATCGTTCGTTACAATCATTTCAGGGCAGCTTTGCTGCTGTAATTACAGTATAGTTGAACCATTTGTTTCTTCCACTCTACCCTATATTATCACAGAATCACGTCCAGATTTCCATCAATCCGCAAGCATACAAGTTCTGACAGAATCATGTTATCCTCCAGCCTTCCCCATTACGGCAAAAAAAGACCGAAAAACGTCAATACGACGCTCCTCGGTCCTCCCTTTTTTTAAAACTTTAAATAAAATAGCAATCTAATAAGTGAAACTGCTCATTTACACGATAACGGAGAGGACAGAAAAAACCTGAAAAAGCGAAGCTACAAGCTTTCTGCAGAAAGCTACTTCGAAAGCATACACTCGTCTAAAAGCTTTCTGAAAGAAAGCTACATCGGAAGCATACGCTATCTCCGGATTTCCCTTTGAGAAAAGGGAATCGAAAAATCTGGGGATAACAGCGATTGGAAGGTTGTTCTGTCATCGTAGTATCCGTGTAAATAAAATGTAGTTCACTTATCTAGATGCGTTCAAACCGGAACAGTTCGCTCAGATAGTCTCCTGATGTGCTGCCTACCGAAATACCGCCATACATCAAGGCATCGCCGGTAAAGGTCTCCGATCCGCCTTTCAGACGGTAATCCGCATTAGGGTCCAATCCTTTCAGCTTCAGGCGCTGAAGTGGCGCATTAGGCTCAGAGAGCACGCGGAAGTAGAAAACCACGGCTTCGCTTCCGTCCGGTGCAATAAACATCCACGCTGTCTCATTGCCTTCAAACGGACTGAGCAAGCGACGGAATGTTCCATATTGAACTGTTCCACGGATCTCCTTGTACAGCTCTACCTGTGCTTTCACGATCTCGTTCTCTTCCTCAGTGAATTTCGTCAGGTCCAGCTCGTACCCGAAGTTGCCCGACATCGCAACATGTCCCCGAATCTCAAGCGAAGTGATCCGGTTCACCTGATGATTTGGTACAGCTGAGATATGCGATCCCATGGAACTCACCGGGTACACAAGACTGGTACCGTACTGAATCCGCAGACGGGATATAGCATCCGTGTTATCACTTGTCCACGTCTGTGGCATGTAATACAGCATACCTGGATCGAAGCGACCACCACCACCTGAACAACTCTCGAACAGAATATTCGGGAACGCCGAAGTGATTCGTTCCATGACGTCATACAATCCCAACATGTAACGATGCGCGGTCTCACGCTGTCTATCTGCCGGAAGCAACGCGGAACCCACTTCCGTCATATTCCGGTTCATATCCCATTTCACATAAGTAATTGGTGCAGAACCAAGTACGTCTGTTAACATGCGCACGATCTCATCACGTACATCCTGACGAGAGAAATCGAGTACCAATTGTTGACGTCCTTCTGTCCGGCGACGATCAGGCACATGCAGACACCAGTCTGGGTGCGCACGATACAGCTCACTGTCTGGTGAGATCATCTCAGGCTCAAACCACAATCCGAACTGCATGTCCAGACCTGTTACCCGGTTAGCCAGATCATCCAGTCCCTGTGGCAATTTGTTCTTATCTACAATCCAGTCGCCCAGCGAGGAGTTGTCACTGTCCCGGTGTCCAAACCAGCCATCATCCAAAACAAACAGCTCAATACCCAGCTTCTGTCCAGCACGAGCGATCTGTTCAATCTTATCTGCATTGAATCCAAAGTAGGTTGCTTCCCAATTATTGACCAGAACCGGACGTTCCGCATTACGGAACTTACCACGCGCAAGACGCTCCCGATACAATTCGTGGTAGGACTGTGACATGCCGTCCAAACCTGCAGCCGAGTACACCATAACCGTCTCAGGTGTCTGGAACGCTTCCTGTGGCTCCAACTTCCAGCTGAACTCAAACGGGTTGATCCCGAGCGATACACGGGTGGTGTGGAACTGATCCACTTCAGCCTGTGCGGTGAAGCTGCCACTATAAACGAGACTGAATCCGTAAACTTCACCTTGGTCTTCATCCGTGCCTGGTGTCATCAGCGCAATAAAGGGATTCTGCTGGTGACTGCTTGAACCGCGACGGCTCTCAATCCCTTGAAGGCCTGACGCAAGCGGTCTGCGAACGATATCACGTTCCCGTGTCCATGCACCTGACAATTGCAACAATTCATAATCCGCATGCGGGAAATCAACAGAAGAACTGAGCGCACGCACCACATTCACTGAGGTAGCGCTCTCATTAACGATACGCATGGAGCGTGTAATCGCATTAAATGCCGTAAAGGCTGTATAAGAAAGCTCTATTTTGATACCAGCGACGCGGTCTTCCAACTCAATAACCAGTGTCTCTGCTTCGTCATCGGATTCAACATATGTTGCTGGCAATCCAGTAAGCGCTGTCTTTCCTTTGACCAATCGATGGCCTGTATACGTAAACTCCGAAACCGTTGAGCCATTCTCAAGTTCCAATTGGATTGCAGGATTACGAAAATCACTCGTGCCATACACTGGTAATTCTACTGGCAACGTATCGAACGAGATTGTACGATCCTCTGGTACCGGGTTCGGACTGAAAGATGCTCGTTCTGTACGAACATGCAACCAGCTCAGATCGGTGTCACGTAATTTTTTGCCATAATACAAATGCACCAAATATCCTGAAGGCAGTACCTGAAATACGTAACTGGCCTCACGGGTCTGTAAATGAAATTGAAGTTTCTCCTGATTGATGTAAATGCTCATATGTCTCCTCCACCTCTATATATAGGTCTTTCCGGTAAACGGTTTCTCAGGTTTCATTATAACGAAAAGATCGCCAATGTTCTACGCTTTCATCAAGCTTTAATCAAAAGAGCGCATAACAGCCCGAAGGTTGTCATACGCTCTTTTGGTTACAGTCTGAATTCAGTGTGTTCCCTTACAGGAACATCCATTGCCAACGGACGGCAGAGCAGCGTACAAGACACTGGTTGCTGCCTTAAAAATCGATTAAACCAAGGCTGATCTGTAAGGCTTCGTTGACCAGTTTCATGGTCTCCTCGTCCAGATGGGTAATCTTGTCAGTCAGCCTCTGTTTATCAATCGTCCGTATTTGTTCGAGCAAAATAACCGAGTCCCGGTCAAAGCCGTGTGCCGCCGCATCAATTTCAACATGCGTTGGCAGCTTTGCCTTCTGGATTTGGGCGGTGATAGCCGCCACAATACAAGTTGGACTGAACCGGTTGCCGATATCATTCTGGATCACCAGAACCGGCCTGACTCCACCTTGCTCGGAACCGACAACGGGAGAAAGATCCGCAAAAAAAACGTCACCACGTTTTACGATCAATGTCTACACCCCGCTAACTAAGCGGTCCAGAGTGCTGTCCGCATCTTCCTCCGCATGAAAGGCTTCGGATGCCATGGTCAGATTAATTTTTGCCATCTCCATGTACCCTCGCTGCATCGTTTCACGGATGTAACGTTTCTTACGCTCCGTTAAATACAGCTTCATAGCCTGCCTAATCAATTCGCTGCGGTTGGAATTCTCCAGCGCTACGATGCCATCCACTTCCTGCAAAAGATAATCAGGTAAACTGATCATGATCCGCTTGGTGTTCTGCAAGTTGGCCACCTTTCTTCCACCCCCACAAACCTTTCGCCATTGTGAACCAGTATTACGTTTTTCCAGAACTTTTATACAAAGGAATATATATGCCCCGAGTATATCAAGTATGCTGTACTCCATTATAAACACGGGGAACAATATTCGTACAGACCAAACATCTCAATTCAGGAATTAAATCCTTACCGTCATACATAATTCGAGATGCTCCGACAGTTTTCCTTCTGTTCTGAAAAAAAGTTTATTGGGAATGACGTCCAGTTTACCTGTCAGGATGTCAAAAGTGGATTAATTTTGGCGACTACTGCTCCCCCGCGGGTATATACCCGCGGAATGCGGTGCGCCATCATGCAGATCACTTCATAAGCAATCGTACCGAGCTGGGATGCCACCTCGTCTGCGGTTATTACGCCACCAGACTGATGACCGATGAGGACAACCTCTTCGCCGACTTGAATTTCTTCCGCCTCTTCCGCGAAAGATTGTAACGACACCATACACTGATCCATGCAGATCGTACCGACGACAGGGACGCGGCGGCCGCGTACAAGCACTTGTGCTTTACCTGTCAGCATTCTGGAGAATCCGTCTGCATATCCGAGCGGCAGGGTCGCTATTCGTTCGTACCCTTGCGTAAAATAACGGGTTCCGTAACTGATCCCCCAATGGGGTGGCAGTGTTTTGACCAGAACCGCTTTTGTCTTCAGCGTCAATACCGGGGACAGCTTCACCACCTGATGATTCACCTCAGCCGAAGGATACAGTCCGTACAGGCTTATTCCCACACGTACCATGTCATAGGACAATTCCGGTGTATCAATGGCAGCGGCGCTGTTCGCCGTATGTATAATCGGGATGGAACATCCCTGATCCCTGAGCGCATGAACCACGCTTTGGAACCGTCTATACTGCTCCAGTGTATAGGTTTTGTCTTCTTCATCTGCTCTGGCAAAATGGGTAAACATGCCTTCCAGCATCACCTGATTGAGCGAAGCTACTTCCTGAATGAAAGCCAATGCCTCATCGCCAGGCAACAGACCTAATCGGCCCATGCCGCTGTCGATTTTAATATGAACCTTCAGTTTGTTAGCGAATGTGCTCGCATCCAGATGTCGAATGGCGTCAAGCACTTCCCTGCTGAACAGTGTGACGGTCACATCATGTTGCCATGCAACAGCGATCCCTTCAGGCGGCGTATAACCCAGTACCAGAATTGGAATCGTAATCCCATGTTGTCGCAGTTCCAGAGCTTCGTCAAGAAAAGCCACACTTAAGTAATCCACACCCACTCGTTCCAGTTCTCTAGCCGTCTCCACCGCTCCATGTCCATAGGCATTGGCCTTCACACAGGCGAGGAATTTCATGCCCTGAGGCAATGCCTCGCGGAAAGCTTCTACGTTAGTACACAAATGATCCAAATTGATGTCCGCTTGGGTCGGCCGATATTGTCCTTGCACGTTAAGTCACCTTCTCTAATCATCTTAATCCGGCTCACGTCAGACTCCATCGTAATGCTCCAGCATGTGACTGTCAAATGAACCGAAGTTTCGCATTCAAAAACAGATGTAAGGTGCGCCGTTTGAGGAACAAATGCGAACACAGAAGAAGACCAATAAGCGAGATTGGCAGGGTTAAATTCCACTTTTCCACCCCAGCAAAATCTGCTTATATCGATTATTTACCCGGTTCCCTCTGCGTAGAAGCGCATTTTGCATTATTGGGTGTATCGAGTAAGAAAAACGGCGCCAGATGAATACCTGTCTTACATCAAAGCAAAGCACCGGAGAACGGGTCTCCGATGCTTCTTAGCATTCCTTATGTTTATGCTACTATTCGTTCATTTGTTCAAAAATCATTTGCCTGACTCTTCCTGCATCGAAGTTGCAATGCGTACCATTTCGTTCTGAGGCAGGTCTGCACTGGTGATCCGATATTCTATACCATCTGTCATCCATGTCAGTGTCTTCAATGCATCTCCGCTGATCATCCCCAGTGTGAATCCAAGATCCACTACACTGGATGGAGCAAGCGACACAGCTCGATCCTGCGGTCTGGCTTCGAATATGGTGTAATTATATATTCCTTCATAACGAAGCATAACCGAATAGTCTCCCGCCTCTTCCAGAATCTGATCATCCTTGAGCTGCACACCTTCCGGCGCATAGGTTGGCTGAATCACGCCGAAGCTGTCTGCCCCTTCCGGTTCTGCGAGTGTTGGCTCTTCGCCTTCCTGACCTGTTGCAGCACCTTCTGTACCTTGCTGCTCTGTGTCCCCACCTACACCTGTCTGTCCATCAGTGACAGCTCCGTCAGGTTCCGGCGCAGTCTGAGGATTGGCAGGTTCTTTACCGCTCTCATTACCGGTTTGCTCCGCAGGAGTCACACCGGAGTCCGTTCCTGTTTTGCCACCTTCTTCTGTAGCTGCTGACATGTTACGTTGCATGTCAAAGGCATCTTTCTCAAATTCAGTCCCAAATTTGAAGGAGTCAAATTTCACATCGACCACAACATTGGCATTGGAGTCGGATACTTCCACCTGTTTAGGTGCATAATCGCTTTTGTTCAGCCAGATCTTCTGTCTGACGAGTGCATGTGTATTATAATTGGCAGCTACATCAAAAACATAGCTCTCCTTCTCATCCGCAAACTGACGGGTTGTATCTCCCGTAATGCTCCGAATCAATGTTTCATAGAGATATACCTGTCCTTGGTTATCTGGCCAATTGCTCTGAAAACGGAAGCTTTTGTTCTGGCTCGGCGTCAAAACAAATACACCTTCATCGTTACGCAGTACAATCTGTGTTACATCCTTTTTGGCATTCGTTAACGCAATACGATAATAGGAAGGCTTCTGATGCCATACCTCGACCTTGTACTGCTGCGGCGTATCTCCGGTATGCAGCGTCATCACGCCTGCCCCCTGGTAACTTTCCATCTCTCCTACGACTTCGTTCAGATCTTTGACCACAGCTGCCGCATCCTTCTTCCCGCAGGCGGCAAGTAAGGCCGATAAGACCAATACCATGGCAAGCATCCATGATATTCGGCGCATGACATCATCCCCTTTAGCACATGTTTTCACTTCAGGATTGTGCTTGCAGCAGAACCCCTACTTGATTAGTACATGTTATGAGGGACTTGTTCGATATATGCGGACTAGTTTGACAAGCAATCGGTGAAGTCCGTTAATACGGCATTGCTACGCAAAATCAGTCTCGGGGAGGATGTTAACTTTATCCAGAAAAGGCATAGTAAATTGTAGGATATTATTCGTTTTGTTGAATATTGGGAGGGAAAAGGTATGACGAAAACAAAGCTTCGCACATCACTGGAAGGACTGGATGAATTCATCGACGAGCAGCTTCAATTATGGAATGGTGTCGGCACAGCGGTGGCTGTGATCCATAAGGATGAAGTCGTCTGGCAAAAAGGCTACGGTTATCGTGACCTGGAGTCCAAACTTGAAGTTACCCCTAATACGTTGTTTGCCATCGGTTCAAGTACCAAAGCCTTTACCGCAGCAACCGCTGCTCTGCTTGTGGATCAGGGGATACTCGACTGGGATACCCCTGTGAAGTCTTATATGAAAGATTTTCAGATGTTCGATCCGATCGCAACAGAACGTATAACTATTCGCGACATGCTGTGTCATCGTTCGGGTCTTCCAAGGCATGAGTTGGTATGGTACAACTCCCCACGTACAAGAGAAGAACTTGTTCGTACATTACAGTATCTGGAGCCGAATCAGGATTTCCGAAACAAATGGCAGTATCAGAACCTAATGTACATGACGGCAGGTTATCTGGTTGGACAGCTCAATGAAACTTCGTGGGAGCAGATGGTTCAGAAGACCCTATTTAATCCGCTGGGTATGAACTCAAGTCTGTTCTCTGTTGAAGAAATGCAACTTCAGCCTGACTATGCTTACCCTTATATGGAGAAGGATGGTCAGAATACGAGAATACCTTTTCGAGCCATTGATGCCATAGGACCTGCTGGTTCCATTAACAGCAATCTAGTCGATATGATTGCATGGCTTCAATTCCAATTGCATCAAGGTCAATGGGAAGGAACGTCATTGATATCTAAGGAACAGATGAAGATTATGCATAGTCCTCAGATGCCCAGTGATTCGCCGTTCATAAGCCAAGAACTGCCTGTGAGTACCTATGGTCTGGGTTGGATGATTGAGCCTTATCGTGGACATGCCATGATTCATCATGGTGGGGCTATTGATGGCTTTGCATCGCAAGTTGCCTTTTTGCCAGAGGAGCAGATTGGAATCGTGGTTCTGAGCAATACCCACGGAAGTATAATTCCGTATACGGTTGCTTTTCATATCATGGACCGACTGCTTGGATTGGAGCCCGTTAATTGGAGTTCCAAATTAAGAAAATTAATGGGGAAAGAATCAGCAGACACGGAGGCTAATCCGGAGAATCCTTTGGAAGTACCTATTCAACCAGACACTGCCGTTGAGGAAAAAATTGAAGAACCTCACATTACACCTTGTGATCGTCCTTACACCGCTTATGCGGGTATTTACACGCATCCTGGTTATGGCGAGATGTCTATTCAGGAGACAACGGACGGGTTGCAGGCAACCTTTAACGCCATTGAAATGCCCATGGAATACACCGGAAAAGATACGTTCTCCGTCGAATTTGTGTTATTCGGTCTGAAGATCACATATACGTTCACCCTGAATGAATCATCAGAAGTTGCACAATCCATCTCCATTCCTTTGTTGCTTGAACCGGGGACAAAGCCTATTGAATTCATTAGGGTTTCGTAAATAATCAGAACCTATATAAATTAAACTAATGAATGTTTACACTGGTCACTCCGATGACAGAACAACCTTCTGATCGCTGTTATCCCCAGATTTCTTTGATTTCTTTTCATAAAGGGAAAATCCGGGGATAAAGGCGAACGCTCTGATTCTTCAGGTTATTTCTGTCCTCTCCGTTTTGTATAAATGTTTAATTCAATTTATATAGAGAACACTTGCTTCATTTCCGTTGTGGTAGCCATACCTACCACAACGGAATATACACCGGATAACTCGTGTCCTCTTCCTCGGCACCAGGGCTTCTCTTCACCCACAATCTGCGCAGATCAGGCAGACCATACCCCGCAAGACGATAATCTCGCAACGAATCATGATGGGCGTGTTCTTCCTTGAAGCTGTATGTGGGCAGAAGCAACGCCTCCTGAATCAGTCGATCTTCTAGCCGAATCAATCTACTCAACCGCTCCGCAGGTTCCTGGATCATGACCACTCGTCCACATTCCTGTTCCAGTTCATGTCTCCGGTAATCATTCATCGCAATCAGGAATAACGTGTTCTGGAAGGTATACATCGTCACCAGACTCAGCACGATATGATCATCGAACACTTCTCCCGTATAGATCAGATCACAATCCCTGAATCCATCTTGATAGACTGCATGAACCGGATCTCCCGGGATAATGTTAATATGTAGGCCAATCTGTTTACATCTCTCTGCAAACCAGACCATATCTGCCTCCATCTTCTCTCCTTCTTCCACCCACAGACTTAAACTTTGCCCTTGGTAAGAGCTACGACGCAATAATACTGAGGCCCGCGCCAGTGAGGTCTCGACAGAAAGTACTGTTTCAGGTGTGACCGAACCATCCGATTGTTCCGATTGCTGTTTCCATAGCTCCCCTTGATCCGCACCCTCCGTAAGATGTTGCTTCTGTACTCGTCCTCGAATCAGACTATAAGCAGCCTGCGTGTTCGGGCTTCCGAGTGCTTCCGACAACTCCTGCGCATTCAATAGCTGTTGAACAGCCCGGCGAAAATTCACATCATGCTGCGGCCCTTCCTTTTGCATATTAAACGTCATATACACTCCGCCCTGCATCTCATGCTGTACAGCACGAGGTTGTACATCCGGAAATAAATCATGTTTGATGATGGACTCCGCTTTTCCCGAGTGGGGGAGCTGCCACACTTCAACGCGATCCACATAAGCCCGCCCTCTGAAATAGGTAGGGAACACCTCAAGCACGAGCAGCTTCGAATCATGACGAGTCAATTGATAAGGTCCTGTTCCAATCGGATGGAGCGGGTTCATCTCCACATCTCTAGGCAGGATAGATGCAGACATACTACTCATTAGATCCGGGAACATGAAGTTGGGCTTATTCAACACAAAACGTACAGTCAACTGGTCATACGCTTCTATGCTCCCAATGGAACTAAACAGAGGCCTGCACGGGTTACTCTTGTCAGAGATAATGCGATCAAAGGTAAACTTCACGTCCTCTGCATCCAGTATCCTTCCATGGTGAAAAGGTATGCCTTTGTGCAGATAAAAGGTCCATTCCCTTCCGTCCTCATGACTCTCCCATGCTATAGCCAGACTCGGCTCACATACTTGGCGTTCAGCATGATAACGAACCAGACGATCAAAGACCTCTGCAATGATGAAAACTTCTCCCCACATCCCCGTCTGCGTTGGGTCGAGAGTCTTAAAAGGTGTATTCTGCGGAATTCGCAAAGTATCCACTCGCCCTCTGTCCCCTTCATTCGAACGCAGACCGAATTGAGTCTGCATTTGCTGCATCAGATGTTCTCGCATCGTAATTGGCAAAGCGGCGGCCAGTTCATAGGCGTCCTCCATCCTGTTGCCACTCAATAGATAATCGAACCGTTCACGCGCCACTTCAAGCAACGGGATGTAAAATACCAGCATCGATTTTTTGCCCCTGCCACGCTGCGGGTTCCACCTGACCCACCCGTTCTCCTTGAATTTGTTCATAATGAGGTTCATGTTGCGCATAGTACAACATAAAAAATCGGCGAGTTCACCTACCGTTGTATATACTTCTTGTTCATCATGCACATGTGGAAAGTTTAATCGCAGTTGAATGTAATGTTCTGATACGTCCATATATGTCCTCCCTTCTGCTAAAATACGAAATCCATCCGGATACTTCTACTGTTTTTCTTCAGGTTTTCCTCCATTATACTCAGTAACATCAACATGACCAGTGGGAAGGAAGAAAAACGACTTATGAAATACGCCGATTTGCACCCTAACATCAGGATACGTATCATTACTGATTTTTTCACGGATCTGACCCAAAAGTCCATCATTCCATTCATGGCGATCTATCTGAGTATTCAGATTGGCGCAGGTTTGGCAGGGTTATTGCTGACTGTCAATATTGTGGCGTCCATGATTGTGGGATTGTGGGCAGGATATTGGTCTGACCGGATTGGACGGAAGAAATTGATGGTGATCGCACAAAGTCTCCAGGTCATGGCTCTACTCGGCTTGGCCATCGCCAATTCGCCCTGGATGGATTCGATCATTGTCACTTGTCTCATGTTTCTGCTCAGTAGTCTCAGTTCAGGGATCACCGTGCCGATTGCTAATGCCATGATTGTCGACGTGAGCAGTGAACATGAACGTCATTATGTATATGGATTGCAATATTGGACAACAAACGTTGCTGTAACCTTTGGCGCACTGATGGGCGGACTATTTTTCGAATCATTTCGTTTCCTATTGTTCAGTCTGGTATGCCTTGAAAGCCTAGCTACCCTGTTTATTTTGATCTTTATGATTCGTGAAACAATGGATAAACGCGTTTACGATTGTGAAGATCAATCCAATAATTCCGGCCCATCCACCAGAGCATTGGAGGCCGATGCTCCCATCCAGAGGAACATACTGAAAACGTACTGGGCCGTCTTTCAGGACAAACGTTTCATGATATTTTTCACGGCTACGGTACTTGCAGTCTCCCTGGAATTTCAGTTGGATAAATACATCGCTGTTCGTCTAAAAAAAGAATTCACCGCTCAACTGTTCGGCTCAGATATCTCAGGTTTGCATATGTTCAGCCTCATCATGGTCATCAACACCGTACTGGTCGCCTTAGTTGCCATTCCATTCTCCAAATGGATAGGTCGCTTCCAGTCCCGATCTATCATGACTGTCGGTATGCTCCTCTATACCGCAGGTTTCACCGTACTTGCTTTCAGCAACTGGGCCTGGTTACTTATCTTCTCCGCTATATTGCTGACCATTGGAGAATTGATGTACGCCCCTGTTCGTCTGGTCATGCTCGCGGGTATGATTCCAGATTCGGACCGTGCTGCCTATATGGCTGCTGACGGGTTGAGTTACAACGTTGCTGCCCTCCTCGGCAGTATTGGGTTAACTATTGGAGCCTTTCTGCCCTCCTATGCGATGGCTGGTCTGTATATCCTGATGGGGCTTGGAGCGCTCATCTTTTTCCGAATGTTACTTCGGAAGGCAGAGGAACAGAATCAACATCTGCCGTGTGCAGATGCATCTTGATTTCACTTTTCCGACAACTTTTCCGGCAACAAAATAATCATCCAAGGGAGCCTGCCAGGCTCTCTTTTTCATGACCAATCTCATCGCAAACAGGTAAATTATCTTTAACATTTTGTATATTATAGTTTACATTTAGTAAAATATCATGTACATTAGGTTCATGGAGGTGAGCAAGTGGAAGAATTACACAATCACGTTCGGGAGTTACGAGCCA
Source organism: Paenibacillus sp. FSL K6-2393 (assembly GCF_038002545.1). Lineage (NCBI taxonomy): Bacteria > Bacillati > Bacillota > Bacilli > Caryophanales > Paenibacillaceae > Paenibacillus > Paenibacillus sp. FSL K6-2393. The sequence goes on from NZ_JBBOCU010000001.1 coordinate 5,428,594, forward strand.
GAGACCGGCTATCCCAAGCGGAACTGGCCAAACTCATTGGTGCATCCCGTCAAACCATTGCCCTGATTGAGCGTGGAGATTACTCTCCGTCGGTCGTTCTGGCACTAAAAATAGCACATGTATTTCGTGAACCTGTCGAAAAAATCTTTGAACTGAAAGGTGGAGATTAAAATGAAAAATTCATCATCCTCGTCCATCAAAAAGCGGTTGCGTCTTCCCTTGTATGCAGCAGGTGGCGCTGTAGTTGGTTTTCTGGGAGCTAGCGGAGTCAGTAAACTCCCTTCTGACTTGAACTGGACGCTGTCCGTGTATTATGACTATGATCTTTTATTCGCAATACTGGCGGCTCTTGTGGTAGTTATGACGGTGTGGAACATCTTCAGTCTCTCCCGCACGCCATCTGTCCCTCCCATGGAAGATGATGCATATGGAGACTCCGATTCACTCATCTCTCCCGCAGAGCGCTCCCTCGGAAAAGCGATGATACTCAGCGGATTCAGTGTTATTCTTACGTTTACCTGGGCAGCACTTGCCTTGTCCTTGTATGCATCCAACCGAACCATGCCGAATTCTCCAGAACTGTTTAACCTCTTGAATCTTGTTGCTTCGTGCATCTCTATTATCATCGTTGTGGTCGTGCAAACTCTGACTGTGAAGCGATACAACCTTTATTTCCCTGATCGTGCGCTGGATTTGAACTCGCGCAATATGAAAAAAGATCACTTCGAGAAATTAGATGAAGGTGAGAAATGGATCGTGTATCGCGCAGCCTATCGTTCTTTTCAGATGATGAATGTACTTCTTGGTGTTGGAATGGTCTCTATGGTTCTATATTCGATACTCTTTACCTTTGCTCCATTCCCGATTGTAGTGCTCTCTGTAATCTGGATTGCCAACATCGGAATCTATTATCGTGAAACCTATCGGGCGAGTAATCAGTAATACATGGGTAGGTAACTATTTTGTAAATATTTTCATAAAGGAGTGTTTGCATGCATTTATCCAAACGAAAGACCCGTTTCAGGTTCACCTCCCTAACAGGCGCTTTTATGGCTGTGGTTCTGTCTCTCAGTCTGTGGGTACCCGCAGTTCAGGCGGAGACCGCGACTCCAGTAGTTGCTGAACAGGGAAAGACGAAAGCGCTGACAACTGAATCGGCTACAGCATTTCTGGATTCTTTCTTCGATTCACCTGAGGCAAAGCCCCATTATGTGGGAGCCTCCGTGGTTGTTGTGAAAGATGGCAAAGTACTGGCGGAAAAAGGATATGGCTTCTCCGATGTGGAGAGTAAAACAGCGATCGATCCGAAAAATACGGTCTTCCGTATAGCCTCTGTCTCCAAAACGTTCACGTCAGCAGCTGTTATGCAGCTGGTCGAGCAAGGCAAGGTTGATCTGCAAGCTGATTTTCAGACCTATGTGAAAGGGCTCGAATTCGATAATCCTTTTGACAAACCTGTAACTGTGGAGAACCTGCTCACCCATACGACCGGATTCGAGATCCGTGATCCGCAGCAGGAAGACATCCATACTGATTTTGACAAGTACATAGCGATGGAGGATTACGCACAGCAACATATGCCTCCTGTCGTTCGGGAGCCTGGTAGCGCCTACATGTACGATAACTTCTCGTTTTTGCTACTTGGCATGATTGTTGAAAATGTAAGCGGCGAGCCTTTTGAATCCTACATGCAACAACATATCTTCAAACCGCTAGGAATGGGTAACAGCAGTTTCATGCTGGACAAAAAGTTCCAAAAGCAGCTAGCTACAGGCTATGATGCGGCACACAATCCGCTTGATCTGTACACCATCTCTCCAACACCAATGCCTCAAGGTGGCATGTTGTCTACCGCTGAGGACATCGGGAAGTTCATGATTGCGTTCCTGAATGATGGTGTGAAGGACAATAAGCGAATTTTCAAGGAATCCACGGTGGAAAGCATGGAACAGTACCGTTCATCCATTCATCCACTGTTACCAAACACCACGTATGGATTCGAAGCTGCATTTCAGCTTCCCGGAGCAGGAAGTAATCCAAGTATCATTACAAAAGGAGGCGACCTGACCGGATTCAGCTCGTATCTCTTCCTTATTCCCGAGCAAAATACAGGCGTTTTCCTGACGTATAATCAAAATGGAGCACTTCGTAATCTGTTCTACCCGGCATTCATTCAAAGTTTCTTCCCGCAATATGCAGAGCCTGTACAGTTCAAGGAATACACGCCGCAATCTGCAGCTGAGCTGCAACGCTTCACCGGATTGTACGCGGATCTACGAATTAGCACGATCGTCAGCTCTTTGAAAAATGCTGGTACAGAGCCTGGACAACTGAGCGTTTCGGACGTTTTTCTCGGTCAACGCAACCTGATTCAAGTGGAAGATAATCTCTTCAAAGATGAATTGACCGGTCAATTCACAGCATTCAAAGAATATACAGATGGCACCACATACATGAAGGAACCTTACCTCAACCCTATGGGTTATGAGAAAAAAGGACAAAAGCCTATGGGCTTCCGGGATGTTCGTGAGAACAGTCCTTATGCTGAAGCAATCTATGCCATACAATCTCTTGGATATTATGAGAATGATGCTAACAAGTCTTTCCAACCGAAATCAGCTGTGACACGAGCTGAATTTATTGAGAACACGCTTAAACTGAGTGGATTGAAGCCCAGCAAAACAACACCTCCTGCAGGCACCGACTGGGCAGACCATGAAGCAGCCGGATATATTCAACTTGGATATGAAATGGGTATGATTACTGGCAAGGACGAACAGCAGTTTAAGCCGGATCAAGTAATTATCCGACAGGAAGCCATGGTCATGATGTGGAGAATTCTGCAACTGCAATATCCTAGTGAACTGTTCACGGATGTCAAACTTGCGGGACACACGGACCCATGGGCTGTACCAGCAGTTCAGATGATGGCGAAGCTTGGTATCCATGGACCTGAGGTAAAAGTGCTGGAAGATGGATCCATTGATTTACTTTCCCGCAAACCTCTGATTCGTCAGGAAGAGGCTGCGATTATGTATGCGCTGCTTACCCAACCAACAGATCAAATCGTCGCTGAACTGATGGCTGCTCAGCAGCCGCAAGCTGAACCTGCTGAAGGAGCCGAGCCTGCAGAGGAGACATCTGAAACTGCGCCGGTTCCTGTACCAGCGCCGGTCCCTTCTGCGACTTCAGCACAATAAAAATAAAATATCTTCATACCGTTTAGATTTATCATGCTTATGAGGCAAAAAAAAACAGGCTTGTTCAGAAGGGTAAGATCCTTCTCGAACAAGCCTGTTTCGTTACTTTTCATAACTTATTATAGCGATCTGTTATTGAGTTATATCCGTCTCTATTCGATCAACGAAGATACATGACGATTCCCGTTGCGCTGATCAAACTTGGCTGCAGCGGTCTGAGCATGCTCCGCAAAGTAATCGGCCAGCTTGAGCAGGTCGCCCGGGTCGCCTTCATACGGGAAGGACGCTGGCAGGCGCAATCGGTATTCTGGAGATTCTTCCGCCCAGCGGCGAAGCAACGATGCTGCTCTGGCATAAAACAACATTTTGGCGTAAGGATCTTCATGATCAGCAGCGAACACCAGTGTTTCCTCCAGCACATCAATGCCTTTTGCAGGGTTCGTACGTGTGAGATAATCCATCTGTTCCGCAAAACTCTGCACAAAATCGTTCTGGCCTTTGATCAGGCGATATCCCTTGGTCTGATGTTTATCTGCTTCCGCAGTCCGTCCCAACCGATATAACGGCATCAAAATTTCAGACAAAGTCAGATGTGGAATCTCCGCACAGCTCATACGCCCTTTCAGGATAGGCTGTGCCGCCTCCAACACCTTCTCATCGTCTCCTTTTAACAGGAAATATCGCATAATCTCATCCTGCTCACAGGCTTCGCAGTCACTCATAAAGTCACGATCCATCGTTCTGAATCGATCATAACTGCGTCCCGCTTCCTCCAGCTCCCCAAAATCCATAAAGATCCGGAATCGATAATACCAGTAGGAGCGTTCGCTGTAACCGTACGACTTGAAACGCCGTCCGAAATCCTCCAACAACTCCATGATCTTCTCACGTGATATTTCCGGGAAGTCGGGCATCTTGCCCAATATCCATTTGTACGACCACATTAATGTTTCTTCATCATATTCTTCGGGCTGTTGGTCGAACTTGCCCAGCTGCCAGGAAAAAGCAATCAAAGCTTTCATCGGATATCCACAGAAGGTGGCTACATCCACAATCTCTGAGCGTGCTTCGTACGCTTCCATAACCATACCATTGACATCGGCCACCCGCGCTGCTTCCTCCAGCATACCAAGCTTCGCCGGACCATTGGGTAAGCCATAGGCCTCGTCCATCAATTCTTCAAAATCCATCTCTGTCTTCATCACGCATCCCCCTTACGATCTGTATTTGCACGCAAACCCCAATCTATAAAACGAACAATGCCCTGATTTAACACTTCAAGCTCCTGTTTGCTCATGGCATAATGCCCCATCATCAGTGCATTGACGTATAACATTTCGATGGCAATCGGCGTCATTTGATCATCCGGTGATGTCAGTACCCGCTGAATGATCGGATTACTCACGTTCAGATACAAGGTTGAGTACCCTGCTGAACTCATGCCAGAAGACAATGAACCCAGAACAGACGAGAACAATTCCGTGCTCTCCTCGCTTGCTTTTTCAAGTGCGCGAAGTGTTGAAGATTCTTGAGACAGCGTGAACAACACCGGCAGATCCGCTGGCTTGAAACCTTTCACCTCAGCCCGACAACGGAAGCGCTGTAAGGCAGAATCTGCGAGTCGCAATGCATCATAATATTGATTACGTTCAGCGGGAGGTACATCGGTGAAACTCATCGAGACCTGGTCCGGTTGTAGACGCTCCGTCTGTACATTGTGTACAGCCATCGGCAATGTCGTCATCAACTCGCTGTCATAGATGTACCCACCGTTAATCACCAGCATCGATTGTGCGGATGCCACATGATGGATCTGACGGTACTCATCCACAGAAGACGTGAAATACAACGTCTCTCCTTCATCGATTAGTTCACCCAGCTCCCGGTGGCCCCTTGTGCTCTCAAATGGCAGCCAGCGATGAATCATGGCGTAGAATGCCTGATCCTGCACAGCCAGTGCCTTCATGGACAGAGCATGCAGGCGAATCAGCTTCTGCAGCCGTTCCGTCTGGCTCTCAGCCATGTCGGCCAGTCCCTGGCGAAGTGCGTCTCCAAGTTCGGAGCGAACTTCCTCCAGCTTTTCATTTTCATAAAAATGTTCCCGTGATGCCGTCGGTTGAAGCTCATCTGTCCAGATCAGGCATTTCACAAAAAACGCCCACTCAGGCAAAATGTTCTCTGCCTTCTCCGAAATCAGCATTCTCTTCAGGTAAACCCGGTGAGAACGCTTGGCATTCAGATTAACCGCGTGTGGCAGTACAAAAGCAATACCCCCGGTACGGCCTGAAGCCGTTGTCAACGGAATGAAGTCCTGGAACTGCTCGCCAAGCAGACGTTCACCAAATGCCAATACCTCTGATCTGCGTGAACGTGCGAGTGCAGGGTCCATCAGCCAGATCGGTGTCTCGCTATTCACTACATGTTGGGCGCCGTCATGATCCAGCGTGACTGGATACGGCAATAACGCTCCGTAATAGAACAGAGCTTCTTTCACATACTCTGGTTCAAAATAGTGCGCCGCGTCCGGTATGCAACGCAGATATACTTTGGTCCCCGGGGACAGCTGTGTGTCCAACTGTCGAATCGTATAGGTGCCATCCGGCTTGCCCCGCCACTCCATCGAAGGGCCGCCCTTCGCGGATTGCGTCAGCATGACGATTTCGTGACTCACCATGAAACAGGATAACAACCCAATCCCGAAACGCCCGATAAACGAAGTCTCTCCATCCAGCAGCGCTTGCTGCCCCCTCTTCGAGGATTGTCCAATCATCGCCAGGAATTCATGGATATCAGCTTCAGTCAAGCCGATGCCGTTGTCCTCCACCATCATGGTCAATTGTTCACCTGTTCCTGTCAGTTCCACACGAACTTTGCCCTGATACCCTGGCTCGGCCTCCGTTCGTGCAGTAATCGCATCCGTCGCATTCTGCATCAGTTCTCGCAAGAACACTTTCGGACTGCTATATAGATGGTTGGATAAAATCTGGATCATCCCGCTCAGGTTCACTTGAAAACGATATTCATTGGATGCTGTCATGACTCACTCACCTTCCTCTAAGTCCAAACACAATATGTACCCATACGATGTATTCATATGGATGTGTTAGACGAATTCATTATGTAATCGTTAAAAACAGACGTTCCCGTGACAGGCACGCCTAAACATCACGTCAAGCCGCCCCTGGATAACCAAGACCGGCGTTAGATGAATATTACAGGCATTCATGAGACGTATGGCCTTATCTGTCATTACCACATTATGAATGGCAATGAAACGGATGTTCTACCCTAAAATAAGGATACATGTTACACGGCAGAGAAAAAACAAACCTGAGACCCGATTTCAGACAGACTTCAGGGTAAATATGCATCCTACATTCGGGACTATTGAAGGAGGAAAATATCTTTTTTGTCGTCCATTTGAACGATATCAGCCTACCGCACGTATAATCTCCAAACTCAGATCGGACGGTGAATATACATGATCGAAGTACGCAACATATCCAAGCAATTCAAGGTGCATCAAGCACTGCATGATGTCAGTTTCACAGTTAAACAAGGTACTGTCACCGGGTTGATTGGACCCAACGGTTCGGGCAAAACCACACTAATCCGTATCATGAATGGGGTCTTGGGCGCTTCCGGTGGACAGGTGACCATTAACGGATTGGACGCCGCTCGTGAAGCGGAGAAAGTACTGGCCATGTGTGGCACCCTTACCGAGCAAAGTGGATTATATGAAAATATGAGCGGGCGTGACAATCTGACTTTCTTCGCAGATGTTTTTGGCCTGAAGCATGCCAAGAAACGAATCGACGAGCTTGTAACTCTGTTCGAGTTGCAGGATTATCAGCATCGAAAAGTCGGAACCTATAGCACAGGCATGAAGAAACGCCTGGGGCTTGCACGAGTACTCCTGCACCGTCCTTCCATCCTGTTTCTGGATGAGCCCACCAATGGCCTTGATCCGGATGGAATTCAGATGGTGCTGCGCATTATCCGTCAGTTAAATAAGGAAGAAAAGATGACGATTCTGGTCTCATCCCATGTGCTGTCCCAGCTGTCAGCCGTCTGTAATCATTATATTTTCATGGAAAAGGGGCACATCGTGGAGGAAGGCACAGAGCAGGAGATTGTTAGCCGGTACCTGTCCACGCCGAAGCTCGAAGTAGAAGCCGACATGCCCAATGGATGGCACACGGCAACCGACTTCACGCCTGAAATAATCTCCGCACATCAAGCAGTATTTCAGCTTACATCGCGTGAAGACATTCCATTACTCCTAAGGCAATTAACGGAGCATGGTCAAGTCTATCAGGCCCGCATCACGGGCAGTGATCTGGAAAGTATCTATTTTGCCATAAGGGAGGCTCACCACCATGAATAACCGCCAAGCCATACGTGCACTGGTACGTAAAGATATCCGGTCCGTCACAGCCAGCGTTCAGCTCTGGTTGCCCATGTTGATCGTCCCACTGATTATCGGAATCATTATGCCCTCTGCCCTCCTGTGGGCGGCCTCCAGAATGGAACTTCGTTCTCTGGGCAACATCAGCTTTCTACTCGAATCATTGGATGCGTTAACCCATGGTGGACAGATTCCTCAGCTTGCTTCCATGCCTACAGATAATCATCGTATTGTCTATTACTTGGCCATGTATATGTTCGCTCCCTTGTTTCTCATCATTCCGGTGATGGCCTCCAGCATTCTGACGGCCAATAGTTTCGCTGGGGAGAAAGAACGCAAGACGCTGGAAGGGTTGTTATTCACACCGATCAGCATTAACACTCTTTTTAAAGGCAAAGTGCTAGCAGCCCTGATCCCTTCCCTTCTATTATCCTGGGTTACTTTCCTGATCTACGGAATCATTGCTAATATTCTGATGTACCCCATGTTTGGAACGTTGATGTTTCCAAATCTGAACTGGATCATACTTGTCATCTGGGTTGTTCCCGCTTGCAGTCTTATGGTCATTTTATTGAACGTCCTGATCTCGGCCAAGGTCCGTGGGTTCCAGGAAGCCTATCAGCTCGGCGGATTAATTGTCCTTCCCCTCATCGCCTTAGTCGCTGGTCAAGCCAGTGGCATGCTGCTCATTGGTCCTTGGATGTTACTCATGATTGGAGCAGTGCTCCTGCTCATAAGTTTGGTTCTTCTTCGTCTGGTCACGGCGTGGAATAGTCGTCAGCAACTGGCGGAAAGTCAGATCTGAATGATGTGGAGTGTAACGAGGAAATTCAACAGATCACACTGTCGCTCCGCTATACAGATTGAGAAATAAATATACGCGGGTTATGATGTGGAGATATATGCTATGGGATGATTCTAGAGAGGAATGGAACAACTGTATGGAATCCAAACTACTTCAAAAATTAAAATATGCTTCACAATTAACGGCACAGGAGAAACATATTGTGGACTATATCCTGAACAATCCCGAAGTTGTATTTGATTCTACAGCCCATGAACTGGCACAGCAGACCTATACAAGCTCATCCACCATTGTTCGCTTATGCAAAAAGCTGGGTACCAAGGGGTACCCAGACTTTCAGCTCAAGCTTGCTCTTGAATATCAACAGATGCCTTCCGCGATGCAAACGCAGGATCATGCAATTGCAGAACAAGGCAATGTGCTGGCTGCCATCGACTCGGTTCCTTACCTGTACCAGCAGGCGCTGGAGGATACCCGCCGGATGTTAAACGCTCCTGTTTTGCTACGAATCGCTAGCTGGGTTAAAGAATCCGTACGCATTGATATCTATGGCAGTGATATGAATTATTATCTGGCTCAACAGGCTTGTGCCAAGTGGAATGAACTCGGCATATCTGCGATTGCTCACAACAGTCCGAATATGCATTATTTGAACACGATGAATCCCAATAGCCTGACGCTGTCTTTTGTTATATCGCACACAGGTGAGAACCAATCCATGATTGAAGCCGCCAAAGTGCTCAATAGCAAACAGATGAAAGTCATCGCGGTCACGGGCAACAACCATTCAACCCTGTCCAGACATTGTGATGAAACGCTGCTGGCTTATGGATACAATGAACAATTAAGGCTATCCAAAATGTCTTCGATGGTCTCGGTACTCTACATTTTCGACATGTTATACATGGGGAGCATTAGCGATACGTATTAACGATTACCGTTGATCTGCTGCAAATACAATCCCGGCATCCTGACGTGCACTCATGAGTACACTCATCACAGACTGGCTGTGTTCGAGTAGTTCGTAACACCGTTTGTAATCCCCATTTGCATGGATGTCCCTGAACGCTTCCCACTCATAGTACAGCCAATTGGATTTGGTCTGCTCATTATACCCCTCAGCAGGCTCATTCCCGATTTGAAGCTTGATCTCCCGGCAACCGTTTGCTCCTCCCACAACCTGAAGATAACCTTTCTCGCCCTGAATGAGCACAAAGTTCATGCTGTTTGTGTCTTTGGCACCTACACATTCGGCAATAAAATCCGGATACTTGAGAACCACTACTCCTGATGTATCAATGCCATTTGCATGCTGGTTCGCGGTATACGATACGGTATTCGGACTGCCAAACAGATTCATGACCAAATGCAGATTATAAATATTGATATCCATCAGCGCTCCACCAGAGAATTGTGGATTAAATACGTTCGGCGTTTCCCCTGCAAGCAGATCATTGTATTTACGCGAGTATTGACTGTAGTTACACTGGATGAGTTTGATCGGACCAAGCTTTGGTAGCTGCTCCTGTATGACTTTAATATTGGGCAGATAAATGTTGGAGATAGCTTCAAACAGCAACAGATTCTTTTCTTTTGCAAGTGCAATCAGCGTTTCTGCTTCCTGAAGCGTGGACGTGAACGGTTTTTCGCAGACGACATGTTTGCCATGTTGAAGTGCCTGATAGGCCTGTTCGTAGTGCATGCTGTTTGGTGAAGCAATATATACGAGATCTACATTTGTATCTGAAAATAGGGATTCCAGGTCCGTATAGATGGTATCGACCCCATACTTACCCGCAAGCTCCTGTGCTGTCTCTCTCTTCCGGGAGTACATCGCTGTACACGTAACATCATCCAGTTCATTGATCGCAGATAAAATGGCATCCACAATGGACCCTGTACCAATCGTTGCTATATTCATCATATCGTTTCACTCCTGTCGTTGGTTGTTTGTCGGTTTGCTCTCTTCGCTGCTTCGATTCCGTCATGTAAAATATCCAATACATATAAAACCTCTTCATCCTTGACCGGTTTATCACCGCTATGTCGAATGGCATGAAGCAGTTGATCATATAAAATGCCATAGTCCGTCGCTTCCGAAGGAACTTTCTCCGTATGTGATGTTCCCTCATCGTCCACATAACTAATCGTACCCCAGTTATCCTCCGGTTCAGCTTGAATGGATACCCGGGTTCGTCCATCTCCATTTTTCGTTTGATGCCCACTGCTATATTTAACAAAGCTCCCTCGATCCCCGTGGACAATGAATTTTGGATGCTCGATCTTCACAAGCAGACTGCACTTAATCGTGGCCTTCATTCTTCCATATCGAAAATCAATATCGATGTAATCATCGGATTCACCCGGCGCGATCAAACTCCGAACATCATAATCAATTCGGTCAGCTACGCCATAGATGGAGATTAACTGATCGATGGTATGCACGGCCAAGCCATGCAACAATCCAAATCCACTTCTCGTATACTGTGGGTGAAAATAATCATAGTGGGACTGGATTTCAACAATATTCCCCAGTTTGCCGCTCTCAATCACTTTTTTTAATGTCAGAAAGTCACCATCAAATCTGCGATTTTGATTTGCCATGGCATTGAGATTTTTACGGCTCGCTAGTTCAAAGACAGCTTTGGCTTCCGCAGAAGTGGAGGCAAAAGGTTTCTCGACCAGCACATGTTTCCCATGTTCCAACGCCTGCTTGGCGTATTCTACATGGCTATCCACATGGGTAGCAACAACAATCAACTCAATCTCATCATCCTGCAATATTTCTTCAAAATTGGTTGAAAAAGCAATCTCGGGATAAAGTAATTCACGCTCTGTATCGCCAACCCGATCTTCCTCGCGACGGTATATCGTCTTCACCTTGATATTTTCCTTTTTGTCCAGATAAGGCAAATGATAATTCACCACCGCATTCCCAAATCCGATGATCGCCACATTCATGAACATGATCGCTCACTCCTCTGCTCTGGTTGAGTGTAATGTTATCACGATCAAGTCAGGCGGAGAAGGCTTTGGGACGGGATTGGCAGCATCATGCGCAATTTGATTTCAGGTTTGAATGACTATGAAATTGAATTTCATCCTCTTCTTTTTTTCATGTTTGAGATCTAACATATCTTCCATAGTTTACCGATATAACATAAGGAATTAACGACATACATATAGAAGAACGAAGGGGACGATGAACAAATGAAAACAGGGTATACATACTTACAGCGCACCATCTGTACATTGCTGTTATTTACACTCATTGCAGCAGTGACATTGGGAGGTGGAACCGCAGCCCAGGCAGCTTCACTCAGCCAATCCACAGTGTATTATGAGTCAGATGGCGTCCTGTACAAAGTATCCGCTGATGGCAGCAATACAACAGAAGTATTAATTGATTTCCAAGGGGTGGACTTGCACGCGGCAGGCTCTTATCTCTACTACACGCAGACTGCTTCTTCCACAACATTGCTTCGGGTTCCAAATGACGGGTCCAGCGATGCGGCAGAGACATTTGCTACAGATGTACTCAGCTATTATACGGATAACGGATTCATCTATTATCTGGATGCTACAGGTACCATTTATCGCGCGAATGGCAATAGTAATGCTTCAGCTGTCACCAAAATTGCTGACAAGGCTGATACCGACTTCCCATTCCTCCTGGTAACCAAAGGGCGTGCCTACTATAATGCGTTGGTTAATGGAAACACGTGGATCGTGTCCAAAACGTCCAACGGTTCTGGAGCTGTGCAGCGGATTGCCGCAGGCGCAGTGGAAGGACGTTATTTTACGAACCAAGCCAAAAACGAACTGCAACTGATGGTAAATACAGACCCGTACGAGGATTTCTATTCCACCAATGCTGTTGTCATGTATAAGGTTAATTACAACACTGGTAAAGCGACCGCTGTTAATCCCAAAGCCAAACTGGATGTGAATGCTGTATATTCCGGTGGTTGGGGAAACAATCTTTACGTGTATAACAAAGGAATCGATCTCGACAGCAACAAAGATTACAATTATGGCAAAGGCAAAGCGTTTGCGTTAACAACTTCAGCCAAAACACTTCAACTTCATAACAAAAGCGTTCGGGAAGTAAGTGCTTTAGGTACAGACAAGGTTGTCCTTATTGATGCAGACAAAAAGGCTTATGCCAAAACGGTCTCGGGCAACAAAGTGACCAAATCCGCCAACCTGAATTTGAACAATGTAACGTACGTTGCGAATCAATTGACCAACGGCACACCTACGGCTGCATACATCTCGGGCAACAACGGTCTCTATTCGGTAAATACAGCTCTCAAGGTAACGAAACTTACCGGGGACGAGTGGGATGCATTCCATATCAGAGATGATGTTGCGGGCCTCTTCTACATCAATGCCAAAGATCAATATCGCTTGTATCACGTGCAAACGGGTGGAACAGGGAAAAAAGTAATGAGTGACGTTTTTCTCGACAATATTCTATTGGTGACACCGTACTAACATATCCTGTTGATTCAAACATGTAGCCCATTCAACGGACTTGTCCATAATAAAAAGGATTACCTGGTAGCCATAACGGCTCTTGGTAGTCCTTTTTTGGTTGTCGAAAACTATTTTTCAAAAACATCTTCCATATGAGAATGATAATTGTTATCATTAAGAAAATAAGACAAAAGGATGGTCCGTATGACTGAACAGTTTCCCTTCATTGCTGAAATCTCATCTCTACCGCTCCTCTCCTCTATGTGCCGTGTGCGTCGTGGGGAGAATTTCCGTGTGCAAGGCAAGACGGTGTCACGGCCCATGCTCTGTCTTATTTTGCAAGGAGACGGTATTCTGGTCCTGAATGATACAGTCTATACGGCGCAAGCGGGCAGCTTGTTTGTACTGAAGCCAGGAACAACCATTGAGGCCGCTGCACGCTCGAATGTGACCGAATGTATATTGCTAAGCATGGATACGGTTTGTTTGCAGCAAGTGCGCGGTGAATGGAAAATGACCTCTTCACCCGCCTTCCCGCTGGATTGGCAGACAGGCAGGTTGCTGGTTCGTCATGAGCAGCAGGCTGTATCACGTTTGGAACAACTGTATGAAACCTATCGCGGTCTTCAACCGGATCACTTTATCAGCATACATAGCCAGCTGCATGAACTGTTGCAATTTCTCTCAGAGAACCGGCTGGAAGCCAATCATGAGAAAGTAGACCCTGCCTTGGAACGCAGTATTATGTATATGCGACGTTACATGAGTGAAGGAATCAGTATGGATCAGCTTGCCAAGATTGCTGGACTCACACCCAGCTCTTATTCACGCAGTTTCAAGAAGGCCAAAGGCATGTCACCGACCGATTACCTCAATCGTTTACGTATAGACGAAGCCAAAAAACAGCTGACAGAGGAATCCTGTGTCCTCAAAGACGTCGCGGTATCTGTCGGGTATGGCAATGAGTATTATTTTAGCCGCAAATTCAAACAAACCTTGGGGATTGCTCCCAGCGTATATATGAAAAGAGATCAACTTCGCGTAGCTACAGCATCCATTATGGGATTCCATGAGAACTTGGCCTCGCTTGGACTGCACCCGGTAGCTGTGCTGGAAGGTGAAGGTGTGTTTGACCGAGAATCGGATGAATATGAACAAGAACGCCGACTAACCAGACAATTAGATCAACTTCGGCAGGCGAAGCCAGACTTGATCATCGGTGACTTTTACCACAAGCCCTATTACGATCACCTGAAAAGTATTGCACCCACCATCATCTTGGAGTCCACTGATGACTGGAAAGAGAACCATATGCGCATCGCTGAACTGGTCGGACGTGAGAAACAAGCGTTGCTGAATTTCAAAGAACTTGAGTTTCGCAAGCTTGAAGCAAGCCTGAACCTGCAACCCTATTTCGGACAAAAACGGTTTGCTCTGATGGAGATTACGAGTCAGTTCATCCGCTTACAAGGGACTGGCGAGCATCCATTAAATCACTTGTTGTATGCTGAATTGGGACTCCAGCCTGCTCAGCTTGTATCTCCCGAAAGTTCCAGAAATGAGTATGTTGCGGATAGTATTCCCGTGCTGGACACGGATTACCTGTTGATCCATCGTGCTTCGCTTCAGCCTGCCAGTGAAAAGCTGTTCCGACGCATGAAACAAACGGCATCGTGGAATCGATCCCCTGCTGTATTGTATGGTCACGTTCACGATATCTCGAACTGGCAACGGTTATGCTGGGCCCCGGCTGGCCGATTGCAGATTCTGAACGAACTGGAACAGATTGCTCAGCAATCTGTAGTCTTTCCTCAGGCAGGTCTGATCGGACATTAGACGGTGAACATAGGTCGATACGATGGGCAAGATTATCTTTTACATCGTGTTCCTTCATTATAATTCAGTAAGTTATTGCACAGGCCAAAGGGCCCTCTCCTATAACGGAAAGGGCCCTTTGCATGTAATTATGAATGTTCCTTAATCTCTTCCTTCGGAACCAGCTTGTATATCTCTTCATCTTCCATGGTATCAATCAAACGATCCAACCATTTGTAATATGCTTCCGCTTGCAAAACTTTGTGTTTGTCTTCCATCAGGATGTGGATAAGTTCAGCATCCGCCTCTTTATCCAGATCTTCGACTAATCGATTCAGTTCTTCAATTGATTTGCGTAGAACCTGAAGGTTACTCTCCACGGCTTTTCTCCACTTAATCGCAAAATAATCCGTAAACGTCTGATGCCAGTCATATTCCACTTCATATAGGTCTTTTCTGGAGCCCTTGCTCCACACTTTATTTACCATTTTCAAATCCAGCAGTGTTCGTACACCTGTACTCATACTCGTTTTGCTCATTTCCATTTCCCGTCCCATATCGTCAAGGGTCATTGGTTTGTCTGCAAAAAATAGCAATCCATATAAGTGTCCCGTAGACAGCGTAACCCCGTAAAGATCCATATTACGTCCAATGGCTTCAATGACGCGCTTACGAATCTTCAGCACGGTTGCCTGCTGTTCCTCTTGTAAATGGTCCAAGCCCATGCTTGCAACCTCCATTCTGAACATTCCACAGTCTTTGGCGAAATAATTGCAACACTTTAAAAGTCCTGCTTACATGGGAAAGCACTCGGCCGGACATCATATATGCCAGAGGGCTTTCATTCACCCAATGTATGAAAATGGGAACTTTACCAGGCTACAATTGCCTATGACTATCTTTTAACCAAAAAATTCAGCTTCAATTCAGCTCATTTTCTATTGTAGAAAAAGCGATATCAAATGTAAAGGAACCTTATTAGGCAGAATAAGGAGAATGACGGAGCATATGGGAGGAAAACTTTGTACAGTTTTTACTGTACAAACATTATGTACTGTTTATTCGGTTGCTATACAGGGTAAGTATTGTTAGAATACAAAACGTTACCCAGAAAGACGGGAAGCGAAGCAACAACTACCGGATTTCGTGGCTGGGCGCATAAGTGTATGGGCTTATGGATGCTGAAAGCCGTTCGAAGTGCACAACACATCAGAAGGGGTGAAAACATGACCATACTTGAAGTGAAAAACGTAAGTAAATTGTTTGGCCCCCAAACCGAGCAAGGTCTGCAATTACTGGAGCAAGGTTGGGGTAAAGAAAAGTTGGCCAAAGAAAAACAGATAACGGTTGGTGTCAACCGGGTCAACATGGACATTAAGGAAGGCGAGATTTTCGTTATTATGGGACTGTCCGGGAGTGGTAAATCCACACTGGTTCGGATGTTCAATCGTCTGATTGAACCAACATCTGGAGAAATTCTGGTCCATGGTAAGGATCTACGCAAGATGAACAAAGAACAATTGCGCGAAGTGCGCCGGAAAACGATCAGCATGGTCTTCCAGAAGTTTGCGTTGTTCCCGCACCGTACCGTTCTTGATAATGTGGAGTATGGATTGGAAATACAAAAAGTAGATAAGGAAGTACGCCGGGAGAAGGCAAAAACCTCACTTGAGCTGGTTGGCCTTAAAGGCTGGGAAGACAAAATGCCAGATGAACTCAGTGGTGGGATGCAGCAACGTGTCGGCTTGGCGCGTGCACTTGCCAATGACCCGGAAGTACTGCTAATGGATGAAGCCTTCAGTGCACTTGATCCATTGATTCGCCGTGATATGCAAGATGAGTTGATCGAGCTTCAGGATAAGATGAAAAAGACCATTATTTTCATTACCCATGACTTGGACGAAGCGCTGCGCATCGGCGATCGTATTGCCCTCATGAAAGACGGCGCAGTTGTGCAGATCGGTACACCGGAAGAAATCATGATTCAACCGGCCAACTCATATGTGGCCCGCTTCGTCGAAGACGTGGATCTGTCCAAGGTCCTTACAGCATCTCACGTAATGCGTCGCCCTGAAACAATTACGCTTGATCGTGGTCCTCGTGTAGCCCTCGAATTAATGCGCGAACGTGGTATTTCCAACCTGTTTGTCATTGACCGATCGAAAAAACTGCTTGGTGTTATTACAGCTGAAGATGCAACCCGTGCCATGCGCGAAAACAAAGTATTGAACGATATTCTGATCACGGACGGGCCGACGGTTTCGCCTGAGACCCTGATTCATGAATTGTTTGAAATCGTAAGTTCTGCCCATGTGCCGCTCGCTGTTGTTGGTGAGAATGGCCGTCTGCAAGGTGTTATCGTCCGCGGTGCCCTGCTGGGTGCGCTTAGCGGTGAAGTTGCAGTAAAGGAGGAACTTGTGAATGATTCCCAAAATACCACTCGCATCGTGGATTGAATCCATCGTTGACTGGATGAGCTCCTCGCTCTCCGGATTGTTTAAAGTTATCTCTGTTGTTATTCAGGAAGTGGTCGGATTTTTCTCCGGGCTGTTCATGCTGCCCCATCCACTCCTGTTCATTGCGATATTGGGTGTTCTTGCGTTCCTCGTAGGTCGACTCCCACTGACACTGTTCACGGTTATCGGGTTCTTGCTCGTAGATAACTTGGGATACTGGTCCCAATCCATGGACACACTCGGTCTGGTTATCACTTCAGGATTGGTTTCGATCCTGCTTGGTGTGCCTGTCGGAATCTGGCTCGCATACAGTAAAACTGCGGCGCGTATTGTCACACCGTTGCTTGACTTCATGCAGACAATGCCTGCATTTGTCTACTTGCTGCCTGCGGTTACATTCTTTAGCCTTGGTGTCGTTCCAGGTGTTATCGCATCCGTTATATTTGCGATTCCGCCAACGATTCGTCTGACTCACCTGGGTATCAGACAGGTATCTGGCGAATTGGTTGAAGCAGCTGATGCATTCGGCTCAACTTCCATGCAAAAGTTGTTCAAAGTACAACTTCCACTCGCTTTGCCTACCGTGATGTCCGGTATTAACCAGACCATCATGCTGTCACTATCCATGGTTGTTATTGCATCCATGATTGGTGCACAAGGTATTGGTGCGGAAGTCTATCGTGCCGTAACACAGCTGCAAATCGGTAAAGGTTTCGAAGCTGGTCTGGCCGTTGTTGTACTCGCGATTGTTCTGGACCGTTTTACACAAAATGTGTTTATGCCAGGTCGCAAAAAGACCTCACGCATTACAGCCAAGCAAAAAGCATGGATCACTGCTGCGGCAACATTCCTTGTGCTTGTAGCTGGTTTCTCACAATACTTCGTTGGTGGCACAACTTCCGCTGGTGGCAACAATTCAGCAGCCAATGCTGTAGGTCAAGAAGTGAACTATCAGATTATCGGTATCGATCCAGGGGCAGGTATTATGAAGTCCGCTGCAAAAGCGATCGAAGACTATAAACTGACTGACTGGACTCTGATTGAAGGCTCTGGTGCAGCCATGACGGCCACGCTGGACAAAGCGATCAAAAATGAAGAACCAATCATTATTACAGGTTGGACTCCGCACTGGATGTTCAACAAATATGATCTGAAATATCTGGAAGACCCTGAGAAATCTTTCGGTGATGCTGAAGAAATTCATACCATCGCCCGTAAAGGTCTGAAAGAAGATCACCCTGTTGCGTTTGAATTCCTGTCCCGTTTCCAATGGACATCGGATGAAATGGGTGAAATGATGACTGCTATCCAGGATGGGACATCCGCAGAAGAAGCAGCTAAAGCTTATGCTGAGAAACATGCCGATCAGATTGCTGAGTGGACCAAAGGTCTGACCCCAGTGAACGGTGATGCGTTCAAACTGAGCTATGTGGCTTGGGATTCGGAAATCGCAAGTACGAACTTGCTGAAATATGTGATGGAAAACGAATTGGGTTATAAAGTTAACGCTCTGCAAGTCGAAGCCGGACCCATGTGGACGGGTGTTGCCTCAGGCGACGTAGATGCCTCTCCAGCAGCTTGGCTGCCATTGACACACGCTGACTACTGGGAACGTTACAAAGACCAGGTGGACGATCTGGGTGCCAACATGACGGGTGTACGTACAGGCCTCGTGGTTCCTAGTTACATGACTGAAGTCAATTCGATTGCAGATCTGGAGACAGGTGCCGCTTCTTCCACTCCATCGGCAAGTGCCAATGTCGGCGAAGAGGTTAATCACCAAATCGTTGGTATTGACCCGGGTGCAGGTCTCATGAAGGCCACAGCAAACGCCATTAAGCATTATGATTTGTCTAACTGGAATCTGATTGAAGGCTCTGGAGCAGCAATGACTGCATCGCTCGACAAAGCTTATAAAAATGAAGAACCCATCATCGTTACAGGTTGGACGCCGCACTGGATGTTCAATCAGTATGATCTGAAGTATTTGGACGATCCCGACTTAATTTTCGGCGATGCAGAGGAAGTTCACACGGTTGGACGTAAGGGAATCAAGGAAGATCATCCCGTTGCCTACGAGTTCTTCTCTCGCTTTAATTGGACTGCGGATCAGATGAGTGAAATCATGGTAGACATTCAAAAGGGCGTTTCGCCTGAAGAAGCTGCCAAGACTTATGCAGAAAAACATCCGGACCAAATTGAAGAATGGACCAAGGGGTTAACCCCGGTTAAAGGTGACAATTTACGTCTCGGTTATGTTGCATGGGACTCTGAAATTGCGAGTACCAACCTGATGAAGTATGTGCTTGAGACGGATCTGGGTTACACAGTCAAAGCACTGCAAGTCGAAGCTGGTCCCATGTGGGCAGGCTTGGCAGCAGGTGATATCGATGCTTCTCCAGCCGTTTGGCTCCCGCTTACACATGGGGACTACTGGAAGACATATGGAGACAAGATTGAAGATATCGCTGTCAGCATGACAGGAGTTAAACAAGGTCTGGTTGTTCCAACGTACATGGATATCAACTCCGTTGAAGACTTAAAAAATAATTAAACCAGATTGAGATGGATAAACCTGAATTTGGTAAAAAGACCACCGAAATTTTTCGGTGGTCTTTTTGTTTTGGCTATGATTTTTTTCAGGCATGCTATTTGATTTGATATTCTATCTTGGTCATACTGTATACTGCTACTTTAAGTATTCACACGCTTTTTCCATTTGACTCTTCTCACATATCCTCTTACTTTGCCTTCGCTCATGAACATCGTATGTAGATGATACTTGGTGAGTTCGTTTATTTCCCAATAACTATCCGATCAGTAACAGTAGTACACCAATGACAATCATAACTACACCGAGAATACCATATACCACTCTTGCGCCCTGCCGTCCAATAGTCTTCACAAAAATTCCTGCTCTGAAACTCTTCATAAACCAGTCCCAATTGTTGATACCACCGAGCAAACTAAAAATTCCTGCCGCTATGGCAAATAGTGCGATTAAAACGGGTTGATCTTGCATTTCGTCAACACTCCTTCAATATAATCCTGTCTACTATACCTTCACTTGGTGAAAATTAACAGGCATTAATTAGTAAAAAAACAGCTTGCAGATGTAAGTCTGCAAGCTGTTCTAAGGAGTTAAACATATTATATTCATTTGCCTTTAGAGACTAAGTTTTACAATACCCGCTGATTTTCGCGAAATCTTTTCTAAGCTATATCTCGTCTGAAATATGAATACATCTTGCAATTATTCGTAAGTTTTGCCGATTGTTAGCGCGCAGGAGGATATTTTACATAAATCGTCATATCGACTTTAGGCCTAACCGTGGTATATAAAATCGAACTACTGACACATGGTAATTAAATATCTTTTACTTCGACATACAATCCCTCACCCTTTTCAGCCGTACTTTTGTTACTTGGCCTGTGATCTGACAAAACCTGTTAACGTTCATCATGTTATCAACGTTGCATCATTTGTTCAAACAGGTTGTACATTAAGAAAAATCCGTCTTAGGTCTCAGAGGATATCATAAAATCACAATAATGCGACGATCATTAATGATCGCCGCATCTGTTTTTAATCCAAAGCTTTACCTACAATTATTTCTTCACCGTGCTGTTATATTGCGCAATCTTGTCTGTAATTTGTTTGGCTGCTGCATCCAGTGCTTCCTGTGGTGTACCTTGTCCATTCAGGACCGTTTCAATCGCTCCTTCGACAAGTTGTCTGGCTTCTGGGAATACACCCATCAATGCCCCGGATGTTGCTGTCGAATCCGCGGAAGCGTGCAATTGATCGACTGCTGTCTGGAATTGCGGGTACTTCGCCATATTATCCTTTAATACTTGCTCATTGTAGGCTGCTGTCGTAATAGGGAAGTATCCTGTCGCAACACTCCAATTCGCTTGTACCTCTGGTGTAGCCAAATACTTGATGAATTCCCATGCCGCTTGTTGTTGTGCTTCCGATTTGTTATTCATAATGTACAAACTCGCTCCACCCACCACAACGCCGCCTTCTTTGGCATCCGCTGGACGAGGCAGGAAGCCTGTTCCCAGTTCAAACTTGCCACCTGAACCTTCTACGATTTTACGCAGGCCAGCCGTGGAATCAAGGGTCATACCGATTTGCTGAGCGGTAAATGCTGCTGTTGTATCGTCTGTGCTACGTCCCAGATTGGAGAGGGTTTTCTCGTCAATCATCTTTTTCCACCACGTTAATGTCTTCACTCCAGCTTCGGAGTTCAGCAGAGACTCTGTAGCTGCCTCAGTTCTTCCGTTTCCATTGTTTACATAATCTGCATTCTGGTTTGCAAAGAACTGTTCCATAAACCAGCCATAGATCGCCATGGATGCACCTGGCTTACCGTCTTTTGCCAGTGCTTTTGCCGCTTGCTCAAACTCTTCATACGTCTTCGGCGGGTTCTCCGGGTCCAGACCTGCTGCTTTGAACATATCCTTGTTGTAGTACAGGATCGGGTTCGATGTGTTAAACGGCATGGCGTTCAACTTGCCATCGATGGTGTAATACCGGATGATGTTTGGCTCCAGTTGGGACAGGTCAAACTGGTCCTTATCGATGAACTGTTGTACTGGCGTAATCATGCCCGAATCGATCATGAACTTGCTGCCGATCTCGTAAACCTGGATAATGTCAGGACCGCTGTCTGAGCCCATGGATGCTTTGAGTTTGTTCAGACTTTCATCGTACTTCCCTTGATAGATGGGCTTCACCTGAATGTCCGGATGACTTGCGTTAAAGTCAGAAGCGAGTTGATTAATAGCTTTCTCCCCAGCGCCAGACATGGAGTGCCACCACGTCAATTGTGTTGTTTCGGCTGCGGCTGCTTCTGCTTGAGCTCCACTTGCCGGGCTACTTGTTTCCGCTTTTGTTCCGCAAGCGGAGATAACCAACATGAGTGCAGCCAGCATTAATGCAAATGTTCCTCTTTTTTTCAAACGAAATCGCTCTCCTTTTATATGGCTCGCTTCAACATAAGTGGGGCTTTGGGTGCTGCAAGGTGACCGTTCCGGATATGAATCGTTCTTTTGATCGCTGTTACCCCCGGATTTCTTTTCATCCCCTTTCAAAGGGGGAAATCCGTGGATAAAGGCGAGCGCTTCGCTTCTTCAGAATCGATTCTTCTCCTTCACTACTTTTGCAGCTCTTCAAGAGACTTATTGAGAATGCGAGCTCATTTTATTCGCTCCTGGTATCCAAACCTTAGACCTTGTACGAAGATACAAGGTTTAATTTAAAACCTCTATTCAAAACCTCTAAATCAAAATCTTTAGATCAAAACCTTCAGAGCTTCCACTTCAATTAAATAGTTTTAAAACTTTCTCACCTTACCCCTTCAGCGCGCCTGCGGCCATTCCGCGGACAAGCTGTTTCAACCCGAAGACCAATAGCAGCAAGGACGGTAGAATCACCATTGCTGTCCCGGCAAATACCAGATTCCACGCTGTGGATTCCTGGAACTCCAGCATCGAGATCCCGATCTGTGCGGTTCTCATTTCCGGTGTATTTGTCACCAGCAGCGGCCAGAGATATGAATTGTACATGCTTAAGAATGAATAGATTGCCAATGTACCAAGTGCCGGACGGGACAAAGGCAAGACGTGCGATATGAAATAGCGAATATGACCACAACCGTCGATCCTCGCCGCCTCGAACAGTTCCTTGGGTAACTGCATGAAGAACTGTCTTAGCAGGAATGTTCCAAACGCCGTTGCCAGAAAAGGCACCATAAGCCCCTGGTAACTATCCAGCCAACCCCAGCTGCGAACCGTCAGGTAGTTGGGGATCATCGTCACTTCCCATGGAATCATCATCGTTGCGACAAACATGCTGAAGATGACGTTTTTGCCTTTGAACTGCATTTTTGCAAAAGCATAAGCTGCCATACTCGCTGTAATCAGTTGACCAAGCGTTGTCAGTCCTGCCACAAGAAAGGTATTGCCGATAAATCGGCCGATCGGAACAATATCAAATACTTCGCTAAAGTTGGACAGATCGATGGAATTTGGAATGATATGCGGCGGATAAGCGCTCGCATCTTCCGGCGTCATGACGGCCATGAAAAAGGTGTACATCACCGGATACAGCACAAGTGCTGCACAGATCGTCAGTAATCCATACAACAGCGTTTTGGTCCATGTCGCACTCATTGGTAGTGCACTTTCCTTTCTACCCATTTGAACTGGATCAGGGTCAGCAGCATAATCACCACAAACAGGATCAGTGCCTGTGCACTACCTGTACCAAAGCGGAAATTAACAAAGGCTTCCTGATAGATGGAATAGACAAAAACATTTGTACTGTCCATCGGGCCACCCCGGGTTAAAATGTTGATCTGACCGAACGATTGAAAAGCACCAATGATCGATACGACCGTAACAAAGAATAACGTGGGTGACAGTAGCGGCATCGAAATTTTGCGAAACGTCAGCAATGGTCCTGCACCGTCAATCTTGGCGCTCTCGTAGATCTCATCCGGGATGCCTGCCAAACCACTGGATAGAATAATGTAGTTGAATCCGAGGTTCATCCAGATCGTCATGATGGAGATCGAGATCAATGCCCAATCCGGGCTGGTGAGCCAGGGAATTGGATCGATGCCTACTTTGCCAAGCAGATAATTCAGCATGCCCAGGGTGGGATGGAATAGAAACTTCCAGATGACCGCTGACGAACCAACGGATAACACCACGGGCAGAGAGAACACAAATTGGAACACACGCATTCCCTTGAATCGGTTGTGAGTCAGTGCAGCCAGAATCAGAGCAGCCAGCATACCCGTAGGCACTGTAAACAGGACAAATAGTAAAGTCACTTTCATCCCTTGCATAAACAGTCCCGACTGGAACACGGCCTTGAAGTTATCCAGTCCTACATAAGCCGCAATCTGTCCCGTCGGATCTGTGGAATGCAGACTGAGGTACACGGACTTAAACATCGGGTAAAACAGAAACACTGCAAACAAAAGCAGCGATGGTGCCAGGAAACCATAGGCCAGCATATTCTCCCGCATTCGCTGCACACGCAGCGAGGCTGTCCGGCGCTCACTCGTACCGGATACGCGCCGTTTGGCGGCAGGCAAGCTGATCCGGTTATCAAGCTCACTCATCGGATTTTCTTCCCCCTTGTTTCACGCATTCAGTGTGTGTGGAATGTTATATCAACTTCAGCACCACGTTATCTAGTGTAAGAGTCGAATGTCACAGCAAAATTCATTCTGAATCAACGTAACGTTAATCCTGGACAAGGGACTTTACGCAAATGTGTATCCATTCGAAAGCGGTATCCATACCGAATTTCATGACAAAAAAACCGCAAGAACTCCCCTTTTTGGAGATATCCCTGCGGTTTGATGTGTAAATGGAATATGAACGTTTGTCTGTTAAAGAACTTGACTCATTTTACAATAATCTGTAAATCTCCCACACGAAGTAAAGCGATTAACCGTTCGAGTTAACGATTAAGATGATATGGCACCGTGGTGACAATCACGTCTTTATAATTGATCAGATAGGCCCGGATCATGAAGCTGGTCTGGTTGTGCAGTACATTTTGCCACCAGTGCTTGGTGATGAATTGTGGAATCAATACGGTGATGTGATCGGTCTCGGCCGTTTTCCACTCTACGGTATCAATGAATTTCTTCAGCGGCCCCATAATGCTACGGTATCTCGATTTGATCACGACCAGACGAACACCTGGATTCCACTCCTCCCACTTCTGCTCCATCTTGCGTATGGCCTCATCATCGAATCCAATGTACAGCGCGACCACATGATCCGACATCGTCTGGGCGTAACTGATCGTATTCATGACGACCCGGGTAATGCCTGCAACAGGAATGACTATCGTATTGCCTTTTTTGGCCGGCTTATCGATCTGAATATCAATCCGCAGCTCATCAGCAATGTTGCAATAGTGTCGGTGAATACGCATGAATACATAAACAACGAGCGGTAAAAAGATAAAGATGACCCATGTCTGCGTGAACTTGGTGAAAATAAAGATCAGGGTAATGGATAATGTAGTCAGCATACCGACGGTATTGACCAGCAACTTCATCTGCCAGCCAGACGGTTTGACTTTGATCCAGCGAATCATCATACCGAGCTGTGACAGGGTAAATGGAATGAACACCCCTACCGCATAGAGCGGAATCAGGCTTTCCGTATTTCCTTTGAACCCGACCACCAGCAGCGCAGACATCACACTGAGGAAAATGATCCCGTTTGAGAAACCAAGGCGGTCTCCTCTGACCATAAATGCATGCGGCATGTATTTGTCTTTCGCCATCATGAAGGATAGCAGCGGAAAAGCCGAATATGCTGTGTTGGCTGCCAGGAACAGGATCAGTGCCGTTACACCCTGGATGATAAAATACATCGTGCCCCTGCCAAACGTCGCTTCAGCAATCTGGGAAATGACCGTTGCTTTGGGATCAGGCTTCACCCCATAACCGAAAGCCAGCAACGTGATGCCAATGAACATGGCTCCTAATATACAACCCATAAGCAGTAATGTACCCGCGGCATTTTTCTCGGCAGGCTGCTTGAAGTTTGGGATCGCGTTACTTACCGCTTCCACACCAGTCAAGGCCGAACATCCGGAGCTGAATGCTTTCAATAACAGAAACATACTTACATGGGATAGACTTGTTCCGAATTCAGGTGCAGCTGCTTCCATCCCCCCGGCAAGAAATTTGATTCCGCCCGAGATAATCAGAATTGCAATCGAAAAGATAAACAGATAGATGGGGATCGCCAGCACAGACGCTGACTCCGTCACTCCCCGCAAATTCATAATCGTTAGAAAAACAATCATAATGAGTGCAATCACAACACTGTAGTCATGCAGCATAGGAAAAGCCGACGTAATCGCATCCGTCCCTGCGGACGAACTTACCGCAACGGTCAGAATATAATCGACCAGCAGAGATCCTCCGGCAATCAGACTGGATGTTGTACCCAGGTTATCCTTGGCTACGATATAAGCGCCGCCCCCTGTTGGATAAGCAAATATCGTCTGGCGATAGGAAAAAATTAAAATGACGAGTAATCCCAGTACGGCGATGGAAATCGGAACAGAATACCACAGGGCGGCGAATCCGGCCGCAACAAGCACCAGCAAAATCTGTTCCGTACCGTAGGCAACGGACGATAGGGCATCCGAGGACAGGATGGCGAGCGCCTTCCATTTCCCCAATTTTTCTCCATCCAGTTCAGCCGATTTCATTGGCTTGCCTATTAAGATTCTCTTCATTTTGCCAAGCATGATCATAACTTCCTTCCGTCTCTCATCTGTGAAGCATAGTTATTATGCAAAATCGCAGAGCCATTGACAATACGTCATTTCACCCGAAATTCGCCAGCGCGTGATAATGCATTCTACGATTCAATAATCGATAACAAAGCCATTCTTGTTCAGCAATTTGAACTTTTTTGAACCAAAATGACGATTGTTCGTCAAAAAAAAGGAAATAGCCTTTGGTTCAATGAACCAAAAGCCACTTCCTTGATCTATGCGTTGACTATTTTAACTGCCCAGAATGCCGGGACGAGGGGTAACACCAAACGCTTGCGCAAGCGTGGTTAGCTGCTCATCTGTAATTCTCTGCCGGATCTCGTGACCAGCAACCAGCATATATACTTGGGCTGCCTTCTCAATGGTCTCAATCAGACCAAATGCCTCGTCAATCGTTGTTCCTGTTCCAAAGATGCCATGTTGCGGCCAGATGACCGCGTGGTATTCTTTCATTTTCTCAGCCGTTTCGCGGCCAATCTCATTCGATCCAGGAATCATCCATGGAATAATACCAATCCCATCCGGGAATACAACTACACACTCCGTGCACATCTGCCACAGCGTCTTCGTGAATTTTGCTTCATCCAATTCGTGGATAAACGTCATAGCCAATACATGAGTGGCATGGTTGTGCATGACAACCCGGTGGTTGGGGTCTAATTTCAGACGTTCGATATGGCTCATGAAATGTGTAGGCAACTCACTTGTTGGGTTGGCCCCCGACTTCAATCCCCAGAGCACTTCCAGCTCCTGTCCATCCTGCGATACACGCAGCAACCCTAGATTACTCTCCGGATCAGCGAGTACATTTTTGAAATATTTACCCGATGCGGTCACGATAAAATACTTGCCTGCCAGCTCCTGCACCGAAAATGCCGGTTTGATCTTGCGAATCACATGATGGATATCGATATATTGGGTAACTTCCTCTTCCTCCAGCAGATAGCTGACATTACCGCCATTACGCTCATCCCAGCCATTTTTCCACATATGTTGTGTAATCTCAGCCATCTCACGGACAAATGGAATATGGAAACCTGCAGCCTGCGTTGTTTCATTGGTAAGGGTCACGTTCATGATCAATCTCTCCTTATATTGAAAATCAAATGGCTTGCTACGTACATAGTAAGTTCCTTATTTCACATTCATTATATCTTTGTTTATCTTTGATAGTCAATAATAAACACAGAATTAAACTTTTATTTATTTTTGTTTAGTTTTGTTTATTTGAAAATCAAACAAAAAAATACCCCACCGGCGCCCGGCGGGGTCAGTCACACATCTATTTAACACGAGAAGGGGTTTACAAGAGTTATCTTACCTCTGCTACCTTAATAGAAGCTGAAAGCGAAATAAAAAAAGCATGAAAACCAGGTTGATATACAGTAGACCACATTTCTCATATAAATGAATTCACTTCATTAGGATAGCCTATGGCCTGTCCCTATTCGAAGCATATTTACGGTTTTTTCAGCACATAGGACGGATGCATTAATCCTGTCGGTTCATACTGTTTGTCACCTGTATACTCAAATCCCAGCTTCATCAAGATGTGACGTGACACTTCATTGTCCGGATGATGCCCGGCAAACAGTGCCTTCACATTCATTTTGTCAAAGGCATAACCAATTACCGCCCGCGCCGCTTCCTGCGCATACCCTTTGCCCCAGTGATCCCGGGTTAGATGAAATCCCAATTCATAGATCTCCTCTTCTGGAGAATACGGACGCAGGCCACAGCAACCGACAAACACCTCCGACTCTTTCTCAAAAAGGGGCCAATATTGCACACCCGCTTCCTTCTGCCTTTGAATCTCCTGTGTCAATCGCGCTTCTACTTCATCCTCGCTCAGGAACCCCTTGCTGCTAATCCATTTGGCAACCTCATGATCGCCCCACAATGCAAACGCCAGCGCACGATCTCCTTCGTTCCAAGTCGCACATTCCAACCGTTCAGTTTCAAATAAGATTGTTCTGTTCATCATCGACTAACCTCCTCTATGCCAACACCAGTTCACGTGCAGCTTATACCTTAAATTAATCGAATGACCGCCAAAGTAAACAAACCTGTATAAAGGCGCTGTTAAATTTTAAGGGTAATACGTATTTATTATTTACCAAGAAAAATTTTAAAAGCATTGAATACAGATGTAATCGTAAACCAGCCACTTAATTAATTTAAATCTATGTATATCCATAAAAAAAGAAGACCCCCGTCGACAAGATGTCCGACAGAGGTCATTCCATTTCAGTCCACACCAATTACAAATCTGCTACGGCAAATTGAATTGTTCCGGAAGCTGCGCCTCCAAGGTTAGCTAACAAGGCAAAAACCAGAACTCCACCTGCAGAAATGGTAAGGCTGCTGTTTACAGGAATAACGTAAGTGACTACAGGTTCATTAACACGTGTTATTACGAGAGATACTGGAAATGGTCCAAAGTTGTTCACTGTAGCGCTGGCATTGGTGCCTCCAGCCAAGTTTTCGTAGTAAGACTTGCCTACACCGGCTGGAAGATTGTAAAACTGTTGCGGTAAAAGGATGGCCATCGAAATCACCTCCTTTTGCTGTGATACGGTATTCTATGCTTGAAATCTATTAAAGCAACGGTGAATTACCAGCGTCATAATGTCCAATTTTGATAGACTTCATAGATTGATAGACGACTGTACGCAAAAAAAAGCCCCACCGGACCATCCGGTGGGGCTAACTAAGCTTACTTTATTATTACAGGTTTAATTACGCATACAGCATGAAAAAGTTCAGTTCATGGCCCTGCTGCTTGAGATAGTTATACAGCTGCGAACGGTGATGGAATACATGCGTTACCGTTTCAATCTGCCATTGAACCTGCAAATGACCATGTTCCATATAAAAAGCTTTCGTTGAACGATTCAAAAAGTCATCTTCGCTCAATCCCGTGATATAGGCTTTGTAGGATTCGAAATTGCTCCATAATGTTGCTTCAAGCTTCTCGATATCCTCAACCCCCGACAGGCTATTCTCCACCAGCCCAACCTCAGCTTCACCTTTTTCCTGCATAATGGCAAGATCGGATGCGGTAATCTGGATAAAATGATGCACTAGCTCCACCAATGAACGCATATTCTCCTGTGGACGATAAGACCAATCCTCCGAACGGATCAAGCGAATTAACGAAGCCCCCGTACGTACGCCTGTTTCCAATTCATTTAACAAGTGATCCCGAATCTGCAATGTTCCATTCATATATGATGTCTCCCTTACCTTTTATTCTCACGATTTAAGTATAACCGACGTTTCTACAGATCTATTGTACAAATCGGACAACATCCTGCCATGCTCTCTGGCTGCCGTCAATGGAGTCTCTCCATAAAACTTGCGAAATTGCCGAATCAGATGGGCTTGGTCAAAAAATCCATGATTCTGGGCAAGCATTGCCCAGTCTGCCGTGTTTCCCTGATGAATATCGCTCAGCACACGATGAAAACGAACCACCTCACTGAATCGTTTGGGGCTGATTCCGACCCATTCCGAGAACTTGCGATGCAACTGCCGTTCACTAATCACTTCACGCATCGCCAGCTCTTGGACAGTCATACGTCCCCCATCTATAAAGATGCGGTGCAGCACGTTTTTCATCAAATTGTTCTCAGATGTGCTTGCCTGCACGGGCAACGGACTCAAGTACGCATTCATAACCTCTACTCGCTCTGCAAAACTATTCGTTTCGGCCATCCGTTCCTGAAGCTCGTTAAGCTTCTCCGGCCAACATTCCTGAAGGGCAATTCGCTTATCCGTAAACCACTCCAGAGACATGCCATGGAAGACATGCGCTCCACCCGGGAAGAACCGGACACCAAAGGTGTAGTCTCCAGCAGGGGAACCATCATCGGATGGCTCAGGTACAGCGAATGGCTGTGTATAATTGCCACAGTAAGCATAGGAGTGCTTTGAACAGACCGAGTCGTATGTAATCAGCATGTCCGTGCAACCATCCGGTAATACCCGGGCAGGTACTGTCGTCATCGATCGCTCTGGACCTTCTCTCTTAGCAACATCCGCATGTGTTTTAGGAAGAGATCCTGATTCCCAATAACAGGCCACATAAGCCATCAGACCGGCAGCAGGTATTTTCTCAACATAATAACTGTTAGGGTACGTTCCATTCATCTGAATAGGTTTAAACAACGGGTGCAAGCTGTGATCCACAATTCCATCCTCCGATCACTAGAGTTGGTTACACATTATGTATTTATCTATCATACCATCAACCGAAGAAATGAAGAAAAAAAGTGCCCTACCGGAGGACAATCCGATAGGGCCAGTCACACATCTATTTAACACGAGAAGGGGTTTACAAGACTTATCTTACCTTCCCAACCTTAATGGAAACTGAAATTGGGATGAATAACAGATCAAAATTCAAAATGAATAACAGCATTCAGACTTTCAATTCAGTCCGTGCAGTTTGCGAAAACGCTCTGGACTCATGCCTGTATGCCTTTTGAACATCGCACAGAAATAACTGGCATTCTCGTAACCCACCCGATCAGCAACTTCATATATTCGAAGCTCTCTCTCACTGAACATAAGTTGTTTGCTTCGATTGATCCGTTCCTGGTTCACGTAAAATACAGGTCTGGTATGGAGTGCTCTCTGAAACAGCCTGCACAAATATTGGGGAGATACCACAGCCACATCGGCAAGTTCCTTCAGGGAAAGTGAACGATCCAGATGCTCTGCGATATAACGCAGCACAGGCTTCAAGCGCTCCAGTTCATCATTATAATTGGCGGATGCGATGAGCAGTGGCTTCAGATCCAGCAGCAGGGCATATAATTGTTTGGAGCATTCCACATCGTAATCTGCGTAATCCGTATCACCGCCATTCTCTCCTCTAACCAGAAGTTGCTCCAGGCCACGCAGCAGCGTTGCTGTCCTGAGTCTGCATACGCGTGAACCGGTTATCCCCGCATAAGATAATAACTGGCTGGCTTCTCTCCCCTGAAATGAGACCCAAGCCAGCTCCCAGCGGTCACTGATGGGCATATATCGATGCGGAACATCGGGATACAGAAAGAAAACGTCACCCGGTCCGACAATATACTCGTCTTCTTGTATAATCAGCCTCCCCTGACCATGAATAATCTGATGGATCTGATAATCCGGGAATCCCTCTGGACGCTCGGTTTCATATTGGTGTTCCCAGTAACCAACCGTGGTCATATAGATCGGCAGGCGAGCAGCTTCTTCTGTTTTACCAAAAAAAATCCGGGTATCCATCCAGTACACCACTTTCTTCATCGTTAGTTTCATATTGTGATATATATGGGCAATATTCTTTATTCTCTAAGTCATCATTCAATTCTATAATGACAATATTATAACATTTCAGAAGGAGTTGCTGTTATGCGAAAGAAACTGGTACACACCCCTCCGGCAAATGGATACCCGGAATGGAACAACAATCCCGAGACTTTTCAAGTAGGACGTCTACCTGCACATGCGTCTATGGTAGCGTTTCCATCTGTAGCAGAAGCGTTATCCAATGAATCCAGCGCATCACCATGGTACGAATCACTGAATGGTCAGTGGAAGTTTGCCTTTGCGGAGACACCGGAGCAACGGATTACATCCTTTTATGAGAACAACTATGATGCCAGTGACTGGGACGAGATCGTCGTTCCCTCCAACTGGCAGCTACAAGGTTACGATTATCCCCAATATACGAATATGACCTATCCGTGGGTCGAACGCGAGCCTGAATTGAAGCCACCATTTGCACCAACAAGTTATAATCCGGTGGGTTCGTATATCCGTACGTTTACGGTTCCTGCTGACTGGAAAGACCGTCCTGTCCTGCTGCACTTTGAGGGCGTTGAATCTGCCTTTTATGTATGGGTGAACGGAGAGCTGGTCGGTTATAGTGAAGACACGTTCACGCCCGCAGAATTCGATATTACTTCGTATCTAACGGAAGGTGAGAACAAGCTGGCTGTGGAGGTATATCGCTGGTGTGATGCGAGCTGGCTGGAGAATCAGGATTTCTGGCGGTTAAGTGGCATCTTCCGTGGTGTATACCTGCATTCCCCTTCCCCGATTCAGATCGCCGATTTCTTTGTTCGCACTGAACTGGATGACGCGTATCAGGATGCGGAGCTACTGCTGGATTTGAAATTATTTAATCATAATGCCGCGCAGACTACTGCCGGATTGTCCGTTCAGGCGCAGCTTTATGATGCACAGCAGCAGACTGTACTGAAGCAGCCACTTACTGCGGCGGTTACTTTCCAGGGTGAGGATGAACTTTCATTCCAGTTGGCAGCAGAGGTTATCAATCCGCTTCTATGGAGTGCCGAGTTCCCTCATCTATATACACTTGTGCTGTCCATTCAGAATGAATCGGGCGAAACACTGGAGGCTGTTCGCAGCCGGATTGGATTCCGCAAGTTTGAACTGAAGGACGGCCTGATGCAAATCAATGGCAAACGCATTGTGTTCAAAGGCGTGAATCGTCATGAATTTTCCCCGGATAAGGGTCGAGCCATTGGGCGGGAAGACATGATCCGTGACATCGAGCTGATGAAGTCCTATAACGTTAACGCGGTGCGCACATCCCATTATCCGAATCAGTCACTCTGGTACGAACTGTGTGATGAATACGGCCTCTATGTCATTGACGAAACGAATCTGGAAACTCACGGCACATGGTATTATGGGCAAAAGGAAATGAATGAAAATAACATTCCCGCAAGCAAGCCGGAATGGCGTAATAATGTAATCGATCGCTGTAACTCGATGTTCCAACGGGACAAAAACCATCCGTCCGTTATTATCTGGTCTCTGGGTAATGAATCCTTCGGCGGCGATAATTTTATCGCCATGTACGATTATCTGAAACAAGTCGATCCAACCCGTCTCGTTCATTATGAAGGGACTTTCCATTATCGTCCTTCCGATTCGGCAAGCGACATTGAATCGACGATGTATATCAGCCCACAAGATGTGGAGCAATACGCGCGCATGAAGGGTCCGAAGAAACCTTATATTATCTGCGAATACAGCCATGCCATGGGTAACTCCTGTGGAGGTCTGCATCTGTATTGGGATTTGTTCGATAAATATGATGTGTTGCAGGGTGCATTCATCTGGGACTGGGTCGATCAGTCCATTCGTACCACTACGGCAGACGGTGTAGAATATTTCGCTTATGGCGGAGATTTCGGTGAATCCCCTCATGATGGCAATTTCTGCGGGAACGGACTCATTCTGGCAGATAAGACGGTTACACCGAAGCTGGAAGAAGTGAAGAAATGTTATCAGAACGTTCGTATGGAAACCATTGATGTCAAAGACGGCCTGCTGCGCATCAAAAACCAGTTCCTGTTCACGGATCTGAGCGAATATTCGCTCGTATGGACAGTAACACACGATGGTGTATCCGTAGAGAACGGCTCGTTGGATATCGCGGTACCTCCTGGCGAATCGGTTGAAGTTCGAATCCCATACACGCCATCATCCGATCTGTTCAAGGAAGCGGTGCTGACTGTATCTCTGGTTACCAAAGTAGCAACAAAATGGGCAGGAATAGGTCATGAAATCGCCTGGGATCAGTTCGTGGTATCTCCACGATTGCGTCCAATCCAAGCGGTACATCAAGGGCAAGGCAATGCGCCGCAGGTACAGGATCTGCAAGATGAATTGAAAGTGACAACGGATAAAGTAACCTTGAGCTTCAATCCAGCTACTGGCGCGTTAACGTCCTATCAGACCAACAATCAGGAGCAATTGACCGTACCTGTCCGGCCGAATTTCTGGAGAGCCATGACAGATAATGATATGGGGAACCGCCTGAATGAGCGTTCTGCGTTCTGGAGAGATGCTCACGCTACCAACAGATTAATTCGTTTCGAACACCATGCAGACGAACAAGGCATTCTCGTGACGACCGATTATACGTGGGATCAACATCCGGGATGCACACTGTCCATCACATACCGAATTGATGCGGATGGCGTACTCGAAATCAGTCAAACCCTTATTCCAGGCGTCGGCTTACCTGATCTACCGGAATTCGGTATGCTGCTGCAACTGAATAACAGCTTGGATACCATCTCTTGGTACGGCAGAGGCCCGCATGACAATTATGCAGACCGTCTAACCAGTGCACGTTTCGGCTATTACACAGGTGCGGTTCGAGATCAATTTGTTCCATATCTGAAACCACAAGAGTGTGGTAACAAAACGGATGTACGCTTCGCTGAAATAACGTCAACGGATGGTCAAAGTGGCCTGCATGTAGAAGCCACCATACCATTTGAAATCAATGCGTTGCCGTGGACACCTGAGGAATTGGAAGCAAACGATCATGTGTACAAATTACCTCAGAGCACACAGACTGTGGCGCGTATCAATTACAAACAAATGGGTGTTGGCGGAGATGACAGCTGGGGTGCACGTACCCACGCTGAATACACCTTGCCAGCCAACCGCGCGTATCACTTCACCTTTACGGTAAGACCTGTATAACATCAAGCAAGCACTGCTGGCAATATGCCGGCAGTGCTTTTTTTGTTCATACAATCTAATCTTACATTTTTGAAAGATTCGTGAAAGATAGATACATAGGAGTTACAAACACCATTGATTATACTTTAAACAAACAAGATGCTGACATTGAACACAAAATAAATGGAGGAGTTACAAATGGATTTAATACAAGTTATAGGCAGAGTATTGCCTATCTTAGCTATTGCATTGGCCGCAGGAGTTGTTGTAATCGGTATTACTTATTCAGTATATATTGCATATAGGAAAAGAGGGGGTAAAAGAAGCATAACTAACAGGCAATTTATAGCGTCATTTTTGATCTTGGGTTGGTTTGTCATTGTTATGACTTTAACCACATTTAGCAGAGGAGCTAATTATGAGGGTTGGATCAATTTAGAGCTATTCAGTGGCTATATAAATGCATGGAATCAATGGTCGTTGAGCGAATTCCAGCTCATCATTTTTAACATGTTGATGTTCGCACCATTCGGTTTTATACTTCCGCATATCGGAATGAAAACGCGTCACTTTAAGCCCGTGCTACTCATATCGCTGTTGGTAACATTGGGTATCGAAATTTTACAAATGATCACCGGTAGGGGAATATTTGAACTTGATGATATTCTACATAATACACTAGGTAGTATGGCAGGATATTTGTTGATGAGAGCGATCCTCGACAGTGTTGAGCAAAGAAAGATCACCTTAAGATCACTATGGAAGGCACTCTGCATACCACTAGTTTTTACGATGCTTTTTTCCAGTGCTTTTATCATTTATCACAACAAAGAACTTGGTAATCTCTCCATACGTCCAGCTATTTCTCAAAATATGAATCAAGTCGAAGTAACGCTTAACACAAGGTTACCGGATGAGGCCGAGAAAGTATCTCTTTATCGCAGTAGTGAAATTCACAACCTGGAATATGCCAAACGAGTTGCCTCTCTAATGAAGGATTATTTTGAATTACATCAGAAAGGTAGCATATCTATTGATGGATACAACCGAATTTGGACTTTTCTTGACAATACGGGAACAGAATATACCTTTAATTATGACGTCAGTACAGGCACATGGTGGCTGGCATCTAATATCGAAGCGAGCACTCCTGTAGAGCCGGAAGATTTAATCAAACAAGGACAAGAGTATGGCAGTTGGTTGACTCAGAATGACTTATTGCCTAAGAAAGCGATATTCAGCACGCAAAATGGAGACACGGTTCGATGGGATATCGAAAAAACAGTTACAGATATCGCGAAGGGTGACCGCGATTATGATACCGGACTAATTATGATTGTCCCATCAGCAGAACCTATGATTCCTCAGAATTTATTATACTCTATGAATAAAAATATTTATGTGCGAGTGGTTGATATTATCAGTCCGGCTGAGGCATACGAAGAAATTCCCAAGGGAAACTTTTCGATCTATAACAACTTAAAGAAAGGAGACAAACTTAGTGTGAACAAGTATGAACTGACTTACACCTATGATTCAAAAGGTTATTATCAGCCAGTTTATCGATTTGAAGGAGAGATCAATGGAGAGAATTGGGATGCCTTGATCCCAGCAGTAATGAATTGATTTCAGCTTCTGCCTGCCTTGATGTATGAGTTTGAAGTTTTTCATGAGAACATTATAATAAATGAGGTGCTCGAACGATGAAATTATTTTGATTACGAGGTGAGAATTTGCAATATCTGTTTACCGCTCTCTTCATTCTTGGTTTCATTGCTTTCTTGGGATTTCTTGTTCTGATGATCTTATCTATCCGCAAAGGTAATAGGTTGCCAATCAGATATATTTTACTAACGACGGCCTGTTTTGCAATTGCTGCAATAGGGTTGTATGGCATGCTGACTTTATCTTCGAACTCTAATCAGCCTGGAATAGATCAGCCCCCTTCTTCCCAATTCGAACTTTCTGGCCTCCATATGACTACCGATGAATTCCAAAATAAATTTAATGGCGCCGTGGGTAAATATCGACTGAATGGTTTGAGTATTACCCGCTTGAATATGAATAACTCTTCTGAGCAGGGCACTAGCGCTTTCGAGTATATATTCAATGATGAATTGCGCTTGGTTGGTGTAGTGAATGCAGATGAGAGCGTACAGGAAGTCAGGTTATATGGAACTGGTGATACGCGTAAACCAACGGGTGGAATTTTTTTGACTACTATCGCCACACTCATTCTTACAACCAATAGTGAGTACACGTATAACGATGCACAAGATGTCATCCAGGATATCGGTCTATTGGATCGCGATGTGAATCAGTCTGATTTTGATGGGGCGACAGTTCGAAATGGATTGGAATATCGCTTCAGCATTCAGGATCATGATCACTCGACTTTTGAAATAACTGTTGCGAAATGAGACCCCATTGTGTGAAAAGGCCGCTCCATGAAGGAACGGCCTAACGTGTGGAATATACTATATAATGATTCAGTAGTTGCCACCAAACCAATGATGAACACCTCCACCACGCGAGACTTACTCAAAAGTTACAATCTCACTCTGATTGTTCCAACTCATTTTAAAGGTAATCGGGTCTTTCGTTTTCTCCGCCTCAGTAACCGTTCCCGACATACTGAACGGTACCCCTTGTTCCTCAAGCGCTTTCCCCTGTTGTTTTATATTATTGCCGGTAAGGTCAAACACAAAATCCTTTATACGCTTTTCATCACCTATATAAGTAATACTATAGATCCCTGTTGATCTCTGAAGAGACACATCCCAGTTATCGCTCTTTCCGTGTAGCCTATCATCCGCACCACAAGCTGACAAAATAGATAAAAGTAATACAGTACAAAGAATCAATGGCAATTTAAATAATTTCATAAAATCCCTCCAATATAATAAAATAACCAAAAATTGAAAAATCAATCTCCATAAACGGCTGATAAATCAATTGGCTAGATTATCAGATCAGAGCTAAGCTACGTTACGTGTGATAATCATGTATAATCTATCTTGTGTATCGATCAATGTCATCGATCGCAGATTGGTGCTCTCTTCTATGATGATCTTCATGCTGACGGACGTCGTTCTTTAACTTTGCTAAGAATCCCCATCCCATAAAGACAAGTAAAAGCACGGTAATCAGTGCATAAGCAAAGCTATATAGATTCATAAAGAAGTTGATAAAAATTGCAGCAAGCATCAACCCCAGAATCCACAATGTCCACTTTGTACCCTTTCTCAAAACATTTCCTCCTCCTTTAGAGTAAATTCCCAAATCATTTATAAGCATCAGTTCCCCAGAGAAACATCTAATGCGCCAGACATCCCTTGCGCAGAAGAGGTACTCACATAATACCAACCCGTGGACAATGCTTTGTCAATAAAATATGTATGCTCTTCTCCATCTGCTGAGACAATGCCAGACTTTATTGCGGTTCCACTTGTAGATCCTTCATTGATCGTGAACGTGAAGTGTTTCGAACCCGTGTTTTTAAAACTCACTTTAACATAACTAAATCCTGCCGGAATATCAAACCGATGTGTATTTGTAGTACCTGCAAAATCTTCATTATTGATTACTGTTAATGTCGTTGCTGGAGTACTTCTAGGTTCATTTGCTTTTACTAATCTCTCTTCAGAATTGGAAGTGAAATTATAAATTAAGATGATAATAACAGCAGACACCAAACCTGCCACTATTATTTTTCTACCAGGTTTCATGATGTATGACCTCCATATCTCATTACTAAAGGAAAAAGGGGAAATCCCCCACATTGTGACTTTGATTATAAAATACTCAATAAAATAAAAACCACTCCTTAATAATTACTAAGGAGTGGTTTTTATTTATGATTTGTAACAGTGGCCGCTTCACAAATTCTTGTCACATCGTAACGAGAATCCACTCTGCCAGGCACATGATGCTTTAAAGGTTTTTACACCTTTATTACATCATGCCGCCCATTCCACCCATACCGCCCATGTCAGGCATTCCGCCACCAGCACCTGCTGGTTCTGGTTTGTCAGCGATAACTGCTTCAGTAGTCAAGAACATTGCCGCTACGGAAGCAGCGTTTTGCAATGCATAACGAGTTACTTTCGCAGGGTCAACGATACCTGCTTCGATCATGTTAACCCACTCGCCAGTTGCAGCGTTGAAGCCGATTCCTGTTTGTTCTTTTTTCAGACGTTCCACGATTACGGAACCTTCTTCGCCAGCGTTAGCTGCGATTGTGCGGATTGGTGCTTCCAGAGCACGCAGGACGATGTTTACGCCTGTTTGCTCGTCACCGGACAGAGCTACAGCCGCAACCGCGCTATATACGTTCATGAGCGCTGTACCACCACCGGATACGATACCTTCTTCAACCGCTGCGCGAGTTGCGTTCAGGGCATCTTCGATGCGAAGTTTGCGTTCTTTCAATTCTGTTTCAGTAGCCGCACCAACTTTGATGACTGCTACACCGCCGGACAATTTAGCCAGACGCTCTTGCAGTTTCTCTTTGTCGAACTCGGAAGTTGTTTCTTCCAATTGTGTACGGATTTGGCTAACACGTGCATCGATATCGGATTTGTTACCAGCACCGTCAACGATGATTGTGTTTTCTTTTGTTACGCGGATTTGACGAGCTGTACCCAGTTGTTCCACAACAGCGGATTTCAGGTCCAGACCCAGTTCTTCCGTGATCAATTGGCCACCAGTGAGGGCAGCGATGTCTTGCAGCATTGCTTTACGACGGTCACCGAATCCTGGAGCTTTAACAGCTACAGCATTGAATGTACCACGCAATTT
Source organism: Paenibacillus sp. FSL K6-2393 (assembly GCF_038002545.1). Lineage (NCBI taxonomy): Bacteria > Bacillati > Bacillota > Bacilli > Caryophanales > Paenibacillaceae > Paenibacillus > Paenibacillus sp. FSL K6-2393. The sequence goes on from NZ_JBBOCU010000001.1 coordinate 5,468,378, forward strand.
GTTCACAACCAGCATAGCCAGTGCTTCGCCTTCGATATCTTCAGCGATCAATACCAGCGGTTTGCCTTGTTGAACGATTTTCTCAAGCAATGGCAAGATATCTTGCGTGCTGGAGATTTTTTTGTCTGTGATCAAGATGTACGGATTGTCCAAAACAGCTTCCATTTTGTCCGTATCAGTGATCATGTAAGGAGAGATGTATCCACGGTCGAATTGCATACCTTCAACCACTTCAAGCTCTGTAGCGAATCCTTTGGATTCTTCTACTGTGATTACGCCATCTTTACCTACTTTTTCCATAGCTTCAGCGATCAGTTCGCCTACTTCTTCGTCAGCTGCAGAGATTGCTGCAACTTGTGCGATGGATTGTTTGGAATCGATTGGTTTGGAGATGGATTGCAATTCAGCAACCGCAGCTTTAACCGCTTTGTCGATCCCTTTACGGATACCGATTGGGCTAGCGCCTGCAGTTACGTTTTTCAGACCTTCTGTGATCAGCGCTTGCGCCAATACAGTTGCTGTTGTAGTACCGTCACCGGCAACATCGTTGGTTTTCGTTGCTACTTCTTTAACCAGTTGTGCACCCATGTTCTCGAATGCATCTTCCAGTTCGATTTCTTTAGCAATGGTTACACCATCGTTAGTGATGAGCGGGCTTCCGAATTTTTTCTCCAGAACCACGTTACGGCCTTTAGGACCGAGTGTTACTTTTACTGCATTAGCCAATGCATCCACACCACGAAGCATGGAGCGACGAGCGTCTTCACTGAATTTAATGTCTTTAGCCATGTTAAGAAAACCTCCCTAGTTTTTGTTGGAAAATGGTCGTGCTATATGGTTCGGTTATCCGATTAAATTTGAATTAGTCGAGAATCGCGTGAATATCGCTTTCTTTCATAATCAAATATTCTTTACCTTCGAATTTGATTTCTGTACCGGCATATTTGGAGAAAATAACGCGATCTCCTTCTTTCACTTCCAGAGCTACACGTACGCCGTCTTTCAATACTCCAGCACCAACTGCAATGATTCTACCCTCTTGCGGTTTTTCTTTGGCGGAGTCCGGGAGTACGATCCCGAAAGAAGTTGTTTGTTCTTGCTCCAGTGGTTCTACCAATACGCGTTCACCTAAAGGTCTGATCATGAAAAATAGCCTCCTTTTGAAATTATATAACGTTACATTGTAGGTTGTAGCCATATGTATTAGCACTCGACAGTGTTCAGTGCTAACAACCAACTTTATGATACTCAACTTGAAGCATGATTTCAAGTCCTTTTGACGAATTCCTGCGAGAATTTACGTTGAATTTACACAAACATAGCCAAATTACACCCGCTGTGCCTGGTTCTATGTTGCAATTCACTAATCTTATTCTACGAAATTGTTTAGCCCTTCTGCAACGTTAGCGGACAGTCCCTTTCCCATTGTATCCATTGTTGAACATAATATGCCTGCTTGTCCTGTCGTGTTGGTCGGCAGTCTACAGAAATAGCCCGGATAAGAACATACCGTCTTTTCCGGGCACATTACAGCTTATCCTCATTCAACCCGCATGTTTCTTATCCTCGGCACGAACATAGCGGGATTCGATCTCTTCATCGGCTGCAAGCTGCTTGCGATATACGATTGCGGATAATAACACACTGATCTCATATAACAGGAGCAAGGGAATCATCACCAGCAGATCGGATATAAAGTCTGGAGGTGTAATAACCACCGCAATGAAGATCAGAACAAAATAAGCAACTCTGCGCATCTTGCGAAGGCGAATTGGATTCAGAATCCGCAGTCCTGTCAGAAACATAATAAGCAAAGGAAGTTCAAATAACAGGGACACAGGCAGCACGATTCCAAACAAGAAGCTGAAGTACTGTTTCATCCCGTAGGTCTCCACAAGCCCCATCTTCTCCGTAATTGCTGTCGTGAAGGCGAGTGCCATCGGAAATATAACATAATACGAAAAAGCCATACCTGTCAGAAATAAAAGAAACACATAGGGCACATACTTCAGCGTTGCTTTTCGCTCGCGCGGTTTTAGCCCCGGACTAACAAACTTCCAGATCTGATACACCGTAAACGGCAGTGTAATAATAAGTGAGAACAACCCTGCAATCTTCATGTAGATGCCAATCCCGTCCCAGAACGAGAAGGCATGTAATACAAAACCTTTTGCCGACTCTGCCTTGGTCAGATATTGGTATACCGGGTCCGCCACAAAAAATCCTGCAATCAGTCCCAGCACAAAAATGCTTAGTACATAAATCAGCCGCTTCCGCAGCTCACTCAGATGTTCCGTAATCGACATTTCTTCCATTTGCTGCGTCATGCCTGCCCCCCATTATTGCCAGCTTAAAATACAAAACCCTTCCGGCAGGAAGGGATTTCTCTTTCATTGCCGTCAAGATTATTCCGGCAGGCGTTTATCAGCAGGCTTGTCTGCAGGTGTGCTCTCAGCCGCCAGCGGTTTCGCCTTCTCCTGCTCTTTGCGATTGGACGAGTCATCCTCAGAGATAATCTCGCGAGCGCCCTCTTTGAATTCACGGAAGGTACGCCCAACTGCACGTCCCAGTTCCGGAAGTTTGTTGGGTCCAAACAACAACAATGCAATCACGGCCAGCAAAATAAACCCCGTTGGTCCAATGGAACTAAACATTGATATTCCTCCTCGTCTCAAGCTTCGAAGATGTGCATACTCGGCCAGATGTTCATAGATGTCTCTGCTGCGTTTTTAATTTAAGCCCATCATACCATAGATGTAACCACTTACATAACCCGCAAAATTCACAAATAAGAGATGTCACTAGAACAATCTAACAACGGTCATGGCTAATCGGATATCTTGCCCCAGAGTCCATGCTCGATTATTGCTTGAACTGACCCGTAACCATCAGCAGCGCTTCCGGAAGCTGATCCATAATGGCAGCCAGATGTTCATGCACACCCTTTGGTGTACCTGGCAGATTAACAATCAGCGTTCGTCCACGAATGCCACATACCCCGCGGAACAGCATTGCAGAACGGTTTTTGCTCATTACACTGTACCGCATGGCCTCTGCCATCCCGGGAACTTCCCGCTCAATTACGCGCCGGGTCGCTTCCGGAGTAATATCACGAATGGCCAGCTCCGTGCCACCGGTAGTCAGCACCAGATCGGCGTGAAAATAATCCGTCATCTCAATCAAAGCCGCAATAATCTCATCGGGTTCATCCGGAACGATACGGTACTCCACGATTTGACCACCCAGCTCTTCTTCCACCAGCTCCCGAATGACTTGTGCACTCGTATCCTCACGTTCCCCGCGGGCTCCTTTGTCACTGGCTGTCAGGATTGCTGTTCTCCACACCATAAAGATCACCCTTCTCCTCTATGAAAATAAATATTGCCTATCGGCTGTAATCACCGTTTTTGCCACCACTCTTGGAATTCAGCATGGTTGGACCGATAATCATATCTTTTTGCATGGCCTTGCACATGTCATAGACCGTCAGTGCTGCAGCTGAGGCAGCCGTGAGCGCCTCCATCTCAACACCCGTTTTGCCTTCGGTTTTGACAGTAACTTCAATGTGTAATTCATCCACTCCGTTATCATGAAAACGAATATCCACACCCGTCAGTGCCAGCGGATGGCACATCGGAATCCAGTCCGACGTTTTCTTCGCGCCTTGAATCCCGGCAATCTGAGCCACAGCCAGAACATCACCTTTACCGATTCGGCCCTCCCGAATCGCTTCCAGTGTATCTGGATTCATCGTCACCTTGGTTACGGCCACAGCCGTACGTACGGTAATTTCCTTACCCGAAATATCAACCATCCGGGCCCGCCCCTGTTCATTAAAATGGGTCAGTTTGCCACCCGAAGCCTGGCCGTTGTTCACTTCTGAACTCAATCACATCACAACCCTTTATTCGATATGTAATATACCTTCGGTTGTTATCAACAGATCAATCCGCAGATCGAGCAGGTCCATCGGGATCTCCTCTTGTAGCTGACCCGGCAATACCATCGCAGCCATCAACGGTTTCTTGCCCGTCATCACACATGTTGCTGCAAGCGTCTCGGCAAAACGATCATAATAACCGCCACCATAACCAATACGCCCTCCATGGAGATCATAACCAAGCCCCGGTACCAATACGAGATCGATATCCGGCCAATCATCAGTTGTCAGGACTTCACAGGAATCCTTAGGTTCGGGTATCCCCCATATGCCTGGCTCCAGATCCTGTTCTCCGGTCACTCGCCGTAGCTCCATTCGGGGTGGATTCGCCAATACTTTTGGTGCAAGCATCACATCTCCATGTTTCCAGCCCTCTTGAAACAGAAAAGCTGTGGACGCTTCGCTTCCATAGGACAAATAACTGAATATGACGAGTGGTCTGTTCACGACCTTACTCTTGGCCTGTCTAAGGCGTTCCAGCTCCCGCTTCACTCCAGCGTTAATCTTAGTCATTGCCTGCTGACGCATGCTTGCATCCATCAGATCACGGCTCTGTCTCAGTCTGGATCGAAGCTGACTTTTCAGTTCCGCATGATCCTGCATATCCTTGAATAACCTCCTGTTGATAGGGAAGGTAGAAAAAAGCTCTCATTAAAAACAATTTATATGTTATGACCAGTTGTCATCTTGTTGAAATGGTTAAAATGATTCATTTTCTGCAAAATCCTCATGTAATAACATGCCTTCTTTCAGTTTATCATTGATTGATCAAAAAGACTACATGCCCCATGCGTTCCCAATCGGTGCAATTGCTCTGTATTTCATGTAAACTGGGATATAGTTGTCATATCAAGAACTGGACCTATGGAGGAACTTAATTTTATGCTGCTGCAAGTATCCGGAATTATCAAACGTTTTGGTGTCGATCCAATCTTGGACGGCGTGAACTTACAAATATTAGAACGCGAGCGCATCGGCCTCGTTGGTGTAAACGGTGCAGGAAAATCCACTTTGCTCAAAATTGTAGCCGGTGAAATGTCCTATGACGGGGGACAGATTTTCAAATCCAAAGAAACAACGCTCGGTTACCTGGCTCAGAACAGCGGGCTGCAGTCCGACCGTACCATCTGGGAAGAAATGATGAACGTCTTCGCTCACCTGACACAGGCTGAAGCAGATTTGCGTCAGATGGAACGCGATATTGCCGACCCTGCCCAGATGGAAGATGAGAAAAAGTACGCGGACCTGCTGGAACGTTATGCGAAACGCTCCGATTGGTTCAAGGACCATGGCGGTTATGAGATGGAAACCCGCATTCGCAGCGTACTGCACGGGATGGGATTCGGCGAATTTTCGCCAGACACCCCTATTGCTACTCTAAGCGGCGGGCAGAAGACACGCCTTGCGCTAGCTCGTATTTTGCTTCAGGCACCCGATCTGCTCATGCTCGACGAGCCTACCAACTATCTCGATATCGCCACCCTTACTTGGTTGGAAGATTATCTGAGAGGTTATTCAGGCGCACTGCTCGTGGTATCCCATGACCGGTACTTCCTTGATCGACTCGTAACAACCATCGTGGAGATCGAACGTCACCGCTCCAAAAAATACACGGGCAATTACAGCCGTTATATGGAACTCAAAGCTGCCGAATATGAAACTCAGATGAAGCAATATGAGAAACAACAGGGTGAAATCTCCAAGATGGAGGATTTTGTTCAGAAAAATATTGTACGTGCCTCGACGACCAAGCGGGCTCAAAGCCGCCGTAAGGCCCTCGACAAAATGGAGCGCCTCGATAAACCGATGGGTGATCTGAAAAAAGCTCATTTTTCCTTCGAAACCGCCGTTATGTCCGGCAAAGAAGTGCTTCGAGTGGATCAGCTGTCTGTCGCTTATGATGAGGCTTCTCCATTGTTCCGCAATGTATCCTTCGATCTGCGGCGCGGGGAAACGGTTGCTCTGATTGGTCCAAACGGTATTGGTAAATCCACCATGCTGAAGTGCCTCACCGGAAGTTTGCGTCCGGTAACCGGGGATATCCAATGGGGAACAAAAGTGCAGATTGGCTATTATGATCAGGAGCAGACTGGGCTCAATCCGTCCAATACGGTTCTGGAAGAACTGTGGAGTGCCTATCCCGGGATGGAAGAAGCACGCATTCGGACCGTACTGGGGAACTTTTTGTTCAGCGGTGACGATGTGCTCAAGAAGATCTCCTCCCTCAGCGGCGGTGAGAAAGCACGTGTCTCTCTCTCCAAGCTGATGCTGAAGGAAGCGAATATGCTCATTCTGGATGAGCCTACGAACCATCTCGACCTGTTTGCCAAAGAAGTGCTGGAAGCGGCGTTAATGGATTATGAAGGCACTCTGCTGTTCATCTCCCATGACCGGTACTTCCTCAACAAAATGGCTGAGCGCATTGTCGAGCTTCATCCAGGCGGCACGGAACACTATCTCGGTAATTATGATGATTATGTGGAGAAGAAACAGGAGCTTGAGGACATCGCACGTGAAGCAGCTGAGGCACGTCAGGCTTCAGCCAAGAACTCGTCCAAATCCGATCTGAACACAGCCACAACCGAAAAATCCGGAGCGGCTTCATTCGAAGCGGAAAAACAGGCGAAACGTGAAGAACGTAACCGGCAACGCAAGCAGGAAGCTCTGGAACAACAGATTGCGGAGTTGGAAACGAAGATTACAGATCTTGAGGCACAGATGGCTCTGCCTGAAATCTATCAGGATTATATGAAGCTGCAAGAACTCCAGCAACAAACGGAGGAACACAAAGCAGAACTCATCAAGGCATACGAGGACTGGGAAGAACTAGCTATGGAATAGTACCAATAGTACAGACTCATAACATGGTTTGATCGCGTCCATACAAGTATAGTTGTACCATCGGCTGATTCCTTATTGGGATCAGCTTTTTGTTTGTTAAGGATGAGTATTGAAGGTATGCACCTTATGTTTTTTATGTTCCATGAGATTGAACTCTAACAAACGGAGGTTGGGAGAGCTGTTTTGGCTTTTGTCAAATTTACTCGAATGAAGAGAAATATTTTTATCCCCCTTCCCCTCACACTTATCCACAAGAAAGCAAGATAGCAAGCACATTAATAAGCTTAATTATACAGCGGTAGAATAGCCTTTTACACACAAAAACCATATTTATCCACTAAGTTATCCACTTTATCCACAACTTTGTGGATAGTAAGGAGTCATTCTATCCCCTAAACCCTTTTCGTTTCGAAAACTATACTGGTTTGACTTTGCGGTAGTTATCCACAAATTACACTGGATATGTGTATAACTATAGTCACACCTTGACAAATGCATTCTCCCGCTCCTCAATGTTCCTCCATAATAAGACAAAAGCAGACCTTTGTCGTTCAAGGCCTGCCCGTCATTTATTTACTATATGCCATGCATATTTACATCAAATCGCACTTGCTACTATTGCCGCTGTAGATGCGATCTGGCAAAGATGTTTTACGCATGCGCTTCTTGTTCATGATGTTCGGAAGACTCGGCCTTCAGCCCAGCAGCATTACAAGCCGCTACATACGCAAGACCGGCAGCCATGACGATATCATTATGTGTTGCCGTTCCCCGGAACTCACGCCCTGCACGCTCCACGGTAACTACAGCTTCTGCACTTGCACCTTCTCCCCCACTCAAGGCATGCATCTCCATATCAACAAATGCAATATCATCGGAAATGCTCTGACCAATCGCACGAATGGTCGCATCCACGGGTCCACCGCCAACAGCGGAGTAAGATTGTTCTCCAGCGCTTGTGCGAATACGTACGGCGGCCATTCGATCCGTCATGCTGCCCGCCGTCACCTGCAATTCAACCAGTTCATAGTCCTGTGCAGGAATATTCATGGTCTGGCTAACCATCTGTAATAACTGGTCATCACTGACCACTTTTTGCTGGTCTGCGGTTTCTTTGAACACCTCATACAATTGCTCCATCTGTTGCTCATCCGGTTCAAAACCGTATTTACGAACCCGATCCTTCAGGGCGTGACGACCGGAGTGTTTGCCCAAAATAATCATGCTGCGCGGAATACCCAGCGCTTCCGGGTCCATAATCTCATAGGTATTCCGATTCTTCAGCAGACCATCCTGATGGATGCCTGATTCATGCTGGAACGCATTACGTCCCACCACCGGTTTATTGTATGCAATCGGGAAGTGCATCGCCCGGCTAATCTGACGTGAAGTTTCATATAGCTGATTCAGCTTAATGTTCGTCGTTGCACCAATCGCGTCTCCCCGAGTCTCCAGCGCCATAATCAGCTCTTCCAGTGCACAGTTCCCCGTCCGTTCTCCGATACCATTAATGGTCACTTCAATCTGGGTAGCTCCATTGGCAATCGCAGCCAAACTATTGGCTACGGCCAAGCCCAGATCATTATGACAATGAGCACTATAGCGAACCTGATCGCCGCCTCTTGCACCCTCACGCACCCGGCGGAACATCTCACCATACTCATGTGGCAGAGCATAACCGACCGTATCCGGCAGATTAATAATGCTCGCTCCAGCTTCAATGGCGACTTCAACCATTTCAATCAAATCGTCCATTTTGGTACGGGCAGCGTCCATGGCTGTGAACTCTACGATGTCCGTAAACTGGCGTGCATAAGATACCATCTCACGAGCGGTAGCTACCACTTCACTGCGCGGACGGCGTAGTTGATGCTCAATATGAATATCCGAGGAAGAGATAAACAGGTGAATTCGGCGCCGTGCTGCATCCGCTGTTGCTTGAACTGCAGCATCGATATCACCTTTGACCGCACGCGCGAATCCACAGATCTCCACGTTCTGCAACTGTCTCGAAATCGCCTGAACCGCCGCGAACTCACCTGGACTGGAGATCGGGAATCCAGGCTCAATGACGTCGATACCCAGAGAAGCCAGTTGGTGTGCCAGTTCAATCTTTTGCTCGGGTTGCAGACTTGCTCCTGGTGCCTGTTCTCCATCGCGCAGTGTTGTATCAAAAATCTCAATCATGCGTTTGTTATTAGTTGTTGTCATATCCATTAACCTCCATCAAATTTTTATAAATATTTTCGTTACGATCCATGAGCCACAGATCACCCGCTAATCGCCGTCACTGTTGTTATATATTTTGTTTGTAAACGCGTATGTTGTTTGTAGCTTAGTCCTTGGTAATCATTAAAGCCTGTTGAATTTTTAGTGCCTATACTTGATGTTCGATGTTCATTACTCGTTGCAAATACTGCTTACCCTCATAACAGAGTGTACGTCGACTTACACCCTGACCTTCTGACTTTTCAATCTCCATATGGTTCTTCCCATGCCCACCCTGCTGCCGGCAGCAAACACAAATAACCCGCCATCTCATATAAGAGACGGCGGGTTATTATCCCCTCCGCGGTACCACTCTTGCTTGATGGGCCAGGCTTGCGCCAGACTCCATCCACCTCGTCGTCTCCGAGATCCAATGGATTGTGCATGTGCACACGACACCACTGGAATTCGGAGAAACACCCTATAACGGGGGTTAACCGTTGCTATGTAACACATGTTATTGTCCATCAGGACAACTGGGCGATTGATATCGTCCCCACGCTTCCACAGCTCCGTTCCCGGGCGAGATTCGAATGATTCCAGCCACTGCGTCGCACCACCCCGCAGCTCTCTGAGCGCTTTATCGTTCTACTGCTCCCGTTCATCACATTTATAATATGACCTACTTCATTCATCCTTATTTTGAAAATCAAAAAAAGCCTGCCACCTCATGCAATAATGCAAGAGACGACAGGCTGTTCACCTTCGCGGTACCACTCTTGTTGACTTCCTTCCTGTTCATTCAAGACAACCCCTGAATGCTTTCGCATATCCGGATCACTTGAAGCAGCCTGAAAGCCCCCTCAGTTATCGTCAGTTGATCCTTGTAATAACGGTCCTACCGACAACGGCCCATTCACGGAGGCAACCCGTAACCATGTACTTTGGGCCATGATCGGCCTTCGGATTCTCCCAGGGAGTCACCGTGTTCCATCGTTCCGCTTCCAGGTGAGTTTCAGGTTTCCTTCGACTGCGTTGCACCATACCGCAGCTCTCTAAGACCGGGAATGACCTTACTATTCCTGTTCATCGCGTTTATCAGTTCAGGAATCTGAATTCCTGTTTAAATTTGTAACTAAATATACATTCTTTACATCCCTGCTGTCAACTCTTAATCTCAAACTGCCTGACTATACGGATTGAACGGACCATTCCTCCAGGGAAAGTCCTGGATCTGCCTTCGCATCAAATTCAGCAATTTCTCCCCGCTGCCATTTCAGATATGCAGCCGCTCCAATCATGGCCGCGTTATCCGTACAATATTCCATTGGCGGGATTAACAGTTCAAGCCCTTCCTTCGTGCATCGCTCCTGTAATGCCGAGCGTAACCCCCGGTTAGCTGCAACACCACCACATAATAACAGTTGACGTGAACCATACTCACGAACTGCTCTAACGGCTTTCTCAACCAACACTTCAACAACAGCTTCCTGGAAACCACGTGCAACCGCAGACGGCTCCAAGGTTTCTCCGCGCATTTTGGCCTGGTTGAGCGCATTCAGTACAGCAGACTTCAGACCACTGAGACTGAAATCGTACGAACCTGCTTCCAGCCATACCCGTGGTAATGGCACTACGTCCTCCGCTTCAGATGCCATCCGGTCCACATGCGGGCCACCCGGATAAGGACAACCCAATGCACGTGCTACTTTGTCATACGCTTCGCCTACAGCATCATCACGTGTACGACCAATCAGTTTGAACTTACCCTCGGATTCCATATGCACAAGTTCTGTATGTCCACCAGATACGACCAGTGCCATCGCTGGATATTGCAGTTCATGAGTAAGTCGGTTGGCATAGATATGCCCGGCAATATGATGTGTGCCGATGAGCGGTTTGCCCAGTGCCATGGCCAGCGTTTTGGCCGCAACAATACCCACCAGCAGTGCACCGACCAGCCCCGGACCTTGCGTCACGGCAATTGCACTTAGATCACGTGGACGAATGCCGGACTGTTCGATCGCCTGTTCCAGCATCAACGTAATGACTTCAACGTGTTTGCGTGAAGCCACTTCAGGTACAACACCACCAAATGCCTTATGCGTCTCGATCTGACTTGAGATCAGATTGGACAGCACTTCCCGTCCATCTTTGACTACTGCTACCGATGTTTCATCACAGCTTGTCTCCACCGCCAAAATGTAGGATGGTGCAGAATTTATTTTTTCATTGAGTTCGTTCATGAATCCAGTACGCTTCCTTCCTCTTCGCCGCTCCGGCCTGCAGACGGCAAGTTCGCCCACATAATCATCGCATCTTCCCCATTATCGGAGTAATACCCTTTACGAAGACCCGCCGATTCAAACCCTTTTTTCTGATATAAACGCTGTGCAATGCTGTTCGAGACTCTGACCTCCAGCGTCATTCGTTCCATCCCGAGATAAGCCGCTGTGCTCATTAATTCATCCAGTAACTTTTCGCCAAGCTTGCGTCCACGATACGCGCCTCTGACTGCAATATTGGTAATATGGGCTTCATCCATGATTGTCCACATACCTGCATAGCCAATGGCTTTTCCTTCTAATTCCATCACCATATATTTAGCAAAATGATTGTGTGTCAATTCATTTTGAAATGCTTCTTCCGTCCAGGGCAGGGTAAAGGCCTCATGTTCAATCTCCATCACATCGGGAATATCCGCGAGTGTCATGAACCTGAACTGAAGCGTTGCTTCCTGCTTATTATTCGCCACGTTGTCCATCTGCTTTCCCCCCTTTAGTGCGTGTTCAAAAAGACCGGTTTTCAGTACCGAGAAGATGGGATGAAGCTAGAAATGGAGTAGCGGAGCGTAGGGAAAACTACGTGAGCAACGGACATTTCGGCTGAATTCCATAATCGATGCTGATGATGCCACCAGGCATCCTTCGTAATCAAAAGCGGACTTTTTGAACAACCTCTTTCAGCCTTTGCGCAGAAGATTGGCTTCCGCTTCAGACAGCTGGGTGTAGTTTGGCACCAGCGCATGCACGTCATCACGCTGACCTGCAAGCAGCGCGGCGGCGCCAAGGCGCCCAACCCAGCGGCCTTCCAGCTCATAAGGTACGAGCTGGAGCGCCGTTCCTGCGGGGCAGCGAAGCTCCGCCGCTGCCGCAGCATGAGGGCCCGTCTCGCCGACGAACCAGACGGCTGCGGGCCGCTCTTCCGGCGCCGCCTCCGCCATGCGGGCGGCGAGGGCTTCCAGCCATCCGTCCATCTTGCGGATGGCATCAGGCGCCAGACGCCGGGGCGCATCGCTCCCGGCGGAGGCAAACAGCGCGGTGCACGCTTGACCGCGCCGTGCATCCACAAGCGGAACGATCCAGTGGACAGGGGCAGCACTTGTGCTGCCCTGGTCCGCGGATGGCGTTCCGCCAGCCCCTGCTGCGGCATCCTCTGCCGCAGCTTCCGCCTTGGCGGCGAGGCCGCTGTGCCAGCCGCCCCAGGCGATGGCCTGAAGGCTGGACACCCCGGCTACGGGGATGTCCCACGCCCAGGCCAGTGTCTTCGCCGCGGTCACCGCAATGCGGATGCCCGTGTACGAGCCTGGGCCAACGCCAACGGCAATGCCGTCCAGTTGGCCAGGCTGTGTGTTGCTGGCGGCCAGCAGCTGCTCCATCACCGGTACAACGTGTACCGAATGGTTGCGCTCAGCCCGTTCATTGCGTTCTTGCAGAAGCGCATGATCTTCCATCATCGCAGCTGCCATCACTGCGGTGGATGTATCCAACGCCAAAAACCGCTGACGCGGCTCTTTTTGTAAATCTTCCATCATCATTTGACCCCATTCTGTCTGAACTGTCGGCACATGGCTGCATAAGTCTCGCCGTACCCATCCAGTGTAATCGTTCGATCCTCCAGGCCCGTTGTTTCAATCTGCACATGCAAGTGCTCTTGCGGCAGCAATTCGGGAATGATACTCGACCACTCCACCAGACTGACTCCGGCTCCATAGAAATATTCATCAAGTCCAAGCTCATCCGCTTCTTCCAGCGATATGCGATATACATCCATGTGATATAAAGGCAGACGCCCTTCGTACTCCTTGATTAGCGTGAATGTGGGACTGCTTACCACATCACGTACACCCAAATGCCAGGCAAATTTCTGTGAAAATGCCGTTTTTCCCGCGCCCAGATCACCATCCAAAGCAATCACCATGCCGGCGTTTGCCTGTCTGGCGAGTGCGGAAGCGAGTGCTTCTGTATCTGCAATGCCATGGGATTGATACACCCACTGCTCGTGCGTCTGATTCAATATTCGCCCCACCTTTGGCGGTCCAGCCGCCTGAGTTCACTTTGAACCTTATTATATCGGTCCCTTTCTTCCCCCGCAACATCCAAGGAGGCAAGCAGAAGTATAACATGCATTATTAGACGTGTCTCAAAACTCGCTTCCTTCGAAGTTTCAAACACCTACTGGGAAAAACCAAAAACCGGCACCTCTCGGTACCGGCCGTGTTATGCATATATTTCAGCTTTTATTCATTCTCGAATCCCTCAATAAACTATATGTTACTTGTATCTACTCCTCCAAGCGATCCACACGTACCGTCTGGGTATTTCCCGGTCTGCTGCCAACCTGAACGGTCGCCATGCCATTCGCTTCATCCACATTCTCGATCCAGACTGGATCTCCCTCCAGCGTAACGGCAATGGTATCCTTCGAATCATAGATCGCTTTGGCGCGCTTTGCATCCATCATCTTATTCATACTCCCCTTCCGGATCATCATGTGATTCTCGAACCATGCTGTCTGTTGTACTTTCACCAATATAACCGTTATCTTCCGTAACCTGTCCACCGCCTAACCCTTCATTCACCATCCGGTCAATGTCGAGCATGAACGACTCCCGATCAAGGGGCAATTCTTCCGAAGTGACCGCTTCCCAATTCACAGCTGTTGCGGGTGTATAAAATTCTTCAGCACTTTCGGCTTCCGCAAGAGGATACGGAGAAAATGCATGCTTGTGTGCTTCTTCCTCATCACGTCTGTTCTTCAATATTGCACCTCCCGGCATATGTGCTGCGAGAATAACTACCTATCCCATGCTCATCTTCCTGTCGGAATCCAAACATGTTTCTGTTATCATCCCCGAGTCTCGCCGAACCATACGAATTCGTTCGTCCATAAGACGATTATCCCTCGCACCAGATGCCCATACTATTGAATATACATCCGTGTTCAAAAAGTCCGGTTTTCAATACCGAGAAAGCGGAATTTTTGAACAACCTTTTGAAAGGAGCCGATCTATGCATACCGTCTGGAAAGGTGCAATCAGTTTTGGCCTTGTGCATGTCCCTGTCAAAATGTTCTCGGCTACCGAAGACAAAGACATCTCCATGCGCTATATCCATAAAGTCTGCGGCAGCCCGCTCGCTTATGTTCGTCAATGTCCATCCTGTGAAGTGGACGTCAAGTGGGAAGAGATTACCAAAGGCTATGAATATGAAAAAGGAAAGTTTGTACTCTTCGAGAAAGATGAATTGGAAGCGTTAAATGATTCCACCAGTAAAACCATTACCATACTGGATTTTGTCGACTTGACTGAGATTGATCCGATCTATTTTCAGAAAACATATTACCTATCGCCCGATCAGGCTGGCGGAAATGCCTACCAGCTCTTGATGAACGCGATGCGGGATACCGGCAAAATTGGCATCGCCAAAATCTCCATTCGCTCGAAGAGCAGTCTGGCTGCCATACGTGTGCTGGAAGATTGCCTCTCCATGGAGACAATTTTCTACCCGGACGAGATTCGTCCTGTCTCCCAGGTGCCCAACTTGCCGGAATTACAGAACGTGAATGAGAAGGAACTCACGATGGCAAAGCTTCTGATTGACCAATTGTCCACGCCTTTTGAACCCGGTAAATACACCGATGACTACCGCAGCAAACTGCTGGATCTCATTCAGCACAAAGTGGCGGGTGAAGAAATCAAGATTGCTCCAGCCAAACCTGAAGCCAATGTGATGGATTTGATGGCTGCCTTGCAGGCAAGTATCGAGGCCGTGAAGCCTATTCCGGCTGACCCTGGGACTACAACGGCCAAGCCTAAGAAACGTGCACCGCGAAAAACGCCTGCTCAAGCGGTTGCCGGAGGAGAATCCGATACACCTGCTGCACCAGCCAAAAGAAAAAAGGCGACACCCAAACCAAAAGTTTGAATGTCGCTAAGGCAAGACCGATTCCGTTATATAACTCATGTAATGAGGTTTACTCCGATCCGGCTTCACAGTCGGATTTTTTTGTTTTACAGAACTATGGAAACAGTTCTTGTCAGTAAAACTCCAGCTATAATCGTAAAATACGATTGACGAAAGCTGATTTATATTTTATATTAACTTATGAAAAGTAACTTATTTATGAATATACAGTCACGCTGTAATTCTGCTTTAACAGTATGCAATTAAATAATCCGTTTTCAACGCATATACACAATCAAACGAGAACCCATATTATCTATGATCAGGAGGAAACAATCATGAATACAACGTATCAAATCCCTGCCACAACCCATCTGGGTGAAGTGAGTCTCCGAATTATGAACCTAGAGCGTTCTATTAAGTTCTATACCGATGTGGTTGGATTGAAATTACTGGAGCGTAGTGGCAAAGTGGCTACGTTGACAGCAGACGGAAAACAGTCCCTGCTGCGATTGGAAGAGCTCACGGATGGAATTACCCTGCCGGAACGCTCACACGCTGGCTTGTATCATTTCGCCATCCTGCTGCCCGACCGTAAGTCCCTGGGTCTTGCTCTTCGTAATCTGGCTGCATCCGGTATCGATATCGGCCAAGGCGATCACTTGGTCAGCGAAGCCTTCTATATCTCCGATCCCGATCAGAACGGGATTGAGATCTATGCTGACCGTGCACGTGATACCTGGAAACGGGATAGCGACAATAACTACGTGATGGCAAGTGATCCTGTTGATGTGGAAAGCTTGTTTGCCATATCGGAGAATGAACCTTGGCAGGGTCTGCCTGCTGGCACCGTTATTGGTCATGTACATTTCCACGTCCGCAGCCTGGAAGAAGCCCGCAACTATTACGCCGGCATACTCGGTTTTGATATCGTGGGTAACTTTGCGAACATGTCAGCACTATTTGTATCCGCAGGCGGCTATCATCATCATCTGGGACTTAATATCTGGGCAGGAGTGAATGCACCTGTCAATCCAGATAACGCTACAGGAATTGACTACTTCACCATTGTGTACGCCACAAAGGAACAATTGGATCAGGCACTTGAACAATTGCGTCAATCCGGTACAGTCGTTACACAAGTGGAAGGTACCTGGTTTACGGTAGACCCACAAAATATTCGTATCCGTCTGACAACTGCGAACTGAATTTTGTTTAGGCGTTACAATATGTTTGCTTAACCTCATTTTATTAAGCCCGGGTAACTGATTTCTCTACATCTCAGAGAGATCGGCTGCACGGGCTTTTTGAGTTGGCTTTTATAAAACTGGCACAATTGGTGCATTCTAACCAATACAGAGACAAGATATGTTAAGGAGATACCTCATGATCGAAAAGGGACGTTTGACTGTTAGACAGCTCGCTTCACTCATGTTCCTGTGCACAATTGGAGAGCAGATTCTGGTCTTCCCTTCCATGATCACATCCTACGCTCATCAGGATGCCTGGTTATCAGCCTTGTTGGGAGTCGCAGGGGGCCTTGGCATACTCTTCATTATGCTTGTTGCCTACAAACTGCATCCCCGGTTAAATCTGATTCAAAATGCCCTTCGAACACTGGGACCCTGGATCGGGACCTTGTTTGGCTCTTTTTATCTCTTTTATTTCCTGATCAGTACCTCAACGTTCATTAGGGAGATTGGCGATTTTATGTCTACCCAGATCTTGCCGGAATCTCCATTACTGATTCTGCATATGGTTTTTATGTGTGCGCTTGTCTGGGGGCTTCTATCGGGTCTGGAGAGCATTGGTAAAACTGCTGAGGTCTTTCTTCCGCTGATCGTGTTGTTTCTGCTTATTCTGACGGTATGTCTAATCCCTCATGTACATTTGGCCAACATCCAACCTGTGCTTGCACAAGGATTTCTTGATCCATTCAAAGGTTTTGTTGCTGTACTCACATATCCCTACTGTGAACTATGCATCTTCATGATGCTTTTTCCCTACACAAAAAAAGAGCCCCATCTGGAGAAGGACATCCTGTTAGCAGGGATGATTGGCGGATTGTTACTCACACTGACGCTCAGTATGTGTCTGCTCGTTATGGGACCATGGATGACCCAGCATCACTGGTTCGCTTCATTCATCCTTTCACAGAAGATCAATATCGGAAACTTTATGCAACGCATCGAAGCCTTCATAGCATCGGTCTGGATTATCGCTGTTTTCTTCAAAGCCGCTCTGTTCTTCTATGGTTTTGTCCTGGGCGTCGCTCACCTGTTTCGCTTGTCCAGTCACCGTTCTCTGATCCTGCCGGGTGCCATGCTTATTCTCGCCATGTCTATTCTAATCTCTCCGAACGAGAACTTTTATCTCAAGGTTGTTATTCCCTATTGGATTGATTGGGATCTGACCTGTGGCATAGCACTTCCGTTACTTCTAATTCTGGTGCATCATATGAAGTCCCGCTTCAAAAAATATAGTAAAATTCCGAATTAACCTGCGCTAATTGGTGTACGAGAGAGGAGTTCCCCATGTTCAAACCGTTGATTCCGTTCGAACCTATCTCCAGAGATACTTTGCCCACAGGTCCGCAATGGATTGCCCAGGTCAAGTGGGATGGAGTCCGCATGCTTGCCTATGAGGACGGGCATGAGCTGCGCCTGGTGAATCGCAGATTACATGATCGAACCGCACAGTATCCCGAGCTGGTAACACCACGCAATTTATGTTCAGGCTCCTCTTATATCTTGGATGGAGAAGTTATTGCGCTGGACCCAGACACCGGAAAACCTTCGTTTTATCACGTTCTGCGGCGGGATCGGATGAGCAGACCCGAAGGTATCGCCCAAGCCCTACATCAGATTCCAGTCACATATATGGTATTTGATATCCTGTTTTATGAGGGGAAATGGGTGACGGATCAGCCTTTGGCAGATCGACAGCGCCTGTTGCACGAGGTCCTTAACACCGCTCCCCATGTTCAGGAGGTCACCAATACACTTGATGCCGCTTCCCTGCTTACGGTCATGAGACAACATCAGATGGAAGGCATCGTCTGCAAGGATCTCACCAGCAGTTATGGCATACAGGGCAAGGACCAGCGCTGGCAGAAGGTCAAAATCATGCATGATGTATATGCCATGATCGGGGGAGTCACGTACCGGAGCGGTATTGTAAATGCCGTCGCGGTTGGTGTATATGATGGGCCTGATTTTGTCTATATTGGTCATGTCGGGACTGGCAAATTGAACTCCAATACGTGGCGGGAACTCACACATCAAGTCGAGCCTCTGATCAGGCAGGACAGACCGTTCCATAATGTACCCGAGCGCAGTGCAGAGACCACCTGGGTGGAACCGCAAATAGGAGTCAAAGTGCAATATATGGAGCTGACTCACCATAACACTCTACGCCATCCCAGTATTCAAACCTTCGCGGATGTAACCCGCGAGGATTGCCTGGCGAACCAGCTTCTTCCATGATGAAGAGTTCGCTGCACTCGTGTTTCGGCCCATGTTTCAATAATCATTAAGCATATAGGAGGTGTTCCATATGGCCCCCAAGATCCAGGGAACCATCATAATAGAAGGCACAGAACTGACGGTAACGAACCCGGACAAGCTGTTATGGCCGGAAGCAGGTGTTACCAAAGCCATCTATCTGCAAAAGCTGGCCGCTCTGGCTCCTTATCTGCTCACGTATACGAGCAATCGACTTCTCACCACGATAAGATATCCCCATGGCGCCGGAGGAACATTTTTCTATCAAAAGAATGCTCCTGAGCCTGTACCAGATTATGTACACACTGAAGTTCACGACGGCATCCGCTACGTGGTCATGAATGGACTTCCCGAATTGTTATGGCTTGGCAATCTGGCTGCACTTGAATTTCATCCTTCTCTGCATACTGTGGGAAGCCATCTGCCCAGTGAATGGATGATTGATCTGGACCCCTCTCAGGAACATGAGCCGCGGATCATGCAAGCTGCACTCATCGTTGGCGAAACCCTGACTTCCCTTGGTCTGAGGTCCATTCCCAAAACTTCGGGCGCAACAGGAGTTCAGATCATCGTTCCCATTGTGCAAGGGGTAACCTTTGATGAATTGAGAGAGGTTGGTTATTTTGTAGGCAAATATGTCACTCAAAAGCACCCGGATCTATTCACACTGGAACGACTTAAAAAGGATCGTGGAGACCGCATTTATTTTGACTATCTCCAACATTATGGAGGTAAAACCCTTGCCGCTCCCTATACACCACGTGCCAAGGCAGGGGCCACTGTCTCTACACCTCTTACCTGGGAAGAGGTTAGAAGTAACGTCTCCATCCAGGATTACCATCTGATGAACATTATTGAACGCTTGAACCAAACCGGTGATTTAATCGCAGCTGTTGAACCCCAACCGGTAGAGCTCATTCTCAAACATTTGAAGAAAAAATAGCCGACTCCCTCATCACAAGGGTGTCGGCTATTATCATTCATGCGTATATAATTCGCTAATGGATACCTTTTTTCTTGAAACGTCCGCCCTTCACGTCATGAATGTTACCGATAGCCACAAAGGCTTGCGGGTCCCAATCTTCAACGATGGTCTTCAGCTTCGCTTCTTCCAAACGGGTGATCACGACAAAAATGATCTTTTTCTCGTCCCCGCTGAATCCGCCCTCTCCATCCAGGAAAGTTACACCACGACCAAGACGGTCTGTCAAGGCTGAACCGATATCACGATATTTCTCACTAATGATCCATACCGATTTGGACTGGTCAAGTCCTTCATTCACAATATCAATCATCTTCATCGCAATATAATATGCAATCATGGAATACAGGGCATTCGGCCAGCCGAATACAAATCCTGCACCTGCGAAAATAAACACGTTAATGAACAATACGATCTGTCCTACAGACAAAGGTGACTTCTCACTAAGCAAGATGGCCACAATCTCCGTACCATCCAGTGAACCGCCAGACCGAATGACAAGTCCAACACCCACACCCAGGATCAATCCGCCAAATACAGCTCCGAGCAAAGGCTCCCCTGGTGTTAATGCAGGAACATGGTGCAATAATGATGTCCCGATGGACATGACCACAATCCCCAGCAGCGTGGATAACGCAAATGTTTTACCAATCTGCTTGTAACCAAGAATCAGGAAAGGCAAGTTGAGCAAGGTCAGGAATACTCCGAGTGGCAAATTTGTAAGTTCTGACACCATAATTGAAATCCCCGTAATCCCACCATCAATAACACCATTCGGTACGAGAAACACTTCAAGCGATACAGCCATTAGTGCAGCACCGATCAGAATCATCACAATACGTTGCAGCAGCTTTAATGTAAACACCGAGCTTTTGACCCCGCGGTCAGCTTGCTTGGCTGTTAGTTCTTTCACCGTTACATTGGACATGGTATCCCCCCCGTTAAATCAGTGTGTGAATCCATTTTATAAATCATTTAAATACTCAGGGTGAATCTACATATGAAGAACAGCAAAGTGCGTTCTATATGTACCCTGGCTATACAGCGCAAGCATCTAAAAGCGATATAAAATGGATTCAAAATGTTATTCATCCCGGTTTGCACTTTCAAAAGAGAGCAAAAGGGAGCCTGTTTTCCCGCAGACTCCCCTCCTTCGCCAAGACATGATTTATATATCTATTATATCATAAAAGATCAAATTTGCGCAAAATACTTAGCAAAAAGAAGATAAATTCACAAAAAGTGAACTTATCTTCAGAAATCTGCCCTAAATCGGCTAAAGAAGCGGAGAAAGCATCCGAGAAAGCATTTCTGCGCCTTTTTGCCGTCGTGAACGCTTCTGAAATACCTCCCCATCGATCTGACTGCATTCCCCGAGATCACGTTCAAAGTCAGTGATCAAACGACGAATCGGAGAGGACTCGAACAGGACCGCCGTTAACTCAAAATTGCAAAAAAAACTGCGCATATCCATATTGGCCGTGCCTACCGTTGCAAGCAACTCATCCACAATCATCACTTTGGCATGTACAAAACCTTTGCGATATTGGAAGAACTCAACACCTGCTCGCAGAAGTTCCTCTACATATGAAAGGGATGCCAAATGAACAAGCTTTGAATCAGATTGATACGGAATGATAATTTTCACATCAACGCCACTGACAGCAGCTGTTTTGAGTGCCTCATACAGGGCAGGATCAGGAATAAAATAAGGTGTGGTAATGTAAATCCGGTCACAAGCTACCGAAATGGCCCCAAAACACATTTCCTGAATGGCATCCCAGTCCTGATCCGGCCCACTGGCCAGAATCTGAATTCGTTCTCCCCCGCTACAGATGTGGGGTGGAAATAATTCCGCAAGCTGGGGTTCGGTAATTCGCTCACCGGAAGCCAATTTCCAGTCGTTCAGGAACGTACTTTGCAGGAAATATACGGCATCTCCCTCAATCTGTACATGTGTATCCCGCCAGAAACCCACCTCTGGATATTGTCCAAGGTAATCATCGCCTACATTAATGCCACCCACGAAGCCAACCTGTCCATCCACAACGACTATTTTACGGTGATTCCGGTAGTTGACTCTTCGGTCAATCGTGGCAATCAGTGGCGGTAGAAAATAATGAAACTCCACACCTGCATCCTGCAGTTTGCGGATAAAACTCCAGCTCATCTTGTGACTGCCGAGACCGTCACAAATAAACCGAACCTTCACGCCCTCCTGTGCCTTGCGAATCATGACATCCTGAAACTTCGTACTGATGACATCATCACGGAAAATGTAAAATTCCACATGCAGATGGTGCTTTGCTTTTTCCATTTCCCTCAGCATTGCCGCAAACGCCTCTTCACCATTTGTGAGCACCGTACTGTGGTTACAACCTGTAATCGGGCTCTCCGACAGATGGGATAACAGGTTAAACAATCGATGCTGGTGACTGAAACGATCGCCAGGCATCTGTTCGACATCTCCAATGATGTGGGCTTGTTCCCAGATCGTTTCCTTCATTTCACGGAAGATGCGCGATCCACCCTTGCGGAGTTTTTTTCGTTTGTTATAATCCTGCGCCACGAAATAGTACACTACAAAACCGATCAAAGGCACACAGAACAAAATAAACAGCCAAGCCACAGCTTTAGCCGGATTACGAAATTCCAACAAAAGAATTGTGGCTGCCTGGAAAATAAATACGAGTAATATCATGACCAGCCAGAACATTCGGCTTCCTCCTCAAGTGGCAAGCTTCATGACCTTGCCCTTCTCTCACCTACACAGCTTTGACGATTCTGTATACAGCTAATCATAGATACCCAATGTACCCCCTATTCGTAACGTTTGCTTAGATAAAACTTTACATAAGCAGACGGAATACTTCATTCTGGAAATTCAAATTTCTACTTTGTTCATTGTATATTCTGACTGTGTTACCTTCTACATATCAGTTTAATGATGGAACAGATTCGCATTGTGTCGCCAATCTGCTCACTCCACCTTCCAGACTCTTCCTCATTTCTTTGTCTGGAGGTGGTCTTCTTACGTAAAATTAGATATAATAATCGTTAAAAACTTATTACTTAAAGGAGAACAGTAGTGAATGGACAGTGAGAGGTATGCGTTAAATTTAGTATTGGTTGCGATTTTGATAGGACTTTCGGCGTTTTTTGTCGCAGTGGAATTCGCTCTGGTACGGGTTAGACCGAGCCGGATCGACCAAATGATTGCAGAAGGAAACAAGCGTGCGCTGGCTGTTAAACAAGCCGTTGCCAATCTGGATGGCTATTTGTCCGCCTGCCAGCTTGGAATCACGATCACATCTCTGGGACTGGGCTGGCTGGGTGAACCAACGGTAGAGAAAATTCTCCACCCTGTGTTCGAAAGCATGCAAATTCCTGAGGCGGTTTCTTCATTCTTATCGTTTGTAATCGCGTTTGCTTCCATCACGTATCTGCATGTTGTGGTTGGTGAACTCGCTCCAAAAACGATTGCAATCCGGAAAGCCGAGACTGTTGCACTGCTGACGTCTACACCTATCATCTGGTTTAACCGAATTATGTATCCTTTTATCTGGCTGTTAAACGGCTCAGCGAACCAACTGGTGAAACTGTTCGGAATCAAACCTGCTTCTGAACATGAAGATGCACACTCCGAAGAAGAGTTGCAGATCATTATTAATGAAAGCTTTGAAAGTGGTAAAATCAACCAAGCTGAATTCGGTTATGTAAGCCGGATCTTTGCTTTTGATGAGATGTTAGCCAAAGAAATTATGGTACCCCGGACCGATATGGTCTGCCTTTATGTGAATAGAACAAACGAGGAAAACCTGGAGATCATTCGTGAAGAACAATATACACGTTTTCCAGTAGTGAATGAGAGTAAAGACGATATCATCGGTATCATTAATACGAAACAATTCTTCCTGGAACTTTACGGAAACGATGAACCTGTTGATCTATCCTCCCTGATTCAGCCTGTATCGGCTGTTCACGAAACAACTCCTGTGAAGGACTTGCTCAAGAAAATGCAGAAGGATGGCGTACATATCGCCGTACTTGTCGACGAATATGGAGGAACTTCCGGAATTGTAACCATTGAGGATGTGCTTGAGCAGATTGTTGGTGAGATCCGCGACGAGTTCGACGCAGACGAAGTGGAAGATATTCAAGTCATCAATGAGAACTATGTCATTATGGACGGTAAGGTTTCCTTATCAAAGGTGAACGACATGTTTATGTCCAGCCTGGATGCAGATGAGTGGGACACCATTGGTGGATGGCTCTACAGCCATCGTCCTGAGATGAACGAACAGGAAGAATATGAGTTCGAGAATCTAATCTTTGTTTTGCTGGAAAAAGACAAGAATCGGTTCTACAAAGTGGCCGTTGTTCCCAAGGAACCACTGACCATGTCTGATTATACCGATGAAGACGAGAAAGAGTCCAATTGGTCTAAATAAAGCAAATTTTAAATAAAAAGAGGAGCACTTGCCTATATTGGTAAGTGCTCCTCTTTTTATATCTCGCCCCATGTGTCACTTCCCATTGTTATCACTCAACCAAGATTGGAACTCCCGTTTTAGTTTGATTTTAATACCCACTTCGCAATATCATCGATAATGGCTTTGGAGACATTAGATGGCTCAGCGTACTCTTGACCGATTGAAAGTCCATCATAGCTGGATAACAGATGATTTACCTTTGGATAGCTATTGTACGTTACATTGGAATGACCTTGAAGAGACGATTTCCAGGTTTGGAATTGATTCATAGACACTTGCACATCGTTTTCGCCTTGTATAACAAGCATAGGTGTATTTTGTGTTTTAGCCAGTTCCGCAGGTACATAATCTCTCTGCTCAAACCACCAATAAGCAGGTTGAAGTGGAAACGCCTCAGGAAGATGATCTACAGAATATTTTGGATCTTTAACCATCGCAGCCACATTTTTATAAAAATCAGCTTGCCCTTGAATGACATCCGTGTCTAAACCAAGCTGCTTCATCCGCTCGACCAATTCGTCCTGCTGCTCGGTAAGCACATCCGCAAAGCTACTACTTGGTGCAGCAAGCAGAATACTTCCTGCAATATCATGTTGTTTATCCTCAGCAATAATTAACGGCATTGCAAACCCGCCTTGACTATGTCCAGCTACAAAAATCGCTGTAGAATCAATATGTGCATTCTTTTTAAGCAATTCCACTGCATCGTTTACCTGATCTACGCTCTCTTGTTTTAATGTGAATTTAGGCTGTGAAGCCACCTTATAGGTATGCTCATACGTGACCTTATCGTATCTTAATACAGCAACTCCTTGTGAAGCCAAACCTACCGCAAGATCGCGAAACGGCTTTGCACCACCAATGGCAGCATCTTGATTGTTAGGCCCGGATCCGTGTACCAGAACGACAACCGGGAAAGGTCCCTCTCCCTTGGGCAAAGTTAATGTCCCTGGCAAAGCTAAATCACCCTGACCAACCGTAATGTTTTGTTCTGTATAGGCAGATGGGTCGTCGTAGCTTGGTTTTTGATACACATCTGGCGTAGCGGCGGCAATATGCAAATCATCCACAAGTCCGTTATGATTCATTCTGACCGTAATATTTATACGAGTTAGCTCTGTTTTGAACGTATAGGTAACATTGCGATGCACTGTATTATTTTCTACATGCTTAGCTATGGCTTCACTTGTAATTTTGCCATTTTGTCCTTCTAAAGCTCCCCACAGCTGGCTCAACAACGTGGGTGACAACACTCCACTCACAGAGGTATGAACATACTTGGCTGCCTCCTTGCCATCGCCCTCACTAATAAGGGAAATGAATATATCCTTAGGTTCTGCCTTCAGCGTCTCGGTAAGAAATGTCCCATCCATATAGGTAACTCCTTTCGTTAACTGAACAGGATTGTCTAAGGATATGGCTTGCCCATTCACCATCGCCTGTTTCTCTCCTACCTTAACTACAATAGTAAGCTCACTTTTTCGTATTGTGATTTCTCCTGTCTTTTGTTGCCAAGATACCTCTGCCCCATTCTTTTCTGCAATCTCACGAACAGGAACAAGATTTTCACTACCAGCGGATTTTTCAGCAGCTTCTGAGATGGATGTCACCGGAAGAATGAGACCTACGAAAGTAAGAGAAAGTAATAGCTTTTTCCAATTGTTCATTGTAATAACTCCTCCTAATCAGTTTTTATGTTATGCATAGATCTATGAGCATTTATTGGCTCAGAACTCTGCTTATAACAACAATAGCAATGATGAATAACAACAGGACCCAAGATAGTGGACGAGCGAAGTTAATCGTCCAGCCTATTCCATAACGCTTTTCTACGGTAAAAGAAGGATCATTGGCATTGAAGTAAATAAAACCAAGCTTCCAATGTTCATCGTCATTCACAGGCTGCTCCTTGGATCGTTCACGATCCTCTTGATGGTTCCGAATTTTCCCACCGCCTTGTCTGCCTGTGAGAGATAGCCCTACCGCGCCTAACAAGATCAGCACAGGGGTAATGAAGATAATACCTTTTAACAAGACGAGATTCGGGACGAACATATTCATCTGAATGAAGGCAAATAAAATGGTAAGAAGCAACCCCGTTATGATCGTAAATAGGGACCATTTACGGCGGAATTGAATATTTTCAGCAGCAAATTGGGCAGGATTAGACGCGGTAAGCTGTTGTTTGCTTGTTTTGATACTCCAGTTCACCAACATCATAAGTGCAATGATGCCTAGCTGCACAAGATTAATAGCCAGTACCGAGAGGTAGGTTTTAGGCGCACTGGAAATGACATGGCCCTGAAGATCATATTTCATTGGAATGACGTTAGGGAGTGCCTTATAATTCAGGATTGAAATGATTCCAATGGCTACAATAATAGCAATGTGAATGAGAAACCAATAGTTGGAATAGGTGAGTTTATTTTGACGGAAGGTGGTATCGATTTTAACCCGTTGAGGTGCGTCTACAGTTGTAAGTGTTCCTTTTATCTTTTTCATCTTGAAATGAAATAAGATGTGTAGTGCTGCCCAGTATACAATAAACAGCACTGTGCAAACACCGGTGATCATTGCCGTAGACTTTTCATTAGCAGATGGGAGTAAATACAGACAGACAAGTATAATCATCCCGTTTCCGATCAGACTTACGGTAGCAAACGTACTCCGCAGCTTACGCAAGATGGGTGTGTAGTAATTATATTCACTTACCGTAACCCCAAAGCTGATTGTTTCCCTTGTCACATATGGTGCAAAAGATAGAAATACGGCTAATGGAGCAAAGATTAAAATGATAGGTAATATACTAAATAGTTGCATACATAACACACTCCCTCGATTCCTTTATTCTTTGTTGTGACCCATCTTCACATCATCATACATTTGGTCTAACACCGCAGATAGTTCCTCTTTGGTCATTCCGCGACAGATCGCTTCGGCAATAATCGGTCTTAATTCTCTTTGCTGCTTTTTCAAAAAATCATCCGTTAAACCAGGCATTCCATCAGGGTTCACTACGACTCCCTTTTGCCTATGAACCAGAATGTATCCATCTTGCTTGAGTAGTGTATAAGCCTTGTTGACGGTGTGAAGGTTAACACCAATATCTGCGGCTAAATTCCGAACCGAAGGTAACGCCTCACCTAGCTGTAACTCACCACTAGCAATGCCTTCAATAATTTGATAAACAAGTTGCGAATAGATGGGAAGTTCGGATTGCATATCCAATTGAATAATCAAGGGTTCACCTTCTTTTTGTTATCTGTTATATATCAAGTATAACAGCTATAACATGAGTGAGCAATAAAAATGAAAATAAAAATAAAGCCGCATATCCATCGCGAGGGCAAACTTACCTGACCCTTCACCATGGATATGCGGCTTATCCTGTTGAGCTTATCGATGTGATTCAATAACAAACATTAGTAGTGGCACATGACAGCGTTGTATTTCAGATTCCATTTAAAGTTCAGTCTTATCTTCGACAATCCGATAATGGATTTTGCGAACTATAATTTTCAGAATCATATACAGCGGAATCACGATGATCATACCCAAGATATTTCCCAGGTCAGCACCCACGAGCAAAAGGATAACGGTAGTCAGTGGATGAATATCGAGCTGTTTGCCATAGACGTAAGGTGAGATCAGATTATCCTGAATTTGCTGTGCGATTACAATGATGACCAGTGACCAGATCGCCATCGAAGGTGATTCGATAAACGCAACAATGACAACCGGAATAGCTGCCAGCAAAGCACCCACATAAGGGATGAAGTTTAGAATAATGGATACAACAGTCAGCAGCAAAGCGTAAGGCAAACCTAAGATTAGAAAACCGATGTACATCAGAATCCCTAGGGCTACATTAACAATAACCCGCCCAACAATATAGTTACTTAGTGCTTCATCGATCTCATGGACGGTTTCTTCCCCATCCTTCCGATAATGTCTTGGCAACAATAAGGTTAGATTCGTTCCAAACTTGCTGCCTTCCTTGAGCATGTAATACAACATGATCGGGAACGTTGCCAGAATAATAACCAGATTGGATACCACGGAGAATAACCCGGAGACATAATTGGTTGCCTGAGTGATCCCTTGGCTCAGAACATCGGATAATCGTGAGAATAGATTGGAATCATCAGGCAGGTATCTGGATACAAAATTGCTCTTTTCAAGTGCATTCAACTGATCGCTGAGTGAAGTAACCAACGCTGGAGCATTCTCCACAAAATTCATTAATTGTTCACGCAGGGAAGGCCATACAAGCACACTAAAACCTGCAAGTATTAATGCAATTACGACATAAATAATCAGAACTGACAATGCACGTTTGATCTTATGCCTTTCCATATAATCGACAAGCGGGCGCAGCAGATAATAGAAGAAACCGGCAATCAGCAGCGGGATGATGATGATGTGAATCAGTGAGGTCAGGGGGCTGAAAATAAAGTTCACTTTATCCCCCAAATACACGATGAGCAGCAGCAGAATAATCGCTGTGCATATGCGGTAGAACTTGTTATTTATCAAGAAACGTGATCCCTCCATGCGCTGCTCTGCCAAAGTGACTGCGGCGTTCATATGTATATCTAATCATTTACTTATGATACTAAGTACCCTTAAATGACAGTCATGCCACAGTCGATGCTGAATATACACTTTTTCTTTCCAAAACAAACATTGGAGCAAAAAAAGAAGCAGGCGTTAGCCTGCCACATCTCTTTTGCTGAATACAACCCAAGAAATCACCATGAAAATAACGTAATACACCGCCAGGACTGCAATGGAGAAACCAAGTGTCATTCCTGCACTCGGACCACCCATTAGCGCAAAATCCGCCCCGGAGGTCATATATTTGCTAAGATCCATGTTGTTGAACAGAACATACTTGGCCCATTCATAACGGACCGGATTGAATATGAGTGAGAAGATACTCTGTGAGAACATAATGAACAGGGATAATCCAATCGCAAGTGCACCTGAACGAAATACGGAGGACACCATAAAGGCAATCGCAAGTGTAATGAACAGATCAACATACAAATATCCCCATAACGTCAGAGCATTACCACTTCCCGAAGGACCATCATGCGAGAACAGTAGATAGGACATACCTGTTGCCATTACAATGACAACCAGAGTACTCAAAATACTGAAGATGATCACGGTGAGGTATTTGGAAGCTAGAATTTTGCTTCGAGACCATGGACGAATAAGCAGCAGTTTGATTGTTCCCCAAGTAAATTCTCCAGCTACCGCTTCCGCTGCAATCACAACACAGAAGATCGTATTCAGAAAGAATACAATTTGCACAGTTGTTACAGCCGCTTCCCAGAATGGAACACCAGCCGACCCCATTCCTTCTCGCAGTAACACTGGCATTAATAGCGAGATCAGCGCCAGAATCGATAACATGATCCAGGTACGGGGACGACGGAAAATTTTCATATTCTCATTTAATATCAGATTACCAAAACTACCCAATTCCTCCACCCCCAGTGACTTGCAAGAATTGTTCTTCCAGGGTGTGAGTCACGTTACGAATACCGTATACCTGAAACCCTTCGCTAACCAGCTTGGCATTGATATCCGGAATCTGCTCACGAGACACCCGCATCACCAGGACATTGCCCTGTACGACAGCACCCTGAATCAGATCCGCAGCGCGGTCAGCATCATTCAGCTCAAAAGCAACTTCGATTAATGCATCCGAACCGGCTTCAGCCCGAAGGTTTCTTACATCAATCAACTTGCCATTCTGGATGATGGCCACCGTATCACACATCAGCTCCATCTCCGACAATAAATGACTGGATACAAAGACCGTAATACCTTCCTCTTGGGTGAGCTGACGCAAATAATCTCTCAGTTCCCGTATACCCTGTGGGTCCAAACCATTGGTCGGCTCATCCAGTACAAGCAGCTTCGGTTTATGTAATATCGCTTGCGCGACACCCAGACGCTGGCGCATGCCCAGTGAATAGGTTTTGACCTTATCGTGAATACGGGCCGTAAGCCCCACACGTTCAATCGTTTCCGCAATACGTTCTTTCGTGACTCCCGGCGACATGCGGGCAAAGTGAACGAGATTCTGGTACCCGGTCAGAAACTTGTACATTTCCGGATTTTCTACAATAGCTCCTACCTGGGCTACCGCCTTCTCAAATTCATTCTTCACACTGTGTCCCGAGATCAAAATGTCACCTTTACTGATGGACATCAGTCCAACCATCATCCGAATCGTTGTTGTTTTCCCCGCGCCATTAGGTCCTAAAAAACCAAAAACCTGCCCCGGAGAAATATCCAGAGTCAGGTCGCTGACCAATGATCGGGAGGATATGATTTTGCTGACGCCCTGAATCCGGACGACCGGCTCCTGCTGCATTCAATCCCCTCCTTCATGGACGAGCACATACCTCATGCCCGTTTCTCATATGCACATAGTGTATCATAATCTTTAGTATATTGTCCCGCAAACTGGGATTTCCCCTGACGTTTCGCTTCAACTACACACGCTTCACAGCATCCAAGCGGCATTTCACTCCGGTAGAATCCGGTGCGAAATACGTGATTGCCTCCATTGCCCTCTTCCTTCATTTCGACAGAGCTTCTAGCGACCGACACAATCATCCCACAACTGACACAGTAAAAGCGGCCCGTTTCGATCAATGATATTCCTTCCCCTCACAAGGAGCTTAGAAGTCCTTGTTATTTGTCGTTAGACGCTGAAAATTGATACATTTTGTATCTATCTCGTAATTTACTTGACACCGGGACTAATGTCAAGGCTTTACAGCCATAAAAACAAGCAAAACACAAAAAAAGCTCCAAAAATGCGACAAAAGTCTCGCATTTTTGGAGCCTGATGTTAGGTAAATGATACAATTCGGTTCAATGTATGGGTTAATATCATCATATCGGAGTTCCAGTCTCTTTCACAACGATGCCCACGATGTGATGCCTGATCAATCACTATTGTCGACATGCGAGGTATCCTCATTTTTCTGATTTGGATAATACCAGAGTAAGGTCCACTCATCGCCATCCTCTACCAGATAACAGGTCTGCACAATATCGAATTGGCCAAAGGTACCTGAGTACTTCTGGGTGACCCGAATTCTGTAGGCTTCAGAAAATGGTTTAACCCCATCGATCACGGTTACATCGAACTCGCGCTCCGGCTTTTCCATCTCCAACTCAAACGTTTCCACGCCAAAGTGCTGCATAAATATATGTGCTCTGTTCTGTACGTAAGCACTCTTGGGAAACCGCTCTTTCATCAGGGGATGAAAGAGTTCCCATGAACTGCCGAAGTCACCCGTCTGCTCATATTTGTAAAACTCTTCGGCAACAGCAGCAGCTTCATCCGATGTATCTGCCTGAAACAAATACGGAATGGTTCTGGCAATCAACCACAGCAATAATACAATGATCGCGATGAAGCCGATCTTTTTGAGCAAAGCATTCCGGTTCCTTCTTCGCAGCATGTCCAGTCCTCCTTGTCCTACTCCATACTTATGATGGATGGCAGACAAGTAGAAGTTGAACGATACATCTAATTTCCTGGGAAATCACTCACTGTGAATGGAAGTATGCTTTCCCTTTCTAATCCTTCGGATAATGGACTGAAGTCCTGCATATATGGCAATCCCACAGCAGCCGCCGAGCAAGTCTACTCCCACATCACGTATCGAGCTTGTCCGGTCCGGGCTGAACTGCTGAATATACTCATCAATGGAGGCTATAACAAACACCACAGCCAGAGCAGAAACGATACTGGTCATAAGGGATGTTCTTCTGTACCGCAGACCGCCGTACACAAGCATGGCGAGCACAGCGTATACAAATAAGTGTGCACTCTTGCGAAAGACGAACTCTGCAAAATCATACGGCCTCTGCTTCAGCGAATACTCATACTCCCCATAAGTGAATTGCACATCAGGAAGTGTAAAACCGATGTGCAATTTTTGAGACCATTTATGAAGCCACGGCTGAATGTCTTGCTGTTGAGAGGATTGCGTGGACATGGACCAGATGACCAGAATCCAGATCACAATCAACAGCAGAGCAATGAGAAATCCGTACGTTCTTCGTACATACTTTTGTCTCGTGCGCCCGGAGCCCTCCTCCATCATTTTAATCTTCCCCACTTTCATATCTCACTCGTTATTCTATTGATCCAACATACATGCCTCTGCCATTTGTACCTACATATACCTGACCATAGATTTGACGGTCTGCTGCCATAATTTGCGGTTCATTGCCCAGCCCGATTCCAGTACCTAAAGGACCTATATTGTTCCAGGTTGCCCCCATATCATCGGAACGGAAGAATCCATTCACGTTATTTACGGTGCCATATACATAGACAGCTGGAACTAAATTACCTGGCTTCGCTTTACCAAAGGCAAATAATTTGGAATTCTGCACACCCTGGATCTTGGAAAATGTATTTCCCGAGTTCGTTGATGCATATAATCCATCGGTTCCCAGACTCACCCATACATTATTCGCCACGCCAGGTGCAGCCTCGACTTTAATGAAGCTTGTATTGATATCCGTATTAATAGGAAGGCGAACCGCATTCGCTTTGGACCAGTTGGCTCCTGCATCCGTAGACCGATACAGATAACCAGCAGCATACATATAAAATTTATATCCATTGATGCGATCCGCAGCCAGTGGATGATTATAGGCAAAGACCATATTCCCCCCAATGGCCTGAAATGGGGCACCATTCATATTTTGCCATGTTGCGCCACGATTCGTGCTTCTGACCGGATTACCGGTCTGGGGGTAATAAACAATTACATTTGGATTAATGGCTGAATAGGCCACCCGCCCCAGTGTAGAGCCTGCCGGAACGTTTACCGGGGTTACTGTAACTCCGTTATTGGAAGAGACAAATAAGCGTGTGGTCGTACCATACCAGTCACTGCTTCCCAGAAATATCATATAATTCGGATTTGCCTCGTGATAGTCAATACTTACAATTTCTCGCATACCTGAGAGCGGGATTTTATTAAGAGGAACATCGGTTACATTTTCATGTCTAAATCCGACTTGATCCGTTAAACCACTAAAGAATGAAACACCCTGAGGTGGTGTGGATGCCGTGAGTGCGACGACTTCTTCATGACCATCGGTAATAGCTTCCCAAGTACTCGCAGTACTGCCAGTCAATCCATTGGTACCATTGATATTTTCCGTCTTGTACACGCCAAACCAGTCTGTAGCATATACGGTGCCCGGGTTATGCGGATCAAACTTGATACTGGATGTCGCTGAGAAAAACATGTTGGGTGTCCACCATGACGGTTTGGATACCAACGTTTTGCTCACTGTTGTCCAACTCTGTCCGCCATTAACGGAACGATACAGTGGCAGATTATCTCCGCCTGTTCGAACGGCTGCCAGGATGTGATTATCATTATTGGGATCAATCGTGATTCCATAATAAGATGAGTAACTGGAGCTGGGTGTTATATTCGTCCACTGCACACCATTGAACTTGTAAACGCCTTGATTATCCGTTGTCACATACAACGTCCCGTTCTTCGCCACAGTCATACGTGCAGGATATTCGGGACTTCTCCCGGTAAGTTGCCAAGTGGTCTGCCCATTGCTTCTTGGTGCTTTGCTATACACACCAATGCCGCGAACCCCCGCATACACAACTTGACCTTGCTTCGTCACGGGATTCAATCCATAAGCTACACTTCGAATTCCCTCACCGGACAGCCCACTAGGTACATCCCATACCTTACTCCACGTGGCCG
Source organism: Paenibacillus sp. FSL K6-2393 (assembly GCF_038002545.1). Lineage (NCBI taxonomy): Bacteria > Bacillati > Bacillota > Bacilli > Caryophanales > Paenibacillaceae > Paenibacillus > Paenibacillus sp. FSL K6-2393. The sequence continues at coordinate 5,502,315 of NZ_JBBOCU010000001.1, forward strand.
CACCATCACTGGAAGTGTACAATCCATCATATCGTGTACCCACGTGCAGGTAATTGGAGTTCGTGGGATTAACCGCGATGCTCTCTCCCATGGCTCGATGGATATTTCCATTCGATTCATTCCGAAGATTAAGTCCGGTTCGAATCCAGGTTTCTCCCCGATCTGTGGATTTCAGAATATCACTCGGCCCCACGTTACCGTACTTCCCAGCAGCGATATACACGACATTGGGATTTTGCTGATCCAGCGCAATGCCATCCACACCGTACAGATTGCTATCCTCATCGCCAAAATGATCAAGTAGCGGGATCCAATCTCCTGAGGCTGCATCCAATCGGTAGGCCCCTCCAACGTCAGTTCGAGCGTAAACCAGATCAGGCTCAGTCGGATGAATGACCACGCCTGTAACGTACCCCCCACCACCAATGGGTATATTTTTCCATTGATAGTTTTGAGCTGATTGAACAACATTTGTACTTGCGGGTATCATGAGCATATACATGAGCAGCACAATCAGGGATAATTTCAATAGCCTGGAGATACGCATCTGGTTCACCGCCCTATCTAATCATTTTAAATGTTCTTCAATCAACTGATGTATCCTGTCTCGTTCCGATTGTTCCACGATATAGTAGTACACTCCGTCTATTTTCTTGCCCGTGCCCTTGATCTCAACAGACTCAATATGATCCAGTACCGAGCGGTAATTGGAAAACATCTGCTTCATTTCATCAAAGGTAACGTCGGTTCTCACATGTGCGCTGACTTCGTCCAGCAATGTCTCCAGCTGCAACACGTTGGATACTTGAACCGTATTCTTCAGCACTTGTTTGATAATCTCCCGCTGACGGTCATTACGCCCGAGATCTCCCTTCGGATCATCATAACGCATTCGCGAAAATCCCAAAGCTGCTGCACCATCCAGATGAATATTCCCTTGCTCGAACCGGTAACCCTCATAGTCAAATGCAAACGGGTTATTCACATTCACTCCACCAACCATGTCGATGACTTGTGCAAAGCCCTCCATATTCACTTTCATGTAGTAATGTATGGGAACGCCAAGCAATTGTTCCACGGTTTGCACAGACATGTTAACGCCACCAAATGCATAAGCGTGGTTGATCTTATCCTCCGTACCATGCCCTACAATACTTGTTCTGGTATCCCGGGGGATGTTAAACATGAGGACAGAATGTTTCGCAGGGTTAACACTCAATACAATCATGGTGTCGGAGCGTCCCCGATCATTGGAGCGCTCATCCACACCCAGAATCAAAGCATTGAAAGGTTCCTCATTCTCCATGTCTACAGGGAAATCTCCCCCGCCCCTCTGGTCAACAATAGATACCTGCTTGATGGGTTCCCGGGGTTCATACATTTGATCTGCCGCTGATTTAACATGCAGATACAGATACACAGAATATCCAATCATGACAACTGCAACAAGGGAAATGGCACCTAATGTTATTTTGATCCCGCGTCTCATGGTATAGGCCTCCGTCAGATGACTGCCGTTTTTCTTCCATCTATATTGGTTAAACCCGGACGACCAACGGAGTAATATTGGAAGGACGTAGCTTGGATCTGATCTTCTCCGTAGATGTTTCTTCCATCAATCAGGATGGGTTGATTCATATGGCTTGCCAACTCGGTCAGATTGACCTCCATGAACTCTTTCCATTCGGTCAGAACACAGAGTGCATCTGCGCCTTCTGCCGCATTCAAGGCACGCTCTTCCCACGTTATGGATGGGGAATCCACCTCTTTGCGGAAGTTCTCGGTAGCAATGGGGTCATACGCACGAATCACTGCTCCCTGCTCAAGCAAACGCTGAATGATCTCAATGGCCGGAGCATCACGAACATCATCGGTATCCGGCTTGAAGGCGAGCCCCCAGATCGCAATCTCCTTGCCTTCGAGTGAGCCCAACGCGTCTTCCAGTTTGCGAATGACGTTGAAGCGTTGATCCTTGTTCACTTCCACTACGGATTTCAACAGTTTGAAGTCATAATCCACATTACCTGCAATTTGAATCAGAGCTTGTGTATCCTTAGGGAAACAGGATCCTCCATAACCAATGCCTGCCTTGAGAAAGGAGGCACCGATTCGTCTGTCATAGCCCATGCCTTCGGCAACGCGGCTGACATCTGCTCCTACTTTTTCACAGATGTTAGAGATTTCGTTGATAAATGAGATCTTGGTTGCCAGGAAAGCGTTGGATGCATATTTAATCATTTCGGCCGAGCGAATATCCGTAACAATAATCTGATCGGTTAATGGCTGGTGCAGCTCCTTCAGTGTAGCAACCGCCCGTTCGCTATGTGTGCCAATGACTATCCGGTCAGGATAAAGTGTGTCCTGTACAGCGGTACCTTCCCGCAGGAACTCAGGTACCGATGCCATGTCGAATGGGTGATTCGTCAAACTGCTGATCCATTCCTGAATGCGATCGTTGGTTCCGACAGGAACAGTGCTTTTAGTCATTATTATTTTATAATTATCCATATAAGAACCAATTTCTCGCGCAACAAGCTCAATATAACTCAGATTCGCTTCGCCATTCGGCAGGGACGGCGTTCCGACCGCGATGATAATAATATCCGAACGACTGATGGCATCCTGAATGTTGGTCGTGAAGGTCAGCCTTCCTGCTTTCATATTGGCATTCATAATGTCCTTCAGACCCGGTTCATAGATCGGAACATGACCGTCCGTTAACATATTCACTTTTTCCACATTGTTGTCTACACAGATCACGTTATTTCCCAGTTCCGAAAAACATACGCCCGATACCAAACCCACATACCCTGTGCCAATCACCGTAATATTCATTCCATAATCTCCCCCATGTCCTAATGTGTTGTTACGCGTGCTTCACATATGTCTGAACAATGTCCTGCCATTCGGTAGACACTCTAACGATATCTTCCTCAATCAGCTGGCTGCCGATCTGTACTTCAATGATCTCCAGTTCCGTAACGGCTCTGACGGAATGAAGCATACTCCGGTCAATGATCACCGTATCTCCTTGCCCGATCATTCGGCTCTGCCCATCCAGAATCAATTCCCCTGTTCCCGATACAACCGTCCATACCTCATTGCGGAGCAGATGATATTGATAACTCAGGTTTTTCCCGGCACTGATGCAGATTCGTTTGGTGAGAACTTCGCCGCCAGCTTCGTTTCTTGTGTAATCCAGAACCCTGTAGCACCCCCACCTACGCTCCTCATACATGGGGCGTTGATCCTCATTCTTCAAGATTTCCTTGATACGTGGGCTGGCTTCTTTGTCACTGACCAGAATGCCATCCGGACTCACGGCGACCACCACATCCGACAATCCCAATATGGCAACCGGAATGTTCAATTCATTGACCAGGTGCGTATTCAGGGAATCTCCCGTAATCCACCCTTTTCCTACAACCGAGCTTCCCATCTCTTCCGTGAGTGTGTTCCACGTGCCTAGATCTTTCCAGAAGCCGTTATACGGAATAGCGATAATCTGATTTGCCTTCTCGACAACCTGGTAATCAAAACTGATCTTATTCAATCTTCCGTATTGCTTCAGCATCTCGTCGTACTGGATCGGCAGTTCCATCTCAATCAGCAGATTGATCAAATAACCCAGCTTAAAAGCAAAAACCCCGCAATTCCATAATGCCGCCTGCTCCATCATGAGGGCCGCATCGGATTCGCAGGGTTTCTCCTGGAACTTCGCTACATTCACGTATTCATTGTTATTCTCACTGGAAGATAGGGATTGTGGAATGATATATCCGTACTTCTCTGATGGATACGTCGGCACAACTCCCATTAAGGCCAGATCGGCACCTGACTTATCGAGCATCTCCGGCAAGGTTGCGAGCACTTCGAAGAATTCTTTTTCAACAAAGGGATCTACCGGCAACACCGCAATCGTCTCATTCAAACTCACACTCTCTACGGAATACAGATAGGAGGCTGCCAGTGCAATGGCAGGAAACGTGTCTCTGCGCTCAGGCTCCACGACCAGTCTCACATCGTCTCCCAGCTGAGAAGTCAGAATTTCGACCTGTGGCAAACTGGTTGCGATCAGCGCCTCTGATGCAAGTCCGGCATGATTCAGCTGTCGCCATACCCGCTGTACCATGGATTCGGGAATACCTTCTGGTCCATGAAGCACTTTAAGAAATTGCTTGGATCTGGAATCATTGGATAACGGCCAGAGACGCTTGCCAGAACCGCCGGATAACAGAATGCTTCTCATAGGGCTGCACCATCCGACAATACGACCTTGCTTGCTGCCTTGCCGGTCTCCGTTTGCTTGTTATAGGTGCTGGTCTGATTGGATTCAAGTCTGCCTGCTGGATTGTTCTTGGTCCAGGCTGCATAATAATTCGAGTTCTTGCCATATGAATTATCCAGCAGGATATTCGGTTGATCCAAAAGACAGGCCAGAATATGTCCATGCAGACGGGAGGTTGTGATGGTTCGGTATTTATTGAATTCCTTAATGGCCGTATGTACCATCCGATCAGAGTATTTGTACCACAACCAGCGGGCGAAAGAGCTGCCTTTCCCTGACTTCAACCGGGATGTAATCATTCGAATGATCTTCCGGTCTACCCGGTTGTACAATGTCTCCCAGTCTTTAAACGTAGCCTTGGGTCCACTGACGGATTCGTAATGCACCTGATTCTGAGTCTTCTCAATGTCTTTACGGAAAAAATATAACATCTCCGCAGTAGGCTTGCTTTTGGACTTCAGAGGCCACAATTGATGCGCCATATCCGGAGAAAGGTACACATTGGTTTGTTGAAATTCTTTACTGGCTATCTCATAAGATAAGGTGTCCCGGACAAAAAAGTGCACATCCTTATGACGATTGAATACTTGGGCTGTCTTCTTCAATTCAATATCACTCTTGTAAAACATCGTCTGTGGCAGAATGACAATCCGGTGATTCGGATGTTGTGCAATCATTCGTTCTCTCAATTTCTGATGGGCAGGGTACAGATCACCAAAGTTACCTCCCCCGTGCAACACGATCGTTATACCTTCCGGAACCTTGAGGGACAAAGGGCAATCCAGAATGCTGTATCTGGCACGTACTTGAATATCATTGTCCCGGAAGAAAGCCTCAGTACCTTTCATAATCAACAAGTCGCCACCATTGCTATGCACCGGGTAATCCAAATAATAGATTTCGGTACGCGGTGGAATGACCTTCAAAATCTGACGTAAATGTCCCTTCAACTCTTCCATTGGATGAATATTGTTAGTGCCCAGCATCTCCATCTCCTCCTTGGGTGACTCTTCTTCTTTTTTTGTTTAACCGTTCATAGAGAAACGGTATATCTTCCTTGTCATAGAACATGGCGGCAAACTTCACCTTAAATACAATCTTCATCGCGGCCACAGTAACCACCATTCGCACAATGGACCCGATCAATAAGGCAATCGCAATTCCGTTGAGCCCCCACAGCGGGGTGAATACAAAGAACAAAGCCACCGTCACCGAGAGTGCAATGAGCTGTCTGATCATCACAAGTCCAGGCCGACCAAGTGCATTAAACGCGGATGCCAGAATCCAGGAGCCACCACCAATAATGCATTCCACAGCCAAAATATAAAATGCTACGCTCGCCTCCAAAAATTCGGAGCCAAACAGAAGACCCATCAGGTAGTTCCCCACAAACATGGTGGGTATTACAATGATCATCATGACCATGAGCGAGATGCGGAAGGCTCTGCCAACTGTTCGAATAATCTGCTCTTGGGGCAATCCGGTCACTTTTGGGAAAACAACATTGCTAATCGCCGTCTGAACTGCGTTATAGATTCGGGATAACGCAAATACGACGGAATACAGTCCAAAGTCACGCGGGGTGAGCAAAGCCAAAATAATGATTTTATCAAACTGGGTATACAACGTTCCTAACAATTCAACACCATACACCTTGCTGCCATAACCAAAAAGCTTTTTCGCCGAACTCTGGTCCACCCGATCCTTGAACCATCTCAGTCTCAATTCATTACGGTTGGCATAGATAGCCCACGCCACCACGGAGAAGCTGGTTACAAAATAGATCGCAGCCGCGAGCTGAATGCTCAGCATGCCCAGGCCCCATAACACAAAAAGCCCGCCTACATTAAACAGGGGGATCATTAACCGGATACCATTATATACAGCGAATTTCTCCCGACTCTGCGAGAGTGCTGATATGAGATTGATGACAATAAGTACAGGAACAGTAGCAATCGTATACCATCTGGATATCTGCACGACCTCCGGCGGAAAGCTGGAGAGCCAGAAAGGTAATCCAAACCAGGCCACAATACCAATGATGATGCACACCGGAACTTGAAAAAGAAAGCTTAACCGAACATACTGTGCACTCTTCTCGGTTGCGCTCTGTTTGATGTTATAAATGATAGAAGTTGGTAGTCCGAATCCGACCAATCCGGTTAAGAGCGCAGGCCAGAATAGAATGGCCGAGAATGCGCCCTTTCCCTCTACCCCGAACATGCGTGACGTCAAAATGGAAGACAACATCGTCAGTGTCATGACCAGCAGATTGGTTCCACTTGTCTGAAATATGGCACTCATTAAGCCGTTTCCTCTGAATACTTTGCGAAGTGCAACTTGCGCCATAGCGATCCTCATCCCTTACTGTTTTGACGAAGCGACCCAACGATCATGCCGTTTCGGTAACATACTTTGGCAAGCTGACGTGTGAACCGATCTGCATTATAAATGTAGATCAGTGAGGTTGTGATCCCCTGTGCAAGCTTGATCCCATGTTTGGCCGTACGCACAACACCACGGTCCTGATCCCGAATGGCATCACTCACACCTTGCCAATAGATTCGGCGCAGAAACCAGTTCTTTGTTGTTCGCTCTTTGGCTACTTTATGTTGTACCGCGCCGTACGGCGTGTAATATACCTTGAACTTTGTCCGTATTCTTGCAATTAACTCACTCTCTTCACTAGAGAGAAGATTGTTCCCCACTCTTCCAAGGTCTTCACGGAAGGGAGCCAGTTGATCAAAGACGGATAAACGAAAAGCCACATTTGCACCAAATGGAATATAAGGACTTTTCATCTCAGTGACTTCATCTGCAAAATCCAGAATGGTGAATAGTGACCTGTTCTCGGGTGGAATCCACATTGGTTCAGGCACTTCCCAGATCGGATCAATCTTGCCTCCGACACAACCGATATTTTCATTCATCTCAAACACGCTAACGATCTGGCGAATCCAATCCCTGCAAGCAAAGGCATCATCGTCAAGGAACAGGATATACTCGCCGCGCGCCTCGTGAATGGCCCGGTTACGGGCTACAGACAAGCCTTGCTTTTCTTCCAACACATACCGGATCGAATGGTTCTCATGCTGCAAGATGGTTTGAAGCACGATTTCCCGTGTGTTGTCTTTCGAATTGTTATCAATGAGTATGATCTCATAGTCGCTGCTTGCGTAATTCTGTTGTATTGCACTTCGTATGGCCTCTACCGCATCATGTGCACGGTTATACGTACAGATCGCGACGGTTACCTTCATCATTTCATCCCCATATTTTTCAATTAGGTCCACCCGTTCATCTGCACTAACTGGAGTACAGGGTAAGTGTCCTTTGGGCAATCACTGGCCAATCCAGCCGCTCCAACGCTTTGACAAAACCACTGCCTTCCTGAAACTCCGATTGTTTTAATCGGATCATATTCATTGCCTTGAGCAATCCATCCGGATCCGAAGGTTCATAGAGTACCGCACAATCTTCCGGCAGGTATTCCTCCAACAAGCCAATCCGTGGTGCCACCACCGGTTTACAGAAGGTCAATGCCAGAATTGCACTGCCAGAAGTTGCAATCTGTTTATAAGGAAGAATGATCGAATCGACTGCATCAAAATAGTCCGAATATTCATCATCTTCAATGAAATGAAAATGGGTATGAATATGTCCGCTCTTGAGAAATTCATCTCCAAGGTCATAATCCTTTACCTTTTTACCGGCAATCAACAGATGGGCTTGTTCGGAATCCAGATCCTTGAATGCCTCCAGCAAATCATCCACGCCCTTGTACGGCGACACCTGACCGAAGAACGCATACACATAACTATCCTCCGGGATGCCAAACCGGGAGCGGATATTCACGCCTTTCCCCTGATACACTCCCTTGTAATGTCCATGCGGAATAACCTCGATCCGGCTGGAATCAATCCCAAACGTCGAACAGATCTCAGAGATCAGGGGTTTACCCATGACAATCAGCTTGGAGCAATTTTGGACCAGTATTTTTCTCATCCAATAATCGAACCGCGTCTTGCCGCTGTTGTGAGGCCAGATGTTATGCACCGTCCAGAACAATTTGGCCCCTCGCAAGCGTGCAAAACAAATCATCAATACATACAGAATCGATTTGATCACTGTTGTCAGCACGGACGAACCTCTGTAATAGAAGCTGGGCCAATGAAAATGCAGCACATCATTTTTTCTCAGTTTGATTAGATCTTTTTTGGTAAACTGTTTTACTTCCCATCCCTTGTTCTCAATGGAATCGGATAACAGCTCATTGAATTTATTGTTCTCAATCATCTTGGGCAGCATATACACCGTCGGATTTTCCATCCAGGCACCTCTTACTTTAGTTTCATTCGCACAGGTTCCTCTGTATACGTACCAACTGCGCGTCTTGCATGAAATCTCATTAGAAACCCTTGCATCATGATCTTGGTATTACGCTTGAGCAGCACCCAATCTTTCCACCAGGGATACAGCGACAGTGCTTTTTTCAAATAAACGTTATTGCGAAGCGTATTTCTCGACCATTCGAGCATTCGATAATGGTGTAACTGACGGCGCTTCTGTTCCTTGGACATGTCATTGTAGTATTTCAAAATAATCTTGCGTTGGCCCTTGTACTTGGCCGTTGTAGAGGTTGAAATTCGTGGTCCACTGTGGATGTTGATATCCACCAGCGGTTCTTTCACATTCACGGCGATGTAGCCTCGTTTCAATATGCGTAGATAAAAGTCATAATCCTGAGCGGATGTCAGATTTTCATCGAATCGAACTTCACGGGCCAGTGAGGTAAGTACCATGATTTTGGACGTTTCCCCGATCCAGTTGAATGTAAGCAGATCCTCATACCGAATAACATCGCGAGGTTCCACCGACAATTTCCGTTTGACCACCTGATGCTGCTCATTCGTGTATGCGAGATACTTGCTGCAAAAGGTGAATGATTCCTGTGTACGCTCCAGCACTTCCGCCTGGGTTTTTATTTTGTCAGACATCCATTCATCATCATCATCCAGGAAGGCAATGTACTTACCATTGGCTTGGGATATCCCTACATTCCGTGCATGGTTGGCTCCTTTGGGATATGGAACCCGGATGTACCGAATCCGTGAATCTTCCCGTGTCCAAGCCTGACAGATTTCTGGCGTCTGATCTTCTGAACCATCATCTACTATGAAAATTTCCAGATACGGATGTGTTTGCTCACGTACACTTCTCAACGCATTTTTCAATAACTCGGCCCGATTATGGGTCGTAATGATGCAAGATACCAAGGGGTTCATTTCATCACCTTTTCCTGTTCACTAGGATACCTTCACTTGAAGTGCATCATATATTCCTGACAATCTGCCTACGAGAAGATTCATATCGAACTTATCCGATATAATCTCTCTGTTATGTGAACCCATTCCCGCTCTAACCTCTTCATCCATGATGAGATATTCCAGCGCTGATGTCAGCCCGTGCACATCTCCCGGCTCGATTAACAGCCCATTATGACCGGATGTAATCACTTCGGGGATGCCTCCGACGGTGGTCGATATAATGGGCAAGCCACAATTCATTGCTTCAAGTATGGCCATAGGTAATCCCTCATGATAAGAAGGCAGGACCAGTAGATCCGCTTCCCGCATCAGCTTTTCCTTTTGCTCTCCGTTAATCCAGCCGAGTACATTGACACGATCCTCTATTCCATACTGCTGCACGATTGCTTTGACCTCTTCGACTTCACCATCCCCTGCCAGATTAAAGGTAGCTGTAACGCCCAGCGCCTTCAATTGCTGAATGGACTGAAGCAGATCGTAGACTCCTTTTCGCTCACCCAGTCTGCCCATGAAGAGAGCATTAACGGCTGCCTGTTGTTCTCTCACAAACGGTTCTTTGACAAAGACCCCGTTATAAAGAACCTCAATCGCTGTCTCCGGCACAATCGTAGCAAAGTATTCTTTCCACGTCTGGGACAAGACAATCAACTTATCTGCCTGATTCAGAATGTAGTGACAATACTTGCGCTGCAGAGAAAATTGATTGTAGAAATCATCAAAGCTGGCCGCATGAATATGCAGAATAACTGACTTTCGAAACAACTTTCGTGCCGTTAGCAGAAATAGAGACTTCCGATAAAAGCTCCCGTTGTTCGCCATATGAATATGCACGATATCCGGCTTAAACGTGTACAGTTTCATCCAGAATTGAATGAATCCCCGTATAAAAATAAGCAGCCGTGAGAATACGCTGCCCGTGATATATGTCTCGACCCGCTGCATAGCATACATTTCCGAGATGGAGGAATCCTCAATGTTTTTGATGACACTCACAATTCCACCCATATCCTTCAAGGATGATCCAACAACCAATACTTTTGGTTTCATGATAGACTCCTTTTTTCATGGTTAATCTTCAGACCACTTACAGACTATTCACGTAATTTTTAATGGATGAGATCAGATCAGACTGTTTTCTCACATAGGGCTGGAACGTCAGCTCCTCTATGCAAGGAACCAAGTTTTGCAATTCAGCCTGACTCTCCGCGACGGCCACATAGCCGTTATCCTGAAAAACCTTGGAGATCTCAAGCTGATGGTCATCCACATGTTCGCCCCATTCTTTCCGGCGTGGAATGACAATAACCGGCTTGCCACGTTCAAGACAATTTGTAATGGAGCCAACACCCGCATGAGAAATAATGCATCTGCTGCGCTCCACATATTCATCCATCTCTTCCTGCGTGAGGAAAGGAATCACAGTGAAATTTCGCGGCTTATACTCGGTATATCCGGATTGGGCAACAACCTCTTCTTCAATTATTCCTGCCTCAATCGCCTCATCAATAAGCTCAAACATCCGATTGAAGGGAAAACGCTGGGTTCCAACGATAGCAAATATCAAAATAAAGCCCCCCTGTACTTCGCATTGGGATAGCTATCCTGCAACGTTTCCCATTGGATGAAGAACTCATCCGAGATTTTGTACATCAATCTCCCGGTTGCGCTGGAGGAATAGATTTTGGCATAACTTTCGATATAAATCAGCTTGGCACCGAAGATTTTACCGATGAGGCAAAAAGGGTAGGTAGCTCCCGCCCCTGTTGTAATGATCACCTTTGGACGCTCACGCAGATATAGAAAGAACGACTTGATAATATTAGCCACAAAGATTAGCAAGAACATCGCATTTTTACGCTCTTGCTGCATTAAGAAGTATACTTTGCCCTGTGTTGATTCTACTTTTCTGCTTTTATTTTTCTCGGTAATCAGGAAATAATCATGTTCTTCAACCGCAGGAATAATTTTGGTTAATTCATCAAAATGACCGCCTGTAGAACTGATCAAACAGACCTTCATGTTCTAATCTCCTTTGAAAAGGATACGTCCTTGGCTCGCTGTATCTGTATACCCACTTCTGCTTCGGCCCCTGACTTGGAATGGACTCCATTTCCCGTAGCATATAACGCGTTCAGGAAGATACAGAATGGAGCAATCAGATGAACCGTGGACAGGGTATTGTCAAAAAAGGAATAGGTCAGGAAACCGATAATCATTCCGGCAAAATACAACCGGATCATGCCGCTCAACCGGAAGTACACGGCCCGGAACACCAGCAGCAGCGCTAGAAACAACAGGATGGCTCCAACTAAACCGCCATCGTAATAAAAACGAATGTATTCATTATGCGGAACGACGAATCCAGAAAAAATACTTCCATCATTCGCTACGAGAGTTGAGCCGAGTCCACGTCCAAATATCGGATACTCATTTGCTTTGCCAATAAAATAATTCCAGGCTACATCCCTTCCAGACAAGCCTTTGCTCTCTGACCTCATCTCATAATTGTCCCACTGCGCAATCACCATATAGGCCACAGCGACAACAAACAGAATGAGAGGAATAATGGCACTGACTCTGCCTTTGATGAAGGCTTTCAGTTGATCAAAAAGATAGACCAGTATAATCGGAATAAGCGCAATAAGCGGCCCCCTTGTTCCCGTCTGGACCAGAATAACCAGATGTGTCAAGGTAAGCATGTAATACAGAACAACCTGATGGCCTTGCTTGATCTGAATCAGACAGACACAGATGGAGATAAAACACAACATGGCCAGATGCGCGGCGATGTTAGCTCCTTGTAACCGGGTTACACCCGACATCTCCAGGTTAGTAATGGACAATATGCCGGCGAGTTGCAGAATATAACCACCAGCAAGACTGAACAGCGGCAACCATGCGAGTACACGTATAATTCGTTGACTGATCTCTCTTGAAAAATGGGGCATCAGCAACAAAAAAGGAACAATGACTCCCAGAAAGGCCTTGAATGGATCGAGCGGACTAACCTTACTGGGCAGATCAGATAGAAAATAACTCTCTACAAATAAAAAACCAATCGCCAGTGCAGGATAGATCAACTCTTTACGAATACCAAAGCGTAAAAAAAGAGAGACGACAAAACCCAGAATCGCCAGCTTGTAGAAGGACAGCGAATCCAGTCCTGCCAGATGAATGCTAAATATTTTATCAATGGACAATGAAAAACTTACAATGAGAATCATAAAAATCCAGCTGGGCTGTTTAATATAAACGCCCAGCAGAATCACAGCTATAAGTGCAACAACCGAAACTAACGGAAGATAGATTGCTGCGAAGACAATTACCAGCGAAAAAAGAATGATATTAAACGACTTCATATTCAATGCAGCAAGTATACCGGTCTTTTGCATATCTGCTATGCCACCTTAAAGCCAGAATCGTGTTTCAAAACGCATCCTTCGAACCTATCAGCACCTTGAACGTTCTGAAGATAATTTTGATATCCACCATCATGCTGCGCTCACGGGCATACGTCAGATCCAGCTCCACCATTTCCTCAAAACCAACACTATTTCGACCGCTGACTTGCCATAATCCCGTACATCCCGGGATCATCTGAAGGCGTTGTCTGTCATAGGAAGTGTAGTTCTTCACTTCTCTGGGCAGAGCCGGTCTGGGTCCAACGAGACTCATCTCTCCTCTGAACACGTTCCACAACTGAGGCAGCTCATCCAGACTGGTTTTCCGAATGAACTTGCCAATTCGGGTAATGCGGGGATCATTTTTCATTTTGAACATATTTCCATTCACTTCATTCTGATCAATCAATTGTTCCAGCAGATCTTCTGCATTCGCAACCATGGACCTGAATTTGTACATGTGAAACTCTTTTCCATTCTGTCCGACCCGTACCTGACGAAAAAAAACAGACCCCTGCGGGGCCTCGATTTTGATCAGTAATCCGATGACCGCAAACAAGGGGCACAAAATGATCAAACCTATGAAAGAACCCAGCAAATCGAGCATTCTTTTCATAAATAGATACACTTTATCCGCATTTTGTCCTGACATCGTTGATGCATTGTACCCCAGACTTGGGTCCATAACAATCTCCGCTTCCTTCGATTGGGGAGATGGACTCATTCAAACTCCCCCCCGGCTGCATGTTCTACCGACTCTTTTTCCAGAATCTGTTGCAGAGCTTGCAGCATTGGAATTCTAAGTTCCTGTTTTTGAAGAGCGAAGTCGATGGTTGTCAAAATGAATCCCAGTTTCTCGCCCACGTCATAACGCACTCCCTCGAAATCGTAAGCATACACTCCTTGTGTCTCATTTAAACGCTGAATCGCATCTGTTAATTGAATCTCTCCCCCTTGACCAATCTCTTGTTGCTCCAGATGTTCGAAAATCTCTGGACTCAGTACGTATCTCCCCATAATCGCCAGGTTGGAAGGCGCTGTGCCTTGGGCAGGTTTCTCTACGAACCTGAGAACCTCTGTCAAACGGCCATCCGATTGAAGCGGGTCCACAATGCCGTATCTGTCTGTTTGTTCAGCAAGTACGGTTTGTACGCCAACAATGGAATGTTGAACCTGATCATATTGATCAATCAATTGTTTGGTGCATGGAACTTCCGATACGACGATATCATCTCCGAGCAACACGGCAAAAGGTTCGTCACCGATAAAGTTACGTGCACACCAGACAGCATGACCAAGTCCTTTGGCCTCTTTTTGTCTTATGTAGTGGATATCCACGTTAGAAGATTTGCGAACCTCTTCAAGCAAGCCCAGTTTCCCTTTTTCCAGCAAGTTGTGCTCCAGTTCAAAAGCGTTGTCGAAATGATCTTCAATTGCCCGCTTCCCTTTACCGGTTACGATGATGATGTCTTCGATTCCAGAGGCAATGGCTTCCTCAACGATATATTGTATAGTTGGTTTGTCCACAATAGGGAGCATTTCTTTGGGCATCGCTTTTGTGGCTGGCAAAAATCGTGTACCTAGTCCAGCTGCAGGAATGATTGCTTTTCTCACTTTTTTCATAAATACCACCCTATCCTCTTTTTTTTTAGTTTGATAAAAGTTGAACCAGGGCATCTAACCCGTCCTCACGTCATACCTTCGACGATTAACGTCTAAGGTTCATTGAACCCACAGCATGACCGAGTGCCTACAGTGATAAAGGTGCAGTAGACATTACCTGTTTACTTGGGAGCATTGGATGGAAGGTTTACTTCTCTCCGTAGCCCACCGGAACTGCAACGTTTTTGATATTGTTTAGGATTGCGCCCAGGATTCGTGCATTCACATGCTCCAGAGCAGCCTTGGTCTTCTTCACCAATTCCTTCTTGACCTTGCCCGAGTTCACGACCAGCAGCACGCCATCACACAGCGAACTCACAATGAGTGCATCCGTTACCGCGAGCACCGGCGGTGTATCAAACATGATGACATCATATTGATCCTCTAACTTCTCAATCAGCCTTTTCATCCGGTTGGAACCAATCATCTCGGAAGGGTTCGGCGGAATTGGGCCAGAAGTGAACAATTGGAGATTATCGATATAGCTCTCTCTAAGCACGTCTTCAACACTGTACTGATTAGACAGCACACTACTAAGACCGATATGATTCGGTACAGAAAATACCTGGTGCAAGGAAGGATTCCGCAGATCCGCATCGATCAGCAGAACTTTCTTGCCTTCCTGGGCATAGGTTACCGCCAGGTTGCTAATGGTTGTTGTCTTGCCTTCGCCGGATTCAGCGGAAGCGACCATGATTTTTTTGATATGACTGTCGATTGAGGAGAACTGAATGTTCGTCCGTAATTTACGGTATCCCTCCGAGATCTGAGATTTGGAGTTAAAATAGGTCACCAGACTGTTATTTTCATTGGTTAGCCGCGACATATTTGCCATCCCCCACTTTCTGTTGAGATACGTAATTTTTCGTATTTTTCAGATCATCTTTTTTCATTTTGGATATCACTGTAAGCACAGGCAGGCCCAGCTCTTTTTCAAGTTCAGTTTCGGATTTGAATGTGTCATCCAGATAATCCATCAGGAATACAAGTGCAATCGCGAGCACAAGACCTGCGAACAGACTGACAATGATGCTTAATGTGGTTTTCATATTGATTGGAGATGCGTTACTATCCACTTTTGCTTCACTGAGGATAGCCACATTATCGATTTTCATGATTAGGGGGATTTGAGATTGGAACACGTTGGAGATGGCATTGACCGTTTTTGCGGCTTTTTCGTAGGTAGTCCCTTGTACAGTTATGCTCATCACTTGGGATTCGCTGGCTGTAGAGACGGAGGTGCTATTCATGAGCTGAGCAGAGGTTAAGCCTAGGTCTGGATACGTGGTAGCGACTTTATCCATAATGGCGGAAGATTTAATAATTTCTCTGTATGAGTTAATGAGTTTGATATTGGTTTGAATCATGCTGAAGTCCATCATCGCCTGGCCTTGAACGTTAGAGGTCTGGTTCACGATCAGTTTGGAACTTGCCTCATAGATGGGCTGGGTGAAGAAAATGCTTTTGACCCCTGCACCCACACCGGCTATCAAAGCAATTGCAACAATCAACCACAGTTTCTTTTGTAAGAGTCGAAAATATCCTTTCAGTTCCACTTTCATTCCTCCTATACGTTGTGATCTATCTATGTAACTACCAGATGGACAGCAGCCATTTGCGAGGTTTCCAGCGTTCTGTGACCAGACACGAATTCGATAGAATGTGCGACGCATTCTCTGCCAGCCTTTTAACGGCTTCAGCTCCAAATCGACGCTCGATGGCCCGCTCTCCTTCACTTATGGCAAATGTCCTTTTGCACGTATCATGTGCATCTGATGAAATGAAATGAAACCCGTTTTCTTTGCAAAAATGAAAACACCACTGCCGAACTTTCCATCCGAAAAGCCCAGTGAAAGATTGAGCTGTGAGCTGACATAGTCCGCCTTGACTCAAGTAATCAGCCAACAACTTTGGCTTCTTCAAAATGACACGATTGCGTTCCGGATGAGCAATAATAGGGGTAATTCCCGCTATTCGTAATTCATGCAGTATCCTGGGGAACTGTGAGGGAATATGACCAAAGGGCAGTTCCAGCAACATGTAACGACTTCCGGCGAGTGTGCAGCACTTTCCTGCATATAAGTCTCCAATCAGGTTGTCATGCACCCTGATCTCCTGTCCGGGACGGATCTCCAGGCGAATGTTACGTTTGCGAAGTTCTGCATGAAGCAGGTTCACGGCCTGATTGACCACCATCGGTTCATTGTTGTATTGCCCGTTCAGGTGATGCGGAGTAGCAATAATGGAGGTAATTCCTGAGGCTGCCGCCTTCTCAGCCATCGCAACGGACTGCTCCATTCGAACAGGACCATCATCTAGGCCGGATAATATGTGGCAGTGCATTTCAACCATATCCAAACTTCCTGAAATAGTATGAGCCCCCTCGCCCCTTTATTCATTGCGCAAATGCTTTTGGTGTTAAAGAACTAATGCATAACGCTATGAAATATAGTAAAATGGCGTTAAGTACATGTTTTGTTCAGAAAATGTTAAGAATCGCTTGGAATTATATGGTGAAATCAATGTAATGATAGGGTTCCTGCAGAGCCTTTTGTTCTGTTGCCTTTTCATACTGAAAACGGGAAACCGCGGGAAACTGAACTTCAGTAAGCATTGTGTTTAACTGTCCAGTTATATATAGTTTCTGTTCGTGCTGAATATGCAAGTTTGAATGATACATTGTGAGCTCTCCGAAGGGCTGTTTCCATTGCAACCTTGCGTGAAGTCGTACACATACATGTTGATCTTCAACATCCAAACCAATGAGCATTTCTGATGATACCGGCAACTTCAGGTCGCTCAGGAAGGTGATTGCTTGAGTGTCCATTCCAAGTAACAGAACAGGGCGTCTTTTGCGGTCTATCATTTTCCCATGAAACTCCTGAATGTACATATGGACATTTAATTTCATATCAGCCCATTCCTGAATTATTGAATACATGATTTCATTCCTTTAGAATGGATTAGCCTACATGGACTGCCTCCACTTCCTTCTCACAGGTATATGGTCCAGGCAACAAGGAGATACTTAAAATATTCCAAATGATACATTTTGTAACTCCATACGTCCAATTTACGATACAATACGTATCATGTCAAGCGGTATTTGGACATGGTTCTTTTGATTTACGACAATTTGAGATGTCCTTAGACAGACCTATTTACAAATGGAAATGGGTTAAAGGAAACACATGAGGAGTTACTCTTTTGCAGGAAAGCTGCCCTGATCAAACACTTGGCTCAGGATTGTTTCAATATATATTTGATGTCGTTCAGGGGGAAATAGCTTATGAGCTACGGAAATCGCATTGCTGAATTACGGGAACAGCGGGGACTTACTCAAGAAGAACTTGCGAGCTCCATTCATATTACCAGAGCTGCTCTCTCCCACTACGAGAAGAACCGTCGTAAACCGGATTTCGAAGTGTTAACGAGACTTGCTGACATCTTTGAGGTGTCTATTGATTATCTTATAGGACGTACAAAGCAAAGCGATGTCGTGATGGATGAAGATGTACGTGAATTCGTGGATACCTTGGAGTTGTCGGATAAAGAAGTGTTAGAACGCTTCGATCTGATGATTGATGGGAAGTCCTTAACAGAAGAAGAGGCACGTCGTTTTATTGCGTTTGTCCGAATGGAACGCAGTATGGACTAAACCCGAAAAGAGGACCCAGTTCCCGAGAGATAACCTCTCTGGCTTCTGGGCTTTTTTTGTGTCTTAATTCCCTTTCATTCCATGCTTGTCTATTGTGTCAAGGACGCTTGTTGTTGACGGAGGATACGAAATGGTTCCAACGCTCCGGGTCGATTCCGCATTGCAGTAAAACCTTCATGATGTCCATCTGGGTTGCTTCGACTTGTTTACCTGTCGGCCTACGATCGTCCCTGTTTGGATGCTTCATATTCATTCCGCTAACCTCTCTTATCTTTATACTTTCCCTGCCCTCCAAAACTAGCCTTATTATACTTGAGAATGTTCCTCGATGTTGTCGTCTCATGGCGATAACGTTTTTTGAAGGGGTTCTAATTTTGTCGAAAGCAAAATAGGAGCAATATGGTGCCGGAATGGCAACCATATTGCTCCTATTATTCTTAATACAACCTGTTCATGCACTTCCACCTTTGAACAAGGAAGTTTTATTAACCTCCAGCACGTGCAAGTTCACGCATATTCGCTTCAAACGCTGCGAGCAGCGCTGCTTCTCCCGTCAAACCTGTTGCTTGAATCCGTTCGATCTGTTCTGTCATACGTTTGAAGTCCTTCGGAATAACCCGAACGAACTGATTCAGCGCATCTTGCCAGTTATCCAGAACGCGCTGACCGACAGCACTTCCTGTATTAGCAACATGACGTTGAATCATGCCTCGCAGATCTGCACTTTCGGCCACATCTTCGATACGCTCCAAAAGAACCATTTCCAGATTACAACGTTTCAGGAATGTGCCTTCTGGATCATATACATAGGCAATACCTCCGGACATCCCTGCTGCAAAGTTACGACCTGTATCGCCCAGTACAACGACACGTCCACCTGTCATATACTCACAACCATGGTCGCCTACACCTTCAACGACTACTTTGGCGCCCGAGTTACGTACAGCAAATCGCTCACCCGCAATACCACGGATATACGCTTCGCCGCTTGTTGCTCCGTAGAGAGCCGTGTTACCGATAATGATGTTATCTTCCGCCTCAAACGTTGCTTTCGGAGAAGGCATCACGATCAGTTTACCTCCGGACAATCCTTTACCTACGTAGTCATTGGAATCCCCTTCAACGGTCAAGGTCATACCTTTAGGTACAAAGGCCCCAAAGCTTTGTCCGGCAGAGCCGACAAATTTGAATTTAACCGTATCTTCGGGCAATCCTGCGAGTCCATATTTGCGTGTGATCTCACTACCCAAAATGGTACCTACTGCACGGTTAACATTTGTAATTGGAAGCACCGCTTCAACCGGTTGACCGGATTCAATAGCAGACTGTGCCAGTGGCAGCAATTGTTGCATATCCAGCGTTTCTTCCAATTGGTGATTCTGATGCTGTGTGCGGTAACGTGCAGAGCCTTCCGGCATTTCAGGCACGTGCAGCAATACAGACAGATCCACACCTTTTTTCTTCCAGTGATCTACGGCTTCTACCGTTTCAAGGCAATCTGTACGTCCGACCATCTCCTGAATGGTACGGAAACCAAGATCAGCCATGATCTCACGCACATCTTCAGCAACAAATCGCATGAAGTTAACCACATGAGCTGGATCACCCATATAATTTTTGCGCAATTCCGGATTCTGTGTCGCTACACCAACCGGACAAGTATCCATTTGACAGACACGCATCATGATACAGCCAAGTGCAACGAGCGGTGCTGTAGAGAAACCATACTCTTCTGCTCCAAGCAAGGCTGCAATCGCTAGGTCACGGCCGTTAAGCATTTTGCCGTCTGTTTCGAGGACGACACGGTCACGCAGATTGTTCAGCATCAACGTTTGATGTGTCTCTGCAAGACCTAGTTCCCAAGGCATACCTGCGTGGCGAATCGAACCTTGCGGTGATGCACCTGTACCACCATCATAACCGCTGACGAGGATGATATCGGCACGGCCTTTGGCTACACCAGCTGCAATGGTACCCACGCCCACTTCCGATACAAGCTTCACGTTAATCTCAGCACGCGGATTGGCATTTTTCAAGTCATAGATCAACTCTGCCAGATCCTCGATCGAGTAGATATCGTGATGCGGTGGTGGTGAGATCAGACCTACACCTGGTGTTGAACCACGGACTTCAGCAACCCAAGGATACACTTTACGTCCTGGCAGTTGTCCGCCTTCACCCGGTTTTGCTCCCTGAGCCATTTTAATCTGAATCTCATCGGCATTAACCAAGTAGTTGGATGTAACACCAAAACGTCCGGATGCTACCTGTTTAATCGCACTGCGACGGGAATCCCCGTTGCTATCTTTAATGAAGCGAGCCGGGTCTTCTCCACCTTCACCGGTATTGGATTTACCTCCAACACGGTTCATAGCGATGGCAAGATCTTCATGCGCCTCTTTACTGATCGAACCGAAGGACATTGCACCTGTTTTGAAACGACGCATGATATCTTCTACGGATTCAACTTCTTCGAGTGGAATGGAATCTCCAACTGGTTTCAGTTTCAGCATGGAGCGAATGGTCAACAGTTGATCATTCTCACCTTGTACAAGTTTGGAATATTTTTTATACAGCTTGTAATCCCCAGTGCGTACCGCATGTTGCAGGGTATGAATGGTTTGCGGATTGAACAGATGCTCTTCTCCGTCGTTACGCCATTGATAATCCCCACCGGAATCCAATACTTTATCGTTACCGTCTTTTTCCGTAAAGGCACGGTTATGATGTGTCAACGCTTCGGCTGCCACTTCTTCCAACCCAATTCCACCGATACGGGAAGGTGTCCAAGTAAAGTAACGGTCAACGAAGTCTGATTTCAGACCTACCGCTTCGAATATTTGAGCTCCACGATACGATTGAATCGTAGAAATCCCCATTTTGGACAACACTTTAGTAACGCCTTTGGTAGCTGCTTTAATGTAGTTTTTCACTGCTTTCTCATGCGAGATACCACGCAGCAACCCTTGCTGAATCATGTCATCCAGCGTTTCAAAGGCCAGATAAGGGTTCACCGCACTTACACCGTAACCCAGCAGCAACGCGTAGTGGTGAATATCACGCGGTTCTGCCGATTCGAGCATAATGCTGACTTTGGTTCTGGTTCCCTGGCGAATCAGATGGTGATGCAGACCTGCTACAGCAAGCAATGCAGGAATGGCAGCATTCTCTGCGTCCACACCGCGGTCAGACAGGATCAGAATGTTATGACCTTTGTCGATGACACGATCCGCAGCTTCGAAGAGCAAATCCATCGCTTTGCGAAGTCCTTCTGCTCCTTCCGCAGCGGTGAAGAAGATTGGAATCGTCATGGAGCGGAAGCCTGGGCGACGCACATGGCGAATCTTCGCAAAGTCTTCATTGGACAATACCGGTGTATCCAGACGGATCTGGCGACAACTCTCCGGTTCAGGATTCAGCAAGTTACGCTCAGGACCAATGGTTGTTGCCGTAGACGTTACAATCTCTTCACGGATTGCATCGATCGGCGGGTTGGTTACCTGGGCGAACATCTGTTTAAAGTAGTTGTACAGACGCTGCGGACGATCCGACAGCACAGCCAGCGGTGCATCATAACCCATCGAACCCGTAGCTTCCATACCTGTTGTTGCCATGGGCTCCAGGATTTTACGCAGTTCTTCAAATGTATAACCATATGCCAGCTGAAGCTGGGTCACGTTATCATGTTTTGGATCAGGAAGTTCCGGTGCTTCCGGCAACTCGCTCAGATCCATCAAATGCTCATCAAGCCAATCCTGATACGGATTCTCGGCTGCGATGATTGCTTTTACTTCCTCATCCGCGATGATGCGGCCTTCTTGTGTATCCACAAGCAACATCCGACCTGGGCGCAGACGATCTTTGTACAGGATCTCTTCCGGCGCGA
Source organism: Paenibacillus sp. FSL K6-2393 (assembly GCF_038002545.1). Classification (NCBI taxonomy): domain Bacteria; kingdom Bacillati; phylum Bacillota; class Bacilli; order Caryophanales; family Paenibacillaceae; genus Paenibacillus; species Paenibacillus sp. FSL K6-2393. The sequence continues at coordinate 5,524,537 of NZ_JBBOCU010000001.1, forward strand.
TATCAAGTACCCCAACTTCGGAGGACAGGATAATACGGTCATCCTTGGTTACATAATAACGAGCTGGACGCAAACCGTTACGGTCAAGTGTTGCACCAATTTGCAAACCATCTGTAAAGGCCATTGCTGCTGGTCCATCCCAAGGCTCCATCATTGTGCTGTGATATTCATAAAATGCTTTTTTGGCAGGATCCATGCCCTCATCTGTGCTCCAAGGTTCAGGAACCATCATCATGGCCACGTGTGGCAGGGAACGGCCGCTCAGATACAGGAACTCCAGCGTGTTATCGAACATCGCTGTATCCGAACCGTCTGGATTGATGACCGGTTTTACTTTCGCGATGTCGTCACCGAACAACTCGCTCTCGAACAAGGACTGTCTAGCATGCATCCAGTTCACGTTACCACGCATCGTGTTGATCTCACCGTTGTGGATCATGAAGCGATACGGGTGGGCACGTTCCCAGCTTGGGAAGGTGTTTGTACTGAAACGGGAATGCACGAGTGCAATAGCCGATTCAACAAGGTCTTGCTGCAAATCCAGATAGAACTCTCCTACCTGTTCCGTAGTCAGCATGCCTTTATATACAATTTTGCGACAAGACAAGCTTGGAAGGTAGAATGAACCGCCTTCTGCCTCATCTGCCGAATAACGAATAGCCAGCTCAGCACGTCTGCGAATAACATACAGCTTACGCTCGAATCCCAGCTCATCCTTCACATCTGCGGATCTTCCAATGAACACCTGACGTACATAAGGTTTCGCTGCAAGTGCAGAACGGCCAAGCATTTCATCAAAAGTAGGAACATCCCGGAAACCCAGGAACGTCTGTCCTTCTTCTTCAATAATCTTCTTAAGGCTCTCTTCATGTGCACTACGGATGGCAGGGTCCTGGGAAAGGAACAACATCCCTACACCATAGAAGCCCTGTTCAGGCAATGCAAAACCAAGACGTTCTGCTTCCTGTGCAAAATAGCGATGTGGAATCTGAATCAGGATACCTGCTCCGTCACCGGAATTCGGCTCACTTCCCTGTCCTCCACGGTGCTCCATGTTACTGAGCATGGTCAGTGCCTGACTAACGATATCGTGTGAAGGTACTCCTTTGATGTTGGCAACAAAACCCATTCCGCATGCGTCTTTTTCGAACTGCGGGTCATACAGACCCTGTTTTGGAGGTAATCCGATGTGTCTCATGGAACGCAACCTTTCTATAATGAAGTATTTCGGAAAGATCAAGAACATAGGCAACAGGCAACAATGAAACGGGAGGAGCTGGCCTTTTTCGCTTGCGATAGAGCCTGCTAGATAGAAGAGGTGACAGCATAAGACTGTCAAAAATAATGCCTGCTATTGGGCAGAAGCCATTAAATGAGATGAGCTGAGCTGATCCGGACGATCCGGCAAACAGCCTGTATAAATCAACACGCAGCCGCTGGCACGGCTACTGAAATGGAGCGACGTTTTTTTGATATAGTTCTATTATTTTAACACCGACCTAACATCAGCGCAATTTAAACTTTTTAATACCTCTGATAAGAAATGTTTTGCAGTACAGCTTTACAGTAGTAACGTTTAAATTCATCTCTTTTTCGAATAATTATACACTTTTTAAGCCAGAGTACAACTGAATTAAATTGCTGACAGAAGAAAATCGTTCCATGTGCAGCCTACGTTTATCCATAATTCCACCAAATTTTCACTGCTTAAGCCAGCTAAACTTTGCTTCTCTATGCATTTGTATACAAAATAGCCTGCAACCCCTTTTTGGGGTCACAGGCTATTTGCACTATTTGACTACTATATTGCATAATTTCACTACAAGAAAATAAAGTTTTTTTTCATAAATATGACCCTGCTGAAGATCAGGTTCGACTTATGCCGTCACAACTTGACCAGAATCAGCCTGTTCGACTTCTTTTTTCGGACGTCTGCCATTCCAGAGGAAGTAAGCAAGCGTCAGCAGAATGGATACACCTGCATAGATGCTAAGAATACCTGCCTGATGCCACATCACATCCAGATTACCACTCGATACAACGGCTTTGAAGCCCATAATGCTGTGTGTCATTGGCAACCAAGGGCTAAATGCCTGAAGCCATGATGGAATCAGTTCTACCGGGAAGGTTCCTGCACTAGCCGCAAGCTGGAAGACCAGAAGCAGAATGACGACATAACGTCCAGGCAGATCCAGCCAGGTTACAAGTGCCTGAACGATCAACATGAAGGTCAGCCCCGTAATAATGGTAAACAGATAGAACAGCCCTACGCTGTGCGTCTCCAGTCCAAGACCATATAACATGAAACTTGCCACAATAACCGATTGGAAAATACTCACGGAGCCAAATACCAGTGTCCGGCTGACAAAACGATTCCAGCCTGTTGCACCAGGTACGGACGTTTCCCGCATTTTCAATACAATCGTGGAAATCAACGATCCCACAAACAGACCGATCGACAGGAAGAACGGTGTCAATCCTGTACCATAATTGCTTACGTTCTCTGCTGTGTTCTCCGAGGAGTTTACAGGTTCAGCGAACATGTTCACTACATCATCCTTTTTCTTAACTTCGGATGTTTTCTGCGCGGCATCATTCAGCTTGGTAGCCAGTTCACTTGAGCCATCTTTTAGCTCGGTAAGACCGTCAGCCAGTTTGCCTGCGCCATCCCCCAGTTGTTTGGAACCATCGGTAAGTGAATTAACACCACCACTGAGTTTGCCTACACCCGTTTGCAAAGCTGTTGTACCTGAGCCCAGCTGCTTGGCACCATTGGCGAGCAATGTACCGCCACTTGCAGCATCACCCAGTTTGCCACTGAACTGCTTCAGACCATCGGAGAGCTTCGCTCCTCCTTGACTAAGCTGTCCGGCTCCTGCCAGCAATTGCTTTTGTCCATCTACCAGCTGGTTTGCACCAGCAAGAAGTTGCTCCTGGCCACCATGAAGCTCGGATGCGCCCGCAGCCAGCTGCTGATTGCCCTGATGCAGCTGATCTGCACCCTGTGCAAGCTTCTGCTCGCTCTCATGCAATTGTGCACTGCCATCGGCAACGGCTTCACTCGCCGCAAGCAGTTTCTGTACATCAGCACTTTCAGCCAATTCCGGGTTCGAGGCAGCAAGCTGCTTCAATCCGGCGGCTACGCTCTGTGCACCATCAGCAACCTTGGAGCTGCCATCTACAGCCGATTGCAGGCCTGTTGCCAGTGTACCGCTGCCCTGAACGGCACTTTGCAGACCATCCGACAGCTTCGCACTGCCCTGTTCTGACGATTTCAGGCCAGCCTGCAACTTACTTGTGCCATCCAGTGAAGACTGGAGTCCCGTTTCCAACTTGGCGCTGCCATCCTTCAACTGATCTGCTCCGCTCTGAAGCTGGCTCGAAGCAGCTGCCTGAAGCTGTTGCAGACCGGATACAAGATTCGATGTTCCACTTTCAAGCTTGGTTGCCCCAGTGTGCAGCGCGTTAACACCATCACTTAATGGAGAAAGTCCTTCCTGAAGTTCAAGCGTTCCGGATGCAAGCTTCGCCAGGTTATCCTTGAGCTTAACAGCACCATCATCCAGTTTGCCTGCGCCGGTATTCAGTTCACCCGCCCCGTCGCCTGCCTCAGCCAAGCCATCCGATACTTCGGAGAACTTGTCGAGCAATGTCTCTGCATAGGATTCCGTTACTTTGGCTGAGACTTTTGCTTTGAGGTCCTTAATAGCGGTCTTACCGATCTGTGCACCGACAAAACTGTAATTGCCATTCGGTTCATAGATCAGATCAGCCGGCTCCGGCTTGTCATCGAGCAACGTTGTTGCTTGGGATGAGAAGTTCTCCGGAATCGTAATTTGCATATAATATTTGTCATTACTCATGCCTTCTTTGGCTTGACTCGCACTGACAAAATCCCATTTGAAATCGGCATTTTTCTTCAGCTCATCCACCAGATCACTACCTACATGGAGGGATTTGCCCTCCAGCTCAGCGCCTTTATCCAAATTGACAACGGCAACCGGCATCTCATCCACATGACCATACGGGTCCCAATAGGCCGCCAGATAGATGCCACTATACAGGATCGGTATAAACATAATTGCAATAACAGGGATCAACACCTTCGGGTTTCTCACGGCCGATCCCACATCCTTGAAAAACACGGATAAAGATTTCATGTCATTTTCTCCCCTTAATCTCTCTGCTCCATGAGCAGGAATAACCATAATGAAATACAATGTCGCATTCCAGAAAATATACTGAAACACGAACTGACCACTTTCCTCAAACAGTCACTTTAGGGCAAAAAAACAACCTGTCTTCCGACAAGCCTCCCTGCTTGATACACGTAAAAATCCTTATATTATAGTAGATTAAATTCGGATTACGTTACAGCAGCAATTCCTTCCATTAAGAAAAGGCGAAAGTAAGTCTTAATTTCCTCTTTGCTCAGCGGTTGATGTTGTTTGCTCCAGTCTGAGGTTAATGCAATATACAGGCGAATCATCATAAATGCGACGACTTGCGGATCACAATCTCGAATCTCTCCATTGTCTTTTGCTTTCTCAAGCTCCTTAGCCAGAAAGTCGGAGATTACTTTCTCCACCTTGTCCAAACCTTCCTTGGCCTGCAGCGTTCCAAAGTCCTTCAGCTCCTGAGATAACTTAACAAGCAGATCGTGATCACGACGAAACTCTAACAATGCATCCAGTACTCGAAACAGATTATCGAAAAATGCACTTTCCTGATGTACTTCACGATGCGCGATGTTCTTCATTTCCTGAATCACTTCTACCAGGATCTGATCAAACAATTGTTCCTTATTGGTAAAAAACGTATAGATCGTTCCTTTGCCAACGTTCGCAATCTTGGCGACCTGATCCATCGTCGTTGCTTTGTATCCAAACATGGCAAACGACTGGGCTGCTGCATGAATAACCTGCTGTCTCCTGTCAATCGGAGCCATCATATCCCTCCTTTAAACACATTCATTGTTCAATCGCTCTACATAAATGACCAAAAATACAATTCGGTCATTCGGTCAAAATATACAATACCACCTTAGAAAACAGATTGCAACCCTAACATTTTAAAAATTGTGTTAATATTTTTTAACCTAAATGCAGTGGAAACTCCTTCTGTCGTCGTCTATAGTGTAAGATGACTCAGATAATACGTATATATAATGAAGTTTAGGTTGTCTCATTGTAAGATATATGGTGTAAATATTCATAGAAGAAACATGATTTTGCGCTTCAATGTATATTCATGTAGTAACGCATTCCCTAGCTAGAATAAACAATGAATATCTTCATTTTGAATTAAAACTTATGAATAAAGGTGAACTCATGCGAAAACCAAGAGTGCTCTTATTATCGGAAGGTTTCGGTACCGGTCACACTCAGGCCGCTCATGCGCTGGCACATGGCATCAAAAAAGTCAGTCCACATGTTCACAGTCGTGTCATTGAACTAGGCAAATTTTTGAACCCAACGGTAGCTCCACTAATTTTCTCTGCATATCGAAAGACACTATCGGTTCAACCCAAACTGGTCAGCCTGTTGTACCGCACACAGTACAATAAATCATTAAATGGTTTTACCAAGCTGGCGTTGCACCGAATTTTCTATACACAGACGGCACAGGTTGTATCCCAACTAAAACCCGATGCAGTGATCTGTACCCATCCTTTTCCGAATGCTGTCATCTCCCGGCTCAAACGCCAGGGTCTGAATATCCCGCTCTATACGGTTGTGACGGATTATGACGTGCACGGAACATGGATTAATCCGGAAGTGAACAAATATCTGGTCTCTACCCCTCAGGTCAAAGCATTGCTTGAGATCCGGGGTGTCGATCCCTCCCATATTCAGATCACGGGAATCCCTGTGCATCCAGACTTCTGGGAAGCTGGAGATAAGGTGAAGCTACGGGAAGAGATGGGGCTTCAGAACATGCCTACGGCGCTGCTTATGGGTGGCGGATGGGGACTTTCGTTTGATGAGGATCATATGAAAGCTCTCACGTCTTGGGCAGATCGTGTTCAATTGGTCTTCTGTCTAGGAAGCAATGAAAAAATGATTGCAAAAATGAAGGAAATGCCTTGCTTCCAACATCCGAATATTCGTATTCTGGGATATACACGGGAAGTAAGCAAACTGATGGATGTATCCGATGTGCTGATCACCAAGCCAGGTGGCATGACATGCACTGAAGCGCTGGCCAAGGGTCTACCGATGTTGTTCATTCCTCCGATTGCAGGTCAAGAGGAAGAGAACTGTGAATACTTTGTACAAGCCGGATACGGCCAGGTCATTCACTCTGCCGACGTGATCACCAATCGTTTCAGACAACTAGTGGAACAGGCATCTACTCAAACTGAAAGCCCGCTGAACGTAGCACATATTTCAGGTAACCATTCGGCCTATGATCCGAAGTGCTGTGCTCAAGCTGTTCATAATTTATTGTTCCCGACTACGGCCGAAGTCACAACAACCTCCGTGGAGCGCTTCACATCCGGAATTGCTGCCACGTCCTTGTCAGGTACCAGAATACCATTCTGACGCCTCTATGGGCCTATAGAACAGCTCTCACGAGGTGTTATAGAGGACAAGACAATTGCTCACGATATACAAAGAAGGTTCCCTTCCGAATTTTTGGAAGGGAACCTTCTTTTATTTTCACTAATTCCACCGTATGATTTGGCAGAAAAAAGGGTAATTTAGAGTATAACGATATTTTAAATAACGAAATAAAACTACGATTCAGGCTTTTTCAAGGGCCATGTGATACACACACAGTTAACTACCCTGCCTGTTTGCAGAATTTACGGGTCGATTACTTGTAAAAAGTATGATGACCGATCGTTTTTACTTTTTTCTGCGAGCGAGCAACTGTCAGATCGTCGGCAAGCGTCAATGATAAGAAATAATACGTATCATCGGCAACTTCCTTCTTCCCGTTCAACGCAGCATTCACTGCTTTGATGCTGTCCTCGTTGGGAACTACACGTTTCATACGTCCGTTCGCTACAGGACTAAACTGGGATTTCTGATAGATGACCTTGTAAATGGTATCGGGAAAATTGGCTGACCGCAGCCGGTTTAAGACAACATTGGCAACTGCCACTTTGCCTTCGTACGGTTCACCTTCCGCTTCTGCCATGACGATTTTTTGCAGCAGATGCAGTTCTTTATCGGACACACTGTATGACCAGGTTGCAAGTTTCGAGTCTTCCTGGTTCAGAAGTTTGGTCCGTGTAAAGTATAGTTTTTGGGGGGGAGTTGTTACAGCAGCGACTTCTTTGGCACGTTTCACTTTGGCCAATTTCAGTGCAGCTTCTTTTTTGGCTTTGGCCGCAGCTACCGCTCTAGCTTTGTTCTTGGCCTTGGCTTCTTGCAGTTCCTGCTCTTCTTGAGCAGTCGTAAGCCAGTTCTTCGCTGGCAGAGATTCAGTCCACGCTACGGTTTGGGCAGACAGATTAGAGGACAGACTTGTCCCATCTTCCATCATACGCCTCTCTTCTTGCGTAGATGTTTGGTTATTTTGCACAGAAGCCGCAAGTTCGGTCATCTGTTTACTATCACTAGCTTCATTCCACTTCCCCGTCGCCTGAACGACATTTACCCCCACTATACATACAAGCAGCACTGATAACATCGGTGCTACCCAACGATTTTTGCTTATAATGTTCATTCGAAGATTCCTCCTGTCGAAACAATTCCCTTAACTAAGTAACCCAAAAAAAAGAATTTGAATAACGATGGCTAATATTACATAGGGATAAACGTTATGTCAATGTGATTTTATGGCATAAAAATGATTATCAGGAAAAAGAGAACGTGTCCACGACCTCATACATTGGCGATTGTCCCAGCCTTGTCACATAAAGTACAATGTCCTCCACCATCCATGAATTAGCACCTGTGGAATGTTCCGGAAGCACTCCAGATACCCCTTTATTTTCATTACCTGGAAGCTGTCCCAGATATTTTCTGGCAATGGTAATGTGGGGAGCATAAGGTCTTAATTCAGCTTCATACCCAAGGGGCGAAGTCGCCTGCACGATTTGTTTTTGCAATGAAAACAAGTGCTCTACCTCTCCGCTAACACCTTTCCAAAGCACCTTAGGTGCTTCTTCAAGTCCAAATGTGCCCCAGTCGGAAAGCTGAAGTTCAAACGGCTGAAATCCGCTTGCTGCTGAGCGCAATGCTTTTCGCAGGTGCCCGATGTCACTAACTAACGTATCCCCCAGAAATTGCAAGGTTATATGATAATCTCTATGATCTGTCCATTTACGAAAATCTAGCTTGTTCTGTACAAGCCTTGCATCCATCTGAAGAGACTGCTGAACAGCAACAGGAAGACGAATTGCTACAAACAATCTTTCCCGTCGGGATGAATGATCCTGATGTGATTGGTTATTCATTGCATACACCTCTCTAAAGTTCGCTCTATTATTTCATAACTATACATATCGTTTCAAGTTGGGTAAGTATAGAGTGACACAAATATAACCATTTGCAAATAAGGCTAGATTCCTGCATTTCCCACCTAAATGCACATCCAACACCAAATCTGATACACTTTAATTATCAAACTCATCAAATTATTTATCTCAGGAGGACCACACATTATGGGTAAAATTGTATGTTTTCCATCTCTATCTGAAGAACAGCAACAACGCATTCAGAATGCTGCACCAGAATACACCCTGAAATTCGGAAAAGCCAAGGAATTGGACCCCGCTGAGTTGGAAGAAGCTGAGATTATTCTCGGCTGGTCCCCACTCGTCACAGAACATGCATTGAAACAGGACAGCCTGTTGAAATGGGTTCAGGTCTGGTCTGCTGGTGTGGACAATCTCCCCTTCGCAGATTTGCAACAAAAGAACGTTCAGGTCACTAGTGCAAATGGAGTTCACGCGATTCCAATCACCGAAATTATTCTGGGCATGATGTTGTCCCACAGTCGCTGGCTGAGACAAGCTATGCTGCATCAACAGCAGGCCGAATGGAAAGCTCCTGCCAAACCACTGCCGGAACTGCATGGCAAAACAGCGGTCATCGTTGGTGTAGGTGAGATCGGTACGGAAACAGCCCGTATTCTCAAAGCACTCGGCATGCGCACGATCGGAGTTCGCCGCTCAGGTAAGGATGTCCCCAATGTGGACCAAATGTACAACATGACCGGTTTACATGAAGCCTTGAGCCAGGGCGATTATGTAATTAACATTTTACCGCTAACCGATGAAACCAAACATATATATGATCAAACTGCATTTGAGCAGTTCCGATCCGGTGCCTGCTTCGTCAATGTAGGCCGTGGCCCCAGTGTGAAAACGGAAGCGTTGCTGAATGCACTCCAAAACGGCCAAGTTGCCTTCGCCGCACTGGACGTGTTCGAAGAAGAACCTCTTCCTGCAGACCACCCGCTATGGGGCATGGATAACGTGTTAATTACGCCTCATATCGCAGGAAGTACAGAGCAATACGCGGATCGAGCAGTCGATATTTTCGTCAAAAATCTGAAAGCTTACGTCGCTGGCGATACCCTGCCGGTGAACCTTGTGGATTATAGTCATAAATATTAACACAAACACCCGTTCCCATGCAATATTGTGCAAATCAGATCAACGATATCAATTGAACAAAAGAATATTTCTGTCCTCTACGTTCTAGTGTAAACGGTTAGTTCAATGGATATGTAAGCAATAAAAAAATCTACCTCTGGAAATTTCCCTAGAGGTAGATTTTTTTGTTTTTTACGCTTACATACACAGCCAAATATGACGTATAAACGTGCCTTTATGTACTGTTTGGTACTCTTTTACAGTCCATCCCGCTTCCAACAAGTGCTCTTCTACCCACTCTGTGGAAACAATCACTGCCCGTTTTGCCAATATGCGCAAACTCTCCAGCATGGCTCGTTGCTCAGCATCCGGAAGTACAGAGCAGAGATTATAAGGCATGTCCAGAATTGCTGCATCATACAAATCTTGCAGTTCATTCATATCCCCCAGTGTGATTCGATCTGAATCATATCCATAATGCGGCAGATTGATACGTGCACCTCGGACAGCCAGCGGATTGAGATCGTTACCTTTTGCGTCAATTCCCATGGATAAAGCCTCAATCACAACCGTTCCCATACCGCAGCATGGATCAAGCAAGCGATGGTTTTCTACTCTCGGAACAGCAATATTAACCAGCGCTCTCGCAAGCGTGATGCCAAATCCAGTCGAGTAGTTTTGCGGCTTCTGCCTATGAATTTGCCAAGATCGATCAGCTTCTGTCCACTGGCCCAAGATCCATTTTTCTCCTGTTCGGATTAGGCCGAAAGTCACCTTAGGTTGTTTCATCTGTGCCTTGCCCTTAATGCACATGCCGATTTCTTTTTCCAGTTGACGAGACTGTGCATAGTCAGGGGTATGATCCCCTTCTTTCAGACAAATCACCTTAAATGTCTCTTCTGGCAACAGCTGAATCTCTTTGGCAAGAGGAAGCAGATCAGTCACGCTGCTCCCTTCGCCGATCACGTCCAGTCTGCCATGGATAAAAGGACTGCGTCCAGGTGGAATACATCGTTCAGACCACACATACGACCCCATATCCATACGGATCTCCAAACTCGGTTCAAGCAGCGTATTCAGTTCCATCATGCATAATTCATGCTCGTTCTCGTGGCAAGCAAAAGTGTAGAGGTGTTTCCCAGAAGTAGCGTAAATACCAAGTGTTTCATCAGGCAAAATCCCCCTCTCCTTCCTTCATTAATCATGTTTCTTCTATATAAATAGTAAGCTCATTGAAGACATAACAAATACGACTCATACGTTTGCTTCAGGTAGTCATTGTATACAATGTTAGGCTCCTAGACAACTATCCATTTCCTTGCACGTATCTAATTGGAAAGAAAAAAATAAGGTGTTCCCATTGTTTAGGAACACCTTATTTTATTTTGAGATTATAACATTGGAATCCTAATCATTCTTGCCAGCAAACGTTATAGGCCAACAGCTCATATATCATACTGATATCTCACCAATTGCCGCCTGCGTGATTCCAGCTTCTTCTATTATAAGAAGAAGGTTATATTTTTAATTTTTCAATGGATGTAAGCAAATCTTCCGATAATTCTTTCAGACTTTGAATGTTGCCGCTAATCGTTTCCATGGAACTTACTTGCTCTTCCGCCGATGCAGAAACTTCTTCCACACTCGCTGCCGATTGTTCCGAAACAGCGGAAATCTGCTGACTGAAATCATTCATTCGTCCGCTTGCTTCCTGCATGCCTGCCAGTCCATCTGTCATCGTGCTGATGACACCAACCATGCCTTCCACCGATTCGTTAATTGTACGGAAGAGTTGACCTGAAGCAAGCACATGTTCCTGACCCAGTTCGGTTTCCTGAACGCCCGTACGTAATTCCGCAACCACCCCTTGTGACTCCTGCTGAATATCCTCGGTAATCGCCGTGATCTCTTCGACCGAAGTCTGCACAGCCTCAGATAACTTCCGCACTTCTGATGCTACTACAGCGAATCCGCGTCCACTCTCTCCCGCACGTGCTGCCTCAATGGAGGCATTCAATGCGAGCAGATTGGTTTGGCGTGCAATGTCATGAATGACTTGAACCAGCTTGGAAATATCTTCATTTTTACGATTCAACCGTTCCATTTTGTCCATGGAAGCCGAGACCGAACCTGAAATCTGTTGCATCTGCTGCACCGACTGTTCCATCGCCTTGCGACCATTCAGCCCTTGTTCCAGTACAAGATCCGACATGACGCGCAGCTGGCTGCCTTGTTCCGTATGATTCTGAATGTGATCATTCAACGCTTCAACCGTGCGGGCTGATTCCACGGCTGTCTCTGCCTGGCTCTCTGCGGCCTTGGCTGACTCTTCCATGGTCACAGCAATTTGGCGACTACCAATCTTAACCTCTTCTGAGGATATTGCCAGTTCCCCACTTTGCAGATTGACAGCTTCCGCAATTCGTCTGACGCTCAGAACCATGGAAGTCAGGTTACCTTTCATGTCATTCACCGCTTTGGCCAGAACACCGACTTCATCCTCATGTTTGGTATGTATGTCCTGAACATTCAATTGGCCTTCTGCAATCAGTTTCACCGCACTAATGACACGTAGCAGTGGTTTCACGACCTGTGAACGGATAATCGGAATGCTGATCGCTGTAATGACAATCATGACAAGAACACCGATAATGATGATTAACCTACCATCCTGCACCGATCTGATCGTTTGGGCCGCCGCAAGATTGGACTGTTCCTGATTATATTCCACGAGATAATCTAGATCGACTTGCATGGTGTCGAAGGAATCAGCACCTTTATCAGATACTTCCTTCGCCAGTTGTGTCTGACCCTCATCACTCAGCTTGATCGATTGCGTATTAATCTTGAGATATGCTTCCCATTTGTTCTTGAACGCAGTCCAGTGTTCGAGCTCATCCGCAGACTTCTCTTGCTGATCATAGATTTTAATCGCCTGCGTCGTTTCACGAATATACTTGGTACGCTCTTCTGACAAAAATGCCTTGTCTGTTTCATCCGCGTCAAAGTGACGATAACTCAGTGACAGGACATGCTCTGTGGTATAATTTAACCGATTAATTTGCTGGATTGATGGCATCCAATTGTTCGTAATTTCGTTAGTATTGGTTTCAATTGAATTCATCCGGGTGACAATCGTGACACTCAAAATAATTAAACAGAGGATTAACAAGTAGAACGCGATGCTGATACGCAGACCGATACTCTTGATCTTGAATCTGCTGAACATATGATTTCCCCCTTGACCTCTTCGGTCATCCCGAATTCAGGTGCTTTTGTCATTGTTTTCCCCTTCTTTTGACCTCTTGTCAAAAGAACTTATCTATATTATATCGATAGGAAAATAGACGTAAAGTATTATAACATTATTTTGTCATTAAGATGCTTGGTTTTGTAAAAGATTGTTGAATCTTGACAAAGTCCAAACCGAAGAGCTGCAGCATACGGTAAAGTCCCGATCTGCAGCTCTTCGGTTTGTTCGGATTTCAACGGCTAACATCCTAAAGTGATCAGCCTAGTTCAGTATTGCTGTCTTATGCTCAGCCAGCAATCGATATGAATCCAACCTGCGCTCATAATCTGGTCCTGCCGTAACCAGAAGCAACCTCTCCGTATCCAGCCTGTTACTCACCTGTTGCAATCGCGCCCATACCTGCTCAGCTGTACCTGCATAGTGCCGCACCGATTCATTATGATCAATAACGGCTGCATCATTCGTCTTAGAGACCGCGATACCACTTGAATTCGACTCGGTTGAATGTTCTTTCCCATCCAGCTTGCGCCTCTCCGCCATGTCACGACTCCAGTCCAAAGCATCCATCTCTGACTCGGCACACAATACGCTGACTGCCACCATAACTTCAGGCTCCTTCATCGTTGCACTAGGAATAAACCCTTCTCGGTATCGCCTTACAGCCTCTGTACCATCGGCATCACTCATGAATTGACCAAATACATATCCCATGCCAAACCGTGCCGCAAATTCTGCACTCTTCACGTTAGTTCCCAACATCCAGAGCGATAACGGGAGCTGGGGAATCGGACGAGCTGTCACGGGATGATCCTCGTACATGTAGCGGTCCTCGAGCAGTTCTGTGAGTGCTGCGAGCGATTCAGGCAGCTTGGACACATGGTGCAAGTAATTGCCACTGAGTGCCATCGTGGCATGAGGTCCACCGCCAGGAGCACGTCCAAGCCCAAGCTCAATACGCCCCGGATAGAGCGCAGCCAGCAGGCGGAACGACTCCGCAACCTTGAGTGGGCTATAGTGCGGCAACAAGACCGCACCAGAGCCAAGTTGGATCGTTGTTGTCCTTGCTCCGATGTGCGATAACAGTACTTCGGGAGAGGCCGATGCCAGTTCAGCCATATCATGATGCTCTGATGTCCAGTATCGGGCGTATCCCCAAGCCTCGGCATGTTGCGCAAGTGTCAGCGATTGTTGAAGTGCCTGTTCCGCTGTGGCATCGTTTAACCTTGGCACAAGGTCAAGTACGCCCAGACTGAACATCTCACTCATTCGCTTAGCCACGCGTCTCATCTCCCTTTATATCGGTTAATTTTAATCCAGATCGTAGATCGAACCCACCTTCAGACCGTAGAGTTCATTATATATTTTCTCGGCAAATGCATCCGTCATTCCTGCGATATAATCGATCACCATGTGTTCCCAAGTCCAGATCGGCTGGGCTTTGGCTTGATCCTTCTCATACCGCTGCAGCCAGTCAGATGGAATAATCGATTTGGACGTTTCCGGATCGAGGAATGCATCCCATAATCGCTTAATCATCCACTCACTGCGCTTCTGTAGACGCTGTACACGTAGGTCACGAATCATGGTCACCCAGGCAAAACTCTTGAGCACACTCACCGTACGCAGCATATCAAGGTCTTCAGCCCCTTCACGGACAAAAGTTACCTTCTTCCAGTCGCCGTCGTCAATAACGCCCAGGCTGCCTACAAAAAAGCTCACCCAATAGGCTTTCACTTCACGACGGGTACGCGAGTAATCATGCTCGCAGAACGGCATCTTCTCATTCCAGATGCGCAGGAACGAAGCGAGGACCTCTTCTACCTTTTGCCCAATCGCTTCTCGGGTCCATCCGTTCCAGAACAGATCCTCCAGCGTTGTAATTTTATCCACAATCAGTCGATTCACATGCGGATCTTGCAGGAAATGCTCATGTACTTCAATCTTGCCTGCTTTGATGCCATCCTCGAGGTCATGTGAGGAGTACGCAATATCGTCGCAAAGGTCCATCAGCTGTGCTTCCAGCGTCTTCTTGCCTGCCGGCACGTTCCAGCGATCACGGATCTCCCGAATATATTGCCACTCATGATGATACATGCCTTTTTTGCTCTCTGTCCCAGGGTACGGATATTTGTTTATCCCTAGTAATACCGCATCAGACAGATTCAGCCCGTCGATATCTTCACGTTTCTCCAAGTGCATAATGAGACGGAAGTTGTGCGCATTGCCTTCAAAATGCTCGTATTTTCGTTTTAACTCGGCACGGACTTCAGACTCCACCTTGGGAACTTTGACGCTGCGGCTTTTCTTCATGATTTTCTTAGCCTCGGTGTTGATGAGGTCATCCAGAATACCATCTAATACTTCTTCACCTTTATGTCCAAACGGCGGGTGACCGAAATCATGTGCGATTGCAGCGCACTCCACCACTTCTGAATCAATAATAAGGCCGGGGTTGTCCGCACGGTCCCAGTCTACCTCAGGAAAACGGCGAATCAAACTTCGGGCAGCCTCTCGTGCAATCTGTGCCACCTCTAGGGAATGGGTCAAGCGAGTACGATAATAATCACCCGTTCCTGCGCCAAACACCTGCGATTTGCCCTGTAACCGACGGAAGGTCGGTGAATGAATGAGTCTCGAATAGTCCCGTTCATACGCTGCACGAGATCCATCCAATTTGGTTAATTCAGGATATTGTCTATGTTCTCTCAGATCGTTCCATTGCATGGGGATCACTCCTAGCCGACTGTCTCTATTTTGAGTGATTATACACAACATCTGTGGTTTCGAAAAGCAAAACCTGTCTGCGATTGTCATCTCTTCTTACATCAACTTGTAATGAACAGTCATCTTCTCTTATTATACCCTGCCAGACTATCATCCGTGCATCTAAATGACAATGATTCATATTGAACTAATTATTCACATATGCTCGCTCCCATAGCAGAACAAACATAAGTACTAACTGTGCCATCAGATGGCCGTTCCGGTTACGGATCGTTCTTCTGATCGCTGTTGTCTCCAGGTTTTCTGAATTCCCTTTAAAAAGGAAGAAATTCGGGAATAGCGTATGCTTCCGATGCAGCTTTCTTACAGAAAGCTTTCAGGCGAACGCTTCGCTTCTTCAGAATCGATTCCGTCCCCTTCACTACTTTTGCTGTACTTAAAATACATAATGGTATTCACCAGTTATCTCGCTAAAATTGGAGTGAAGATCAAGATCAAGTTCAACTTATAATAATATCATCATTTGCTTCAATGATAGTCTGTCTCCCCCGCGCCCTCCCCGTTGTGGGTAAAAACAAAAAAACCGACAGGACTGAAACGCCCTGTCGGGGTGGAGATGGTGGGTGCAACGGTATTTTGTAGTTTCCAAGCCATATAAGCACTGCGCCTTGGACCCGGAAACTGCATGGAACATTCCATCACTTTTGATTAAGTGCACCGTTATTCCATCACTGCGATATTGCGGAAGTTTACACCATCACCTTACAGATATCGTTGGTGAATTCTACTGGATCTTGAATTGGCAATCCTTCGATCAGCAATGCCTGATGGTACAACAGGCTTGTGTAGAGGTTCAGTTTTTCCTGATCCTGCGCGAAAGCGTCTTTCAACGATTTGAAGACATCGTGATTCACGTTGATTTCCAACACTTTGTCAGCTTGTACGTTTTCGCTGTTTGGCATAGCTTTCAGAATTTTCTCCATTTCAATCGTCAATTCACCTTCAGTGGACAAACATACCGGGTGGCTTCTTAGACGTTTGGAAGCTTTAACGGCTTTTACTTTACCTGCCAATTGAGCTTGCATCGCTTCAAACAACTCTTTGTTGTCGTTGTCCTGAGCATCCGTTTCTTCTTTGTCCGCGCCATCTTCGATACCCAAGTCACCACTGGAGATGGATTTGAATTCTTTCTCCTTGTAGTTCGTGATCATCTTGATGGCGAACTCATCGATGTCATCGGTAAAGTACAGTACTTCGTACCCTTTCTCAAGAACACCCTCGATCTGTGGCAACTTTTCAATACGGCTAATGGACTCACCGGATGCATAGTAGATGTACTTCTGATCTTCCGGCATTCTGGAAACGTACTCGTCCAGGCTCACGAGTTTGCTCTCTTTGGAAGACGTGAACAACAGCAGATCCTGCAATGTATCCTTGTTCACACCATAGTCGCTGTATACACCATATTTCAATTGACGACCAAACGCTTGGTAGAACTTCTCGTAGTTCTCACGCTCGTCCTTCAATAGGCTTTGCAGTTGGCTCTTGATTTTGTTCTTAATGTTCTTCGCGATCAGGCTAAGCTGACGGTCATGTTGCAACATCTCACGGGAGATGTTCAGGGACAAGTCTTCCGAATCCACCATACCTTTAACAAATCCAAAGTAGTCTGGCAACAGATCCCCGCATTTATCCATGATCAATACACCGTTGGAGTATAACTCAAGGCCTTTTTCATACTCTTTCGTATAGTAGTCAAACGGCGTATTCTCCGGAATAAACAGGATTGCATTGTATACCACTGCGCCATCTGCGCTGATGTGCAGGTGTTTGAGCGGTTTGTCAAAACCGTAGCGTTTTTCCATATAGAAGTTATTGTAATCTTCTTCGGTCAGTTCGCTTTTATTTTTACGCCAGATCGGCACCATGCTGTTCACGGTTTGTTCTTCTTGGTATTCCTCGAATTCGTTCTCCGTGCCCTCTTTCGGACGTTGACCCGTTACATCCATCTTGATTGGGTAGCGAATGAAGTCGGAGTATTTCTTGATGATGGATCTCAGGCGGTACTCTTCCAAAAATTCGTCATACGAATCTTCTTCGGTATTTCCTTTGATCGTCAGGACGATCTCTGTACCTACAGAATCTTTCTCAGCTGGTGTGATCGTGTAACCATCCGCGCCTTCGGACTCCCATTTCCAAGCCTCGTCGCTGCCCAGCGTTTTACTTGTTACGGTCAGCTTGTCCGCCACCATAAATGCCGAGTAGAAACCAACCCCGAATTGTCCAATGATGTTGTGACCGTCTTTTGCTTCATTTTCTTTCTTGAACGCCAGGGAGCCACTCTTCGCGATAACCCCCAGGTTGTTCTCCAGCTCTTCCTGCGTCATCCCAATTCCGGTATCTGTCAGTGTGAGGGTGCGGTTTTCTTTGTCGATCGTGAGCTTGATGAAGTAGTCCTCTTTGTTGAAAACGAGCGAATCGTCCGTCAGTGCTCTGTAATAAATTTTATCAATGGCGTCACTGGAGTTGGAGATCAATTCTCTTAAAAAGATTTCTCTTTGGGTGTAAATGGAGTTGATCATCATATCCAGCAAACGTTTGGATTCTGCCTGGAATTCTTTCTTAGCCATGAGTGGTTGGACTCCTTTCAAATTTGGATATCGAATGATTTGATTGAAAATAGAAAGTAAATCCTTGAGTTTTTCATACAAAACTTATGGATGCCAGAAAATCATTTGAAGCTTAAACGCTTGATCATCAGATCCAATAGATTGGCTAATCTTCAAAAATGCATGACGTTCTGCAATATAGCCGTTCCGGTTACGAATCGTTTTTCGGATCGCTGTTATCCCCGTATTTCTTTGATTCCCTTTTTAAAAGGGAGAAATTCGGTGATAAAGGCGAACGCTCTGCTTCCTCCAAATCGATTTCGTCCCCTGCACTACTTTTGCATCTGATCAGGAACTTGTTTGAGGATTAGATCCTTCTATTTAAATGGATTCTGTTGATTAAGCAAACATTTAGCTTCTTCCGGTTCTGTTGCGCACCTTGGCTTCGCATGTACTACTCAGGTTCAATATATTTCCAAAAACAGAATCATTCCATATGTAGGCGTATAGTAAAAATATCATTTGTTAGCACTCTAATGATCGGAGTGCTAAACCCTTCCTTTTATATAACATATGGGAAAATTGGGTGTCAATACGCAGGCGGTTATTTTAACAAAAAGATCGAATAACCCTTCTACTTTTGCACATCACCAATCATTTTAACGTAATCCCGCAGGTAAAACAAAAGCCGACTCGAACCAGAGTTCGAACCGGCATGGTGAAGGATTATAATGTGTCTGTTGATATAGTAGATAGCGTTAAAACATATTTCATCTAATGTACCTTGGAGTATCCTCGACCTTACTGTGTCGAGACTGATGTATGGGTACGTTGGGATATTAGTATGTTGGTACCTTAATATTGTGGTTGCTTGAATGTCCTGAACAGCATGGTAGTTACGCGCTAACGAACCTCAGAGGCGTAAAATAGCCTTTTTAGGATGAATTTATTATCTAACGAATTGTAGACACGCTATTGCTCGCCTTTAGCCAACCTTTCGAGAATTTCCTCAGGCTTTTCACATAATATCGTGTGTGAAGTTCGTTAGATTGGGAAATTGTCTGGAAATCGTAAAATAAGGGCTCCCGGGTTCTTTAGAGTTGAAGGAGAAGTTAGCGTAACAGCTACAAATAGGATTATGTCTAAAAATTAGCACATGCGATTAGTTTTAGAGTTAGCGATGGCGCGTATGCTGCGTTACAGAAAAAGTTAGGGTTGCAGAGCTAGGGTTTCAAATCAAAGTTACAGCTTGAGTTCGAGCTTGGGTTATAGGTTACGGTTACGGTTACGGTTACGGTTACGGTTACGGTTTGATTTTGATTTTGAGTTTGAGCAGAAGTTAGTGTTACGGTTAGAGTTTGAGAATTCTACTTTTTCGCCATTTTCGGATCAAGGGTATCGCGTAGTCCATCGCCCATGAGGTTGAAGCCGAGAACGGTTAACATAATTGAAACGCCGGGGAAAATCAGCGTCCACGGGGCTTTTTGTATAAACTGACGGGAGTCCGACAGCATTTTGCCCCATTCCGGGTCGGGTGGTTGTGCACCCATACCTAGAAATCCGAGTGCAGCGGCCTCAATGATCGCCGTTCCAATTCCAAGTGTACCTTGCACGATCAGAGGAGTAAGGCTGTTGGGCAAGATGTGGCGAAACAAGATTCGCCCGTTGCCCGCTCCGAGTGTCCGTGCCGACGTAATGAATTCCTCCTGTCTCAAGCTGAGTACCCGTGAACGCACCAATCTTCCGTAGGTCGGGATGTTCACGATGGCGATGGCGAGCAGTGCATTTTGCAAAGACGGGCCCAATATCGCCACAATGGCGATGGCTAGTAAAATCCCCGGAAAGGCGAGCAAGATATCAAATAGACGCGAGATAAGCATGTCCGCCCATTTTCCATAAAATCCTGCAATTAAACCAAGCAACGTGCCCGCGATAATAGATCCAATGACGGAGAAAAAGCCCACCCACAAGGAAATACGCGCCCCGTGCAGCACTCTGGAAAACACGTCACGCCCCAGATCATCGGTACCAAACCAATGCTCTGCCGAAGGAGCCTGAAGCCGATCCACCAGCACCTGTTCCTTGTAATCGTAAGGTGCGATGTAGGGCGCAAGGAAGGCCAACAGGATAAAAAATACGATAATAATCAAGCCCGCAAGCGCAAGTCGATTTTTCCGAAATGTTCTCCACGCTTCCCGCCATGGACCGGATGTGCTCGCTGTTGCAGCGTCAATGGATGGTCCGGTATTGGTCGATAATTTGGCCATGCGGTGTCTCCTTTCTTGGATATGAATATAACAATAGATCAACAAACTCTATTACACTCAAGCACTACGATTGCAGTATCATCTTCTGATCGCTGTTATCCCCAGATTATATTGATCCACCTATTTAAAGGTGAAAATCCGGTGATAAATGCGCAGCCTATGCTTCCGATGTAGCTTTCTTTTAGAAAGCTTTTAGCTTCGCTTCTGCAGATTGGTTCTTTATTGAGTCCCTATTTATAACTAATACGAGGATCAAACACGGCGTAGAGCAAATCTACAATTAAGTTGATCACCACGAAAAAGAACGCCACGATCAGAATGCCACTCTGGATCACCGGATAGTCCCGCGAACTAATCGCTTCATATATATAACGTCCCACGCCAGGCCAAGCAAAGATCGTCTCGGTCAATACCGCACCCCCGAGCAACGATCCGGTCTGGATGCCGATAACCGTAAGTACTGGAATAAAAGCATTTTTAAGTGCATGTCCATATACAACAAAAAACGGCCCCAGTCCCTTCGCCTTTGCAGTACGAATGTAATCGGAACTCATCACTTCCAACATGCTGGAACGTGTCATTCTAGCAATAACGGCCATCGGGATCGTACCAAGCGCAATACTCGGGAGTAACAAATGTTTGGTTACGGTCCACAACTGATCCCAGCGTCCGGCAATCATCGTATCCAGCACATACAAGCCCGTAATGGCTTCCACCGGATCACGTGCATTCATTCGTCCAATGGAAGGCAGCCACTGCAACTTGTTCGCAAACAGCCATTGTTCCATCAGACCGAGCCAGAAGATCGGCATGGATACACCCACCAAAGCAATGACCATACAGCAATAATCAAACCAGGAGTTGTGCTTCCATGCACTGACAATACCGGCATTCACCCCAATAATGACAGCAAATAACATACTCGCCATCGTTAATTCAAGGGTTGCTGTCAGATAAGGCACAATTTCCTGGGCAATAGGCACCTTGGTGCGGATAGACGTTCCCAGGTCACCTTTGAGCAAATCGCCCAAGTAGGCGAAATATTGCTGGAACCAGGGTTTATCCAGACCGAGCTGGTCCCGAAGGGCCTGCTTGGATTGTTCAGTTGCCTTTTGCCCAAGTATGGTCTCGGCCGGGTCACCCGGAATGGCGTGGATGATGGAAAAGATAATCAGAGTCATGCCCAGCAGTACGGGCAGCAACACAAGCACACGTTTGACAATATAGCTGTTCAATCCTGTTCACCTGCCTTCGACATATCGAGCAAAATAAAAAGCGCCGGCAGACACGCATGCTTTTTGGATAGTTACGTCCGGATGTAGGTTCTGCCAAGCATTGCGTCTCACCAGCGCTTTGATAGAAAGAATGGTTAATGCGTTAGATGCATATTCAGATTCAACTTCCCTCTACGCTATTCGAAGTAGGCCCCGGCATAGGATTCACTACCCAGCGGAGATGGTACAAAACCTTTCAGGTTTGATTTACCCGCCAGAATTGGGGTGGTATGCACAAGTGGAATCCACGGTGCGTCTTCCTTGATAATTGCCTGCGCTTGTTTGTAAAGCTCGGCACGTTTCTCCTGATCTGTTTCTTTCTGCGCATCGGTCAGCAACACATGCAACTCTTCGTTGACATAGAAGCTGCGGTTATTGCCCGGAATGGCGTCTTTGTCGAGCAAGGTGTAGAGGAAGTTATCCGGGTCCCCGTTGTCACCCGTCCAGCCGAGCATGTAGATATCATCTTTTTCCCCGGCTTTGGCATCATCCAGATACGTCGCCCACTCGGGAGATTCAATGTTCGTCGTAACACCAATTTTCTCAAAATCAGCCTGGATTGCTTCCGCTACCTTCTTGCCATCAGGCATATACGGGCGGGATACCGGCATTGCATAGAAGGTTACCGGATCAGGCAATCCGTCAGGGAAGCCAGCTTCGGCCAGTAGAGCTTTTGCCTTTTCCAGATCATATGGGTAATCCTCAATGGTATCGTTGTATCCCCACAGCGTTGGCGGCATCGGGTTCACGGCAGGCTCAGCTTGTCCAGCAAAAAACGCATCAATAAGAGCCTGCTTGTTCACGGCATGATTGAGAGCTTGTCTGACTTTCACATTATCAAATGGTTTCTTCTTGAAGTTAAAGCCGATATACGCCACGTTGAACGGTGGACGCTCGATCTTCTGTAGCTCACTGTTGCCTTCAAGGATGGACAGATCGTCCGGGTTCAGGTCTTCCATGACATCAATCTCGCCGTTTTGCAGGGCATTGAAGCGAGCGGTATTATCCGGAATGGAACGCACGATCACCTTGTTCAGCTTTGGCAGTCCTTCTTTCCAATAATCCGCATTTTTCTCCAGGGTGATGGAGTCGTTACGTTTCCATTCTTTTAATACAAATGGGCCGGTGCCCACAGGCTCGCTCTTGAAGTTTTCTTTTTTCTCCTGAATCGCGGTTGGGCTGGCAATGCCAAATGGCGTCATCGCAATATTTTGCAGGAAAGGCGCTTGTGGTTGGTTCAATGTGAACTCCACCGTAGTCTCGTCCGTCGCCTTCACTTCCTTGATCACACGCCCGTCCTCTGGACCAAACATGGAATCGTAATAATCGAAGGAATCTCCCTCGAATTTATATTCACTCGCCGGATCGCCCCAGCGGTTGAAGTTGAACACAACAGCCTCGGCATTAAAATCAGTTCCATCATGAAATTTCACACCGGACTTCAGCTTAAACACATACTTGAGCCCATCTGCCGAAATCTCCCAGCTCTCTGCTAGTCCAGGAATGACCTCTGTTCCGCCTTCCTTGTAGTCCAGCAACGAATCAAACACCTGATGTCCAATCTTCAGCGACTCTCCATCGGTCACAATCGCCGGGTCGAGTGCGACGGAATCCCCGCCACGCCCCATAATCATCGTATCTTGCGCTTCCGTCACTTCGGCTGGCGGCTCGCTGCCTTCCGCGGGAGCAGGCGAATTCCCAGCCCCCTCATTGCTTGAGCAGCCTGACAACACCAAGACGGTGCTCAAAGCCAGAGTCAAAAAACCGGACATCCATTTCTTTCTCATTCGCATACGTACAACACCCTTCCCTGTCTCATAATGTGTGTGATGCTGGCATGAAAGATCTCCAATGTTGGCAATCGGTTTGGTGCTATGTATCATATAAAAGGCTTTAGATGCCTGCGATACCTGAATTAAAGTTCTGAGAAAAGTACGGCATGTATATGAAATGTAAAACTAGTATGGGACACGTATGGAATACAGGTAAATTTTAGATCGTGCACATTGAGCGAGGACATGGATTGATTACTTTTATAGAAAAAGAAAAAGGTTCAACAACGTATCTTGTGAGATGAATCTATGAAATTGATAAGATTGTTGCGTTTTATTTGAACTAAGGTCAATAAGCAACAGCGAGTGGGTATGGACTGGTAAGAGCAAGTTTACGTTGGTAGATTAAAGATACTGATAGGCATATGGATACTACGCTGCTGGCTACGCAATAAAGCTGTTCCTTGAGCGTGTCGTCTTGAGCATGGAATGTGGGAACCGGACTAGGTAGCGTTCGTTTGCAATACGGATGAAAGAAACTCAACATAGGCTAAGTTGTTTAGATGTGTAAGTTGTTTATTAGAGTGGTTTTCTCTTGCAGATTGGATGTGTAAAATGTATGAACGAGTCATCTTGAGATGTTGGATTGTACAACAGGGAGACATTACAATAACTTCATATGTTATGGTTTTGTCATGATGAGGAGGATTGTGTAAATAAACTGTGGTGAAAAACAATTTCGTGTAACTTACTTTACATCACATTAATCAATTAGACAAGAGATTTACAGACATAAGTCTTCAACTTTATTATATGAGTTAATATTACTTACACAAAACACAAAAAAGGAACACAGTTCGACAAAAAGCGTCTCGTGTCCCTTCTCCGTTCAATCCACATTCAGATAAAATCAACATTTTAATTTGCTAAGAATCAGCTCACTTTTTAAATAAACCTCTGCGATGCATCACGGTAATAAAACGGTAAAAATCATAACTCGCTCCATTATCGATGCTGAACAATGGATTTTTGGTGTCATATGCCAGTGCTGCATCCACAGCTGCTTTTGCCCATACTGGAACTTCCATTTGCTGACGCGCCTGCAGTTTATCAACCTGGGATCTGAGCGCATCAAACGCTGCTTTCTCTTCGGCTGTCATCGGTTCGCCCCCTTTCGGTGGTACGGTTGGTGGATTCGGATTACTTGGATTCGTTGGATTGGATGGCTCCGGTGGTTTCGGAGTGGCTGCTGCGTATCTTGCTCTGAGCTGTGCCGCTGTTCCCTCGAATTCATTCATATCCACGTTGCCACTAATGCCATTCACCTTGCCTGAATCCGTATACTGCCAGAACGTCCAACGCTTCCATGCCGGCTGGTCGTCCGGTACACGAGTGTTGCTGTAACGCGCGATCCACAGATCGTATGAGCTGAGTGATGTGTCAAAATTCCCGGCAAAAGAATTGCCCGTGTATATAATCGGTTTTACACCTGTGAGGCGTTGTAGTTCGGTTAAAAAAGCTTTGGCAACCGTATTCATCTGCGCTTTGCTCAGGTTGCCGGGGTTGTTCTCGTAGTCCATGACGGGTGGCAGCTGTAACGCTTTGGCGCCTCCAACTTTGTTAAGTGTATTGGCATAATGTACCGCTTCTGCCTTGGCACCATCGGTCGATGTCGCACGGAAGAAGTGATAGGTTCCGACCAGCATGCCCGCTGCCAGTGCGCCTGTTACATTTTTCTGATAATTGGGATCGGTATATGTCTGTCCCTCGGTTGCCTTGATGAACACAAATGTCATGCCACTTGCCTTCACTTTCGCCCAGTCAATATTGCCCTGATACCGGGAGACGTCAATGCCCTGTGTGTTGCCCGAACTTCTCGTTTGCATGTTTCTCACACCCTTTATGCGGCAAATTGCCGTTTGTATCAGCATTTTACATCATTCGATTCAAGCGTTCCCAGGTACAAGTATAGACAGATTAGAGCATTCTGATCTATACATTGCTGATTGGATGTCACTCTCTGGATTGATGCAAAATGCTCCTATAGTTAATGCGGTTGGATCAGGGGTTGCTTGTGTGCGTGTCCCTGATGTGTTGGAAATGAACTGAGCCTTGTTCACACGGACACTCCGATGACAGAATAACCTTCCAATCGCTGTTATCCCCGGATTTTTTTGATTCTCTTTATAAAGGGGAAAATCCGGGGGATAAAGGCGACCGCTTCGCTTTTTCAGGTTTTTTCTGTCCTCTCCGTTATTGTGTGAAAATGTTAAGTTCAATCTGTATAGATGTATATAGTTCAAAAAACTACACTTGCGATGATTCAGCAACGGTATAGTATAGAAGACACTAAAAATATTTCAAACTATTTAACGTTATCTTGAGTTTCAGAAGGTTCAACATCCTCTGTTTCTGGATTGGAAAAAGAATCTTTGCCCTTCGGGGAGAAGTTACCGGGGAGTTCCCCGGTTCCCCCTTTGCCCTTGAGCACTTCAATGGCTTGCCGAATCACTGGCGGAATAGGTGCGCCCAACTTGCCCCCGTTTTCGATAATCGACAACAACTCATTAGCGATATAAAAAAAGGCGACCGCATCCCTGAACAAATGTCCGTCTCCCAGAACACCGTCCACCAGATGAGCCACCGATACCATTGCGAATATAAATACCTTCCGCGCAATGCCGAACATGCCGACATTACTCTCTAACTTGCCACTCATACCCGCCGCCGCGATTCCAGTTAGGTAATCGAGGATGACGAATACGAGCAATACGCCGAGTACCCCTGACCAACCTCCGAAGAAGTAGGTTACTGAACTGCTCATGAGTGCAATTCCCCATTTCCATAGGGTGTCCCATCGTTCCATGGTTTCACCTCCTTTGTGATTCGTATAATCGTATTAGAAACAAAATTAAAAAAATTAGTGGATTACTTGTAGTCCTTAATACAAGTTCGTTTATTCCCTGAACAAGGGTCTGTCCATGTTAAATTGTTTTCACTAATCATTAAGATTTAGATTTAGATTTAAATTTCAATTAATAATATCGCCTTCTAAAATAGTAAATGTGAAGCGGTCAATTGCCACATCCATAACCGCCGAACCCGTCATTTCCATCGTGCCGACCGCCGCCGCAGATCCGGAAACGTCTGCGACAGCACGACCAAACACGAATACGGATATTTGGCGGTTAAAGGCCATGCGGTTAAATCCCCCTCGATTAAACATGGCCTTCCCTCCTTCATTTTTATGCCCTCGACCCATCCGGGAAAATCGATGTGATTTCATTTAGGCAAACATATTAAGTACCGTCTTTTGGGGAGAGGTGCTATAAACTATTTCCAGTGTTTACCGAAATAAAGTGTATACCCCATTTATAAAGGAGACTCACACTTTGAAAAAATCATTATTTAAAACAGTGGCCACTCTCGGTATTGGCATGATGATCGGATCAGCAACCCTTGCTGCAGCCGCCCCCTCTACGGTTAATGCCATATTGACCAAATTTTCATTCGTTGTTGATGGCAAGGAACAAAATTTGCAATCTGACACGCTGGTTTATAACGGAAAAACATACTTGCCTATTCGTGAAGTTGCAGAAATGACTGGTTACAAATTAATTTATGACAAAGAGCAAAAGAAAATTGAGTTTGAAACTAAAGGAGAATCGTTTTTGAACAACAATTCCTCCACTCCCCCTAGCACTACAAGCCAAACACAAAGCAAGATTTACAATGTAGGCGATGTTGTCAAAACACCTTATTTTGACATTAAAGTTACAGGTGTTAGATATGATAGTAGTTTCAATGACTCACCTGCAGGAGAAGGTGCTACATACGCGATTGTTGAATTCGATGTGTTAGTTAAAAAAGAACCAACAACATTTCCAAAATGGGCTTCCATCCATTTTATTGATATCTATACTTTAGATACTGGAGTCGAGTATATGGGTGGAACAACCGCTTCGGGAAATATTACTGTAAACGAGTGGTCAAGTGTATCTGTTGGTAAGTTAATTAAGCCAGGCGTAAAAGTTTCTGATGTTAAAATTTCTGATCCAATACTTCGCGACAGAAACTACTACACTGTGAAGTTCTAATAATCTCAGCGCCTTTTACTTAGCAAAAAAAGTTTGTGCACATAGAAGAACAACACCCCAGCTATAATTGTGGGGTGTTTGTAATTTTTGAGTACTCTTTCTGACCACTACAGAGGGCATAAAAATAGCGTACCATGTAGGCACGCTACCATATAAGTACGCTGGTTATCTCTATGTGATCCCCACGCTATATATCTCTTCATGTAGTGAGTATGCGGTATAAGCTTTCCCGGTTCACAACGTCACACCCTTTCCCGCTTGTTACTATCTCTCTAAGTTACCCGTAAGCTTCCCAGTCAAGAATATCCCCTGCAATTGCACTGCCATTTATGGGCAACAAAAATGCGCTATCAGTCACCGCTGCGTTCTGGCCTGTAGAAACACTGTCTCCCGGAAGTTCGTACACCCTATGAATAAACATTGTGCCGTTGTCTATGTTATTCAAAACAGATAGGTTGTAACTGTCTGCGTTTGCAGATGGAGGGCTTTTTTTACTGTCAAAATCATAAAAAACACCTACATTAGTAACGCCGTTCCTTGGCCTAACTGCTATTTTTTTAGGGCGGAAGTTTAATCCTGAAATAAGAATGTATCTGTAAGCAGAAATACCCCCGTTATCCCTTATAAAGTTACGTGACGCTGAGGTGAGTGTATATGAACCGGATTTGTAATTTACCATACCGTTAGTCGGCCCATCCAAATCGTAATTTTCCAAATCATAAAAATCTAAATCCGGCATTTAATCTACCTCCTGATAAACAACGTGCCAAAAAACTCCGTTGCTAATGCTGTTATACACATTAAGACTGTCGCCGGGATTCAAAAGAATATTAGCATTCGGAATAATCAATGCGTTTGTTATTTTGATTTCCTTGTCATTCCATAAATGAATCAGCCCGTCGCTTGGCGTACTTATCCTTGCGGTTGTTTTTACGACAGATCCGGTCATATTCCAAGCCCATATACTTTTTATCAAACGTTTTGTATTTTTAGTGGGTATCAATTGATTCGTCCATGACATGTTTGCGTATTGCGCTCTATTCGAAAAAAGTCTCCTTTGCACCAAGGTTTGATCGCTTTGTTCCATTGAAACGGTAATTGAAACCCCTGCCTTATCAGCAATCGCTACTAAAGAATCCCAGGAATCCAAAACCAAATCAGGGGCGCCGATGATGTATGTTTTGCCGGGGTTCATTACCTTAGAGGATATCAAGTAGGCCCCGGTGACTGTTCCGTTAACCCACAAGTGTACGGTTACATTTGTTGTATCGTGGTTAGCTATAACAATTGACTTTATCACAGTCGATTTTCCAGCGCCCGGCGTATGCAAAATTGTCGATGATGTGTTGATATTTCCACGTACTGCTGAAATTGCCGCCATCTATAACGCCCCCCATACGTTTGGTTGTGGTGTCATCAATTGCCACGCCGTCCAAGTAGAAGGATTAGCGCTTGCGTTTTGCGTTTTCCTAATATATTTCATCACTTGGGTATCTGTTCCGGTCGTGTAAGAAGTGACTTCCTGGATAATAGAATCTAATGATACAGATCGAACAACCCTTATTTCCCATGCCCTACTCACCAAAGGTGCATTCACTGCATTTTGACAACCATAAACGCCAGTTGCTTTCAAAGTGTTTAGGTCGTAATTAGCGGCAATTAAGGTTGGTTCTCCATTATCCTGTGTAAGCTTGTACTTCTGCCATGTCTTATCATCTGTGTACTTTTGAGCAGCTAATCTTGCATCATTTAACGCCTTTTCAGTTGGTGCAAACTCTTCAGATATTCCGTTTGTTTTGCTTGATAACTGCACTTTACCTTTTTGAGTCAGCGATGCGTCTGGAATGTCCATCTCGTTTACCGATTGGCGAAGTTCCTCAACTTCATCTCGTGTTGCAACACCCTCATCAACCTTCTCCCAGTTCTGATCCAGATACTTATCCAGATCAAAATAGGTCGTCGACGGCGAGGAACGGTCAATCTTATTCAACCCCAAATTTGGTGTTTTTGGTTCATTCATTTAAGCTCCGCCTCCTGCAAATTTATCCTGCCGGGTCTGTTCAATCTCATCCAGCGTCATGCTTTCGACCTCCGCAATCGTCAAATACCGCAGACGGTATTCCACGGTCATATGTGCCGGTTTGATATCCTCAATTGCTGCCTTCAGATCATCCAGATTGGGTGGCAAGCCCCATGTGTCGATGAAGCGGATTCGGATCAAGTATTCCTCAGGCGAAACGGATACATCAATCCCGCCGCTTTCGTAGGCCTGCGCCACGTTCTTGAGCATGGAGCCAGAGACTTTGCCGCTGCCGCGCATTTTGGAAATGATTACGGATCTTCGCTGGTCGTCTGGCTTGGCTTGATTCGTTGGAATCTGTAAATCCCGCTCATAACGTTCTAATGCCCAGGTCGCAGACTCCGGGTAGAATTGATCCAGCACACTTTCCAAACCCACCGTAATCTTGTCCAGCTCAACACCTTCGGTCTCTGTAAGAAGTTGCATCTCCAGCACATTTTCATACAACGGGGGCAAAAGAGTCATTAATACCTCTGCTTTACTCATGTCACCTTCACCGTCCCAAGAACGGCTACTGCGCCGGGGGCGATCTCCAGATTGGACATACCACCATTCACCAGCAGATCGCTATAGTCGATCACGGGCGGAATATCCAGAATGACATTGGCAATACGTGTCCAACGAACTAACGGATCGGCAAAAGCCAGTTCTTTCAGATACTCTGTAACTCCCGTTTCAATAAGCGTCTTCACGCCCTCGTAAGTTGAACCAGAAGCAAGCGTGACCTGCACCTCCACATCAATGGGTACTTCTTCCGCCCCCACCACCGTAACCACAGGTCCGATTGGAGCAGCACCTTCGCCCATTCCATCCTGGGTTGGATCGATATATTCCTGCACTGCCTCAATGACTGCCTCAGCAGGTGTTTGCATTTCATTATTCAGCAATGCGACTTTGACTGTACCGGGACCGTCCCACAGTGGAAAAGCCTTTGCTTTGCCCACACCGGAGTTTTCCCGTGCCCATAACTCATACTGATATTTGTTGGCACTCGTAACCGGACGGGAAACTTTGTCCTGATAACGGTCATATAAGGCTTGGTCTGTTTCCTCATCTTCTCCAGGAACCAGCAACTGTGTCAATTCGGCTGTGGTAAGACCAGCAATATAATCGATGGGCAGCAGTGCCCCCGTATATTCATTACCTTCCGCTCCCGCGACCTCACATTCCAACACATATTGCCCTGCCGCGATGCGTTCCACAACAACATACACCCGATCGCCCGTGGAAAAACGACTCTCTAAAGGAACCTCAACAGGCTTACCTTCGTTATCCCGAAAACTCCCAACCCAACGTGCCTTCGTGGCCGCTTTCCGACTAATGCCAGACCAAGCCACCGCGCGATCCAGGTACTCCCCAGAAGCTGTATCTGCAAACTTCAGGTTGGCGTTCACATCCAGCTCGATATACATCTGAGCCATTTCCACAGCCGCAGGCGCAAGCGCATCATAGATAATGCTGCCCTCACGTTTATCCACACCATCCGGTACCCTGTCCAGCATTCGGTTTAAAATAACTTCAAACGTCTGCTCTTCATACATTCATGTTCACCTCCGTCTCTTCCCTGAAGCTGCCAAAATCTGTTTCCACGGTAAAAGAAACCCGTACCCCGTCAGCCTCGTGGACAAAATCGAACTCGGTTACATCCGAAATGCGATCATCCGGAAGCAATGCTTCGCGAATCCAGCGTTCCAGTTCCGATTCAACCATGGATCTCCCGGCCATTCCTTCCCAGGACCATTCCATACCGTAATCCGAGGAATAGATTAGATGCTCGTAGCGGCGTGTAGACAACGCTTTATACACCGCCTGTTTTACCGCATCTTTTCCATCCAATTGCAACCTTCCAATTCGTTGTCCCGAAGCTTGAAATACATACGTAAGACTTGGAAGCACAGCAGATTCTTCCTGATCTTCTGCGCTAATCTGCGCACCCTGTGGAATCATGGATTCACCAGCCGATCCAGCACGACAAAGCTGTCTCCACCTTGAACACGTAATAACAAGACATGGTCCCCCACGGTCCAAGTTTTGTTCACTACGGATTCTGGTAGTACCAGGAAAGGTTCAGCCAATGCCAGCCGTTGTTCAACGGTAATCTCCAGAGGCTGAGTGTTTGTCACGCTTCCGTACATTACCTGAACGAGAGACTTGGCATCTACAGCGGCCACCGCCGCCTTTTTAATCACGTCCAGCATCATTTATCGTTACACCACCTTCAAATCCAGCGACATCGTATGCACGCCCCCCTGTACCTTATGCGTACATTCGTCTACCAGAAAATATTGATTAATCTTGAGTTCATCGATCTGGATGTTGACAAAACTGCCTGCCCTCACCTTGAAATCACCAAGCGCATCCACTTTCAACGTCTGCGTCTCGCGGTTACGGAGGGTCATCAGGGTTTTCAGCATGTCATCAATCTGACCTTCGTTCAGGCCATCATCCGCTTTTTGGTACAAAAAAAGCAGCCCCCATTGACGGATGCTGCCTGAATCCTGATGAACAAACGTTTCTCTTTTTCCCGTATCCTTGTTATCCCGGTACAGCTTGATCTTGTTATATGTTTGGTCATCAATAGACCTTGTATAGCTATAATCCGTGAGCAGACTGTTATCCCCAATAACAAAGCCGTAAGGCATCTCTTCCACATCCCGAAGCACAAGTTTGCCAAAATCATCGTAGAAGATGTAGTTTTTGCCGCCATAGATCAACGTTCGGTCGAGCGCCTCACAGATCATGTCAATCAGCTTTTTGTTATCAAATAACATGCGCGGAATAACATATTTCGGTTGGATCAGCTCGCCCACCTTCAACTGAAAGTCGGTAGCAATTCGTTTGATCACATCCGTAGCGGTTGCGTTAACGAACTTGTACGTCTGATTCGCGGTCAGATAACGAGTCTGGTCGTAGGCTTTGATTTTGACACTTTCGTCCTTGCCACTATCCACCGAGAAGATATATCCGTAAAATATGCCTACCTCGTTGCTAATATATTTCACGATATATCCATTCTCATATGTGAATTTCTTATTCTGGTACAGGCTGCCCTTGATCAACGTGAATTCCAGAGAGGAAGGCTTGCCAATACGGGAGGTTTTGTACGTAATATCGCCAGCAATTTCGCTAATGTCCCAAATGTTGCCCTGTTTGTCATCCAGTAATAACCGTTCCTTCATGTTGGCCAGCTTATCATCCAGCCTGATCTGCTCTTGCATATTCCCTCTCCTTTCACGGAAGCTTGATCACAAGTCCAATCGGCAGCTTCTTCAGTTGTGCATCTTTGATGCTATTCAGTTTCTGCAGCTCTTTCCAGCGAGATCCATCTCCCAGATGGACTTTGGCTACAGACCACAGGGAGTCTCCTGCTTTGAGTGTGACGGTCTTGGGCTGGATTTTTTCATTGGGCCGGGAGGCTTTGGTTTTTGTTTTCGAAGCAGCAGTATCCTTGCTGTCCTTGAGTGGCACTACTTTTTTGGCGGCATAAAAAATGAACTGCTTCAGCTTGATATCATACTGGATATCCCCCACCGTACCCGCTGTCTCCTTCCAGTCGAAGCTCTCAATGGAAACCGCCATATTAATGGTGTACCTTGCACTAGAAAAGAACAGTCTGACGGGTCTACCCGTCTGCATCCAGCGGATGATCTTTTTCACATATTCATAGGGATCACGGTAAAACTGCTTCTGAATTGCCGGATGTCTTGCATCGTAGTTCAGATGATACGGGCGGTAGTCTGCCGGAAAAATCCCGCTGAAACTGACTTCACGCAGCTTCGGCGACTTGATCACGTTAATTTCACCCAAAGCGCTAACGTTAAACGTACTACCGTCTCCCGAATCCGAAAACTCAATGCTCTCTGGTGTGACCGGGAAAAACATGTATTCAGAGCGGTTATTGAAGCTTAGTTGAATATAATATTCCACTTATCCATACACCCCCTGGGCACTGGAGACGATCTGACTGTTCAGTCCATCGGTGATTTTGCTGATGATGCTGTCCACATCATGTCCGCTGTTGATATCACCCGTGGTGACCTGAACGGTTGGCGTCAGACTGACAAATCGCTGAATCGCCTGCATCTCTGCAAGCTCACGCATCAGTTTCAGATCCTCGCTCGTCACATCCACTGTGCCATCCACGTCACCGATCTTGTCCACCTGTCCGATATTGTTGATTTTGTTGATATTATTCATGTTGCTGTTGGGAACAACGGTGGGAGCAGGTGCAGTTGGCATCGATGGCATGGAAGGTGTTTTGGGAGTTTCGGGTGTGAAGTCTTTGCCAAAATTACCGCCTGGTAGACCTTTATCCTTGGAATCCGCATTTGAGGTTGAAGAGAAACCAGAAAGTAAATCCTCCGCAACCTGCTGACCATCTTCAAAAGCTTTAGGATTGTATTCTCCGTTCATTTTGAAAAATGTCTTCACATCTTTGTCACTCGTAGGCTCCCAGGATTCCAGGCCTTTCTTCCACTCCTTTATTTGCTTGCCACCTAAATTAATATCTGACTCTTGAAACAAACCTATATTAAAGCCAAAAGTTTTGTTAACAAGTTTGATCAGACTGTTAAGTCCACCATTAATTCGTTCCATGGCATCTTCAATTACAGTTACGACGTTATAGAATATATCAAGTATGAAAATACCCATGTTTTTAAATAAATTCTGTATGGCATATACCGGATCTCTGAAAAAGTTAAAAATCGCCTCCCCCAGCGAAGCAAACAGATTCCACACCGTGGCCACTACTACTCGTACGATTTCTCCAAGCATCATAAATGAACCTATGATGACTCCCAAAATCTCCGTACCTGACATTCCCATCATGTTCAAAATTCCAATAACTGCTGCAATTGCAGCAATGGCGAGCAGGATTGGCCAATTTAGCAATAACCAGGCCGCAACGAGACTATAGACTTGTGCGATAACCAATGCCAGTACAACAATCGCCAATGCCATCAGGATTGGCTGAATGATATCCCAGTTCTGCTGAATCACGGCTGCAAGGTATAAAATACCGTTTACCAGCATCGTCAGCGCGTTTGCCGCAACCGTAAATGCATTACTAATCCACTCAATAATGACCGTGAACTCCCCATTTGCAAAGGCTTCATTTAATCGATCCAGTAAAGGTGTTAAGGCAACTAGGGCTGACTGTCCAATCTGACCGAGAACCCCATTAAACTGATTCACCAATGCATTCCATTTCTGCAACGGTGAATCCAGCATGGTATCAAACGCCTGTTGGGTATAGCCTTGTTTTTGTAGAATGATATCAAGCTTTTGTATAAAAGCATCCAGATTGGATGAATCAATACTTTGTTGCAGACCTGCTCCATTCAAAATCTCTTCTGGAATATTAAAAGAACTTGCCAGTTCACCGTTATCACCATTCATTGCGGCCACCAAAGCACCTGATGCATCCGAGATACTTTTCCCGTCTGGAGAAAGCATGCTTAACCGTTTAGTCATGTCTCTCAGCTGATCAACCTGGTCCGTATTTTGCGCATACGGGATGAGAGATAGTGCACCTTTCAAAGCGTCTGTAACATTCTGTCCGCTCTTGAAAGCTTCCGCGCGGTAGCGATTAAAAATCGTCTCCCCCTGAGCATCATCACCAGTAACCGCCATATATCTATGCTTCAAGTCCTCTTCCTGCGCAGCTGGTACGAGTACAGCTTGTCCTGCTGACTTGATCACGCTGATCCAGGCTCGCACTCGCTGGGCACCTTCTGTAAAGGCAGCATTTACCTTAGCCTGTTCTTCTGATACACCTTGAAGTAAGTTGCCTGCCAACTGAATTCGGCTCAGATTTCCAGGGTTGAATACCGAATTAATTACGGTAGGCAGGTTTTGAAATTGCTGAACCATATTATTTGACATGATATACAGTCTTGCAAACATGGCATACATTCATTTCTCCCTCCTTTCCTTTTTATTTCTTCCGGGCGCGGCTCTTGGACCGTTCTTTCTTCTCTTCCTCTACCCGGATGGAGATCATCGCATAGATGGCCGCTCGTTCTCGCATGGAGAAGGCCATTAGCTCATGCGGCAAAATGTTAAGTTCATGGAGAGCGTAATAAGCCAGATTGGCTTCGGAATCGCCCTCTTTAATTAGTTTTTTACGTCATCCACCAGTTCGTTCATGTCCTGATTGAAGCCGTTCAGCTTCTGAACCTGTTCACCCAGCGAAGCAAATTCCCCAGGCAACAGCATTTTCCGCAAAAGTGATTCCGCCCCCATCACGCCATATGACCGCTGGAGTTCTGCGTTTTTTAAATCGGGGTAAACCACACTTGCACTCATCAGACGAGCCATGTAATCATTCGCATCGATGTCGGGTGTGTAGACACCGTTCTTGCCCTTAATTTTGCGGGTAGCTGCCTTGCGGCATTCCTGGTTTTCGTCCTCGGTCATGCTGCGCAGTTTCCAGGCAACCGGCTCGCCTTTCTCATCTTTAAATCGGGGGGATACGATAAACTCCTCCGTTGTATCCATTGCTGCATTTTGGGCAAAAAACATACTCAATCCACTCATGTATTGTTCCTCCTCTAAAGTTAGGCTCCCCGCCGCAACAAGCGGCGAAGAGCAGTATTTTGACACGCCAAATAGCCCGTAACACAGGCAAGTTGAACAGGTTTCTTTCACAAACCCGCTATTGATTTATTCTCTTTAAATCTTAGAATACTAAGCTTTCCACGCCACATTACTTCGGCAGATTAAACGATACTGGCATATCAACATCTTCAAAGGTAAAGCTCACTTCTTCCTCCAACGCCTCGGCCTCGGTATCCAGGGATGCCATGATCACACTGTCGAGGTTGACGCCTTTGAGGGTCACGGTTTGTTTACCAATCGTAGAAGAAGGATCTTCGTTGGTCACTTCAATGTCGAAGTACGTGTCCACACCATTCTGCATGTACTGGAGCATCAGCTCGCGGAAACGGGAAGTGGTATAAAAGATTGTCATGGAACCCGAACCGGACCAACCGGTTGCTTTGTGCTGTACGCCGCGGCGACCTAAGGTTTTGACCTCTGCTTTTTGTTTCTCCACTGTTGCTTCCAGCGTCTTCACATAGAACATTTCTTCCGTCTGTCCGTTAATCGTTGCATATGCGCGGCCTTCCTGACCGGAGATTGTGTCGCTTGCTTTCAAAAATGCCATCTTAAACCACCTTCACTTTCATATATACTTTTTCAACGGAATCCACAGGTTGGACCTGAATCTCGATCAGAATACTGTCGATTTCATTGCCCGGAGCAACAGTGATATCTGTTTTGGAATCAAAATTTTGAATGGCCCCAATATCCTGAAGTTGCTTCAGATAAGTGACACATTGGGAACGGAACAGGCTGCGCCCATCTTCGTTGTTGTTCACTTTGCCGATGTAATAGGACTCAAAAATACGTTTCATATCATTAGCGATGCCATCGAGTACACGGACAACACGGTTTTTGGCAAAATGACGTGCCTTATCCGGTGTCACCGAACGGAACGTATTTACATCCTGCTCCACCACCGCGCGGTTGCTGCTCGCTGTAAACACAAACTCGCCATTACGCAATGCTGCTTCTGTCTCGGTATGTGTCAGTCGTCCGTTCACATCCACGGCGTCGTCATACGCACGGAACGTCAGGGATTCATTCAGATTAGCTCCCGCTGTTGCGCCGGCAGTCCATGCTACGGTTTGTTTCGGCGTAAGTACGGTGCCATCTGCGAGTACAACACCATTTTTGACACTGATAATGCCTTCATGGTCTGCAGCCGGATAATCGGACAGAACCAGTTGCACTTTCTTGCCCTCGGTATCACGCAAACGTTTGATGTAGGCTGTGTAGACTGACTTAAGTGTGGCATCGTCTGAGATCAGACCAACCGTGTTAAAATCCAGTACTTCCAGCTTGGTCAGGAAATCGGCATGCTCCTGGTTCGTTGCTGTACCATCCAAACCACCTGTTAGTGGAAGTGACGCTGTAGCTGTGAGTGCCCCTTCACCAGTAAATGTAACGTATGCGTTGGATTCCAGAGCTTCGATGGTAGACGCGGTTTGTTTGTCCACTTCTTTACCCGCAAGCAAAGTGGAGACATCCAATTGTTCCGGGTCATTAATATTGGTGGAGATTACAACAGCCAAATCGTTACCACGCACACCGCCGTGTTGGGCTGTGACTGTCAGTTTATCCAAGGTTGCCTTGGCTTTGGTACCTGCATTGAGTCGATAAAGGAGCAAGGTTTGTGCCCGTTTCAATGCCTCTCGGATGAGCAGCAGTTGAGGTGCTGTCCAGTCATAGCCCAATTTGGCTTGTACATTTTCACCTGCTTGTACAGTCAGGATTGTGCCTGCTTGTCCCCATGACAATGGAAGGGCCAAAGCCACCGTTCCTCGCTCTCCTACCGTACCCGGCAATGAGCCCTCTGATGCAAAATTCATATATACGCCAGGGCGTACCTTGTTTTGTGTCGTCCATGTTCCTCCAGCCATTATTGTGCCTCCCCATTCATGAATTGTTGGATGTGTTGCTGTGCTTCTTGTAAGGTGTATGTTTCTTGTTCCAGCAGAACCGCTGCCAAAATATCTTTCTCCATCCGGCTAAGTTGCCGGGATTCGGCGAACTGTGCTTTGCTGTATTCTTGGTTGTTTTTCTGTTGAGCTTCCGGATTTTTAGGATCCTGTTCTTTTTTCGTAAACATCGCCAATGCGCCTCCTATTCCTTTCATACTGATCCCCTCATTCGGTTAGTTAAGTTCAATAAAAAAAAGCTATACTGACCACTCCAAGGACAGGATAACTATCGTTACATTGAACTCATATCGTTATTCTCTTGTAGCTTTAAGTGCGGTAGGTCGCTGTTCCAGTTGTTGCATGATAGCGGCGGACTCCGACACTTTGGTGGTTCGCATGGTATAGTACACCAGCATACGCGGAGTATCATTATCCGTCTCCCAACGCATTTCCGTTGCGCGATAGGGGGTACCCTCCACGTCGATGGTTTCCAATGCTTCGAACAACTCGTCCGGTAGGGTTACGGGGATGTTATCTGTTTCGAGCCAACGGATTTCAAAAGCGTGAGATTGCACGAAGCGATCGCTGCGTTCCCGGGTAAGTTGCGCGGATAGTAAGCGGTAGGTCATGCCTATAGTGTCCGGGACGGGGCTGGTGATGCTATTAGTAGGATGGATCTGGATGTTAGGGAAATGTTGTGTAAGCGTGTTTGCGATGGCTGTAGTCAGTTGGTTTGTGGTCATGATTCACCTCCATAACAGTTTAACTTATTGCTATCCATTCATGGACTGTTACTCCACCGTTGTAATAACTTCCTCTCCTTAAAATATTTGGACTAAGACTGAAACCTCCGTTGAAAAGTTGATTAGTGACATTAATTGATATGCCTAAATCAGAATAACTAATAGTACTTCCATTAGCGAACATCGCCATATTTCCTGTCCCAAATCCTGAACCTGAACCATCTGAATACTCAGATGTAGTAAGTGATATTCTTAAGATCACTATACTAGGCTTAAAAGAGAGATTATTTATTGTCATCTGACCACTATATGTTAAAGAGAAATTTGCAGAGCCACTCGCATACTTTTTACCTATCTCGATCCCCTTTATTTTTTCTGCAATTTGAACGAAAGTATCGCTGCCTGACGCTGCTACTCCCTTGCCAGTAATGGCGGCGGCGATTAAACTTTTCCCGCTACTGACAGATTGAAAAAGCGTATCGTAATCCGTTTGTGTAGGCATTCGAATCAAAGTAGGTGTAAACTCAGTATCTTTCACAGTAGAGATCGGACCTGTATCAAACGTATGCACCCCCGCTTGTCCCAATCTAAAAATAATACCTCTAGCTCCCATATTAGAATGCGTTTGTTTGAAATAATATTTATTGCTCGTAGGGTGAATATAGCAGTTATGGCCCATTAGGAAAAAGCCTGCAGTTCCTGAAGAGATAGTCCCCCATGAACTAACAGTAAGAGGTCCTGAAATATCCCCTCCTGTGCGCGGTAGACTAGCATTCTTCGCATTCGTCTCAGCCGCAACCCTCGCATCCCTAACTGCCTTCTCTGTAGCAGCCAGCTCTTCACGGCTGCCATCAACTGCGTTGGACAGTTGGACGATACCCTTATCTGTTAAGGATGCATCATTAATAACGATTTCTCCGAGTTTTTGATCGGTGTATACTTTTACCTCTTCAATATCATCCCTTGTAGGTACTTTATTCCACGGACCCCATCCGACATAGTAGTTCCTTTGAAAAACTTGTAGGTTACTCGGTTCAAAGGTTGTTAAAGTTTGGACCACACCAGCATGTTTTTCTATCGTCAAATGAAAGGCTACTCCTACTGGAGAATTAGCTAAAGTTCCTACTGTGGCATTCGTTGGGCAATAATATTCCCCTTCTGTAATATAGCTATTAAGATCAGATTCCGCAGGTATAAGGATGGATTCACGTGTTGCAACGCCTGCGTCAATCTTTTCAAAAATCCCGTTAATACTCTCCCGAGTCACATTCTCATTCCCCAAGGGGAGAGGTAATTTTAGTCGATCTGTTTCTTTTGGCATTACGCCCACACCTCCAGTTCATTCCACGTCAAGGACGCGGCGTCGAGTTCGTCCCATGTCATCTGTTTGTCGTCCAGATCATCCCAGACCAGATAACGATATTTATATTCCACGGTCATATGGGCCGGTTTCAATTCTTCAATTGCACGTTTGAGATCATCGATATTGGGCGGGATGCCCATCGTATCCACAAAGCTCACCGTAAAACTCCATGCTTCCGGCTGAAAAGTTACATCCACTTTGCCCCCTGCATACGCCTCAGCCACATTCGCAACCAGTCTTCCCGAAAATTTCCCGGCACCACGCAGCTTCGACTCCACCACCGCACGCCTTTGTTCCACAGGTTTGAGACGATCAGTCTCAATACCTAGCTCCTGCTCCCAGAAGTCCAGCCCCCACGTCGCTGTACGGACAAAAAACTGCTCCAATGTCTCATCCAGCGCCTGATACAGCAGATCCATCTCGGTGCCTTTAGCCTGCATATCGGCTTGCATGACACGCGAAGTCTCGTAATACCTTGGCAAATACGAGAACAACTCCCGCCCTTTCTCACTCGTCAGTCCAACATCTACAGTAGAAGGAGCACTCATGCCCTGTCCCCTCCCTTCCTTGCAAATCAATATGGAGTGTCTCGCTCACCAGTTCCAATCCGGATCCGCTTACTTCTCCCGATCTTCTTAAGTCTCCGCACTCCCCAATTACATCCTGATCAACCGTCTGCCCAACACTACTCATTCACATCCACCGCCCCCAGCACGGCCACCTGACTCGCGGTCATCTCGATATTCTGGTCGCTCACACCGTTCACGGTAAGCTCCGAATAGTCGATAATAGGCGGAATGTCCAGCAGGATCGCGGCAATGCGAGTGTAACGAACGAGTGGATCAGCAAAAGCCAACTGTTTCAGATACGCGGTCACCCCGCGTTCGATCAATGCTCGTACATCGGCCAACGTCGCATCACTTGCCAACGTCAGCTTCACCCGAATGTTCATCGGTACTTCCTCAGCTGGCATCACGGACACCACTGGCCCCGCCGGTGCCACGCCTTCACCCTGTCCATCTTGCGTTGGGTCAACGTACTTCTGCACCGCTGCCACCAGATCGGTACCCGCAGCACGTTTGTCTGTGTCTAACAGATACAATCCCACCGTGCCCGGCCCCTGCCATAACGGAATAACACGCGTTGCACCAACACCTGGCACTTCACTGGCCCACTGTACATATTGTGCTTTGTTGCCACTGGTTCCTTGGTTGCGCACTTTGGCATAAAAGCGTTCCAACAGCGCCGTATCGGCCTCAACATCCGCACCGCCTTTAATCACATTAACGTTCGTGACAGAGGTCACGCCACCTACAGGTGTAGACAACACAGTTACCGTGCCCGCAGGCACATTGCTCTCTTTTCCGGCAACAAGCGCTCGCACACCTACCACCCCGGAGCCCTCAGCATCCAGTTCCACACGTCCTACCGTCTCATATTCGAGCGAAGCTTCAGCAGATACTTCATCCGCGAGCGTAGCCACGACCGTTCCAGCAGGCACCACTTTCCCCGGCGTACCCATGAATCTCACAGCACCCTGCGCCGCCACCGCAGCCCGCCGCGTGATGCCGTGCTCTCCTGCCCGCAGATCCAGCTCTTCCGAACGAAAATTCGGATCACTGCTCGCAGCCGTACTCGCAAAGCCGCGCCGCAATAATTCCTGCGCCCACAAAGCCGCTTCAGACAGCATAAACGCAACCGGAGCCTCCGCATCCCACAGAAACGATCCTTCCGACTTATCCAGATCCGCGGGCAGACGATCCAGCATGCGCTGCATAATCTGTTCCTCCGTCTGGTCCTCCAAATAACGCGGAATTTCAGCCATCCCGTCAGATCACCTCACTTTCCAGAATAAACATCTCTTCCTGTACACTCGCCACCCGGCACGAGAACATGCACTGCTCCCGATTCCAATCAAACGTGAACTGGTCTACCGAATCCGTGCGTGGATCAGTCAGCAACGTCTCCGTTACCATCCGGGTAATCTCACTTTCCATCACACCCCGACTGTCACCCTGCCCCACCAGATCCTCCAGCTCCGAACCATAGTTTCGGGAGTAAATCACATGTCTGTACCGCGGCGTCTTCACGGCCTTAATGCACCACTGCACCCAGGCTTCATGCCCACCAGCGGAAGCTACTTTGCCACTTGGGGTCAGTACAAAATCTCCTGCATCGTAATCAAATCGCCAGCTCCGTCCAAAGCGTACCTCTTCCGAAGCCGCCCCCGACAGATCCTCCTCATCTCCCCATACCACCCCCGTTTCCGGGAACAAACTAGGCATGCGCACTCACCACCTTACACAACACCACAATGTCGTTGCCGCCATTCACCCGCATCGCCAGTACGCGATCTCCCGCTTTTAATCCTTTACCAAGAGACCACACCGCTTCTTCCACTTCCTCTTCTTGCAAAAGAAACCGTCCCGTGCCCGTCGTTCCGCCGTTTGCCACGTCAGAGATACCGGAAATCGCGCCAGCAGCCTCGCGCTCCGGCAGTCCAAGCGTGCCCGGCAGCTCGGCCACGAGATAATCTTGCACTTCGTGCTTGAAATCATCCAACTTCACGCCGGATGAGGTCATCGTACCCAGTACCGCGCCCAGCCCGCTCACGGCCTGACGAGAATGTGTACTCATCGCGCCCCGCATGACGTCGGCAAAATGCCCATACGGATCATCTTTATTCAAGGTAATACCTCCTTTTCACCATCTCAGCTGTACCCAGTTCCAACGTCATCGTTCCAGGCCCAGCGGACAGATCACGGCTGACCGACATGACGATTAGCTTCAGTCCTTTCAACAACACTGCGTCCCCGGCGCGAATCGTATTGATATCCGGTGCCGATATCGTAAAGGTCTCCTGAATACCCGTCAGATGACTTTTCGCCAGTTTTTTCGCCGCGGTTGTCGATTTCACCTGATCGTCCTCTACCAGCTTTTGCAATGTGCCCAGTTCTTCCACACCATTCTGCTCAATTGCAAGCACTTTGGAAGGAACTTCTTTGCCACTCGGTGACTCCGACGCTGCCATCACTTTAACTTTGGTAACCGCCCCTTCGAGCGTACGCATCTGGGTCAGATCAATTAGTCGATCAAGTTCATACACCTTTGCATTACTTCCGACCTTGAAGAGCTGCAGCCCACCAGGTGTCATCCGTGGATGGTACATGTCCCCGCCGGACTTCGCCGTTTCTTTCAGATCAGCAAACATCATCGAAAAGATCGTCTGTGAGCGATACACGGCTTTTCCCAGCTTTGTCTTGGTTTCCGGCAGCGTAGCATATGGAATCTTCCACTCTTTGGCGTAGGTTTTGAGTCGTTGCGTAGCGGTCTGATCCTTCGGCAACAGGAACTCGTCCTCTGATTTTTCCAGATAAATCATTCGGTCGTACACCGTGAGAGACAGCCGCTTGGTGCCGCTATTTGAACTCTCCACCTCCCAGATGACCGCAGGATGCAGCAAGTGAACCATGGATTTTTCGCCAAAAGGAACCCCGCTAATCCGCACTGCCATGCCCGGTGAGATCGAAGGCAGACCGGAAGATGCAGACACCGCCAGTCGGATGTTGGCCTGATAAGCAATCTGGTCGAGCGAGTCCTTCAGTGTAATCGTCTCCACCAGCTTGGTGATGTCATATTTGTCGTCGACAATGACCTTGTAGGTCATGGCATCACCAGCTTTTGTCCGGGCTTGATCCGGTTCGGATCACTCCCGATGATCTTTGCGTTAAGCTTGTAGATCTCGTTCCATTTGGAACTGCTGCCCAGCTCCAGCTTTGCTATTTTGGACAGGGAGTCACCAGATTTGACAGTGTAGGTCTTGCTAGTTTTTTTCAAATCGGTACGAGAACCTGACTTGCTCCCGGATGCCGCAGAGCCCACCTTTTCCACCTTGGAATCCCGCCATGTGCGTAGGGTCAGGTCGAAATAAATATCCCCTGTCTCCCCCCCACGAAAGCTCGAATTAAGCGAAACAATAAAAACAGGCACGTTCACGCCCGTCTCTGAAATGATGAGGCGCAGCGGCTTTTTGGAGATCAGAAAGGTGTTCAGCACATTCATCGCCACACGTGGATCTAGAAAAGATTTTTCATCCATGCAATAGGACGGATCAAATCTTTTGGGAAAAAAAGAAGAGAAGGTGATCTCCTTCACCTTCTCCCCTTGTGCAAAATCAAACTCGCCATGCTCCAACATATTGACCGTTTCATATCCCTTAGACCTGGAAATATTAACTTCTTCAGGGTTCACTGGGAATTGAAATGGAGTGTTGCCGTCCTTCAACGTAAATGACATTTTGTTAGGACCAACTTTATCTTCAAGTACTGACATATCTGTGGCCTCCTTTCTGCTTAGGCCATAATTGTTTTGCGGTTTTGCATCGCACGGCGGAACTCGTTAGAGATCCGTTGCCCCACCTGGTGAGAAACTGCGTCATAATCAATGGCGTTCTCACGCACCGTCACCTGTACTGTACCTGGCGCGATATTCACTGCAATCTGATTGGTAGTTTCGGTTTTGAAATCCTTCAAGTATCCGGACAGACTGCTCATCTGGTCTTCAGATATCTGTACCGTCATCGTGGACGATTTCCCATTCGTCTGCGCACCGTTACCAAGCGCCATCGCTTGGCTCTGCATCATGCTTGTTCCCATGAATCCAGCAGATGTAGGCTGACCGACTTTGCTGTTCATATAAGCCG
Organism: Paenibacillus sp. FSL K6-2393; assembly: GCF_038002545.1. NCBI lineage: Bacteria > Bacillati > Bacillota > Bacilli > Caryophanales > Paenibacillaceae > Paenibacillus > Paenibacillus sp. FSL K6-2393. Next base: position 5,569,481 of record NZ_JBBOCU010000001.1, read on the forward strand.
TTGGGCCTGTCATGGTCAGTGCCGGTGGCATATAGGCAGGTGCCATCTGCGTGCCTGTTGCAACTGGAGAAGGTGCAGCCACCGTTGCTGCCGAGACCATCTTTTCTTCTTTTTTAGAACCAAATCCAAAGAAGCCGGATATGCCATCGGTGATTTTTTTTGTTTTCTCAGAGACATAATCGGCTGCACCCGACAAAGCATCCCCTACACCCTCGGTAGCACTAGACATAAAGTTTCCAATATCCTTCGCTTTGTCTCCAATCCAGCCGCCTGCTGCACTTCCGGCCCAACCACCTACTGCACCACCAACCCATGTTCCGATGCCAGGCAAAAGAACGCTACCGATGGCGCTACCAATCGCAGTACCTGCTGTGCCGCCAATCATGGAACCCACCGCTCGGCCGCGCTCTTCCGGGGGTGCTGTCGCTACATTCGCCACATCAGCAAGCATGCTGATGGGTCCAAGCAACCTTTTTGCCCCTTTGGCAAAGCCACTACTTAAATTATCAATCAATCCATTACCAGCCAGCATGTCGGTTAAAGATCCCAATCCACCATCCGCAAATCCTAATCTACCGCTTCCTCGTATTCTTCTACCGCCTCCCCTGTTACGGTTGCGATTGGCCGGAGGAGTTGGAGTATCAGGTACAGGATTGGGTACTGGTGATGGGCCCCGGTTCGAACGATTACTAGACCTTCTACCGCTACGGTAATTTCGTCTTCCACGATCTGATCCACCACCATCCGCATTCGGTGAACGAACCCTGCGGTTTTTGCCCATCTTTCCACCTGTGCAACAGCAGCATTTGGATGCTGGACTTCTGGTTGGATCTGGTGCAGGACTTTCTTCTTTTTTCTTTTTGAACAAATTTATAAATTTACCAACTTTATCAATGATGTTATCAATTGCATCGTTAATATTGTTAATGATTTCAGCTACACCAGAAACTTTTTCCCAAAAGCCTTTTGTTTCTTCTTCCTTCGTAGCATTAGTGATATTTTTATTGTTTTGAATCACGACAGCCATAGTCGGACCCGAAGCTCCTCCTTTACCCATCGCAACTTCGATCTTCTGCCGAACCTCAAGAGATACTGTTCCCGAAGCCGTAACCATCTGGTCCCTGAATCTATTCAGTTTAACCCATGCGCGATCCAGTGCCGGACTCAGCTTATCAATCAACCCAATCGTTGGTGTGATTCGCAGCCTGCTGATTCGCACAGCCATACTATAAATATGCTCTAACCTGCGTCCAGTCGTTCTCAGTTCATTATTCACCTTGATCAGACTCTGATAACGAACTCTACCCAGACGTTCCGTGGAACGCTGAATCTGATCCAGATAACGAAGGGTTGTCCGCATTTCCGCATTGGATTTGGATAAACCTACAATCATTTCTGCCATTTTTTCACCTCCTGCCCTATATTGTTATCGATTCATTTGCGAGGTTATTGCTGCCATCTCTTCTTCCGAGAACGCAATCAACAGCGAGCGCTCCCCGCGTGGCAAAGACCAGAACTCTCCGGGCCGGAGATGATGACGCACCCACATGTGATACAGGAACGTGGTCATCCCGCCGGAGTGAATCAGTTTTTTAGGTCTTCAATCTCCACACCAAAGCCGGACAGCTCCAGCACTTTATCACCTACGGCATCCAATTCACCAGCCAGCAACATACGACGTACTGCCTGTTCGCCACCGGACAACTTCATGCGGCCGGTAATGCGTGTGTCACCCCAGCCGGACAATTCAAGGCTGCGGACTTTCAATTTCACCGTTGCTTCGGAAATGAGCAGCGCGTTAAATGTTTCGGTATCCACCTTTTCCTCGGTGCGGCCTTTGGTCGTTTTTCGAATCGTACAGCGTTCGCGAATGTGATCCACTTTGGAAGACGTCAGTCCACGCAAGGTCAACAGCAGATCCAGACGCTGAATGCGCACATTCTCCTCTGGCAAACGTTCTGCAGCTTCAAACAACTGATCCAAAATCTGTTCTTCGGACATATTTTCATTCATACTCATTGGGCGTTATCTCCTTCTTGTTCACTAATGGGTTCATCTATGCCAAATTCCAAGCCTGTAGAGACAACAAAGAGACCGAGATCATCTCGGCCTGCATTGGTGTTCATACTATATGAAGTAACTATGCAATCACGCTTGAGCAAACTAGTCCAATCATGTGCCTATTTCAAAGCTTAGTTCGCCACAATCGGATTCAGCAACTCAAATCCTTCAAATGTAAAGCCCGTTTCCTCCGGTACTTCCTCACCCGCTGTCCAGTTGGCAAGCTGGATTTTGTCCACCATGCAACCTTTCAGCAGAACACTCTCGTGTCCATACGATTCAGGATCGTTCAGTTTCGAAATGATCTCGAATTTGGTGAAGCCGCGCAGGATCATATCGGAAGTGACTTTGTAGCCCGTCATCGTGCCTGTTCCTTTTTTCGCGCCATTTTTGTGTACTTTCCAGTCGTTACCAACCAGATTCAGCTCACGCTTTTCAATCTCCACACTCGCTTCCAACTTGTTAATGTTTGTCTGCCACACACCATCGATATGCAACTGACCATGGGTACCGAGAATTACTCTTGACGCATCCAACATATATTTTCCTCCTTGGGTTCGTTGAACTAATAAATATTACACGGTATAACTCCGCAGTCAGAACAATCTTCCGATCGCTGTTATCCCCAGATTTTTTTGATTCCTTTTCAAAAAGGGAAAATCCGGTGATAAAGGCGAGCGCTTCGCTTCTTCAGATTTTTTCTGCCCTCTCCGTTATCGTGTAAACCATCAGTTCAACATATAGTAATTATTCTAGAAACCTTATTGCACGTAAAATGTACCAAACAACTGCTCCATTACATCCGTCAGCTTCACATTCCATTGCAGGAATACCTGATCTGCTTCCGGTTTGAGAACTGGTGCCGAACCGTAATACGCCGGGTCAAGAATGACATCATAACCGTCAGCTTCAATAACATTACTCTGTGCGAGCAGCGCCAAATAGGCCTTCATGGCACTAATCAGTGCCTGACGACCCTCTTCGGTATTGTTCACTTTACCGATATACGTATCTTCCGCGGAACGTTGCAGATCCGTGTTAATCGCGTCCAGTACACGAATGGAACGGATTTTTTTCCACGCATTATTCTGTCCAGCGGCCGGAGTTACCAGTGTATTTACACCGCGAAGTGCTTTCACCTGACGACCATCATGGAAGAAAATAAATACGCCATTCTGTACCGCCTGCTCCTGCTCTGCACGCGTCCAGCGACGTGTCACATCATCGAACGGAGTAGCTGCATAGGTTGTGGATTGGTTCAGACGTTGTCCGGCGATCAATCCTGCAACATAGGCGGACGTTTCTGCCGAGCTGTAGAATGCATCTCCAAGGCGTACGCCTGTACCGACATTAATCACACCTTCATGGTTGAGCGCAAGCGAACGTGCTGCCGCTTTTTGTGCTGCTGTAGCAGAGGTATCGTCCGCTGCGGAACCGCCAAATACAGCCACCACCGGTTTACCTTCACTACGCACACGTTTCACCCATGCCGCAAAACTCGCAAGCAGAGGTGCATCTGCCGCCTGATCCAAAGCCAAGACGTCGAATTGCTCCCCTTCCAGCGCACCCTGTACTGCAATGTACTCCGCATTGGTCAGGTCATCGTTGCCACTTACGCCGCCTTTGAATGCCGCACCCGCAACGGTAGCAACCACGCCAGTACCATCGCCAATCGCCTGAGCCGTTACCCAGACATTTTGTTCATCCGCGTTAATCTCTTTTGCCAGAGAAGCTGCTGTAATATCCGCTGTCAGGAGCGCATACAACATCCGGTTGCCTTCGAAGAGACGCACTTCATGTTTCGTATTATCAATCACACCTGGCTGGATGGTGACGTAGAATCCATTTGCACGATCTCCCGGATACTTCGAATCCAGTTGCAGCACATTGGCATCACTGCTGTCCTTCAAAGTAAGCGTGGCTGCTTTGGCCGCAGCACTTGCTACCCGATAAGCGAGCAGCTTCTTCGGTCCACCCAACAGGGCAAGCTTCAAGGACGTATAAGCCGTACCGTTGTCCAGCACATTCGCCGCATAAATACGTTCAATCGCTGCTTCGCTCCCTACCTCAACAAAAGTTCCTACCGGTCCCCAGTTGGCCTTAATTGGCACAACGACCGTTCCCCGCGTACCTGCTTGAATGGCCGAAGATGCTGCCGCCTGAAAATTCATATATAATCCCGGAAGGACCGGACGATTCGTTTGCTCCCAAGTTCCACCTGCCATTATCCCTTCACCTTCGCTTTCATAAATTGGTTAATTCGTTCTTGCGTTTCTTCAATGGAAAACGTCTCTTGCGCCGCTTCGTACAGCGCACCGTACAGCACCTCTGCCTTAACGGCAAAGAGGGCTTCTGCATGATTCATCAGTTCTGCCCGTGTATACCGCGGGGCTGTCTGTTTGCTTTTTTTCACTGAGCTTGCCATTGCCATCTCACCTCATTTGTTGGACTTCTAATTCGTGAATCGATGATCTTTAAGCTTGATCTATTAATTTTTGATCCTATGAATATGAAGCTATAATATTGAAGCTACATCTATCATTTCAAAGCTATAATCTGGAACCACTCTTAAAAGTGCATGTTCAAAAAGATCCGTTTTCAGTACCGAGAAGATGGGATGAAGTTAGAAATGGAGTAGCAGAGCGTAGGGAAAACTACGTGAGCAACTACATGTTTCCGAAGGAAACAATCATCGTAAGCATATGCTTTTTCGGCTGAATTCCATATTCGATGCTGATGATGCCGTTAGGCATCCTTTGTAATCAAAAGCGGGCTTTTTGAACAACCTCTAATAGAAGGTTCCTCTCGACTAACGTTTACTCCATACCTTTACTATGGTGAATCTCACGAATCAAAGGTACATTCGTACCCGGACGACGAATCCGCTGTTGCAACGTCAGGCGAATCTGTCCGTTCAGATACGCATCGGTTTGCAGATCTGCCGTTACCTCATCCACCGTCACATACCGTGTATTATTTTTGTGCTCTTCCCCACCCGTTTCAGTTACGGCAAGACGAGCTTGGACCGCAAGTTGCTCTACCAACCGGGTAACAGTCTGGCGTGTTAGCACCGAATGATCGGTGAGCACATGTCCAATCCACTGTTGTCGAACCTCCAATGCTGAGGTGCCCGCCACAGACGTGCTGCATCCGGCCATTCGCCATAACACAGACGGCATCTCATATCCTCCGGGCCAGGCATCCCCATATACCGACCAGTTCGAGCCAAGCTCTTGCTTTGTCCAGTCTTGAAGCGCAGCTAACCACGCGTCGCCTGTTTCAGCGAGGACAGCTCCCAAGCCTTCGGGAACATACACCCCGAACCGCAGACTGCGTGTAAACTTTCCAGACCCGGCATCCACCCGATCACTATCTGAAGAACCCAGATAGATGCAAGTGAAGGCCTCATCTGCTTCATCCATCAGTCTTACCTGGTGCAACCCATCAATTAGAAGGGCTGACCAAGCTTCCACTTGTTCAGCGCCGCCATCTTCCGGACGAGCGTATGGTGAGATTTTGATGATCCGTCGATACCCCGCCCAAGCTGACTTCGGCACCTCTTCGGCAAACGCAACCACGGCACAAGGCCCGGCCAACACCTCGCCTGACGCAGGTGCATCCAGCACACGACCGTCCCACTCTGGTACAAGTACCGCGAGCTTCTGTTTCAGCGTTTTTTTAATGAGCGTACTCATTTTACTGATACTCACGGCAGTGCTAATTTCATTTCTCATAGACACATTCATTTCGCCCCCTTTGGCTGCAAGTTTGAGATCTGCCCACACCGTGCAGCGACAATGCAGCAGCTGCAGTAGACTCCCCCTTTTAACTCAGAGTCTGTGTTCCGACCGAACCAGTACCGGGACTACATTCACCGCATCAAAAAGACCGGCCACCTGGCCGGTCTGTACATTAGCGTATGTGCTTTCGGTGCGTCCCTTGTTATTGATCCGATAATACAATCTTACACCCTTTTATTCCTAGCGCGGATGGTGTTCCGTACGACTTCGGTGCGATTAAGGGAGTCGTTCGGGTGGAAAAAAGACGATTCTGCAATCATCATTTAAAAAAATAACTAACCGAGCGTTAAGTTCAATAAATTGATAAATTTATCCAAATATATTAATATTTTATTATCAAATTCATTGTCGCTTACGTAAAAGAAGGAGAAATACCTATGAGTAAAACATTCAAGATCACTTCACTTGTCATCTTAGCATTTATACTCGGAATATCCTGCTGGGCTTACTTCGGACTGCTTGGTAATCCGCTCAAGAAAAATGATGCTGAACAACAGGTAACCACTTACCTGATTGAACAGAAAGGTTATTCACCCGAACAGCTTATCGAAGTACAAGGTACTTACTCCTCAAAAAGTTCTGAAGCACCTTACGGTGCCTCAGTAACATTCGCGGATGAACTCGAAGCGAATTATCAATATATCATTTTTAACAATGGAGAGATTAAGCAGTACAGTCATACCAGTGATTATCCTAAACATGAGGAGCCCATGGTGAGATAACCGTTTAGTTCAGCGTAACTTGCGGATTCAACGTAATCTCAAATGCACGGCCCCAGATGAAATCAGGATTCGCATATTCCAGCAGCGCACTAGCATACGTCGCATAGGACAATTCGTCATTACAGATCTGTTTAATCGCCGCATTGCCTGTCTGGAAGGCTGTTTTATTCGCAAGTGCCGTGGTATAAGTCTGCATCAAATCACGGAGCAATGTTTGCAAATGGGCATAGTCTTCCTCTGAGTTGAACAGCAACATATTTTGATCCGAAAGGGTAGCCACGTTGGTATACAGCGCATGGGCTCGGGAATACGTACGGATGTCCGCAATCGCTACCGCTTTGTAATAATAATCCTTCAGGAAACGCTTAAACAACAGCGAGCCATGCGCATTCATTGCATCTCGCAACTTATGCTCAAGCTTCTCTGTTGTAATTAACGCGTACCTCGACTGTCCCATGCCTACGGCAATACCGATCTTGTTGCCCGGTGTATTCCAAGCACTGTATCCCAGAACCCGCCCGGTATACGGACTGTTTAGCAACGCTTCAGCAACATCAACATTGGCTGGTCCTTTACCCACAAAATCAATCAATACCGAAGGCAGACCTTGCTCACTATTTAGCGTCAATTGCTCCAACGCAGCTTGCACCTGATCCAGAGCGGTAATGGCAATAATCTCGATGTCGATGCCCGTGTTCTCTCCGGAATTACCCGGGTGACCCTTCGTCATACGATCCAGTTCGGAGGTCATGTCAAACGGGACAACTTGATCGGCTGCTACAGCCACTAGCTGTTCATTTTCCAAGCCAGCACCCACATCCGTCACCACCTCAGGTTCAGGATATGCCGAATCCGCTACAAGCACACCACCTACAATATCCACATGACGAACCACATTCTCGTGTACATCCATGTATTCATACGTGTTAATGATGGTATTGCCGTGAGGACCAAAATATTTCACTGCGTAACGTGTCCTCGCCCCACCTCGGAACAACTGGTTAGCCATGCGAGCGACCAAAGCGTGCCCCAGACCATCTGCATCCGGCAGGATGATCGCACGATCCGGATTTTGTCCATTGGTTCCACCCAGCCATTCATTGATCCGCGCTTCTACATAGTTGATTTCATTGATCTGAACACCCTGCGTGTTGGCATCGTCGACGCCAACCGCGAGGAAATCGATATAACCTGTGCGAGCCAGCTGATCCAGAATGTACAGATTTGTTTTGAATTTATGTTGTCTTGTGTTGTAATACTGTTCTTTATCAAAATAGGTCGTTGTCCCATATTCCGCCCCATCGGGGGACAGGTTATATCCTTGAATAATATCCTCAAACTCAGTGTATGTCTGACGAGGCTGCTGCATCAACGCACGGGACTCATTATATGCATCGAGCGCCAAGCCATCTGCAAACGAGGTTGTAGCCAAACGCATGATGGTGTCCATTACAAATACGGGTTTGCGTGGATATTTCTGCTTGATCACGCGGATCACATCCAGCAAACGCGTGGTTTCTTCATCGTATTCCGGATAGACGTCTCCACCATCTCCGCGGAGCTGACGACTGCCAATCAGACCGCCATAGGCGAGCATATCGGATGAGATAATGAATCCGTCGACCTTGGCAGCATGTTTCAGAATAAAGTCGTGAATCTTGGACGGTTTGCCATAAACCGGCGTGGAGGTGCCGAGCAGCGTTGTGCCATCTACGGTTTTCTCCGAGTCCAGACGATTCTTAATATCACTCAGGTTCGGTGTAACGATATGGATACCGGCTGCTTTCCCTTGCACAATCACATCATCCAGATTCGCTGGACGATCATCCAGTGGAACATACAATACTGTTTTCATATCACGTAGCCTCCTGTTATCTATATAAGTTGAACTACAGAATATTTACACTTGCCACTTCGATGACAGAACAACCTTCCGATCGCTGTTATCCCCGGATTTTCTTGATCCACTTATATAAAGGTAGAAATCCGTGGATAAAGGCGCACGCTCCACTTCTTCAGGTTATTTCTGTCCTCTTCGTTCTCGTGTAAATCGTTAGTTCAACTTATATATCTAGTCTTTAATACCCGATCAGGGCAAGGATGCAATCACCGAATTAAAAAACCGGCCCCATGGCCGGTCTGTACTTTAGCGTATGAGCTGTCAGTGTGTCTTCCTTGCTGCTGATCCGATAATACCATTTTACCGCCTTTCCCCACTTGCGCTGATGGTAATCGGGATGAATTACGCATGAATGTGGTCGTCTTTATGGCGGTTAAATGCCGATTTCTCGCGTGAAACTCCTATCGATAACCCAACCAAACCCATCCTGATGATGTTTATATGACATAAGTAGCTTTCAAATCCTACGAACAATAAAGGATGGATATGACCATGAAGAAAAGGTATTTCTTCTATCTTTGGATTGCTGTCACCAGTTATATGGCGGGCCCCGCTATGTATGCGTTGGGAATGTACATCTTATATCAGGAAACAGATGTTATAACAACATCTCTCATTGGATGGACTGGGGCAACATTCTTATCCGTTGGTATCCTGTTTATCCTGATCACAGTCATCATGCTACGAGTGTTCAACATCTATTATTTCTGGCTGCAAACCCTGCTCTTCGAGTTGTTTTTCCTTGTCCTCGTCTATATGACCACTGTTCTTCTTGGGGCTGGCAACAGGGGACTGCCCAAGCTGTCCTTTCTATTTACACCCGAAGGCATCTCCTTATGGATGTTCTGGGGGAGTATTGCACTTATGAGTTCCTGGGGAATATGGGCAGCGCGTCAGCCCGTACGAAAATCACCATACATGCTGGTGTCCAGAGTCATGCTGATCCTTTTTATCCTTGAAATTTGGCCCCGTTAAAAAGGTGCAGGCTGCCCACAATTCGGTAAACCCAGAATAATGCCTACAAGGGGTGTCCTTCATGACGGACACCCCTTTTGAAATGAATGTTTATCTCACGCGATGATATAACGAAAATTCTCCCATGTTTCCGGTACGGGCTCCCCGTTCTTGGCATGATGATAGAAGCTGAACGGGAATTTGAATATATGACCTCCGTTCCAGTCACGGGAACGTCTGTCGGTGAGCCAATATTCCAGCTCATGAGGGAGCGCCACTGATCGTTCCGCTCGTTCCAGTGGCAGCAGGTCTACGGGTGATTGCAATGTCGGCATCGCCTGTTCAATATCCACATCTCGGCTTAAGCGTAGTGCCTTCACCATGGTAAGGAAAGGCGGAATGCCTTTGTGGAATAATGCCGGATAACCCAATTCATATAATATATTAAGCGCATGTCCGTAGGTGAGCATATGACCAATCAGGTCATGATGCGCTTCCGCGTGATATATGGTCTGGAACGCACCAAGCTCATCCAGAATCAGGCGTGACAACTGAACTGGATCTTCAATCTCGGGGAAACCATCGCTTTTTTCTGGCTTCAGACTGCGAATTTCTTTCAGCGTTGTGTTCATCCAGGATCTTCCCGGGATAGTTTGATTGAATGAATCAATCAGTTCAACCAGCCGACCAATATCCTCCGCAGTGCCCCATCCATCCAGTTCGCGAATAGCTTTCAGACTGATTGCCCCGTAGATGGCCTGGTGTCCAACCCAGTGCAGCTCTCCAATCGTTCGATCCAATGCGTCCGTAATACGCGCTTCGGCATCTTCCCTAGGCATCATCTCACCAATCGGAGAGGTCTGACCAGGGCTGATTCCATGCTGGCGAAGCATGGCTTTTGCTTCGGCGGTAACACTGCCGGCGGCAAGGGCAGTGAGACGATTTTCCCGTACCCAAAAATATGCCGCAATTGCACCCGCCCCATAATGGGCGTGCCACAGATCTCCTGTACGTTCCCGACTGGAAACGATAATCGATAGTCCCTCTTCCAACAAACGTCGATCCAAGCTTGCCACCACCCTTCATCATATGTAAGTCCATCAGAGAAACTATATAAGTTGAACTAAGATCTGTCCTCTCCGTTATCGTGTAAATTTAGTTCAACTTATATATCCTAATTAATAAATAAAGCGTTTACTTCTATAACATGATGGAAATGCTCCACATATGCCCGTTTTGCCCCGGAATGCAAAGTTTAGCCAATTCGAAGCTTGCCCACGCCATGAATGGATACTTCCAGCGGATAGATCTCTGCTTTTTGCGTAGAGAAAAACCACGTCCGATCCTTCTTCACCACAATAAATAAACCATGTACATCTCCTACAGGAGCAAAGGTATCATTAACCTCACCCCAGCGCGTGAGTCCAATCTGCTGAAGCTCATTCACCGTAGACAGAACATCCTCCGTCACCAGTCCAACTTCACACACCTGTAATATATCTTGAGTCGAGAAGTCATGGTCACTCTCGTTCTGAATACGATGATGAGCAATCAGCTCGATAATATTGCCTGCCGGATCTTCAAAATAGAGAGAATGAGAGTCCCAATTATCAGAGTATGTCTCATCCCGATGTTCTTCCCTACTTAAAACAACACAAGATGCAGCCCACTGCTTTGCTTCCTTGAACCGATTCGTTGGAATCAACCAGGCCACATGATAAAAGGGCTCATGATCTGTTTCACACGGTTTGAAAATCATCTTTGTCCTTCCAACCTGCAGGTTGAAGGCCTGATCTGTCGCATTGGACACTTTCATTCCCAACGTATCGCGATAAAAATGCTTGAGGTCCTCCAGCCGTGTTGTATATAACTGTAATTCTTCGATCATCATACGGTCTTCTCCTGCATCTCCTCCCACTGACTCCACGGCACCATGCCTAGCTCAGGCTTCGCTTCATCCGGGAGCATGGCGATGAATTCAAGCGAATGACCATCCGGATCGGTAAAATACACAGATACCGCAGGCATCCAGCCGAAGACGTACAGTTCACCGATATCATCATCCAGGAAGTTGCTTGTCTTGATTCCTTTGTTCTCCAAGTGAGCCACTGCATGTTTCATATCCTCCAGAGATACATGAAAAGCAAAGTGCTGACGTTTCACCTCGGAAGGTTCCTTTTGCCACAATCCAAGCATGGCATTGCCTTTTCCACCAATCCAGTAGAAGGAGTTTCCACGTTCTTTCTGCCCGTAGGCATGAGGTAAACCCAGGACCGTTTCATAGAAATGATGGGATCTCTCCAGATCCGTCACGTTTAGATGTGTTTCAAATATGCCTGTAATCATAATGCTCAACCTCTTTTCCTTTTCCCAATTTCATCTTCGTTTGTCCTCAACTCATGATTGAATTTCGCGCATTCGTTAACGTCAAGGCCAGACTTAAAAACGATCCAATAACCCGCTGCACCCGTTCCTCTATATCCTGACTGCCTTCGTACTCTTCGTATCCGTCAAATGTTGCTTCGAATCGTCTACGCTGCGCACCACCAATGGAAATCCACTCTTGGGCATTGATACCATGCAGATTCCGGACAATCGCTTGCAGTTGTAAAAGGGAACTTACCCCCACCGCTCCGCCAGAGGAGCTGATGGACAGGACAGGCTTGCCGCTAAAATGAGCCTGGCTCAGGTGATCCAGTGCATTTTTGAGCACACCGCTAATACTGCCGTGATACTCTGGTGTAGACAGGATGATGGCATCTGCCGCGAGCATACGCGTGTTCAGGTCTGCCAGATGTTCGTGATCCGCCTGCTTTTCATCTGGTGCGTAGAATGGGAGCGGTGTTTGATACAGATCAAACAGGCTGGCTTGATGTCCCTGACCCCGAATAATCTCCACCGCATACTCTCCCAGACGTGTACTGGTTGCATTGTTCCGATTGCTGCCTGCCAAAATAACAATATTCATTCATGTCACTCTCCTTGGTTTTTTAATAATTTTAACTCTCATGTTTCAACCGATCTGTTATTTCTACTCTTATCTTACCTTTCTTTTGCATCCAAATCGTCAGCAGATAGACTTAACTTGAAATACCAAAAAACTCAACCTTTAGGTTGAGTTTATACGACTTAAGTATGAACACATGTCGGAATTGGTCAGACGACCCAGCCATTTCTTACAGCATGAAGAGCCGCTTGTGTCCGATCCGCCAGTCCGAGTTTGTCCAGCAGATGACTGACATGTGTTTTGACCGTTTTTTCGGTGATGACCAATTGAACTGCAATTTCCTTGTTGCTCAATCCTTGAGCAATCAGCCCCAATACCTCTTGTTCACGGCGAGTAAGCATATCCGGACCACCAAAGGATGTTTCATTTGATTTTCCAACCTGCTTCAGCTCTTGAATTTGACTGTCTGCTGACTGATCTGTCGGTATATGCTGTGGTTGCTGTTCATTTATAGACCAATCGGATGAAGCCATCACATGCATCAATTGACCTGCTGCGGCGGGATGCAATTCTACCTGACCTGCATGCACATTGCGAATGGCCACAGCCAGATCCTCCGGTTCAATATCCTTGAGTAGATATCCTTTCACCCCTGCGCGCACAGCAGGAACGACATGATCCTGATCCGAAAACGATGTGAGCACAATAATTCGCGTTCCTGGCATTAATGCACGCAGCCGTCTGGCTGTTTCGATTCCGTCCATGACCGGCATATGCAGATCCATTAATACCACGTCAGGTTTTAACAATTCCGCCTGCGCCAGAGCTTCCTGCCCGTTCGATGCTTCACCAACAACTTCCATGTCTTGCTGTGTGGTCAAAAAAACGTGCAACCCTCGTCTCACCATCGCATGATCATCTGCGAGCAATATCGTAATCGGCATCTCTTCTTCCCCCTGACTTTATACAGATTCGAACGGAAGTGGAATGACTGCCGTTACTGTTGTTCCCTTGCGAGGAGAACTCACTATTTCTAAGCTGCCCCCGAGCGATTGGGCCCGTTCCTTCATAATGGACAGGCCAAGCGAGCTTCCAGACGACACTTTTGGCCTGTTCGCACCACCTTTTCCCTGATCTGTGACGGTGAACACCACTTCATGATCACTTAACTTGAGGGTGACCTCAGCAGAAGAAACATCAGCGTGTTTCCGTACATTATTCAGCGCTTCCTGTCCGATTCGCCACAATGCTTCTTCTATATTACGCGGTAAAGACCGCGTTCCCGTGCGATTCATCACCACTTGAAGCCCCTGGCTGGTGCCGTATTCCTGTAGCGCATGGAGCAGCCCTGCTTCCAGTCCCGCGGGACGGAGCTGCATAATCAATGCGCGCATTTCCTTGAGAGCCTCCTGAGACAAAGCCCGAATATCCTTCATCGCTTCCGCTGCCGGGTGCAGCTGCTCGGAGCCGGATAACATACTTTCCGCGCCTTTAGCCGTTAACGACAGTGAAAATAAAATCTGATTAACCGAATCATGCAGATCGCGAGCCAACCGGTTCCTCTCTTCGAGTCGTGCCAGTTCGCGGCGATTCTCCGCCAGCTTCAGACTCTCCCATGAGGCAGCAATATGTTCAGCCACTGCCTCCAGCACTTCACGGTCCGCCTGCGCAGGACCTGATGTTCCTATTCCGATCACCAGAATCCCCGTTTCCCCTGGCGTATGGTATGGAAGGGGAGCAGCAATTCCCGAGGCAATGGAATTCATAGTCTCGTCAGGCTTGCACAAGGTAAATATCTCAGCGATCTCTGTCCCAGACAAAGATGTTACACGATGACTATTGATTATATGGTTAATGTGGCTCGTCACTTCTGAAGATAACGGAGTACTTGATAACGTTCGAACCTTATCATCTGCATAGGCTGCCTGCAAAACGAACATTCCGTTTTTCTGCTGAATAATTGTAGCAAAAGGCCAATCATAATGCTGCCCAAGCAGCTGTACAACTTTTAAAGAAAAAGTATCAGAATTGCTGCATTCGTTCACTGCAAGACCCAAGGCCGTGCTGAACTCCCCCAGCTTGGCATACAGATCAGCCCGTCGCTGCTCCGCACGATACAATCTCATCCGTTCTATCGCACTACCAATCTGGTATGCCACGCCCTGTAACAGTGCCAGTTCACTGTCGCTGAAATGTTCCTTGGCTGGCGCAGCCACGTTGAGCAGGCCGAGCATCTTCTCACCTGATCTTAACGGGACGGTTGCATGGTGGGTAATATCATGGGTATCTCCCCATTGGAATTCAACGGCATCCTCCAGCCGTTTACAGTTAATGATGTTGACCGCATGATTGAGTTGACCATCCTTAAAGCGGTTCACACACCAGCAGGTACCCGTTCGCATGGGCTCTTTATCTTTACGCAGTAATGCCGGGGGCAGATTGTAATCCGAAACACAGGTATAGTCTCCACGTTCATTAATCAGAAACATCCAGCCTGCCGTTAATCCGGTCAACTCCAGTAATTTGCCGACCACGGTATCCAGCATTAAGTTCAGATCATTGGACGTATTGAGCGTTTCCGCGATTGTCTTCAACGTGATCATTTCCTGCATTCCGACTTCTTCCGACATCGCAGACTTCTCTCCTTTGGCTGTGCCAACTGTGGTTTGTTCAACTATTGTAACCAATCCACCCTGGATATTAAAGGATCAACTTCTTCAATCGCTCACTCAGCCCAGCTTCTGTCGCTCTTTGCGGGACACAGACAAAGGCTCCATATTAATCAGACCTCGATCTGACAGAGCCAGCGCCATTTTGTAGAAAGCACGTGTACGAATCTTCGTATACGTATCCTTGCTGACAGGCGGATCAAACACATGGTTATACACTTTATAGTCAAACACATCATCGTCTTTCAGATATCGTTCACAGACGAGTACACGTTCCTTTTCACTCAGCCGGGATACAACAAAATCAATCGTATCGCAGTATGCCTGACGTGCGCGCTGCACGTCCACATTGTAGATCGCCGTTCTCGCCGTGGAATCACCCGTCACATTGGTTGCACCGTGGAAACGCTCGGCATAACTTGCCGTCACCATAACCTCTCGTTCTTCAAATGCTATGGTTTTATAGATTCGGTATTTTTCCAGTGCAGCTTCAACAGCTGTTTGCGTTTTGCGTCGGTCCAATTCAGGCAGCATCAATTCCATATTTATCTTCCTCCTTTAGTATTCTTCATATCACTCACTCTATCGTTCACGTCATGTTGTTTTGCAATCGTTCTTTGCACGATGGCAAAACGCTCTTATTCATAGAGTTGTCCAGTTTTCCAAAAAAGTAACGACATTTTTTTAATTTCCCCCTGTTGCCTTTTGGAATCACTCCAAACTGCTATAATCCGGGGAATTCAACTTTTTAAAGAGTCACTTCTAAAATCCAACCTGTGTCATTGTTACATTTTGTTCGTATAGTGTTCGTATTTCTATTTGAGGATACCACTTTCTGGAGATCGGAGTAAACCTTCATTTTGGTTCGTTTTGACGATAAAATAAAACCTTCGCTCTCATTTCCTATGCCTTTTGGCATAATTGTTTCATATCTCTTTACCTAATGGTATATATACGTTATAGTACTGTTTAATTAATGAACTTCCGTATAAGTCATTTGATTTTTATAAGTTAAGATGTGGATTAGATATGCACGTTAACGGAGAGGACAGAAAGAACCTGAAGAAGCGAAGCGTTCGCCTTTATCACCGAAATTCCACCTATGAAGATATACATTCAGGAAATTCGGGGATAACAGCGATCGGAAGGTTGTTCTGTCATCGGAGTGATCTGTGCAGCACGAGCTCTCTTAATTTATAACTCAAGCACTTGTACGAATCGAAGGAGTTGGCATAATTGTGGAGCACGCTTTTGGTCCTTATATGAAACAACTGCGCGAGCAACAGGGATACAGCATCAATCAGCTCGCCGAAGCAGCCGGAATAAGCAACTCACAGATTTCACGTATTGAGAATGGGGTCCGGGGTGTGCCGAAACCAGCGACCATCCGCAAGATTTCAGATGCACTCTCGGTGCCCTATACAGAGATGATGAAACAGGCAGGTTATATTGAACCAGGGAGTGCTGCTGAACTTCAGGACGTACCGGAGTGGGCTACATACAAAGACCGTCGTGATTTCAAAAAGATGCTGGAAGATGATGATGATCTGATGTTTGACGGCATTCCACTCGATGAAGAGGACAAGAAACGAATCAAGGATGTGCTGACAGGTCTGTTCTGGGAAGCCAAACAGATGAACAAACGCAAAAAGACAGACGAATCGGACAATCGCCCATGAGGCAAGACCCACTGAATTTAATGAGGCAGCAGGTGAGATCATATGGATGACATCGTAACAAAGCTGATTCGAAAACACCGGACCAACTGCCCTTTCAGCATTGCCCGCGCGGTTGGAATACAGATTCGTTTCACCAATTTGGGGAAGTCCACCAAGGGACTCTACTTTCGCAAGCTCCGGCGCAGGTTTATCGTCATACACAATGATTTGCCGCCGGAATGGCAACGGTTCGTGTGCGCCCATGAGCTTGGACACGACCGGCTTCATAAAGGGATTAATCGATTCTTTCTGGAGGAACATTCCTATTTTGCTCCAGGCAAGCTGGAAAGACAGGCCAATCGTTTCGCCATTCAATTGCTAACCTCAGGAGTGATGCCTGAACCGGATGAATCTTTGGAGAAATTTTGTTTACGTACCGGACTGCCGCGTGAAGCGCAGCATTTTTTTTACACACTTTAAGAACATACGTTCTTTCCGAAGATTATATTTTCCAACAGCAGATTTACATGTCACTTTCAGGTTACGTATTTTTACGTAATTCGCGAGATTTCCTAATAATAGTCTGTTAAAATACTACGTGAGCTATGTAAACGCTCAAGTAGATTATTATTTGGGGAGGTTTCGGATTCATATGAAAATCTGGAAGAATTACGTTTCACTTCTGCTAACGGTCTGTTTGCTGTTTGGCAGTGTAGGTATTGCCGCAGCTGCAACGGATACCACTCCGGGCACAGGTAAACACATTACCATTCTACATACGAATGATACGCATGCCCGTGCAGTTGAATCTTCACCTGCTATGGGTTTTGCCAAAGTAGCTGGAATCGCTGACAAATATCGTAGCGAAAACCCTAACACACTCTTGCTCGATGCTGGAGATGCTGTGCATGGTACAACATTTGCCACTCTTGTGAATGGTGAGAGCATCGTGAAAGTCATGAATGAAATGGGATACCAAGCCATCGTACCGGGTAACCACGAATTCAACTACGGTTCGGATCGTCTGATCGAACTGGCAGACATGATGAACTTCCCCATGCTGAGTGCCAATGTGAAGAAAAAAGACGGAACACGTCTCTTCGATCCTTACCTCATTAAAGAGGTGGATGGCGTGAAAATTGGTATCATCGCTTTGACTACACCGGAAACGTTGTACAAAACGAACCCAAAAAACGTAGAAGGTCTTGATATTACAGATCCATCTGCGGAAGCCAAAGTTCTGGTGAACGAAATCCGCAGCAAAGTAGATGTTGTTGTGGTATTGGGACACCTTGGTCAAGATGCGTCCAGCACGGATACTAGCTTTAAAGTTGTTAAAGAAGTTCCTGGCATCGATGTATTCATCGATGGTCACAGCCACACTGTACTGCAAGATGGCCTTGTATCCGATAATGGAACATTGATTGCAAGTGCAGGAGAATACACTAACTACGTAGGTGTCATCGATCTGTGGGTAGACGGTGGTAAAGTAACGAAAAAACAAGCAACATTAATTGATGAAACTGAAGCAAAAGACATCAAACCGAATGAGAAAGTCGCGACTCTCGTGAACTCCATTCAAAAAGAACAAGAACCTATTTTGAAAGAAGAAGTAGCCAATACAGCTATTCTGCTGGATGGTAAACGTGAACAGGTACGTGCAGGAGAAACTAACCTGGGTGACCTGCTTGCAGATGCCATTCGTGATGTCAGCAAAGCCGATATCGCATTGACTAACGGTGGTGGTATCCGTGCTTCCATCGAAAAAGGGATCGTAACCAAAGGTGATATCATCACAGTGCTTCCTTTTGGTAATCAAGTGGTAACCCTTGAAGTGAAAGGGTCCGATATTCTGGCAGCCCTTGAAGTCGGTGTAGCTTCCTACCCTGAACCAAGCGGTGGATTCCCGCAAGTATCTGGTATCAAGTTCAAAATTGACACTTCCGCTGCAGAAGGTAGCCGTGTACATTCCGTAACCGTGGGTGATAAAGCCCTTGATCCGGAAGCAACGTATACACTGGCAACCAATGATTTCACAGCTGTTGGTGGTGACGAATACACCATGTTTGCCAAATATCCAACTACGGGTATGTATGGCGCGCTGGACGAAGCATTGATCAATTACATGCAGAAGCTTGGCGCTGTAGACATCAAAACAGATGGTCGGATCAGTGAAGCGAAAAAACCTGCAGTAGAGCCGGAAACTCCGGTAACAGAAACACCAGCTCCAACCAAGCCAAAACCAGAAACACCAAAACCGGAAAAACCGTCTAAACCAACACCAAGTAAACCAGCTCCAGCCAAACTGCATGTTGTGAAATCCGGAGATTCCCTGTATTCTATCTCCAAACAATACGGTACAACTTGGCAGGCATTGCAAAAGCTGAACAATATCAAAAATCCACACTGGATTTATCCAGGTCAACAATTGAAATTGCCTGCAGCTTCTTAAGCTCAGCAAAGCAAAGTGCATATAGGAATGACCGCTTATAGTGCATCAGCATACGGATCTATCTTGTCACAACAAAAAGGGTGTCCCTCAGGCCAGATTACTGGTTAAGGGGACACCCTTTGTATCTCCGTTCTTAAACATCAATCCACATCAGATACTTGAACATTTCCTGTGGACATATCCTGCTAATCCTGACAATCATCTGAGGCAAAAATAAATCCCAGCCAGGCCTTTACGGACCTACTTTATCATGTGCCTTCGACACCGAACTATATAAAAACTCACCGGAATTACCGTGTTCATGCGGTTATTGTACATTTAATTTCGACATCTCTATCTTCTCAACATTGCATACTTGCACATAAATCCGCCTGCGTATGATCATCTTCAATTCCTTAATCATAAAATCATTTGTATACTAAATACATATGTCCAAATATAGTTATTTCGTATGATATCACTCATAAAATCCTGCCAAATTGCATGCCTATAGCCCTCTTTTTCATGCTCTCATTGGAATTTCAGCAATCAAAATCATCTACCGCATCATATTCGGTACTATTATATAAACTCATATAATTAGAAAATCCCCTGAATTTAGGAAGTGAGTTGTTCCTTCACATAAAGCACAGCCTCCTGTGCCGTCAACCCGATTCGTTTCGATTCACCTGATGCTGCAAGTGCGTGTGATCCCAGTTCGACCTGTCCTTCTGCTGCTCCTCGGCCAATAACGATCTGCACAGGCAATCCGATCAGCTCTGCATCCTTGAATTTCACACCCGGACGTTCATCCCGGTCATCAACCAATACGGTGAAACCGCCATCGATCAATTGTTTTTCCAGCTCGAGGGTGAGCTGACGCTGCTGCTCATCCTTCCAGCTTACTGTAATCAGATGCACATCATAAGGCGCAACAGCGGCAGGCCATCTTATGCCATCATCTCCTGCATACTGCTCAGCTATTGCGGCCATCAGGCGGGATACGCCAATGCCGTAACATCCCATGACTGGCGCACACTGCCGACCATTACGATCCAGGAATGAAGCGCCCATGGCATCACTATATTTTGTTCCCAATTTGAAAATGTGTCCAACCTCAATACCTTTGGTAAACACAAGCGGTGATCCACATGTTGGACAAGCATCCCCTTCAGCGGCAAAGCGAATTCGTTCTACTCGCTCCAATGCAAAATCAATGCCTGGGCGTACGCCGGAAACATGCACATCCACTTCATTGGCTCCTGTAATTGCACTCTTCATCACTGCCACGTCAGCGTCCACTACCATCGGCAGATTTAGTCCAATCGGACCCAGGAATCCTACCTTCAGATTTGGATGTGCCGCAATGGCTGCATCGTCTGCAAGGATGAGTTCCTCTGCCCCCAACACCTGCTTTAATGCGATGTCATTCAATTCATGATCTCCACGCACAAGCGCAGCGACGAGCTGACCATCCGCCACATAAAGCAGCGTTTTGATCATATGTTCAGCCCCTTCGCCCACAAAGGAACTTAACTCTGCGATCGTACGAACGCCAGGTGTGGAGATGCGTACTACATTTTCCGCTCCTGAATGTTCATCCGTTTGAATTGAGTCTGAACTCGCAAAGTCGGCTGGAACTTCCAAGCTTCCTTCTTTTTTCTCAATATATCCAGAAGTCTGATAACCCGCTTTCTCCAGATTTGCAGCATATCCACAATGTTTGCAGGTTACAATTGTGTCCTCACCCACATCAGCAAGAGCCATGAACTCGTGTGTTTCCCCTTGACCGCCAATCGTTCCAGCGTCCGCTTCAACACGGATATAGTCCAGACCACAACGCTCCAGAATGCGACTATACGCTGTGTTCATCGCCTGATAAGTACGATCAAGCTCTTCCCAGTCCGAAGCAAAAGAGTACGCATCCTTCATGATGAACTCACGTCCACGCAGCAATCCAAATCGAGGACGGCGTTCATCCCGGAACTTGGTTCCGATCTGGTACAGGGTGAATGGCAGCTTACGATACGAACTCACCTCGTCCCGCGCTAAAGCGGTTACGACTTCCTCATGTGTTGGTCCAAGAGCAAATTCCCGTGCATGACGATCCTTCAGACGCATCAATTCGGGACCATACTGTGTGTATCTTCCGGATTCTTCCCACAACTCCGCAGGCTGCATAATCGGCAGCAACACTTCCTGACATCCCGCACGATCCATCTCTTCACGAACGATCCGTTCAACATTTAACAATATACGCCGTCCAAGGGGCAGGTAACTGTAAATTCCCGCAGCCAGTTGGCGAATCATACCGGAACGCAGTAACCAGCGATGTCCCGCCGCATCTGCCTCCGCTGGCGCTTCACGTAAGGTTGGGACAAGCATTTCACTTTGACGCATCATAACACACTCCTAATCTTCCTTTTTGTTATCAAATACGGCGCATAAACAGCAAAAAGACACATCCGTCAAGGGACGAATGTGTCGTGGTACCACCCTTATTTAACTGCAAATTAATCCGTTCGCAACCTATGCGATCTGTAACATGCAGTCCTACGGGGCATAACGGGCCCTGCCGGCGGAGGTTGCAACCCTGTATGGGCATTCTCTTCCGCAGCTCGCGAGGTAGGAATTTATGAAGCAGCTACAGGAACCTTGCACCACACTGTTCCCTCTCTGTTGAAGCTGGCTTGCACAATCATGTCCTCGTTATAACGCTGTTATCATTTTTGACCACATTAGTTCATTTACAAGTAATTGTCAACCAATTAGTCGTATACAACTCCAGAATAATACTCCACTACATCACGAATGAGCATAAACGCATCCCCATTGGTAAGATTGTTCTTGTCAGCAATGCCAGCAAGCGTGTCGGCACTTATAAACTTTTGCGTTTGTAATTGAGCAAGTGCCTGTTCAAGTGAAGTTTCTGTTTCTGAAGATCCCATTGCCAGACATAACATATACGCAGCCTGATCCAACGTTAAAGGTGGGGTTACGGCATTCTCCATATTTGCTAGAGCTTGGTCGGCACTCCCTGTGTAGGCTTCTGGAAACATCGCTTGCATTCTTTTCAATTTACTTAAAAATCGTTCTGGATTCATTCCTTTATCCAGTTCCCAACCATCGTTATTATAATTGCCTGAAGTCATATACATACTCGCTGCAGCCAATAATCCCTTGTAATCCTTATGCTCCATGTAATCAGGCTGCTCGAAACGATGTACTTTCAGATCCATACCCTGATTCTCCAGCATCTTACGTAGTTCAGATGCTCGCTCTTCTGAAGTTGAGAGTTCGCGGAAGGACTCCTTATGGATATATGCCAGCTTGACCGCTGCCCCTGCTGCTTCTCCCTCTGCCATTCCCAGTGGGACAACTCTTGCACTACCGTGTGGGATTGTATCATAACTTGCTGCACGTCCAACGACGAGCAAACCATCAACCTTTAGTGGTACGAGCGAGCGAAAGGGTACACCATATTGAATTGGACTTAACATAATTGTGCCGGGATTTCCAACACTTGTGCTCTGAATATCAATATCGTATGAGCCGTATCCGATGGCATCCCAATGATCACGATTTTCCATGACATCAGCTAATGTTAATCGGTACTCGCCATAGATATGACGTGACTCCCTCACGTAAAGTTCGTTCGCTGTTCCAGCATATTCTAGCCCTGCAAATTCATCATAATTTTTCTTCAGAAAATCAACAATTAGTGGGGCTTCTTTACGCCCGATTTTCAGACCTTTTTTCACAGATATCGGATCTAACGGATCTACCCCAAAGATTTGCATCGTATTAATCAAGATTGTATCATCATTTTGTCTTCCGATATTCAGACTGCGAATCTTAATATATTGTGGATTGGAGGATTCATATTTTCTAGCATCACCGTACCCCCAAGCACTCATCTTATCAACCCCGGTTCCCTCTCTTTCCCTAAACTTTTGCCATACCTCATCAGTAACACCGCTTAGCTTGAATACAAGCGTAGAGACCATTTTGGATTTACCATCTCCAATATCTTGTCTACCTATGGAGTATGGAACTCCTGCAGCGGCTGCAATATCCGCATCTTGCGTTGCATCAATGATGGAGCGGGTTGAGATCTGAACAGTTGTTCCATCTTCTTTAGTTATGCTCATACCCGTTATTGTCGTTTGATCTCCCGTAGATTGTTCAGTAAGTGGAACTAATTCCTTAGCATTCATCAACAGGTCAATATTAGGTTCAGAACGAACCATCCGATAGAAAATGTTAGCCGCTGTATTGGTATCAAATGAACTACCCTCGATCTGGTCAAACCATTCCTGAAAAATGCCTTTGTTCAAAAAGTCAGGCTGCCGTAAACTACTCAATAACTGCGGTTGTTCAGGGGAATAATTTAGATCCAGCGTATTAAGGCCTCCCTCGGTCAACAATCCTCCCAACATGTTGCGATCTCTTGCTTCCACCAGCAATACACGCATCCCATTACGAGCAGCTGATAAGGCAGCGGTAATACCTTCCGGATCCGTTCCAGCTACAATAACGTTATAGGAATCTTTCAGGTTTAGTGTAGATTGCACGTCCTCCAAAGGCTGCCATACATAATTATTATTAAATTTATAATTCTTGTTCCAAATATAGAATGCACCATATGCAGCGCTCATTAAAACAATAAACACACTAGCTGTAATTGCTGTTATTTTCAATTTTCTACTAATCAAAGAAACAAACCTCCATATGTACTTTAAATTCAATAATACTAACTCGTGAAGTAGTTTTCCTATGTTATACCAACAACCGACTAACTTTTTCTCCTTTCCTACATGAGTATGCCATAAATAATAAAAAACTCCCCAACACTTCAAACGGTGTTAGGAAGTTTTGATAATAAGACGGAAAGTTCTACTTTTATGTTGCCATAGATACAAACAAAATATAGGAAAGTCCCTAACTTTCCTCATTATAACGACCACTTTTTGTGAAGTAAAGACTTACCAAAACCGGAAATGCATCAGAAAGATCATTAAACACTCAGACTGTCCGTTCATCCTGACTACAATGAATTCTATAGCGATGGCTGACATGGCAGCACGTTCCCTGTAATATAGAGAAATAGAAAGCTATCACAGGTATTAATTGATAAAGGAGCTTGTCCTATGCCATATATCATATATGATCTTGAATTCACGGTAAGCCGCAATACTCGCTATTCTTCTGAAATTATTGATATCGGTGCCGTCAAAGTTACGGAAAGTGCGGATGGATTGGTCGTAACGGATACGTTCCATACGTATGTTCGTCCTTCCAATAAGTCTGTTCTGTCCACTGACACAATTCAATTTACAGGTATCACACAGAAAGATATTGATGCAGCGCCTCTTTTTCCGGCAGCATTGAACCAATTCATTGCCTGGATGGGAAGTGACCCCTATTACATGTGTTCCTGGGGACCCGATGACCGCAGCAAACTGATCTCTCATTGTCGCACCCATCAACTTGATGTGGCCTGGATCACCAATCATAACGATCTCCAGCAACAATGGTCCCGCACCGTTCGTAAAGAAGGTAAGTTCCGTCAACTCGGACTCGCTCAGGCTCTTGAAATCTGCGGAATTGAATTTGATGGTACCCAGCACCGTGCTTTGGATGATGCCATCAATACAGCCAAGGTGTTTATGCATCAATTTGACCGTTTCACTCTGGAAAATAACTGTGCAGCCGATGATGAGGGCATTACTTCCAAGGTTGTCTATTCCAGCTCCACAGAAGATGAAGAAAAAGAATCTCCATTTGGCAATCTGGCAAGCCTTTTCAAAACCAAAGAGTAACCGTCCACAGCACAGTACTTAATCGTGTCTTGGCTTAGGATGGATGGCATTCTAATCTCAACTTTTATTGTACATTTGTTGCCAATAGTTTAGGCGTTCTTTCATCTTGATGCGGCAGATCTCAGGTTCGAGAATTTCCGCATCAGGTCCATATTTAGATATCCATACGAGAAATTCGTCAACATCACTTAATATGGCTTCAAATAACAGGCTACCTTCCGGTTCAATGGTTAGGATGGGTCGCATAAAAAATTGCTCCTGCATCACACGTTCCACAGCATGGGGTGCAAATCGAATTTTGAACGCAGTCCACTCCGTACTTCCCTCGTATGCCCAAGGAATGCGGAAGTGTGATTGCATCAGATAATCCTCTTTGCGAAACGTGCGTGGCAATATCCGTATCCTTTGCAGCCGGCTCACCTGAAATATTCGAAGTTTCTCCGACAGGTGACAATACCCTAACAGCTCAAATCTGTATTCACGAGGGATAAGACAGTAAGGATCTATACGTACGATCCCTTTTTTACCTTGAGACAGATACTCCCCTTCAATGGTGTTCTGTGAAATGCCAGCCTGAAGCAGGGTAATCATGGATTGATTCTGCGAATCGTTGTTTTCATTTTGCCATGCGGGCAATCCCGCTTTGAACAATCCACTAATTTGCTCCGACCATTCCACTCGTTCTGTTTTGTTTTTCTGACTCGAAGCAACCACTTTCTCATAAGCGCTCTCAAAAGCAGGTTTCAGCAAAGGACGAATATTCTCCATAACTTCAGCAAGATGCATGAAAGCTTGGGCTTCTTCATCAGACCAATTTAGCGGATACATGGCAAATTGGCTGATAAACATGTACCCTTGTCCGTGTCCCATATTGGCGATCGGGATATGCATTGCACTGAGGGCCTCCATGTCGCGGTATATCGTCCTTTCCGTCGTCTCGCATCGCTGGGCGAGCTCACGTGCCAGTATGCCCGGCTTGGCCTGCACCAGTGTGATAATGCGCATTAATCGGATTAGTCGGTCTGTCATTTTGCCGGACCCTCCACGATGTTGTTTCAATAAATTTGATACAACTCCATCCATTGTTTAATATGATATTGATACATACATTCGACCTTCTCCTAAACTTCACCTTCAAATATGTAGACTCTCTCTATACCGTTACCATCTGAAATCAACCCTATTCCCCTAATATCTTTTTTTCACGATCATGATATCCTGTTGTAAAGGTGATCCCGTAGTGATAACGCAGCTTTTCAACGATCTCGGCTTCTGCGTAATAGTCCAGATCTTGCTTCCGCGCAGCTTCAATTAACAACGCATCAGCATGGCGACGCAACATATTACTTCCCTCCTGAACCCGGCCTCTTTCGTAGGCGCGCAGGGCTTGTTTGATCAGGGGCACGGTTTCACTTAATTTGATCGTCTTCTCCACCTTGGGATCTTCCGGTTGGCGCAACATGCCCAGATGACTGGTGTACTGAATATACAACTGTTCTCTTCGTAACAATACACGTTGACTTTGCTTCAACTTCCTTGTGCTCCAGTAGGCTGAACATACGGCAGCTTTTCCTGATACACGGGGTCCCATGACGAATTCAAGCAAAATTTGTTTACTTTCTCCCTTGTACATATCCCCAAGCCTCAATAACCAGCCAATATCCGTTTCTTTGGAACGACATCCATAGATGCCTTTTAGCTGCACTCCATATTCCGGTTTGAGCAAAAGTTCCAAATCTCTTGATACAATTTTGGGTGCTATTTTCCTAAGTCTTTTGGCAGGGGCACCGTTACGCCACTCTACCATCATATATACGGGGTCGGCTCCCCCTGTCGGTATGGCCTCTTTATTCCACGAATAAGATACTTCAAAGACTGAGTTCACTGGTAGTCTCTCCCCCGATTTATATGTATTATCTTCTAAGTTATCAGGGTGAATGGACACTATATTGTCACGGAACACATGTTCTCATTAAATTTTTCCAATATATTAGTTTTATATCCCTAAATCCGTCTCAATACGACAATAAACGACGAAAAAGCCTGGCACTAGGCCAAGCTTATCAATCACTTATCTATGACAAGTCCCAAATTAAACAGTAGGATGATCGATTCCCATTTTGTGTAAATATTGTACACCATCTGCTTCGTTTACCGGTGCATAGGTGACACTGTCAATGACCAGCTTACGCCCTACTGGCTCTCCATTCACAGTGATCATGATTGTTTTGGTTGATGTGTTCTGATCTGTTGTGTACATATGTTTCTACTCCTTCATGTTCACGATCTTATATTCAATCGGATATATTGGTATCGTTCATTAAATTGCGCATTTGTGAATAGCATGCACCCGGAACTGAAGTAAAAGATCTGTAAAACGGTCCGGTGTGCTTGCCTATCGTTCTATTACCCCACAGATTTGTAAGTTAAACAGCCCTGTTCCTAAATAATTTTAAATATTTCGGGTAATAAAACGATATCATCTTGAACCCATCGTCCCGGTTTTGACGTATAATGTAAGAGCCGTATTTCAACAATAGACGACGAATTCGGCGATTGATCTATCTAACCGAAGAAAGAGGTGTTAACGATGCCAAAATCCATTCAGGGTTATTTCATTCGGGTGTTATTCACCACATGCATTCTATTTACCGTTTCGATCGCTTCAACAGTAAGTGCAGCCAGTGCCAATATTTTTACGGATATATACAGCGGATGGGAGCGAGTCTCCGAACTTCCCGGAGAAGTGAACGCTCTGCAGGAAAGTTATAAGCAAACGATGGAGCAACTAAATCAAACGTCCGCTCAGTTGGGACAAGCCCAGGCCAATGTCGAAGCATTTAAGACCCAGAACGAACAACTGCTGGCTCAGAACCAGAAACTCACTGAAATGGTAAGTAAATTACAGGACGACCAGAATGCCAAAGCAGCTACCACCAAACGAATTCAGACGACGATCATCACTGTCGTTTCTCTCATATTGGGTTACTTTGTTCTGATTCGTGTGATGCGCTGGGGAATGCGTCGCCGTTCGGGCCGAGTATAAAAGAACAGGAGCAACTGCATGAACATACACCTGAACAATGCTGAAGCAGGCGGAGCAGGACAAGTCGTCACATTTTCACTCATTAAAGATGACCGCCTTCATATTTTGCATCCGCAGCAAATTGTGGCCTTCCGCGGTCCAAGTGGGAGTCGCAATGATAAATTCATGAATATCACGGGCATATATCGCAAAAAAAAGCTGATTAAATCCGAAATCACCGGACCTTGCCAATTTGTGGCTGCCCTGCCTCCCGGATTCACGATGAAGGAAGTGGAGCTCACGGAGGACAGTGATCTGCTCTATGACTTCCGCCACCTGTTCTTCTACTCTGATGGTGTAACCATGCATACCAAAATTCAGAAAATCAAAAACATGCTGATCACCCGTGATGCAGTGAAAATGAAATTTTCCGGCAAAGGCAAAATCGGATTGCTCACTCAAGGCCAGGTCTGCCAACAGGAACTTCACCCAACAGCGCCGCTTTATGTGGATGCTGGCAGCATTATTGCCTATCCCGAAAATGCACATCTGGAACTCACCGTATATGGTAACAACCTTGCCAGTCAGCATATGAATTATCATTGGAAGATGACAGGACATGGATCTGTACTCTTTCAGGCTGGACGTGAGAATCACCGCTTGGAACAGGATCTTAACGATGAGGGACTGTTCAAACGAATTTTGAAAGAAGTGATTCCTTTTGGCAATGTATTGATCAAATAAGCTGTTAGTTGATGAAACAGACAGACTAGTTGCCACTATGCTCCAGTGGGGTGGTCACCACGCGGTTTCATGTTATAATGGTTCAGACAATTAAAGAAGAAAATCCATGCCTGTGGCATGGGAGAGGTTCGCGAACTCCCTCTATAAGACTTGACCATGTGATGGTCAGTATAAGTCTTGCGTACACGTTGCGGTCACTATGCAATCAGGTACGTAAAAAACTAAGGACACTTACTCTTACCTGCTTTTTTGAAGCGGTTATCGAGAAAGTGTGTTTTTTTATGGATGCCAGTTCATGAACTTCTCTGTTCTTCCGACACTCTATGCCTATGTGCATGGTTTGATCTCAAGAAGATAGAGAGGTTTTTTTATGTTGAACGAAGAAAAAGCAGTCGTTGTATTCAGCGGTGGTCAGGATAGTACCACGTGTCTGTTCTGGGCAAAACAACAGTTTGCCGAAGTCGAGGTTGTTACATTTGATTACGGTCAGCGCCACAAGTTGGAGATTGAATGTGCAGCCGAGATCGCTCGTGATCTGGGGGTACAGCAAACGGTACTCGATATGAGCCTGTTAAATCAGCTTGCCCCCAATGCGCTCACTCGCACGGATGTGGAGATTACGCATGAAGAAGGCGAACTGCCGAGTACATTTGTTGATGGACGAAATCTGCTGTTCCTCAGTTTTGCGGCCATTATGGCCAAGCAAAAAGGAGCACGTCACCTGGTTACAGGTGTATGTGAGACGGATTTCAGCGGATACCCGGATTGCCGGGATTCATTTGTGAAATCGATGAATGTGACACTTAATCTGTCGATGGACTACCCATTTGTCATTCATACCCCACTCATGTGGCTGGACAAAGCCCAAACGTGGAAGATGGCCGATGATCTCGGTGCTTTTGATTATGTACGCGAGCGTACCCTGACCTGTTATAACGGCGTGATCGGCGATGGATGCGGAGAATGCCCTGCCTGCAAACTGCGCAAAGCCGGACTGGATCGTTATGTACAGCAACGTGCTGCTGCTGAATCTGCGGGAGTGGATGTACGATGAGAGAGCCGGGAACATTCCGTATTGTAGAGCATCTGCAACGCATCGGAGAAGATATTCTACCCACCCAGCTGCGCTATCACCGCAAACGTGTGCTTGTAAGCAAAGAATTCACCTTTGACGCAGCACATCACCTGCATTGTTATGAAGGCAAGTGCAAAAACCTGCACGGTCATACGTATAAAGTTATTTTTGGCATCAGCGGTTATCCGGGTGAAACCGGGCTGACAGTTGATTTTGGACATATCAAAGATATATGGAAAACTCAGATTGAGGGCTATCTGGATCATCAGTACCTCAACGAGACACTTCCTTTAATGAATACAACAGCTGAAAATATGGTCGTTTGGCTGTTCGAACAGATGGAACATGCGCTCCAGACGGAGCCCTATGCCGGGCTGACCGATGGTGGGCGTACGGAGTTTGTCCGACTCTTCGAGACACCCACCAGTTACGCGGAAGCGAGACGGGAGTGGATGATTGATGAGTAGTATTGTAGAACAGAGACAGTCGCGCGAACGCAACCAAGAGGCGCGTATCCCTGTGATGGAGATTTTTGGTCCGACGGTTCAAGGCGAAGGCATGGTCATCGGGCAAAAAACGATGTTTGTTCGCACCGCGGGCTGCGATTATCGCTGCTCCTGGTGCGACTCGGCCTTTACCTGGGACGGCAGTGGCAAGGACCAGATTCGGATGATTACGCCAGAGGATGTATGGGAAGAATTGCGCCGCGTTGGCGGCACGCGTTTCTCCCATGTCACCATCTCTGGCGGTAATCCCGCCCTGCTCGCTTCGCTGGGCGGGTTGGTTGCCCTGCTGCGGGAGAACGGCATCCGCACTGCGGTGGAGACGCAGGGCTCCCGCTGGCAGCCTTGGCTGGCGGACATTGACGAAGTCACTGTCTCGCCCAAGCCACCCAGCTCCGGCATGGACACCGATTGGGCCGTGCTGGATGATCTGATCGAACGGCTGGCCGCTGGCTCGGTAGAAAGAAGCTATAGTCTGAAGATCGTGATCTTCGATGAGACAGACTTGGACTATGCCCGCCGTGTGCATGCACGTTATCCGGGCACGGATCTATTTTTACAAACCGGGAACCCGGATGTGACTTCCGCCGATACGCCAGATCTGGCGTCCTCGCTGCTCGCTCGTTATGAGTGGCTGATTGACCAAGTCAGTGCCTCCGATGACCTGAATGATGTTCGTGTGCTTCCACAGCTTCATACGCTGGTATGGGGTAACAAACGCGGCGTCTGATGGACAGTATGTGTGGAATGGGCGGCATGATGTAAGGATGAGGGCGAAAGGTCCTCAGACAATGAAGAGAATTAAACAGGCAAATGGCCTATTCATATATACCGCGAGGCTTTGGGCTTTGGCGGAAACAAGGAGCGTTTAATAACCGATGAGACAACCTGATGAGATGCAAGATGTGACGTTGCTGGGCAACCAGAACGTTAAATATACGTTTGAATATGATCCGGGCATCCTGGAGAGCTTTGATAACAAACATCCGTACCGCGATTATTTTGTGAAATTCAACTGCCCAGAGTTCACCAGCCTGTGCCCGATTACGGGTCAGCCGGACTTTGCAACGATCTATATCAGCTATATTCCTGATATCAAAATGGTCGAAAGCAAATCACTCAAGCTGTACCTGTTCAGCTTCCGCAACCATGGTGATTTCCACGAGGATTGTGTGAATATCATCATGAACGACCTGATCAAGCTGATGGACCCACGCTACATTGAAGTATGGGGCAAATTCACACCGCGCGGCGGCATTTCCATTGACCCGTATACGAACTATGGTAAGCCAGGAACGAAGTACGAGCAGATGGCCGAGCACCGCATGATGAATCATGATATGTATCCGGAGACGATTGATAATCGTTAATGGATTCCGAAAATAAAAGCAAAAGCCGAACTCTTCCATCTGAAGAAGTTCGGCTTTTGTTTTTTTACAGTTTATACGATTTTTATACGAAGTTCAGCTTTCTTCTAAATCCTCGATTCAACTGACGTTCAAGTGGCTTGATCGTCCTTTAGTTCTCTGACTTTTTTGACGTAATGTCTCAACATCAAAACACCAATCGATTGAAAAATGATAAAGATGACGATAGCAGCAGATAGAGATTTCGGTGCAACATAGATAGCCTGAAACGTTACGACAGCCATATATAAAATGGTCATTACCAGCTCGCGTTTGGCGGATTCATAAGGTGATAAGGATTTCATATCCATCCCTCCTCTATCCTTTTTACACACAAATATGGATTTTCTTACATTAGATGCTAAAGTAATACGTTTCTTTTGTAAATGTAATGCTATAAATAAACACCTCAGAAATAGAGTTGAATTCATCAACGTTTTCCTTTGTTCCCCTTGTCGGTCCAATCAATCTATCCTATTATGTAACAATATGCTTACACGCATAGAATATAACATCAGGCGCTGATCCCTCGTGACCGCGACCAAAGGAGAATTGTACATGTCTACACAAACCTCATTAACCAAGGACGCCACAGCGCGTTCGAAAAACCCACCCGGATTGGATGCCCAAAGCACCGTATACCGGATACTCATTGCAATCAGTCTGGTTCATCTGTTCAATGATTCAATCCAGTCGGTCATTCCCGCCATTTTTCCGATTCTGAAAGACTCTATGCATCTCACGTATACTCAAATCGGATGGATCTCATTTGCTATCAACTTTACCGCTTCCATTATGCAGCCTGTCGTAGGCTGGTTTGCTGATAAAAAACCGACGCCGTCCATTCTGCCCATTGGCATGGGTTTTACATTTACCGGCATGTTGCTGTTGGCCTTCGCCGACAGTTATATGGCTGTCCTGATTTCCGTTATCTTTGTCGGTCTGGGTTCCGCTGCTTTCCATCCGGAAGGTTCGCGTGTATCACACATGGCTGCCGGTCAACGCCGTGGACTGGCACAGTCCATCTTCCAGGTTGGTGGTAACGCTGGGCAATCCCTTGCCCCATTGCTTACACGCTGGATCTTTATCCCGTTTGGACTGTTCGGTGCCATTGGATTTACAGGCATTGCTGCCATGGGAATTGCAGTTCAGATCTACATCGCCCGTTGGTATGGACGTATGCTGCAATCGGGAGGATATCTGCGTAGACAGGCTGCTGCTCGTCGTGCACCCAATCCTGCTTTGCGCAAGAAGATTACTGCCGCCATTACGATATTAATCTTGCTTGTTTTTGTTCGTTCTTGGTATATCGCTTCCATCGGCAGCTTCTATGCGTTTAATCTGAAAGATACTTTTGGATTGTCAACAGAGGACGCGCAGATCTATATCTTCTTGTTCCTGGCTGCTGGAGCACTTGGTACGTTCTTCGGAGGCCCACTGGCAGATCGATTCGGCAAACGTAACCTGATCTTCCTGTCCATGGCTGGAGCTGCTCCGCTGGCTCTGTTGTTACCCTATGCGAATCTGTTCTGGACAGGTGTACTGCTTACCATTATTGGTTTTATCATGTTATCCAGCTTCTCAGTTACGGTTGTGTACGCACAAATGCTGATTCCAGGCAAAATCGGAACAGTTTCCGGTCTAATTACTGGTCTGGCATTTGGTATGGGAGGCCTGGGCGCACTCGTGCTGGGCAATTGGATTGATGTTTTCGGTGTATCACCCGTAATGCAGATGTGCAGCTTCCTGCCCCTGCTTGGGATCTTCACGTTCTTGCTTCCATCCGATAAATTGCTGAATATCTGGGCAAAAGAAAACGGTAGTGAAGAGTAAAAAATACATCAACAGGTGTCCACTTTTTATTTATTCTATATTGGATCCAATCCTTACGTGGCAGCATCGCCCTTATAAGACGTTATCTTGCGCTAACGAACCTGACAGCTTTTATTTGAACGAATACTACCGGTTTCGAAATCTAAAGGATCTGAGCAGCGCTATTCCCGAGAAAAAGGCCAAAAACCTTGGAATGTGCGTTTAAATGTAGAAATAACGTGTCTGAGATTCTTTAGAAATCGGGATTATTGAAGTATCGCCAAATAACGTCTGCTGAGTTTGTTAGATTTCACTTTAGTCACCTGCATTTACAGTATGAATAAAAAGTTCAACCATAACAAAAAGGTTCCCGCCATCTCTGTATATACAGAACGGCAGGAACCTTTTTTTGTTATATATGTTTTTCTCGTATTTAGCTTCAAACGTATTATTCAACGTCACACATGATAAAGCTGCTGCCATGAGCTGTAATCAGTTCCTTCACATCTTCAAATTCAAGAAATACCGTCGCCGTATTTTCCATCGGATGAATTCCGATTTTCTGACCGACTAGATCCTTGTCAAAAACTACGGTCACGTTTTTCTGTATGTTATTAAACACTCCCATTGGATTTACATGGCCCTTTTCCAATCTGAGGAATTCCAACAAATCCTTTTCACTGGCAAAACTTAATTTGCGGCTAGGTATCTTTTCGCTTAAACTTCTCAAATCAACGGACTTCGTCCCAGCAATCGTCACCAGATAATAGTTGCGCTTCTTGTCATCACGCAGAAACAGATTTTTAACGATACGTTCTGTATGCGGAATCTGATAAGAGAATATTTCCTCCATCGTGTATACTGCGGGATGTTCAATACTTTCGTAAACGATATTATTGCTATCTAAAAGATCATAGAAACCCTGTTTGTTTAACATAACAAATTCATCTCTTTCAATATAAATATTCTTTTATAATACTACTTATTCTGTAACCTTACTTCAAACGCTGAAGGATCAGCCGTTTTTTGTACAGCATTTTACCTGCTTCGGCTACATCTCGAATTGTATTTTTGTTGCTCACGGAACCAAAGACCATGCCGGCAATAGGCACGAGTTGGAACAGTTTCTTCCAACCAAAGGATTCACTGTAGGAGTTAAACACTTCCCGCCAGCCCTGCATCTGCGATACCACTTCAATGGGCTTGTCCGGATCGTCGTATGCTGCCAGTTCTTCAATAATCGCTTTCTTGCCTACAATATCAGCGGAAGAGAATTGCAGACATTTGACAATAAAGATGCGCTCCAGCGGTTCATCCGGATCATACCCGTAACATAGTGCCATTTCCTGCAGTACCTTCAAGGAAAGCCCCATAACCATCGGAATATCTGCTGCAATGGTTACAATGCCACCAAAACCTGTAGCTGCTCCCTGAGCCGCGGCAAACTTCGTTCGACTCTCGGTAATGTTATCGGCCACCTGATCAAGCACTTGAAGTGGCAGATTCTCTACACTATGAATTTTGGCTGTGCCCTCAGCTTCAGCATCCTGTTCCAGACGATAGGTCGTATCCATCATGGAATAACCGGACCTCTCGGCTTCCTCTTGCAGCAGCTTGGCTACTTTTTTCTTTTGTACGAGGAACTTGCCTCCATTCTGCACATACTGACCCACATCGTTCAGGGAATCTCCGATCTTCTGTTTCAGTGCTTTAGGCATCACTTTATCCAACATCGCAAAGGGCAAACGCCCGATTTTATCCCAAATAAATAAGTCTTTCTGTTGTTTCTCCCATTTCAAAATCTGTTCAAGTTCCTTGTCCAACGTCTCGCGTGAATCCATATGTGATCCTCCTAATAGGTTCTGCATCGTAATCTGTATCTTTCTCATACGCAGAAATCATCGTTGTGGTTGCTTTGTTTTGTGTCCAGGACACATATGTTCAGACTACTCTATCTTATCGTTCACATACAGAAGAGCCCTTAATCAGCATCACTCGCTAACTAAGGGCTCTCGTATTTAAGGTTTCACTTACCTCTTATTTTGCTTCAGCTACTGCTTTTCCATCTGGAACTGGAACACCGAAATCAGGTGTGCCATCTTCACGCCAATGAATTACTTGAGCACGGGCATGGCGGTTCGGATCATACAAGGGATCACCCTCGATGTCTTTGTAATTACGGGCATGATAAATCAGAATATCGGTCTTGCCATCCGGTGACACCGTAAAGCTGTTATGGCCCGGACCGTATTGACCGTTCGCTTCACAAGTCTGGAATACCGGCTCGGGTGATTTCACCCAGCTGGCCGGATCAAGCAAGTCGGCATTTTCATCTGCGGTGAGCAGACCCATACAATAATTGTAATCGGTCGCGCTTGCCGAGTAGCCGATAAATAACCGTCCATTCCGATGCATCACAGCTGCTCCTTCATTAACTTTAAAGCCGATGATTTCCCAATCATACTCCGGTGTAGAGATCATGACCTGTTCGCCGCGTAGCGTCCACGGGTTTTCCATTTCGGAAATGTACAGGTTCGAGTTGCCCACAATATCAGGATCTTTCTGTGCCCAGACCAGATAGCGGATACCCTTATGTTCAAAGGTCGTTGCATCCAGTGCGAATGATTCCCACCGGGTGTAAATCTGCCCTTTCTCTACCCACTCTCCTTCGAGTGGATTCGCGGAATCGTTCTCTAGAACATACATCCGATGATCGAACAGTCCTTCGTTGGTCTCACTGGTGTGAGCCGCAGCGTAATGTATGTACCATTTGCCATCGATAAAATGAATCTCCGGTGCCCAGATGTTGGCACTCATTGGCCCTGTGTCACGCTTGGTCCAAGCTGTTACTGGCTTGGCATCTCTTAACTCTTCCAAAGTCTCTGCTCGCCGGATCTCAATCCGATCAAAGGCTGGTACAGAAGCGGAGAAGTAATAGTAACCATCTGTATGACGGTACACCCAAGGATCAGCGCGCTGCTCCAGGATGGGATTAGTAAATTTAATGGAATCAGTCATGGGAATGCTCCCCTTTCAAATGTTGTTTGGCTCGAAGTTTGGAGATGTAACCCAATTGCGCAAAAAACGAAAACCTTTTTGGGGTGGTGCACAGCGGACGTTCGGGGGTGGTAGGGCCTTGGTGCTCTCTTGTCCTCCGATTTCTTTTCCACCGCTTCTGGCGGTTGAAATCGGATGCCAAACTCACTCCTGCGGCTCCTTCCTCCCCCTCACTGCTTGTGCACCATCGGAGCAGCAGCTCGCTTTTACCGCGCTCGCTGGGTTACAATCTCACTTCGAGCCTTTTTGTTGGCTCGGTCTTATGGGGTTGACCGCTTCGCAGGGTCAACTCTCCCCATGTAATGCAGGGCTGGCCGCAGAGCTATTGGCCGGCTTGTCATGCACAGCGGACGTTCGGGGGTGGTAGGGCCTTGGTGCTCTCTTGTCCTCCGATTTCTCTTTCCACCGCTCCTGGCGGTTGAAATCGGATGCCAAACTCGCTCCTGCGGCTCCTTCCTCCCCCTTACTGCTTGTGCACCATCGGAGCAGTTGCTCGCTTTTACCGCGCTCGCTGAGTTACAACCTCACTTCGAGCCTTTTTGTTGGCTCGGTCTTATGGGGTTGACCGCTTCGCAGGGTCAACTCTCCCCATGTAATGCAGGGCTGGCCACAGAGCTATTGGCCGGCTTGCATGCACAGCGGACGTTCGGGGGTGGTAGGGCCTTGGTGCTCTCTTGTCCTCCGATTTCTCTTCCCACCGCTCCTGGCGGTTGAAATCGGATGCCAAACTCACTCCTGCGGCTCCTTCCTCCCCCTCACTGCTTGTGCACCATCGGAGCGGTTGCTCGCTTTTACCGCGCTCGCTGAGTTACAACCTCACTTCGAGCCTTTTTGTTCGCTCGGTCTTATGGGATTGACCACTTCGCAGGGTCAACTCTCCCCATATTTAGAGCATGATTGGCCTCAGACATAGGCCAGCACAGATGAATCTTAAGTGTTTATCTGCGTTAGCGCACCTTAATAGGACAGCTTGCATGCACAACGGACGTTCGGGGGTGGTAGGGCCTTGGTGCTCTCTTGTCCTCCGATTTCTCTTTCCACCGCTCTTGGCGGTTGAAATCGGATGCCAAACTCACTCCTGCGGCTCCTTCCTCCCCCTCACTGCTTGTGCACCATCGGAGCGGTTGCTCGCTTTTACCGCGCTCGCTGAGTTACAACCTCACTTCGAGCCTTGAATGTAGCTCGGTAAATATAGTGTGGACCGCTTTGCCCTGAGCCGACTCTCCCAACCAAGTGCACGGCTGGCCTATAATCTTGTGGCCAGCTGTGCAACCTCTGGGTCGACCCTTATTCCTCCACAGCGCTGATCTGCTTGCCCCAGACCGCCACGCCGTGGTCATCGAGCCCTGTCACCACCAGCGCAGGTTGGCTTCGCTCCCAGTCCCAGGACGGGAGCAGCTTCAGCTCTTCCGTGGAAGCTCCGCCCCATGGGCTTTCTTTCCACTTTAGTGTCAGTGTTTGTTTGTCATCAAACGTCCAGGTTCCTGAACCTTTTTCGCTTTGGATTTTTCCTTTGTCCGTTAAGGTATAAGGCACGGCTTGAATCTGCCCGTCCACGGACGGATCAATTGCCATGCCTTCCCACTCCCCGGCAATCATGGACTTCGGAACATCCTGTGCTGTTTCACCAGCGTAACGTTCAGGTGAAACCACAGGCCAGCCATCCTTCGTCCATAACATTTTGCGTACATGCAGATATGGCCAGTTTTTATCCGTCTCACCCCGCGCATGATGCACGATGTAATAATCGTCTCCGTCCTTCAACACGGAGTTATGTCCAGGCGCAACCCAGCCCTCGCCTTCTGTGAAGCGATAACCGCCGAGAATTTTGGTGCCGATCTCATATTGCGGCAGATGATCCGTATCCAGCATGTTATTGCCGTTTATGTCCGTGTATGGTCCTGTGATTGAATCAGCACGCGCAACCCGCACGTTATAATCTTCGAACAAGGAATCATATGAGACGAACAGATAATACTTTTTGAACTCCGGGTTATACACAATGTAAGGACCTTCCACTGCGCCCTCTTCAGTTGCACGATCCCGTGCAGCAATGCGAGTACCATAGCCCTCGTCCTTGAATTTCCCGGTGTCGGGATCAAGTGGCGCAATGTAGATGCCGTCAAAGAATGAACCATATACCATCCACGAATTGCCCTCAGCATCCACAATCGGATTGGCATCAATGGCATTTAATTTGTCTTGTTCATTCGCAGAAGTTTTCACAACCAGTCCTTCATCTGTCCAAGGACCTTCGGGAGATGAGGATGTCTGAAGACCAATAGCCGACTGGGTACTGCCAAAAGAAGAAGCCGAATAATACATCCGATAGGTATCACCAGCCTGAATCACATCCGGTGCCCACAGATTGACCGCACCTGTCCAGTCCAGCGCTTCTTGCGGAATCCCGGGCAGAGCCTGACCTACCCATGTCCAGTGGATCAGATCATCTGATTTGCGTACCATGACGCCGGGTTTCGCTTCTCCTGCTACACGAACGTCTGTGGAATAGACATAGTATCCCTGATCGGTTTTGATAATGGCTGGATCATGCGCATTGTTCACCGTCCAGCGTGATTCATCATCCAGTATGGATGTGTCATACAGCTGAGTATATTGAGGAGCTTCAGGAAAGACGGGACGGGACACCGTTTCTCCTGCTCCGGAACAACCCGTAGCTCCAATAACCATCAATAACAACATGGAAGCAACCACTCCTTTTCCTGAATTCGACCACCGTCGGAATTTCTTCCGCTGGTTCATCCCTTCACTCCTGAAATAGCAACCGACTCAATAATCTGTTTCTGGAAGATCAGGAAGATGATTAATACAGGTAACAGAGCCACAATCGACGCCGCCATAATAAGTGGGTAATCGGTTTGAATTGCATACGTGGCATTAAAGTTTGCTATAACGAGCTGTAACGTCTGCTTCTCCGGTGAATTCAGATAGATAATCGGTGCCAGATAATCATTCCAGATGCCCATGAACCAGAGAATCAACTGTGCAGCAATCGCCGGTTTGATGAGTGGAAACGTAATACTGGAGTACAGCCGGAAGTAGGAACTTCCATCGATTTTGGCCGCCTCAATAATCGCATCAGGTACACTAAGCAGGTATTGGCGCAGGAAGAAGATCATGATTACGTTACCGAACAGGCCAGGAACAATCAGTGGTAACAGCGTATCCACCCAGCCCAGCTTCGCAAACATGATGAATTGCGGGATCATGACTGTTGGATAAGGAATCATCATGGATGCCAGCAATGCGAGAAACAGTTTGTTTTTGTGTGGGAATCTTAATTTGGCAAAAGCAAAGGCTGCGATACTGGACGTAAACGTACCCACCACCGTTACACTCACCGCAACGATGAGGCTGTTTTTGATCCCGCTGAGCAGCGGACCTGCTTCCCAGATTTCTTTATACTTTCCAAATTGGAATACTTCAGGTATCCATACAGGCGGAAGCGCGAACACATCTTGCTTCTCCTTCAATGACGTGGACAACATCCAGATCAGTGGTGCAATCATTGCAATTGCCCCAATCGCAAGTACGATAAAAATGATCGAGTTTGTTAATTTCCTCTTTTGACTGTAAGACATCTCCGGTTCACTCCTTTCCTTGACAATCAATCCCCATCATAGGCTGATTTTTCGTTCATTTTGAATTGCACCAGGGTAATGACAAAAATGAAAATACCAAGAATCATGGCCATCGCTGAGGCATAACCCATCTGCAAGTTACTGAAGGCTTTCTGCCAGATGTAGAAAACGATCGATGCCGAAGAATATTCAGGACCACCCGTAGGTGTCATAATGTTCATCTCGGTGAAGATTTGGGAACCGCCAATGATATTTGTAACAATGAGGAAAAAGGTAACTGGCTTCACCATAGGCCAGGTGATATTGCGGAAGATCTGGAACCCATTGGCTCCATCCAGTTCAGCCGCTTCGTAGTATGTACGT
The DNA here is from genome assembly GCF_038002545.1 of Paenibacillus sp. FSL K6-2393. Classification (NCBI taxonomy): domain Bacteria; kingdom Bacillati; phylum Bacillota; class Bacilli; order Caryophanales; family Paenibacillaceae; genus Paenibacillus; species Paenibacillus sp. FSL K6-2393. The sequence continues at coordinate 5,610,032 of NZ_JBBOCU010000001.1, forward strand.
GATACACTTTGCAGTGCCGCCAAGTACAATAACATCGTGTATCCGAGACCTTTCCACACCGTCATAATAATCAGAGCGGGTTTGACCGTGTCTTTGTTCGCGAGCCAGTTAGGACCTTTAATCCCAAACAGATCAAGGAACTGGTTCACTAGACCATAATCCCCGTTGTACGCCCAGTTCCACATAATGGACACCGCAGCGAGGGAAGAAATGACTGGAATGTAATAGATCACACGGAATGTCGTTGTGCCGGGAATTTTACGATTCAGACCCATGGCCAGCAACAATGCGAGCAACAATCCAATCGGAATACCAAGCATCAGGAAAAATGTATTAAACATCGCTTTGTAGAAGAGGTCATCCGTGAGCAAATCCTTGAAGTTGGCCAAACCGATAAAGTTCATCTGTCCCAGTCCGTCCCAATCCGTAAAGGAACCATAAAGGGAGTAGAGGAACGGGAACATGACAAAGATCAGCAATCCAAGAATCGGAGGTAAAATAAACAGATATCCGTACAGCATCTCTTTGCGATACAAACTCGATTTCGTAATCACGGCGTTCACCCCTGTTTCTAGTATCAGCATGTGGCATTCTTCGATTGAACCTTGCCGATCAACGAATGCCACATGCCCGTATGGAATCCAATAAGTTCCAATACGAATGATGCCAGCAGCATGATTGCAGGCTGCCGGCATCACCCTTTCCTATCTACTATTTCTGAGATTTCTTTTCTTGTTCAACCGCTTTGTCGAGCAGTTTTTGCATTTTCGGTTGTTGCTGCTTCACATAGTCTGCGGCTGTAATCTTGCCATCCAATACCGGCTGGATGTCTGTGAAGAACAGGTCATACCATTCCGCATTGTACGTGTAGTTACCTGGCAGAGCCCGGCCGTAATCCTCAACGATATCAATGAATTCCTGTTTGTTGGCTGGTTTCGTGGATGTATCTTTGGCCCACTCGTCTGCCATATCAAGCAAGTTCGGAATTTGTACCTTGGCATCTACCAGTTGCTGCATGCCTTCCTTCGAAGCCGTAAGGTAGTTCACCAATGCTGCTGCTTCTTCTGGATGTTTTGTCTTCGCCGATACTCCGATTCCCAGAGATCCGATCCACGTTGCCGACTTGCCAGTAGATCCCGCAGGGAATGGCAGCAAATCATAATCGAAAGGTAATTTCTCAAATGTACTCATATCCCATGGCCCTACAGGGAAGAAAGCCATTTCACCTTTCATCCAGCGTTGATACGTATCCAATGTTTGCGCTTCCTCAATGGAAGGTGTGATTTTGTATTTGTTTTGCATATCCGCGAAGAATTGCAGTGCTTCCGCGAATTTTGGATCATCAATCGTTACCTTAGTTTTGGTCTCATCCAACCAATCCCCACCGTTGCTCCATACAAAGGATTGCAGTGCCCACTGTACGTTGAATCCGGTACCGTACACATCCGGTTTACCGTCCCCATTGGTATCTTTGGTCGCTTGCTGGTTCACCTTGATGAACTCTTCCCATGTGTATGGTTTATCCTTGTCAGGGAATGGAATGCCCTCTTTTTCAAACAACGTTTTGTTGTAGCCCAGTGCAAATGGCCCCAGATCCTTCGGCATACCATAGATGTCACCTTGACCTGCCATTTGGCCGTCATAACGATACAGGTCCACGCCGTATTTCCAGATATTATCGAGATCCACATCCGGATTGTTTTCAATATACGAAGTGAGGTTCATCAGCACATTGCTGTTCACATACGCTTTCACGTCACCCGGATTGATATAAAATACGTCAGGCAAGCTGTTGCCTGTAATTGCCGCTCTCAGCTTGGTTGCATATTGATCCGCAGCCGTTACGATAATTTTGACTTTCACACCCGGATGATCTTCTTCGAATTTCTTGACCACCGCTTGGTATGCTTTCTGCTCGTCTGTACCGCCGCGGAACATAAATGTTAACTCCTTGTCCCCACTTGCACTGCTGCTTCCTCCGCATCCCGCAAGTACCAGCGCACTTACCAGCATAAGAAGCATAAATGTGACCCAACTCTTTTTCTTTACCATCTGAACCCCTCCTGATCTGGACTTGTAACCGTATTCAATTGGATAAAATAAGATTTCTGTTGTTAAATTTATCAAATCCAGATCACTTTAGTCAACACTTTTATAAAACATTTTATATTTATATAAAACAAATCAGTATTTCGGCCACCCATTCGAGTCCCAAAGCAAGTCATTAATCAGCAATTTCGGATTGCCATTATCCTCTGCATCATAGGCATGTCTTGCGATGACATTACCGTTGTACACGTCCTGACCACCTGGACCTTTCCATTTCACATTGCCTGTATCCAATATCGTTCCGCCACCATTCAGCATATTAACTCCGTTTTTGTCCACATAAGGGCCTGTTATACTGGTCGAACGTCCATAGACCATTTTGTAGGTACTGTTCACCCCTTGGCAGCAAGAATCGATGGAAGCAAACAGGTAATAGTAGCCGCCACGATATACAATACTTGGTCCTTCAATAGCCCCTCCGTTATTCGGGCGCGCAGCAATGGAAGTTATACTTCCCGTCGGTTTCATCGTATTTTTGTCCAGCTTGACAATCTTCAGACCGCTCCAGAAAGAACCGAAGGCCAGCCATGGATTGCCTGAAGCATCAATGACCAGATTCGGATCAATGGCATTATAATTATTGGCGGTCGTGGTTTGAAGTACCAATCCTTCGTCCTTCCATTGCCCTGCACCGATACTGTTCGCAGACGCAAGACCAATCGCAGACCTATTGGAACCAAAGGTGGAGATCGAGTAATAGAGCCATACTTTTCCGTTATACTGCTCTACATCCGGTGCCCATACATCCAATCCGCTTTGTCCCGGAACGGCAGAAGCCCACCAGGATGGCTTACTTAAGAAGATTTGTGGAACACGATACCAGGATGATCCATTATCGGATTTCAATACTTGAATGCCCGGGCCGGTTGAAAAGGTGTACCAGGAACTGCCCTCTTTGATAATCGAAGGGTCATGAACAGCGGTATCTCCGGTCAGATTCCAGAACGCCGCCAAAGCTTTTGACTGACCTGCCAGCAGTAATACCATCACAAGTAATGCCGGTAACGCCAACCGTTTCCACTTAAACCTCTTCACATTGCTTAACTTTTCCAAACCGAACTCCACCTTTCCTGATCAAATGGTTAATTAGGTTCATGAAGTAATGAATCAATTTAGGTATAATAGGATTATAAAAGCGGTTACATTACATTTCAATGGTATATTTCAAATATATGTGAACTGATTAACACTTATTTTAACCGGAATAGTGAACAAAATATAGATTATATTTTCGTATTTGCGCTATACACAAGGGTTTTGGCTTCTATTTCTCCACCCTTCCCTTCCATGAGGGAATGATTTATAATTATCTGAAATAAAACATATAAATGTGCAAATGTCTGTGTCGAAGACTTTGTTCAGAACGGGGAAAGGAAATCCACCTATGATTTATATTAAAGATCTGATGTCGGGTGTGAATATCTTCAAAGCGCTCAGTTCGGAAATCCGGATTCAGATCATCGAGCTGCTGGCCAAGAACCAAAGCCTTAATCTCAATGATCTCGCAACCAAGCTAGGACTGAGCAATGGTGCCATCACAATGCATATCAAGAAGCTTGAAGAGAGCGGATTGATCGAGATCAACACCGCCGTTGGCAAACATGGAATTCAGAAGATATGTTATCTCAATGAGGAAAAATTGATGGTTGATCTGCGTTCACAGGAGATTAACAATCGTTATGAGGTGGAAATTCAGGTCGGTCATTACAGCGATTATCAGGCTGCACCTACATGTGGTCTCGCTACCCGGGACAGCATTGTTGGAGAGTTCGACGATCCGCGTTACTTTGCTGATCCACTGCGAATTGATGCGGAGATGATCTGGCTGGCTGAAGGTTATCTGGAATATCGGATTCCCAACTATCTCAAGCCTAATCAGTCGTTTAGCGAAATTCAGTTGTCGATGGAACTGGGATCGGAGGCCCCTGGCTTTTGTGACAATTACCCTTCGGATATTTATTTCTACATTAACGGTATTGAGATTGGCTGCTGGACTAGTCCGGGGGATTTTGGCAATACACGCGGTACCTTCAACCCGGAATGGTGGCCTCCGCACTTGAATCAGTACGGCATGCTGAAGCTGATCCGGATTACACAGGAAGGCAGCTATATCGACGGATGCCGCATCTCGGACGTGACGTTGGACCAGATTGGGCTGGATTACAAAAGCGATATTCACTTCCGCATTGCGGTTACGGACGAACCTTTGAACAAACGGGGCTTAACGATCTTTGGTAAAAACTTTGGTAACTATGGACAGAATCTGCTCGCTCGGGTTCTCTATAACGTGCAAGAAGAGTAGAGCCGGCTCTGACTATTCACTCGATATGAAGTTCGACCGATCTGCTAACGTAACTGTTCAACACAACAACAGCAACAACAATGTGTCTTCAAAAGGGTGCTATCCAGCACTCTTTTTTTCATCTCGCCTTATTCAACCAAGTTGAAACAAACATACTGGATGATATGACTTCCTATAGACCCTTTGTGATCCTCCATGTTGTTCACCATGTCGTGATATAATAATGGCCTGTAATGACAAAAATGGAATAACGGGCGGGGATACCTTTTGAAATTGGAGCGATTAATCTCAATCATATATAAACTGCTGAACCACGAAGTATTGTCTGCTTCCACCTTGGCGGAAGAGTTTCAGGTGTCCCCAAGAACGATCTATCGGGATATTGATGTAATCTGTGCCGCCGGCTTCCCGGTCGTCTCCCATCAGGGACTCAAAGGCGGCTACGGCATGATGGACGGATACAAGATGGATAAAAGCTTGCTCGGTTCTTATGATGTGGATTCCCTGATAACTGTCCTGAGCAGTCTATCCACAGTATTCGAAGATGCACGTGCACAAGGCACGATTGAACGTCTGCAAACGATTGGACCGGAGCATCAAACCCCAAGTCTATCGGTGGATCTGGAGACACGCCGAACAGAACCTGATGCCCTTCCTCATCTGCGTAAAGGTATTACGGATCATCAGGTTGTCCGTTTTGACTACATCAATACAAAAAATGAACATACCCCCCGCCATCTGGAACCGGTAAGACTTCATTTTAAATATCGTAATTGGTATGTTTATGGATTTTGCCAGACACGGCAGGATTATCGCGAGTTCCGACTGTCCCGGATGATGAACGTGCAACTGACATCGGAACACTTCCAACCCCACCTTGAGCTTCTCCAAGAGACGGTTGTGTCAGATCCGTCATGGCAAGATCAGGTTAGTGATGTGGTATTTCGGGTGAACCCGGAAGCGCTCGCGGAAGCCATGGATCATTTTCAACAGGCAGATAAGCAATTTCACGAGGATGGAAGTATGACGATGCGGATCCAGGTTCATCAACCGTTACAAGCCAGATGGCTCTGGTCGTTTCTGCTTAGTTTGGGAAGTGGTGCTGAGGTGCTTGAACCGATTGAATTACGAGGCATCCTGAAAGAACAACTTCAAAACGCACTTAAGCTCTATGAAGAAGTATGACACGCTGTTGTCATACTTCTTTTTTTATAATCATCTCAGTAAGTTAACCCAATCTATCGCGAAATTAAAGGAGACGATTATCAATGAATCATCCGGAGCAAATGTATAATTACCACGCATGGGCCACTCAAACAATCCTGGGCAGAATCAAGGAACTGCCCTCTTCCGTACTGAGTCAGGAAGTGAACAGTTCGTTTCCAACCATTGCTCACGCACTCAGCCATATCTACGCCGTAGATAAAATGTGGTACGAGGTATTGAATGGCACCGGTATGCCCGAGGCACTGCAAGCATGTATACCACTAAATAGTGAAATTCACGGTTCTGTGGATGAGTACATCAAACGTTTTACCGACCTGTCGGCACAATACAGTGAGTGGTTACGAGGCCAAGCGGATCTGGAGCAAACCATTCTACTCGATAATCCATTTGCCGGCGTTCGCGAAACCAGCTTATCGGAAATCGTATTCCATGCTGTTAACCACGGCACCTATCATCGAGGCAATGTTTCTACCATGCTGCGTCAATTAGGGCATGCCTCCATCATGAATGACTATTCACTCTTTTGGTATCAGGAACCGGCTCAAGTATAGTTGACAATCGGATGGAACATGTACATTGTATCCCCGTGACGTCGAGAAATGAATTGAGAAATTGGTTGCAGACGCATGGAAAAGTCGAGAAATCTTGCTGGGTAATGATAAGCATGAAACCCGTGCCAAATACCCTGCTGTATTTGGACGTGGTTGAGGAGTCGCTGTGTTTTGGCTGGATCGATGGAGTCAAAAAGAAAATATCCGAGACTCAATTAGCACAGAGATTATCTCCTAGGAGTAAACGTAGCTCATGGACTGAATTGAACAAGGAACGTGTCCGTCGACTTGAAAAGTTGGGCTTCATGCATGACGAGGGTAGAGAGGTTCTTCCTGTTATGAAGCCAAATGCTTTCACTATTGATGGTGTGATCGAACAAAGGCTGAAAGAAGACCATCAGGTTTATGCAAATTTCATGGCCTTCCCTACCCTGTATCAAAACGTTCGGATCGATACGATCCAAAGTGTTAAGAATCAGCCAGCATTATTCCAGAGCAGACTGGATAAGTTCATAACCAACACAAAGGAAAATAAAATGTACGGTCAGTGGCATGACAACGGACGGCTATTGGACTATTGAATTTTTCCCGAGACAGCAGACAGGACCTCCATATGAGGAGGCCCTGTTTTGGTGTCTTATATTCGGTCAGATATTAATGAGTCTGCCTGTATGTTTTGGGAGACTTGCCAAAAGCTTTCTTAAACTGACGGGTGAAATAATTACTGTCGTTAAATCCACATTCATACGAAATTTCCGTGATGGACATATTCCCGTTTTTCAACAAATGACACGCCTTCTCCAAACGCAACTTTTGCAGATAAGAGATCGGGGTCATCTGATAATAGGATCGAAAAATCCGATTCAGATGCCTTATTGAGATATTCGACTTCCCCGCAATATCCTCTAGCGACAATGGCTCCAGATAATGATCTTCGATAAATGAAATGGCATTTGCCAGATGCATCAGATTATTACCTTCGATCCCCTTCTCCTGCGTATCATATTGCCTCGACAAATAAACAACCATCTCCGTAAGACGTGAGATCAACATCGTCTGATACCCTTGCTGTTTACTCTGATACTCCTCAATCATGAACGATATCAGCGATTCTACATACTCCAGACTGGAAATGGATAACGCCAATTTACTCGGAAAGGAGTTAATATTACGATAAAACGGTTCCAAAACAAACAGCGCCTGGAAGCCGTTAGATTTTCTCAGATCAGGCCCAGCCGAAGCAAGCATTTCGGGACTGAACATAATGTTACAGATCCTAAAATCATGAGGGTCTTTATACGCATGATGGGTGTCGCCATTAATCACAAATGCGTTCCCTTTTTTAATAAAAAATTCCTCGGTGTTCACCACATGGGTTGCATGACCACTCAGAACAATGACAAGTTCCGTAAAGTCCACATGATTATGAAGTTCCATGTCTTGGTCGTGTCCACCATACTGAATGAAAAATGGAAACTGCTGATCCGAAGTAAACCATCTCAAATATGCATTACTCAAAAGCATTCCCCTCCGCAAACCATGTTGGGTTGAATGTCTATATCATGCTATTCGAGGACCGAAAAATCAAGGTTGGAAATGATTAAAGACGATATAATTCCCTTTGTAGCAAGGATACATTTCATACGTTCACGTTCAGATCCATATTAAACTCTCGAAATGAATAGGAGCATAATGATGAAATATACCAATCCGGTGATTCCGGGGTTTTATCCAGATCCGAGTATCTGCCGTGTAGATGAAGACTATTATCTGGTATCCAGTACCTTTGAATATTTCCCCGGTGTACCCATCTTCCACAGCAAAGACCTTGTGAACTGGCGACAGATCGGCCATGTCCTCACAACAACTGAGCAACTCCCTTTAGCAAACGCAGGCAGTTCTGGCGGTATTTTTGCCCCAACACTCCGGTACCATGATGGTTGGTTCTATATGACAACAACCAATGTCAGCGGCGGCGGAAATTTTTATGTACGTAGTGCCCAGCCCGAGGGACCATGGTCTGCTCCGATTTTTGTTGATCAGGGCGGCATTGATCCCTCTTTTCTCTTCGATGAAGATGGACATGTGTATTTTCAAACGGCCTGTAACGGCGATGAAGGTGAGGGCATCTATCAATGCGAGATAGACATCACGACTGGAGCCAGACTAACCGATAGCCGATTGATCTGGACTGGAACCGGAGGAGCAGCCCCCGAAGCTCCCCACATGTATAAAATAAACGGCCTCTACTATCTGATGATCGCCGAAGGTGGAACCGAGTATGGTCATATGGAGACCATTGCTCGGAGCACAGAGCCATACGGTCCATTTGATCCGTGTCCTCATAATCCGATTCTGTCCAATCGGAGCATGAAATCCAGCATTCACGCAACCGGTCATGCAGACCTTGTCCAGATCCAGGATGGAAGCTGGTGGGCCGTATCTCTTGGCATTCGTCCAGCAGGTTACCCCATGCGGCACCATCTGGGACGCGAAACGTTCCTGGCACCTGTCACTTGGATGGACACCGGTTGGCCGATGATCGGTGTGGACGGACATATTGAGCAGGAGATGACTGGGCCTTTGTTGGCTGAGCACCCTTGGTCACCTCAGGCTATTCGGGATGATTTTGACGAACCATCATTAGGAATGAACTGGATCTTCTTACGTAATCCAGTTCCGGGTAGTTGGACGCTCACTGAAAATCCCGGGCAGCTCATCCTCCGAGGTCATTCGGTTTCACTCGATGATGGACAAAATCCAGCCTTTGTCGGGCGTCGATTGAGCCATTTCTTATGCAATATGGCAACCGAGCTACGTTATGAGCCAAATGCGAGCGGTGAGGAAGCCGGATTAACCTTATTTATGAATGATAAATATCATTACGATTTGGTTGTAACACAAGTTGATGGGCAGAAGAAAATCATACTACGGCGAACCGTCGGCTCTCTGCGAACCGAGCAGGTGTTTGACTGTGACACGGGGCCGGTTGTATTACAAATCAAGGCTGACCGTAATCACTTCACGTTCCTCTACCAGCAAGGTTCATCCGATGCCATCGAAGTGGGTTCAGGGGAAACACATCTGTTATCTACCGAAGTAGCAAGTGGTTTCACAGGTGTGATGATCGCCATGTACGCTTATGCTCCATCGGGGGAGTGTACGCCTGCAAGTTACGATTGGTTTGACTATGAACCTCTGGACGAATAATCGTTTTAACTCCTATATTCAGTAATAGAAAAATATAATATATGATAAGCTAAAATTATCCCCTTAAAGTAGATACTCTTTGAAAAGCCTTGTGTGGTAGCATAAGGAAATGAGTGAACTTTGAGGGGATTTTGCTATAGCTATATCTTTATTACGGATTGCACTGGAATTTATAAAAGAACCATTGCTTTATTAGAGAAGTTCTCCTAGTATTTTTAGAAGGAACACCCCAGCAGTTCCCATCTTGGCAATACCTTCACTGCCCATATGAGAGCGCTATCGCTGCAGCACGAAAGAAAAACGGGAGGTTGCAGATATGAAATGGAATCACTTCAAGTCCAAGCTTCTGTTTAAGTACACCCTATCCTATATCTCCATTTTCCTTATCCCTCTTGTTATTTTAACCATCATTATTTATCACAACGCTGTGGACACGCTCCGTTCAGAGATCGAGCAGACCAATGTCAATCAGCTCACTCAAGCCAAAACTGTCATTGATGATCGCATGAAGGAACTACAAGACATCGCTTTTCGCATCGCCTACGATGAGCAGTTAACGCGGTATTGGACCCACCATCCGTACTATAGCCGGGAATCAATAAACGCATTGGTCAAATACAAAGCTACCAGTTCCATTATCGATGAGTTATTCCTGTTCTTCCGCGGAGATGATAACATCTATTCTTCTCAAGGTTCTGAGAACCTGGATGTATTCACTGGCCGCTACAAATTTACTACGTGGAACAAAACAGACATGATCCGGGATTTGAATAACGTACAGTCCCCCACGATACGTCCAGCGGAGCAGGTCGTCCAAGGAACCAGAATACCCAATTCCATGCTGGCCTACCTTGTACCGATTGCACCTAACAATACGCCCGCCCATGGAACCGTCATGTACCTGATTCATGAGTCCAATCTGACGGGCCTAATTGATTCCATCCTCAGCGACTATCACGGGATGACTTATATTTTCGATAATTTCGGGCAAGTACTGGCAGCCAATTACAAGGGAGAAATCATATCTGAACAGGAAGTTAACGCTCTGTTTGCTCTTGAACCCGGAACGCACAGCATCTCCTTAAATCAAGAACCACATTCGGTTGTATCCGTTAAATCGGATGCGGGTTGGACTTATGTAACCGCTATGCCGAGCAACCAATTTTTTAGCCGAATCGTTCATATTCGCACCTTTGTTGTTCTCGTTTTCTCCTTCATGGTGGTGATGGGCACGTTCCTCGCCATTATGTTGGCCCGAAGACAGTACCATCCGATTTCAGACTTAATGGAGTTCATTCGGTTGAAAAATGATCCTGATCCATCCTCCACCACCAACGAGCTGGAATGGATCAAGAAAACACTGCATGATTATAGTCAGCGTGTAGATCTTCAGGAGCCCTATGCTCGCAATCATATTTTGCTCATGTTGCTGAAGCACGGTCACACCGGAGATTTCCCCTCTGAGTTTACGGATAAGCTTGGTATACGCTTCAACCGATCCTATTATTTTGTCATGATCATGGGCTGGGAAATGCATGCTTTTCCTAACGGTGATAACCCCGAGCAACCTACTGTCATGCAGCTGATGAACGATGTGGAGCTGCCGGAGTTGTCTGCATATGCTTACGGCGTGGAGCTGCCACAAGCAGACCAATTGGCCCTTATCGTGGGATTCGATGCCGAAATAGAGCATGAAGGTAGACTGAATGCCCGTATGGAGCCTATTGTTGAAAAACTGCAATGGATGGTGACAGAACACACCGGGGTCGCGCCCGCAATTGGGATAGGCAATCGGTACATTTATCCGAAACAGCTGAATCAGTCCTACATTGAGGCCTCGACCGCTCTGGAAGCATCGATGCTGCATGGACAGGGCAGCAGTACATACTTTAACAACCTTTCCGGTTCCGATGTACAGGATTCTTCCTTCTGGGTTCCTAAGGATGTGTTATTAAAGCTGGTTCAGAGCTTAAAACAAGGCAGCTATGATGTGGCGGTTCAGATGGTGTCAACTGCGTTGAATACCCTGAAATCCGAAATGCCGTCTGTACCGCTGCTGCGTTGCATCTGCTTTGATATTCTGAATACAATGCTCAAAACCGCTTCGGAGCTTGGAATTCATCATGTGGTTGATCAACTTCCAAGGATCACTTCCTACGACTCGTTGGAGGATTTGGAGAAAAAACTGACAGGTCTTGCCGCCGAAATCTGCGCCCATGTCGAGGCAAAGAGTGAGACGGAAGAAAGCTCCCTGATGGATGAAATTGTTGCTTATATCGATGCCAATTTCTCTGATTATGATCTCAGTCTGGGTACGATTTCATCGAAATTCACGATCTCTTCATCCTATTTCAGTCGTTCTTTCAAAGAAAAGATCGGCATGAACTTTACCCAATATATCTGGCAGAAACGGATGGATGAGGTCATTCGACTACTGCTGCATACTACCGATCCGTTAAAAGATATCATCACGCGTGTCGGTTACCTGGATACACCAAACTTCATCCGCAAATTCAAAAAAGAGACGGGTTATACCCCAGGGCAATACCGTAAAATGCACCGTCCCAACGGCTCCGCCGATTCCCCTGATGATGATGACGAGGAATGTATTGGATAAAGGGATACATTGTCTCTGTGAATGGTTACATCTCAAAACAGTAAACAATGTATATGAGAGCGAATAACCGTGCCTGATTCATTAGACCAAAATAACGCAAACAAGGGGCCGTCCTATACGCCATGCTCATGACGTATAGGACGGCCCCTTCGTATGTTTTTAGTCCGTAGACATAATCGATCCGTCGGCTTCGACGTGCTTATCCTATTTCCCAGCTGGAAGAACCTTCAGCCCTTGATGTACTGCACCCAGCAAACGGTGAGTTGGATCACAGCCGTACTCCCAGAACATGATCCCGGCCAGACCTTGATCCTTTACGTAATCACATTTGCATTGGATCGATTCTTCATCATCATACGATATTAAGCTGGACCCATTAAACAGAAACGGTGCACAGGCTTCTTCATCCCAATAACGAGTGTAACCATTCTTGTTAATGTACTTCGCTTCCAGCTCGGCAAATGATGGTCCATATCCGCCTGTACTACCGGCCATTTGATGGAGCCCGTAGTTTCGGTCAGGAACCTCAGTCCAGATCCGGGAATAGAACGCAGCTCCGATCACAATTTTCTCCTTCGGAACGCCTGCGCGAATAAACAGGTTCACGGAAGCATCCGTACTGATTCGAAACAGATCTCCGGTTGGCGTGTACAGATTCGTATGATGTCCGGTCAGGACTTGAAAACCGCCACGCATATCATAGGTCATCAACTGCACGTAGTCCAGGTACTGCTGCACCTTAGCCATCTCTGTACCATCAACGTAGTATTGATCAGCCCCTGCCGCAATGGTGAGCAGATAATGACGGCCATCCTCTTCTCCCTTGGCACTCAGTGCCTCCCGCATCGTCTTGAGAAGTAAAGTGAAATTCCGTTTATCATCAGGACTGGATGCGATACCTGCTTCACCATAACAAGGATACTCCCAGTCCAGATCAATCCCGTCAAATGGATATTCCTCCAGCACCCGGACCGCAGATGCAGCCATGCTGTCCCTCCCCGCCTGGGTTGAGGCGGCTTCGGAAAAACCGCCTGCGCTCCATCCGCCTACAGACAACAGCACTGTAAGATTCGGATGCTCCCGCTTGATGTGCTGGATCACATGGCCGTTTTTTAAATGCTCGGTGGTGATTGCATCATTCTTGACATGTCCGAAGGCTACGTTCAGATGTGTTAACTTCAAGAAGTCCTCATGTGTCATGTCGGGGAGAACTGAATCAACAGCATAACCGGCAGCAATATATTTGGTCACTCTCTTCACTCCGATCTGTTCGATGATTTAGATATCGCAGCAGCAATCTGCAAGGCTTCCTTCCCGGTACCAATCTTGTACCCGGAAGCCAAATAACGAACTTGATGCTGAGTATCTAGCACAAACAGATGTGGATAACCCGCTTCATAAGCCGCAAGCTTCGAATTGAAGCCGGACAAGGAAGCATAACTGGAATCTCGTACAAAAACCGTGCGTACAGGCAGTTTTGGATAACCAGCAGGGTCAAAGGCAGCGTTCCATTCCATATCTCCGATCATGAGTACGATGGGTATACCCAGCTTATCCAGCGGCTCTGCCAGCTCGCACAGTTCACGAATCAGATGTTTGGTCGGTTCCCGCTCCGGTTCAATCCAGGCAGCAATGGCACCCTCCGATCCCAGAAGTTCCTCCAGTTCTACCTCTGAACCATCCAGACGGGTCAGTATACTTCCTGGTGCCAGTTTACCCAGTACAGGAATATCAACCTCATTCTCGCGATAAGACAATACAACATCAGTTGTATCTCCGGCGTTCACGGTAAAGTAAACGAATCGTACTTTTGCCGTTCCATCTTTCAGACGAATGCCTGTCGTTAAGCGATAAGCTCCTGCCTCAACCTCATATGTCTCACTATAGACATCCGTACTGCCATAAGGATAAATCAACGTCTTGTAGACGCCATCTTCCAGACGGGCAAACGTAAAGTTCTCGAAATAGGATGCTTCAGGTGTATCCTGCGAAGCTTTTATATCCCTATGAAGTTGGAGCATTCCCCAGCTTGTGCTCTTCTGAGTTTGAGGTAAGGCGAGACTAAACACTGCATCCTCCCAGCCTCTGTCACTTAGATACTGTGGTTTCTGTGCGCTCGGATGTAATCGGGCCGGAATACCCAAACTGCGACATACAGCCACAAACAAAATATCCAGCGACTGAGAGTCTCCCTTCATTAGACTAAACGTCCCTATCGGATTCCCTTTACCTTTTAGATTAGGAAGATCTTCATAGTATTCGTATTCCTGTTCCAGCATTCGGGCAAGTGTCGCAGGATTTTCCCTGAACGTCACTACCTCCTCTGCCGAAAAGGCATTCTGGAATACACCTCGATAAGGGACCAGCATCTCATAGGAGATCCGCGGACACAGGATGTATCTCACAAACGTATCTTCCGCCCATGATCCTTGCTGCGAGAGTGCACCAATCAGATGATCGTCCAGCGTCTGGCGAAGGGTATCAATTAAATCTTTTTCATTCATCGACTCCAGCAACCGGAGCGGCCATTCACCGTATGAATTGGAACGTTCCTCTAGGAAAGCTGCAATTTCACGACTGTTCCCCCTTGCCTGCTGGAGAACATCCCACACACGTACCGAGGGCAGTCCAACCTTTTTAGCCAGCGAGACAGCTTCCTCCTCACTCAGGAACGTGTCCTCATACTCGCTCCGGGTCTGCGCTCCTTCCTCCAGCCGACGATTGTGAATCTGGATCTTCTCTTCCGGTAACACAATCACAGCCTCTCCCTCCCTTTCCGGAGGAGGAACTATATCGAAATCTACAATCCCTGTAGGCTGCTCTGATGAGTTCAGCACAAGCTCTATAACCTTGTTTTCCTGAGCCTTGAATAGGATCTCACTCCACTTGCCGCCGCTAACCGCACGAATCAAAAGGTCGCCACAGCCTGTCTTAAAGGTCGCTTCCCCTTGTGCATCCGTCCTAATCTCGGCAATTGGATAAAATTCAGCCGTATTGTACAGCTCAAAACGGACGCTCGCGCCGGGTACGGGCTCTCCCTGTTCATTTTTCACCTTCACATAGATGTTGCGTGTTGGCGCATAGTTCTCAAGCAGATTAATCTCCGTAAATCCCTTTTCGGAGAGCGTAATATCCTCTGGGCCGGGATAGTCGGCATAGATTCTCGTATTAATCAACATGGCCCTCCGGGCTGGCGGACTGAACCACCCTTGGTTCAGACGGACTTCCGGCTCGCATGCACCGATGTAATACCATTGACCATCTGCCCAGGCTTCTACCCAAGCATGGTTACTGTCACAGTGAGCCCAGCGCGGTGTGTAGACCTGACGGGCAGGTATACCGATGCTGCGAAGAGCGGCCACCGCCAGCGTGGATTCTTCGCCGCATCGACCACGAGCATTGCGGATCATCGTCAGCGGTGATATCGTACGCAGATCGCTGCCTATATAGGTCGCTTTTTCATGACACCAGTAATTGGTCTCCAAAATGGCATCTGCCATGGATAAGTTCGTAGTCCGCTCGGCTAATTCGTCATACAATAAGCCGCGGTAATCTTCAATATTTTCCGTATTTATGCGATAAGGCAGTACAAAATGAAGGAACAAATGATCAGGAACGCGTTCTCCCCAAGGCACACGTTTACGGGTGTCCAATGCCCGGCGCACATGACTCAAGAACAAGTCCCCGTTATAATCAGCCATGTCGTTTACCGGCATATAGGCATAGACATACTTCAATGCCCACGTCTCTTCTTGCGTTAGCTCCTGCTGAAAAATATGAAACAACTCCGATTTGCGAGCCTCTGCAAAACGTACCTTCTCCTGGAACTTCTGCTCGATCCTCTCCAATGACTGTGCATCAAGGGAAAATACCAAGGTTTGGCTGGTCATTGCGTTCTCACTCCTTCCACAGCTTTCCGTCTTCCCGAATACAGATCAAGGCCGTTCCGTCCAAAGACGGCGCAGTAATCTGGAACAGGCTGCGAGTCGTTTCAATAACAGGCTCACAGCTCCACGATTCCTTACCCATAAGCAACTTCACATCTTGGGTAAATTCACCATGCTTTTCATAATAATTACGTTCACGGTAATAAAGCTTGCGAAGCTCCCATTTGATTCGTTCGTCTTCAGGCAATTCAAATGACTGATCCGTTCCGTCATCCGAGAATACAACATAACCCCATAACTCCGGGTAATGCATGTTGATAATGCCCATAGGTGACCACACCCAGTTGTCCTCGGGATAAGGTTTACCCGTCTCTGGATTCAATACCTTGCGGTACTCATCGTCTTGCACTTCCGTCTGCCACTCCACACGCGAGAAGTTGACACGCCAGAACTCACCCGGCGCAGGTGGACGGTTTCCTTCGGCACATTCCTTTAGACTGGCCCAGGGAATCGCGACTTCCACGCACCATTTCCGGTTCTCTGCACCAGGTCTGTTCAGTTCCCCATCGATATATACGGCTGTCTTGAGACCGCTAATATCCCAACCGTTAACCGGAGGCCCACCATCCCGATACGGCTTCACTAATAACAGGTCCCATACCGTATTGAGCGCATTGATCTCGAACTCATAATATTGATGGGAATCCCCGTCGGGATCGATAAAAATCTCGAAGTCATTGTCATAAAAAATAACGGAATCACGCTCAGTCAAGGTAGCCCATATCTGATCTTCAATCAGCTCGGCAGCAAAATAGAAATAGTCGTCATCCCACAGCATTTTTACCCGCGTCTGTTTCTCAGGCTTTGGACGAAGATCACCTTCGATATCAACGAAATCATCTGTCCAATGGGCCGCATCCCAAAATGCCTTATCCACACGACCGTCTAACACCAACGGTTCCTGCGCACGCCTGCATATATAATGTTTGGGAGCAAACGCAATCCTGGGTTCTGGCACTCCACTTCTGTTCATGTCACTCTCTCCAATTCGTAAGGGAGGGCATGCATCTACCAGCACACGCCCTCCCCGTAATGGTTAGTTATGGGTGACAACGGCTCCAGAGCCGCCGTACATTTCCAGCTCCTCATTGAATTCGAGCTTAAGAACGGTCACTTGTTCATGCGTGTCCTCCGGGGTCATCTTGATCCACGTTGTCCCCGGGATATTGAACCAAGGCACGCCCCCATGAATCTCATGATTAAGCTCTTTGCCCGAATGCAGCACGGTAATTTTCTTGATCGGATTGCAGAGCCCCTTGATGCACACACTCTCTTTTGGATCGTCATACACAAACAGGTACAGCGTCTTTCGATCCTCGGATACGGTGCTTCCCCCCAGATAATAGCGAGGCATAATGCCTTCACCCGTTCCGAAGACGGCCTCTTCATGGGTTCGGATCCATGCTCCCAGTCCAAGCAGAATATCCTCCTGCCTCTGATCGATGGTGCCATCTTCACGCGGACCGATATCCAGCAACATATTACCACCCATGGAAATGCAGTCGCAGAACATTCGAATGATCTGATTCAGGGATTTATATTTATGATCGGTTGGCACATAACCCCATGATGTGTTAATCGTGGTGCAGAATTCCCAAGGTCCCTCGGGTCTTGTGATCGGAATGCCCTGCTCAGGCGTTTTGTAATCCCCATAACCTTGAAGGCGGGAGTTGATGATGATATCCGGGTTAAAAGTTTGCAGATAATGCTTGAACTCAGGCAGATTCCACTGCTCGGCACTCCGTTCCCAGTCCCCATCAAACCACAGCAGATCCACCTTTCCGTAATTTGTTAAAATCTCTCCCAGTTGATGGTTATTAAATTGCAGGAACTTCTGCCACTTTGCCTGATCCTGAACGCCGTCCACAGGACTTGAATGCCGGTTGACACTACTGAGATCCTCCGGTACTTTTCCACCTTCATACACGCTAGGATAATCCGGATGTGACCAGTCAATGAGCGAGAAATACATCCCCAGATGAATGCCCTTTTCCCGAATCGCTTCCGCATATTCCTTCACAATGTCACGATTCGCTGGTGTCTGTTTGACAACATTGAGATCACTATATTGCGTATCCCATAACGCCACGCCATCATGATGCTTCGTTGTCAATACGGCATACCGGGCACCAGACTTCTCAATCAAGTCCGCCCACTTCTCAGCATTAAATTCCGATGCCGTAAAACCATCCAACTGTTTCATATACTCTTCATAGGATATCCTGCCATTATAGAAGGACCAGGATTCCGCAATCCCGTCCACCGCATAGATGCCATAGTGGATGAATATCCCCAGTTTGGCTTCTTCAAACCATTTCTGCATAACGCTCCACACCTCCCCCGAGAATTCTTATATGCGAAAAATTTAATGCAGCTAACATTATTGAAGCTAACTGCTGTCTTTTTGCATGGGATGTATCTCGATAGGCTTTATTGCCCCGAATTCCAGCGGTCATATGCCCCCTGATACAGTTCGATGATACGGTCACTGCCCATTTTCTTCATCTGTGCAATGTACTTATCCCAGTTCTCAAGTGGTTCCTGGCCGGTCACAAACTTCGCTTCCATCTGTTTAACGTACGTATCCAGATCAGACAATAGAGCGGTTGCTTCGCTTTGCTCTTCATTCGTCAAATAAACGTTAGGAAATGGTGCTTTTCCGATAGGTACCAACTTCTCTTGATTCTGCTGGTCAATCCACTCATCAAATTCGGTGCGTAGACCCTTAGCTACATCCGGATCATTAATACCCGGTGTCAAAATACCAAAGTTCGGCGTAATTTTACCCCGGTATTCCTCGCGATCACCGCCGCCAGGAACAGGGAGCCACTCTTTAACGTGATTTTCCTTGTCTTTGAATTTCCACAGCACACCTTCCGGACCTTGATTGAACAGTGTCGCACCTTCATAGCTGTATAAGTAATCGATCCATCGCATTGTCGCCTCGGGTGACGGGTTGCTGCTTGTAATAGCAAAGGTACCGCGAGCCGACATGCCCGGATGTTTGCCGTATACCGGAGAGTCTGCCACATCGCTCTTCACGGGTGTCATCAGCGGATGATCCGTGCTAGGTTCACCACCAAGCGTGAAGTATGGATGGTAATCGTTAAACAGTGCAAGTTTGTTGCTTTCACCTTTTGCTTTTTTCTGATCACCTGTTTGAGAGAAGGTCTCATGATCCAGCAAGTCTTCCTTCCACAAGCGGTTCATGAATGTAAGATAACCTTTGTAACCTTCTTCTTGATAAGGATAGTGAACTTTACCGTCCTTATCGGAATAGATGCCTTCGTTGTACATTCCCCAGAAGCCGAAGAAAAACATGCGAAGATCATCCAGTTTCACAGAAGTAAGCGGAATTTCATCTTGCTGGCCATTGCCATTAGGATCTTCTTCTTTTACACGCTTGAGATAGGTATACAATTCTTCCGTAGTCTTGGGCTCTTCTACGTTAAGTGCCTTCAAGAATTCCCCGTTGTACCACATTGGGCCTCTATACCATACGGCCGCTTTATCAATGAATGGGAGTGCATACATATGCCCATCAGGTGTTGTAAATGATTTGCGGACATCCGGGTTCTCATCGAGTATCTTTTTGATATTTGGGGCGTAACCTTCGTCAATGTATTTTTCCAACGGGATCAGGATGCCCTGGCTGCCATAAGTCACCTGTTCGGCAGGCTTGAGGTCCGCAGCATAGAACATATCCGGTAAGTCCCCACTCGCGAAAACCAGATTTTTTTTCGTTTCAAAGCTATCGATCGGTGAGAGCTGGTATTCCAGCTTGATGCCCGACAGTTTCTCCATTTCTTGCAGCACAGGCATGGTGCTCCAGTCGGCTACGCCCGCATCCTGGGACATGACCTTCAACGTTAGCGTTTTGTCTACAATGGGGAAACCTTCCTTTTTGACTCCTTCAACTTTCGAGGTCGTGCTTCCGTCTTCATTGGTTGAACCACAAGCTGCAAGCAATGTTGCGAATAAGGTGAGACAGAGTGTAATGGATGAAGCCTTGCGAAGCTTTTTCATAACAACAACTCCCCTTGTTTAATGTGGTATATGGATTAAGATCATCCCTTAACGGAACCGATCATAACACCCTGTACAAAGTAACGCTGGAGGAATGGATACACCGCAATGACTGGTAGGGTGGCAACAATAATGACAGCATATTTGACCAGTGCAGCGATCTCCGCTTTGGTATTCATCGCCGTTGCTGAAGACGTATCGATAGCGCCACCTCCTTGAGCCGCCATTTCCTGAAGCACCAGAATCTGGCGTAGAAAGAGCTGCAGTGGGTACTTGGAGGAATCATTCAGATAGATCATGGCACTGAAATAACTGTTCCAGTGTCCAACTCCATAGAAGAGCGCCATCACTGCAATGATTGGCATGGAAAGCGGGAGCACAATCTTGATGAATAACCGGGTGTTGGTACACCCATCAATATGCGCCGCTTCCTGTAACTCCTTGGGAATGGTTGATTGGAAGAACGTCCGGCATACGATAATATTCCAGATGGATGCAGCCCCGGGCAGAATAAGTGCCCACATGCTGTTCACCATACCAAGATCCTTGACCAGCAGGTAACTTGGGACAAGCCCTCCGCCAAAGAACATCGTTACCATAAACATCGCCATGAAGAATCCACGTCCCACAAAGTCCGAGCGGCTGAGCGCATAGGCTGCCGGTAGTGTAACAATCAGGTTAACGATGGTGCCTACAACGGTATAGATAATCGTATTTTTGTACCCAATCCAGATGTTGGTGTTCTCAAACACCCGGGCGTAACCTTCAAACGTAATCCCTTTTGGAAGCAGCCACATCTCACCGGAGGCTACATATTTGGGATCACTGATTGAAGCACTGATGATGTATAACAGCGGATACAGCACAATGACGAGCGCTACCGTCAGATAGATGTAATTGCACAATAAAAACAATTTATCACTTCTGCTTTCTTTCACAGCGGATGACATGTGTATTCCCTCCTTTTACCACAGGCTGTTTTCACTGGTGCGGCGTGCAATCTGATTCACGGTAATAAGTAGAATCGCATTAACTACGGAGTTGAACAATCCCACCGCCGTAGAGAAACTGTACTGCGCATCGACCAGACCGGACCGATAGACAAATGTTGAGATGACATCAGACGAGCCCATGTTCAGCGGATTTTGCAGCAGCAGGATTTTCTCGAATCCGACGCCCAGAATACTGCCCATATTCAGAATTAACAAGATGGTGATCGTAGGAATAATCGCTGGTATGTTAATATGCAAAATCCGTTTGAACCGGCTCGCACCATCCACCACAGCCGCTTCATGCAGTTGCGGGTCCACACCCGATAGAGCGGCAAGGTATATAATGGTGCCCCAGCCTGCACTTTGCCAGACTCCTGAAAGTACATACACTGTCTTGAACCACGCAGGGTCTGTCAGGAATTGAGGTGACTGAAATCCAAGGGCCTGTACCAAATTGACAATCATGCCTGACGAGGGTGATAAAAAGGTAATGATCATACCCGACATCACCACGACCGAAATGAAATGTGGTGCATACGTGACGGTCTGCACAGTACGCTTGAAGAAGGAATCCTTCACTTCATTGAACGCTAACGCCAGAATAATCGGCAGTGGAAAACCTATAGCCAGCTCATACAAGCTGATGCTAAGGGTATTCCATAGTAAATCCCAGAAATAATACGAATTGAAGAAACGGATGAAATGATCGAATCCGACCCATGGGCTTCCTGTGACACCAAGCGTTGGGATAAAGTTTTTAAATGCAATTTGTATGCCGTACATCGGACCATAATGGAATATCAGAAAGTATAAAAAGGCTGGCGCAATAAACAGATACAACTCCCAGTTCCGAATCGTCCTTCTCCATAATTTATTTTTCTTACTGCTCGGATTGGTGTATACCGATAAGTTTTGCGATAAGGCGGACTTCCCATCTGGTTGCATCAGTTGTTTCCTCCTTTTTTGGTAACGCTTACATACCGAGTTTATGGTTCATTGCCTAATCCGTAAATATGCCATTTCAGTCTTCACTTCTAAAATCACGGAATATACTGTTACAACAGGGGTTTACACTTTTGTTGCCAGCTTGTCATTGTCATTTCGGGGTTGTAAAACATGTAGAATTTGACCTATTTCCCTCCTGTAGTTGTCATTGAGAGTTTCATCACATGAACTTGAAAGATGTCTGATCCAAACTTAGGTTAGAAAACAGACCTTAAAGTCAAAACCCACATATACGCATTGGACACGGTGTTGATGTCTACAAGCATCATACTTTAATGTAATATTATCTGCCATATATCTTTCGCACATTACAAACCTGTAATGGCTTGCCTTTATTCTATATTTCCCCTCCCTCTTTCGTATATATGTTGTTTTTATCTTTGCCTTCAGGATACATAAACGCTTATAAACACTGGAAATATGAAGTCATATATGTAGATTTTGCACAAGGTGTGGAATCTGAAAACAGTAGATATTTCGGAAAAGACCATTTAAAAAAAGCCATTCCGCTAACACGAACTGGCTTTACAACCTAAGCAGATATCCAATTTCATTCATAAAAAATGACATAATTAATCACACTACATGTAATATAAATGATCATATAAACCTATGTACAGTTTCAACTCAAATAAAAAAACCACTCTCCATACATGTATGGAGAGTGGTTTTGAAGATACACATCCGTTTTAACCATGTTCAGTTCATAGGGGTTGCAGTGAATTTACTTACCAGAAGGTTGAGCTTCTGCTGTATACCCTGTTGGAATATCCGTTTCTGCAGTCACATTTGTGATAACCATCGGATACATCATGTCTGGATCAGGTTGAATAATGGAATAGAGCACGATCGCGCGTCCATCCTTCTCCAATTTCACATCATCAATCTTCAATCCATAACCAGGGTGTGGCATTTCAGCAGTGAGTTTAACTTTGGTTGTTTTGTCATCAACCTTCGTTGTTGTCACTTCAGGTACGATCGCTTGTTGGCCTTCACCTGGATTGGTTGGAGCTGGCTCTGCTGAGCCGCCATTGCCGTGTTTATCCACAAATTCGAGTGCATTGAAGATCATGCTTGCAGCCTCCATACGGGTAAGCGACTGATCTGGACGGAAGTTACCGTCCTTATCCAGTTCAATGATGTTCATGTTCAGCAAGTTCTGGACTGCAGATATGGCGTCCTTACCGATTTTATTTTCGTCCTTAACAAGATTATACTTCATAATAACCGGATAATTCCCGGTTGTGTTAATGCCTTCATGCAGCAAAATAACAAATTGCTCGCGTGTCATCTTGCCTTGGGGATTCAATTCTACCGGAATGGACAATCCGTTTTGCGTAGCCGCTTGAACAGCGTCAGCATACCATGTGTCTGGACTAATTTTATCTTGAGCGGAAGACGCAGCATATGCATTTTTCAGACCAAATGCATTTACAATCAGTTGAACACCCTGTGGCTCGGACAATGCGAGATCTGGACGGAACAGATCCGCTGTTACTCCGCTAACAATGCCTTTTGATTTCAATGAATCCACAATCGACTTCTGACCTTCATCCTTCACATCTGTGAAAGCAAATACCGATGCACCTCCTGCTGTCAAAGAAACGCAGAGCGCAAGTGTTGCAGCCAAACCTTTTTTATGTTTCATTTCCTGGCACCTCCATATGATTAGTAAAGCCTATTTTTCACCTCTTCATTCCTACAGACGGCATACCCATGAAAAATGTTTCAGTAATTTCGACATCTGGTGAATACAACACGGGAACACGGCATAGAGCTCCTTTCCGACGCCGCTAATCCGATCACCTGCTTTTTGCTAACTGGCTTCGTTGACATCCCATCGGATTAGCGCAAAAATAAGAATAGAGAAATCTATCGGATGACGGATAAACAACGAACTAGATCGCATACAGTAAGAGGGCACGACGCGCTAATAACAGGTGTCGGCCCTTTTCTTGACTTCACCTGCCTGAACTGACTTCACCTATAACAAAAGGAGAACAACGCTTATGTCCAAGAAAGGATTACTTCGCGGTTATGTTGTGTCGAACTGGCCTGTTTATCTGGTTGCTGTTCTTCTGATTATTGCCTCCAATGTCGGGCAAGCATCCTTGCCCCGCATACTCGGCAGTTTCACGGATCAGTTGATGCAGAACACGCTTCAGATGCAGACGGTCGTAAGGTACAGCCTGTCCCTTTTGGCTATTGCCATCGGGTATAATCTGCTGTTCGGTACCGGGCAATTCATGATTATGAAGCTCGGTCGACGCTTCGAATTCATGACGCGTGAGCGTATATTCAGTAAGTTTTCCGAACTTAGCGAACATTATTTCTCCAAACAGGGGAACGGAAAGCTGCTCAGTTATGTCATGAATGACGTTACTTCCGTTCGTGAAGCGATCTCCAATGGTGTGACACTCATGACCAATGCCACCTTCCTGCTGTTGTCCTGCATTGTCATGATGCTGCTTAGCGGGATTCCGTTGACGCTCATTCTAATCAGTGTTGTCCCTTTGCTGGCGATTCCATTTCTGGTCGTGTTTTTTGGTCCGCGGATTCGCAAGCGCTCTCGCGACGTGCAGGAAGCTCTTGCTACCATGACGGAATCGGCGGAAGAGCAACTGGGTGGCATTCGCGTAACCAAGACGTTTGCCATCGAAGACAGTGCTCGTGCACGCTTTGGAACTACCGTCGATGCAATCAAGAGCAAGCAGCTTCGACTGGTTCGTCTGTCTTCCTTGTTTCAAGCCTTGCTACCACTGCTGGGAGCCATCTCATTGGTCGTTTCTCTGCTTGTTGGAGGTATTATGACCATGCAGAATTCTATTACACTCGGGAGTTTTGTCGCCTTAACCTTATATCTGCGCATTATCATGGGACCGCTTCAACAGATCGGCAATGTTATTAATACCGTTCAGCGCTCAGGCGCATCACTGGAGCGGGTGAATGACCTGCTCAGCGAAGTAGCGGATGTACGTGAACTTCCTGAAGCCACAGCGCTCCAAACCGTACAAGATATCACCATGGAGAATCTAACCTTCTCCTATCCTGGCAGTTCATCTCCTGCTCTCAAAAACATTCAACTCAATATCCGTGCCGGGCGAACGGTCGGTATTGTAGGCAAGACCGGCTCAGGTAAAAGTACCCTCGTCAAGCTATTGCTGCGTACATATGAACCACCTGAAGGAACAATTCGCATCAATGGTACCGATATTCGTCAGCTGTCGCTGGAAAGTCTAAGGTCGCGCATCGCCTATGTCCCTCAGGATGGATTCCTGTTTAGTACCACCATCCGGGATAACATCGCATTTAGCGACCGGGAAGTATCGCTGGATACAGTGGAACATAGTGCACGGCAAGCCATGATCTATGACAATATTGTCCGTTTTCCCGATCGCTTCGATACACTGCTTGGCGAACGTGGACTCACCTTGTCTGGTGGACAGCGTCAGCGAACGAGCCTTGCAAGAGGACTGATCAAACAAGCACAGTTACTTATTCTGGATGACAGTATGAGCGCGGTTGATGCTGTCACCGAGAGTGGTATTCTGCGTAGTTTGCGCGAAATCGGCAAGGGCAAAACCACATTGATTATCTCTCATCGCATCAGCGCGGTCCGTCATGCGGACGATATTATCGTGCTGGATGAAGGGCGAGTCGCTGAGCAGGGAACACATGCGCAGCTGATGGCTGCCAAGGGGTTATATGCGGCCACCTACCGTTTGCAGGAGGAGGGATTACATCATGTCTAATGCTAACCCTGAACTTCACCCAGATGCAGAGGCCGATCAGAGTAAACGAACTTCGTTTAAAGCGATGATGGCATACGCCAAACCGCATAAATGGGCTTTTGCCGGTATCTTCTTCTGTTCACTGCTTGGCATATCGGCAGATTTGTTACAACCCTATCTGGTGAAGATCGCCATCGATGATCATCTGGCCGTGGGCCAGACCAGTGTGGGCTTTCTCGTTCAGCTCGCAGCCATCTTTCTTGGGCTGGCTGTCATCAGTTTTATTTTTACCTATATCCAGAATAATCTGTTGCAGCATGTAGGACAGAACATTGTATCCCGGATCAGAAAGGACTTGTTCAAGCATATCTCCAAGATGTCGATGTCCTTCTTTGACCGTTTTCATATCGGCAGTCTGGTTACAAACGTATCCAGTGATACGGAGACCATCAGCAGCTTTTTCACTCAAGTACTGCTCAGTCTGATTCGGGATGGTATGATGCTGGTGCTCATTATCGTCTTTATGTTCCAACTTGATCCTGTGCTGGCGACATACTCCCTGATCGTTCTGCCTGTCATTGCGGTGGTTGCGGTATTATTCCGTAGTCGACTGCGGAAAGCTTATCAAAATGCCCGTACCCGGCTTTCCCGTTTGATCGCATTTACGGCGGAGAACTTGTCCGGCATGTTCCTGATTCAGGCTTTTCACCAGGAAGAAGAACAGAAGAAACGTTTCTCGGAACAGAATGCGCTTCATCTGAAAGCCAACATTGCTCAAGCCCGCTCCAATGTCATCTTCAACCGGACGTTTGATATCCTTGGCAATGCGGCACTGGTCATGATGGTCTGGCTTGGAGGTCGCGCCGTACTGGGAGAGTCCCTGCAAGTCGGGGTATTGTATGCGTTTATCAGCTATATCCGCCAGTTCTTTCAACCGATTAACCAGATTACGATGCAATGGAATACATTCCAGTCCACGACCGTATCGATGGATCGCATCTGGAACATTCTGAATACGCGGCCTGAAGTTGCTGATCCCAAACCCGGAATGGCCTCCTCGCTTGAACCACAAAATGTGATGGGCCAGATTGATTTTAATGATGTGTCTTTTGGTTATCGGGCAGACCGGCCCTTGATCCAACAGATGAACCTGCACCTCTATCCGGGTGAAATGGTAGGTATCGTAGGAACAACAGGCGCTGGCAAAAGTACACTGATCTCCCTGCTCAATCGCTTCTATGATGTAGACAAGGGCAGTATCGAGATTGATGGTACCGATATTCGGCATCTGCCGCAGGCTAAGCTTCATCGGATCGTGGGTCTGATTCAACAGGAACCCTTCCTGTTCTCCGGTTCCATTATTGATAATGTGAGGATGTTTCGTGAGGATATTACGCGAGAGCATGCGATTGAGGCCTGCCGGTTTGTCGGGGCACATACGATGATTTCACGTTTACCACAAGGATATGATACGCATCTATCCGAACGCGGAAGCGGACTGTCCGCCGGGGAGCGGCAATTGATTTCATTTGCCCGGATCGTGGTGTTCCAACCCCGAGTGCTCATCCTGGATGAGGCAACCGCCAATCTGGACTCACACACGGAACAGCTTGTGCAGCAGGCGCTGGAATCGGTATCCCAGGGACGCACCACCATTGTCATTGCCCATCGTCTGTCCACGGTGATGCATGCTGATCGAATTCTGGTGATGGAGAATGGTGAGATTGTGGAGGAAGGCCCGCACCAGGAACTAATCGCAGCCAAAGGCGTGTATGCCGACTTGTACACCCATGCGCGTGATGCAGGTAAAAATTCAGCTATATCAGGGTAATGAACCTGAGTTATAGTAAATACAGAACGTTGAACATGCCGCTCTGCTCATGCAGGCGGCACGTTTGGCATATCGATCAGCATTGTTCATTAGGAGGAGCATCTATGCAACAACCTGAAACATCCAAGCGTGATCATCAGCAGATTCGTTACCGACGCAGCACAGCTTTGTGGAAAGGAAGTTTATGCTTCCTGTTCCTTCTCTTGTGCGTGAGCTTATTATGGATCATCGTGGACGGACAAGCGGAAAGACTGGAGACCATATACTATTCCATCGCTGCCGTGCTGGGTATGTGGTTGATCGGACCGCTATTCTTCATGTTTGTCTCACGACTAACCAGAACCCCTGCCGTATTGTTATC
Organism: Paenibacillus sp. FSL K6-2393; assembly: GCF_038002545.1. NCBI lineage: Bacteria > Bacillati > Bacillota > Bacilli > Caryophanales > Paenibacillaceae > Paenibacillus > Paenibacillus sp. FSL K6-2393. The sequence continues at coordinate 5,637,941 of NZ_JBBOCU010000001.1, forward strand.
CTGGGATGAGGATGCGTTGAGCACAGGCAAACGGAAGATTGCTTGGAGCCAAATTCGCAAAGTTGAACTCGCCTCACCTGCCCGCAGCAAGTGGCTCCTGTCTGCTTCTCCCATGTTTGTCCTGTACTTAAAAGACGGCACACGCTCTCATATTCAGACAGATCATCTGCTGAGCAAAAAAGAGTTGAACCAGGCGGTGACCTTGCTTCAGGAGACTTTGCAGCAACAGAAGCAGGATTGTTGAGTACCGGGATGGATGAGGGCAAGTTCCCCACATATCACTGTGATTTCTCAACACCTATGGACAGACTGACTTTGTAATTGCCGTAAGGTAGCAATGCTTCAAGCAGTTGGCCAAGCTGCTCTGTGGTGCCAGTCTGCACTCTCATCAGATAACAGCCTTCTCCGCTGACGCGATGGACTTCAACGATGTCCTTACGATCAGCAATGAATGTACGAAAGGGGGCATGTCTGTCGCCGGAGTTCAAGAAAACCGTGACAAATGCCTGTAGGCCGAGGCCCAGGCGTTCCGGGTTCCATTTTACCGTATACCCTTCAATCACGCCCAGATCTTGCAGCTTGCGGACTCTTGCACCAACTGCCTGTCCCGTAAGATGAACCTCTTCACCGATCTCTTTGTGAGAACGTTTGGCATCTTGAATCAGAATCTGCAAAATACGTATATCTGTGTCATCTACCATTTCATTCATCTTACTTCAGCAATCCTTTCACGGTGAAATTAGCGTGGCCTAATTCCATTCATCATGTTATGTACGCCGTTAAACGGGTTGTATACCATATAGGGTAATACTATTAAACAACTCGAAGGAGTGCAAATATAATGAAAATTCAATTGATTCGCAATGCTACACTGTGGCTGGAATACGGAGGGCTGAACATTCTCGTTGATCCGATGTTGATGGACGCCGAAGTCATGCCTGCATTCCCGAACACACCCAATGAGTTACGTAATCCAAGAGTGAGCTTGCCCGAAACCGAAACGGATTATCTGAATCCGGATCTGTTGATTGTGACACACACCCATCTGGATCACTGGGATGAAGCCGCGGCGAAACAACTTGGCAAAGACATTCCCTTGATCTGCCAGCCTGGGGACGAGAACGTATTTCTGGAGGCTGGATTCACCAATGTAACAGCTGTAGATGAAAAACATGAGCATCACTCTGTCCGATTCGCCCGTACATCCGGGCATCATGGCACAGGTGAAATCGGCGAACGTATGGGCAAGGTGTCCGGCTTCGTACTTGAAGCAGATGGAGAACCTGTCACCTATATCGCTGGAGATACGATCTGGTGTGAAGAACCTGCTGAGGCCATCCGCCAATATGCCCCAGAAGTCATTGTTGTAAATGCCGGAGGTGCACGCTTCGTGGAGGGTGATCCCATTACGATGGACGGGCCTGACGTTGTCGCCGTGAAGCGCCATGCGCCGTCTGCTCATGTCATCGCTGTGCACATGGATGCGATTAACCATTGTGTGATGTCTCGTACGGATCTTGCGACTTATCTGGCATCCGAGCAGTTGGATGGTCAGGTGCTCATTCCACGTGACGGCGAAAGTTTTGAGTTTTGAAGCGGAAGCTACGCTGAATCAAAGCTGAGAAATAACCTTTTCACACAGGTGGGTGGATTGTAACGAACTCAGCACACGCTATTAGTCTGTTTTTGGATACTCTAATATTCTAACGAATCCTAGACACGTTATTTCCGCTCTGGGCTTGCTTTTCCCGAGATTTATCCATCTTTTTGCCAGGATAACGTGTCTCCGATTCGTTAAATTTCTAATATATCGATAATCGGCACAATAAGGTGTCCTAGGTTCGTTAGCGCGTATGACAGGACTGTGCACTTCATTTTCAACACACCCATTACCTAACTTATATGCTACCTTGTCTGCCACATCATCACTCATGTCCCCCACTCCTTACCTTTTCCTATAAAATATAACGAAAAAAGCTGGATGCGATTAACTCGCACCCAGCTTTTTTTGGCTTCAAGGAACACGCTGATCCTCTGAGCCGCTGAATTCCTTCTCGGGCATCATGCCTGCCATTGCTCTCTCACGTGTCCCATCCCTTTATGCTAATCCCCTACTGAACTTTCAAACGGATTACGTTCCATGATGCTTTCGCCAAGCTCGCCGTAATCAGGGTATCAGATACAACTGCACCCCCGCGATTATGAGGAACAACACGATTCGGTTGTGCTGCCGTATTAGATGCTTTGAGATCATCACTCTCCAGCACGATATGCTCGATCACGGTACACTTCCCGAAGCTGCGCAGATCCACTTCGAGCGGAAGGGATTCTTCCAGATGACGGTTGACTGCGAATACAGTCACTTCACCCTGCTCTTCGTTATGAACCGCAATAGCTTCCAAATAAGGAACATCTGTGATTTGTTTTGTATCGTATTTTGGAGACTGGATCAATGGCACCAATGCTGTTCCACGCCCGAAGAGGGACGTATGCATGAATGGATAGAAGATTGTCTGTCTCCATGAACCACCACCCGTATCTGTCATGATCGGCGCAATTACGTTAACGAGTTGTGCCAGACATGCCATTTTAACCCGATCCGCATGTTTGAGCATACTGATCAACATACATCCAACAAGCAGTGCATCCTCATGATTGTAGATATCCTCAAGCTGTGGCGGAGCAATCTGCCATGGGTCCATCTTCGAATCATTTTCATTGGAGTGATACCATACATTCCACTCATCAAAGGACAGATACATCGTCTTTTTGCTGCGTTTCTTCGCTTTGATATAATCACAAGTTGCCTTCACGGTATCGATAAAACGATCCATTTCAAGCGAGCGTGCCAGGAACGTTGGCGTATCTTGCTCTTGATTGCCGTAGTATTGATGCAAGGACAGATACTCCACGTGATCATACGTATGATCCAGCACCGTTGCTTCCCATTCCGGGAATGATGGCATATTCAGGTTTGAACTTCCACAGGCTACCAGTTCAATCGACGGGTCCGTCCACTTCATGACTTTTGCCGCTTCAACGGCTGCACGTCCATACTCTTCTGCCGTTTTGTGACCGATTTGCCAAGGGCCATCCATCTCGTTGCCCAGACACCATGTTTTGATCGCATGTGGCTGCTTGTATCCATGCTTGATGCGAAGATCACTATAATACGAACCTTCCGGATGGTTGCTGTACTCTACAATATTTCGTGCTGCATCGGCGCCCCGTGTTCCCAGATTAACGGCCATCATGACTTCAGAATTAGCCTGTTTCGCCCAGTCCACGAATTCATTGAAGCCAAATTCATTGGTCTCAATCGTTCTCCAGGCCAGTTCCAGTCTGCGTTTGCGTTCTGACACAGGTCCAACCGAATCTTCCCAATTGTAACCGGATACAAAATTACCTCCAGGATAACGTACAATCGGTACATTTAACTCCTTGACCATCTCCAGCACATCCGTGCGGAAACCCTGTTCGTTCGCTGATGGATGCCCCGGCTCGTAAATCCCGCCATAGACGGCACGTCCCAGATGCTCAATAAATGATCCGTACAAGCGCTTATCCACTACACCAATAGTAAAATCTTTATCTACCGTCATTTTTGCTTTTTCCATAATGAATTTCAACTCCTTAAGATTAATATAAAAATTAATTGATATTCTATGGATCAACGTTCATATTTATATTAAAATCGATTATAGCCTTAATTTCAACCTGAATTTTGCAAAATGTTATTCTTTTTACTGAATTTATGTTTAACTTAATTCTATACAGATAAAATGGAGGAACAACTGTGATCAGAGCAAATACCGATGCCGAATGGCTCCCCCTATATGAAGCACTTGCCAGTGAAGTCCGTCTACAGATCATCCGCCTTGTTGCAGAGACTCCGATGAATGTGAAGGATCTTGCTGCTTCACTGGGTCTGAGTAGTGCCATCGTGACCATGCATGTCCGCAAACTTCAAGATGTGGGCATTATTCAGTCCAAAATGATACGCAAAGACGGCGGCACACATAAAATGAACAGCCTTGCTGTAGACTGGATTGGCATCTCCATGCCGCAGGAAAGTGGTACAGCCCGCAAGCTGCACGAGGTTTCCGTCCCTGTGGGACACTACACCCACTTTGACGTCTATCCGACATGTGGTCTGGCTACGTCCAATCATGTTATCGGACAGTATGATGACCCTCGTTATTTTCTCGACCCTGAGCGGATGCATGCCCATATTTTATGGTTTGGCCGTGGGTTTGTGGAGTACAAAATTCCAAACTATATCTTATCCGGACAGCAGATCAATGCCATTGAATTGGCCCTCGAGATCGGGTCAGAAGCACCTTCGGTTAATCCGAATTGGCCCTCGGATATTACATTTATGCTTAATGGCATCCGATTAGGGGAATGGACAAGCCCCGGAGATTCAGGCAACGGACGTGGTATGTTCACCCCGGAATGGTGGAGTGACAGTGTCAATCAGTACGGCATGCTCAAGGTACTGCGAATTACCAATGAGGGTACGTTTATTGATGGACAACATCTATCCGACATTACACTCGCAGATATCCCGGTTGAACGCAACCAGTGGACCCTTCGTCTTTCGGTGGAAGAAGATGCTCAGCATGTAGGCGGGCTTACCTTATATGGTGAGGGATTCGGCAACTACAATCAGGATATCCTGTTCCGACTGTACTATCACGATTGAGTTCTTCAAAATAATAAATACACAAAAACACCTCCCACTCGCCTGTCAAAGGCAGAATGGAAGGTGTTTTATATGCATATGAACATGTGCGGAATATCTAGTAAGGTTCTTGTTCTAACCTACAGCGCACTGCCACCAAACAGGAAGCGATACTCCCAGTGTTTGCCGGAGATATCACTAGTTGTTACACCACCGCCAGCGTTGGAATAGGTGTGTAATACCTTGCCGTCGCCAAGGTAAATCCCTGTATGAGTAATCGTTGCAGTAGATTTATTCACGCCCGAATACGATGATGCAGAGCTACCTTTATACGACATGAAATACATCAGATCTCCGCGTTTCAGGTTTTTCCAGTTCGTCTGAACTGTACCCTTGGCTTTTACATAGGCTCCCTGTTTGCGGGAATCCGCTGGAAGCTTGATGCCAAGTGCATCAATGAAGGCCTGGCGTACAAAGCTGGAACAGTCAAAAGTAGCTGTGCTGTTACGACTGGCTCCGAACTCATAAGGAGTTCCCAAATATTTCATTCCCGCTGCAATCACTTTTTCTACAGATGCATTGCCAGTCACCGATGTACCACTATTCGAACTCGATCCGCTTGTGCCGCCACTAATCGCTTGTGTGTATTTGGATGAAGAAGATATGTAGCCTGTCCGGTTAGCAGAATCCTTAATCTTATACCAATCCGAACCGGATTGCTGAAGCACCGTTACCGTTTCCCCTTTAGCGACCAAGCGAACAATCTTCGCAGAAGAAGAAGGTGTTGTGCGTAGGTTTACGCCCCAAATTACTTTTACTTGTGAATTGTTAACAGCAGCTGCCGATACCTGTGCCGTTAGTGCTCCTGTCGTCAGACTTCCCATCAGCATCGTTGCTGTGACACTTGCCGTAATAATCGTTTTCTTCCAGTTCATGATGTCGAGTTCCCCCTGATATTACAGAATTTTAACCTGGCTTGGTTCTCCCGGGCTTGCCCCATTGTAAACGGGCTATCCATAACGTTCATCAGTCAAAAGTCCTGTATTGATGCAGGCGAACTTGAGTACTAAGTATCAGGGTTTGTCCATAATCTGCTGGAAAAATTCACTGCTGATCCCTTCTTTTTGAAAGGTTAAATTATTGTAACTATTTGATGTGCTTGATTTTTCCGCGATACAAGAGCTAGGTCGTTTCTCATTCAGGGCATATGCCATATGACCTATATTTTAATGTTTAAAATCGCAAATATGGTAAACATTACTATGATTCATTTGCCGATTACCGTTCCCCGAATTCACATTTTTGCCTCCAGCCTCAATACGGATCGATTTATCAGCAGTGTCCGTTGAATATTTCGTATTCCATTTTTGCTTTTGCATAAAAAAAGAAAAGCCAGGGATTTCTCCCCGGCTTAACCTGTATGATGAGTAACATCACTCTACAATTGGTCGATCAACTCATTTAAGGTTCAATTCCCCATACCTTGGCGCCATCCTGATAAGCTGTCACTTTTGTCCAGGCACTGAAGGCCGTTTGGGTGGAATCAAAGGAATAATCATTGGTTTGATCAAAATTCGTCCAGTTGTTTTTCGAGAAACGTCCCTGGATGATGCCGGTTTCGGCACCTGCGGCCAAACTGCCGGCACCCGCTTTGAATTCAATCTCCAGATACGTATCTGCCGTGCCCTTGGCCGGATCTATCGAAACAAAATGCCCTTCCACCTTACCACTGCCAATCTGTGCATAATCACACCAGAAACTCAGATCAGCGGCACTATCCTTCGTGAAATAATACCGGACCTTCACTTTGCTCAAGTCCACCGCAGTTGTACCTGTATTCTTCACATTAAATTGTGGAGTAATCGCATTGACCGAAGTTCCTGAACTACCATTACGGTATTGTACTTCAAGCGTTCCCGTTGTGACTGGAGGTGCTAATGGAGTCAACACCAATACATTTGAATTCGTCTGACCACTCGTATTAATGGCTACGACTCTATAATTATAAGCTGTACCATTAACCGCTGTAGCATCGGTATACGTCAGTGCAGTCAAACCTGTTGCCAGATCAGCATATGCCCCGCTGCCTACCGAACGTTGTACCTTATAACTTGATGCTCCAGTTGATGCAGTCCATGTCAGTACCGCCTGGGCATCGCCAGCCGTTCCAGTAAGGTTGAATACGCCTGGCACAACGGTACCTGCGAGTGGTGTTGCAGATGCCTGTGTCGACGGTGCAGACTCCCCTACGGCATTCACCGCAGTGACCACATAATAATACGTTGTGCCGTTGGTCAAGCCTGTATCCGTGAATGTTGATCCTGTGACCCCTGTTGCTACAGACGTATAAGGACCACCATTCACCTCTGCACGTTTCACGGTATACGAGGCTGCACCAGCGGCTGCGTTCCAATTCAGAACCACTTGCTCACTTCCTCCAGTTGCTGTTACGCCAGCAGGAGCAGCGGGTACTTCCACTTCCGGACTATCGGAATCTCCGAGGAGACGATCATACTCGCCGTAGGCTGTAGCCATATCCACTTGTGACCAGAACCGGTGATACGTAAAGGTAGGTGCACCGTTTTCCCACTGCTTCGTGGTCGGATTATATGACGTTTTGTACAGATTATCCAGGTAAGCCCACGCCGGATCTTGCTTGATGGCCGGACGCAGATCGGAGTATCCAATGTATACGCCATTGCCGCCTTTTGCCGGATCGGAAGGTACACCTGCTGTACCAGGAATCGTGTTGCCTTGACCAAAGGTTCCAGACCAGTTCGCCGGGATATAGATCTCTTTGGCAAAGAAGCGGAAGTAGTCTTTACGCTCTTCTTCCGTAACAATCCCCACACCATCATTGTAATCCCAAGCTGTATCCAGCAGAGCCTCGGCCAAATCCTTGGCTTCTTGGCCTTCCGCGCTAAGTGTGCCGTTCTCTGCCTGTGTTCCCGCTGCGAAGAAGGTCAGAGCTTTAACGTAACTTCCCAGAACTCCTGTGTCCTGCACTGGATCTTTGGTCGTTACACGGAAGTTCGGATTTTCCGTAAACGAACTGAATCCGTTCCACTTGTCCGGTTGACCCTGCCATTCCTGACCACCCGGAATCCAGAACTCTCCGGGAGCCGGCGTTGTCGCTACCTGAACATTAGTCCCACCCAAAATGCGCTGTCCAGCCGCATTCAGATAATAACCTTGCGCATCCGTCACCGGACGCTCACCTACAAATACATAATCCTTACTCCAGTCGATCCACTTCGTGATTACTTTTTTGGCCATCTGGAAGTTCTCAGAGGTCAAATCACCGCTCTCCGCAAGAATATAGTACATCTCGGCTACACGCTCCAGCGGCCATGCCTGGAATCCAAACCAGGTGTTGGAATCCGGATCACGATATACAGGTGCCTCCTGATAAGCCATGTCATAGAATGTACTTACGCCTGCCGGATAGGCTTTGTATGAACCATCCAGACTGTTCGTTGCTCCCCCGCCGATAGCTCCTTCATGGGATTGTAGCCATGTGTAGAATTCCAACTGACGTTTCAGCGTAGCATTCCAATCTGCCTTCGCTGTTGCTGATTTCGGAATCAAGCCGCCAGCCGGATCAGACAAAGCATACGCTGCAACCGGGTTTTGATAAGCCTGATGGGTATGGCTCGCTCCAATGCGCCAAGCCCAATCCCCACCTTGACCCAAGCCACCGCCCCAAGACGTATACCAAGCCATGAGATACATGTTGGAATCCTTGCCTGTACCCGGAGTCGGTGTACCGCTCTTTGCACTTCCAATTTTCTGGAAGTATTTATCATACATACCATAGCGCAGATAGTCCCCCATCTTCTTCGCTTTATCCAGATATTCCGGATTGTTGTATCCCATCTCCTTTGCCCAATACAGCACCTGTACAGCACGCGCATCGGCATCCGTTGCGTTTGTGTAACGCCATTGTGCTGACGGTACCTGATTTTCCTTTGTGAACAAGCTCATGAAACCTTCATTTGCCTTACCAAAAGATTTATCATCCTGGGATGGATGCGGAATGGCTTCCCACACAGACTCCTGCTCCCCACGTTGGAACGTATTCACATAGGTAGCCGTATGTGATGGATTCAACAGGTTTCCATATCCATACCAGTCATCCACATCGACCAGCCAGTGCATGAGATAGGTCTGATTGTCACCATAGGTCGCCTTAAGTTCGGCATCAATCGGGTCTTTACCCGCTGCATATTGACCATTAAGTTGCGATGGATATTGATCTGGGAAAGGTTTTTCCGCAGCATACGTAGCAGGGCTGTTTGGGTTGTATGAACTCATCGTAGGCTGCTCTTCCTTGCCGTCACCTTCGTTGACCGGGATAATGTATTTCTCCATACTGTCCCAAGCTGCTTCCAATTGGGACCAATCTCCCGTGTAGTGACCATACATGGTTTCCAACCACAGCCAGTAACTGTATGCCTCGGACGTCGTCATATGACCATAATCCGGGGCCTCACTGAGCAGGGTCTCAATGGAATGATACGGTAGACCCTCTGGCGAAAAATATCCGTTCGCCGGATCTTTCAACTGATCATACAATTGCAAAAATCGGGCTTCATTAATGCTGTCTGCCTGAATCTCGATGGCCTGATCTGCGGCATGTGCTGTTTGCGGCCCTGCCCAGAGTCCGGTGTATCCGGTCAACATGACGGTTCCCGCCAGCATCGCTGTTAAACTTTTTTTCGCAGCTGATTTCAACATTAATATATACCTCCCTGGAATAGTGGAAATTGAATATAAACGCTGTTGGTCTGCCCATGCTGCTCTTCGGCCAATGATCTTGAGCTAGTTACGGCTCCAAGCCCCATACTTTGGTGTTTCCCTGATACCCGGTTACCTTGTTCCATGCGGCAAAAGCCGTCTTGGAAGCATCATAGGAATAATCATTACTTTGATCGAAATTGCTCCAGTTATTTTTGGAAAAGCGTGCTTGAATCACGCCGGTCTCTGCTCCAGCGGCCAAACTGCCTGCTCCCGACTTGAAGCTAATCTCCAGATACGTATCTGCGGTACCCTTTGCCGGACTCACTGCGACAAATGTACCTTCAACATTGGCCGTGCCCATCTCGGCATAATCACACCAGAAGGTCATTTGATCCGCACCATCCTTGGTGAAATAATATCGGATCTTCACGGTACTGAGATCAATCGCTTGTGTTCCGGTATTCTTCACGTTGAACTGCGGAGTCACCGCATTACTTGAATTCCCGGACCCTCCGCTGCGGTACTGCACTTCGAGTGTACCGGTCGTCACCGGAGGTGCAGAAGGCGTCAGTGCCAGGACATTGGACAGTGTCTGTCCGTTCGCATTCACGGCTGCAATCCGGTAATTGTACGTGGTGCCATTCAGCGCTGTTGTATCGGTGTAAGTCAACACGGACAATCCGGTTGCCACATCTGCATAAGTCCCGCCTGCCACCGAACGTTGTACCTTATAGCTAGTAGCGCCCGAGGCTGCTGTCCAAGTCAGGACCGACTGCGCATTACCAGCTGTCCCACTTAAAGTCAGTGCTCCCGGCACCGTCGAAGCTGCTTGCGGGGTAGCCGACACCTGCACAGAACCCGATGATTCCCCTGCTGAATTCACAGCAGACACTACATAATAATAAGCCGTCCCGTTGGTCAGCCCCGTGTTTGTGTAGGTCAATCCATTAACCCCTGTTGCAACAGTTGTATATGGTCCTCCACTCACCTCGGAGCGCTTCACCGTATACGATTCAGCCCCGGATACAGCGGCCCAAGTCAGGTTAACCTGACTACTTCCCGCTACAGCCTGCACGCCAGCAGGTGCACTTGGAACCGTGACTGGTGTAACACCAGGCTCCTGTCCATACACCTTTACCCCTGCATCATAGACTGGAAGGTATATGCTCTTCACAGGAGTGCCTGTGGTCAGCGTCTGGAACGAATGATCATTACTTGCATTCCATGCACCCTGTGGGCCTGTAATGCGGAACTGTACTTCTTTACGATAATTTCCTTCCCCACCTGGATAGATCTTGGTATTACCGAAGTTCGCCGTAATGGCATAGATATGCTGGGCTGCATTCACCACAACGGGTTGGGATACCGTCGCCCCCTCTGTATAGGAGGTTGTCACTTGCACGTCCGATACCGTACGTCCGGCAGCATACACTTCACTCAAATCCAGGAAATACTTAAAAGACAGTTGATCTCCCATTCGGGCAGGCCAAGCGGAACGATTATTAAGCTGTGCTCTGATTTCCGTATAATTGGCACCTGATGATTTGATCGCAGCCTCCACAAAGAACTCATCTCCCTTCACCTCAGGTGCAGGGAAGTTCGCAAGGGGCTGATGATTCTGACCAAATAGCAAATTCATCTTTGCCAGTGCGCCGGTAAAACCAGCATTGTAATCGGTTGCGACCTCATTACTCACGTAATCCCCGATATCATCGGTATATCCATCCGATGCATCCGGGCCACCGACCATGGCACCATACAGAATGTGGCGATGGTTAGCCGGGATATCTTCGTTATTCAGCCATGAACCGTGAGCGGTCCGATGATGCGGATGTTGAGGTGCATTTTGCCCATATCCGACCACATAACTGCTCTGACGTGGATTATCGCCCAGAATATAATTCATCTGTGAAACAGCAAAATCCTGATATCTTGACTTTTTCACAGGATCACTGACCCAGTCGGAGTATACAAAAGAAATAAAGGATGCATTCGCTGCATATCGGAGCGAGCCCCACTGATCCAGCCACGCCAGACCTCCTGGCGTATACTTGACTCGTGTCCCATTGACTCCAACCGTCCAATAATCCAGATTGCGCTCAGTCGACTGAATAAATCTCGTCGACTCCGGCATGTTCAAACTGGACGTAATACGGGCAAGCAGGATCTGGGCACCATAATGTTTACTGTCCCAACCTTGTGTCCAGGTATACGGCCAATTGGCTGAGCCTCCGCTAGAAGACCACCGGTCCGTAGCTGCAATGGCTTTGGACAAGTAAGCGCTATCATTAGTGGCTAAATAAAGCCACGCTCCGCCCCATGCCAGCTCGTCTTCGTATCCTGTCCACGAATTATAGAACGCTGCAGCATCAGTGATACAATCGGTGTATTCCCCCCGATATGTATCTGCGAAGTTATACAACTCTTTCGCATGTTGGAGCAGTCTTGCCGAATATGCCGGATCATCATCTGCAAATACAATCGATGACGCTGCCAGTGCTGCAGCCGTTTCTGCCGCCAGATCACTGCCCGGGCATGAAGCATCGATCTTGAACGAAGGACGGTTCATCTGCATGACTTCTGCGGGTCCCCACCAGGCATGGTCGGTATTGCCTGCCCCCACTTGTCCCCATAATTCATTTGGTTTCGTATGCGCTTTCATAAAATAGTCGGTCGCCCATCGGATATTATCCTTGATCTCCTCCAGTTGTCCGGCCTGTTCATATCCGTCGCCGTATTCCACGACAGACCAGGCGAGCATCGTTGCGGAAGCAGCCATCGGAAAACCAAACTTCACATGATCTCCGGCATCATACCATCCTCCGGTCAGATCAACGCCTACATCAGCCCCATCCTGCATGCCCGAATTACCACGCCATTCGACCCGATTACTCGCTGGCAACGTGCCCGAACGCTGTGCCTCATAGAAGTAAATGGCCTTTTGCAGTGCTTCAGCATAGTTCTGATTTCCGACGGCCGCATCCGCCTTAGGAATTCCTGTGCCCATCGATAAACTTCCTGCCAGTAGTCCTGCCGATAACGCGATCATAGCGACTCGTCTCCACCAGCTCCCCTTCATGTTCAACTATTCATCTCCTCTTCATCAATATTCCGTATGCATTACTCTGGACTGCAAGTTTATATCGCTCCTCCCCATGGTGTATTTCAGTGTAAGTTCCACCATTAATTACCATTATAGCCGTTTGTTTCACTAGCTATATAAGCGTTGGTGACTTCTGAAATAACATTGTTGTGACCTGCTCTGCGTCATGCGACAAAAAAAGCTGTTTCTCTAACACATATACGCGTTAGAGAAACAGCTTCTCGCCCTTGCTATCATCAACAGTATAAATCGAATGGCATTCTGACCATCCTGTCAGTATGTTTCTGTACACCTTAGGTGTCAGAACATCTCATTGGTTACACTTTGAACTTGTTAATCTGCTCCTGCAGTTCTTCGGCCATTTTGGATAATGAACCTGCGGATGATGCAATCTCTTCCATCGAAGCCAACTGCTGCTGAGTTGCGGCAGATACATTATGAACCCCGCCCGCTGCCTCTCCAGCAATGTTGGAGATTTGACTTACATATCCTACAACCTCAGTTGTACTCGCCGACATTTCCTCTGAACCAGCGGATACTTCTTGAATTTCACCCGCTACTTTGTTGACCGCATCCGAGATCTGCTCGAACGCTTGTCCTGCCGCAGTAACCATCTCGATTCCTGCTTCTGTCTCACTGCTGTTCACTTTGACTGCCTGAACAGCATGATCCGTATCTTTCTGAATCAATTGAACGAGATCCGTAATTCTTTGCGCAGAAGTAGAAGATTCCTCAGCCAACTTACGCACTTCTCCCGCAACTACGGCGAAACCACGTCCATGCTCTCCTGCTCGTGCGGCTTCAATGGCTGCATTCAGTGCAAGCAGATTGGTCTGCCGGGCAATGTTGTTGATTACCTCGGTAATGGTTCCAATCTCTGCTGAACGTTCCCCCAGCCCTGTAACCAATTCAGTAAGCGAAGCAATGGAATTTCGAACAGAACCCATCTGTTCAACCGCTTGTTGAATAATCATATTTCCTTCGGAAGATTGATTCGCCGCATCTACAGCAGATACGGATACACTCTGAGCAAGCTCGGCAATCTGCTCTGATCCGAGAGCCATCTCATTCATCGCCTGTGAAGAACGCTTCACAATATCAACTTGATCAGACGTACCTACAGCCAGTTCTTCGACCGTTTGGGAGATCTGTTCCGAGGCTTGAGTATTTTGCTCTGCACTTGCAAGAAGCTCCTCCGATGAAGCGGCTACCTGTTCGGAAGTCATCGATACCGATTCAATCATGGAGCGCAAATTGCCACTCATAGTATTGAAGGAAGCTGCCAGTGTACCCAATTCATCCTTGTTCTTAAGCACAATCGTCTCACCCGTCAGATCACCGTTGGCAATGGCCATGGCTGCTTCATTCATCTTTTTGATTGGACGTGAGATGATGCTTGCAATGAAGAAGGCAATAAATACAGCTGCCAGGAATGCAAAAATCGTCACTGCCAAAATCACATTAAATGTATTCTCCGCTAACACAACAGACCCATTCGTTGCCGCTTCCGACCCTTCATTACCCATGGTAATTAACTTGGCGAGTGTATCGTTGGCTGTATACCACAATGGATAAGCCTCGGTATGAAGTTTGCTTGCTCCCGCATAATCGTTTTTCAGACCCAATTCGATGAATGCAGGCATTTTTTCCAGATAGGTATCATAGTTCTTACTAAAATCCTCATTATATAGCTTAAGTGCTGCTTCATTGCCTGCAATGTACGTTTGCAGTTGTACTCGTTCATCTTCAATCTTGGTGAGAAGCAGCTGCAAAGCTTCATTTAGCTTGGCCGTTTCGTCTTCATCCTGTTCTACAATGACGGCCAGTGCGAGTCGTTCTACATCTGATACATCACCATTCATCATGCCCAGCAGGCTTACACTAGGCATCCATGTTTGATCCACTTCATTCGCCTTGCTCGACATATTATGGATTTGGACTAATGCATAGACACTTACAAAAACCAGCATAGCCACAACTACAAGAAAACCAGTTAGTAACTTGCCTCGAATCGTTAACTTCAATATCCCCAACTTATTCCCCCGCGTGTCTTCCATGTGTCCCACTCCTCAAAATAATACATATTTATAGTATATCGTCACCTATCGTCATGAATTGTAGATGTTAGAATTCATTTTCTATAAATTTCGCTTAACTTCGAATATAACGCAAAAGAAGTCTCCCATCTTTGGCAGAACCAGAGAAAGAGACTTCTTTATTGAACAAAACTATTACGATTTCGCTCCATATTACGTGCAGAAGCTAACGAAAAACACGTCGGTGTATGTTAATGAAAAAGTCGGGAATCGACTTGGTATAATTGCGGGTTATAATCAGAACCACACTAAGCAGACTTCCGAGAATGAATCCTCCCAGAATATCTCCTGGATAATGCACACCAACATATACACGCGATACCCCTGTCAACACAGCCAGTAACAACATCCATGACCCGAAGCGACGTCCAATAAAGAATGAAGCAGCCGCTAGAGCAAATACAAAGGAAGCATGTTTACTTGGAAAGGAAGGGTCAGGTACATGGGGAACCAGTTGATGCACTGGCCCTTCTACAAAAGGCCTTGGATGACCCACTGCTGGTGATATCCCCCATTTGGTTAGAACTAAAGCTACAATGGAAGCTACACAAGCATAAAAAACAATTCGCTGTTTCGACGGATCGCCGAGAAACCATACGATAACGAGCAGTGCGATCATGACCCAAACCGCATACTCGGATGATGTGATCATAAACCAGTCCAGAAACGGTATTTGGTCTGCAAACTGATTAATCCAATTAAATAGTGATTGATTCATAACTGGCTTTTAATACCCCCATTACACAAAACAAAGATTATTTTTTACATAATAAATATACACTAACTATTTGTCAAACAATCCTCACATTGACCGAAGTTACGAAATCAAAGAGGACATTTTGCTTTCTTTTTGTTAAACTAGTTTGGGTTACATATCAGTTCAATCATAGAAAGGTGAAGATTATGCTTAAAAAATGGTTATGGGGTACAGCCCTGACCCTGGCACTTGCGATTACAGGTGTCGTTGTATATTACGGATATTCGATTGTTCATTTTGCCAATAGCATCTCCACGGCTTCCGGGACTTCAAACTCGTCCTCTTCCGGCACAGACAGCGATTCAGACACACCAACGACAACGATTCCCAGATGGGAGGGCCAGGAACGGGTGAACATTTTGCTCCTTGGCGGAGACTCAAGAGGCGACGATGCAGGACGCTCGGACTCGGTCATGGTCGCTTCCATTGATCCGGTCACGAAGAAAGCCCATCTATTCTCCGTACTGCGAGATACCTATGTAGCCATTCCAGGGCATGGCAAAAGCAGACTTAATGCAGCCTTTTCCTACGGGGGTGCGGAGCTGACCAAACAAACCGTCAGTGATCTGCTCGGTATTCCCATTCAGCATTATGTCTACACAGACTTTACAGGTTTCATGGCACTTGTTGATGCGGTAGGCGGCATTGAAATCGACGTAGAGAAAGACATGTATTACACCAGTAAAGCAGATAAACATATGTACGACATTGACTTGAAAAAAGGATTGCAGCATATGGACGGCAAAACCGCCCTGCAATATGTTCGGTTCCGACATGATGCCACCTCGGATTTTACCCGTACCGAACGGCAGCGGATCTTCATGACCGAGCTGGCCAAGAAAATGCAGAGCACCACGTCGCTCTTCAAAATCCCGGATATCCTGGAAGCCATCGCTCCCTATATTGAGACAGACCTCAGTCCAACCCAGATGTTAAAACTCGCATCACTTGGCTTCGATATCCATGTGAACGATATCGATCAGCAGCAGATTCCACCGAACAAACTCCTCACCAATGAACTGGTCGGCTCAGCTCAGGTGCTGGGTGTTGATGTAACCAAACTCCAGTCCTACATTCAGAAACTGTTTGAAGAAGATGCCGCGTCCTCAGAGACTCCATCATCAGAGGAACAGAACTAAAATAAGCATCAGATATATCAACAAAAAAGACGGCCATAGCCGTCTTTTTTAGTACCTATTTTCTCCATTTAATGCAGCCTTAATGTTTAACGGGTACCCTTATATGATGAACTCCGGTTCCTGGAGGGAGGATTACAATGTGAAAAAACCGCGAATAGCGGAATGGACCGAACTGCGGGGCATTGCCTTTCTGGCAATCGTCATGCAGCATAGTATCGCTGAGTATATCTATCGCGCTGATATTGAACAACCGGATTCCATTATGCTGACCATGATTTATCATCTGACCCGATTTGGTACGCCAACGTTTGTATTTCTATCGGGTGTAATGTTGTTTTACCATCATCGTAACACCAAACCGGAATATCCTCGCTTCATTCGAAAGCGATTTGGCGATATCTATATGCCGTTTGTCGTATGGACACTGATCTATTGGCTCGCAGTCCGTATTTTCACCCCCGCGTTCTGGCGTGCAGGCATACCCGATTTTTGCAGTCTGATTCGTGAACTGTTTGTCCCGCAGACGGGATATCATCTCTGGTTTGTCATTATGGTGTTTCAGTTCTATATTCTGTTCCCCCTTTTTTTGGCGGGAGCGAAAGCCATTCAGAGACGTATCCAGAACACCTCACGTTTCACGCCCATGCAAGTCATTGTGGCACTCATTGTCTTGGCAGCTGCATTCTACGGCCTGCTTATGAAATGGTCCTACTATAATATGGGGAGCTGGACAGAATCCATGTCTGAGCCATGGTCAACGTTGCTGCAATATCGCTCCTATTCATGGGTGATGTACTGGTTCTACTTTTTACTGGGTGCCGTATGTGCCTGGTCAGTGGATAGCTGGAGGAGTTGGACCACCAAGGTGCTGCCATGGACGATCTGTCTGTTTATAGGGATGTATATATGGCTTGGTTACGATGTGCTGCGTGGGTCCGGGGATGTTGTTAATCTGAATATCTCCACCTATCTGAAACCAACCACATTCCTGATCATTATGGCTCAGATGTTTATGATGTATGGTTTCCTTGTACTGATGCGAGGCAAAGATACACGGTTTCAGCGCCTGTTATCCTGGATTGGCCGCTATTCATTTGGTGGATATCTGGTTCATGCACTGGTAATTTACGCTATCGCTTATGTAACCAGACCGCTTCAACTCAGTGGATGGCATCTGCCTGTAACGTTGCTATCGTTCCTTGTAACGGTTGTTATGGCTCTTGCAATCAGTTGGGCGCTGTCCAAGCTTCCTGGCTCACGTTTCACGGTAGGGTTAATGCGCAAACCACGTTCAACCTCCCATTCATCAGCTGCTGTGGACAAAAGAATTACACCTGAGCGAACTCCGTCACCCGGCCACACTCGCAGCCCGGGAACGAGTGAGCCGTTTTGAAATAAAGAAGAGCGTCCCCTTATGGAGACGCTCTTCTTTATTTCACTTCACTCGAAGTTGATCGTCCAGGAACAGGTTCCTGGGGACCCGGGGCTGGATGCACATTGCCCTTCTGATTCACAAATCTCTTCAGATCACCCGTTAATTGTTCCTTCAGCTTGTCCACCAGCTGCGTTTCACTAATGCCTTTTGCCTGAGCAATCTCAGCCAGTGATTTCCCTCCCTGAAGCTGCGCGTGCAGTTGAGCAGGGGTGACTCCAATAAAACGGGCAATTTCGCCTTTATCTACCATGGAACGTTTGCCATGGTGGGCAAATTCACGCCGCAAGTCACGCAGCGGGGTATTAATGACCTTTTTCAACTTGGTATCCATGTCCGCCTTTGTAGCTGCTGCTTGTTCCTTGGTGAGGCACCCCTCATCGACAGCTTGATCCAGACGTTGCGTTAATGTAGGCTTCAACTTCTGCAATAACTGCTCCTCACTAAGTCCTTTACGCTCTTTCGCAATCTGGGACAACGTCTTGCCAAGTTCCATCTGTTCTTTCAGATCCCGAAGTCCAATCCCAAGCAAGTCTGCCGTCTCACCAATCATAAACAGACCGTGTCCTGCCTGCATGCATGGCTTTGCTGGTTTGCCGGAGGAAGAAACTTTTGACGCATCGTCATGTTCCTCAGCCCGAACGGTTGAATCAGCAAATGCCACATGTCCTGTTGCTGCTGTTATAACTACGGCTGCCAATCCGGCTGCCATCCATGTTTTCCATTTCAAATTCATTTTTCTGCCGCCTTTCCGATGTCGAAATCCTGTGCCTTCCTAGTTTGAGCCTAAAATCCACTTTTTTATGCCATAAAATACAAAAAGTCATCATTTTTCTCACAATTGATCACAAAAAATCCTATTTTTTTCAGTTTATTTCCGCTATACTAAGTGTAACTTCATGATCTAGTCGAACAGTCCTTAATCACCTTATCGCAGGAAGGACGATATGTAACGATGCGAAGAGATTGGTTAGATCCGTTTAGCACCGATCTGGAGGTCGTGTTTGCTTCAGCGGAACAACTCGTACGGGAATATCCCGAACCCTTGTCAGGACATGCATTAGAGCAGCTTCGTTCGGTTAATCCGCTGTTACGAGATTCGGGACACAGCTACATCGGGTACATCATTCCACTTTGGATGCAACAATCAGATAAACTACCCCCAGAGAAAGCACACCAATTAAGTACAGCCTGTCTCATTCACATGTTATATTTTCTGAATCAGGACGACGTGATGGATGAACAACCGGAGAATGCCACATTGAAGTTATCCCTGGGTAATCTATATTACATGGATGCTCTTCAATCTTACTCGGTATTATTCAATCCTTCCTCCACGTTCTGGGTCTATTTCAGACAATATGTAGTGGATTGGGCCGTGAGTGTTACGGGTGAGCATTCCATTGATTATTTCCAACAGAATCCCTTGTTGATTGCGCAAAAGGCTGCCCCTCTCCTCATTGGAGCTACTGGTGCACTGCTTCTGCTGAATCAGTCCGACCGGATAATCCCGGTGTGTTCTGCCATCAACATCACACTCATGACACTCCAGATGACCGATGACTTCACAGACACGCAACAAGATGCTGTGCATGGAAACTACAACAGCTACCTCTCCCACATATCCGCAGCACTGAATCACAACTATCCAGTTCATCCTCTAAGCGAACGTATACATGACAATGTATATAATACACAACTCATGAACTCTTACGTAGACATTGCTTATCGCTATAATCGTACACTGACATCGTCTAACTTAGGAATATCGCATCTCGAGGCGTTTAATTCTTATTTATGCAGCACTTTAGTACAAGCAGTTCAGGACATTACACAACGGAAGAAACGGCTCCTCCAAGGCGGGTTTCATCACTGGATTAGCGAGCAACAGTTAGGATTCTGAGCATAAGGACTAAGCTGATTCAGTTTAATTTTAAATATGAAGGGAATGTTGACGATGATGGTATCAGAGAAAACGTTGCATGAGGATATTATTGAAAAGGCTTGGACTGACGAGCACTTCAGACAACAATTGCACTCCAATCCGAAGCAGGCGCTTCGTGAAGCTTTCGGTATCGTAATCCCGGAGCACATTCAGGTGCGTACCGTTGAGGAGCAGCAGAATGACTATGTGCTTGTCATACCTCCCAATCCTTCCAAAGTAAATTATGATGTGAATTGCGGACCTTGGAGAAGTTAAACCGGGTGAGTTATTGGTAATTTAAGAAATTAGGGGTAGGAACAAAAAAAGCCGCTGTATCCTTCTGCGAGTTCGTCAATCGACGAACTCGGCAAAAGATACAACCGCTTCTGTTCCTACCCCTTTGGTGCTTGTAAAGCTGATCTGTCCTTGCATCGCTTCAACAATTCGGAATGTCACCATCATGCCCAGGCCTGTGCCTTTGATTTTATTGGAGAAATAAGGCTCGCCCAACCGGGAGAGTGCTTCCTCGTCCATTCCTTCTCCGTTATCCCTGACATGTACCTTAATCATTCCATCCTGCTTGTACGCCCAGATATCAATCTGGCCTT
The DNA here is from genome assembly GCF_038002545.1 of Paenibacillus sp. FSL K6-2393. Lineage (NCBI taxonomy): Bacteria > Bacillati > Bacillota > Bacilli > Caryophanales > Paenibacillaceae > Paenibacillus > Paenibacillus sp. FSL K6-2393. Next base: position 5,658,424 of record NZ_JBBOCU010000001.1, read on the forward strand.
GTCCCTGCAGAGCTTCAATACTGTTCTTGATAATATTGATAAAAGCCTGCTTAAACTTCGAGGAATTGCCTCGAATATATAGATCTGGCGGAATGTCGGTAGTGATTTTACCACCTTCCAGATTAGCCATCGGTACAAGAATGCCTTCAATATGATTGAATTCATCCGAGATATTGAGCGAGATAATATGGTCAAACTCAGGTTTGGCAAAGGTAAGAAAATCCGTTATGATGCCCGAAGCCCGATCAAGTTCTTCCAGTGCAATTCGCACATACCCCTTATTTTTGTTGTCTTCCTGTTCCGTCATAAGTTGCAGGAACCCTCTTGTCACCTGAAGTGGATTACGTACTTCATGGGCAACAGAAGCAGCCAGTTCGCTAATAATCTCCATCTTTTCGGATCGCTGCAACTCATTGTTGAACAACTCCAGTTCCTTGGAATACTCTAGCACTTTAGTATGTTTTTCAGCAAAACGACTTCCGAGAATGGCAATCAACGAGATCACAAATGCAACCATGGACCATTTCCACCATAACAGATGATACGTCCCACTCCGCTGATAATACCACAACAGTTCAGCCACACTGATCAAGGCAAATGTACCAAATCCCGTTGCAAGCAGCATAGCTTCCCGATTTCGTTGCAGCGCTTTGGCGATGGTACCAACCAACAGGATTGTCAGCAGAATGACCAGCACAATGCCAACCACACGCTGTACAAGCAGATTGTAGAGGATCTCCCATTGCCCACCTGAAGTAACATAGATAAATAGAGAGAACACAGCGATAACTGAATATATGAATAGTATTTTTCGCAGTTTGGTGAAGATTCCATGCAGTCCTGGCCCGATAATCTGTTCAAAAAAATAACATAGCGCTGGCATACCCAGCAGCATCGCCAGATCAAAGACTACGGAATACAGGTCACCATATACCTGATAGAACGTATACAAAAATTGCGAGTACGTGATGATCATCGTGCCGATGGAACCCATCACGATGCATAGCGAGATCCATAATCCCTTATGGAATTTGCCAAGGAAGAACGTACAACTCAGCATCGTAATCGCTGTGAAAACAAAGGTCGCGCCCAAAATTACATCAATAAGTCCGTTATGAATATATTTCTCCTGTAACGCGGCATAAGGTCCAACCTGAACAGTACCTTGTATCCCCAGACGGCCTTTTTCATTTTGCGACCATACATAGAGCGTATCACCTGAATTTTCGCTGGATAAGGGCAGCAACACAGCATTATTATCATAATTGTAATGGTAGTTCTCGTAGACCTTTCGGTCTTCCAGATAAACAACAATATGATTGCCTTTAATGTTCTCAAATCGAATGGCTGAACTTTCCTCACTCAACTCAGGAATGGTCAGGCGCGTCCATAAGGAATTCGATCGATCCGTATTGCTATACTCTAACTTATCACTGCCCTGCTTTTCCCATATCTCGTCTGCTCCCTTAACCTCACTGATGAACCCTTGATCGTCAACGTTCCCCCATTTTACTTCCCATCCTGTAATGGATACAGGTTGCTGAACCGCTCCTGTAGTTGCAAAGACTATCCCATGTGGCATGCCTAGAATAATCAATACACTCATCCATAAGATGACGATAGCTTTGGGCACATTTTTCATTCACAGCACCTCAAAGTTCTAATTTTCCCTATCTTAAATTCTCTCATTTATCATTCGCCACCGTTTGTCACGTCACCTTCTTGAGATAAAATGAAATTTCACATTTAAGTCGATTTATAGTCTTATTTCCATTTTATTGTTAAAGTTACCCGATTAATCACGCAAGTCTTCGAACTGGTTCACTATCATTTCCCGTTCTTTCTGTTCAACTTGACTGCGAAATTCAAGCCACTGCTCTGTCTCCTCATCATCATAGATGGTCCATATGTCTGAGAAAAGGAAATCCCGTAACTGTACAACTTGCCCGGACCATATACCGCCTACCCAAAACAAACCATCCGGACGACGGATGACGGTACGGGAGAACCCGGGTGTGGACGCCTTTTGTCCGATACGGATGCGTGTGATCATATTGCCCAGTGTGAACCAGTCCACATGAAATTCCTCCCTTACATATTCAAGCTTCATCATAACATAGGCAAAACAGGAAAAGCTGTAAAAACGGTGGCTGCGATTCAATCCTTTGTTCCGGGTGTAATGGTTTCTCAAAGCAAACAAACACGCTAAGGAGATGATTACAATGAATGAGCCACATCGTACGGTTGAGGTGGAACATAAGGATGTTCAGCATAAATCGGATTCAAGTATGGTCGCTTCCACATTTATTAAATATGCCGCATATATCATTATCTTTTTCGGATTCTTATACTTCTTGGTTAAATATGTATTCCCCAAATTCTAAGGCATTCATATCGTAGTGAACACCCGGAGATAATAACCTGTGCAAGATTACAACACTAGCGCTTTGGGTAACTACGGGGTAAGAAGCATTTGGGCAACCGACAACGAAAGGAAGTGTTACTCATGTCTGACAAACCAATTAGTAACGAAGAGAGCGACCGCTATTATGACCGTTATCAGAGGTCCCGCGATATTCCGCCAGAGACGGAAGTCCCGGAAGGCGATATGGATACGTTTGATGAAGTTTCCGGCAGACGGATTGTAACGGAAGATTCGGATCTGGCACCCGTAGCCGCAACTGCTGTGGACGAGCCGGAATTGGATTCACGTTTGGCTGAGACACCGCTGGAATCTGTACCGGATGCAGATCTTCTGCAACCGAACAGTCCGGTTGATCCTGCTGCACCCGATCCGGATGCGCTACATGGTACCGATCTGCTTAATGGCGCTGGTGCGGATGCCAAACCGGAGAACGACATTCCACCACGCCATTAACGGCTGTTATGACATCCTGAATGAGGAGGTGCATACACGATGAAGGAAGATCGCCAAAAGAAGGTGCATGAACCGGATAATCTCGTGACCGAACGGGATATTGACCCGGACTTCGGACTGTTCACTGAGGACTCCTTCCCCGAAGCACTTGAGGATGAGGACCAACGTGATGCGGTCGAGCATGCCATTCCCAAAGAGAAGGCTTCTCGTAAGCCCTCTTCAGAAGACTAACTTATATAGATCCGTAGTAGACTTAAAAAAGATGACGTCTGTAATTGCACAGCGTCATCTTTTTTGTTACCTGTAAGTTCACTTACTCTTAGTGATTTAGCATCATCGCTTAGCGGAAACCTTACTTGTCACGGGCAGTTTGTGATCCAATCCTGACCACTTGGCTACAATCGCAGTGATGATCAATGCCACTCCATTAATAATAAATATCCAGCGTATCGGCAGCCAGCCACCGAGAACCCCACCAATGATCGGTCCCGCCATCGTCCCGATCTGGGCAGCGGACTGATTCAGACTAAAGGCCCTTCCCCTGAAACTTGATGCGGTAGCCTGCACAATCATGGCGTTAATTGCCGGAAATACAGCCGCAAAGAATAAACCATACACAAATCTTAAAATGCCGAATGCGATATAACCTGTTGTAAAGAACTGCAGAAGATTCCCTACAGCCCCACCAACCAGTCCAATGATCAGCACTTTACCGTATCCAATCCTTGAACCAATCTTGCCCCACCGCGGCGCCATAATAACTGTTGCTACCCCCACCGCTGAGAAAATAATACCCGAGCTGAGTGAGGCACGATCCGGCTGAACGCCCATCTCCATCACATAGACCGTCAATAGTGGCTCCAGAATCATGACAGAGAATGTACATATGCCCATCATGCCAAGCACCGTCATAAACAAACGATTTGCTCTCGCTTCACGAATGTCATCCATGACGTGGGAACGAGCTTTGTTCCGGTTGAAGTTCTCTTCTTTTACCCAGAAGGTTGCGATGATTGCTGAGACTAACACAACAATAGCCGAAAACAAAAATGCATTCCGGTTGCCATAATAATGACTCACCAGGCCACCAATTAACGGTCCGATAATACCACCAGTGGCTCCTGCAGTGGACATAATACCAAGTGCATAACCAGTCTTCTCTTCAGGTGTATTCGTACCTACCAGAGCAATCGCAGCTGGAACAAACCCTGCAAGCAGACCCTGAAACAATCGAACAACAATCAGCGAATACGGGTCCTGCACGAAATAATTGATTAAATACAAGACGGCAAGGCTGTATCCCGACCGGATCAGCATCGGCTTGCGTCCGTATTTATCAGCCAGTGATCCCCAGAACGGAGACACGAGTGCACTCGCCAGAAACGTAATGCCAAATGCCAGTCCTGACCATAACTCCAGGTGATCACGAACCCCCAAGTCAGCACTTAGAAACAGGGGCAGAAATGGAATCGAGATCGAATAGGCGGTGCTGCAAAAAAATACACCAATCCACAATATGACCAGATTGCGCTTCCACGAGAAGTTCATATACCCGCACGCCCTTTCCGTTACTGAGCCGGGACTGCCGTGTATTGGAGCGGACGGAACAGACCCGTACGTCCCGATGCGGAAGCATTTTCCTTATTTTACACCCATCATTCCACGAAGGCCATCCCTTGTTCACCACAAACACATGTATTACATTGCCATCCTGTCCACAAAAACGGTATGATAGTTGGGTAAATATCCAAATATGATTTGGAGAAAATATATAATGCAGAGATGCAAGGAGGAACGTTTTCATGTCTTTACGGTGGAAAAAAAACACAGTGGTCTCGCTGGTAATCGCGATGCTGCTTATCGTCATTAGTGGTTGTGGACGCCCTTCGAGTGGCGCTACAGAAACACCAGCTCCAGTTGAACCAACGGGTCCCAATCCGGTAGCTACCATTGAAATGGCAGATGGACAGAAGATCGTCATTGAGCTATATCCGGAGATTGCGCCCAATACGGTGAACAATTTTATTTCACTAGCGAATCAGGGTTTCTATGATGGCACAATCTTTCACCGTGTTATTCCAGGTTTCATGATTCAGGGCGGAGATCCAGACGGTAATGGTCGAGGTGGCCCAGGGTACGCCATTAAGGGTGAATTTACATCCAACGGTCACAAAAATCACCTGAATCATACCCGCGGAGTCATTTCCATGGCACGCGGAGATAATTTGGATTCGGCTGGTTCTCAGTTCTTCATCATGTTAGCTGACGCGGATCATTTGGATAACGCCTATGCTTCCTTCGGTAAAGTAACGGAAGGCATAGAAACTGTGGATAACATTGCAGCTCAGGAAATAGGTGAAGGTGACAAACCCGTTAAGGATCAAGTTATGAAAAAAGTTACGGTAGACACCCACGGTCTGGAGTATCCAGAACCGGTAAAAATGCCTTAATTAACATCCTTGCCAAACGGATGATAATCCCTGGTTATGACTTGTTAATAAACTCTAAACAAACAAAAGCTCTGTCCTGTGCGAATGTCGCAAGGCAGAGCTTTATTTAATGATAGCGGTTACATATATGACTTTATAAAAAATGACCTCTTCCGGCATCATCCTCAATACATCCATCCCATCAAACGTAACCAGCCGATAATCGCAATCCATAACGGGCAGCTAAAGGCAACGCCCCATGCAAGCCCTTTCAGTAAACCACGGTTTACTTCCACGAACAACGACTCCTTTCTCCAGGGAATAGTCGCAGTATCGGTAATATTATATGATTTTATACCCGATTTCATTCGTCACGCAACCCTCGTTTTCCTGCTTTTGTTCCGCAGTTTCATGGAATGCATTACGGGAACCTGATATACTATGACTACTGTACGACAAATGGAACCTGATTCATGTTTGGAAAGGAGATTTTCCTATGGCAAAATCCAAAAAACGCCCCCCTGCTCCTAAAGCAACAGTAGCACAGGATAAACCCACAACACTGAAAGATCTACTGAGCAGTGATGTGCTGGAGAAACTGAAAGCTCAGGCGGATGAGGCAAAGGCTGCCGAGGCGGCACTTAAAGAGCAGGAACGTCAGCAGGCAGAAGAAGCTCGCCAAGCGGAGCAGAAGCGCCGGGATAACGACTTCGAATATTTGCTTAATAACAGCGCTATGGACTGGAAGAAACATAAGTAAGCCGGGCATGACCTGAGGGTGTCTCCTACCATTCACATGCCAAAATAATATTACAGCAGACAGATCATGAAGATGATCTGTTCAAAGAACAGGACCGCATCGCGGTCCTGTTCTTTTTGATATATACACATATGATTCACGCGTCTTGAGCCGGGTATGTTAGAAGTAGAGCGTACAACGATAATCTAACTCATGGAGGGATCAGAGATGACAGAACAACGTTTGGAAGGCAAAGTTGCGATTGTAACTGGAGGTGGATCGGGTATTGGTCAGGCTACCGCTATTCGTTTCGCAGAGCATGGAGCCAAAGTATACATGCTGGATCGTACACCCGAAAATGCGGAGGAAACCAAGCAGACGATTGAAAAGGCTGGCGGAGAAGCGTATGTGATCGAGTGTGATATCTCCAAACCGGACAATGTGCAAAAGGCGATCAATCAGGCTGCGGCTGAAGCGGGTAAACTGGATATCATATTTGCGAATGCCGGCATTAACGGAACGATGGCTCCGATTGAAACGATGGAAATCGAGGACTGGGATCAGACGATGGAGATCAATATGCGCGGAACCTTCGCAACCGTCAAATATGCCATCCCCCATCTGAAAGAACATGGTGGCAGCATCATTATCACTAGTTCCATCAACGGTAACCGGGTCTTCTCAGGAATCGGATTCTCTGCATACGCTTCCAGCAAAGCGGGACAAACTGCGTTCACCAAGATGGCTGCACTGGAGCTGGCTCGTTATAAGATCCGTGTTAACGCCGTTTGCCCAGGAGCCATCGATACCAACATTGATGATAACACCTACCCGTCGGATGATCTGAAAGAAGTACAGATTCCTGTTGAATTCCCTGAGGGTCATGAACACCCGCTCAAGGGCGAACCTGGAACATCGAAGCAAGTGGCAAACCTCGTTCTGTTCCTCGCTTCCGATGAAGCCTCTCATGTTACAGGTACACGAATCTATGTGGATGGTGCGGAATCTCTCCTCCGTGGATAAACATATAAATATAAGTTGAACCGATTCAGGGACAACGCCAAATATCCCGCAAGCGATCTGATCTGGTCAGATTACTTTCGGGATGTTTTATTTATAAGAAGTTTATAATCTGGCGCAGTTGCAACTATAAGGATTATCACTACACCGCGGAGCTTTTATCTTTTTTCACACGATGCTTCAACCGATCTGGAATGGCAAAGAGCAAAATGTACATCAGCGAGAACAAAACTAGCGCAAGTATCTCTTCCCCAAGGATGTACATGGGATACGGACCTAACATATCAAGCACCGAGGGTGTACTCGGCTTGTGTCTCAAAAACATATAATTCGCGTCCAGCAAAACATCTACAACGTATACGATTAGTGCTGCCACATTCACAAATATCATCGAACCTGCTACAGATCTCCAGCTAGGTCGCAGCTGTTCCACCCAGGTCATGTATAGTAAAGCCAGAATGATACAAGCATGAGCAACGAAAAATTGAATGAATCGAAAATGTGCATAACCATAACCCAGATTAGGAGTCAGGATCGCCATAAGGGCTCCAGCAATGCCTGCAAACAGCAGTGCAGAATGTAACAGTCGACTGCGTGTCAGTAGCAACAACGCCGATAATAGCAGAGACAGACTGCATAATTCGAGTGGCAGTGACGTTTGCAGGCTCCATATCTCTCCATACACATACCAGAGTTGCAGCACAATTTCGCAGGCAAACATGATACAGGCCAGAACAATCCGCACTATGCGGCGTGCCCTCTCTGACCATGATCGAAGATGGTGTCGAAGCAAAAACAGCAGTACAATCAATACTGTAATTACGCTAATTGAAACGATATGTGAAGTGGAGAACAGAATAAACGGCTCTGCGTCATAAGGGTCCAGCCATGGTGGATACGCCATGCATCTCTTCTCTCCTTTGCAAGGATCTTACCAACATTATCTCTCTTTAATGTTAACTTTTTCATTTTGCCATTGAATGAAAATACTGTCCAGTTGGAATTCTAAATAAGCATTGTAATTTAAATATCTTTATGTTAAGATAAATTCAGAACCAAAACAAACGAAAAGTTAGTAACTTTCTTAATCGAAATTATAAAAATACAGCACTCAACAAATGTTCAACTAAACATTTACATGATAACGGAGAGGACAGAAAAAACCTGAAGAAGCGAAGCGTTCGCCTAAAAGCTTTCTGAAAGAAAGCTACATCGGAAGCATATGCTTTCCCCGGATTTCCCCTTTCAAAAAAGGAATCAAAAAATCTGGGGATAACAGCGATCGGAAGGTTGTTCTGTCATCGTAGTATCAGTGTAAATAATCCTTAGTTGAACGTATAACCTAACTAGGAGGAATTATTATGCAAATCAAAGGACTTCACCACGTATCAGCTCTAACAGCACATGCCGATCAGAACTATCGTTTCTACACCAACATCATGGGTCTGCGCCTCATTAAAAAAACGGTCAACCAGGACGACGTGTCCGTCTACCATCTCTTCTATGGCGATGAGAAAGGCAATCCGGGTACCGAACTTACCTTCTTCGAGATTCCGATGGCCGGACAGACTCGTGAAGGGGTGAACAGCATATCTGGAACGTCACTGCGCGTTCCAAGTGATGCGGCACTTACGTACTGGCAGCAACGTTTTGACGAATTCGAAGTCCCACATGGAGAGATTGTTGAACGGGGTGGCCGTGCCACGCTCTCGTTCACAGACTTTGAAGGACAACGTCTGATTCTGGTCTCCGATGAAAACAATACAGGTGTCGCTGGTGGTAAACCATGGGATCAGAGCCCTGTGCCTGCCGAGTATGGCATTGTAGGTCTTGGCCCTATCCATCTTACGGTAAAAGATGCTTCCCTTACCGCTCCGGTTCTTACCGAACTGCTCGGTTTCAGAGCTAAAGGAAGTTACCCTGCCTTTACTCCAGGTCAACCTGACGTACTCGTTTTTGAATCCGGCGAAGGTGGTAGCGGCTCAGAGGTGCATGTTGAGGAACGGAATGACCTTGCCCAAGAGCGTCCTGGACGTGGCAGCGTACACCATGTTGCGTTCCGTGTGGATAACGAAGAAGAACTCAAACAATGGGTGGAACGGGTTCATAACTTTAAATTCCCTAACTCAGGGTTTGTAGATCGCTTCTATTTCCGCTCCCTGTATTTCCGTGAAGCAAATGGTATTCTGTTCGAACTTGCAACCGATGGTCCGGGATTTGATACAGACGAAGAATTGGAGCATCTGGGTGAATCACTGGCGCTGCCTCCGTTTCTAGAAGGACGCCGCGCTGAGATTGAAGCGAACCTGAAACCACTGGATACCATGATCCGCTAATATTCGTAACAAAACGAAAATAAAAACGATGTTCATCAGGCAACTCTGAATACGTTCAGGAATTGCCTAGTGAATCATCGTTTTTTATGTTTATGCTTGCCTTGCCACGTCTGTAAGGTGGCAAACTTGCAGATTGTGTTTTACTTCGTCAGATACGATGTTGTGAGCGGTACAAACAGAGCCGAACCCGGATCTTCAGATACAATCTCGACATAGACAGCGTCTGTACCTTTAACATCCACATCCAGACTCATCATACCGCTTTCTGGAGTGATATTGAACTTTTTGAGTGTCGCGAGATCCTGATCATAGATATGAATCTCCTGATTTCCTGTTAGCGCGGCAAGTTCCAAGTGCAGAGAAGAATACTTTTTACCCGTATTAATCTGGATATCATCCCCCTGTTTCGTAGGATCATTATGCAGATAAACATCCTTGTAATCCTTGCCTTTATATGTGGTATCCTTAGGATCTTTGGTGTGCCAAGCAGTAGATCCCAGTACGGATGTTCCAAGTGCACTCAGCGTTACTTTTCCGTTGGTTACGGGCGCAGATCCATTCGTTCCGCCAATCAGGACGGATGAAGTTGCACTGTCATACGTGATCTCTGTCCCAAGCAATGATCCCACAGCACGCACAGGCAAATAAGTTGTTCCGTTGTAAGTGATAGGCAACACTGTTTTACCATTGGCATCTTTGGCTGTCACCGTGGCACCATCCATTTTTAGCGTAATCTTGCTGTTTAGATAGGCTTTAATCTGCTCCAACCCTGTTGCTGCAAGCGCACCAGTACCGATCCCAAGCGTTAATGTGCCTACCATCAGACCCAGTACAACCTTTTTCTTCATCAAAATCCCTCCTGAACGTTAAAATGATTTGTCCTTTATACATTTAAACGACTAAAGTGATAATGTCAATTGTTTACTGCATTTTTAGTACAAAGTTCCTATCTGTAGGCAGCACAAAACGAGGCTGTATGTCCCGATTTTTTTCAGCCTCGCCCTGTTTCCCACTGTCCGCAAAGATAGAAAGGAAGATATTCTTATCAGATGCTCACTAACCCCCACACTTTGAGAACTACTTCCAATCCCCGCTGCACTACGATTTCAACAGAATGATATCAATCAAAAGATTCATAATATTCTTCTTCATACACTTCCATGCTGTACTTCAAATCTACAGCCTTCCACTCGCCATCTTGATACTCATAAGCAAATGTCAGATCACCAGCATATAAAGCTGCACCATAAGATCCTGCTGCTGATACGACAAGTTGGCCATCCTCCACACTGTAATAGGTTACTCCACCGAATCCCAACTCTTCGTTATATACGCCGCCACTCGTATCTCCCTCGATCCGTAAAGGTTCTGCTTGGACGCCATCAACGGCGACATCAACATCCACACGGTCTGATCTAACCGTAACTTTCGACTTCACATGCTGTTTTGCAATCTCATCCAGAGATTGCATCTTCATCTCTTCCAGCGTTACCGGATCAATGATACGTGCTTGTCCCAAATAAATACCTGTTCCATGACCTTCCGTGTACAAAACGATAATTTCTTTCTGGCCGTCTCCATTCAGGTCCAGCTCGTGCACTTCGGGTTTGTAAGACCCGCCTTCTCCCTGCCAATCACTAAATTCTCTTGTCTTGCCGTCCACTTCCAAAATCATTCCGTTGTATATATATCCTGAACCCTCAACTTTCATAGGGTATAATCTGACGTTCTCATTCTCTGGAGCTACCGAAACGTATTCCTCATTCACAGGAATGGATTCCTGTGTTGTCTTCGCTGTGTCATGCAGTTTATCTATATTGGAAGCCTCGACCTCTGCGGTCTGGCTGGATTGATCATCTATATTAAGCTGTTTTTGCGATTCATTCATGGTTCTGGCAGCCGAAGTTGTACTAATCGTAGCTACCGCCAAAATAATCATCAGCAGGATACCTGTCCAAGTTTTCAATATACTGGGCTCCTTTATCTGTTGTGATAATCCTATTATATCTTCATTTATCGCCTGCAAGTTGCGAATTTGTTAATCTTTCATAAAATAATCTTTACAAATTTCCGTTTTCACGAAAGAACGTTCGGCTTTAACCAGAATAAGCAAATTATCATGCCAAAACTGTTCTCCAAAAACAAAAAAAATCCCGAACACAGCTTAAGGCTGCATTCGGAATGCTTTGGTTTTGTCCAATAACCGATCGGTTAATTGTCTCAGTTCTTCCGCCGAGGATGAAATCTCCTCCATGATGGCTGTCTCTTCGTGTGCGGCATCCATAATTCGTCTCGCCTCATCCGAGAACGATCCGGCTTTCCCCTGGATCTTCTTCACATGACCGTGCGTTTGTTCCACGCGACCAGTCTGTTCTGCAATCTTGGAACCGATATCATGCGCACCCTTCATAAATACTTCCACCGTTCCTGTCAGTTCATGCAACGTCTGATCCACAGAGACGGTCCGCTCCGATTCATTAACCACGAGACCATGCTGCTCATGAGACAGTTGGGCTGTCTCCCTGATCCGCTGCTGCACACGACTAATCAACTCATTAATACGGTGTACCGATTCCTTACTTTCGTCTGCCAGCTTGCGGATCTGCTGCGCCACGACTGCAAAACCAGAACCTTCTTCGCCAGCTCGTGCAGCCTCAATGGATGCATTCAAGGCAAGTAACCCTGTTTCCTCAGCAATGTTTTTGACAGATTGGGTAATTACCTCGATATCGGAGGCTTCCTTCTCCAACAACAGCATAATGTCGCGAGAACGATTGTGCGACTCGGCCAGTTCGTCCATCCCTTTCATCAACGATGAGAAAGTCTGTTTTGTATGATCCACCGATCGTTCCATCTGACCGGACATCTCTGTCATGTCCATGGACTGGCTATGCATACGCTGGAAATCGTTCAGCATCTCATCCGCAGTGATTAGAGATTGATGGGAAGTGACCTTCTGCTCTTCTACGCCTACCGCAATATGATCCACCGCATCCGACATCATCTCGATCTGTTCGGCTGCCTGGGTAATCGCTTCACTCAGAGACTGTGCGTTCTGTGAGGTCGTTCTTGTACTGTCTGCAATATCATTTACAATGCTTCGAAGGTTAGAAACCATTGCGCGAAAAGCATCATATAATACTGTAAGTTCATCCTGCGTGCGTCGCTGCGGAATTTCGGTTGTCAGATCACCCGCTGAAACCTGCTGTGCAGCCCGGGACAGGTGAACGATTGGACGAGTCAGCCAGCGTGAGGCAAACCATCCCAGAATCCCGTTCCAGCATACTCCCATGATCAGGATAATCGATATGTATACCCAATTCGGAATATCTAACGTAACCCAGTCTTTGACAAAAAATATAAAAAAGCCGCTAGTTCCGTAGGTAATAATCGAAATCAGTACCAGACCTGCGACAGTCTTTGCTCCTAAAGTCCATTTCATGTGCACACCCCGTAGTCCTTTTTTCCTATTTTACCAATCAAGTACCAAATTTCATGTGATATACATCACTGAAAACGTTCTATTTCCCCCATACTTGCCGTTCATGCATGACTTCTCTACCATAAAGCGCATAATGTATAAGACAAGCTTGGCTCCCCCTCCCCTTCTTATAAATTGAATAATATTCCATTTAATATCCCTAATTTTATTTATTATCGGCACGAGAGGCCAAATGATTTAGATTGGCATCCATTTTGCTTAAATGATATACTGAGTGCGCTTCAGCAACGCTGGAGCCGAACTATTTTTATTGATGCCACTGGAGGCGAACGAGATGTCTACTATGTCCACACGGACGGAGAAAGATTTTATCGGTGAAAAAGAAATCCCGGCTTATGCTTATTACGGAATTCAGACGGTACGGGCCGTGGAAAACTTCCCGATTACCGGCGTTCCGGTACACCGGGAGCTGATCACGGCTCTGGCTGCGGTGAAGAAGGCAGCAGCGATTACCAACATGGAGTTGAAGATGCTGCCGAGCAAGATTGGCGATGTGATCGTCATGGCGGCTGAAGAAATGATGAAAGGCCATCATCTGGATCATTTTATTGTAGACTCCATTCAGGGCGGTGCAGGCACCTCCATGAATATGAATATGAATGAAATTTTGGCCAACCGCGGGCTGGAACTGTTAACCAAAAGCAAGGGAGACTACTTCCATTGCAATCCCAATAATCATGTAAACATGTCCCAGTCTACTAATGACGTGGTACCTACAGCACTGCGTATTGCGGCGTACCAACTGTCGGAGACGTTACTCGCTACCATGAAAAGACTGCAGGAGGCGTTCCATAAAAAAGAAGTGGAATTCAACGATGTAGTTAAGGTTGGCCGTACCCATCTTCAGGATGCCGTGCCTATTCGCCTTGGACAAGAATTCGGTGCTTATGCCCGCGTCATCGGACGGGATATCGAGCGTCTTGAATTCGCCAATCGCCGCTTGCTTACCATTAACATGGGTGCAACTGCGGTAGGTACAGGACTCAATGCCAAACCCGAATATATCGTCAAGGTTACAGAGCACCTGTCAGCTGTTACCGGACTACCACTACAAACAGCTGAGGATCTCGTGGATGCAACGCAGAACACAGATGCCTATCTGGAACTTTCAGCGGCGCTGAAGGTATGTGCGGTTAGCCTTTCCAAAATCTGTAATGACATTCGCTTGATGGCTTCAGGCCCGCGTGCAGGATTCAATGAATTGCGCCTGCCACCGCGTCAGCCAGGTTCGTCCATTATGCCGGGCAAAGTCAACCCCGTTATGGCGGAAGTCATTAACCAGGTATCCTTCCAGGTGATGGGGAACGACCATACGATCTGTATGGCTTGTGAAGCTGGTCAATTCGAGCTGAATGTCATGGGCCCAGTTATTGCGTTCAACTTGCTGCAATCGCTGAAAATTATGAATAACGGCATCGATGTTTTCACGCGTTATGCAGTGGAAGAGATGGAAGCTAACCGTGAGCGCTGCGAATTAATCATGAACCAAAGTTTCAGTATGGTTACGGCGTTGAACCCGCACTTAGGTTATAATGTGGCAGCTTCCATCGTGAAGGAAGCGCTCAAGACTGGACTTTCCTTGCAAGAGATTATTTTGGAACGCGGATTGCTGACACCGGAAGAACTTGAAGAGATTCTTCATCCGGAACAGATGACTACACCAGGGATTGCCGGAGAACACTTCCTGCGTAATATGGAACGTTTGTAGGTGATCAGGAAAACTGGTGCAGCAACCTAAACACGAATGATTAACAACAACCCCCGCAGACCGTTCATCCGGTTTGTGGGGGTTCTTGTATACAGAGAAGATAAGACGCCAGCTATTCGATTAAGCCCATCGTTTCCGCTCAAGGGAAGGCAGAATCTGAAGTTCCTCCCTGTACTTGGCAACCGTTCTGCGGGAGATAACAATCCCTTCCTCAGCGAGCAGTGTGGCCAAATGACTATCCGAGTATGGACGCTGAGTCTGTTCCATGCGAATGATTTCTTTTAATCTGCGTTTCACCGCTGATGCTGATGTTTTATCCCCTGACGTTGTACTGATTCCGGAGTCAAAAAAAGCCCTGAGTTCATATACACCATGTGGGGTCTCAATGTATTTACCGTTCACCGCACGACTTACCGTTGATTCATGCATGCCAATCTTCTCTGCAATAACAGCCAAATTAAGTGGTTTTAACGCGGATGGGCCTTTGACCAAAAAGTGCTTCTGCTCTTCCATCACGGCTCCCAGCACACGCACTAAAGTCCTGCGCCGCAGGTGTACACTCCGAATGATAGCCCTTGCCTCTGCCGCGCGGGTTGCCCAGATCTCGTCAGGCACCTCTTCCCTGATCCAGCGGATGCACGCTTCATTCATCGATACATGAGGGTTACCTGCCGCATGCAGGCTAAAATGGACCTCACCGTTACGAAACCCAACAATGGCATCCGGAATAATGTAATGTGGTCGTTCCGTACATCCGATGGATCGGCAGGGCTTAGGGTCGAGACGTGTAATATAGTCGTAGGCAACCTGAGCGTCCCGTGAAGTCATGCCTAATCGACTCCCTGTTCTCCCTGGGTGAAAAGGAACCAGTGATTCCAATCCCGCTTCCACCATCCGCTCCGCATTCAGCGCTGCTGATGGATCACGTCTAATCTGGAGCAACAGACATTCTTGCAGATTCCGCGCCCCTATACCAGCAGGGTCCAGCGATTGGAGAAGCTCCAGTCCCGCTGCAATCTTGCTCATCGGAAGCTGAAGAACTGCTTGCACCTCTGCCAGTTCCACCGTCAGATAACCATCATCATTGACGCATCCTGCCAAATACACAGCCATATTTTCCAATTCGTCTGGAAGTGTCATCACTCGAATTTGCGCAATTAGCAATTGTTCCAATGTAGGTTCTGCACCTTTAGCCTGAAGCAACGGATCATAGGAATCATACCTGCGCTGATCTATTCGCCTTGGAATCCGTGCGAGGGGCGCAGCTTGTTCTTCCAGTTCAAGTACTGGATTTTCCTCCGCCGCATCCAGCAAGTAACGGGTCAGATCCTGACCAGACATGGTTAGCAAATGAAAGGATTGTTTCATCTCCGGCGTGATGGACAGCCGAATACGTTGTTCCTGTACCAACTGAACACCTAACATCCGTTTCCCTCCTTATGCCTTCGGCAATAAGCATCTGTGTTTCTTATCCGAACAAAAGGATTTGCAGGGATAATAGCATATTATTCAAGCGAATGTAAGAAGTTTTTAATCAGATCATGGTTTCTGTCTAGTATTTCTCGGATACCAGCTTCGCCTGTGTAAACAGCAGCAGATAGTCTCTTCCACCTGCCTTGGAATCCGTGCCTGACATGTTAAATCCGCCAAATGGATGTGTGCCTACCAGTGCTCCGGTACATTTCCGATTGAAATACAGATTACCCGCAAAGTATTCGCGTCTTGCCTGTTCCAGATGTTCACGATTACGTGAGATCACCGCGCCGGTCAAACCATAGTCTGTATTATTGGCGATATCCAAAGCGTCCTGGAAAGATTCTGCTTTGATGAACGCAAGCACAGGTCCAAAAATCTCATCTTGAGCAATCCGGGCTTTCGGATCAACATCGGCAATTATGGTTGGTTCAATGAAATAACCTTCAACGTTCCCTGTACCGCCACCGTGTACAAGACGCCCCTCACCCTTGCCGATTTCAATATATTCCGTGATCTTTGCATATGCCTTGTCATCGATAACCGGCCCAACCTGACTGCCAACTTCAAGTGGACTGCCCATCGTCAGTTTCTGTGTCCGTTCAATCACTTTTTGCAATACTTCATCATATACATCCTTATGAATAATGGCGCGGGAACACGCCGAACATTTCTGTCCTGAGAAACCAAATGCCGAAGCGGTAATGGACTCTGCCGCGAGTTCCAGATCACTGTCACTGTCTACAACGATGGAATCCTTGCCGCCCATCTCTGCAATAACCCGTTTGATCCACTTCTGACCTGGAGCTGTTCGTGCTGCACGTTCATTAATTCTCAGTCCTACATCTCTGGAACCGGTGAAACTGATAAATCTGGTGAGCGCATGATCCACGAGATAATCGCCCACTTCACTGCCTGGTCCTGGTAAAAAGTTCACGACGCCATCCGGCAGACCAACTTCTGCGAGCAGCTCCATAAACTTGGCGGCAATCACCGGAGTTGTGCTGGCGGGCTTTAATACCACCGTGTTGCCAGATACCAGTGCAGCAGAGGTCATGCCTGCCATAATCGCCAGCGGGAAGTTCCAAGGGGGAATGACAACGCCCACGCCCAGCGGTATATAACTCAGTTCATTATCTTCCCCTGCAATCCGCACGAGGGGCTGCGGTTCACTCAGTCGCTGCATATCCCGTGCATAGAATTCCATAAAATCAATGGCTTCCGCTGTATCCGCATCCGCTTCAGGCCAGGTCTTGCCAGCTTCATAAACCATCCATGCGGAGAACTCATGCTTGCGACGACGCATAATGGCAGCTGCTTTGTATAGATAACGAGCCCGCTCATTCGGGTCGGTATGTTTCCATGTGTGGAATGTCTCCGCCGCTGTCTGAATAGCCTTTTCGGCCAATTCCTGATCTGCCTGATGGATCGTTCCGACAACTTGATTCTTGGCTGCGGGGTTCACGGAAGTTAACGTGCGGCTGCTTGTTATTTTTTGCCCACCAATAATGATCGGGTATTCCTGCCCAAGTTCAGCTTCTACCTGACGAAGTGCGTCTTCAAATGCTTCCTGGTTCGCCTGGACTGCAAAAGGTGTGAATGGTTCGTTAACAAAAGGGATATTCATCAATGATTCCTCCTTCAGGATGTGGGGTTCGCTGGCTGCTCGCCTGAATTATTTTGTATGTTACTCATCACCAAATATATGTAGCAAAATCCGTGCCAACTCCGGTTGGGATTGAAATATTTTTCTCGTTAAATTCAACTACTGAAAATTTACACGGGCCACTCCGATGACAGAACAACCTTCCGATCGCTGTTATCTCCAGATTTTTCGAATCCTTTTTATAGAGGGAAAATCCGGGGATAAAGGCGAAGCGTATGCTTTCGATGCAGCTTTCTTTCAGAAAGCTTTTAGCTCCGCTTCTTCAGGTTCTTTCTGTCCTCTCCGTTTTGTGTAAATGTTTAGTTCAATTTAAATAGAAAATTTCCATGAAAAATAGTAGACCATCGCCAAATCTGGCACGTTTCTTGCTTGAATTAAGGATGCACAATGCTGAAGGAGGAAACGAAAATGAGTGTGGGAACGGAAATATATCGCAAAACCTTATTGACCGTGGCAGGCAACAAAGCTGTAGAGAACCTGTCCATCAAATACGGCAAAAAGCTCGCAGGGAAGTTTATTGCAGGAAACACCTTGGAAGAAGCTCTCGAAGAGATCCGCATACTCAATAACAAAGGCATTATGGCTACGCTCGATCATCTGGGCGAAGGCATCACCCGCCTGAGTGAAGCAGCATTGTACAGGGATGAGTATGTACGACTGGTAGAAGGCATTGCACGTGAAGGGGCAGACTCCAACGTCTCGCTGAAACCAACCCAGATGGGCCTCGCCCTGGACCCCGAAGAGGGCTATCGAAATATCCGTACCGTTGCCGCACAAGCTAAATTGCATGATTTATTTGTCCGAATTGATATGGAGGATAGTCCATTTACTCAAGCGACGCTGGATATAGTTCGAAGACTGCACTCGGAAGGACTGCACAATACTGGCACAGTCTTACAAGCCTACCTGCATCGCACGGAAGAAGATACGCGTGATATGATTCGGGAAGGCATCCGGCTTCGTCTGGTTAAAGGCGCATACAAAGAACCAGGATCAGTCGCCTATCAGAATACTTCTGAAGTCATTCATCAATTCAAAACGATGATTCGTAATCACCTCGATCAGGGTGTATACACTGCGGTTGCCTCGCATGATGATCACATCATTAACTGGACGAAACAATACGCCAAAGACCGTGGAATTTCGCCGGATGCCTTTGAATTTCAAATGTTATATGGTCTGCGTATGAGCGAACAGGAACGTCTCGCCAAAGAAGGCTATCGCATTCGCTGTTACGTACCTTATGGCACCATGTGGTATCCGTACTATACCCGCCGTTTGGCCGAAAAGCCGGCTAATCTCTGGATGGTTGTTAAAAACATGTTCCGTTAGTTATTTTCCAGCTGGATCAATATATATATGAAAAAAGACAAAAGAAAACCATGTTGCCTCTTTCTTTCTGGGCACATGGTTTTTTCTGTACAAACACTTTACCAGAGCATCCAACTTTCCTTTTCTCCGGTTCTTCTCTTAATGTCTAAAAAATTAGCATCCCCAATTTTAAATGTCTATTTTTTTGGACACACCCATTTATTAATCAAAATTACAAGCTCGAAAAGGCTAACTGCTTAACTGTTGAATAAGAATAGAAGCATTAGCATTGGTCTGTGTTCCACCTGCTAGTGTTTGCAGACCAACAGCTGATGCGCTGGAATGATTCCGCAATGTCAGCACATCACCGGGAGCAGCCGTAATAATGACCATGCCTGGATTCGGTTGAGTGCCAGCTCCTGAACCATAGACACTGCCACCTACAGGGGCTCCGTTTTGATAAAGGGTGAATTGGTTTGCCTGCACACCTGCAACGTTGAAAAACACCGCATAGTCCCCGGCATTACCAATAATAATCGCAGCGGTATTGGCCGTGTGAGTAATACCGGTAAGATTTGCGTTGCTGTCGAAGATTACATCCGCTTCAATAGCTACAGTTTGAGCTGATGTATTAAAAATATAAGCGTACGAGGACAACCCTTGCCCTGCTGTACCGGTTGCTCCAGTGACACCTGTCGTTCCGGTTACTCCGGTGACGCCTGTTGTTCCGGTAACCCCAGTGCTTCCTGTTACTCCCGTAACGCCTGTGGATCCTGTTACTCCAGTAGCTCCAGTGCTTCCGGTTGCTCCCGTAACGCCCGTGCCTCCTGTTACTCCGGTAGCCCCAGTACTTCCCGTTGCTCCTGTAACGCCAGTGGCTCCTGTTATTCCGGTAGCCCCTGTGCCTCCTGTTACTCCTGTAACTCCTGTTACTCCTGTAACTCCAGTGGCTCCTGTTACTCCCGTAACCCCCGTGGCGCCTGTTATTCCGGTGGCCCCTGTGCCTCCTGTAACTCCTGTAACGCCAGTGGCTCCTGTTACTCCCGTAACCCCCGTGGCGCCTGTCACTCCAGTAGCTCCGGTGCCCCCTGTTACCCCCGTAATGCCAGTAGCTCCTGTTACTCCGGTAGTCCCTGTGCCTCCTGTTACTCCTGTAACGCCCGTGGCTCCTGTTACTCCAGTAGCTCCGGTGCTTCCCGTTGCTCCCGTAACGCCCGTGGCCCCTGTGCCTCCTGTTACTCCTGTAACTCCAGTAGCTCCGGTGCTTCCCGTTGCTCCCGTAACGCCCGTGGCTCCTGTTACTCCGTTGGCCCCGGTGCTTCCTGTTACTCCCGTAACGCCCGTGGCTCCTGTCACTCCGGTGGCACCGGTGCTTCCCGTGATGCCCGTGATGCCCGTCGCTCCTGTCACTCCAGTAACTCCTGTGACGCCCGTGGCCCCTGTCACACCCGTTGTGCTCAGCGTTTCTCCCAACAACTCCTGGGATACCAATCGGTGAGCCGCGACTAATTCGCCTTCGCCATCTTTACCCCATACGGATATTTGTGCTTCTGGAGCAGCCGTGTCTGAGGTTGAAAATACAAACTCAAAAGCATCAAAATTCCCATTATAAACTTTGGTGATGACCTGATTAGGTGATACATTGAGCAGTTCTTCTACATATAATGTTCTGACTCCATTAAGGTAATAGCCCCGAAGAAGCACCGTGAACATTTCTGTCGCATTCCGGTTATCGATTTTGACCGTAACGGATTGAGTTGGTCGGATCCCCGCTATCCCTGAAATATTATTCTCAATGGGCCCAGTTGATAGAATGGCCATTTCATCACCCTCCTTTGATTCTTCTTCATGCGGATTGCCTTCATATAGCATTATTCAGAAGTTTCTTAGTGGTGTGGACAATTCATGTACTATATGAATAATCACTTCAACTGCCGTGTAGCAGATTGAGAGATAACAGTTTTAATCAAATAACTCGAATGTCAATTTAAATAACTCAACCCTCACCTAGATTATTGAATGGCCCATACGAATTAGCATTAATTCCTTTTAATAATAATAAAAGGTAATTCAAGAAATGAAAATCCAACATTTATCTCTTCTGTGCCGACAACATGTATGCTTCATGTCAAAAAATATATACACACCTCATTTGGAAAGTTATAATGTGGGTAACCATCATTCTCCAGTCATTTCATAAGCAAATCACTTGTAAGTAACTTGTGTAAAAGAAGTTGTTTCCAAAAGTTATGTTCTAATTGAGGTGATACCGATGAAACATTTACTTCCAGAATTAATGTATTTATTGCGTACGGATATGGATGTTCTGGATACAGACCTCTCCACACTTACCATTCCGTCATCAACATCGTTGGTAGATGCCTTCTCCTTATTCGACACATCTTCTTATCTATTCATTCAGGATGATGGACCCCTATTGGGATATATCGCCGTATCCGATGTTTTGCATGCCATGATGCATGCACATCGCCTAATAGAAGCTTATTTTGAGACCACACTGGAGACAGCGGGTTCAGCTCTGACATTAATTAATGAAGATGCCAAGGTGGCCTACTGGACAACTGGCGCGGAGCATGTTTTTTCGATCAGCAAAAAAGACATCATCGGACAACCCGCAGCGGACTTTTTTCCTCCAGATCGGCTACAATCTCTCAAGACGTTGTATACCGGTGAAACGGTCTACCGCAAACAGCATCAGCCAAGGCCCGACTTGTTCGCCCTGATTAATGCTCGTCCTGTCCAACTGGATGGACATATTGTGGGTGCAGTTGCTGCTGAAGTGGATATAACAACCGAAATCCGATTACATCAGGAACTATTACATATGACTTCCAAAGTCCAGCATCTGGAGAAAGCCGTTGCTCGGCTACGTCCCGAATTAGATCCATTCGCCAGAATCAAGGGCAGCAGCTTAGTCATCAAGCAGTGCTTGGAGACCATTCGCAAGATCAGTACCACCTCAGCAACCGTACTTATCCTCGGAGAGAGCGGCACAGGCAAGGAGTTATTCGCCAAAGCCATTCATGATCTTCGTGAATTGCAGACTGCACCGTTCATCGCTATTAACTGTGGGGCAATCCCTGCTTCCTTGTTTGAAAGTGAGTTATTCGGTTATGAGAAAGGCGCTTTCTCCGGAGCTGATCCCAAAGGCAAAAAGGGCAAGATTGAGCTTGCCGAAGGGGGGACTCTTTTTCTGGATGAGATCGGTGAGATGCCATTGGAATTACAAGTGAAACTGCTTCGGGTGTTGCAGGAGAAGAGTTACTTTCCTGTGGGGGGAACGCGAATGAAACAGGCCGACTGCCGGATTATCGCTGCGACCAATCAGAATCTATTAAGTATGATTACCCGCAATCAATTCCGGGAAGATCTCTACTATCGGCTGAATGTCATTAACCTTGTCATCCCTCCTTTGCGTATGCGCAAGGAAGATATATATGAATTAACCCAGACGTTCCTTCAAGAATTCTCGTTGCTCTATAACCGTCATATTGAGTTGGTTCCACCTGAAGTGTTCAAGTTGCTGTTCCAATATGATTGGCCAGGCAATGTACGTGAATTACGAAATGTGATCGAACGCCTGACCATTCTGACGACAGATGGTGAGGTGAAGCAGGAATACCTGCCTGATACCCTCACTTCCCTCACCATGCAAGAACAGTCCGAAGTTCAACTGACATCCGGAATTCATTCATATGCCAACATCGAAAATCAGCAACGTCAGGATTCGGCGGGAGCAGAACCAGAACAAGAACCTCGAACGGTTGCAAATGTGGACGAATTAGATACCTCGGATGATTCCGAACTTATCTCCGGTGTTACCTACCAGCAAAAATTGGACACCTATGAGGCGCAACTTCTAATTCAATATCTGAAAGCAGCAGGTGGCAACAAACGAACACTCGCCAAGCAACTTGGTATCTCCCGGGCAACGCTCTATAATCGCATGAAGAGGCTTGGTCTATGACCAGCCTCTTCTTGTCTTTATTATCAGTATGATGAATGAATAGAACCCTACAAAATCCGCGCCAAGCGAGTCAGCGCTGTTCTGAGATGGCGATAAAATGTCGCCCGACTCATGGAACACGTCTGGGCTGCGGCAGTTGGATTGCCAGCATGCGTCCAGTAGGCCGCGTATAACAGCATCTGATCCTGTGGAGATAGGCCATGTACTCTGCCTTCCAACAGATCCATGACATACAGCTGTAACTGGATTCCATCCTTTACTCCTCTAACCCTGCCAGCATATTCATGCAATTCTCCCGGGGAACGAAGATCCCCCAACATCTTGCGAACATCCTGTTCAGTCCAGATTACACCATCCACTTCCGTTGTTTCCGGCTGTATACGATCCTCTGTTGGTTCCGGAGCAAGAAGAGACATGACCCACTCTCCGAATTGCCCATTACGCAAATCCAAATCAAGTACGTCCGCCTGGTCCTCAAATCTGTCGCAGACACGAGTGCGGGTTCTTCGCATCCGGAATCCAATACTCTGCAAAAATAGTTTCAGGTGAGGGTTCGTTGCAACGAGCATCGCTCGCGCACCATCATCCAGTAGAGACAGCCGGTCCAGTGCCATGTATCCCACCAGTTCTTCTCGTGTATAACCAGGCACATCATCTCTTGCCGCAGCTAGCAAAGCTAAGTGAGTATCACTCTGATCCGGGTCATTTTCAAGTTCCTGTGGTGTGAAGCATTCATGCATCTCATTTGGAAAATATTTTAGTAACAACTCACTACTCTCCCTATGTACAAGGATGGTAATGAACATGGCAATTGTCTCCCCAAGCTTGTCACGCATTAATACAATTCCTTCGGGATAACGGTGTGCCAGTTCATCCAGGAAGGGGCCATAGGATACCGCCTGCCATGGTTCCACGCTGTATTCGCACCATTGCTGTAACAGGCTGTGCAGAACGGGCAGATCCTCGCTTCTCATCGTTTCGAGAGGTGAGAACAAGGAATCACGGGACACATCCGCGTACTTGCGGTATTGAAGCATGGATTCCTGACACAGCAACAGCATCTTCCTAGCGATCTGGCGACGCTCACGCGGCCCCGCCTGTTCATGCAGCGGTTTCAGTAACTTCACGATCTTGATACGCATGGTCTGCAACCGATGAGGCTCACGTTGGCGAAAATCTCGTAGTAGATGTACTCTGGCCATATCATGCAGGGCAAGACCATCCGGGCCGGAACGGATAAACGACATCTGTCTCAGCATGTGGTACTCTTCTTTTGTCACGGTCATATCCAGTACTGATGATAATAATTCCTGATTGGCTGTCTCAAGCAGTGTTAGTACCTCCACCACAGGATGCAGCCGGGGTGTCGTAAGTTCCAATAATAATCGAGCACTGATCATATGTGACAGTTCAGCCCATTCGGACTGCGGAAGATTCCTCCTCTGATCCGCAGCTTCTACAGCAAGGGCCAGCCCCAGCGGATGCCCATCGGTCATTCTCGTAATGGTACCTGCCATCCCCTGATTCAGAAAGCCTGCCACCGTGATGTATTCCGTAATCTCATCAATTGTGAAATGTTGAAGCCGCATCTGTATAAACCTCTGATGTAATCGGGGATGTGTCCGCCAGGTGGACGCCAGTTCCGGGCGTGATGCAAGAATGACAAGTATCCCTCTTAACGGAAGTTTGGATACAAAGACTTCCATGAACCAGCTTTCTAACAGAGCAAGCTCTTCATAATTATCCACTGCCAGAACCAATCTCTTCTCGATTGATGTGTCTCTCAGCAGACTCAATGGTCGCGGGGATCCTTCACTATCCATTGTTTCCAAGCCTAATGTAGAGGACAAATAATCCATAAAAACGGAAGGAGTCGCCCCACATGATCGACCATCCATCCAGATTGCCGTCGCACCTCGATCCCGAGAGACAGATAACATCTCTGAAAGCAAGGAAGATTTACCAATGCCTCCCATGCCCGTAATTGAAAATATGGTTAATGGGGCTTCCGGATGATTGAACCACCGCTCCAGTGTCGTCAGTTCCTTGGTTCGACCAATGAAACGTTTGCCATCCTCAAGATATTTGTCGTATTGAGCCTCACTACTGTTTCCCATATATGTCCTCCGTACTAGATACTGGTACTTTTAATATACTTTTTTTCCTCACAAAATTGAGACTATATTGAGACGCGCAATTGCATGTGAAGTGATAGAATCTTGTTAAAAGCCAATTTATAGGAAATATTCAAAACAGCGGACATGGAAACGTTTAACACGGTATATAGACGCCTCCACGCTTCTTCTCAACGTAATGAATCATTCCGCCGATCAAGCACAGCCAACATGCATATGAGCATTTACTGATCTCGAATTCATGCTTCCCTTTCATACCCTACTACCAGCCCGATATTCCAGGAAAGGCGGATTTGTGTGAGAATAAACCTCGATATCTGTAATCTGAGCGGACAACTTGGAATCAATCCCAAACGACTTAATGAATGGCTGCACCAAAGTGGCATTTCAATGGAGGACAATGAAGCAGAACAGGAAGGACGTCCCGACCGGTCGTCACCCCCGTATCGGCTGGCTGCTCCTTCTTCATTATCACTGGCACCTTCCTCCGGTCAAACGAAGCTTTATCGGGGCCGACGCTCCACTTCCACTCTGCAACGCCTGCCTGCTTCATTACGACATACCCGGCGGATTAGTAAAAACTGCTAGACTGTGCTCAAGGTAGTGTAAGATCGATGCACAGTCTGTCTTGCATCCCTTTCACCTCATCAAGAGGATTGCCACTGTCCATTCTCAATCATCGCGTGCGCGAGCAGCGCCATCTCCAGACAGATTCTTCTCCCTTGATCCATGTAACCTGGACCCATCAGTTCTTCCAGCTTCTCCAGTCTGTTGTACAACGTTTGCCGATGAATAAATAACTGGGCGGCCGCATCCCGCTTGGAACCAAAGTTCTGCAGGTAAGCATCTAACGTCTCTACCAATCGCAGGTGATGCGTTTGGTCATGTTCAATCAACATACCCAGGTGATCCTGGACAAAGGGTTGCAGGAAGGATTGGGGCAATGCCTTTAACATTTGATATATACCCATACGTTCGTAAAAGTGAACATGTTCCATCGGATCTACCGATCTCGAAACTTCGATCACCTGATAGGCCTCCTGAAGGCTCTCCGGCAGGCTGGTCAAACGGTTGCGTAACTTGCCAAATCCCACATGAATCATAACCTGCTTCAAGTTACGACTGGCAAACCGTTTCACGTCCTGGGCAATCCCTTCCAGCAATCGCAGCAGTTGATGACGTGCAGCAGCCGATATCGCTTCCTTCGCACAGCACAGATATACCTGATTGTTCTTCAGCATAATCAGGCTAGGCAGATTGTTCTTCTTGAGCAGGGAACGCAGCAGGACAAGAACATCCTGATGATTCGCTTCCATTCGCTCCCGGCCTGTACCCTTTAATCGATGCTCAATCTCGATGACCCCTCCTGCAAACCAGTACTGTCCCTTTACCAGCAAACGAAGCCCCATTCGGGTCTGAGCCTGTTCCTCCTGATGGATGTTGCCATTCATCAGATCCTGGATCAGTTCATTCTGATTGCGGACCATCTTCTCCTCAAGAAACTGGGAACGAAGCGTGAGCGCTGCCGCCGCCTTCGCCGTATAATCGAGCAACAGCTTGAGATATTCCACTGGAGCTGCGGGATGCACAATCATGCCTACAGCCGAAAATACCTGGCCGAAACAGACGACCGGATGACACAGCAGAGCTTTCTCTTCCTCCATGTGGAACCATAATTCAGTATCTGAATCATTCAAATCCAGATGTTCTACCTCCTGCTCATACCAGGTATAGATGGCCTGTTCCATCTCAGGAACAAGTTCGGGCACAAAACTGCCCGGCTCCATGGACGAAATGTACACCACCGGTTTGGCAGCGTACTCATGCAGCAGGTTCAGCACAGCAGACATATCTGTACTCTGTAAAGTTCGTTGCTGAAGCTGACGCGAGTAAGCTTCCAGACTTTTCAGCAGCTGGTGCTGATGATTAATGAGCAGAGAGTGAATATCCTGTGTTATCTCGACAAAACGGACCGGTTGCTCAAATACGATCAGCGGAAACTGGTGTCTGTCCGCCAGTTCAATCAGTTCTTCCGGGATTCCGTATATGCTGGTACCAAACTCCACACATAGCCCCGCTGCCTCACTGCCAATGAGCTGGAGCAGATACTCTTCACGCCCTTCTTCCGATTGAAGCCACAGTCCAGTGGATAAAATAAGATCATGGGGGCTTACAAATGGAGATACATTCGTAATCTCGAGCACATGAACCCAGCCAACCTGACGGTTCACTCCATCCTTCCCTGCCGCTAGTCGTGCTCGGCCAAATACCGGACGTGCAAGGATATCTTTGATCGTAAACACACGGTCATTTCGCAATGGCGATCCCTCTTCGTGTTATTTTTTCTTACATTATAATCCATGGACAAATGTCCTGAACAGTCTTTTTCGACAATATGTTGAGTTCAATTCCTAAAGATTAGACATCAAGTAAGGTGCAAAACGATTATCCAAGTCATAAACTTGTAGTATAAGCTAACAACCAATAAATGGACGAGGTGCATGGTGATGAGAATCGGAATTCCCAAAGAAATCAAGAACAATGAGAATCGTGTAGCAATGACTCCGGCCGGGGCTGCTGATTTCATCAGAGCCGGTCACCAGGTACTGATTGAACAAGGCGCGGGGATCGGCAGTGGATTCACGGATCATGAATATCAAACTGCGGGCGCCGAGATTCGGATTGATGCCAAGTCAGTGTGGGCCGAGGCCGATATGATCATCAAGGTGAAAGAACCGCTTGCCAGTGAATATGGATATTTTCGTCCGGGACTGATTCTGTTCACCTACCTGCACCTCGCAGCGGAACCGGAGCTTGCCAAAGCCCTTATTGCAAGTCGGGTAACGGCCATTGCGTATGAGACGTTGGAGGTCAACAGTGCTCTGCCCCTGCTAACCCCTATGAGTGAAGTTGCAGGCCGCATGGCCTCCCAGATCGGAGCACAGTTACTGGAGAAGACCGAAGGTGGCAAGGGCATTCTGTTGTCCGGTGTACCAGGCGTCAGTCGGGGGAAAGTGGTCATTATCGGTGGCGGAACGGTGGGAACAAATGCAGCCAAAATTGCTATTGGTCTTGGCGCCGATGTGACCATCCTTGATCTGAATTTGAATCGTCTGCGCCAGTTGGATGATATCTTTGGCAATCAGATCCACACACTGGTATCCAGCCCGTCCAACATTGCAACAGCTGTTGCGGCGGCAGATCTGTTGATCTGTGCGGTGCTGATTCCGGGCGCCAAGGCGCCAACGCTTGTCAGCGAGCAAGTGGTTAAGACGATGGCACCGGGCTCGGTCATTGTGGATGTGGCGATTGATCAGGGCGGGATCGTTGAGACCATTGATCATATCACAACACACGATGAACCGACCTATGTGAAACATGGCGTCGTCCATTACGCGGTGGCGAACATGCCGGGCGCCGTGCCGCGTACGTCTACGGTGGCGCTGACCAACGCCACCATGCCTTATGCGCTGCAGCTGGCGAACCACGGTGCAGCCGCCGCGATTCGCGGCAGTTCGTCCATTCGCAGCGCGGTTAACGCGCTGAATGGACATATCACGTATGAGGCGGTTGCCCGTGATCTCGGGCATGCCTATGTGCCTGCGGGTCAGGCGCTGGAGAATACCGCCGCTGTCCAGTAATCTGGATATGATCGTTCCACCCGGCGCCTTGTCGCCAGGCCTGTGGAACGCAATAGAAGCGCAAGTCGGGCAGATGATGTTCCCGGCTTGCGCTTCTTGATTTTTTTCACATATAGGATAGCTTGTTGGTTGGTATAAGGCCTTTTGGTTCCTCCGGTTTTGGTGTTTCAGACTGCTCGCTCACTGCACACTTCGCGGAAGTTGCAATCCCGGCAGGACCGGTGCGATGGCATCGCTGTGAAGTAGGTGACGTCCTTGGGACGGTTATAATACTCATCCTCCACACAGGATCGCATCTCCTCAATGTAACGACCCACGTTCTCCTCCACCTTCCGGATATCCTCTTCTGTTGCTGTAAACTCTCGGTGTTTCCCGGTTAACAAGTACTCCACTCGCAGCTCAATCTGCTCCAAAGGAATTCGGTAGTGTTCTCTCACATAGGATGCGTACAGCATTAGCTGATCCGAGAAGTCATCTTCCTTGCCCGTCTTCCAGTCCACAATGACAATGTTGCCGTTACTGCGCCGATACAACAAGTCCATCTTCACATAAACGCGCGTATCGTGCAGCATCATGGTATCCCATTTCTCAATCTCCAGAATGTCCGTACTTGCCCGGGACAAGTCCTCCCACGTAAGCGTCTGGTACAGGTTACCGACACAGGCCGAAGCCCGTTCCTTAATCGTGGCAATCCGGTCATTCAACGTATCATCCCCGTAATAGATCTCGGACAGCATCGTGCGATTCTTGGGGTTAAGTCGCCACTGATCCGCGTCCATTGATTCCACATACGCCTGATTCAGCAGCTTGCGTATCGTCTGTTCCAGAAAGTGTTCACGCGGTTTGTCTTTGCCCTCTTCCCTGCTGCGTACCGCCGACTCACACATCCGATGCGCGAGGTCCCCGAAGACAAGATACAGATTGCTGAGCTGCTTCAGACGGTACAGACGAACCTGCATCTCATCAGCAGAGTCTGCCTTCCAGCCGTTATGGGCACCGTAATAATGATAATAATATTTGCGCAGGCACTCATCGAACATACTCGCCCGCGACTGCGAATAAGACCACTGCGGGTATTGTGCCATAAGTAATCTGCCTTTCTGTATGCCGGATCTGTATGAGATCCCTTAATGCTCACAGTATAAAGCCCGGGCAACCTTGCCGCAAGCGCGCTTCCGTTATTTTCTTCTGACGCAACCGTTTCCGATTCGATCCGTATCGTTTATATAGTAACATCACCAAAAGATGAAATTGCGGAGCAGAACGCTTAATATACTTTATAGAGGGCAGCGAATCCGGGACCTGGATGCTAGTACGGGTCTAGCCCGGGGCCAGTGCGGGCCCGGCGCTAACGAATCTCACACACCTTATCACATGGATCATGAGGTTTTACGGAATCTAACGAACCCCAGACACGCTAATTAGTCTTATTTCGATTGTAGAACGTGTTTATTGCAAGCAAATGAGCCAAAAGCGTGTCTCTGATTCGTTACATTTTCAGATCTGCCGATTTTCGTGAAATAAGACTTACTCCGTTCGTTAGAAAATGATTATATGAAAAAAATTGTACAGGCATATCCTAAAAGGAGGCACCACCCATGAATCGACCGGATTGGTTCCAGGCGGAAGAAGCATTACAACAGATCCAAGTCATCGGAAGCGACCGGAATGAGCTCGTGAACATCATCGGCGATGTAGAAGGATTAAAATGCATTGGCACAGGTACAGACGCGGCTGTATTTACGTATGACGGCTTGCCGCAGTATGCCTTCAAGATGTACTCGGATCATGCCTTGGACAAACTCGAAAATGAAAAGCAGGTGTACGAACAGCTCAAAGGCCTGCCATACTTTCCTACCTATTACGGCAGTGGCCTGAACGTGCTCGTGATCAGTTTTGAACCCGGGGATACCTTGCTGGAATGTTTGGAAAAAGGAATCCCTGTCCCCGAGCAGGTGATGCTCGATGTGGACGCAGCGCGAGAAGCCGTTCGCAGCCGCGGGCTGAACCCTCGCGACATTCATCTAAAAAATGTAATTCTTCAGAACGGACGCGGGAAAGTGATTGACGTATCCGAGTATATTCAGGACGGCAATGACAATCGCTGGGAGCACCTTGTCTGGGCCTATCACAACATCTATCCACGGATCAAAGGAACGCCCATATCCCCACGCATGCTGCAAACGATCAAATGGGGATACAATCAGTTCGATCATGCCAACGTCAAAATGGACGACCTCGCCAAGAAAGCCAATCGTCTGTTCTCCAGATTTATGAAATGAGCACGTTGTACACATAGATAATTGTCTTAATATTATTGAATCAAAACCACCCGGATTACAGCCTTGAAGAGGCCTTTATCCGGGTTATTCTTTGTATATGTGCCTATGCGCATGATTATTGTTACGGTAATCACTGCTGTGTGTGCTCCACTTCTACTTCTACTTCTACTTCTACTTCTGCTCACAATTTCGACTGCGAGTTACTTAGGGTTACAACCATCTTTATAGACATTTTATTGGAGACTACTGCTAAACTGGTCGCGCTCAATCTTCTTTTCTCCCCCGCCCCTGCGAGGGGGTCATGCCCTTGTACTGTTTGTATAACTTTGTAAAATAGTTGGCGTTGTCGCAGCCAACTCTGGCGGCGATCTCTGTAATGGTCAGACTACTGCCTTGCAGCAGTTGCTCTGCCTCACTCATCCTGCACCCGTTCACGTATTCCACAAAGGTACGTCCGGTCAGCTTTTTGAACATTTTGCAGAAGTGATACGCATTCAATCCCACATGACTTGCCGCTTCCGTAACAGACATCTTACCTGTGGGGTCCGCTTCAATCTGTGCAATCAACTGTTTGAAACGTTCGCGGTTGGGAAAATACGATCCGACCGATTTATCCGGTAGCTGCTGCGGCATAAAGGTTCGCGCAAGCAGGGTGAACAAGGCATGCAGCTTGGATTTCACCACGAGCTGATAAGCCGGGGGCTGTAACGCCATTTCCTCTACGGCTTCATTCAGCAAAGAATAATAGCCTACGCAGGCTGTGTTTTCCTCTGCCGGTTTGACCGGAAATCTCACTCTTCCTTCCAAATACGGCGCGACATATTGCTCATGCACAGGATCATGAGTGAAATCATGGAACAGTGCACGGTTCACTACAACGGAATCATAATGCACATCCCCCTCATCCAGAGCATATCCAACATGCAATGTGCCTCCCGGAATGATAATGACCTCACCTGCTCGAACCACATAAGGTTTGCTATCAATATGAAAAAGCGCACTTCCCTTGCGCATGATAATCAGTTCAAAATGTTCATGCCAATGCAAATACAGAATGCATTCTTCAGCTTTCATATCTGAACACCGATTTTGGAACAGCTGAAATGGATGTGATTTATGGTCAATTCGGGTATTTTCGTGAAGCGCTTTCAGATCCAGCACGACTTCTTCCCCCTCTTCACAAGATCCGACTAATATTACACAAGATTGTGTAGAGCCATCCCATTAATGCACGGCTATAATGAGTGTGTCACGAAGTACTATAAGCCAATATTGGAGTGAATTACAACCATGAATAAATCATTACGCATCGGTACCCTTGTAGGCGGGCAGGACGCCGTCCGCGTTATCCCGCAGATCATGCAACACGGCTTCGAATCATTTAACCTCACCTTCTGGCAAACGACAGGCGATCTGGATCTAGCCGAGACAGCCAAACGTGTCCGTGAAATCGTGGACGAACAGGGCATTGTTATTTCAGCGGTGAGTGTGTTTGGTAACCCGCTAACTGGAGCCGGAGACAACGCCGATACACTGGCAAGTTGGGAGCGAGTGATCGATAATGCACAGCTCTTCGGTGCAGATATCGTCTCCGGGTTCACTGGAAGATTGACCGATCAACCCATTAACGAGTCCATCCCCCGGTTCAAGGAAGTATTTGGTGAACTGGCACGCCGGGCAGCAGACCGGGGTGTACGCATTGCTTTTGAAAACTGTGATATGGGTGGCACCTGGCAGACAGGCGACTGGAACATTGCCCATAACCCGACGGCCTGGGAGATGATGTTTGATGCTGTTCCAGATGAAAATGTCGGGCTGGAGTGGGAGCCTTGCCATCAAATGTCCAGCCTGATCGATCCTATTCCACAGCTACGCAAATGGGCTCATAAAGTCTTCCACGTACATGGCAAAGATGCCACGATTGCCTGGGATATTGTCAAGGAATACGGCGTACACGGTCCACGGGAATTTGTCTGGCACCGCACACCCGGCTTCGGGGATAACAACTGGGCAGACATTATCACCATTCTGCGTCAGAACGGTTATCAGGGCACGATTGATATTGAAGGCTGGCATGATCCCGTCTACAAAGACGAACTCGAAATGACCGGACAGGTGCATGCATTGCGATATTTGAAACAATGCCGCGGCGGCGATTTTGTGCCTAATCCGGTATAGGAAACCATGCGAGCTGTATAACACAATCCATACGAAGGAGATGAGAACATGACTCATCCTTATCGGGTAATTATCGCTGG
Source organism: Paenibacillus sp. FSL K6-2393 (assembly GCF_038002545.1). Taxonomy (NCBI): domain Bacteria; kingdom Bacillati; phylum Bacillota; class Bacilli; order Caryophanales; family Paenibacillaceae; genus Paenibacillus; species Paenibacillus sp. FSL K6-2393. The sequence continues at coordinate 5,691,790 of NZ_JBBOCU010000001.1, forward strand.
CTGCGGTGCTATGGCAAACACGTGGGCGGACTATGCCTTGCAAAGGCCGGATACAGAAATCGTCGGACTGGTCGATCTGTATGAACAGACAGCCATTACTTTTGCTACAAGACATGGCCTCACCTGCCCTACGTTCACCGATATCCGTGAAGGCATTCAAGCGACTGGCGCGAATATCGTATTCGATGTCACGATTCCGGCGAGTCATTACGGCATTGCCATGACAGCCTTGAAGGAAGGATGTCATGTATTTGGCGAGAAACCACTAGCAGAGTCCTTCTCCGAATGCACAGACATTGTGCAAACCGCTCGCAGCACAGGACACATTCAAGCCGTCATGCAAAATCGCCGGTTCGATCCGCGTATCCGCGCCTACCAGCACCTCATTTCCGGCGGGGCTATAGGGCAGGTAGGTTACGCAGGAGCCGACTTCTTCCTCGGGCCACACTTCGGCGGATTCCGGGATATGATGGATAGTCCGCTGCTGCTCGATATGGCGATACATACGTTTGATCAGGCACGGTATATTCTCGGAGCCAACCCGGTATCGGTGTACTGCCATGAGTTCAATCCTCCAGGTTCCTGGTATCAGGGCAATGCGATGGCGTTATGTATATTTGAGATGTCTGACGGGTCCGTATTCAACTATCGCGGATCCTGGTGCGCAGAAGGTGTACCCACATCATGGGAAGCAAGCTGGCGCGTAATCGGTGAAAAAGGAACCGCCATCTGGGATGGTCATGATGACATCTATGCTGAAGTAGTTGCTGCGCAAAGCCTGGATGCTGACGGCAAACCATCCTTTTTCCAGCCAAGTGAGCGGATTGAAGCGGAACTGCCTGTCATGGACAAAACAGGTCATCACGGCTGTCTCGAAGACATGTTCGCTGCACTGGAATCCGGACGATTACCTGAGACCGATTGCAGCGATAACCAGTTCAGCATGGCTATGGTCCTCGCATCCTTGGAAAGCGCACGCACAGGCCAGAAAGTCTTCATCGCTGACCTGCTGAAAAACACATAGCGCAGCACCTGTGTATCTCATCATAAACAAAGCCCAAACTGCAAAGTTCAGCAGTTTGGGCTTTCTTGTTTTTTTTACCTACTCTCCTATTCTAAAAATGATGTCGTTCAAAAACAGTCGCGCTCGATAGTAAAAGTAGTGCAGGGAACGAAATCGATTCTGAAGAAGCAAAGCGTTCGCCTTTATCACCGGATTTCGACTTTACAAAAGGCGATCAAGAAATCCGGGGATAACAGCGATCAAAAGAACGATTCGTAACCGGAACGGCCACTTCACGAGCAGCAAGAACTCTTTTTTTATAATGTATCTTTTATAGAATTCCTTTTTTCATTGCCTTATACACCAGTTGCGAGAACAGGCTGTTGGACCAGGCGAACCATGGTCTGGTGAACGTGTTGGGATCATCGGCGTGGAAGCCTTCATGCATATATCCGGTACCCGCATCCGTACTTTCCAGCAATGCAATCATCGCCAGTATTTCCTCGTCATTGTCTGCGGTTAAGCCCTGCATGGATAACGCCATGTGCCAGATGTATCCCGGAGGGGTGTGGGGGCTACCTATTCCTTTGGCTACCTTCCCTTCATAATAGAATGGATTTTCCTTACTCAAAATGAATCGCCGTGTGTTCTGATACACCTTGTCTTCAATCGAAGCATACTCCATATACGGAATGGACATCAGTCCAGGCGTGCCCGCATCATCAATCAGACAAAAGTTACCGTAACCGTCCGTCTCATAGGCATAAATCTGTCCATACTCTGGATGACGATAAGTACCGTACAGGGAGATACCGTGTCGTATTTCTTCTTCCAAACGAGCCATCCGGCTTACCAGTTGTTCATCCCTGAACACCCACTTCGCGATCTCCCCCATCTGACGCAAGGTTACCGCAGCGAACATGTTCGCCGGAATATTATAATGAAAATCACAGGCATCATCACTCGGACGAAATCCGGACCAGATCATCCCCGTGTAATTTACGGGCATACCCAATCCTTCATTACGCAGCGTATCATGGGCTGGACAATTTCGACGCATGAACCGGTAAGGTGATTGCTCTGTGTGATGCTGTTCTGTCTCCCATAGGTGTACGATATTCTCCATCACTTTCTTGAAGCGCTCATCGAATATATCCGTAAGTTCCGTCTCCCGCCAATATGTATAAGCCAGCTTCATGGAGAAACAAAGGGAATCCAGCTCAAACTTCCGTTCCCATACCCAAGGTGACATCTCCGTCTCATCATTAGCATCCCAATGCCATCCATTCGCCGTTTCATTGAATGCATTGGCATAGATATCCTTATCAGCGTAGAACGTATGACGTTTGATCAGGCCTCCAATGATACGCTGCAACTTCTCATCATTCTTCGCAAGTGGAACATAGTGCATGACCTGCTCTACGGAATCCCTTAACCACATGGCGGGAATATCCCCTGTAATTACAAAGGTTGTTCCATCATCGAGCAGCTTTGTAGTCGTTTCCAGCGTATTGGGAAAACAATTGCGAAATTGAGCCAGCAACCTCGGTCGATGTTGCAAACGCTCGTCCGCCTCAGTCAGAATATCCTGCACAGCTTGCGGTAATTCCAGATGCGGCATAGGGATTTTCGGTAATCTGAACTGTTCCATGGATGTTGTCTCCTTTGAATTGAGGTTTTATGTATAAGTTGACAAAAGATTATTTACACTGGCACTACGATGACAGAACAACTCTCCAATCGCTGTTATCCCCAGATTTTTTCGATCCCCTTTCTCAAGGGGAAATCCGGTGATAAAGGCGCACGCTTCGCTTTGTCAATTTTTTTCTGTCCTCTCCGTTATCGTGTAAATGATTAGTTCAACTTATATAGATTGGTTTAGATTGACTATATGATCCTAACACTATTGTTATTTTTGTTATGATAAATTATAATAACATTATTATTTGTAAGTGTACTGTGTCAGAAGATGATCGTCAAATGAAGGAGTAATGATATGTCACGCAAAGTATCCATTCAGACGCTGGCTGACCAGCTCGGATTATCCAAATATGCCGTCTCCCGCGCACTCAGTGGCAAGACGGGTGTCAGTGAAGCGACACGCGCACGGGTACTGGAACTCGCTCGCGCTTTAGGATATCGCCAAAGTACTCCGGGTACTAACAATATTCCTGCTGCAAACCATGCAGATCCGTCCGATCCACCGTTTGCTCTCATATGCATGAATCAGCTCAACCGCGGTGAACCTCACTACTGGCAACGTGTTCTGTCTGGCATGATCTCCGCCTGTAATGAGCGTGGTTGGCATCATGCCATCGTATCTCCCTCACTCGGAGTGACGGACGAGAACACCTCTCCCGAAAAAGCTATTGCTCCTCACTTGGACTGGGAACGTTGTGCCGGGATTATTGTCATGGGGGCTTTCCCGCATACGGTTCTGCAACGACTCTCTCAGACGGGTCGGCCTATTATTTTGGTAGATCATCAGGAACCCCTGCTGAATTGTGATACGATCAGCCATGATAATCTGGAAGCTGGCATCACTGTGGCTAGATATCTAATGTCTATGAATTGCCGACGGATCGGCCTCATCACAGATGATGGTCGTGCTGCCAGCTTCGCGCAGCGGAAGATCGGGATTGAGTTGGCCTTGAACCATTTTCATGTGGATACCAGTCATACGACCAGCTTCAGGGAATGGAACATCCCATATGAGAATGGGGAATGGGTTAACCAATTGGCTGCCACCATTCAAAACATGCCAGATGATGAACGTCCCGATGCCTGGATCGGTGTTAATGATGATATCGCCTTGCAGTGGATGTACAAATTACAGGAGATGGGCATCTCCACACCTAAAGATTGCCTTGTCATCGGTATCGACAATGTACACTCTGCCGTTACGTCTTCCCCGCCTCTGACCACAGTTAATCTGTGTAAAGAGGAACTCGGACAGCGTGCCGTAGAGGCTTTGCAACGCCGGATCGAACGCCCGGGGACGCCAAAAGAAACGGTTATGTTATCGACTACGTTGATTCCAAGGGAATCGGCATAATTCGGAAAGGGTAACCGCTCTTTTTTGAAGATGCATTCGTTAGGTACTTGCTGTCCCCGTAAGTCTGGTGCAAACGAAAGAGGCCCCGCATACCATTATGCAGGGCCTTTTCGTATATTAGGCTTATATGCTTATATGTCTATACATCCACACTTAAATCTGTTGATCCATCCTTATACATCCATTCGAAGCGTTCATTTACTTCATGGCTGTTGATTAAAATAGATGTACTAATCGTTATTTCAGCCAAGGTAGACTATTGTACGATGGAAGGTCCACTTCCCAATTCACATCACGATACTCTCTATTGACTACTGTTCTTTTCAAAGTGAATTTTGTACCCTTTTCTTCGTTAAACCCCCGAATTTTTAATTGCAGATCATCTTCAACGTATTCACCGTTATTATTAGGTTGATCCGGATAACCGTTCACTTCAACAGGATACTCTTTTCCATCCGAATCTACTGCAACCCAGCGATCACCCATGAAAGCATTTCGGAACGTCCCACTCCCCTTCAGAACTAGTGAATACCCTTCCTTTACATCAATCTTCGGAGGATCATACGATTCCATCAGTGGCTCGTACTCAAAATCATAGAATAATATTTTATCTCCAAGCTGTTCAAATTGTGCAAAAGTATAAAAATTCGTGTCCTTACGCCTCTTATTCAGATCAACTTCCACTGATTTCTCTTCTTTCACCGGCAGGGTGTAACCATCCAGAACAAAGCGAATGTTCTTCGCATCTACCGTTACCAACGCAGGGTCCCATGTCTCTGACAACTTCAACGGCCCACCGTTCCTTAAGTCACTCTGATCTTGGAGCTGGAACTTGGCTTGACGGGCATCTGGTCTTATTCCATTGAAAATTCGATATTCATTTGTTTCAGGAATCTCAAGATGGTAGATGATACTCATATAGCTCGCCCAATTCTCATCAACTTTGGCACGAAGTTCATCATCCAGACTCACATTCAGGTCAAGCCGGGTTCCGTTTGGCGTGCGTACAAGCTGTGTCATATCAAGCTTTAGTCCTTCTGGCGTCGTATATGTGTTATCCATAGAATTTTCAACAGCCAATGATTTGGCTTTGGTCATATCGATCTTGAATTTGAAGCTCCAATCCACCGTAACATCTCTATCTTCGTAGGATTTCTTCTCGTAATCATAATATCTGCCCACATTTAAATTACGCAGTTCACCCCGCACGACCACTTGATCCGGAATTTCATCATGAAACTGGAATAACAATCGTTCAGTTAGAGGGCCCTTTGTTCTTGCATCTCTTGCAAGAGTGGCAACCTGTCGCCCCTCTTCATCAGTAACATGAATTCTCCCCAACTCAGGCAGAAACCGTGATACCCCTAATCCATCAGGTGTTGTTTGTTGCATGGTCATTACCATATGAGATCGGTCTACAAGCACGTCTTCAATTTTAAGCGTGTAGCCCTGGTCATTGATATTGATATCCGGATTAACCACAAGTCCAAGAGGTTTAAGACGTTTATAATCATCCGCAAAATAGGAATATTTCAATGCTTCAGGCACAGGTATGTTAGGCAATGGCAGACGATCCACAGCATTTACCGCGGGTTGTGCTGGCTCTGCTGTTCGTTCGAAAGCAAACCAGGCCCCTCCGGCAAAGATCACAACTGCCGCTGCAGCGATACACGTCCGGCGCATCCAATGCGCTCTCTTGGATTTTTTCATGAATGGATGCTCGTCTTCTCCACTTTCCATGGACACCCCATCCAGCTTCCGCATGACCTTAAGCGTAAAATCCGCATCCGGCTCCTCACGGTACAGGTGCTCCTCCCACAACCGATTTTCATCCTTTGAAATAGGCTTCATACGTAGCTAAACCTCCTTTGCGTTCCATTTGCTTCCTCAGCGTTTTTTTCCCGCGATAAAGGGCGTTACGCACTTTGGTTGAACTCATGCCTGTAATATCTGCAATCTCTTCATAGCTCAACTCGTTTGTGTACTTCAGTAATAACACCAGGCGATACGATTCCGGTAACTGTTCGAGCTGTCGATATATTTCACGCTGCATCTCTTTATGCAGCACACGTTTTTCCGGTGTTTCATTACTGACAGGTTCGATCCCCTGATCGACCGGAGACATGACGGGTTTCTTTTCCCGTATAAAATCCCGCATCCGATTTACCGCAATGGTGTACACCCACGACGAGAAACGACTTCCCTCCCGCCGCGATGGGAGATAACGATAGATGCGAATAAACGTATCCTGAGCGAGATCCTGTGCATCCGGATGACTCGCGCCCATTCCGCGCATGATGCCGTAGACTTTATTTTTATATCGATCCACAAGCACAGAGAACAACTGCTTATCCCCTGCAACAATGCGCTGAATAAGCTCCTCCTCCGGTATCTGTTGAGTCATGTAATCCCCCTTCTCTACAGCTTCCATGCATGGTTCTGTACTATATAGACGGAAGCCGTTCCCGAAACCTCTCACTTTATCCAAAAAAAAGAATTCTCCCTCATCGGCAAAGCCGACTGGGTGAACTCTGCTTACTTTGCCTCTTAATCTTCCCTGTTCTTCTCCGCAACAAAATCAGCAAGCTGTGAATAGATCGCCACAATCTCATCCATCGACATGCGCACGAGTCCACTGGACGACGGAGCGACGAACTCCTGAATTTCCTTGACGACCGGGTCATCCTGGAATCCCCATTGTACTTTGGTACGCTCGCTGTACTGGGTGTACACGCCTTTTCCGACAAAACAGGCGATGTCCGGTCGGTATTTCTCCAGCTTTTGCCGTAAAATTTGTCGTCCTTCCGCGTACTCTTCCTTCGTAATATCCTCCATACCTCTGGTGGGACGGGCCACAATATTCGTGAATCCATATCCCAGCTTCAGCAACTCTCCATCCTCCTGCGCATCATATAAACGCGGGGTTAATCCCGACCGTTCAAGGATGCGCCAGAACCGGTTTCCTTTGTAAGCATAATGATGACCCGTCTCTCCAGACGTAATGCTCGGATTGAAACCAATAAACAATATCGATAAACCAACATCCAGATGATCTGGAATCATGACGCAACCCCTCCTGATGTTTTTTAGCCAATTCACACATTCGGTTGTGTATAAAATGATATAATGAGCAAAGCATTTTCGAAATCGGATTGAAATTTTCATGAAAAAGGAAGCTGAACTAATGATTGCAGACATCATGCTTGAAGTCGTCCTGCCCGTCTTTCTCCTGATCGCCGTCGGGTCCTGGATGCAAAAGGTGTTCAAGCTGGACTTGTACACCCTCGCCAAAATCAATTTCTATTGTATTACCCCCGCAGCCGTCTTTATGAGTATGTATCACTCGGATATGTCCGGGGAACTGCTCGGGACTGTGACACTCTTTTACGCAATATATGTATTGATTCTCTATATTGTAGGTTCTGTAGTTGCACGCTCGCTTCGGATGAATAAAGGCATGAAAGCTGCCTTCAACAACAGTATTATGCTGGATAACGCAGGCAACTATGGACTGCCCATCAATGCACTGGTATTCCGCGGCGATCCACTCGCCTCTTCCATTCAGGCGCTGGTCATGTCTTTGCAGGCATTACTGACATTCACCTATGGCGTGTTGTCCATTCAGGGCGCGAAGCTCAAAGGTAATTACCGTGCCGTGATTATTGGATTTCTTAAAATGCCCGTTCCGTATGCGCTCTTGCTGGGGATTCTGTTTCACATGTGGAAGGTTCCCTTGCCTACGTTCCTGTCCATGCCGCTGACCTATGCGCAGCAAAGTATGGTTGCCGTGGCGCTGTTGACACTCGGAGCACAGATTGTAAAATATCCAATCCGGCTGTACCGTCTTGATGTGTATATTAGCACATTTTTGCGTCTCCTGATTGGCCCGGCTATCGGGATTTCAATTGTGCTACTGCTTGGATTGGAAGGTATCGCTGCACAGGCACTCATTATCGCTTCGGGTATGCCGACCGGTGTCAATGCATCCATTCTCGCGGAAGAATACGATAACGAACCCGATTTTGCAGCCCAGACGGTACTGATCTCAACGTTGCTTAATATAATCACGATTACGGCACTGATCTCTTATGCCAAAACGTTCTAGTTGAGGAATGTCCATAAGTACATTCTCCTTGAAGACCAAACTAAAATTTACAAGTCCACGCCCCCTATAGGGGGTTGTGGGCTTCTTTGTTTATACTCTTCGTCCCATTTGCAGGAACAAAGTCTTACGAAAAGCACTAATTTAACCCAACCAAAGGACTGTTTTGCGCGTCAATTCCTTATTATCCGTTGCGAATAAACGTTTCGACCTTTAAAATTAGTGGGTAAATATTTCACAGCGTTTCATTTTTGATATATACATAATCTGTAGAAATTCTTAATTTTATCTTCCACGAGGTGAATGTCGTGACCAGGATTATTGTACCGCCTGAGCAGCTTCAGGCAATCTCCAAGCAATTTGCTCAAGCTTCGGAACATAGTCGTAGCATGATTAACAATTTAAGCAGACATATAAGTACATTACAAAGCCAGTGGTCGGGAATCACACAGGAGCGTTTCTTTCAGAACTTTCAGGTGGCACATCGGCAAATGGAAAGATTCTCTAGCTCAGTCTCTGCGATTGGCACGGAACTACATACCATCGCAACTCGTTTCTCACAAGCGGATCAATCTCAGGGGCATGGTGTACAGACCAGTACAAGCCAATCCACTTCTGGGAAAGATGTAAAAACGACGCTATCAGATATATATGATCAAGGAAGTAAGTCCTGGAATATAATTAATGCGATTCATGGGAATGTAGGCCTGATTGGAACAGGATTATATTCTGCTTTGGCTACGTCCATGGTACTCTCCAAAACGGTTCATTTCAAAGTAGATCCCCGGAACTCTAGCCGTGCCAAAGTCCATAATGCCCCGTGGGTGAAGGGAAAGGGGAATTCCTTTCTGAGTAACATGGCACGTAAACTGGATAAACAATTCCGCAACCCCGGTCTGGTTATGAAAGGATTAAAGGGCTTTGATCGACTTGCAGGTAAATTAAAAGTAGGTGATATCGGGCTTGGTTTCAACAAAGCCAACAGCTTCGGTCAATGGACCCGCAATGTTATTGCCGGTGTGAATAAAGGTCAATACGGTATGAAAATTTCCAAAATCCCTACAATGATAAGCAAAAAACTGTTCCCTATCAACGTAGGACTTAATGTTTGGGATGAAGGGGTTAAAACGGTCTCCAAGTATAAGGAAGGAACATTAACCAAAACGGATCTCGCCGTGTCCACATCGAATATCGTGATCAAATCTGCCTCTGCAGGAGCCGGGGCTATTGTTGGCGGGACCCTATTATCGTTCGCCGGGCCTGCGGGAACAGCAGTTGGAGCTTATGTAGGCGGAGCTATAGGTAGTTATGCCGGAAAACATATAGCCTCAGCGGCTGAAAAAGGGATTAGATGGGTTAGTAAACTCTTCAAATAATACTTAGGAGGTATCCATGCAGTTCGTTACATACCAACGCAAATATGCAATACGTCATACGCTGATATCTGCTCTTTTTATCATAGCTGGACTTGTCTTGACTGGTGATGTTATCTATGGTGACAATAGCGTTCTGCAAACCTTGTACTTTACTAGTGCGGCATTCTTAAGCTTTTGGTTTGTGGGACGTCTGTTTATCTGGAACATCACGAGAATATTTGGAACAAACATTTTATTTTCCTTCGATCTGTCTGGCATTAAGACAAATGCAGGAAAACAGTTATCTTGGAAGGATATACGTACCATTGATTTCGTAGCACCAGGACTAAACAAATGGATCCAGCCTACTCCATCCTATTACTTATTCAAAATGGTTGATGGAAAAAGCTATAAAATATATACGTATAGTCTTCTGAAACATCAGGAAAGCGACATTCTTAAAGTACTTCGAAAAACTTGGAATGAGCACAAATGACCTTTTAAAAAAAGTAACCTTTATCTAACAATCTACATAGAAAGTAGGCGGTTAAGCTCATGAATAAACCACTTGTTACCTTATCCATTGAAGAATTCGGATTTGCGCTGGCCACACTTGGCGCAGAGGACATTGCAGCCGGTCTCCTAAAACCGATGTATGGCGAGTTATCTGAACAACACTGGGAACTCGTTCTAAGGGCTGCCTCTCACGGTCTTTTATCCAAAGGGCTGATCTTGCATATGGAAGATACCGAGATAGAGATCGAGCCGGAGTTTTTGAAGATGCTTATGCATTTTGCCCAAAGCCGCAGCATGATTAGAGCGTACTCAGACAGCCTTGAACAAGAAAAGGTATTAACTATTCACAAAAGTACAGATAACAACGATACATACCTCTATCATTTGGCAGTGGATCAACGTGTGCATTTGTTCACCTGGACAGAACCTGAAGAATGGGAAGAGGAACTGTTCCGATTTTACATAGGGCAACACAAACCATTCATTGATCAACCTACTCAGTTCACGATAACGGAGGAACAATGGAATGTCTTGACGAACGAGGAAAACCGTATTTTGTTAGATAGATTCATTGACGATTGGGAGCTACCTCTAGAAACACGCGAGTTATTGAAGGTATGGCATAACTCTTTTGAAGCTTCTGGTCGTAGTGTGGATAACCTCAGTATCATCAATTATGCCGAAGATGTAATTCCTCTGCCTGATCATGCTCTCCTGCTGCTTCATACCGAACAAGGTATCTGGAGCATGACTAACAGAGATTCCACCAGCGAAAATAATTCTAACATCGAGATTGACCAGCATACCAATTCCTCCTTTCGTAGACAATTGCGAGAATGGATCGATCGCTTCGCGGTTCCTGTCTCCCATACTTAAATGTGCACCACACGCAAAAAAAGTCCAAGAGCCACCACCTTTGGTCTCTTGGACTTCTTCCATTATTTAACCCATGAACTCTCAGCTGCCTGCTCAGCTACTTGTCATGCAGCCTGCCATAGGACTATGATTCAAACGTCGTTCGTTCCGGGAACTTGCCGCCTTCCCTGAATAAACATCGTACCAGTCGCTGCGCGGCTCGATTAAAGAAAAAACTCGGACTTACCCCATCCACCTGGACAGGTTCCAGTTCCCTCACACTTTCCTTGATCTTATTCATCTCAATGAGCCCCATCTTTCGCTCATTCGGTCCGAAGCGATAAATAACCTTCTCATCGTCCTCCGTCTGTTTCACCAGCAGAATCACAGATGCCATACAGGTTACCCCCTATCGTTACGTTATGAGATTCCATTAATCACTTGCCTACTATAATTATTACCCAGATTCTAGTGGAAGGATATAGGACTTAAGTTAGTTATACCTAAATTAAATATCCTGATATAAAGATTCTCTGGAATGAGTCGTTAGGCTCACAAACACCGTGTTTACACTATCCTAATGGATAGTCACTGTCATGTAAGTGCGTACTGCCCAAGTCGTTTTTCTCCGTTTATACTAACCTTATCTTGAATTTCCAAAGGAGAGAAATATATGTCTTCAGCTCAAATATATAGCCACGGTGTACCCTGGGAAGAAGCATTTAGCGTTGCTCAGGGATACAGCATTAACGGTATGATCTACATTGCAGGACAATTTTCGCATGATATGCAGGGGACGTTTATTGGTGTCGATGATATTGAAGCACAGGTTCGCCAGACATTAGATAACTTGGACCGCGTGCTCGCAGGATTTAACGTGACCAAGTCGAACATTGCTGAACTGGAGATTTTTTTGGTTCACCCGCAGGAGCATCTTGAGCCATGTGTTGCCGTGTATAAAGAGTACATTGGTACTCATCGTCCGGCTGTTACGATGGTTGGCACATCCGGACTCGCCTTTCCTCATCAACTGATTGAGATTCGCGCCGTGGCTCATACCAACTGATCCAGGTCATGTCAAAAGTTACAGCACCACGCACACAGGCATGATAAGGAACTTGCTTTAACGAAGTTCATGCGCCACATAAAGAAGCAGGTTGGGATTAGGTCCCAACCTGCTTTTTTATAATCTCTTAATCTTATTCTTTCACCTTCACCGTCAGCGTATTACCGGATGAAGTGAGGGATGCCCCAAGCCCTTCTACCAAAACTCTGAGGGGAATGTACGTCGTTCCCTTAATTTCTTTGGGTGCTGCCTGTAGGGTGACCTCTTTCCCGTTAACCTTCACCTTTTTACTGCCCAAGGTAAAGATTAGCTTGTACTTATCTTTGGTAATGGTAATGGTTTGAGTCTTACTGTCCCAATACGTTTTGGCTTTCAACGCTTTGGCCATCTCACGCAGGGGTACGAGATTTGTATTATTCATTACAATTGGAGATTCAGTGAAAATAACCTTGGAACCATTCACCTTCACCTGAACAGAAGAGGTGATATATTCCGGTTTAGGAGCAGCTTTCTTTTTGCTTGCCGTTGAAGACTTGTTACTTTTCTTGGTACTTCCTGAACTGGATGAACTTGAAGAAGAAGATTTGGAACTCGAAGAGGAACCTCCGTTGTGATAGTGATATTCCCCTTGTTTCAGCCCCCATTTTGCACAGTTGGTACGACAGGTGTGCCCTCCACTCGAATCTGTTCTTCCCGGGTGAGCAGACGCAACGGTAGCAAAAATCATGAAAATGGCAAGCAAACTGCTTATTACTTTGATACGCATACGGATAACCTCCAGCAATTAGTTTGGCCAGAGTATCATACCATAATTACCCATACAATATAGGTGAATAACAATAATTATTTTCATATAACAATTTACAAACGCGGGTCTACTCGCTCTGACTCCAGCGAAAGCGTCGCCAGCACGCAACTTTCTTTCTCTTACCCCCCTTCACCCCACACCTCTTGCAATGCAAAACGGAAAATCCGGTCCAATTCTTCAAATTTAATAATCTGTTCATTCTCCATCTGTCCGGCCAGTTGTTCAAAATGCTCGATCTTCTCCGCCAAAAAAGTCTGAATTGCGGGCAACTGCGGCTCCAGATCCAGTTCCTCGCCTGCCTTTTTCCGGCGCAGCAATTCATGAATCTCCGTATATAGCGGTGTAGTCGCAGGTACAAGTTCTTGCACCAACTCTTCGAATGCCATCGGTGGCATTGCATCATAACGTTCGATCCAGCCACAAGCGAGTAATGGACGAAGAACATAGAAATACTTTTTAATCTTGACCCGCTCACCTTGTAAATAATCGCGGAAGTTCCCCTTTGCCATATTCAGATAATGATACATGCAGGACTTGGGCGAGAAGGTCAACGGTGAAAGTGCACGGATATGCTGTGCCACGTTATACTGTTCATCATACTGAATGGGGGATTGCAGCCACTCCAAAAGTGGTGGATTGGATTTGCGAAACAGCTTCAACGCCTTGCGCAGATCCCAACCATTAATGTCGAGCTGGTCACTGATTGGGCGTTCGATCACATCCCTTTTATCCTCAATCGACAAGTACCATTCCAGCGGTCTCACATATAGAAAACGCACATCATAATCGCTGTCCTGAGAAGGAAACCCCCACGCCCGGCTGCCTGATTCACAGGCATAGATGATCCGTACCTGCTCGTCCTGTTCAATCTGCTTCAGCTGTTGTCTAATCGTATCTCTCATTTCTTCATGAACGTAGGTCATGGTCAGCCGCCTCCAAATTCCCTCAATTAAATCTCTATCTCTCTAACCCGGTTCGCGAGTGTATCATATCCTGCCACAGTCTCGGCAATATACGTCAATACCGTTTCACTCCAACCGTAGATGTAAAAGGTTTTGCCATCCCGTGGCGGTACCATTGCCTGCCGATAAGGTGCTATATCCACAATAAATGCCTTCAACTCCGGATTCATCATCCGGCGATATCGCTCAAGCTCGGCATATAACGGGCTGCCTTCATTCTGCTGTTCATCGGTGATCATAATGATCTGATCCACTTTTTCTCCGATATCCCGAAGTTCCCGCACTGGTCGACCCGTGTCTGTTCCACCTTGTGCGCGAATACGGTGAGCTTGGGAAAGAATGCTCTCATCCATCTTGGGACGAGCATCCTCAACCATATGATCGAATAACCAGAACAGTGCGTTACCTCGTGTTTGTTTATAAAGCGCCAGTGCCAGCACCGAACCAATCCGCAAATAATTCCCTTGCATGGAACCGGAGCGATCCAGGAAAATAGCCGTTTTTCCTGGCAGTGTTGGCAGGTTGCCAATGGATAGCTCCACCGCTTGCCTCAAAGCATCCCGCAACTCTTCTCTCGCAATCATTTCATACGCACTGGCGAATCGGAAAGGCAAGATGCGCGACTTGCGCAGGGCTTCTGCATCCGTTAGACGACCTGTTACGTAATCGATATTTTTCGATTTTTCAAAAACACCTGCCCGATCCATTGCATTCAGATGGCGCAGCAACGCAAAGGTCGGCATCTGTGACATTAACGCCTCCCACACCGTACGTGTAGGTTGCATAATCGAGGTGACCACCGAATACGGCAGTTTACCTTTCTCGATCAGATGCATCCGACTTGCCGGGTTTGGGGTAGCTTTCAGCTTTTCCAGCGCCTGCAACTGCGGAAGTTCCGTAAGATCCACCTCATGCCCGCGCAAATAACGGAATAAGGCTTGCTGCTTCAGATCTATCGGCTTGGGATGTGCTGTAGCGATCATATCGCCCAGACTATATCCACGCCCGCGTCCGTTGTATTTGATCGCCCAGTATTCACTGATCCCGTTCAAAAAGAGACTCACCTGACGCTTTACCGCTCGTCCGCCCTGCCCCCGACCCAATCCTCTCAGAATGGTCAGAAAATCAGCCAAATCAGCCGGTGTCTGTACGACCTTGGAGAACACCTTTGCAAACTGATCCGCGTCTACTTTGGACAGCAGTGCCAGCCCGTATAGAGGCTGTAACCTCATCAACCCTTCATTACGAGCATAGACCAGCGCCCGCGCCATAAACCCCGCATCGACCTCAGC
Source organism: Paenibacillus sp. FSL K6-2393 (assembly GCF_038002545.1). Taxonomy (NCBI): domain Bacteria; kingdom Bacillati; phylum Bacillota; class Bacilli; order Caryophanales; family Paenibacillaceae; genus Paenibacillus; species Paenibacillus sp. FSL K6-2393. The sequence continues at coordinate 5,706,804 of NZ_JBBOCU010000001.1, forward strand.
CATCTCCTGATGACTGACCATCGCATCGTCCATCAGTTGCTGGGTATCTGCATAGAACGTATTGTTCAATGTATTGGTCATCAACATCTGTATATATTGTTCCTCCACCAATCGCTCATAGGCTCCATAACCCCCATGATTACGTGTCGTTGGCTGAGGTTGATTAAATAATTGTTTCGCTCTGCTCATCACTCATGACCTCCCGGTGTGAGTCTATTTACTGATATTCCTTAATAAAATGATCCGAGGAAAAAGGTGGGAAGGTATATTACCCGCTCTACCGCTGAGCTACACCGCCATGAACGGCGGCGATTGGATTCGAACCAACGACCTGGTCGATTAACAGTCGAAGTAACCCTCCCTGGCGCCTCGGAACCTTGATCCACAGTGCTTGTTGCTGCCCCGCTTCACATCCTCATTATGCCTTACACATCTGCACGCGAACATGGCGAAAGTATGACGACGACTCAATTTCTGAAATGGAGTGAATCTTCATAAGTTTAAAATGAAACCTGCCACTCTTCCTGCTACAATGAAGGGATAACAAGGAGTGAATGTGCATGGCAAGAGAGAGTTTTGACAAAGAAATTCAGTTCTTACGCATGTTATCCCTGACAAGTGGTGCATATACCCGCAAACAGTATGCCGAGCGGCTTGGCATATCCGTACATACCTTTGATAAAACCAATCGCAGGTTAAAAGAAATCATGCAGAGCGTCACTGACCAGCATTCAGGTGCCGAAGCAAGCCTTGAAATGGCTGATCTCGTCCGCTTCCAGTACGGAGAATCCGCGGAACCTATGCTGCTCTTCCTCTTCCGCGCCAAGTCGATGAAAGAGACTGAAGTTCAGCGTCTTTCCGTCCTTTTGCATACCCTACAAGATACAGCACTAACCGCGATGGAACTGCTGGACGCCTGCTGTGCTGATCTGCCGGAAGATCTGGCGTTACCTGACGAGAAAACCATTCGTTCCGATCTAAAATATCTGGAAGAGGTTGGGGTTATTCGAAAAGAGCCGGGTGGCAGACCGTATCGATATGCTTTACAACAAGATGTCCTTACCGAATTAACCGTGGAGGAACAGCTGGAGTTGTATGATTTTGTGGATATGATGGCGAATACCCAAGTTCCTTCCGTACAGGGGTACTTATTGCGGGACAGTTTGAAGAAAGCCATTACGGTAAGTTTTCCGCAAGAAGAAGCTACCGAACCCTATATCTATAAGTATCACTATTATTCTCGTATCCTGGACGAAGCTCATCTCTACACGCTGCTTAGTGCGATTCGTCAGCGCAAACGTGTGCAGTTCCTATACTATTCACCGAAAAAACCATCCAGCTACAGTTCACAGAATACGAATCCACGCTTTGAACGTGAAGCAGGTGGTCGCTCCAACCGGATCGTACCCCTTGAAGTGGTCTATGACCATCAGTATGGTCGTTGGTATGTAATTGGATATCAGGGCCGCCGTGGCTTTGTGAAATTCCGCATGGAAGGCATAACCCAATTGGAGGAACAAGATTCAGTAGAAGAGGAATACATGCTTGAACTGAAGCAACAGTGGACCGACATTAGTCGCTACAGTTGGCTCGTGGATACGGGGAATACCGTGACGGTTCAAGCACGCTTTTTCCACCCGGAGCGTGGTCAGCGCAACTTCATTCTGGATCGGGTTCGTCTGCAAGGTCAATGGGGCAAGATTATACCCGAAACGGACCATACCTTTCTCTACGAAATCCAGGTCAACGGTACCACTGAGATCAAACCGTGGTTACGGAGTTTTGGCTCAAGCTGCGAAATAATCGCACCTCAGAGACTACGCCAGGAGATGATCAAGGAATGGAAGGAGATTGCGGAATATTATGAACCTGTTCGAGAAGATGTTCAACTATCAGATGATGACGCGATTGAATGAAACCGGACTATTCACCTGGACCTCACAGGAACGGGCCTGGCTTCGCATGATGCTGAATCATCCTGCTGCGAGAGAAGCACTGAGCGCTGTAACATTGGATAAAATGTACAACATGCTGAATGGTGAGCAGGACCTGAACCTTCAAGATTACCTGACCGAAAAAGCCAAAAGCGAAGAAAACAGTGTCTCTCACCCACTACTTCGACAGTTAAGGCTAATCATACTGCATCATCAGGGATTTCGAATGACAGGCCGCGTCCGCAATGGACGCACAAGCCATGATGAATTTGGTTTTCCGTATAAACTGGAGTATTCCATGGTCAAAAAAGAATGGTATGTGCTCTGGTACGCGCCTCGCTTCGACAAGCTCATGTCCACCAAGCTGCACAGCATCGTTACCGTGGAAGCCCAACCCGTTGAGCCGGATACCGCTTCTGGTTACACTGCCCGAATTGCTGCGATAACAGAGAAGCGTAAAACGACCATCACCATCGAGGTACTGCCCGAGTTCAATCAGGAACTGTCCCGAATCCTCTATGCCTTCTCCTGCTTTGAGAAACAGGTCGAGTACCTGGAAGCCGAGCAGACATATCGGATCGAGCTGACCGTTCCGCGCAATGAGATGGATTACGTCTTATCCAAAATGCGTTTTCTCGGCAAACGGGTTCGAATCGCTGACCACACAGTGCTGCGGGAGCGAATGTCCGAAACAGCTGCCAAGGCATTGGCCCGTTATGCGGAAAAAGATCCTGATATGCATCCCAAACACTCCAATGAAGTTCAGCACCGCCAACGTGAGGAAGGCTCCCTTGCGAAAGCCGATGGTCATTGATTTGGTCCCATACACGAAAAAAAGGTCTGGATAATCTCATCCAAACCTTTTTTTGCTATACCTGTTTGTTCGTGAAAATATAATAAAACTAGCAGCGGAAAGCAACTCTACTTGTTCCACTTACGTTGCTCCACCACTGCTGGCAGCCGAGTTCCGTCTTTTGTTAATCGCGTGCACGCCCATGACCACTGCAATTAATTCATACGTGTCCAGTTGTTCCGACTGGTTATCTAATACAAATGCCCCTGAACTAAACCAGCCACTGGTGCGACGGAAACTGGCCACGATGCGGCCACCACTGCCACTTATATCATATTCCTGCGAAAATGCTGGAGCAGACACATCATACGTACCGCGTGATCCTGCGTCATATTCATACTTTTTACTAAAAAAACTGAATCTCGCCCGCAACACACCCAGATGTCTCCCATCTGCTGCAGTGATGTCCCAACGATTCGTTAACATGCGAAATTTGCCGCTGCAGACCAATCCCGAGTTATCTGATACATCGAGCGAAGAACCAAAGACACTTTTCAAATCCAGATGCCCTGCCTGTTCCTGATTTGGATTCATAATCTCGGTGTAACCCGCGTTAAAAAAGTTATCCCGGAAGTATAGTTCCATAACGCTTCCTCCTTTCGCTTACATATCCTTTTGTTCTCTTTAACCTAATCTCGCATCGAGCACACAATATATCTATATATACGTATAATTAATGGTAGTGGATTCAAAAAGTGGATTATTACTGGATGTAAAAAACGAGCAACCTTGGTTGCTCGCATCATGTTCAAGTTATCCTGTCATCAGACTTCAACTTTTTTGTTGTTCAGATAAATGGTAGCCCACACCAAGATGACCGCCACAATGACTTCAAATACAATGCTTCCCCACATGCCGTCCGACCATAATACACCATTGGCTGTGATTGCAATACCTGTACTTTCTTCCGTATACCGGAACATCTCATTTGGACTGAAGCGTCCAGTCGTAATAATATTCTCCAACCAGCCAATCAGATTAACGAGGACAAAGAATGCAACGATTCCGATCCATGGTCCTGTTCTCCAGCGGAAGCTGCCTGCAATCGAGATCGAAAGGAAGATAATGACGGTCATGAATACCATAACCCATGCGCTAAACAGCAACAAACTAATATAATCCGAAACATGCAGACCCGAAAGATCAATATTGCTAGCCATGTTCATTCTGAGCTTCATTGAGATATAGATGTAGGCATGAGTCGTAAAAATAATGACTAACCCCAACCCGCAAAGTAGTCCAAAGATCAAAGGAGACAACACATGTGATAGGCCCGTTACGGGTAACAGACGGCGATTATAAGAGCGGATATTGGACGTGTATGTTTTAATCATTTTCACATAAATAGCCACACCAACTCCAACATAACCCATAATGCCAAGCACAATCCCTGTGACCTCAGACACGAAAAGGGAAAGCCCCACTTGGGCGATAATCAAAATAACTAGCCCAGCCAGCAGTGTATTCCAGTTCCTTCTAAAGTCATACTTCAATAATGTCATCATTCCGCATAGACCTCCTTGAACATCTCATCCACACTTTTCCCATATTTCAGACGGAGCGTTTCTACTTCTTCCCGCATCACCAGCTCGCCCTCGCGAATAAAGACAACTTCATCAAAAATCCGTTCGATATCATTCACAAGATGCGTGGAGATGATCAGACTGCTGTCTTCATCATAGAACTTGACGATCGCATCCAGAATCTTGCCTCGCGCAACCGGATCTACTCCCCCAATCGGTTCATCCAGCAAATACAGACGAGCCTTACGAGAAAGTGCCAGTGTTAGTTGTAGTCGTTCATTCATACCTTTCGACAGATGCCGTACCCGGTCACTCTCGACAAGGTTCATGAAGTCCAGCATCTCCCGCGCCTTCTCCTCATCAAAATCAGCATAGAAATCGCGATAGTACGCAATTGCATCCCGCACTCTCATCCACTTTTCGGTTAATGGACGATCCGGCATAAATGAAACCAGTGACTTCGTCTCCAGCCCAACGGGCTTACCTGTGACTTGAATCGTTCCACTGCTAGGATGCAGCAAACCTGCAACCAGCTTCATGAGCGTACTTTTGCCACTGCCGTTGCTACCCAGCAGACCTACGATTCGGCCAGGAGCAATATCCAATGTGATATTACTGAGCGCTTTCTTATTGCCATATGTCTTATTGATCTGGTTCAGTTCAAGGATGTTACTCATGTGTTGTTCCTCCCTTTCCTTCCGCAACGGCATCGGCTACGATGGATAAGATATCCTGCTCTTCGATCCCCAGTTCCTGCATTCCGGTCAGAAAGCGTTCCAATAATTCACCGGCCATCTCTTTTTTGATCGTCATAATCTTCCGCTCCTCACTGGTCACATATCTGCCCAAGCCCCGTTTGGTTTCGACCACTTCTTCCCGCTCAAGCTCCTGAAATGTCCGTTGTACTGTATTGGGATTGATCTGTAATTCAGCCGCCAGTTCACGAACCGAAGGAATTTTGTCACCTGCCTGAAGTGTCCCGGTTACAATCTGTCTTTTGATATACTGCATGATCTGCAGATAGATTGGTAAATTGTTATCAAATTCTATAGTCACAAAGCTCTCGCTCCTCTCTGTACTGGTGTGTTAGTTACATAGTACACTAGTGAAATAGTGTTGTAAAGCCCATTTGTTATAAATATATAATCGCTCAGTTGATGAGCAAGCTTTGGTTATCGAAATACATACAAAAAAAGAGCAGATCGTGAAGATCTGCTCTGCATAACTCATTAATCGTATTGTCATCTCATTCATATGCTTATCCGATAAAGTAGAACCAGCTACACGATATCTAAAGGTACCTTACCTTTAGGCGCAGGGAATGCCTCATCCAAACGGGTGAGTTCCTCTGGTGTCAAAACGATATTCACTGCTGCTGCATTGTCTGCCACATGATTCAGCTGTACCGCCTTGGGAATCGCCATCACATCTCCGTCCCTGATCACCCAGGCTAATGCGATCTGCGAAGTTGTAACTCCTCGATCCTGCGCAATCTTCTGAATGACTGGATGCTCCAACAATTCACTGCGAAGTCTGCCCCCCTGAGCCAGTGGACAATACGCCATTACAGGAACGCTACGTTCCCGCATCCACGGGAGCAAATCATGTTCAATACCACGCGAAACTGCATGGTAAAGCACCTGATTCACCATGCACTGAGAACCCTCTGGCAAACACCATAATTCCTGCATATCCCTTGTATCCAAGTTTGAGACACCCCAACGCAGGATTTTACCGGATTGCTTCAATTGTTCCAAGGCCTGGACAGTCTCTTCGAGCGGTATTCCTCCGCGCCAATGAAGCAAATACAGATCCAAGCGATCTGTACCAAGACGCGTCAGACTACGCTCACAGGCTGTAATCATCTGCTTGCGATCTGCGTGATGGGGATATACTTTGGATACGAGAAAAACGTCATCACGCAGGCCTGAGATGGCCTTTCCCGTAACGACTTCTGCCCCACCTTCTGCATACATCTCCGCCGTATCAATCACGGTCATTCCCAGTTCAATACCGGAACGTAGTGCCCGTACTTCTTCTTCCTGGCTGGATTGCTTCTCTCCCATGTACCATGTGCCTTGTCCTATCGCAGGCAGGGCAGTTCCATCTGGAAGCAGAACCGTGCGTGTCTGATCAGCATGCAACATCTATATTCCTCCATTCTGAAGACTCGATGGATATTGACTCTAACGACGATTATACGAACCATAAATCATGTTATCACTCACATGTCTCCAGTGGCTCATCATCATGATATACAACTGATCCAGTGGCATTGTGAGGCTACTTTGGGCAACGCTGATGGTCGCATCGACCATATTGCTGTTGACCGTCATCAATTTGCGTTTCATCCCGTTCTGGCGATCCAGAAAGGCTTTTTCGTCCCGCAATTTGACCCCAATCATTTTCTGTCCCATCAATTCATACATAAAAATATTCTCAACGTCTCTCCAGGCCACTGCCCCTCCTGCGGTATAAGAAGATGCATCCACAAACCCATCCTCATCGATCACAAAAGAAGGTTCCTTCTTAATCATCTTTACCAAACTGTAGCAGAAACATAGCCCAAAAAACAAAATGGATAGAAGTCCAATCACATCCGAGAGGATGGAATCATTCGTAACTGAAGAACGATCAAAAATCAAAAAAAATCCGGCTGCCACAAAAAGTGCTGCCCCTGCCGTAAGCCACGCCATTCGTTTCCGGTTTGGATATTCTACATGCTGTTCATAGGATGTGCTCAACGTGACGTTCCTCCTTCATTACGACTGAATCATACAAGTTCTATATAAACGAATGGTTATGAACCAAATACCTGAATGTTGAACAGGAATTGCATTGTACATTAAACCAAATTCACCAATGTTAAACATTGAATTAAGACTATTTTTCATCATTTCTGCGCTTATTCAACATTAGGATTCGTCATCCTTCGAGCAAATCCTTTTAACACACCTATATGAATTGAACAAAGAATGTTTGCACTGACCACTCCGATGACAGAACAACCTTCCGATCGCTGTTATCCCCAGATTTTTCGATTCCACTTTTTCAAAGTGAAAATCCGGGGATAAAGGCGAACGCTCCGCTTCTTCAGGTTATTTCTGTCCTCTACGTTACGTGCAAAAATTTAATTCAATTAATATACATTGTTAAATGTCTTACCCTCCTTCATTACACTTATTGTCCTGTCCCTAGCTTTCCGTTAATATAAATGGAAAGGTTAGGAAATTAGCCAATTCTAATTCATGGTGGGAGGACAAACAATGATGAGTCAGCGCGGCATAACATCGGAAGATCTTTATCAGATTACATGGGTTAATGATCCAACTCCGTCCCCTCAAGGCGGACAACTGGTATATGTAAGCCGGAAAACGAATGAAGCACGTGACGGTTATTGTTCTCACCTAAGGCTGCTTCATCTGGGGAGTCAAAAGGACAGGCCCTTTACATCTGGTGAGAAGGATCATTCCCCTGCCTGGTCGCCCGATGGGTCTCAGCTTGCCTTTTTAAGAGAGGTTGATGGGAAATCTCAAGTGTGGATTATCGCATCAGATGGCGGAGAAGCCCAGCAAATCAGTCACCTGAAACATGGCGTCAGTTCCCTGCTCTGGTCACCGGATGGTCATACTTTACTTGTGAAATCATCCGTGGATATGAGCGGAGATGAAGAATCAGAACATACAAATCCTATAGACGATAAACCCAAACTGCTGCAAGAACATGTCGTAGACCGAATTCGCATGAAATCAGATGCCAGTGGATTATGGAACGGTCGACGTTCCCACCTCTTCGCTCTCACACCGATCGATTTGGAAGCAATTCCTGTAACTACAGGTCATTATGACGTTGGTGACTATGCCTGGTCACCGGATGGAATATCCATCGCTTGGATTGCGCAGATGCCTGAAGAAGGCGAGGACCATAATGATTACACCCTGACTAATCATGTGTACTTTGCCAAGGCAGACGGATCGGATGTGCAGCAGTTAACCCCGGAAGGATATACGTTCAGCCGACTGGCCTTTGCACCGGATGGACAATCCATTGCACTGCTCGCCAGTGACCGTTCCTATGGAAATGCCACACTTGTGAAGCTGTACACCCTTAAAGTATCAGGTGGTGAACTCGTATGTCTGAGCACGGATTGGGACGTACAGCTGAATCACAGCATTGTTGGCGACATGCGATCAAATCTGACAACTACGGGGCCAGTATTCAGCAGGGATGGTTCTTCAATCTTCTGTCTGGCGACCATCCATGGTAGTGTACGCATCGCCAAATTCGCACGAGACGGCAGCAGTGCTGACTATATATTGCCTGACGAACGGGAGATTTATCAGTTTGCAGAGTTGGACAACGGGCGAATCGTTGCTGCTGTAGCCGATACACAAAATCCTGGTGATCTCTATATGTATGAACAACCGGAAGATCCCGGGGTAGAACCGATTCAACTCACCCGCAGCAATCCACAGCTTGAGGATGAGATCCACCTTAGTACACCGGAAACCTTCTGGTTTAATTCCTCAGATGGCCTGCGGCTGCAAGGATGGATCATGAAACCTCACGGCATGGTCGACGGGGTCAAAATCCCGACCATTCTGGAGATTCATGGCGGCCCGCACATGATGTATGGTTTTACATTTATGCACGAATTCCAGATTCTCGCCGCACAAGGCTACGCTGTTGTGTATATCAATCCACGCGGTGGCCTCGGATACGGGCAGCAGTTTGTAGACGCCTGTCGGGGAGATTATGGCGGTGGAGATTATCGCGATCTCATGGAGAGCGTGGATTATGCCCTATCCCAATATGAGTTTATCGATGAATCCAGATTGGGCGTAACCGGGGGCAGTTATGGTGGCTTCATGACCAACTGGATTGTTGGACACACGGACCGCTTTAAGGCCGCTGTTACCCAGCGTTCCATCTCCAACTGGCTATCGTTCTATGGTGTCAGTGACATTGGCTATTTCTTCACAGAAGATCAAATTGGTGGTAACGCGTGGGATGACACGGAAAAACTGTGGAAACATTCCCCGCTCGCTTATGTCGGCAACGTCAGTACTCCGCTGCTCATTTTGCATGGCGAACAGGATCTGCGGTGTCCGATTGAGCAGGCCGAGCAATTATACATTGCGTTGAAACGACGCAAACAGACCACTCGTCTTGTTCGTTTCCCAGGTGCCAACCACGAGTTGTCCCGTGGAGGTCATCCCCACTTAAGAGTACGTCGTCTGGAGCATATTGCCGGTTGGTTTAACGAGTACTTGTAACGGACTAATATTTAGAATATTAATTCAGAGTATAGAACCAGATATGGATTCAACCCTAAAAGCCGTCCAATGAAATCTGTTATGATTTCAACGGACGGCTTTTGCTGTTCACCTTTTATAGAAGGAAAGATTACTCTTCGCCCCACACTACGGTGATTTCATTCAGATCCTTGTTGGTTGCAGACACCGAACCTGTGATCGTTACGGCATATTTGCCATCTTCACGACCCACGATGCTGAAGTCGTCTGCCTGGATATCCTGAGTGTTCTGACTCAGATTTTTGGTCTGGTAGTAGTCTTTGTAGGATTTTCCAACGGTTAGCAACGTTTCTTTGGTTGTGTAGGTGAGAACAACTTTTTTGTTTCCATCCATTATGTTCTCAATGAGACTTGTTGCCTTCGCATCCTTAGGTAATGGGAAATCTGCTGGCAGATACTTGGACTTTACGCCTACCGCCTGTGTGTTTGTACCTGTTGAGGGCGATGTCGATTCGCTGTTGCCTGTGGATGTTGATCCACCAGAGGAGCTTGAAGAGCCGATGCTTACTTTATTGTTTTGGGAATCATACTTCACTTCGGTCTTCAACGCATCTGCAATCGAACGAACGGGGAGATATGTACTGCCTTGATATGTAATTGGCGCAAGTTTTTTGCCCTGGTCACCTGTCGGTGTAAATTTCTGTCCGTTCACTTCGATGGCGAGCCCATGGTTTAGATAAGCTTTGATCGTCTCCAGTTGTGTACCTGCATATACACCTGCCGATCCGGTTAACACCATGCCAAACACACCCGCAGCAATCAACCACTTTTTGCTTTTCATCCCTAAACGCCTCCTGAGTTCAAATGTCAGCCTTATGCATAATACGATTCAAGACGATCGCTCGATGTACGCGAAAGACTCATGTAGTTATGCTCATCATGTATGGGCACGAGCTTATTCGGATAACAGCCCGTTGTTCCACCAAATGTTAGCAATATAATAGCATCTGACAAGAGGTTGTAAATAATATATGAACAAAACAGGACCAAGGGCGTACAAAAATAGTCTTTGTCGTATTCCCGCTGTACTCTCGCTCGTTAAGTTGTTCTTATATGAATAAAGTCCTGAATTCCGGACCATACATATGAAGCTAATCATACACGCACAACAGTTGCGAAATTAACCAATGTATTAGATAATTATTTGTCGATTTGTGGTCGAAGGAACGGAACTCAAGGGGGATTAAATACGATGAATAACAATAACAGTACATTTGACCAGCCTATTAACCGGATCTCTACCGGATCAGAAAAATGGGATGCGCTTGAGGATATCTTCGGCGCTGCTGATGCGCTTCCGATGTGGGTGGCCGATATGGATTTTGCTGCTCCACCATCCGTCATTCAGGCCCTGCAAACACGGATGGAGCACGGGATTTTTGGTTATACAGTACGGACTGAAGCGTATCATGCAGCTGTTGCAGACTGGATGGAACGGCGCCACAACTGGAAAATTAACGATGACTGGATCGTATTCACTCCAGGTATTGTGCCCGCACTCAGCATTGCTGTACAACGATTCACTCAGCCGGGAGATGCAGTGGTCATCCAAACTCCGGTGTATGCGCCCTTCTATGAAGTAGTACGTGGTCAAGGTCGTGAACTGATCACCAATCCTTTAGTAGAGAATAACGGTCATTACACGATGGATCTGGAACAACTGGAATCCAGCTTGCAGACCGGTCGGGTCAAAATGCTGATTCTGTGCAGTCCTCATAATCCGGTTGGACGGGTATGGACTCGTGAGGAGCTTGAAGGACTTACGTCACTGTGTCTGCAATACAACGTACTGATGGTTTCAGATGAAATCCATGCCGATCTTGTTCATCAGCGCGGAACTCATACACCTCTGACCCTGATCTCGGACGCCGTCTCTGATCTAAGCATCATCTGTACAGCTCCAAGCAAAACGTTCAACATTCCTGGCCTCTGCACATCCAACATCATCATCCCCAATGCCAAGTTACGGGAATCGTTCGCGCAGGGTGTAAAAACGATGGGACTTGCCAATATCAGCACACTGGGGGCTGTTGCAACCGAAGCTGCATACAACGGAGCCGAGGAATGGCTGGATGAGTGCATTGCCTATATCCGTGGAAATATGGAATATGTACAGCAATATGTTGCGGAACATATGCCTCAGATTAAAATGCATCTGCCCGAAGCAACCTATCTGTTGTGGATGGATTTCCGGGAACTGAATATCCCACATGCACAACTATGCAACATGCTTCTTCATGAAGCAGGGCTGGCTTTCAATGACGGGAGTTTCTTTGGAACAGAGGGTACAGGGTTCATGCGTATTAATGTAGCCTGTCCACGTTCCACGGTTGAAGAGGCGATGCGCAGGTTATCTGCGTTGCTAAGCAATTTATCGGGCAAATAAGCTGTCAGTTACATCAATGTACGTTGCGAACAGAACGTGTACGGTTCGTTAAATGGCGAATATTTGTCAAAAGAGAAGAGGGGTGCCCCATACTCAAGTCCATGACTCACATTCATGGTCAATGACTTCACAAGGGGCACCCCTTTTGTATTCGATCATTTTATTTATTCAAAACATAATTAAAATTACAGTGAAATCGATATCGGCATCGGAGTAATTCTGTCGCACAGCCTGTCCAACAAATCCCGATCATGGCTTATGATCAATAGCCCCAGATTACGCTGGCGAGCCACTTCCATCACGGTATGCCAGATCTGTGCCTGAGTGATTGCATCCAGCATCGTTGTCATTTCATCTGCGATCACATAACGTGTCGATGTGCCAAGTGCTCGCGCCACACAGAATCGTTGCAGTTCTCCACCGGATAATTCACCCGGTCTGCGGTCCAGCCAATTCTGCTGAATACCCAAAGCTTCGAGCAGTTGTTCATCCTGCACAGCCGCCTCCTGAAGTACACGACGCATCCGCCAGCGTGGATTCACGGCTTTCTCCGGGTGCTGGAACACCAGCTGAACCGGACATACTCCTGTACGTGGGAGTGGTTTCCCATCCAAAAGGACTTGCCCTGCCACAGGTTCGGCATATCCTGCAAGAATGCGACCAAGGCTTGTTTTCCCACAGCCACTTGGTCCCCACAAGCCAACCACTTCTCCCTGTTGCACATGCATGTTCATCTGTTGGAACACCCACGAGTTCGGATCATAACGGTAACTCACATCCCGTGCTTCAAGTGACATGGAAACACCTCACTTCTCCGCCCCGTACCTTACGAAGCTCTGGACGTTCACCGATACATACAGCGGTTGCTGCACTACATCGGGGAGCAAATGAACATCCTGTCGTGATCTCTTGACCTGCCAACGGCTGAGAGCCCGGAAGTGGCTGAAATCCATTCTGTGGCAACGCATTCCAGAGTGCTTTTGTATATGGATGACGCAGACGTTCTCCATTCCCTTTAAAATCATCTACCTGCGCCGTCTCTACATTGGTCCCCGCGTAAAATACAGCGATGCGATCCGCTGCTGTCAGGGCAGTCGTGATATCATGAGTAATCCACAGAATGCCTACGCCTTCATTAGCAAGCTCGCGAAACTGCTTCATCGTCTCGGCCAGCACTTCGGGATGAATGCCTGGTGTCGGCTCATCTGCAATGATCAGCTTAGGCTGACCTGAGGTCGCTGTAGCCATCAACACCCGCCTTGCCATACCTCCGGACAACTCAAACGGGTATTTCCCGGCTGTTCCTTGAGGAAGATGATAACGATCCGTCAGCTCCTGCTCCGTCTTTGTCACATGGGATCGAGTCATCAATCTGCGCTTCCTTCCCGAATTTCGGGTTACAGGCTGAACTTGTCTCCCCACCTTCATCAACGGGTCCAAATAACTGACGGATTGTGGAATCAACATCAGCTCCTCACCACGCAGATGAAGCTGCCGCTCTGGAGTCAAAGGCTTGCCTTTATAGCTAATTCTACCTTCCAACCTGGCATTGGCAGGCAGGATGCCCATAATGGCCTGCGCCAGCACACTTTTACCCGATCCACTTGCACCTACAACAGCCACGATCTCACCCTCGTTTATGGAAAGATCCAGATTCTGAATGACATCAATCTGTTCGTGTCCAAACCAACCATTAGCACGCCGAAATGACACCGACACTCCCTCAATATCAAGCAGAGCCATATTTACCTCACCTCCCTTGAACTACCTGTTCCCGTCATTGTCTTCAGACTGTTGCCCAATACATCAAACGCACGAACAACCAGCAACAGTGCCAGTCCCGGGAAAAAGGCAAGCCACCACATGCCAGCAGATAAATATCTCATCGACTCTGATAAAATAATTCCAATTGCCGGTTGTTGCGGGGACAACCCCAGCCCCAGAAACGTAATGGCTGCCTCATGCAGAATCGCATGGGGAAAGATTAGCAGTACGCCCACGAACAGTTGCGGGACCAGATGTGGCAGCATATGCTGCACCGCAATTTGTAACCGCGATTGACCTAACTTATGTGAAATCTGAATGTATTCTGCGGATTTCAGTTGTATCATCTCCGCTCTTACAATCCGGGCCAGATTCGGCCAGTGAGTCAGCGCAATCGCTGCCGCCACTCCTGCCAAACCTCCACCAAATACAAAGGCCAGCATAACCAGCGATACCAGATGAGGTACACTCAGGAACAGGTCGATAATCCATGAGATCACCCGGTCAGCAGTCTTGCTTGAAGCGGCTGCCAAACCCAATAACATTGCGATCATTCCACCACCACATGCAGCAAGTAATCCCACTTGAATGCTGGTTGCCAATCCTTTTAACGTGCGCATGAACATATCTCTTCCGAGCCAGTCTGTGCCAAATGGATGCGCCCAGGTTGGAGCCAAATTCCGATCCATTAGTGAAGTCAGCGTAGAACCAGCCGGAAGCAGCCTGCCCGTCAACCACACAACGGCAATCCAGATCACCGCGAGGCTTCCCCAGATCACCGCTCTTTGACGAGGATTTCGGAAATGTTGATTGCTGGCAGCCGTATAATCTTTTCTCGTTTGGCGTGTTGTTCCTGTTCCTTTTCCAGTCTCAGCTTGTAGTAACCCCGGATTAATGCTGTACCTTGCCTCTTGAGTCGCAGTTTTCACTTTCTGTATTTTGGCTGTTTCTGTCGTCTGCTCAGAGGAGCGTTCTACCGTCTGCTTCATGACATCAGCTCCTCCTTCATCCGTGGATCGATCAAGCGATACAGAATGTCTGCAACCATATTACCTGTAAAAACAAAAATTGCACTGCACATCACAAGTCCAAGCAGCAGTGGAACATCACCGCGTAACCCAGCCTGAACCGTTGCCTGACCCAGCCCGGGATATGAAAATACCTGTTCTGCAAGCACAGCCCCACCGAACAGTTCACTGAACGAAGCAAACTGTAGCGTTATCGCTGGTAAAACAACATGTCTGAACCCATGTCGACGGAACAGCTGAAATCCACGCTCACCCCGCGCTCTTGCAAACAGAATATAATCTGACTCCAGCACATCCGTAAGCTTCTGCCGGGTATGCAAAGCGATGGAAGCTACACCGGTCAAACTGAGGGTCAACGCTGGCAGAATCATATGAATAGCCCGATCTCCCCAGGTCACCTGATCAGCCGACATGCCTGCGGGTACTCCAAGGCCAACCGGAAGCCATCCGAGCCACACCCCAAATACCATCAGCAGCAACAGCGCAATCCAGAATACCGGCGTGGAGGCCAGCGTATAACAATACCAGCAGATCAGGCGATCCAGCTTCGAATCCCGTCTCATGGCAGCAACTACACCAAGAGTGAAACCAATGATGCCGGATAACATCCAAGCTACAGCCATAAGTGCGACAGAATTCATGAACCGTTCCTGAATAATATCCGCTACAGGCTGTCTGTAGATCATCGAAGTTCCCAGATCTCCCTGAATCAGCGCTTGTCCCCAAGTCAGCAATCGTTCCATGGGAGATTCATTCAATCCCCAACGTTCTTCGATTAAACTGCGCTGTTCGGCACTTACCCTGATCATGTCTCCACCAATATAAGCTTCGATCGGGTCCACAGGAGAGAATTGCATTAATATAAAAGACAACACACTGACCCCAACCAACAGAGATACAAGTCGCAACAATTTAAAACCAACAAATCTGGCCCATCCATTCATGCCTGTCATCCAATCTCTCCCCAATTCAGGCTAAAGCTACTGCTAGGTTTCCTATTTCTTGTTCGTGCTGTTATCCCAGGACCATTCCTCAAGATTGGTTGTCACCGGCCAGCCGTGACCATGAGGATGGATCTGCTGCTCACCAATGTTCAGTCCATTCCTAACCAGATACAGATGATCTATATTTACGAGCCATGCCCATGGCGCATCCCCCTGATAACTGAAACCTGTTGTTCCATCCCATTCCGCTTTTTGCCAGAACGGCAATGCCTCTTCTTCACTGGTGGCCTGAAGGGCCTTCTCCATCCAAGAATCCACGACTGGATTACTGTACAGTCCTACATTGTAATATCCGTCTCCCTTGTGAGTACTGCTATAGAGGTTATACGTCTCCAATGGATCATGACTGCCCCAACCAAATAATACGGCATTGGAGTAGGCCATCTTTTTTGTCTCTTCACGGCTTTTGCCTTCAACATTGATCTTAATTCCCGCCTGGGCAACCATATCCGCAGTAGCTAACGCCAGGGATTGTCTTGTTAAATCACCTGCAAAATAAAGCAGACTGAACTCGGCCTTAACGCCGTTTTTCTCAACGATACCATCCCCATCTGCATCCACCCAGCCACCAGTCGCCAGAATGCGCTTTGCTTCTTCGAGATTGGCATCCGTAAATACAGCTTCTGCGTTGCTCCAAGGCAGATCATCACTGACGGAATAAGCTGGACGACCGTACCCTTCCAGTACACCCTCAACCAAAGCTTTACGATCAATCACAACGTTCACCGCTTGGCGAATCGCCAGATCGGATGTCACATCATTCCCTGCGGGAAGACCATCGCCCGACTTGGCACCAGCAGGCTGCATGGGGAACATGATGCCCCGGTTATCTACGGTTTTCACGGCCTCTAAGCTCATGCCATTCACCTGTTGTTTGCTAAACGCTGCCGGGATAGCAGCGATATCCACCGTACCTGCCTGTGCAGCGGCGTAGGCTGCATCTTCATCCAGATAGAGGAAGGTGAGTTTGTGGAATGCAGACTTGTTACCGTAATATTCTTCATTGGCTTCCACGATGGCCTGTTGTCCTTTGTCCCACTGAACCAGCTTGTACGGTCCCGAACCGACCGGATGTTCCCCATAATCGGCACCATAGGCATGTTCAGGCACAATACCAAGTGTCGTCAGCAGACTGATGAATGTAGACTGCGGCGACTTCAGTGTAAATACGACCATACTATCATCAGGTGCCTTCACATCAGCCATATTCGTCAAATCAATCACAGACCCACTCTGAGCAGCCGTATCAAACGTAAATTTCACATCCTCAGCCGTTAGAGGCTCCCCATCCGAAAATTTCACATCATCCCGAAGTGTAACCGTCCAGGTCAGCCCATCTTCACTAACGGAGTATGCCGTAGCCAGATCGTTAACCAGTTGTAGATTGGCATCCCGCTTCAGCAAGGTACTCTGAAAAAGTGGTGACCCATATTGCCCCCATCCGGTTGTCGGATCAAACCCGCCTTCCGGCTCGGTGCCAACGGCTAACACCAATTCGTCTTTGGTTGAGGTTGTTCCTGACTGTCCATTCTCTGCTGATGAAACTGTTGGCGCAGCCCCCTGTGCACAACCCGATAAACCAATGGAACATACAAGCAGGATCCCTAATCCTGTTCTAACTTTTCGTTTTCCCCATCTCCATGAAAATCTGCCCATTCTGGTCGTTCCCCCTCTGAAAATGTGCTGCACTCCCTTTTTTCGTGTTACTTTTTAGAGAAATTGTAGCACAAAACACAAATTATATGTCAACAAAGTTCACTTCATAATCCATATTTTTTCATATTTCAGAATTAATAATTGAAAAGTTATATAACCAAGCATTTATAGCGCTCTATAAAGTCAGGTATTATAACAAACAAAAAACAGACGGTTGGCATCTAACCAATAGTCTGTTTTTTTGATTTGCTATATTCTCATAGAAATTACACTCGTATTTGTCTTACTCCGTAGAGCGATGATGATGATGGCTGTGACCATGCTGACCCGCACTGTGATTGTGATCCAGACTTTGATCCGGATTGCCATCCTGACCGCTACTCTGAGCATGAGCCAGTTTGTTGAGTTCATCTACATAAGTCACAGACAGCTCCGCATACAAAACACCTTTTTGTACCTGGATCTGTTGATGCAGATGACGCAATCGTCCCAAGTTACCTCTTACCGCAATAACCTCCAGGCATTGGTTATGGTTCAGGTGCACGTGCATATTGGAAATGATGTCATGATGCGCCTCGTGCTGCAGCTCCATCAAACGAATGGGAATATCACTAATATGGTGATCGTAGACCATCACAATGGTGCCAGCCACATCCTGGTCGGATTGTAATGCAGAAGGTTGC
Organism: Paenibacillus sp. FSL K6-2393; assembly: GCF_038002545.1. Taxonomy (NCBI): domain Bacteria; kingdom Bacillati; phylum Bacillota; class Bacilli; order Caryophanales; family Paenibacillaceae; genus Paenibacillus; species Paenibacillus sp. FSL K6-2393. The sequence goes on from NZ_JBBOCU010000001.1 coordinate 5,724,950, forward strand.
AGTAATGTTTTACGAACAAGATCACGGAAAGCCTCAGATCGGTTTTTGTATCCCTGTTCCTCAATATACTGGTCAAACTGCTCAATCAGAGGTGTAGGAAACGCCACCCCGAACCGGGTCAAATCTTCTTTATCTGCCATACTTCTCCTCCTGCGCCCTCATTTGCTTCGAGTGTACCACAGACTTGTCTGCTCATCGACTATACTGTTGCATGAATCGTACTGCTGAATGTATCGCCTGTTGTCCAGCGTCACTCTCCAGATCAAATTGATAATCATGTTCCAGCTTCTCTGATGAGTTCGAGAAAAACAAGGTTTCCACCTCAACATCAAGGCGCTTCAATACTTGTGCCAGCTCAATCGATTGACTGGTCAACGGGTCATCATTGCCTGAGGTAATAAATGCAGGCGGGTACTCTGCTGTGGCCTGAAGCACGGTCGACATTTCATATAGTCGTGGATAGTCTTCGAATGTTTTGACTCCGGTATATGACCAGAGAAATGTCCGTATGAGTGGAAAGCCTGTATTGGCTACTGTGCTTAAATTGTATGGACCACAGAATAGAAGAACCCCACGCAACTCTTCTGGCTGAGCGGCTGGTGTTATGTTCATCAGCTTGGCGAGAGAAGAATTTGTCACCACTGCCGCAGTCTGACTTGCAATCTGGGCACCTGCCGAATTGCCTGCGAGAAATATGTTTTCCGGGTCACCCTGATACTCACTGACATGGTTTTTCACGTAAGTCAAAGCCTGATTCGTCTGGATCACGGGAATGGGATATTTCGTATCCGGTGCGAGCGCATAATTCATACTGACCACAACGTAACCCTGCTTGGCTAATTGAACGGCATAATCTGCGATATCCTTTTTGTCACCCAAGACCCATCCACCGCCATGAACCCACAACACAACAGGCAAAGGTTCCGATGTTACGGAAGGATAATAGATATCCAGCGTACTGTCATTACGCCCTCCGTCTGCATAGGGTACATCCGCAACACGAATTATCCCATCCGAGAGCATAGTGTCCTTGCTATTTGTGTCTGGATTAGTAGTTTCAATTAATGATTTTAATAATAATACCGTTATTTTGGGTGTCCATTGTGTACCAATCCCGATAAAAACTATGATCAAAATTAGTACCATGCTGGGAATCCAGTACCGTTTACGTTTAAACCCTCTTGCCCCCGTACGTTTCGTTTCCAACTTGGACTGCAATAACTTCACCTCGTTCCATCATCATCGAAGCGTCTTTACGTCTAAAGTTGTGTACGTTGCGGAGAGGACCGGGTTTCCTCTTATTTGGGTCTTTTGGCAATTTCCTGTCTGACTTTCACATATGTATTGGATACTTTTTGCTCCAGTGTATGAATATTTTGTTTCGAGCCTGCCCACTTCTCCGCTGCAGAAGCCAATGTGTTCAATGAGCTGAGTACACGCGACGTTTGGCTTTGCTTTGTACTCTGTTTGAACTGTTGTAGAGCGTTGGAATATCGTTCTTTTGCCAGACTTGCCTGTTTTTTAGCCGTTTGAATCTGTTTCTTCGCGGAGTCAGCCCCTGCTAGCATAGCTCGTAAACGTTTTATTTCAGCGCTCTTCCGTTTACGTGCTTCAGCAAGTTCCTTTTTCTTGATCCGGATGTCTTCTCTGGCAAGCTTCACAACGGGTCTCAATGTGTCGGCCTGCGTACGGATCGCTGCACTCCATTCCTTATTTTTGATGGCTTTGGCTGCATCCAACTGTCTATTGACTGAACTATAGAGGGCGAATAGCGGTTCATATCGGGCTTGTGTTTGCTTTACCTTTTCAGCTAGAGCTGCGACCTTCGCATCATCGATTTGTCTTATTTCTACCCTTAATCGCTCCAATTCCGCGGTATTGGCTGCATGAAGTGTCTTTATTTTTTGTTCCCAAACCTGCTCTTGTGTCTTCCAGTTCCCCACTTTATCGTACGCTTGCTTCAACGTTAACTTGGTTTGTGCGTCGGCTTTGTTCAAAACGGAATCCCAGGCTTTCTGCGCTGTTACGCCAAGATCTATGCCCGCTGCCCCGGCTGTTGAAGCAAAATAAATCGTGCCTGCGCTGAACAGAATCACAAGCCCTATAAGCAGGCGTGATCTGAAAATAAGATGAGCGAACGATGACAATTGACCACGCAGGACGTTACTTTGTTCCATCATGTGACTATAGCTAGCTGCTATTGGGGGAGGGAACAGAATGTCACTCGTCTCCATTAAAGCTATATCTTCTGTAGCTATGTCTTCGATATGCTGTCGACCCTTCTTTTCTTCCAATAGGCCGTGATGTTCTATGAAGTTATGTGAGTTTGTTCGTTCCAATAGGGAAGAACAACACTCCATTGCCTCCTGTTCATTTATCGTTTCCTTCCACGCTTCTGTTTGCATGCGTCTCTAACACCCTTTCTTCTAAAATATTTAGCAGAATAGCCAACGAAATCAGCGAACGACAAAAAAGCACCCGCAAGTCAGGCATTTGCCTGCTCTTACGGGTGCTTCCCTCATAAGCCGTTCCATATGAGATTCGATTGAACGAGTCGCTCGAACCTTTCCTTTTTCTAATATATTCCATTCGTTGTATCTGGTCAAGTCGTACTAGTTTAACTGGTCTAATATCAACCCTTCAAACAACGGGAGAACCCTTCCCGCATTTAATCAACAACGTATACAGCTCAACTTATTGATTGACCAAAATAGCTTTCATTGCCTCGGTCAGATCCTCTTCTTTTAACATCATATAGATGTTCTCGCCACGAATTACATTCAACTTGATCTGATAAACGGTATCTTTCTCTGTTAGATAACCAGACCGTTGACGTTTGAGCAAATCGCTAATGATTTCTTTGTTTTGGGTTGCGACTTGCTTCTTGATGCTTTGATTCCCATCGATATATTCAGGCTGCGGAGTCGCCCACTGAAATGAACCCGGACTGTTGATCTCCTGCTTCGCAAACTGTGCGGAGACAATCTCGTCTGCCTGGACAAGCAACTGGTCGTATAATTTGTTCTCCTTCAGCCAAGCCAACACCCGATCATAGCTAGGTTTGATCTCAAAATTCCACATCTCCCTAGGTTGAAATGGATCTTTCGAAGTAGAGTCCTGATTCATCTCCACGTAAGCAAACGACTGCCATGAAGAGCGCTGTTCTTCATAGGTCTGATCCAAAATGTCCTGTTTCAACAATGCTTTGAATTCACGGACTTGCTCCGGATTGCTAATATACACCTTTCGGTATGAACTAATGGCAGAGCGAATGCCAAAACTTAATGCATCCTCTTCCAGCTTATACGTTTCAAAGGCAACTCTTTTGTAATCCTGGGACTGTTTCAGAGCCATTAATTCCTGATGAAATTCGGCTTCTGGAATATAATATTTACGTTTCATCACTTTGCCGTTATCCAGCTTGTAGTTAATAAATACATACTCATCGTTACGCATACCTGGATTGATTGGGTCATTCAGTATAGGAAGATCGGAATCCACAATTTTTTGATGAAGAGCGATAACTGCCCCCATGTATTCCGGATCATTAGAATAGAGGTGAGCATCGTCCTTTTTCTGAGTGACACCGTTACTGTAGGTATAACTCTCCCCACCAAGCTTGATGCTGTTCACCTTGCTCATTTCAGGCACTCGAGCGGCGTATCCATTCCAGTCGGCAATAGGTACGTACAGTATCAGACCAGCGATGATACCATATAGAATCAGCTTGGGTAGCAGCCTGCTGCTCCAGATCAGCCATGTTTTGCGAATAATCATCTCGGCAACGATATAACCTACAATTCCACCAAGAATATATCCGAATATTCCCCATCCAGCTGATCCTCTTGGAGCAATAATCGTGAAGTAAGCTCCGCCAATCAGAACCAACGTAAACATTAAACCAAATCGGAATATAGGTTTTACAAGAGTAAACGTAACTGCTTGCGTAGCAGATTCAACCTGTCTTCTCGCATAGAGCACATAACTCAGAGGAACAAACAGGATTGCGAATATCGAATAGATTATAAGTTCTCCATTAGTGATAGGAGCATAACTGATTGAAGCCATGCGAAGAACAAGTGACATTTCTTCCGCATTACGTCCCAATTCATCGTACGGATATCCAAGCAAATAATGCTGGAGATGAAGTGACATAATGAACCATACGACAACAGGTAACAAGAGGAGCGCGTATACGGTAAGCCCCTGCAACACAGATTGCCCGATGCACATGCCAACCGCCACAGTAAGCATGAACATAAATAGCGAGTAGATGCTCATACTCAAGCCCCACATCCAGATCGTACTGCCATCAAACAGAAAAGCAGGTTGATCCAGTACTGCCCATACCCAGCCGGTAATCGCAGTTGTAATCCAGATTGGAATCAGGATCATGGCAAATCCAGTCAACAGATTCACCGTTAATAGATGTTTACGACGTAACGGCAAACTATGGAACAGATCCGAAGGTGCACCAGATTGAATGTACCGAAAAAGAAAGATTCCAGCCGCTACGGGCAGTGTGATGGCGAACAAAATCTGCACTTCACCATTGGCCTGAAACAAACTTGTAATCTGTTGTGGCACGTCCCTGTACTCGGTAGCGATATATAGCGGAAGTGAGAACAACAATGTGATGAGATATAAAATGCCTATCCATCCATGCTGTCTGAAATTTTGGATCAGGATGCCCCGGTTACAGAACAATCGGTTGAATATCATACCCTGCGTCCTCCATTTCATAAATAAAGATTTCTTCGAGCGTCAAAGGCAGTACATCCAGCAGATACGGGTCATGTATACGGAATTGATCGGTTACCTGTTGTCGGTTGCCTTTGACAATGTACAGGGATACACTTCCCCGTTTCTCTTCATGCAAAATATCAATCTGCTCATCCATGGCTTTCGCATGGTCCGGGTGGCGGAAAGCGACCTGGATTTTATGCGTATCGGCCTTCAGATCATCGAGATCCTTCTCTACAATAATTCGGCCTTTGTGCATAATCGCCACATGGTCACACAGATCTTCGATCTCACGTAAATTGTGAGACGAGATAACAATAGTTACTTGACGCTCAGCTGCTTCCTGGAACAGCAGGTTTTTGATCTGCTGGCGCATGACCGGGTCGAGGCCGTCAATCGGCTCATCCATCAGCAGCACTTCAGGCATACAGCTAAGTCCCAGCCATACGGCTGCCTGACGACGCATGCCTTTGGACATACGATGCAGCTTGCGTTTTACATCCAGTTTGAACACGGTAGCCAGTTGCTTGAACCGCTCCTCATTCCAGCGCGGGTAGACAGAACGATAAAATGCAGCCATCTGAGTTATTGAAGATTGCGGAAAAAAGTACGGCGAATCGGCCATAAAAATTGTGCGGCCTTTGAGATCCATATTTTCATAAATCTCAGTACCCTCGATACGAACAGTCCCGCTGTCCTGACGGTAAATGCCAGCCATCATTTTGAGCAGCGAAGTCTTGCCTGCCCCGTTGGAACCGAGCAAACCATAGATCGACCCCTTATGTATGTTCATCGTTACGCCATCCACTGCCTTTTCCTGTTCAAACGCTTTGACGACTTGATTCAGCTCAATCATGAGGCTCCTCCTTCTCTATACGGGCCATCGCTTCCTCAAACAAAAGCGTCATATCCGCTTTGGTCAAACCGGAATACGAAGCTTCTGCAATCAACTTCACCAGAGACTCTCTGATCTCATCTCTCATGGCTTCATTCGGATGTTCCACAGACGATGATACGAAGCTCCCTTTTCCCTTCAAAGAATAAATGTAACCTTCACGTTCAAGCTCGCGATACGCTTTCTGAATCGTATTTGGATTTACGGTCAGCTGCGTGGATAACGCACGAACGGAAGGAAGCTGCTCGTCGGGCTTTAGAATACCGTATACGATCATTTCTTTGACTTTGTCCACTAGTTGCTCGTAGATCGCCTTACGGCTGCGTACATCTAATTCGAACATCCCGCACCTCCTTTCTGTAAATGTGTGAAATACCCTATGGGTTTAAATGACTGTATCTGAGGTGTATGTGTAGTTATCTGGGTGTAAAAAAGGCGTTACCTAAGCTGTACAGCTGTACCTATTCAACTCTTAGGTGTATTAACTGTACTACTATTATTAATACAGTGAAATCAAATTGTCAACCGTTGACTTTGACTTCTTGTTTTATTGGGAGTACGTTAATAAAGATAGGTTATATGGTTTAAATGACATATCAAACTATTGGAAGCAAGTTCATTTCTACTTAAGACGCGGCACGATCAGGGTGAAGTTCACATGAGGTGAGGCAAAACGGCTATCTGAAGCGATGTGGCTAGATGTGGCTACTCGAAGTGATACGGCTACCCAAAACTTTGCTTGACCGCTTTTGACAGAATTACGTGCAAAGGTTGTTCAGGTCTTTCCCCTTCCGTTATGATGGAGATGAAATATTTTTCAATAATCACTGTATCTTTGTTACTTTTGTGCGCGTTTAATCTGATTGGTTGTTCGTTCTGTTATGCGTTATATATGTTGTCTTACGTTATAGATCTATTGTCTGTACATTAGTTGGCTGTTTAGCAGGTAGCTATATTAGAGTTAGCGAGACTATGTACTTGCTTTAAATTCGGGTTTGCATAAATTGAGCTACTATTCAGTGATCGTGTGTAGACTGGGTCCGTTATTCGTTTGACTTGTTGGTTTAAAAAATCCGAAGGTCGATATATGATTCGCGTTAATTGAGTCGGGGCAGTCTTCAGCCTTTTTAATCGTTTATCTGTTCGTTTGGAGTGCCAACTCGTGCTGTCCGCACTGAGCATACATATTGCATATTTGTCTTTCAAAGGGTGGACAAGGACATGAGAAATCACCCTGAAATTGATATTCTACATATAGATAATTTTTAATTTTATATCTGAAAACATCTATATATAGTGTTTCATTTTCCTGGATGGATGTAGTATCTTTTTAGAAAAAGTGTCCACTCTTTGAAAGACAAAATGAAGGTAAATGTCCTTTTGTAGTGGACAAATATATGCCCGAATTCCATTTATATAAGCTGAACTATACATTTACACGAAAATATAGAAGTAAGTAATAACCCTAAGAAGTGTAACTAGAAGCTTGCTGTAAGAAAGATACTATGGAGGCATATGTTACACTTCTAATACCTCATAAGGAGAATCCGAGATGAATGAACATAGACAGGATGAAGATCTGAATAATAAACCAAACGCATTATTCGAAAATAGTGGACACCACAGGGATTTAACCGGGGAAATAAACACTTCAGATATAAGTCCGGTCCAAGCAAATTCATCACAACGTGTGTTAATTGTAACCGCGGTTGATGCGGAGAAAGATGCGGTCCTCCGCGGTTTGGGAGATACGGCCGCGGAACGATTTGACGTCATTGCTGCGGGCGTTGGCCCAGCCTCGGCCGCAGCAGGAACAGCCGCTACATTGGCATATGCCGTAGCGGCTGCAAGCACAAGGGCTTTGGCGCAAGGTTCTACTGCGCCAAGCCCATCCGATGTGGCACAGGCATCTGCCACATCTTCAAGGCCGGGGCCCCTTGCCGGAGCCGGATCTTCACCAGCCTACATGCTGGTGATCAGTGCCGGCATCGGCGGCGGGTTCCCCGGCCGGGCAGACGTCGGCTCCCTCGTGGTAGCCGACGCCATGGTTGCTGCCGATCTGGGCTCGCAGACGCCAGATGGCTTCCTTAGTGTGGACGAGCTCGGATTCGGCTCGTCCATTGTGGCGGCGGACGCGGAGCTTGCCGCTCGCCTGCGCCATGAGCTGCAGCGGGCCGGGCTCGCTGTCAGCGGAGGCACTGCGGTCACCGTTTCCACGGCGACCGGAACAGCGGAGACGGCCGCGGAGCTATTGCGCCGCGTGCCGGATGCCGCCGCCGAAGGCATGGAAGGCTTCGGCGTGGCAACAGCTGCCCAGCAGTTCGGCGTGCCAGCACTCGAACTGCGGGCCATATCTAACGCGGTCGGTCCACGCGACCGCGACGCTTGGCGCATCAAGGATGCCCTCGATGCGCTTCAGGCTGCAAGTTCCATTTTACGGGAGGTTATTACATCATGAAAATTGCATTTTCCCCTTGTCCAAATGATACATTTATCTTTCACGCGTGGGTGCACGGATTGATCCCGGGCGCACCTGAGCTGGATGTCCGTTATGCTGATATTGATATTACCAATGGTCTGGCGGCAAATCCCGATGGACCTGACACACCTGAAGTGATGAAAATATCTTATGCAGCACTGCCATACGTGTTGTCTGACTATGCTCTGCTTCCTGCTGGAGGCGCACTTGGCAGAGGTTGTGGTCCTTTGGTTCTGACCGCAAATGGTACGACCGATCCAGCCTATCTGTCTGGACGACGAGTTGCTGTGCCAAGTGAACGCTCGACAGCATATCTATTATTCCGTCTGTGGGCAGCGCAAAATGTTCCCGGCGGTGTAGGCGAGATTGTAGTAATGCCATTCGACCAGATCATGCCTGCTGTGCGAGACGGCAAGATTGATGCCGGACTTGTCATCCATGAAGCACGTTTCACGTACCAGAACTATGATCTCAAACTGATGACGGATCTCGGGAACTGGTGGGAAAGCGACACAGGCCTTCCGATCCCGCTTGGAGCGATCATCGCACGTCGCAACATGGATGCTCATGCCCTCGCCGGATGGGCACGCGCCTCCGTTGAATATGCATGGGCGCACCCGGATGAGTCGAGAGCATACGTTATGGAACATGCCCAAGAAATGGACCCTGACGTAGCTGCACAGCATATCGGACTGTACGTTAATGAGTTCAGCGCCAACCTGGGTGATGATGGTTACGATGCAATCACTGCACTGCTTGGCCGCGCCATGAAAGAAGGACTCGTTCCTGAGTTCGACCTTGATCTGTTGCGAATCTAACTTTGATTTAATTTGAGTTAGTTTCTCTTCGCTCTATATCTAAAGAACACAGCACATCTTTTTTAGCCGAATAACGTGGTATGAGAATTCTAAAGAATCCCAGACACTCTATTTAGCTAAAATTCGTTCATATCACCGACAAACACGCCTAATGCCACACAATAACGCTTCTACGATTCGTTAGAAATTGGTGAGTGCGGATTTCCAGTGAATAGCGTGCGCTCGGTTCGTTAGAGTCCTGTACAGGGTACATTCGGGGAGACAAACTTTTTAGCTAGCCAGGATGATGGTCGTGTTCTAACTTCTTGTTTTTTAAGGGTTTGGTTACTTCGGGTTAATAAAGGTTGTATTCAGAAAGCTCATGAATCGGAGTCTGTTCTTTAACTCCCCCGTACCTATTTAGCTGAATCTCTACTTCCAGCAAGATTTGTAAAAGCCTTACTGGGTTTCGAGTTTGCGTTTTCGGGTTTCGGATTTGCGGTTTGCGGTTTTAAAGTCTGATTTTTAACTAGGCCACTAACCATGTTGGACTACACATGATATTGAAAGAGCTGTCCCTTAACGTCAGACTTATGACAACGTTAAGGGACAGCTCTTTTTTTTATTTATTCAACTTCATATCTATACTCATATCTATCACTCTACTCAACCCAAGATCGAAGCAGAAAGAAACCCTTGCAACTCCACGCTCTCCACGTCATCTTGAACCCTACTGTACTCCATCATCCCACCCCACAGCTCTCCCTTTCACAACTGCGGTCTACGAATCCGACCATCGCCTACGATCTGCTGCAACCGCAGCCGAACACTCGCAACCTTCCCCTACGAATCAGCCACAACCGTGCGGATCATAATCCGTAGCGCATCCAACATCATGGGAATAGGCAGCGAAGGAACGGAAGGCTGCAACACAGCCATCTCTGTAGAGGCGGGAAAGTGTACAAATCCGGCACGGATCGGAAGTTGCCCTACTCGAATGTGATCCAGCACCCGGTACATTGTGTTGTTGCAGATATATGTACCTGCTGTATTGGACACGGCAGCGGGAATACCTGCTGCGGACATGTCATTCACCATGGCACGTATGGGCAACGTGGAGAACAAACCGTCCGGGCTGCCATCTGCAATGGGCTCGTCCACAGGACGCTGCCCCTGGTTATCTGCGTAGGAGCCAGGCGGAATATCTTTGACATTCACGGCGATCCGCTCCGGTGTGATGGACGTTCTGCCCTTGGCCAGCCCACAGGCGATGACAACATCTGGCCGATAGGCTTCCATCTCTGCGATCAGCAGGTCTGCACATTCATCGAAGTGCACGGGCAACAGTACTGTTTTTAGCTCAGCACCCTCGATCACTTCGTTTGCAAGAGCCTCCATTAACACCCCCGTCGGATTCACCGCATCCCCGCCAAAAGGTTCAAACCCGGATATCAGAATCTTCACCATCACATGTCAGCTCCTGTCTGTTTACTCCGATTTGTAACGCAAACCCCACTGGCCCCGAATGGTGTCCATCAGCTTCATAATTTCCAGAGATTCGTCCAGTTTAATGGTATTGCTCTCCGTGCGGTCTTCTAGGATACAGCGCCCCGCTTCTTCTGCCTCAAAAGCATAACCAATGCACGTTCGATCATCCGTGAACTTCTCCGGCTCATCCTGACCATTCACATGCAGATAGGCTTCTTTGCCCGCCAGGAATAAAGGTAGACGAATCTTGCCTTCCGTACCGTATATGACGGCTTCATTGCTGAGGTTCAGACGAATGGCAGCACTCAGTGATGCAGAACGTCCCTCGGAATAGGACAACAACACGGAAAACTGCTCGTCCACACCCGTTTCACCGATATTGGCCGTACTCCATACATGCTGGGGCTGTTCGCCAAAGATCATCGAAGCAAAAGAAATCGGGTACACTCCTGCATCCAGCAATGCGCCCCCACCCAGATCCGGATTAAGCAACCTTCCTTCCGGCTCCCAGCCAACACGGAATCCAAAGTCTGCCTGGAGCAAACGTACTTCACCGATTCGTCCTTCTGCAATCCATGCTCTGGCTTGAGCGATTGGTGGCAAAAAGCGTGTCCACATCCCTTCCATCAGGAAAAGGTTGCGCTCCCGTGCCGTCTCCACCAGTTGCTCCAACTGACGCGCATTCATCGTAAACGGCTTTTCACAGAGCACCGCTTTACCTGCCTCCAGACAAGCCATTACATTCTCCTTATGCACAGGATGAGGTGTGGCCACATAGATAATATCTACCTCAGGATCTTGCAGCATCTCTTCATAAGAACCGTAAGCGCGTGCAAAACCATATTCAGCTGCAAACTTCTCCGCACTTCCCGCTGTCCGTGAACCTACCGCTGCTTTCTCTGCGTTCCCGGCATGCTCCAAATCCTTTGCAAACTGGGATGCAATCCATCCCGTGCCCATAATGCCCCAGCGTACCTTGTCCCGTCCCACTACTTCTGTCATATTAAAGCCTCCCTACTGCAATTTGAGTTGAAAAGGTTCATGATTCAGATCAGGCCAACATGTTATCCCCTTTATTTTACCAAAAAGAAACGCTTACGTCAGAAAACGATTTCGATTATGTGCTTTCAATAGAATTCAAGCTCATCAGGGCCTCGAACATATCTGTGTACATTTCAATTCTCCAGTAGATTTGCTAAGATTATCAGCAGACTAGGGCCAAGAAGTCTTGTCCCTAAACATACTTGTAACTAGCGACAATCTGGTTAAACTATCGATCACATCTGATAACGGGATCATACCCGTGTGCTATTCATAAAACATCTGACTATACTGCAAACGCGCTTTTGACAAGGCTGCCAGTAATCATAATATCATGCGAAACGCATCAATAGACGTTCAAGAAAGACCTTCAGGTCCAAGAAAATATGGTAAGTTCCAGATTCAATCATTACCTAACTGTTCAAAAGAGAGGAGGTCGCATAGCACCATGACTACCATTCCCGGTACCACCCACAGCGGCATGAATCCACACATGTTACATCAGCAGACAAGTCCCAATGTAGAAAAGGAATCCTCAACCCGGGCAGGCCTGGATGCCTTCCTGAATGATACCCTGATTGAACTTCGTCAGGCAGAACATATAATAACCCGTGGGAAATGGCGCTGGTCCACAACTGAGCTAGCTCATCATACCTTCATATACATGCACAAATTCACAGGCCAACTGATCATGAATGAGACCGAATCCCACGTGGTTCGCAAATCAGCTTGTCTGTGCACACCAGGAACTGCAATTGAACTGATCGGAGATGAAGACCATGATATTGAACTGTATATCATTCACTTTGATCTGTATCGGGCTACGGAGAAGACAAAAGCCAGACGAATCTACGAACGTGAGCTCAGTTCACCTGTTACAGGCTGGATTCAGGGCCCATTTTACGGTATACAGCGCATTGCCGCACAGCTTACACAATTAACCAACGAAGGTTTGGAAACAGGCCTGAAGGCACAGCTCCTCCTGACAGAACTGTTACATATACTCTGGCCTCAAGAAGACCAGACTGACGTAGTGGCTGGACAGGATGAACCCGAACAGTGGCTCAGGTCCACCCTGCAATACATGCGCGAAAACTACATGCACGAGATCAAGCTGGAAAAGTTGGCTGAACTGGCTGAAATGCATCCATCTTATTACTCACAGCTATTCAAGAGCCGCATGCAGAAGAATCCGATTGAATACATCACTCATCTGCGTATGAACCGGGCCAAGGAATTGCTGCTCACTTCCGATCTGCGTATCCGTGATGTGGCTCGTGAAGTGGGTTACCGTGACGAATTCTATTTCAGCAGACGTTTCCGGAACCATGCTGGTTATGCGCCAACTTCCTATTCGAAGCAGGTCCACCGGAATATCGTGTCGCTCTCCTATCCATACACGGATCACCTGATGACACTTGGCATCACGCCATGTGCAGCTCAGATTCAGGGCCACCTGCCTCATATGCCCAAATCGTTGGCGCTACCCTTCCACGCTTATGAACCGTGGGAACAGGGACGTCAGGCATTCCTGGATGTAAATCCTGAATTGATTCTGACCAAGGATAATGCAGCAGCAAAAGCCATGGAGCACATTGGCGATGTCGCCCCCATCATCACGATTCCCTGGAACCAGACAGACGTATTTGGTCATCTGCATCAGATTGCATCCATTGTGGATCGTACCCAAGCAGCGACAGATTGGCTGGATCGACATGAACGCAAGGCAGAGCGTGCACGCAAAAAAATCAAGGAATTCGTCGGGGACATCACCGTTGCCGTTGGCACGTTAACGCCTAAAGGTCCACGGATGTACAGCCATCGCAACTTCGGACATGTCTTTTATCGAACCTTGCAATTGGCCGCTCCTCAGCGGATTCAGACCGAACTGGCTGGCAAATCTCCCGGCGTTGGATTCAACTGGCTGCCCTTCACACCAGGGGAATGGGAAGGACTGGAGGCAGATGTGCTAGTACTGGCGATTAATTCTATGCATGAAAAGGCAACACTGTTGAAAGAGATGGCTTCGAATCCACTGTGGAACAGCCATCCTGCGGTAAAAAACGGACGTGTACATCTCATCGACTGGAACTCATGGGTCGTATATGCTCCATATTCCATCAACATCCAGCTCGATGAAGCGCTCTCTATGTTGACGAACAAACCTTCACTTTTGTAATCTAAAAAATGTCCATCTCCAGAATCTTAATTTATGCCATGTACGGGCCTGAATTAAGATTCTATAATGATCACTAATTGATAATGATAATCAATAACAATGAAATGCGTTGTTGGTACCAAAGGAGTGACCCGTATTCAACATCCGGGACTGCCACATCGTCCGTCTAATTCAAAAAAATCTGCAGTGACCGTTGGGCTGACGTTTTTGTCTGGCATAGCCATACTGCTGCTAAGTATGTTTGTCGCAATCTCTTTAGGTGCCAAAGGGTTAACGCTGGAAACCGTATGGGCTGCCATATTTCAGTACAACCCAGCTTTGACACCACATCAGATTATTCATGAACTGCGGCTGCCTCGTGTCCTTGCCGCGGTTATTATCGGTGCTGCCTTTGCCGTTGCAGGAGCTTTAATGCAAGGTATTACGCGTAATCCGCTGGCAGACACGGGCATTCTGGGCATCAATGCTGGAGCCACTTTTGTCGTAGCACTGAGCTTTGCCTTTTGGCCCGGACTGCCGTACGGCTGGATTATGTTTTTATCATTCCTGGGGGCTGTTCTCGGCACACTGCTTATCTTCCTGCTTGGAATGGCAGCACCTGGTGGTCTGAATTCCATCAGACTGACCGTTGCCGGAGCCGTTATTGCAGCCATGTTAACCTCGCTCAGCACAGGAGTTGCCATTTATTTTGACCTGAGTCAGGATCTGGCCTTCTGGTATGCGGGAGGTTTTGGCGGAATAGAATGGCGGCATCTCAAGCTGATTCTTCCCGTGCTGCTCGCCACACTAGTACTGATCATGCCACTCGCCCGGCGTGTATCGCTTATGTCACTCGGTGAAGAAGTGGCGATTAATCTCGGGATCAACCTGCGCTGGACGAGGTTTCTTGCCCTCGCAGCGGTTGTTGTGCTGGCTGGTGTGTCCGTGTCGGCAGTAGGCTCGATTGGATTTGTCGGACTTGTCATCCCCCATATCTCACGCAAACTGGTGGGTGTGGATTATCGACTCATCATTCCGATGTCTTCTCTGCTTGGAGCGATATTACTGGTGCTCGCCGATCTGGGATCACGCATCGTGAACCCGCCCGAGGAACTCGCGGTAGGCATTATGGTCGCTTTTGTCGGTGTACCGTTCTTCCTCTATCTGGCCCGTAAAGAAAGGAGGGCCTTGTAGCGATGAATTTTAATACACCCTCACGAGGTAAACGTTCGATAGTTGTCAGTATCACGCTGCTCTGCATCGCCATTGCCGTTATTGTGATCAGCCTGAACACGGGAACCATTCGTCTCTCCCCAGTGGCTGTGTTACAGACTTTGTTTGGTAATGGCAGTTCGGATGATCAGATTGTACTGTTTGATTACCGACTTCCTCGCATCCTTGTAACTGTACTGGCCGGAGCAGGACTTGGTATTGCTGGAGCAGCCCTGCAAGGGATTACCCGCAATCCACTGGCGGACCCGGGTATTCTGGGATTACATGCGGGGGCAGCATTTGGACTAATGGTGTTTGTTAGTCTCTCCTTTACAATGGATGGCTCTGTAGCCTTGTTAATTCCGTTGTTTGCTTTTGCAGGCAGTGTTGCCGCCGCTCTGATCATCATGCTGCTGTCCTATGATCGGCACAACGGCGTATCACCCATTAAGCTGATTCTGGTGGGAATCGCGGTAGCGGCCGGGTTCCATGCGTTGACACTCTACCTATCCCTGCGTCTGGATGAAGACACCTATTCGTTTGCCGCTCGCTGGTTGGCAGGTAGCGTCTGGGGCCGGGATTGGATTCATGTGCAAGCATTGCTTCCTTGGGTGGTGTTATGTATCTCGTACATCTGGAGTCGATCCAAAACGCTCGATGCCTTCAATCTTGGAGATGCTGCCGCAACCAGTATCGGGACACCTGTCCGATCCCAGCGTATTATTTTGCTGCTCTGCGCCGTGGCCTTGTCTGCCGTTAGTGTATCGATGGCTGGCGGGATCGGCTTTATCGGTCTGGCAGCGCCACATCTGGCGCGCAGGCTTGTCGGTCCGATGCATCGGCATCTGATCCCTGCTGCCGGACTCATCGGTATGGTTATTCTGGTGACCGCCGATACGATCGGGCGAACGATCTTTCAGCCTAACGCCATTCCGGCAGGCGTGGTGGTTGCTGCGATTGGTGCACCTTACTTTTTGTACCTTTTAGTACGAAGCAAGTGATCTTTTTTTTCAAAAAACAATAAAGACATCCAAGAGATGTTCAAGGAGAATGTGACTACCCATGTTAAAGAAAAATCTTATGCTTGTCATGAGTATCTGTCTGGTGCTTGTGCTCGCAGCCTGTGGAACGGCCAATAATTCATCATCTGCTTCTGACGGATCGTCCACGGATACTTCAAGCAAAAATCAGGACAACAGTGCAAGTTCAGGAGAGCCACGTATTGCCTCCATGTCGATCCATCTGACCAATGATCTGCTGTCTCTCGGTATTACTCCAGTTGGTTCCGTTATCGGTGGCGAAGCCAAAGGCTTCCTGTCCCATGTTGCTGATCAACTTCAAAATACAACGCCACTTGGTCCGGTTAAAGACCCGGATATGGAAGCTTTGCTTGCCCTGAAACCCGATGTGATCTATCTGGACGAAGAATTCTCCGGTGGTGATATTGCCAAATTCGAAAAAATTGCTCCGGTGCATGTCTTCAATCTGGATGACGGTACATGGCGCGATCATCTGAAAGACATTGGCAAACTCGTGAATCGCGAGAAGGAAGCCGATCAATACATTCAGGACTACGCGACCGAAACGGAAGAAGTGAAATCTCTGATTCAAGACACGATTGGTGATGGAACAGTAATGGCGATCCGTGTTACTGCCAAGGAATTACGTGTGTTCAGTACACGCCGTCCCATGGGTCCCATTTTGTATGAGGATCTCGGTCTGACTCCTGCCAAAGGGATTACAGATATCGATTCGACTAAACCGTATCAAGTCGTCTCCCGTGAAATATTGCCGGACTATGATGCAGATGCAATCTTTGTGGTTGTGAATTCGGATGATGAAGCCCAGACCATGTTTAAGGAGCTGCAAAATAATCCGATCTGGCAAGGTCTGAAAGCAGTCAAAGCCGGTCACGTCTACCCGATTGGAGCACAACCTTGGCTCGATTACTCATCGATCGGTAATAAAATGGCCATGGATGAAGCCAAAGAAATGTTCTCCAAAAAATAAAGTGTCCGATACATCTGATACCTATCATCTATAAAAAACAATAAAAAACCTCACTTTGAATTGGAACAGCGTAGGTATGAATGATACTTACGGTGTATTCCCCTCAAAGCTGAGGTTTTTTGCGTTGGATCTGCCAGCAAGCTGCAGTCCATCCTCTTCCACCAGGTGCGCTCATAGTGTACAGATAATGATCTCAACATCCGTATCGGCAAAAGTTTCCTGGATAATCGGACTGACTTTCTCCCATTTCAGTCTGTCCAACCCGCATCCTATTCGGGGCATCGCCAGTTTCGTAATACCATCCTTCACACACACGTCTCGCATGGATTCTACCGCATTAGTCAACGATTGATACGTCGGCTTATTGGAGAACTTGGCCTTGGTGACCAGATTCAGCGTCCGTCCTACCGGATAACATCGTCCAATCTCAAGTGGCTCTTGTCCCGCCTGTTCTTGAAGATCCTCCAAACCGAATCGCTGGCGAAACTGTACTGCAATGCCCTTGCCCATCCTTGCATCAGCTGATATGCAGTGCGCAAGCGTGTACTCATCCCCCAGTTCAAATAAATCCTGTTCTCTCTCATGAAACTGCATCGCATTCATCTCCTTTTGTCCTGCTTCCTTCTTCAAGCTACATCCTTTGTTCTACTTAATTAGCCCTCTGCCAAAAAACGTTGAAATGCCTTTAAAGTTCTCTGACCTGCGGATCGATCATATACCGCAAATACAATTCGTTCAAAGGAGTCCTTAAATCCCTCTCCAACTAACACATCATGAAAATACTTCGCCACCACTGCCGGTTCATTACGAAATACGCCGCAACCGTACGCGCCCAGAACAATCGTACGGTGACCGCTGGAAACAGCCACATCCAGAATATAACGAATACGTTCCTTCATCACGGACTCAATCTGTAGATCATCCGCTTCTCCACGCTCTTTCACCACACCCGCATTCACCGCTGGCGCAGTAATGAATGATGATACATAATATTTGTCCAGCAATCGGTCTTCGTCATCCCGGATCACCGGAACATCCGGTGAATAGATCATATAATTCGAATAGAGACCCGATCGCTGTTTGCGATTGTAATCGTACATTTCATCCATTTGGGCGATGCACGGGTATAGTCCTGTCGCTCGGGCCAGACTCTCTTCCTGTGCCTGACTTCCGCCTAGGAAACCGCCGCCAGGATTTTTCGCCGATGCAAAGTTCAGACAGACCACATCTTCTCTTCCTTCAGCTACCGTCAAACGTAAAGCAGCTCCAAGTGTAGTCTCGCCAGTAACTTCAATGCGACCCGGTGCAGCCTCAACTCCAGCGGATGGGGCCGTGGGTTGAATTCCAACGTAAGCTTCTGTACGAAGCTTTTCTCTGAGCGCGGACAATTCTGCTGGACGGTATAACACCGAATTTCGGATGGCTTGCTGCACATCGGTACCTATCTCAACCTTGCGATCATACCCATTTACGTATTTCCCTTCATCCAAAATAGCCAACGTCTGCTGTGCGATATTAGCCCGAATAGTACGTGGATTGGAGCCGGCAATACCACTTGATCTATCGAGTTTACTGTTGTTGCTGTATCGCCCACTGCTATTGTTTATATCCTGTTGTTGATCACTCATCTGAATCACATCCTATATCTTCTCTTAGACGGGTCAAAATCTCACCCAGCCAGTTGGTTCCCCGCCATGTTCTTCTATTACGAATATGCGGGTCTTCCTCCGCCAGTCCCACACCCCAGATGCGATCATCCGGGCTTGCTTCCACTAGGGTCGTTCCACGAGTAGCACGCAACGCGGTTAGCAGTTCTTCGTTTTGTGTAAATTTGGCCAAATTACCCTCGTAAACGATGCGCTGGCACTCAGCTTCCCATAAAGTCTGGTCGAAGCCTGCAACCTGTCTGCCTAGCTTTTTTTGTACCGAAGCAGAGCTTGCCTTCAGAATCTTGTCTGCGATGGTATGATCGCCAAACAGCAGCGCTTTCTGGTGCATCATGTATTGCTCCGCACTCGTGTAGTGAATCCCGTTCACGGTAAAATCCGCCGGGTGCCACTGTGAGAACGGAGATGCAGTCCGCCAGAAAAACGTAAACTTTTCCATCCATATCCCCTCTTTACATGCTCCTCATGTATGCAATCATCCCGCAAACATCTTGAATGACTTCATTCGATTTCAGTGATGCACACCATCTTCTATAAGTTCTGTCTCTCTGGATTCAATCTGTATAAGCGTGATGGTCGATGACCGGCACTGCTCGCATACTCTCCTGTCTCAATGACCCAATCGGCGATTTTGCGCCGGAAAGCGGCAGCCAGCAGTTTTTTGCCACTGATGATCTCATGTACTTTCTGAAGTGCAGTCAGCGTAAACGTCTCCGGCATCAGATTAAATGCAATATCCGTGTACTCGATCTTGGATCGCAGACGTTCAAGCGCATAATGAATGATCTTGGCATGATCAAATGCAATCCCCTGAACCTCCCCCAACGTCAAACGATGGCTCCGTACTTTTCCTTCTATTGTTTCTTTCGTCTCAACAATTGCCGATAACTCTTCTGTTCCATTGGTCAAAATCAACTGCAGCCTGCGTTCTGTCACACGTCCACGCTCATGGATATGGCGTTTCTCTTCCAGAAGTCGCTGTTCCACCCGAAACCAATTGGCCTCACTGGCATCATCGCCAGCCTGAAGCTCCAACTCGCTGCTATCCACCAGCGCCATATAGGAACAGCTGATGACCCGTGTACGCGGATCTCGCTCCACATCTCCCCAGGTGTACAGTTGCTCCAGATAAATATCATCCAGCCCCGTCTCCGTCAACAATTCCCGCCGAGCAGCATCTTCCAATGATTCCTGCATGGAGACAAATCCACCCGGTAACGCCCACTGTCCCAGATAGGGATGGCCACCCCGCCGGATCAGCAGTAACTGGAGTTCGGGTTCCGCGAGCTTGCGATAGTTCTCCTGAGCCTCACTGCGTATCGTAAAGACCAACATGTCCACGGTGACGGAAGGACGTTCGTAATCACCAGCATTATACGTTTCCAGAAACTGTTGTTCACTGATATGTATCTGATCCTGATGCTCCCGGTAATCGGGTGCTTTTCCTCCAAAGGAACCTTCGTAAGTCATAATATACAAACTCCATTCTGTTATTAACAATATGTTATTAACAATTAGATAATATCAATTTATCACATCATTTTATCTTAGGTCAATATTTCCAGTCCAAAATAAATGATCTGTATTCACTTGACGATATGTCAAATCAAACTTAAGATTTAGTTAGTCGACTAACTAAATGTGCGTATTCAAAAAGTCTGGTATTCAGTATCGAGAAGATGGAATGAAGGTAGAAATGGAGTAGATGATATGAACCCAGTCCAAAACGATCGGTTAATGGGACAGCTATCCGAACTCGTGAAACTAAAACGTTACAAGGTTCATGAGAAACTTGTGAACCACCCCGAGTTATATCCGGGGCAGCCCCCTTTGTTGTTCCAGCTTGAACGGGAAGATGGCCAATCCCAGAAAAATCTGGCCGAACAACTTCAGCGCAGTCCCGCTACGGTGACCGTCATGCTTAAGCGCATGGAAACATCCGGTTATGTGAGACGCGAAGCAGACCCGAAGGATCTGCGCAGTCTGCGGGTCTATCTGACGGATCAGGGGCGCTCCGCGTTACAAGAATTGAGAGAAGTGATTCAGGAGTTGGAACAGCAGGCCCAGAAAGATTTTACACCGGAAGAATCCAGGATCATGTCTCTGCTTGCACAGCGTATGCTCCAAAACCTGCGTGAATCCTGAGTTGATGCAGACTGGCAACATCGCACCAATTGATTCACTTAAGCAATGAAAACTGAGGTGATTTCCTAATTGTGGACGTTAAAACGATTCTTGACCCCGTATAAGTCGGCGGCGATCATCGCCCCGCTGCTCATGGTACTTGAGGTAACCATGGACCTGCTCCAGCCCAAGCTGATGTCCAGCATCGTGGATGATGGTGTGCTTGCAGGGAACCTCCCCCATATCGTGACTACAGGTCTGATCATGCTACTTGTTGCGTTAATCGGCTGGGTTGGCGGCGCAGGCTGTACACTCTATTCAAGCAAAGCTGCAGTTGGATACGGCACAGATCTGCGTCAGGAGCTGTTCGACCATATCCAGACCTTCTCTTTCCGTAATCTGGATACATTTCAGGAAGGATCTCTGATCACTCGTCTGACCAGTGACATTACGCAGATGCAGACCTTTGTACAGATGCTGCTGCGGATGTTTATCCGTTCGCCGATGCTGATCATCGGTAGTATCATCATGGCGTTTACGATCAGTGTGAAGCTGGCACTCATTCTTATTCTGACTGTACCCGTACTGTTTATTATTTTATTTATTCTGATAAAAGCATCCTATCCGCTGTTCGCCAGTGTGCAGAGCAAGCTTGATCAGGTCAACGCTGTGCTTCAGGAGAATCTTGCCGGCATTCGTGTCGTCAAGGCGTTTGCACGTACACGTCTGGAGAAAAAACGGTTCAAGCAATCCAACGAAGATTACACTACAACCGCCGTCAAAGCCTGGCGTATTGTAACGCTGAATGCACCCGTGCTCAGCCTGATGCTGAACGCTACCATTGTAGCGGTGCTGTGGTTTGGAGGTTTCCAGGTAGTGGGAGGCGATATTGCTGCCGGAGATCTGATTGCTTTTATCAACTATGTCACGGTTGTACTCTCTTCCCTCACGTCGATCGGCATGATGATGATGAGTTTCTCCCGCGCCAAGGTATCTGCTGCCCGGATCAACGAGGTGTTACATACACAGCCGGATATCCAATCGGGAACCGACAACTCCGGGAATGTACAGTCAACCCCGTCTGCCCGTGATCAGAATTCATACCAAACGTCTTCCCTTTCCTCACGCACAGACGGTCAAGTGGAGTTCAGAGACGTATCTTTCCGTTATGACGGAGACCATGCACTTACCGGCATTAACCTGATAGCTCGTCCAGGTGAGAAAGTGGCCTTGATCGGTTCAACAGGTTCAGGCAAAACCTCGCTGGTGCAGCTGATTCCCCGTCTATACGATGCTTCGCAGGGTGAAGTGCTCGTGAATGGAGTGAACGTTCGCAACTGGGATCTTCAGGATCTTCGCAGCTGTGTATCCATTGTGCTACAGGAATCCATCCTCTTCAGCGGCAGCATCCGGGATAACATTTGCTTCGGCAGGCCCGGTGCAACGGATGCTGAATTGCGTGCTGCGGCACAAGCTGCGGCAGCGGATGATTTTATTATGAAACTGAAAGACGGGTATGACACGGAACTGGGTCAGCGCGGGGTCAATCTGTCCGGTGGGCAGAAACAGCGTATTTCCATTGCACGCGCCCTGCTTATGCGACCGGAAGTGCTGATTCTGGATGATAGCACCAGTGCTGTGGATCTGCGTACGGAAGCGAGTATTCAGAAGGCTTTGCAGACCTTGATGAAAGACAGCACGACCTTTTTGATTGCACAGCGGATCTCTTCCGTGAAGGATGCGGACTGTATATATGTCATTGATGAAGGACAGATCGTTGCCAGGGGCACACATGATGACCTTATGGCTCATTCATCACACTACCAAGCGATCTATTATTCGCAGCAACGGAAGGAGGATGTTCAATTTGGCTAAACCTGCATCTTCCTCCATTCAACAAACCGTCGTGCCTCCGATAGGAAGACCCGGACCAGCGGGCAGAGGACCTGTTCCCAAAGTCAGGGCCAAAAATGCACGCCACGCCCTCATCCGGGTATGGTCATACATGGGACGTCATCGCAAAGGAGTCATTGCTGCATTAGTGCTGACGGCTCTTGGAACACTGCTTAATCTGGCAGGACCTTACCTTCTCGGCCGTGCCGTTAACGAACATATTGTGCCCAAAGTAACAGCGGGTTTGCTGAAGGAATGTCTCCTCTTGCTGAGTGTTTATGTCCTTGGCTCACTGCTGATGTGGGCGCAATCCTATGTCATGATTGGGGTGTCCCAACTGACCGTTAAAGATCTGCGACATGCGTTGTTCTCCCGACTACAAGAGCTGCCTGTCAGCTTTTTTGATAAAAATCAAAGCGGGGATCTGATGAGCCGGGCCACCAATGATGTCGATAACGTATCTACAACGCTGAATCAAAGCGTGACCCAATTGATGTCCAGTGCCATCCTGCTCGTTGGCTCCTTGTCGATCATGTTTGCACTGGATGTTCGGCTTACCCTGCTCAGTCTGATAACTGTACCGTTGATCACCATCGCCACTCGCCTGATCGCTTCGAGAACACGTAAACACTTCACCGCCCAGCAGAAGTTACTCGGTGAACTTAATGGATATGCTCAGGAGACCATTGCTGGACAAAAAGTCGTAGCGGCTTATAACCGTCAGGATCAAGCACATCAGCATTTTCAGAACCTGAATGAGAAACTGCGTACATCCAGCACACAGGCCCAGACCGTTTCGGGTTTGGTTGGACCTACGATGAACGTGATGAACAATATCGGGTTTGCCATACTGGCTTCTGTAGGTGGATGGATGGCTTATCATGATCTGACATCCATCGGACTAATCGTCAGCTTTCTCGCTTACTCCCGCCAGATTGAGCGGCCGCTCAACGATCTGGCCAATCAGTACAATTTGATTCAGGCTGCAATCGCAGGTGCTGAACGTGTGTTCCACATCATGGATACACCTGGCGAATACGTGGAGGAACAGAAGAAACAACTGGATCAGATTCAAGGCAAAGTTGTATTTGAAGACGTCTCCTTCGGGTACAGTGCGGAGCGAGACATTCTCAAGAAGGTTAGTTTTACTGCAAAACCTGGGGAGATGATTGCACTTGTTGGACCCACCGGCGCAGGCAAAACAACCATTATCAACCTGTTACCCCGTTTCTACGAGATCACAGGCGGACGGATTACCATCGATGGATGTGACATCTCTGAACTGGAGAAGGATCAACTCCGTCGACAACTCGGCATTGTACTTCAGGATGCATACCTGTTCTCGGGTACCATTCGCGAAAATCTCGCCTACGGCAAGCCGGACGCAACGGATGAACAGATCAGACAAGCGGCTGAGCTGGCGAATGCACATTCGTTCATCCGCAAACTGCCACAGGGCTACGATACCCCCATCATTTCCGGGGGAAGCAACCTGAGTCAGGGACAACGACAACTGCTGACCATTGCCCGGGCAATTCTGGCTGATCCGGCCATTCTTATTCTGGATGAAGCAACGAGCAGCATTGATACGCGTACAGAGATGAAGATCCAGGAAGCGATGCGCACATTAATGAAAGACCGGACCAGCTTTGTCATCGCCCACAGACTGAGCACGATTCGTGAAGCCGATCAGATTCTCGTCATTGATGATGGACAGATTGCTGAACGGGGAAGCCATGACGAGTTGATGCAGCAACAAGGATTCTACTATCAGTTACATCAGGGACAGCTCAATAAGTCGAACTAAAGCGTGTCTGCAAAGCTACTCCATGCCGAAGCGGACCTTAGCGCTTACGGAGCAAACAAGTGCGCTCTATCCTGAATGTGGGGAGAACATTTCCTTCTTGTGCGAGTAAACAATCAGGACGCCGTAAAAGCGGAGTTTCTCTATTCCAAATGAAAAGCTCTGCTCCGTGCCGGGCGGAATTGGAGGACATCGTCCAGCTCGCGGTTGGAGCAGAGCAAGAGCGTAAGCTAACGAATCTGAGGCGTCTTATTCAAGCTTTTAAAGCTCCCTCAGAAATCTAAAGAACCTGAGAGACGTTATAATCAAACAAACAACCCTTTTCAGCGTTTTTTTCATGAGATTTGGGAAATAACGTGTCTGAAGTTTCTTACAAATTAAAGTGAGGACCTGAAGGCCAAATAAGACGTCCTATGTTCCTTAGATAGTCGACTACCCATTCGCCAGGATCAGCCACGCTTGAACTTCAGACTTTTATACGCTGACCTCCATCATCATATCGCTTACTTGAAATTGCAGACACACTCTTATATAGCAAAAATGATCTGAACCGATGTGGAATCCACACATTAGTTAATCGAAATATTAAACGCCGCACGGGGTTCTTCAGGACCCATGCGGCGTTTTTTTGATTTTATTTAATGACTATTTAATTGCTATCTCTGGGTCAGTTATACGATTTACGTCTCCATGGGCAGATGAAGCGTGAAGGTGGAACCAACCCCCATTTCGCTATGGACGGTAATTTTACCATTGTGATCCTGAACGATTTTCTGGCAAAGTGCAAGTCCAAGTCCCGTACCTTCTTCTTTGGTTGTATAAAAGGGATTAAAGATTGTGGATAGCGAATTTTCCGGAATGCCGCTTCCTGTATCTGTAATTGAAATGAGTACTGCATCTCCTTCCTGCAACAAATCCATATGAACCTCACCAGGGTCTGTCATTGCTTCAAAAGCGTTACGAATCAGATTGATCAATACCTGCACAATCTTATCCCGATCCATGTTGATCACGACTGGCTCATTAATCATTTCAAGCGTAATTCGATGCCCACGGGATGCCGCATCTGACTCGGTCAAAGACATTACCCGCTCAAGGCAGTGGCCCAATTGTTCCGGCTTCATGTGATTGGCATGTGGTTTGGAAAACTGCAAAAATTCAGCCGTCAGATCGGTCACTCTTGTCACCTCACCCATAATCACTTCATACCATGGCGCGATATTAAACGCTTGTCCCCGGGACAGCTGCAGGAATCCCCGGATTGCGGTAAGCGGGTTCCGAATTTCGTGAGCCATACCCGCGGCCAGTTCACCAACGGCCCTTAGTCTTTCGGAACGAAATACTTCTTCTTCATTTTTCAGCCACTTGCTGCGCTGTTGTTGAAGCAGCCTATCCTCGGCTACCGTCATAAAGTGCTGCAACGAATCCGACATCTCCGGGTACAGAGAGATGCTGTAGCTTACCTGGAATCCTTGAAGCTGCACGGATAACAGTGACGACATTCGTTCTTCCACATCCTGTATCTCCGGCAAAACGACCGCAAATCGGTCTCCTGCATACCGGGATATGCCATAGGCTTCGGTGAAATGATTGCTGATCATCTGACCTGTACCTGTGATTACCGTACACCAAGGATCTTCTGAATCTTTTTTAAAGCCGCTAAAGTTATTGACGTTCAAAAGGACAAGCAAAAAAGACCGTTGCTCTTCTACTGTCTTATGTAACACCTCCATGTAACCTTCGTAATTCAACAGTCCGGTAAGCGGATCATGCAAGGTCAGGAACCGATTTTTTTCCCGAAGCCTGCGCTTCTCGACCTCACTGTTGATTAAGGTATGATACAAAAAAATGATAACAACCGAGGTTAACAGATCAAATAACGAAACCAGCAAAGCATATGTATCTACAGGCACATACGAAAGCCGAATCACCGTATATTGCAGCATAAGCAGCAACGAAATCGGCAAGGTCTGCGCCAACCGTGGTTTGTCCTGGATCATTGAAATAATGAGCATATAATACAGCATGTTACACCAGTTGAGTTCACTGAAATAGTGGAATATCCCGAGAAAAATCCACTGAAACTTTCGCAGCACAGGATATCGTCTCTCCCCATAAATACTTGCTACCAATAATGTCGCCGAAAGTGACATTATTGCCATATGAGGGGTAAGCCTGAGAACATAAGAGGACAGAATGACAAGCAGACAACCTAGCGGGAATATCACCATTTTCATCGTGTAACTAAGCAAACAGCCTCGCCCCCTTTGACATAAAACTCACATCAAACAACTTATGTACATGTATTATATCGATTATGATTAGCTGATGTTGTCGATTAGTGGAGGCTCGTCAAATTCGCATGAATGTATAAATTATGAAGGCAATAGGACATATGATGTAATTGTAATCAACAAAAGTGAAACAATTCCTCTTCGCATAGATCATTATTGTGGTACAATACATTAATGGATTAATTTAGGATAAATACTTAGTTATGGAGGATATCACATGACAACACAACGAAAACCACTGGGCTTCGGAACGCTATCTCTGCTTGTACTGACGATGGGCCTTGCCTTTAACTTTCCATGGGGCAAAGCAAATTTTATGTTCAGTCATTATCTTTTTAACTTAATAAACATACCGATTTATAGCAACGGAACTCAAGGACTTCACATTCCTTTTGTAGTAGCAGCCCTCTTCTGGATTCCAGCCTTCTTGATTGCCAAAAAATATCGTGCGCATTTTGGTACCAGTGTATCTTATAACGTCGCCGGATTTATGTTGCTCTTATGCATCATTGGACCAGTTATCCCCGTTATCGATTGGATGGTCAATGGTTAAACAATTAAAGCCAGCTCTCTATATCCCGAGGGCTGGCTTCTTTGCTGCTTTTCCATATAAGATGAACAAATTATTTACACGATAACGTAGAGCTCAGAAATAACCTGAAGAAGCGGAGCTAAAAGCTTTCTGAAAGAAAGCTACATCGGAAGCATACACCTCGCCTTTATCCCCGGATTTTCACTTCTTTAGAAGGGAATCAAAAAATCCGGGGATAACAGCGATCGGAGGATGGTACTGCACTCGGAGTACAACAGTGTAACCTTTCACGTTAATCTTATTTCTTCGCCATATACTTACGGATATCAAAAGCCACCGCAGCAACAATGATCAATCCTTTGATAATCAACTGCCAGTATGGACTTACACCGATAAATGTCAGACCATAGTTAATGACCCCGAAGATCAGCACCCCAGCCATAACACCAGGCACCGTACCAATACCACCCGCCGTTGATACACCACCGACTACACACGCGGCTATGGCATCCAGCTCATACATGTTACCGTAATTGTTCGTCGCTCCACCTGTTCGAGCCGCTTCAAGCACACCACCCAGACCATACAGTGCACCCGCAATGGCATACAGGGCAACCAGGTTGCGTGCTACATGAATCCCGGATACATGCGCCGCCTGAATGTTGCCACCGATGGCGTACATGTTTTTGCCGAGCCGGGTTTTGTTAAAGATTACCCAGCAGATTAACGCTACCGCAATGGCAATCAGGACGATATATGGAATGGAGTAACCGCCGCCCAGATCAATGTATCCAGAACCAATAACGGTGAAATCGGGTCTCAATCCTCCGATCGGCTGTGACTGGTTGGGTTCCGTATCAAAATAAATGGAGTTCAGTCCGTACACAGCAACCATCGTACCCAGCGTTGCGATAAAAGGAGGCACATGTAATTTGGCGACAATGAGTCCATTTACCAATCCCACGAATAGACCCGCGGTAATCCCGACAAGGATCGGCAGACCCACCCATAAGTGGGGCAGATCGGGGAAGAAGCGGTTTGCATACTCGTCAATTTGCAGCATCGATGCCGATACAACCGCCGTCAGACCAACCACCCGTCCAGCGGACAGATCGACCCCGCCCGTGACAAGGATAAAGGCTGCACCAAGCGCAATAATGGCCCGTGTGGAGGACTGCTGTAAGATGTCCCGCAGTGTGGAGAAGGCCAGAAAATTCGGATCAGCAATCGCAATACCAATAATGAGCAGGATCAATACGATAAAGATGGCGCGTTGTGTTACATATTGTTTCACTTGATTGATCATCTGTGTGTTCATCTGTTTCCCTCCTGACTAAGCCATCCGCTGCTGCGCGGCCAGCCTCATAATATCCTGCTCTGTTGCATCTGCTCCGTCCACGATTCCGGTGAGACGCCCTTCGCTCATCACCATAATGCGATCCGACATCCCCAGCAGTTCGGGCATCTCCGAGCTAATCATGATAATGCTTTTGCCCTGACGAGCCAGTTCCGTAATAATGGTGTAAATCTCGAACTTGGCCCCTACATCGATTCCACGTGTCGGTTCATCCAGCAGCAGAATCTCCGGGTCGGTCAGCAACCAGCGGGCCAGCAGAACCTTCTGTTGATTACCGCCAGATAGGTTGCGAATCAGCGTGTTAACTGAAGGCGTTTTGGTTCTGAACTTCTGCGTCTGTTCCCGTGCCTCTTCCCGGCCCTTCTTCTCGTCCAGCAAGCCCACGCGATTTCGATAGCGCCCCAGACTGGCAATGATCGTGTTCTCATACACCGACAACACTGGGAATATCCCTGTAACCCTTCGTTCCTCCGTGAGCAACGCAATATTATGACGCTTCGCTGCTGCGGGGGAGTTAATCTTCACCTTGCGCCCATGAATCGAAATCGTACCTGAAGCGAGTCCGCGCAGTCCGAACAAGGACTCAATCAGTTCTGTCCGCTGTGCTCCAACCAAGCCGCCAATGCCAAGCACTTCACCTTTTCGCAGCTCAAAGGATACATCACAAAACGATTTGGACTGGTTTGATGTCAGCCCCTCGGCTTTTAATATCACTTCACCGGGTACGTTCGTCCGTTCCGGGAAACGTTCGTCCAGATCACGACCCACCATGCGCGTAATAATCAGATCTGTCGTTAGATCCGCAGCATCCCAAGTCCCGACAACAAAGCCATCACGCATGATTGTCACTTCATCCGAGATCGTCAGGATCTCCTCCATCTTGTGTGAAATATAGATAATGGATACGCCGCGACTACGCAGTTCATTAATAATGGCAAAGAGCTGATCCACTTCCTTGCCTGTCAGGGAAGAAGTTGGCTCATCCATGACGATGACTTTGGATTGAAAAGAGACCGCCTTGGCAATCTCCATGGATTGAATCTTGGAGACAGACAGTGTTCCCGCCTGAGCCTTCGGATCAATATCCAGGTTCAAGTCCTTGAACAGGGCCAGCGTATCGGTATACATCCGTTTCTCGTCCACCAGTATTCCCCTCATCGGAAAACGACCCAGCCAGATATTCTCCATCACCGGACGATGCGGGACCGGATTCAGCTCCTGATGAATCATGGATATCCCTTGCTGAAGTGCCGCTTTGGAATTCGGAATATCCACATCCTTTCCTTCGATGCGTATCGTTCCTTCATCCGGGTGATACATCCCGAACAGACATTTCATAAGTGTGGATTTGCCCGCTCCATTCTCTCCCATCAAGGCGTGAACCGTCCCCGGCTTCACTTTCAATGTGACCTGACTTAGTGCCTGCACACCCGGAAATGCTTTGGAAACTCCATTCATCTCCAGCAGGTAAGGTGACTCCATCTTGGTTCCTCCCTTCCATATGACCGGCAAAAAAGGGACGCTACCCGAATGTCGGACGTCCCTGTCTCGTGCTGTTATTGGGCGTCGGCAATGTTGTCTTTTGTAATCTTTTTGTATGCAATCCAGACGTATTTACCATCTGTAATGTCGTATTTGGTATTTTCCTTCGTTGGTGTCTCACCTTTGGCAAGTACGGAAGCCAGTGCCACCGTGGCTGCACCCTGATTCTTGGCATCATTAAGCACCGTGCCGAGCATCGTGCCGTCCTGTAGAGCCTGGATGGCTGGCGCTGTTGCATCCACACCTACAACCGGCATCGATTTGCCATCCTTGAAGTATCCGGCTGCTTTTAATGCCTCAATGGCTCCCAAGGCCATGTCATCATTGTTCGCAAGAACGGCTTCAATCTTGTCGCCATGGGAAGCCAGGAACGCCTGCATTTTCTCCTGACCCTTCACGCGGTCCCACATCGCCGTGTCTTCCGCCAGTGCTTCCACTTCGATACCGGCATCCTGGATCGCCTGAACCGAATATTTGGTCCGAAGCTCTGCATCCTGGTGACCCGGTTCCCCTTTCAGCATGACGTATTGCAGTTTGCCATCGCCGTTTTTGTCCGCTTCCGGATGTGCTTTCCAGTAATCCACAATCAACTGCCCAGAGATTGTACCGGACTCCTCCGCTTTGGCTCCTACATAGTACACCTTATCCCACTTGTTCATATCTTCAGCCACTGGCTCACGGTTGAGGAATACCACTGGAATGTTCGCTGCCTTGGCCTTGTCAATAATGACACCTGCCGCCGTCCGGTCCACCGGGTTCACGGCCATTGCATTGTATTTCTTGGACACAAACAGATCCACTTTCTCATTCTGGGTCGGCTGTGCATTCTGGCTGTCCACGATATCCAGAGTCGCAATACCTTCCGCTGCTGCGGTCATTGCATTACGTACACCCGTCATGAATGTATCATCGAATTTGTAGATGGCGACACCAATCTTGGGCGTTTCCGTACCGGCTGCTGTCTGGCCTCCTGTATCTGTTCCCGTACTTCCACCTGCACTGTCTCCGCCACTGCTACACCCTGCCGCCACAACCATACATGCCGTAATCAACAGTGTCATCCATGTTTTCTTCATATCCTAATGACCTCCCCCAAGTTCATTCGGCTTCACCGATGTCTTTATTATGAAAGGGTTTACATTAAATTCGAATACAATATCTTCACCTGTTCTATCGAAATCTTCCTCAAGTTAACAAACACTTTAATTTCTTCATTCAGCATTCGTTCCGGCACTCGTTCATTGTACAAAAGGAAACAATAGCTTCTGGTTATCCATCCAGAACATATTGTCTGTACTAACCAGCTTGGTCTCAAGTAACACTCTCGCTTGCACCTGTTGATTGTTCAGCCGCGCAACGGCTTGATTTAATCCCAGATAACCTGCACTGTATCCATTCTGGACGATGAGATGATCAAAGACCCCTTCTTGCAATTGCTCCAGTTGCTGTTGTTCACTGCCAAATCCAACAATCCTTACCTTGTCCGCAGATTTGCGTCGATTCAGTTCATCGGCTGCCCCTAGAGAAGCGGGTTCCTGAAGAGTAATGAAGCCATCCACCTCCTGCTGGTCCAGCAATTGCTTCGCAGTCTGCCAACATCCATCCCGTGTATTACATATTGATTTGGGTTCCACTTGAATATCAGGATACTGTTCCAAGGCTTCCATAACCCCATGCTCTCTCTGAATCAGACCAGAATTAAGAGGGTCCGGGCCCAATAAGGCAACATGCCCTTTCCCTTCCAACAGCTCCGCCATGGCCTGCCCTGCCTGCCGTCCAGCCTCCACATTATCAATGGAGATGACGCTGGTGATGCCTTTCACGGGAAATTCATCGTTAAGCACAATAACAGGAACAATGGTTCCAATGGAATTCGTTGTCTGTGCCTCCTGAATGATGTCACTAAGTGCCTTCTCACTTAGGGGATCAACCAATAGAGCTGATGCCCTCTGCTTCAGAGCCGATACGGCGGCCTCCACTTGAGCCTGCTCTCGCGCACTGCGAGACAACCTTTGGCTGTTGATATTTGCCTGTTTGACCTGCATCTGACTTCCAGTAGAGTCCAGAATGGCAGGCGTGTACACATCACCATCGGAAGGGTATGCTTCCACGGTAATCAGTTCCGCTCCGTTCTCTTTGGCAGCCGCTTCGGCGCCGAGCCGGATAGCTTCCGCAAGTTCCCCTGTCCCAGCTGGCGTAATCAGCGCGATACGTGGTTCTACTGCCATAGCATCGGGACTCGATAAGCCACAGGCGCTGCACATGAGCAGACAGCAGCAGCTTGCAGCTGTCAGGGTTACTAACCGACGTTGCCGAATTCCAGGGAAGCTCGCAGCAACCTTTTTCCAAAAAGTACGAATATTCAATCCTTTAACTCTATGGTCATCGTGCCTATTCACTTGGTTGTCTGCCATCAGGCTCGTCCTCCTTCTGCTGCGATTGAATGGGGATCCGAAGCCAGACCGTGGTGCCTTCTTCCAGCTCACTTGCAAATTCAAGTCCGAACCCCTCCCCATAATAGAGCCGGATTCGGTCATGGACGTTGCGTACCGCTACGCCGGAGCCTGCACCGCTTTTGACCACAGGAAGACCACTTAGTAATCCCGACATCTGTTCTTCCGTCATGCCGACCCCATTATCTGTAATGCGAAACACCAGCTTGTTGTCCTCACGATAAACATCGATCTCAATACGTCCTTCGTCCATGTGGTACTCGATGCCATGAACAATGGCGTTCTCAATCAGGGGTTGGAGCACTAGCTTTAATGTCAGGCATTCCAGGAGCGTCTCATCTGCATGGATGGTAAAGTTGAATTTGCGCTTAAACCTCATCTGTTGAATCGTCAAATAATGCTGCGCATGCTCCAGCTCTTCCCTGATCGTGATAATCGTTTTACCTTGACTTAGACTGATGCGGAACAGGCGGGAAAGAGACGTGATCATCGTGATCACTTCCTCATTACGGCTCATACCTACCATGCGAACCACGGAATTCAGCGTATTGTACAAAAAATGCGGATTGATCTGGGCCTGCAAGGCTTCCAGCTCCAGACGCCGCTTCTGTTCCTGTTCGTGGATAATCTCATCCATCAGGGTCCTGATTTTATTAACCATCAGGTTGAAGCGACGAGATAGTCGTTCAACCTCCAGCGGCCCTTCAATAGGCAACTCCACGTTGAAATCCCCGCGCTCTACGGCCTTCATCTTACGTTCCATTCGCCGAATCGGACGAGTCAGACTGGAGGATAAGAACAGCGAGACGAGAATGACCAGCACCAGTACAACGATCAATACACGAATGAGATATCCGTTCACTTCCTGACGAGTCGTCATAATCTCATCCAGATAAGCAACACCGACGATTTTCCACCCGATATTGGCAACGGACTTCACGGTATTCAGCCTTTTCTGTCCATCTGCTTCATCTTCGTAACTGCCGGAAGCGACCAAAGCCTGTTCGATATTCTCGCTTTTGAGTCCCATATACATCAATTGCTGCTGCGGATGGTACACGATATTGCCCGCACTCTCATCGATGATATACACGTATCCTCGTTGCCCCAGACTGACCCGACGGCTCAGTTCATCCATCTGTTTGAAATTGATATCGACCAGCAAAATAACCTGCCGTTCCTGACCATTTTGCCGTATCGTTATGCCTTTGCTCATGGAAACGACCCATTTATATGGGCCTGTGTACATGTTCTGAATATGAGGTAACGAGAAACTCAAGTGATCCGGCACACGAAGCGCAGACTGAAACCACCCTTGCTGTGTCACATGGGCACTCGGTTTTAATTTGGCTGTAGGTCGGTTCTTGAGCAATTTCCCCGTGGAATCAAGCAGAGTAATCGAGATGATATCTTCACGACTGCTGAGCAGTGTGTCGAGCTGTTTGTCCACCAGTTCCCCTTCCCATGTCCCGTCACGCAGCATGTGTTCCTCAATGGCACGGTACAGATGAGACATACTGCGGACGTAATCCTCCAGGTTATAACTGACCTGATCCACAATCTGCCTCGTCGTCAGTTCGGCACTTCGCTCGGCAGCCTGGGTGAACTTGTCATGCAGAAGCATCGCCATGATGGTCAGCACCAGAACAATGAAGACAGAGAAGGACCACGTAATAATAAACCGGATACTGCTGACTCTGGACGAACGCAGACGAGAGCGTAATTGAAGTCCGGTAGACTTCACCCATCTCGAAAAGAACTTCATCGGATCGAACCTTCATTTGCCGCCTGGGAAGCCTGTTTACGATATTCTTTGGGCGAGACGCCAATATGTTTTTTGAAACAAAAACTGAAGTAATTGGGTTCAGCAAAGCCAACCTGCTCCGCAATCTCAAATGACTTCAGCTCTGTCGAGCGAAGCAGTTCACGCGCTGCCTCCATTCGAATCTGCATCAGGTACTGCAGGAAGGTAAGTTGCACTTCTTTTTTGAAAATGCCACAAAAATAACCTGAACTGATATGCAGATGTCCGCACACCTTCTGAATGGACAGGTCCGGGTCGGCATAATGCTCTTTGGTGAAGACTAATGCCTGCTCAACAATATCCTTGTATACATGCTGGCGACCGCTGGCAATGCGATGTTGTACGAGTAGACAGACCTCCCGTACCTTCTTCTGTGCCTCAGTAAGACCCGGCAGTCGGAACAAATCCGCATATAACTGGAACCCTGCACCAAAGATGTCTTCCATTTCTTCCCCTGATGCCTGTGCGGCCTTCCATACTGTTGTTAATACTTCAATCAGATAGAGCTGAATATCACTTCGCCCGTGCTCCACGGTAATTTCCCGGAAAATGATCGCAAGTGCTTCCTCCAGCTCTGCCTGCGTACCCGCCTTCAGACAACGTGTTAGTGTCTGCTGCTTCAACTCGTCGAACCGTAGTTTGCCCGCTGTCTGTCGCTCCACGTCCGCGATGTATATGATTGAATCCGTCCCGGGCACAAGCCGATAATCCAATGCCAGCAGGGCATCTTCATAGGCATGATTCACATCCGCGAGTGTATCCACAATCTGACCAGATCCCACCGTAGCCGGGATACGTAAATAGTGGTTGATACTGCGCATCACATTTTCCAATGCCTTCTGTTGCCGCTTCGCTCCATCTGTACCGCCCGAGCGATCCACATAGAGCAGGACAATCGTCTCCTGATGCATAAAGGCATGACCAGCCCCATGCTCCGCCCAGACTTCTGCGGCAATGTTAAGTGCAGCAAAGCGTTTCAATTCAGCATCCTCAGATTGACGCAAGGAACCTCCGGGAACAAATATCTCAGACTGATCCGCTACCTCGGATGTTGTTTTGTTATGTCGCTGTGGAAGCTCGTTGAATACTCCCTCAGTTTTCTGCTTCTGCACATCCCCATCCATGTGCAGCGTCAATACGGACACCCCATAGCGTTCTCCTGTCAGATCCAATCCGCATTGTTTGGCTTTGCTATGAATATATGTCGAAGATTTCTGCCGATGGAGCAAGGTCGCCATCAGATCTGCCTGCAGTAAGGGCAAGCTGGTATGATAGTGCTCACGCAGTTGCTGTACATCTTCACGCTCGGCTACTTCAGCCGCCATCTGGGCGCGCAGTCTTGTGAGCAATTCGGTGAGGTGTCCTGCCGAGAACGGCTTCAGCAGATATTCATCCACACTTAACGAGATGGCTTGCCTCGCATAATCAAATTCATCATATCCAGTCAAAATGACCACCTTCACGAGTGGATTACGCTTCCTCAATCTTTGTGCGAGTTCCAGACCATTCATGAATGGCATGCTGATATCCGTCACCACAATGTCCGGCTCTACCCGCTCCGCCATCTCCAATGCTTCCCGCCCATTCTCAGCCAAACCGACAATCCGCAGATCGAGCGCTTCCCAATCGACCTCTACAACAAGTCCCTCACGCACATCTTCTTCATCATCCACCAGCAGTACCCGGTACACGTTTGGATTCCTCCCTTTTATGACGGGCCTTATGCCCTAGCAACGAATAATATATGTAGCATTGTGAATCATTTGATTTCTTATTGCCCACCGAATTAAAGCAAAACGCAAAGGGATCATGTTGATCTGTTCCAAGGTTGCCATCATAATATACAATATTATCAGGGATATGTAATCGCTTTCTTTATTGGAGGTAAGGCAACCCTGTCGGGCACTGCCTAAGTGAAATGTGTAAGATAGTATATGAATGCTAAGGGTAGGTTAAAGTAATACAAACACGGGAAATTTCGAAGTACTTCTAATAAGAGGTGTTTTGATTCTGACTATAATTCAGAGTCATCATTCTTGTTCTCTACGATGATTCGAACTTAATGCTTTAAAATAAATCATTGTTGTATCTGGGTTGGTGTGTCCCATTATCTCGGCCAAGCGGTGCAGTGGCGTATGCTCAGCCATGGCGTAACCAAAACGATGACGCAGGTCGTGTGAACTCAGTCCTTCCAGCCCTGCTGCTATCATTACTTTTTTAATCAGGTGGCGCAATGCTCTCTCCGTTAAACGATCGTTTGTCTTCTCTGAAGGGAAAAGGTAAGCAGTATCGGTAGCTAGATCAGATAAGTACTGATTCAACATTACAATACACTGCATCTTCAAAGGGATCATACGTTGCACGTTGCGTTTATCGGCTCTAACTGTCAGGTGACCGCTTCGTCTACCTAGTTCGATATCATGAGGCTTGAGGTTGCATACCTCCATCGTTCGCAAGCCTGTGTGAAACATAAGGGTCAAGATGGTCTGATCACGAAGGGAATTACCGTTCTCCACTGCCGCGAGGAATGCCTGCTCTTCTTCGGATGTCATTCGGCGTGGACTGACTTTGTCTTCCGGAATGAATTTTAATGGTTTGGAAGGGTCATGACTAAGCCTGGATTCCAAGACAGCCCATTTGAAAAAACGCTTCAGCGTAATCAACCTCCGGTTAATGGTGGCTGGCTTCAATAACATAACTTTGTGTGCATCTTCGCGATAGTTGACTAAAGTGGATGTATCTACGTCTTCGATTCGCAATGTCATTTCTTCGCTAAGCATGGTGCTTTCCTTGTACCATTCGATAAAGTGCTTCAGATCACTTGCATATTCCTTCACGGTTTTGGGATGCAATTCATCCTCATTGGTAAGCATATGAATGAATTCTTCTATCGTCGGTTCCCGCTGCACCGATATGCCTGATGACTGATTCATTAGAAAATACCTCCAAATCTTGACTTATATTAGCGGACATGGTATTATAATATTAATCGATACATTAGCGGACATCAAGTTCGTGGTTTAAATGCACCAGGTGAGTGTCAATTTTAAATTATACTCGTCATAATGATCGGCTAAAAACTTATTTTTTGGAGGAATCACATGCAAACAGGTACAGTGAAATGGTTCAACGCGGATAAAGGATTCGGCTTTATCGAAACTGA
Source organism: Paenibacillus sp. FSL K6-2393 (assembly GCF_038002545.1). Classification (NCBI taxonomy): domain Bacteria; kingdom Bacillati; phylum Bacillota; class Bacilli; order Caryophanales; family Paenibacillaceae; genus Paenibacillus; species Paenibacillus sp. FSL K6-2393. The sequence goes on from NZ_JBBOCU010000001.1 coordinate 5,762,406, forward strand.
AGAAGGAACAGACGTATTCGTTCATTTCAGTGCAATTCAAGGTGAAGGTTACAAATCTTTGGACGAAGGTCAACGCGTTCAATTTGAAGTAACTCAAGGTAACCGTGGACCACAAGCTGAGAACGTTACTAAACTTTAATTATATGAAAGCTGCCTTATTAATAAGGCAGCTTTTTATTTACTCATATGTGTCACAGCAAAGTTTCCACATCCCAAGAATGAAAGCGAGGTATTCCCCATGGATAAAGAACAATTGATCACAGAAGTAGCCAAGGCTGGCGGTTTCTCCAAGAAGAATGCTGAAAAGGCTGTAACCGTTGTATTGGACTCAATTCTCGAAGCTCTCAAAGAAGGTAAAGAAGTTCAACTGGTTGGATTTGGGAAATTTGAAGTACAGAAACGTGAGGCAAGAACGGGAAGAAGCCGGAAAACAGGCAAAGAAATTCAATTACCTGCAGGTAAAGTTCCTGTATTCACAGCAGGCTTAAGCATGAAAGAAGCTTTAAATTAAACCACGTAACAACTTATTGAAAAGAGGTTTTTATTCAAACACACAATGATAATATGGATTTAAATGTCGTGTTTACTACCGTTGATGATATCATTAACTTTTATTCAGGCAAACAGACAAACCCGGATCACGCAGAAGCTCATACTCATTTAAAACCCCCATCAGTACAGTCTGATTGCAACCTACGACCACCCACCCGCTAAATTAACATTTCATCTTGGACAACAAGAGGCCCTGATCCGCTCAAAACGGTCCAGGGCCTGATTTGCTTGGAAGCCGGCTCCTTCAGGAACCAGCTTTTTTTGTCTTCTATGCACAATGCACAACCATCCTATTCGTTGTTCAGAAGTTCGCGCAAGATCTGTAGATCATATGTAGAGACAAGACGTTCCAAATGTGTATCCAGCCATTCCTCATCCTGATCCCACCACTTCAATTCCAGCAGCAGTGCAATCGTCTCTTTGTCAAAACGCTTTTTAACAGTCTTGGCTGGATTACCACCAACAATCGTATAGGGTTCAATGTCCTTAACAACGGTTGAATTGGAGGCAACGATTGCCCCGTCTCCAATCGTGATACCAGGCATGATCGTCACATTTTGTCCAAGCCATACATCGTTCCCCAGTACCGTGTCACCCTTATATGGAAGTTGTTCCAGTGTAGGTGTCACACGCTCCCATCCTCCACCAAAAATGTTGAACGGATATGTGGTCATGCCCTCCATCCGATGATTCGCGCCATTCATAATGAATGTCACACCTTCCGCAATTGCACAGAACTTGCCAATGACCAGGCGATCACCAATAAAGTCATAATGATGCTGTATCCGGTCATAGAATTGCTCTGGCGGATTTGTGTTATCGCTATAATACGTATAATCACCAATGTCCACGTTGGAACGCGGCGGCAGGTTTTGAATGTAACATACCGTACGGATATTCTCATTTGGGAAAAGTTTTGTTTTATCAGGGGCCATATTGTAGTCCCTCCTTTTCCCTATTGTAACAGATATTAAATCTTAAACGGACTAAGTGAGGTCTGGAGCTCTGTCGACACAGCGGACAAAATAGCCGCAGATGCCTTGATCTGCTCTACCGACTGGAGCTGTTCATGAACAGATCTGGCAGCCTGCTGTGAATTGGTACTGGCCGTCTGCGCATGGCGAGCGATCTCATGCACAGAAGCCACAATCTGCTCCACACCTGCGGACATCTCTTCACTCGTCGCAGCCATGTCCTCAATCTCTGTAGCAATACGCAGGTTTGTATCCCGGATCAGGCTGAAGTTTTGCTCCGTTTCCCGGGTCAAGCGCAGTCCTTCCTGTACTTCGTCCTTCACTCTCGACATGGCCGATAGCGATTGCTGCATATCTTGTTCCATGGCTTCGACGAGTTCTTCAATTCGATCTGAAGATTCTCCAGCTTGTTCAGCCAGTTTACGAACCTCGGTAGATACCACGGCAAATCCTCTGCCATGCTCCCCAGCTCTTGCCGCTTCAATGGATGCATTGAGGGCGAGCAGATTCGTTTGATTCGCAATCTCATGAATGGTGGTAACCATCTGACTAATCTGTGCCGACTTCCCTTCCAGCATACGAATGACTTCATCCGTTGTGGTAACGGAAGATTCAATCGTAGACATCTGCTGAACGGTAAGTTGCACCGCTTCACCTCCGGTTTCTGCCTGTTTACGTGAATACAAAGCAGCGTCCGAGATGCTGGAGGCCTTGTCCGCCATACTTTGTACGCCTATGGCCACTTCTTCCATGGCCTGCAGATTTTCTTCCGTACTAATTGTCTGACTCTCGGCTCCTTGTGCGACTTGTTCAACAGAGGATGCAATCTGCGCGGATTCTTTGGCCGTTTGATCCGCAATCTTCAGTAGCAGCCCGGTCGAATGCTCTGCTTTCTCCGCAGCCTGAAGGCCACCCTGAATGATGACCTGCAGATTACTTCTCATCTCATTGTATCCCGTTCCCAGCATGCCAATCTCGTCTTGGACGTTGTCCACAACTGGCTGTGTGAAATCGCCCGTACCCGCACGCTTAATCGCCACGGATACCCGTTCGATCCTCACTCTCACCCTGCGAACGTACAACAGGATCAGGGTAATCGCGACCAACATCGCGAGCAGGAATACGATCAGGAACGTCTTGAGGAACGAAGAGATAATCACATCAATTAACGATTGAGAAGCCCCTACATAGAAAATCCCGATAATCTCTCCGGACGCGTTCTTAATTGGTTCATAGGCCGTCTGATATTTCTGACCTACAACCACGGCTTCACCGAAATATTTTTCCCCTTGCTGCAAAACGGTCTGAGCGACCTCTGCCGATACCTTCGTGCCGACAGCGCGCTCCCCGTCCGCCATAACATTCGTAGCAACACGTTCGTCACCTCGGAAGATCGTTACCGTGTCCCCGGATGCTTGTCCAATCTCATCCACCAGTTCGAAGTTGCCTTCCAGCGCGGTATCTCCCTTGAATAATTGTCCATCCTTAATGGCCCAATCTCCTGGATGCTTATATGTAATGATACGATTCGCCATCTCCAAATCTCGCTTTGCCTTCTCTGTAGCAAATGTCGTGATCCCCTGCTTCATCTCCAGGATTACACTTACCGCCACGGCTGAAGAGAAGACGATAAATATACTGATAACGATCAAACTGATTTTGGTACCGATGCTCATGCTTCGCATGTGTGTGAGCCACCCTTTTCCCTATGTAATTGTGGGGATATCCAAGCCAATTTCGATTCCGTTTCGAATATCACTATAGTCTTATCGGTAGGAGTGTTCACAATATTTATAATATTTCAGTGACATTTATCACAGTAATCGAAATTAAAAATCAAAGTTTTTCCTCTTTCTCCGTAATTATGTGAGAATGATCTGCTGTCTGGTAATTTAAACAATCTAGAAAGAGAAATTGGATATGTCTAAATTCATATAGAGGTAGTACTAAAAATATTTCCGCTCATTTATGTTGCCAACCACATATTTAAGTGCCTGGGGGCAAACTGGTATCGTTAACTCAACTGCCTTCTGCCGAAAAAGCAGCGCAGTATAGCGTTACAGCCAAGTTTAATTCCAAATTCCCGACATCAGAGGACCTGTACACGATTGCTCAGCTAATCGCTAACGGTTCCCTCCGTTCAGAGATTGATTCCATCTTCCCTTTAAGTGAAGCGAATCAAGCGCATGCCAAAAGTGAGGCCAGACATGGACGAGGCCGGATTTTGCTGGATGTTCGCTCCGTCTAACCTGAAAAGCAGAACAAAAAGGGATTCGATCTGACCATCGAATCCCTTTTCTCGTTCTCCATACAACAACGTTGATCTGCAGGAGATATTTCTTATTTGGATGTAAGGCTTACTTGTGCAGCGGTTTGATCCCAGTCCACGGTAAGTCCCAGTCCTTCTGAGATGAAGCGTACAGGCACGAGTGTGCGACTGTTTTGAATGATCGCTGGTGCATCAATTTCGAGTGTCTCTCCATTTACGGTTGCCGTGCTGCTTCCGATCTTGAGCACAAGGGTCTGGTCATTCAGAACCGCTGTTACCGTCTTCGCCGTTTTGTCCCAAGTCACTTCTGCACCCATCGCTTCGAGGATTGCGTTCACAGGCACCATCACTCGGCCACTTTGCTGCAGCGGGTCCTGATCCGGGAATGTGATCGATTTACCATCGAGTGTTACGGTAATGGTTTTGTCGTTTGTTCCGGATGAGGTATTCGAACCTGTCTCTTCCGAAGTCTCAGGCAGCGGTGTTACTTCACGTCCAAGTTGCTCTTGCAGGTTCACAAGACGGTTCAGTGCAAATGTCGTCAGTGACCCGGCTGCCATGGAGCCCATGCCTCCGCCCCCACCGCCAAAGTTACCACTAGGGCGTGTCTGCGTATTATCTGTACCCGTTGTTGCATCTGTTGTACCATTTCCAGTTGCAGCACCCGGCTGAGTTGGAGGTGTTGTTCCATCTGGAGGTGTCATTCCTTCGAAACCTTCAGGCGGCGTCATACCTTCCATACCCTCAGGTGGGGTCATGCCTTCAAATCCTTCTGGTGGTGTACCGCCCATACCACCTGCTGCATCTGCATTTGTAGAATAAGCAATGTTGGATTCAAATTGTTCTGTCGTATAAAATTTCGTAGGATCTGCTTCTACATAAGGACGAATCTCATTGGCAAGGCCAGTAATACGATCCTGAATGCCTTCCATATAGTCCGTCAGTTCATTGACGTAGCTCAAATATTTTTCCTTATACTCCGGTACAGCAAGCAGGTTATTAATCATCGGTACATTTTCCATGTTAATGCCCAGTACGGGCTCGTCCACAGATACGTTTGTTGCGTTGGTGTTGGTCGTGGTTGATCCGGTTGTTGTGCCACGTCCGCCTCCACCCGAGTACCCGTTGAAGGACATGTTAAAGTCCCAAGGAACAACGGTGAACTTGCCATCGGCATCACTGTAGAGCATGTAGTTGTGTCCTTTGTCGCCGTTATAGCTGTCATAGTTGCCAAAAACCATGTTGCCTGCAATATATTGAAGTGCTGAATCTACGTCCAGTACACTTTCAATATCGCCTTTTTCACCTTCTGGCATCTCGTTCAGCGTTTGGATGAAGGTTTTGAGTTTGGTTTTGTCCTTATCCGTACCCAAGTCTTTGGTGATTGTACTGTAGTCACTGCCCTCTTCATATTGAAGATAACTCTTCTCATCCGTATCATAGAGGACGCCTTCTTCGTAATCCTCACCGTAGTTGCGCTCCAGATAGCTGTCATCTACTGCTTCAACGCCAGTATAGAAACCCACCAGCTCGCCGTTAACGTACAGATTAACATAGTTTGTCATTGGTACATCCATGCCAATACTCCGCAGTGCTTCATAGTGAAGAACTTCACGCATATACGACGGATCGGCGTAGTTGTTGTTCAGTACCATTTTGTCCAGTCCAAGCAGCGTTTGTGTTTTGTCGTATTTATCAAACTTCAGTCTGAAGCTGTAACGGTTCGAATCTTCCATTGAGGCTACGGCTTTCAGGGTCAGATTGCCCTTGGTGGAGAAACCGACGTTGTCCAGCTTGTTGCCGTCCACTTCCACACTAACATTCTTATAATCCTTATCCAGCGGACTTTCGAGCATGCTCTTCCAGTCTGCATCATCAATCGTTACATTCACGTCAATGACGTTATCCGTCTGGAACAACGATTCATAAGCTTGCGTCACGCCTGCACTCGTGGTTGTCGCTGTACTTTCTGCAGCATATGCTGCATTCGGACTTCCGATCAGCCCAAAAGATGACGTTACCATGGTCACGGATAATGCCGTTACTGCAGCTTTTCGTAATAAAATATTCAAGTGATGAATCCTCCTTCTTGGTTTCTGTTAAGCAACTGTGGCTTATGTAAACATGTTAGGGGATGAACCTTTAGTGAATCTTAAACGCGATAAACCATAAAAATAAATAGTATGTATCACTATGAAATTTTCATGGATATACAAGAAATATAATGAAAAAAGCGCAAATATAACCTTGGAACCGGTTCATAAGTCCTATTTTGTTGCAAATATCTAACATTAGTATGCCTTTATAACGATATATCTGAAGAGTAGAACTTACCTGGAGTTCATATACGTGAATAGCAAAACTCATTATGAAAAACTTTTAGAAACAAAAAAGAATTTGATCAGATAGGTTATTTAGGGACGATTTCACATTTTTCAAGTTAATAATTACATAGCGTGTACAACACCAGGATAAGTCCTTCGTCACAATCGTAGAAGGAGTGAACAATCTTGTTAACTAAGCTTCGCTGGAGTACCATGCCTTTCTTCATTAAAAATTTGGTGATCTCGTTTGGTAGCATCACCTTGATTGGTATTATCCTGATTACTGCGGCTTACCAGCTGCAAAAAAACATTCTGGTTGAACAGTTGCACGATCAGGCTACCGTCATCACCCAGAAATGGTACGATGATCTCGACACTGCCAAAGTGGCAGAAGCGGCTAAGGAAAAAAGCTACTCCGGTCCTGTACAGCTGGAAATGAAAGCTTATCTCGATTCCATCCATGAATTCTATCCAAACATCGCGCAAGCGTACATTTTTGGTTCAGAACTTGAGCAAGGAAACGGAACGTCCATCATCGCGATTCCAACGAACCTATTGGAACCATTCGAGGAAAGTAATCTGCCCGCAGGTGCCATGTACCCGCTGCCTCAGAATAACGTTGTAGTGCTGGAACAGATGAAAAAGGACGGAAAGCCTGCCTTCAGTGATTTCTACACGGATGAATACGGAACTTGGACCACTCTGATCTATCCAATTAATAACGCAGATGGCTCCATGTACGCTGCTCTTTACTTCGATGTCGATGCAAGCGCGGTTCCAAAAGGACTGAACGAACTACTCACGTACGGTTTGATGTTCCTGATCGGTTTCCTGATCCTGTTCATGGTGTTGCAATTCATTTTGCTGAAAAGAACGTTGCTTCCGATCCGCAATCTGATGAAAGGTATCGAAGAAGTCAGCACGGGTAATCTGGACGTAACTATCGATACCGGGCGAGATGATCTGGGTATCATCAACGAGAAGTTCAATGCGATGATCCATCGCTTCAATACAACCATCTATAAAGTACAGAATACTTCGCATCACCTCTCGGAATCTTCCAAACAACTACTGGGCATTTCCGAGAAAAATAATGTAAACATTCAATCCATCAGCACCAATATTCGGGAAATATCTACTGGACTGGTGTCACAGGACAAAGCCACTGTGGAGAATGCACGTGCCATGACAGAGATGTCAACGGTAGTGCAGACAATCGCCAGCAGCTCAGCCGATGTAGCAGATGAAGCACTCAGCATGGAGCAGCGCTCCAGCACGGGTAATGTGGTGATGCAACAAGTCATTGAGCAGATGCGCCTGATCTCCGGTGCCGTGCAAAATACGTCAAACTCGATTCAGTCCTTGGAAAATAACTCGAACCAGATTAGCAACATTGTTAACGTAATCACGGAGATTGCCGGACAAACCAACTTGCTTGCACTTAACGCTTCAATCGAGGCAGCCCGCGCAGGTGAGGAAGGAAGAGGTTTTGCAGTGGTTGCAGGCGAGGTACGTAACCTGGCAGAGCAATCGCAGGAATCAGCGAAGCAAATTCGACAGTTGATTGAAGAAATTCAACGGGATATCATGCAGTCTTCCGAAGCGATGCAGTTGGGTTCCAAGGAAGTCACCAAAGGCTTGGAAGTTACCCAAGAGACTGGTGTATTCTTCGAGAATATTCTGACTGCTACGAATAAAGTTGCAAACCAGATCCAGGATATCTCCAGTTCTACTGAAGAGATCTCGGCAAGCACACAAGAAATGTCTGCCACGGCCGATGAACTGTCTGCCAATGTCAGTAAGGCAGCAAGCAGCAGTAAACAAATTGAGCAGTCAATTGATGAGCAGGAAGCCTCCATGGCAGCCATTGTGAGTGCCTCCGATGAGCTCTCGGTTGTATCCGAGCAACTGCAAGAACTGATCTCATTCTTTAAAGTACGCGCAGAATAGAATTAATAGGATACAGATAACAAGAATACGACACAGTAAAAACCAAGGCTCATGAGTGACTACACTCAAAGCCTTGGTTTTTTGTTGTTACCAGGTGTTTTATTCCTTTTGATCAGCATCTACTTGTTTAAACAGTATGTCTTCCCCACTTATAATCATCTTTTTCTCGTCATTGTAGCCAGATTGTTCGGATCGAAATCCAGCATTAAGAATAAGATCGGCCTCACCATTCGATATATATTGAACCTGCTCCGGTGTAAGGATTATTTCAACTTCTTCTGAATACCAGCTATCTTTCTTTAATTCAGTTGCCAATTCTTCACTGGTACTTGACCTCGACGGGAGAAGCGTCTTTCCATCCATTTGAAGATCAATATCGAAAAGCTGTTTCGAATGGAAAATCTCGTGGTTGGCATCTTGTCCCCTATACCTTATCCCTGGTTTAAAAGTGAAGTCGTGATCACCAAATTGTTGGACACTTAATCGGAGTTCATATTCACCCAATTGCCTGGTTGCCGTCATCGTCTGTCCTTCTCTTTGAATTCGGTATGGTGCTGTATCGTTGCTTTCCAATGATGAATCGGAACAACCCATTAGGACAAGACACATCATCAGGAGGTAGGAGAAATATTTCAAAGTAGACCTCCTCTCACTCTAATATATAATCTGACTCTTAGAGTTTGGACGCAGAATTGTACCATTAAGTTACATTGTTAATAAAATATATAAGAAGTTCTCCACTTAAGAGAAAGCATATCTAAACAGCCCATAGTATAGAGGTCCAATCGCGATAACTAATGTTATCAACATCCAAACTCTCCTCGTCATAATTGGTAATCCATCCAAAATCTCTTCCCCTTCGTTATCCTTTAAAAGCATTGCGAATAATACATCCCATAACAGAGCTGTCACAGTAATAATTTTCCACAAAGAAGGATTTAAAATAGCCGTTTCCGTTACATATCCTAGCAACCCTATCCATGTAATAACGGATACGACAAAATCGATTTTGCTAAGGCTCGACTTATACTTTCCTTTAATAAGATACGATAGTGATGCTGTGCCAAGCAATCCAAGATAGATCGTCCATAAAACGTGTTCCATACGTACTCCTCATTCTTTGCTGTATTTTAATATTTACTGTTTCTTCGCCACCCTTTGCTATTATAGCTATTCAACTCTATAACTGATATATTTAGCACTTTTCCATATTATAGAAACTTCTCATCCGCACTTTCCTATACTCATTTATTGTTTTCATCCCCCAGCCCACATTATGACAAAGCTCACATCCTCATTCCCTGTTTAAGTGCTACATTTGTTAACGACCAACTGACCGTAATAGTAAAACGGTCAATAAAGGATTTACCTTACTATTATCCTTTCAATCTACAAGGAGGTGTATATGCGATGAAAACGATAGATCGAAGGCAACAGGTGATGGATTCTGCCGAGAAATCCTTTGCCCTGTTTGGCTACAAAGCCACAACGATGGAGCAGGTTGCGAGACTTGCCAATGTGGGCAAGGGAACGATCTATACTTTTTTCGAAAATAAAGAAGAACTGTTCAGCGAGATTCTGCGCTCGATCATTGCAGATATGAGACAGATTACAGAGCAGACGGTGAAGGAAGAGAACTCCTTTCTGGATAACGTGCATATGAGTATGGATTCTTTGCTGGAGTACCGGGAGGAACATGAGCTGTTGATCAAGCTCTTTCAGGAGGTCAACGAGTTCGGTACGCCGCAGGCCAATGAAGGTCTGCAGAAAGTGGAGACAGCCATTCTTGAATATCTGGAGCGGCAGGTGAGCCGTGCCATGGAGTTGGAGCAGATTCGCAGGGACGATCCCAAGCTGGTTTCTTTTGTCCTGTTGAAGCTGTATGTCACCTTAACCTCAGATTGGAACAAAGCGCATCCTACGTTGCACAAAGATCAGATCAAAGATTTTGTGGGCCTCTTTCTCAAGAATGGCTTATCCCCCACCTCGAGAAAGGCATGCCGCTAGATTCAACACATAATAGAGATAGAACAAACGGATTAGCGTAAGGATAGGGAGAGAACATGATGAAATCATTCCGCGTATTTGGGCAGGATCTGAAGTCCGCCTTCAAGAAACCAAAAGTATTTATTCCAATTCTCGTTGTACTGTTCATTCCCGTGCTGTATAGTGGCCTGTTCCTGAACGCATTCTGGGACCCCTATGGCAAAATGAATGAGTTACCTGTGGCCGTGGTCAACACGGATCAGGGTGCAGTCTACAATGACAAATCACTCGAGGTCGGTCAGAATCTGGTCGATGAATTGAAAAAAAGTGATGATTTCGACTGGCAATTCGTGACTCGTGAACAAGCAGAACAAGGTATGGAGGACAACACGTATTATATGACGATTGTGATCCCAGAGGATTTTTCAGCAAAAGCCACCACTCTGATGGATGAGCGCCCCGAGCCGGCCGACCTTATCTATGAGCCCAATGAAGGATACAACTTCCTCGCGGGTCAGATCGGCGGCACGGCGGTCAAACAAATTCGCTCCAAAGTCGCTGCCAAAGTCACAGAATCGTATACCGAAACGTTATTGGATCAGATTGAAAAAATCTCTGGCGGTTTGGCGGATGCCGGGGATGGTGCAGGTCAGATTCATGATGGTGCGATTAAGCTGGATGAGGGTGCTGCTACATTAAAAGAGAACCTCTCTAAACTGGCGGCAGGCACCGACAAGCTGGAAACGGGCGTAGTTCCGTTAAAAGAAGGTACGACTACGCTCGCCCATGGCATAGGTGATCTACATACTGGCGCGAGTGCCTTGTCCAGTGGCCTGTCTCAATTGGCAGCAGCAGGTACGAAGCTAAGTGATGGAGCAACCCAGGCTGAAACAGGCGGCAAACAGCTACAGGCTGGCCTTCAATCTGCTCAGGAAGGCGCAGTCAAGCTGGATGCAGGACTGGCGGCTTCCGAGGAAGGCAGTGCAAAGCTGACTGCTGGGCTGCAAAGTTCTGTTGAGGGCAGTGGCAAACTTAGCGAGGGTGCCAAGGCTGTTGCGCAAGGTCTTACTCAATTGGCCGAAGCGAGTCCGGAACTTGCCGCAAGTCCTGCTGTGCAGCAGCTACTAGCAGCTAGTCAGGCCGTAGCGGCAGGCAGTGAACAGCTGTATCAGGGTGGACAGCAATTGGTCGCAGGCAGTCAAAACTTGTACGCTGCACAGCAACAACTGCATCAAGGCAGCAGCCAGTTGGTACAGGGTCATCAACAACTGGTAGAAGGAGCTACGGAGTTGTCCGCCGGACAAGAAAAGCTTGCAACAGGGCTGAAACAGTTCAATTCCAAATTATCCGAAGCAGCCGCTGGCGGAGCCAAACTTGCGGATGGTTCAGCTCAATTGAATGCTGGTGCAGGCAAGTTGGTTGCAGGTGTAAGCCAGCTTACAGACGGAATCTCAACCTTGGCAGATGGCTCACATAAGCTCGATGACGGCGCCGGTCAGTTAAAAGAAGGTACGCTTAAGCTAACGGACGGCTCTGGCGAACTTGCCACCAAGCTGAATGAAGCGGCTGAGCAGACGGGTAGTGTGAAAAAGACCGATGAATTGGTAACCATGTATGCAGAGCCTGTTCAGGTCGATGAGCATAAATATAACGAGGTTCCTAACTATGGTACAGGATTCTCGCCATACTTCCTGTCACTCGGGCTATTTGTAGGGGCATTGATTGCCACACTGGTAGTGCCAACACGCGGCAGTACGGTTAGTGACGCAAGTGGCTGGAATCGTTTTGTGAGTAAAACGCTGGCTTTTACACTCATGAGTGCTGTACAGTCCCTGCTTGCTTCATGGCTGGTCTTGTATGGCTTGGGTCTGAATGTTCAGAGCGTTCCATTGTTCCTCTTGTTCAGCTTTGTTACCAGCCTAAGCTTCATGTACATCATTCAGGCACTGGTAACTTGGCTGGAGAATCCGGGTCGTTTCCTCGCGATTCTGATGCTGATCTTCCAGCTTACTACCAGCGCGGGCACCTTCCCGCTCGAACTTATTCCTAATTGGTTGAAAGTATTCAACCCATGGCTGCCTATGACCTATTCGGTAACGGGATATAAAGCAGTCATCTCAAGTGGACAGTTCGGCGTGGCTTGGGATCAGATCGGGATTCTGTGTATCTTCGCCGTGATTGGGCTTGGAGGAACCTTAACGTATTTCCTTATGCATCGGACCCGTGAGGTTGAGGACGTTAGCGGTGAGGTCGTACTTCATATGTAAAAAGTAAAATAAAAAGCAAAGGCGTGTACCTATGCTCCACCCTCTTCTGGACAACAAGGGGTGTCGGCTAAGGTACGCCTTTGCTTTTTTTAGTTTTAGCTACAATCTAAGTTTGCTAACTTCATATTTCTAGTATGTAGAGTACATATCAGAACTCGAAACAGCGAAAGTAAATAACAGTACGAGCGCAATCAACAATAAATATAACGCTACACTGATGATTCCACAGACAAGCCCAGCAATGGCTAATCCTCTGCCCTGCTCCATGCGGTTCTTAATTTCTTTGAGTGATATGGAGGCAATGATGATGGCAACAATACCAATCAGTAATCCCACGTATGGAATCACGATGGACAATATCCCCAAGACAAGAGCTGCAATCGATTTGCTATTGGTTTTTGGTATTACATAAGGTGGTGGTGGAAGTGTGTCGTTATAATAACGATCCACATCACTTTCACGATGTTCCAAGGTAAATCCTCCCTGTTTATTAAGTATGTTCATTATAATCGATTAATAGGAATAACAATATCCATATTATTCTAATTATGAATTACTATTAGATTTATTTTATCCCCATCATCCCGGTCACATATCTTAATCCATAAGCTTATAGATTGTACTTCAAGGATATGAATTTAAGAACCGTTTATCCGTGTGAAGACATAAATCAAGAATACCTCTAACATATAGATATTATTATAGTCGTAATACTTTTCTGAGTATCTTTGGGGGATCACTACGATGAAAATTGATAAAGTAATGAACATACTTATGATTGTGATGCTTCTACTTATTGCTTTTTATCAAAATAATGTAGCGGTATTATGTTTTAGTATTGTTTTGTTTGGAATCATGAGTTACACCACTTATCGAATTCGAACACGTTGGAATGTAGTAACTTATATCGTGTTGGCCCTGGTATTGATGATCTGGAACATATACCTGTGGACATAAGCTATTACTTTCAAAAAAAGAACGCAATCCCTTATTACTTATAGGATTGCGTTCTTTCCACATTTCTTAGATTTGAAGTTTCTTCTATCCTTCCACTTCCACCCGCTGCAAAAACGTCCGGGTACGTGCAAGCTTTGGATTGCCAAAGATCTGCTCTGGCGGACCTGCCTCTGCGATCTCGCCGTTATCCATGAAAAATACACGATCCGCAACGTCACGGGCGAAGCCCATCTCATGCGTGACAATCATCATGGTCATATTTTCCTGTGCAAGCTGTTTGATTACGCGTAACACTTCTCCAGTCAGCTCCGGATCGAGTGCCGACGTCGGCTCATCGAACAGGAGAATGTCAGGCTGCATCATCAGTGCGCGAGCGATGGCAACACGTTGTTTCTGTCCACCAGACAGATTGGCTGGATAGACATCGGCCTTGTCCGACAGCCCTACTTTGCCGAGTAATTCCAGACTACGATATCGAATGACATTTGAGCTTTCTTTTTTCAAAGTCTTCGGTGCAAGTTCCAGATTATCCTGTACGGTCAGATGCGGGAACAAGTTGAAATGCTGGAATACCATACCCATACGATCCGTCATCTTGCGAATATCTGCGGCACCCGCGTAACGGCCATTATCAACCAACGTCTGATCCTGAATGCGAATCGTTCCACCCGAAATATCCTCCAGATGGATCAGGCTGCGCAGCATCGTACTTTTCCCCGATCCCGAAGGACCGATCACCGCAATCACTTCGCCTGGTTCCACGTTGAAGGATACCTGCTTCAGCACATCAAGGGTACCGAAAGATTTTCTCAACTCTTTTACTTCTATTATATGTGTCATATGCAGACAGTCCTTTGATTGATCAGATTTAATTTATTCAAATGAAAAGCGCTTCTCCAGTGCCTTGAACAACAACGTGAGTACGAGTGTCATGAGCAGATACATCACCGCTGCCACGAAGAAAGGGATCAACTGCAAGTCCCGATTTACCGCCGCTTGTGCATAATACAACAGCTCTGGTACAGCAACAGCATAGAGCAGTGCCGTATCCTTGATGAGCGTAATGGACTCATTGGCCGTTGCGGGCAATACTACACGAATCATCTGAGGGATGATGACTTTGGTCATTGTCTGCCACTTCGTTAATCCCAGAACTTTCGCCGCTTCATGTTGCCCCTTATCAATGGAAAGCAGTCCGCCCCTGAAGATTTCCGCAAAGTAAGCCGCATAGTTCAGGATGAACGCAATCCCTGCCGCAACAAAACGATCAAACACCAAGTATTCCCCAATTACCGGAAGCAACGGTAACCCGAAGCAGAAGAATAGAATTTGGAGCAGCAGTGGTGTTCCTCGCATTACGTAGACGTAGGTATGGGCAATCCACGCCAGCGGTTTAATTTGGCTTCTCATCGCGAGCGTGACTGCAAATCCAAGCGGCACAGATAACACGATCGCCAGCAAGAACATGAAAATGGTGGTCTGTGCACCCTCTAACATCGGTTTTAAAATGGTCGATAGATAATCCCAACTCATTATTTTGTCTCCTCTAATCTGTTAACCCCGCATTCCTCCGAAGCATAAATCGCTCCAGCATGGAATACGGGGTCCGTTTTGTTTCTAACTATATATCAGGTGTGTAACCTGCCTATTTCAGAACCTTATCTTCACCCAACCATTGAGTGGAGATCTTAGCCGCTGTTCCGTCTGCATTCAACTCATCCAGCGCTTTTTGCAGCTGATTCAGAAGCTCTTCATTGCCTTTTTTGATACCAATGCCATATTGTTCCGGTGCAAGAGATTCATCCATCAGTTTGAATGTTCCCTCTTCTTTGGACATGTAGTATCTCGCTACCACTTCATCAATGATGACCGCATCCAGACGTTTTGTCTTCAGATCCGTCAGTGCAAGCACGTTATCCTTAAATTCGGAAGCTTTGACTTTATCCTTAAGCGGACTTGCTGCCAATGCATCTGCCGCGGAGGACAGCGCCTGCAATCCCACATTTTTGCCATCGAGTTCATCCAGCTTTGTAATTGGTGAGTCTGCCAAGGTAATAGCAACTTGGCTGTTTTCCAGATACGGCTTCGTGAAGAGCACTTTTTCTTTGCGCTCATCTGTAATGGTGTACCCGTTCCAGATCATGTCGATCCGGCCACTATTCAGCTCTGACTCTTTGGAAGACCAGTCGATTGGCTGGAATGTGATTTTTTTACCCATTTTCTCCGCTGCAGCTCTTGCGTAATCAATATCGAAACCAACAATTTCGTTCTGCTCATCCCGGAAACCCATTGGAGCAAACTTGTCGTCAATACCTACAACAATCGTGTTATCATCTTTGCTTGCGGAACTGGAACAACCAGCCACAATCAATACACATATACTAATGAATAATAGTAGAATCGCTTTTTTTCTCATCTCTTGTACCCCTCCATGTCTATAACCAAAACCCAAACGCTTTAGTTCGTTACCACGTTATCAGAGATTTATAATAACATAGCATGGGAGAAGAGTCGAGTCTCTTGCCTATTTCCTTCTATTTCATGCAGCTTAATTGTCAACAATCTGTGAAAAAACCTCTTTCACTTGTGCCGGTTCTACCAGCTTCTCGCATATTGGAAATCCCAATTATGTAGCCCCTTCAACTCCGTACCCACTCATTGATTAGCAACATTTCTCTCTCGCTTTTCGTCTGGAAAATATTTGGGAGGTGGATGAAATAAAATTCTTCAATACGATAAGAACATTGACCACATTGGTTTTTCTTTCAACTATGCTGATATTATCCGGCTGTAATCCTACTCCAAGTCATAGTACAAAGGAAGTCGAAATGGGATCAAAACAGGTTCATGAACCGGAGCCCAACTTACCTCTGAAACTGCCTACGCCAACTATTCAGAGCGAAAGCGGCATCTCTATTCCTGCTATACAGGGCAGTTATTGCTGGGGAGGCACCTGCGCTGATTACGCTAGTCTAAATTTTGAAGACAACACTCCGGTCCAAGTTCTTGCCGGTGAGGATTTATCCATAGACATGGGTATAGATATCCCCCCGGATGAGATAAGTATTTCTGAATATGTGGACAACCGCAATGCATACGTTACTTCTACGGATGGGACCTTCCAACTTCCCAAGGAACCAGGGACACATTATTATGGAGCATTTGTCCGCTGGTCTTCCCCTCAAGATTCACAGATCAGCCTGGGAGATACGTCTTTTACGTTTGTGGTTCGTGTCGTTGAGAAAAAATAGAATCAAACAGAGCCCCTCCAATACTGGAGAGGGCCCCGTCTACTCTTTATATTTCTTATTCATTTTTCTTGATTTTCATATTCCGTTTATATTTCGTTGTTGTACATCCTGCCTTTATTTATTGCTGCACTTTCTCGCGATCTTTTCCTTTATCGGATTCACCCGCGTTTTTGTTGGCAGCATCGCGATCCTGCTGCATCTCTTCAACGGTTTTCACCTTGAGACGCGCGGCGCCCTCATATTCCTTCGTTGGAATCAAGTTACCTGCAGCAAGTCTTGCTTCTGCGGCGGCAATCGCATCTTCGTACTGTGGCAACCACTGGGCCTGTGCAACGAGCATCTCGTCGACCATCTGCCAGATCTCTTTCGGATTACATACGGCACCCACGAGCGGGTCCATCATGAACGCCTGACGAAGTAATTTGTCATCTCCGTTCACCGCGGCTTCAACCGCGAGCCGTTGCACGGAAATGCTCACACTACATACCGCAGCCGGACCAAGTGGCAGATCGCCTACATGCGGCATAGAGATACCGTTACGATCCACATATCCCGGTGCCTCAATAATTGCATCATCCGGCAGGTTGGAGATGACTCCATTATTAACGGTATTGAAATGTCCGCGATAGACGCGTCCGGTCTCCAGTCCCTCGATAATATACGAACCGTGCTCCTCACCCCGTTTTTCCGGAATGAATTGCATCGGTTCATCCTTCATCCAGTTTGGAAAATCAGTTTCGAACCAGTTGCGCCCCTCGGTACACACCCGCAAATATCCACCCGTCTCTCCGTTGATCCAGTTGCCCAGGTCGATCCATTCGTTGATCTCTTCTGGACGTTTGCGGTACCACGGCACATATTCACTCAGGTGACCATTCGATTCCGTACTGTAATACCCAAAGCGGCGCAGCATATCGATCCGCACTTTCTCGGTGCGGCTGTACTCCGGATGTTTCTCGAAGGCTTCGAGCAGATCTCCTGTAAGGTCTTTACCTTCATGAGACGCTTGAATATACCAGGTCTGATGGTTGATGCCGGCACAGACAATATCCACTTCACTCTTTTTCAATCCAAAAGCTTCCGCAATCTGATGATGACCATGCTGTACGCCATGACACAGTCCGATCGTCCGCACACCGCCGTACTTGTTGCAAGCCCATGTGAGCATCGCCATCGGATTGGAATAGTTCAAGAGCAGCACGTCAGGTGCGCTCTGTTCACGAATATCTTTACAGATGTCCAGCATCTCGGCGATTCCGCGTTGTCCGTACATAATGCCGCCTGCACACAGCGTATCGCCAACACATTGATCTACCCCATATTTCAGTGGAATATCCACATCGGTTGCAAATGCTTCCAGTCCCCCGACACGAATCGTACACAGTACATACTTCGCATCTTTCAATGCTTCTTTACGATCCGTTGTCGGCTGAATCTGAATATTCAATCCATTCTCACGGATATCCCGCTGACACAGCTCAGTCACCATGTCCAGATTGTGCTGGCTAATATCGCAGAACGCAATTTCAATGTTGTTAAACTCCGGTACCGTGAGCAAATCCCTTAGCAATCCCCGTGTAAATCCGATACTTCCTGCCCCGATAAACGCCACTTTAAACGACATCCCTAAGTCCTCCCCTAATCCGAATCTTTCGCTTCGGTTAATGACTCTCTTCATGAGATCATTGTACCAACCGCAAAAGGGGAAGCGTTATCAAAATCATGACCTGTTCAAGATCTTGTTGTCAAAAATCCTAACTTTTATGTCTTAGATTCACTAAACCAAGTCTATTCGAAAATAACAGCAATTGGCCTATTCATCCGGTGGGTACTGACTGACATGTCGTTCCATAGAGGAACGACATTCAACCGGCGTACGACCTGTATATTTTTTGAACAACATATGAAAATACTGACGACTGCCTACTCCAACATAGTCAGAGATTTCCGAAATCGGAATATTGGTCTGCTGAAGCAGCATCTTGGCCTTCTCCATTCGAAGCATCGTCAGGTAGTCGGTTGGTGTCCGCTGCGTGTGCTGACGAAAAATACGATGTAAATAACCCGGATGCAGATTGACCGCTGACGCGATATCCTTCATCTGAATATTGCGATCCATATTGTGATGCATGAATTCAATAGTTCGTTTGACATACAGCTCCGCCTGATCTGGCGCACTCCGACTCATTTCTCCGCGCAGACGTGCAACACGGACCAGCAACTGGATGAACAGCGTACGCACAAGCATACCCTGTTCCGGGGACGAGAGATTCCGGGCTTCGCGATGATGCGACCGTTCCTCTGACGGAATAATCCTCATCGGCGCAGTTGATCTTCCTTGCTCCATCAGACCGCGCTGATCAAGTTCCAGCACCAGACTTTTCATAATGTGATACACCTCTTCCGGATCAGGCAGTACCAGATATGGCGAAGCATTAGTTAGTAAAGTATGGACTTCTTCCTCTTCCAACGCGAGCTGACGGATGGATAACTGTCCGGGAGGTGAGCCTGAGAATCCAAACTCCACATTAAGCATCCGGCATGGGACGCCATCTTCCACCAGCAAACGGTGCGGGACACCTGCGTCCAGCATAATGAACTGCCCTTTTTTCAAAACGGTCTGCTCTGAGCCCCCATCCGGCATCTGCACATCCACCCGGCACATTCCCGAAATAATATACATGATCTCCGTCGAATCATGATGGTGATAGGACATACGGTAGTTGTCCCACTGCTTGTAATAATACGCGTAGAAACGCGGACCGCAGTCCTCTGTTCGCAATGCCTCCTGATACAGGCTTCCTGTCCAGCGCTTCGTGATGCTCATGTCCATACCTCCAGTCCTCAACAAACGATCCTCACTTTTCTCCATTGTAGCAATTCTATAGGTTGAAAATAAACTGTCTTAGTTAAACGCCTCATTGCGTTATTTGATTAGATAAATATATAATTAGCATGTTATCTAATTATTGTATGTGACTGTCTATACTTAAGGAGGATTCTAATCATGAGTACCACCTTTCATTTGGTGAGACATGGTCTCAAAGAACGACGAATCGGAGATGTCTCCCTCACTTCCAAAGGGGTTTTACAAGCCGAAGCCACAGCACTTCATTTTGCCAGAGCTACCTATCCTGTTACTAAAATCCTGACCAGCCCACTTCGACGAGCCCGAGAAACCGCAAGTATGATTGCCCGCCACACCCCTTCCTGTATAACCGAAGATCCTCGCCTGCGCGAACGTGCCAATTGGGGCGATTGCCCGGATCAGTCATTCGAAGAATTCATTGCGATGTGGGATCGATGTACGTCTGACCCAGATTACATCCCACCCGTGGGAGACTCGGCCAAACAGGCTGGTGAACGTCTGGCCTCCCTCCTAACCGAATTAGCTAATGAAGAGCCAGAGAACAGTAACATTATTGTGGTTGCACATGGTGGACTCATTACTGATTTTCTGGTGCAAACCTTTACCGAGCGCGAGCTTAACGTCTGGCATTCCGATTTTATAGCTATGCAGAACCAATTGATCCCCGAGTGCTCCATTACCACATTGATCCATGATCAAGGAAATTACACCATTAAAGCGTTCGCTTCTACCGTGCATCTATATAAGTTGAAATAAAGATTATTAACACTGACACTACGATGACAGAACAACCTTCCAATCGCTGTTATCCCCAGATTTATTGATTCCCTTTCTAAAGGGAAAATCCGGGGATAGCTTATGCTTCCGATGCAGCTTTCTTTCAGAAAGCATTTAGGCGAACGCTTCGCTTTTTCAGGTTTTTTCTGTCCTCTCTGTTATCGTGTAAATGATTAGTTCAACTTATTTAGACTTAACTTATGTAAAAGAATGATGTAACACGGATGGCTGGGAAAACGCCAAGCTTTATCCGCAGATCCTTATGTGAAAAAAGCTCTGAAACTCCATGTGCGAGACACATTGGAATTTCAGAGCTTCCAAGCTTCGATAAAAATACTTAAAGCGGATGACGTTGCGTTACGTTACAGTCTGATCATGAACACATGTTATGTTGTTATTGCTAGCTATTATTACTCAAGCCTGTTTACTTTCCGCCCTTACCTGGCGTGTAGAACTTAGGCAGCGTTACTTTTGACCACTCAATATCCGATGCCATGTAGAAGGACGGGTAGGACGGCTGGTTGTATCCACTGTTCTGTCCGGCAATGCCGACACGATACATCGCATCATGCATCAAGGTGTACAACTTGCGGTCCGTTTTCTCGGTACTGAGATAGATACGAATCGCTGAGCTGTCCGTGGTTCTCACCAGCATCTCTTCCCGCCAATCCCCGAAGATATCAGCTACAAGAGAAGGCGTACCTTTGGTGTGATTGTTGGTCAATGTGCCTGTTGCCGTCAGCAACGTGCCACGATTCCAGTCTTTGATGGTTGGTGTAACATCAATCGCACCATCAACGATCTGTGTCGTCATATCGGCAGCCCAACGTATATTCATATTTGTTCCCGGCATCTGATCACTGATTTTCTCACCCTTAGCTGTCCACAAACCTACAGCCCATGTCTCCAGTCCACGACGAGTCGGATCAACATCCCCCACCATGCCGCGACCGGTATCTTTCCCTGTGTACCCACCGTAGATTACTTCTCCGGTCTTCGCATCACGCAGGGAATAACCGTATGGCGCCCACGGACCACCCTCGTGAACCATGAAAATCTCCAGCCTCGGACGATCTGGGTCGATGTCTGCCACATGAAGAGCATCCCCATGACCCAGACGGGCAATGGTTCCCGGTGCAGCACTTTCGGCAGGCATCAGGTCTGTGGAGCTGTACAACACACTTCCATCATGATCAATCGTAGCGGAGCCATAGATGATCTCCTGTTTGCCGTCTCCATCCACATCCGCCACACTGAAATAGTGCGCACCCTGAGTTGTAATGGAGCCATACTGCGGATCTGTGCCATCTACGCCGTGCGGTCCATCATTAAACGGGTTCTTCATCGGTGTCCAGCCGCTGTCCACTTTCCATTCCTTTTTCAGCTTCTTGCCGTCCCAATTGTAGGCAACCATCGTTGAACGTGTATAATATCCGCGTGCAAAGATAGCAGACGGTGTCTTGCCATCCAGATACGCCACGCCCGCCAGGAAACGGTCCACACGATTCCCCGGTTCGATCCGTGCCATGGCATAATCGCCCCACATCAGGCCGTCATCATGACGTTCAGGTTCATAGGGAATGGTCTCCAGCTCTTTGCCTGATTTGCCTTCAAATACCGTAACATACTCCGGTCCATCCACGATAAAACCTTCGAACTTGCGCAGCTCATTGCGGTTGCTGCGTTCTACTGCGTACACATCAATGAAATAGTCGGCCAGGCTCTCGGCATCCTGCTGAGATAATGGGTAGTTATATTTTTTCTCAATTCCAAAAGCCTCTTCCAATGTTGCAGGCCAGTTGCCCTTCACAACCTCGTCGTGTTTATGCCAGTTCCTGAACATATCCACCACGTGATCGTAGTAACCATCCGCACTTAAACGATAATCATCTTCGTTCGAGTACCCTGCCTTGCGATCCTGCTTCGGAAGCGTGATGTATTTCTCGGAGGTCACTTTTCCTTTTTTGTTATATTTGATAATCTTCGTGCCCGGAGCGGTCTTGAACATCATCTCGGCTTTACCATCCCCGTCAAAATCATAAACGAGCATCTGTGTATAGTGAGCACCTGCACGAATGTTGACCCCAAGATCAATTCGGTACAGCAATTGTCCGTCTATGGTGTAAGCATCAATGTAGGTTTTACCGGTGTATCCTTTCTGCGATACGTCCTTGGCATTGGAAGGGTCCCATTTGACGAAAAATTCATATTGGCCATCCCCGTCCACATCACCCACGCTCATGTCATTGGCGGAATACGTATAAGCTTCTCCCGCAGGCGTCACACCATCGGCGGGTTTTTGCAGTGGAATGTCCACATACCCGTTCGCCCAAGGTTTGACGGATGCACTGCGTTTGCTCTCCTTGCCCTTCTTGTTCACCGCTGCCACTTCATAACGGGAAGACGATTTACCCGCGGAATCTACATAGTTGGTGCTGTCGGTGACCGTAGCGATCTTTTTGCCATCACGATAGACGTTAAAGTCCGTACCTGTCAGCCCTTTGTCGCTATACCCTGTGGCCTCGTCACCAAGCAATCTCCAACTGAGAAAAACACCTTCAGATGTCGATGCAGCCACCAGACCCCGATCCAGATATTCCAGTTGAATCTCTTTCACGTGACTGCCCCCCTTATATGATTGCAGGCCAGCCTCCGTCGCCCCATTACCGTTGGAAGCTTCCGCTCCCGTAACGCCAGCTGTTCCTCCAATGAGCAAAGCTACGCTGAGTGCCGAAGAGAGCACCTTGGCTGCAAGTGGCATACTTGCCTTCCTGCGACCGGATTGCCGACCTGACACCGATCCCTTATGTACCGGCACTGTTGTTCCTGAGTTCATCCACCTTCACGCTCCTTGAGACAGAATAGGTGACGCATATACACATCGATGATGATTAGACGTTCGATCATTCGTACAGACCTTCTTCGACGGACCAGACTCGCCATAATGATTACGCTTACAAAATTAAAAAAGAGAAATCAGCTTACCCGACTACCGGAGTGCGGTCCCCCTTCCATTCTCATTCCAATCCGAGCGAGGTGATCCCGCCCATCGGGTTCTATTATAGACATCCTGCCTGCCAGACCCTAGGCAAATATCCGTCCAAAACGATCAATAATCAGTGTTTTTAGAGTCATTTGAGAAAAAGAACTTGCAGCTGTGAGGGATATCCGTTCCGGTTACGAATCGTTCTTATGATCGCTGTTATCCCCGGATTTTCTTCCATCCCCTTTCCAAGGTTAAAATCCGGTGATAAAGGCGAACACTTCGTTTCTTCAGAATCGATTTCGTCCCCTCCACTACGTTCCTCAGTTGATCAAATACTTCAATCGAGAATGACTCTTGTAATGCATAGCAAAAAACCGCGATCCTCTAACACACCGAGGATCGCGGTTAAGACAGTTACAAGTAAAGTTTAAGGCTCAATACCCCATACCAGGTTTCCACCTTGGTAGAGCGTTACCTTATTCCAATCCTGGTAGGATGTTTTCGTTGGATCGAAAGAGTAGTCATTCGTCTCGTCAAAGTTGGACCAGTCTGTTTTGTACATGCGAAGCTGGATGTCTCCAGTCTGTCCACCAGCCTGAATGCTGCCAGCGCCCGATGTGAAGCTCAGTTCTACATACGAGTCTGTGAAGGTCCGCTGGATATTGGCTCCACCAACTTGAGCGTAATCGATGGCAGAATCCATCGCAGCCGAGCCTTCTTTGGAGAAGTAATACCGGATCTTCAGATCACTCAGATTCACAGCAGTACTGCCCAGATTTTTGATGTTGAAATACGGTTTGATCTGGCTATCCTGAGCATTGGTATCTCCAGCACGATATTGCACGACAAGATCACTGGTTGGTACAACGACACTTTGAGGTGTCGCGGAAGCTACAGCGGAATTGGCACTTTGCCCTGCTGTATTCACTGCACTTACCACATAATGATACGTTGTGCCGTTCGTGAGGGCAGTGTTCGTGTAGGACGTACCACTCACATTCGCCGCGATCGTTGTGAACGGACCTGTTGCACTCAGCGCGCGTTTCACATTATAATTTGTTGCACCTGTAGAAGCGGTCCACGTCAGGCTCACCTGTGCATTGCCCGCGGTTGCTGTGAGAGCAGTCGGTGCAGCTGGCGCCGTTACACCTGCAACGGGTGTAGCTGTTGCTGTTGCAGAGTTAACACTTTCACCTACTGCATTTGTTGCCGTCACCACATAATAATAGGTTGTACCATTGATCAGGCCGGTATTGCTGTAAGATGTTCCACTTACATTGGCTGCAATTGTTGTGAATGGACCTGAAGCACTCAGTGCCCGCTTCACACTATAACTTGTAGCCCCTGCGGAAGCAGTCCACGTCAAGGAGACTTGAGCGTTACCGGCAGAAGCCGTCAATGCTGCTGGTGCTGCCGGAGCTGTTGTTCCCCCCGGAGGATTGCCTCCACCGTTACTTGCAGGAAGTACGGGGAATGCGTTTTTCACCAGTGCCACGAATTGATCATGGAACCAGTGACCCGATACTGGGGCATTAGGCAATGCACCTGTTAATACACCATCACGAGTTGTGAAGGTTGGATCACACATCCGGTCGAAACCTTTACCTTCGTTATTCGGAATTTCGGAGCTGGAGCCATCGGATTCACCCGGAGGTTTCACCCATACATAAGCATCCAGATGCGCTGGTCCTGGTGCAGCCTTAGGTGCTTCACCAATACCTGCGCCACTGGCATTACACCAGTTCCCCCGATGCTCCCGGCGATCTACACGTCCGGAATTCACATAATCGTTGATGTTGCTGCCCGTAGCAGAAGCTGGACGGTCTACCCCGCCCCACCCATTCCGGCTAGTATCAATCAGGAAACCTGTGCTGCTTGGCCAGCCAGCTTGTACGAAATCGGCATACAGCGCAGCAGTGAAATCGGTTTCGTCAAAATAAGGATTCCACTCATAAAACTTGGCCGATTTAATCGGTTGTCCACCGATATTGAGATCAGGGTTAGACAGGTTCGGCTCCCCCAGCGGTGTAGTGTTTGCTGTATTTGTAATGAAGCCATCTGCACTGCTCAGACCTGCGGCTGTTCCTTGCACAACACTTGTATATAGCGCGACTGCTGCAGAACGGTTGTTATCCCATCCAAGCCAGCCGGAGTGGCCGATGTCCAGATAGTTGTACACATTCGGAATGGCGTGCAGCTTGTCCAATGCATACTTCACACCCGCCTCATAGATACCTGTTGAGCTGGCTTGACCACAAGCTGGTGTACTCAGGTTGGTTACAAGGTTAGGCAGACTGTCCGGTTCAATGACAGCAATAATACGAATATCCTGATACTTCGGATCTGCAAAGATATCTGCTATGACATCAATATAATCCGTTTTATACGTCTGCAGTGCTGCCTGTGTTAGTGGAAGTTCACCATTCGATGCAAGTGCATGACAATCCCGTCCGGGCAGATTGTAAATAACAAATGAAGCCGTTATTGGCGTACCCGGTTTCTTTTGAGCGAGAACGGCATCAAGATGTTGCTCTACACTTTTGCGACCAGCGTTATCCGAGCCGCCATAGATTGCAGCAATCCGGTCAATCCATACTGCGGTTGGATACGATTTGACTGTCTCCATCTTGGCCTTCAACGATGCATCGTTGGTCAGCGCAATGGACGTATCCACGAGAGCCGAATAGTCCTGGTTCAAATAAGCCGTTGCCCCTACAAATGGATTATCCACATGTGCTTCAGCCGCCTGAGTCAAGCCTGGAGACAATCCAGGGAAAATCCCCGCAGCGAGCAGCGTTGCAGCCAGCATTTGTTTTACACCTTTGCGCAGGATTTTCTTACCTCTCGATTTGGTTTTCAATTTAGTCTTCATAGTTCCACCTTTCCTTTAGTTAGATTGGGTTGTACTCATGTCTGATCCTCTGTGTCATTATGATGCTTAGCACGAAGAGAACGTTCGGATGAGTTGGTTGTATCACCTCCAAAAAGAAATGGTTGTATAACTGGAATCTTGAGCAAACAAATGGTGTGTGAGGGCGAATCATGTGAATGAGTATAATATGGTGGGTGTGGTTGAACGTGTGTTAGACATGAAGAAGTGTGAACAATGACTTACGGGATGTCTGATTCCCAAATTCGGTAAGCGCTTTCTTCAAACAGTTAAAAAAAAGGTCTTCGCCTATCCATCTACAAACATGATGTTCGGTGTCACCTCCTTATGTTCTGATTATACGACATGTAAATATTACTGTAAATTGAATTATATAAATTTAATTATATTTTTTTCCATAATTCAGGCAGGAATCTGGACATCCCTTGCTCCAAACGACACACGAGGTTCATCCTGGCAATCTGCCACAATGAACCTCGTGTTTTTCAATGCCGAATGAACCCGCTCGTCTAGATAGTCATTACATATAATGCCTTGTTCTTATATTCCTACATCTAAGGCAAAACGACAATGTCTCCCGGTTTCAAGCCACTAACCACTTCCGTCTTGTCCCCCGATTCCATTCCAGCCTGGATGGTCAGCGGCTCGGTCTGTCCGTTCCCTTTGTCTAACAGTACGTAAGGTTCGGTCTGATCTCGCATGATCGCGAGGCTGGACACTACCGTCACTTTATCCTTCCGCATTGTCTCGATATCGCCTTCCAGACTCACGCCTCCATACATTCTGGCATCCGGCTTCAGATCAATGACCACGTCAAACTGTGAAGCTTGCTTGAGGTCCGTATCGGTACTCTTGCGGGCGAATTTGGATACCTTACTCACCTTCCCGGTGAATTGCAGGTCTTTCTGCGCTGTCATTCGCACCTTAACTGGCATGCCCACCTTGAGTCTGAACATTTCTTCCTCACCAACAATCGTCATAAATTTCAGTTTGCTGATCTTTGTAATGGACCCGATCAGCTGTCCTTCCGTCACTGCACGTGTCTTGCTGTCCTCTTCATTCATCTGAAATATACCGGAAGCAGAAGCATACACAACAGACTTACTTATTACTGCCTGCTTTTTCTGTATCTCCTTCTCCTTGAGGACCAGTGCTTTTTGATTCAACTCATTTGTCAGGCGTTTGCCTTCCCGGTCTGCAAATGCCTTCTTGCGCTCCTCTTCCGTCACGCCAAGCGCCTCGCTCATATTCGCCTGATCCAGGCTAACCTGATTCATCTTATTTTCCAGCTGGGCTTTCTCCAGATCACTCTGCAACTGTTCTACTTCTGTTTGTAACGTGGAAGTATCGAGGGTAAACAGGATATCGCCTTTGCTCACCTGCTCACCACTTTTCACATGCCACTGCTTGATGTTGGAAGCATACGGAGCAAAAATATCCGTCTGATCGGTGTATACGGATTTCCCCTTCACCTGTATCGTTTGCGTCATCGTTTCCTGTGTCACATCAAAGGTAATCGGGGGCGGAATTTCTATAGGCGCCTCCGGTTTTGGCTTGTACTTTTCATACAGCCAGTATCCTGCACCTGCCAAAAGTACAACGGTGATGATGATTTTAATCCATTTCTTCATGTGCCCAATTTCCCTTTCGCTGATAAAATTACATTGATTTGATCACAGTTAATGCATTGGTCCGAGATGCGCTGATTGCCGGATATATACCCGATACAATGCCAACCAGAACAGCAAAAACGATGCCAAGTGGCAGAGCCGACTGCTGAATAACGACGGTCATCGGACCATTCATCTGATCTGCCATCTGACTCGCCAGCAGACTGTTCACCCCGTCGAGGGCAGCAAAGGCGATCCCCACACCAGCTATGCCGCCCATTAATCCAAGCATCGCTGCTTCTGTAATAAACATCTGACGGATCTGCCACAGATTTGCGCCCAGCACCTTCATCACACCAATCTGTTTACGACGCTGATGCGTGGACATAATCATCGCTACAATAATGGATAATGAGGCCAACAGCATGATAAAACCACCGATCCCCAATGCCGCTTTTTGGTACATCGCCAATTGACCTGCCATCGCTTCCTCTTGGAACAGATTACTCTGTGTGTTTAACGTCAGCTTTTTAATCTGTTCTTCCACCTGGGATACATAACGTTTGTCCTCAAACTTGACCAGAGCCGAGTTAAGATGTTTGGCCGCACTGCTGTCGGCCTGCTGTAATCCAAGCTCATCCTGCAATGCACGAGCTGTATCGAGCGGCAGAAATACCTTTTTATCATTTTGAGCACTCATCTCATCCATGTTGGAAGGCTTCGTCAACTCTCCAGACACGCGTATAGAGCCACTCATTTTGGTTTTGCTCGCATTTGCATAATCTTCATATCGGAACTGAACCAGCTGCTGAACCAGCTGATCCTGCTTGGCGGACATTTCCGTAAACTGTTCCAAAAGCTCGTTGTTATATGGATCAGCATTCAACTGCTCAAATAACTTCTGAGTTACTTTGGGGTCCACGAGTCCAAATGCAGCCCCATAACTGGTTACCGCCATACGACCATCCTCTGCCCCACGTCCCTCAGCATACTTGTATCCAAACCCGCCCAGGGTCTCCAGCTGGGTACCAATGACCTCAACATACGTGCTACGACCATCCGGAAGCACCATTTCCAGCGAATCCAGCTTTAACATGGGAGCCACGGCAACAACATGGGGTAGTCTTTGGATAATCTGAATCTTTTCCAACGTCAATGCTCCCCGTTCAAACTTCGATGTCTGACCATTCCCCTTGCCGTTCCCAGTACGTATGCCTTCATTGGGTGTAATCGTGATTTCATCCATCTTGTAATTGTCGTTCAATGTTTTCTCGCTATAGGTCTGTACGGACTGCCCCACGCTAAGTGCAATGATCATGGCGGCAGAGCCGATGGACAGCCCCATCATGCACAGCAGTGTGACCATTTTTCTGCGAATGATCTGTCCCCAGGCCATACGTGCTACATCCAGTATTCTCACATTTCCTCTCCTTTTGCCTCAAACATCCCTTACAGCTTCTTCGACCAATATTCCATGTTGTAGTGTAAGCACAACTTGCATCTGCTCCGCGACCTCTGCTTCATGTGTCACAATGACAAAGGTTGTATTCATATCCCGGTTAAGCTGCTGCAAAATCGCAATAATCTCTTCCTCCGTCTCGGTATCCAGATTCCCGGTAGGCTCATCTGCAAAGATCACCGAGGGTTCGGTAATGAGCGAGCGTGCAATACTGACACGTTGTTGTTGACCGCCCGACAACTGGGACGGGAACAAGCTTGCTTTTTCACCCAGTCCAACCTGTTCCAACAGCTTCAATGCTTTTGCTTTGCGTTTCGAAGGGCTTATCCCCATAAACACCAAGGGTAACTCTACATTTTCCCGGATCGTAAGATTGGACAGCAGCTCATAGGATTGAAAAATAAACCCGATATGACTACGCCTGAACTCAGCCAGGCGATTTTCACTGAAACGTACAATATCTTGTCCCGCAATTAGAATCTTGCCCTGATCCGGTTTCATCAGCCCCGCCATCAGATTCAGCAGTGTGGATTTGCCCGAACCAGAACTGCCCAGCAGGGCTACCATCTTGCCTTCTCCAATCGTCAGGTTGATATCCTGAAGCACCGGCACGGTTCCCTGGCCATTGCGGAACGAGTGGGATAATTGTTCAACTTGAAGCATTACTACATGTCTTCCTTTCTACTTGCTAAATATGTACAGAGGTTGTTCAAAAAGATTCGCGTAGCACATTTCTATTTAATTATAGGGTGGAGATGTATCCGGGCTGACCGGAGTTGTATCCAACTTGTAACATGTCATAACAAAAAGACCTTGTCCACAGAGCAGATATCGCCAGCTCCATCAGACCAAGGTCTTATATTCGTATGCCTTCCGCAGCTTACCAGGCTCTGAAACTAAAGCGGTACATCTCACTTTTATCCATCGTGCTGCCCACTGCAAATAGCTCATCGTCTTTCCATTTCAGATTGATGAAGTTATCAATATTGCGGTAGATCACCGTATCCGACGAAAGCTTGCTGTCATTCAGGTAGGCAATATGCAACTCATTCTTCAGATTCTGATTATCCATTGGATGAAAGTAAGCGATTCGCGATTCATCTGCATCCAGTTCGAAGTTCCAGATGGAACCTTGTAATACCAGATCATACTGCTCCTGCGCTGCTCGATACCGATACAGCCCCTGTACCTTATTCATCGTTCCCTGGATGAGCATATCACCATTTTTCAACAACTTGAATTGTTGAATGTCTTCCATTGCAGCATACGCCTTCACTTCATGCTCGTCCTCAAGCGATACACGATAGATGGCATAATTGTCTTTCAGCATCACCAGCATATAAAACTGCTTCAGATCTTCACTGACCTGCAATACATCCATCACGATAAACGTATCACTCGAACCCTTCCCTTGTCTTGGTCCTGTGAACATGCCCATTAGCTCATCATACGTGTAGATGACTTGATTCGTCCCCTTGCTCAGATCAACCTGTTTAAATGAAAGATCATCCTGACCGATGTAGGATTCGTTCCCTGTAAACACTCTATAATACGAGTTGTCGTTCGGAAGCTTGCGACGTTCCCCGCTCTCAATCACATACTCATATGTCGTCTTCTGCGCCTGCCCCGCCCGGTACTGGGAGTAGATGATTTTCTTGTGATCCGGGCTAATCGCAACGCCATAATCCGTATTACTCGCAATACTCTTCACTTCATTATCATCCAGATGCAGGAGAGACAGCTGAAGCCCGGAATAGGAGGATTCCAGTTGATTTAATATAATCGTGTTCCGATCTACCACTTCAAAATCAAAGATTGCAAAGTCATTCGGAATCTTGGTAGCTGACTCGATCTGAATCGTACTACTCGGTGGCGGTGCCAGACGGCTATTGAATTGCTCACTTGGCAAAATTACGGTTCGTGGCTTGAGATTTCCGATACTGAACAGGCTGCCAATTCCGAATATTCCCCCGACAAATGCGATCAACAGCCCTGACAGCATCAATCTGTCGCGGTTTTTACGCCAAAATCCGGGATGTCTCATGCGTTCATTTCCCCCGGAAGACTGATATTTACTTGTGTCCCTTGCCGCATGATGCTCTTCATCTCCACTGTTCCTCCATGACGCTCAACGATGTTCTTCACAATAGACAGACCCAGCCCGGCACTGCCTTTCTCGGCCCTGTTGATTCCTTTATCCTGGTAAAAGGGTTCAAATACATGCTGGAGCGCTTCAGCACCGATTCCTTCTCCCTGATCACGGATCACAATAGCAATGGAATCACCTAACCGGAAGGATTGCACTTCGATGATGGAGTTCACATCACTGTACTTGACCGAGTTATCCAGAACGTTGAGGAAGACCTCCTTCAGCTTATCACGATCTCCCTGTAGATACTGATGTTCCTCCAGCTCATAATGAATGCCTATATTGTACTTACTGGCCTTAATCGACATATCCTCGCAAGCTTCACGGATAATATCGGATACATCGATACGTTCGAATCGGTACGCCTGAATGACCGCAGACGAGACCGAAACCTCCAGAATATCCGCAACCATCGTGTTGAGACGCTGGCTTTCTTTGATAATATAATTCATGCCTTTGTCAAAAAAGTCCTGATCGGTAAATCCGTTATCCCGCAAAATCTGGGCGTACCCCAGAATCGTCGTTAGTGGTGTCTTCAATTCATGTGTCACATTGTCAAAAAAAACTTTGCTTCTCGCCTGTACTTGCTTCACTTCGTCCCGCTCTCGCTCAATCACATCAATCTGCTCCCGAACCCGATCAATCATGACGGTGAAGCTTGAAGCCAATTCACCAATTTCATCTTTGGTTGTAATCTGAATGTCCGCATTCAGACTTCCCTGGGCCACTTCCGCAGAACGTTTTGTCAGTACACGGATAGGTTGCGTAATTTTCCGGGAAATAAAGATGGATGCGATAAATACAAATACGAAAATAACCGCTGCAAAAAACTTGATCGTATTTTGAAAACGAAGGTTCCGTTTGAACAATTCCGTGTAATCCTTCTTCATCTGTACAATTCCAATCAATTGTTGATCCATCTGGAGCGGGAAGGACAGACTGGCTGTGACCCGGCCCTTATCCACAACTGTGGTGTAAGCAATCCGGGAATGTATGGCTTCCTCCACATCAGGATGGTCAGACCGCTTAGCAACGTTAACCTCGCTGCCAACAGATCCGTATGGCGAAGCATCGGGGCCATATACTACAATCTCCCCACCAACGGCTGATCCAATCTGCTCCGCGAGCTCGCGACTCCCTGCTTCAAGCGAGTCTCTGCTCATGCGTTTGTTATGTATCAGGAAGTACTGATTCAGCGCGATGTCCAGATTTCTTTTGGATTGCACCATATCCTCATGCACTTCCCGGTACATATTCTCCTGAGCTACCTTATTGGACAGAATCAACAGGACGGAGAATCCGATAAATACAATGACCGAGAATAGCACCACCATTTTGAACTGGATCGTCCACTTCATGTCTGTACCTGAATATTCAGCTTGTACCCCACTCCGAATACCGTTTCAATCATCGAAATGCCTTGCACACCACTATCCAGTTTCTTGCGAATCCGTTGCACATGAATGTCCACCGTTCGGGTATCCCCTGCAAAATCAAATCCCCATACCTTATCCAGCAGTTC
Source organism: Paenibacillus sp. FSL K6-2393 (assembly GCF_038002545.1). Taxonomy (NCBI): domain Bacteria; kingdom Bacillati; phylum Bacillota; class Bacilli; order Caryophanales; family Paenibacillaceae; genus Paenibacillus; species Paenibacillus sp. FSL K6-2393. The sequence continues at coordinate 5,795,198 of NZ_JBBOCU010000001.1, forward strand.
AGAACGTGTATGAACCTTACGATGATGGGTCACGAGAAATAACAAAAGATCATATTCTTTATTCGTGAGTCCTGCCCGTTCCCCGTCTTTCCACACTTCCCGTTCATCCTTGCGGATCTCAATATGCTTGCCTAGCCTTACCACCTCATAGGACTGATTCTCCAGTGTCTCGCTGATCAGATCAATCCGGCGAAAAATCGCCCGAATGCGCGCAACCACCTCACGGATATCAAAAGGCTTCGTGATATAATCATCCGCCCCAAGCTCCATGCCAAGTACCTTGTCCAGCATGTCCGACTTTGCAGTGATCATGATGACAGGTATCTTGGAGTTCACAGATAGTTGCCTGCACACATCAAAACCGCTCATATCTGGCAGCATCAGATCCAGCAGGATCAGATCCGGCTTCGAATCCCGAAGCAGATCCAGACCCTCTTTTCCCGTAGCTGCTTCCTTGATCTCAAATCCTTCCTTACGTAACGAATAGGACAGTATATCGCGAATGGACTCCTCGTCCTCAATAATTAAAATCTCTTTTTGTCTCATGATACCTTCGTAATCTCCCTGCTCTATGAATTTCCTTCATCTGCCTATATTTTGTATCCCAAGCCGTATGCTTGAATAGAGGGAAGCACGAAATGTTACAACTCCGATACAACTCTGAACCTTTTGGAAACAACATCCCGATATACTTGGATCATAAGAGACTCATACCAGACCGGACCCAAGCCTGATTTTTATCCAAGGGGGATTCACATCATATGAACAGCACACTAATTAATGATGCTTATGTCAACTATAAATCAGAAATCACAAGGTATCTATCCCATATCGTCAAACAACCGCAAGACGCAGAAGATCTGGCACAGGATTGTTTCATTCGACTAATGAACGTTACCGTGGATATCCCTGAAGACCGCATTCTCTATTATCTCAAACGCATTGCCCGTAACCTGGCGATGGACAGCTTCCGCAGGCGAACCCGTACACTCAGACGAGACAGCCGTCTGGAGGTACCTACCCATCACGTCGATACACCCCACCTTGAAATTAGCGAAGGTGTTCATGATCTTGTCTCCCATATTAACAACACCGAACATCGTAAAATATTAGAACTTCGCCTCATCCATGGATACTCTATTAAGGAAACGGCAGAGCTGGTGAATCGCAGTGAAGGCATGATTAAATCCTCTGTCTTCCATGCCGTCAATCGAATTCGGGCCAAAGTCATCTCATAAGAGATGGCTTTTTCTTTACGAAAAATCATTAGTGACGGCGGATGGAAGTGTTAAGACAGGATCGAATTACCTATGGATATGTCAAAAGACCCAATTTTACAAATATCGAGTTAATTTTTACAAATTGTTATGACTATGTGAGATTTTCATGTGGTAGAATATGGACGAACTCATGAATCAACTAATATTTGGGAGGGATTTGGTTGGGTAAATTAACAGGTATGCGAGGAGTATTTTTAAAATCACTCCTGGCATTGTCCATGGCTTTGCCGCTTCAGATCGGATTATGGAACGGAGATGCATCGGTTCATGCGGAAGGACCGACAGACCCGGCACCGTTCATCCAGGCAAAGGTTGTGAACCAAAATGCAGGTAAAAAAGTATTGTTCGACAACTCTCACGGCCAAACGGCTGGAGCTGCAGACTGGGTCATTGATGGAGGTTTCTCCGACTTCGGGAATGCACTCGCGAATGATGGTTATTATGTCAAAGAACTTCGCAAGACAACTCCATTTACCTATGATGATCTGAAAGAGTATAACGTATTCGTTATTGCAGAGCCTCAAATTCCTTTCAAAACATCCGAACAAGCAGCACTCAAACAATATGTTGAAACGGGTGGCAGCATCTTTTTTGTTGGAGATCACTATAATGCCGACCGTAACAAAAACCGCTGGGATGGCTCTGAAGTCATCAACGGTTACCGTCGGGGAGCTTTTGAAGATCCAACCAAAGGTATGAGCACCGATGAGCGTAACTCGGATGCCATGCAAAATGTAACTAGCACGGACTGGTTGTCCGATAACTTCGGCGTACGTTTCCGCTATAACGCACTTGGCGATATCAACGCCAATATCGTTGTACCGGCAGATCAAGCCTTTGGCATCACAGAAGGGGTATCGGCTGTAGCCATGCACGCCGGTTCAACACTCGCAATTACCGATCCGGAAAAGGCAAAAGGTATTGTGTACCTGCCAAAAACCAACGCAAAATGGAATAACGCGGTGGACCAAGGTGTCTACAACGGTGGCGGGATTGAAGAAGGTCCTTACGTGGCTGTATCCAAGCTGGGCGCAGGTAAAGCTGCCTTCATCGGTGACTCCTCTCCAGTAGAAGATGCATCACCAAAATACTTGCGTGAAGAGACAGGCACACGCAAAACAACTTATGACGGTTTCAAAGAAGCCGATGATGCCGTGTTGCTCGTGAACACCGTAAACTGGCTCGCTACACAAGAGAACTACACAAGCCTAACTGAAGTGAACGGACTTGAACTGGACACAGCTACAGCGCTGCTGCCATTTGAAGAGCCAGCTGCTTCCACAGAACCACAGGCTGAACCTTGGGCCGCACCTGCTGCCGGATATAAGTGGTACGATCGTTCCACGTTTAAGGCTGGTTCTTATGGCGGACCTGCATCCAGCGCAAACGCTGCTTACAGCTTCGTGAAGCAGGATACACTTCCAAATGCAGAAGACTTCCAGATTCGTGTAGTTGTGGAGAATATGGCTCCAAACACAACCGTATCCGGTTATAGTGCCGGTATCTATCTGACTGGCGGAACACAGGTCGCCATGATCCAGAATGAAAGTGGTACATGGCCAACTTCGTACGGCTATAGCTCCACATTCAGTGTAACCTCGGACAGCCAAGGTCGCGGGATCAAAGACCTGAACGTCCGTATTAAACCGGGTACAACTGGTGCTGCCAGCTTGCGTCTGCGTCTGAATGGCAGCAACCTGATCACCAATGCCGTGACTGTTGGCAATGTGCCAGCAGAACAGCTTCCAGAAGAAGAAGGACCGATTCCAGCAGCTATCACTGTTGCTGAAGCACGCACCAAAGCGGTTGGCACTACCGTAACTATCGAAGGTGTTGTGACGACAGAACCTGGTGCATTTGGTGGACAAGCCTTCTATCTTCAAGATGAAACTGCTGGAATCTACGTATTCCAGCATACTAGCGGCTTCCATGCTGGTGACAAGGTGAAAGTAACGGCAGCAACAACCATCTATAACAGCGAGTTCGAGCTTACGGATATCGTTGCGATTGACAAAACAGGTACGGCTGCCGTACCTGCTCCAATCGAAGTTACAGCAATTACAGATGCGAACCAGGGTCAACTGGTTCAACTGAAAGATGTAACGATCGAGAATATCATCAGTGCTACACCAGTTGGATCTTTTGAATTTGACGCGGTAGCAGCAGATGGCACAAGCACACATATCCGTGTAGACACCCGTACAGGTGTGACGGAGACTGCCTTCCCTTATGCTGCTGGTGACAAAATCGATATCACAGGCGTTTCCGCTATTTTCAAAGACGTATATCAATTGAAACCTAGAAGCTTGAATGATTTTGTACCTGCTGAAGATCAAGGTGGAGGCGAACTGCCTTCCACTCCAGCTGCGGGAGCACCGGGTAAACCGGTGCTTTCCTCTGATAGTGGATATACAACCGGCCTGTTCGAAGGTTCGTATAACGTAAGCATGAACCTCTGGTGGGGCGAAAATGGTTCCGAGTACAAGCTGTATGAGAACGGCGTTCTGATCGATACACAGAAGTTGACTGCGGCTTCACCATCGGCTCAGTCCTCGAAAACCGCCATTACAGGTAAAGCCAACGGCACGTATACCTACGTAGCTGAGCTGACCAATGACAAAGGCACAACACGCAGTGACGAGCTGACAGTTCAAGTAACGAACGCTGCTCCCGGGAAAGCGAACTTGTCCCAAAACAACTGGGATGGTGACGGCAACTACAACGTATCCATGAACCTCTGGTGGGGTACAAACGCTACTGAATACCGTCTCTATGAAAATGATGTTCTGATTGATACACAAACATTGAAAGCTGCTACACCAGCTTCTCAAAGTGCTACAACGGAATTGTCCGGTCGTGCTAACGGAACGTATACGTACCGTGCTGAGCTGATCAACGCCGCAGGCGTAACCAGCATCGAGTCAATTACGGTTCAAGTAACCAAAGCGTTGCCTTTGGCTAGCTAAGTCTCAGCTAAGAAGCCTAACGTTTAACCAAGCAACTAAAAAACCGAAACCAACATTGCCTGATTCACAGGGCAACATGGTTTCGGTTTTTTAGTTGAAAGCACATATGTCGGTAAAACGGGTGAAGTGGTCACGTTTTTTTTGACAATCGTGCATGTAGAACCTCTCCCCAGAAAGTAGACACTTGCAGCATTAATGATAGTTATGCCGCTTCAGCCTTTCCAGATTGCTGCACTTCCTAGGCGCTAACGAACCTGACAGATCTTATTCGGCCATTTTGGCCAAATTATAGAATCTAACGAACCTCAGCATCGCTATTGAGCTACATTTCAGTTCCCAAAGGATCAAATCGGACAAAACGCAACATATAACGTCACTACGATTCGTTAGAATTCCAGTGATGCCTTATGAGGCATTATAAGAACTCTCAGGTTAGTTAGCCCACCTCCTGCAAAATACGCTACATGGTTTAAATCCCTTAGCGAAGATGTAGAGCGCCTGTTCATTTCAATCGTTCCGGCTCATTCCATTTCTTCCAACCTAGAATACTGTTCCATACAGCAGCATAAACAGCTAGGGTGGCAACACTGATGACAAAAATCCAGTTTATGTTGGGATACGGATAACTTCTTCCCGTGAAAACGATCAGAATTGCACTAAGTCCAATATTCTCTATGTTATGTTTTTTAAACTTCTGAAAGATCATTCTGTACAGTAGTAGGAGTACCATAAACCCAATCCATATAAAATAAAATGTTTTCATAGGTCACCTTCCTTTTAAAAACTCACTTCTTGTATGGATATCTAAGAGTAGTATTAATTAATATCCTTAATTCCCTTTATATAGAAACCTATTAATATTACATGTAATTGGAAAATAATTCAATCATTTTTATAGATATTCTTGGAACACTCTTATTCCTTAACGGTTAGCTGTGCAACAAGAACGCACCGTTGTTTTTTGCAGACAAAAAAAAAGACTATCCCTGCCAATATTCTGGCACCGAATAGCCCTCTCTTCTTCCGCTATCATCTAATCTTACTTTATCATCTAATATATTCTTAACGCCACATTAACCTACACCAATTTCTTACGGATATAACCCGAGATCAGGTCGATAATCGTGATCATCACGATTATACCCAGCAGGATTATACCTACTCGCGGCCAGTTCCGAGTGCTAAGTGCAAAGATCAGCGGTGTACCAATCCCCCCTGCTCCGATCACGCCCAGTATGGTCGCGGAACGTACATTAATCTCGAAACGATACAACGTATAGTTTAAGAATCCAGGCATAACCTGCGGCAGGATGGCAAACCACAACTGCTGCATGCGATTGGCTCCAGAGGCAAGCAGCGCCTCAGATGGGCCATAGTCGATATTCTCAACTTCATCTGCGTATAATTTACCCAACATGCCGATGGAGTGTAACCCAAGGGCGAGTACCCCTGCAAACGATCCGGGACCTACTGCTTTAATGAACAACAAGGCCATGATAATCTCAGGGAACGTGCGGATAAAGCTGAGTACCATTTTGCCTGCACCCGAGATGGAACGATGCCCACTCATGTTACGGGCAGACCAGAATGCAAACGGAATACAGAGCACAGCCGAGATCACGGTACCCAGCACGGAAATCGCCAGCGTATCCAACAGTCCGCGCAGCAAGTCTTCTCCCTCAGGCAGATATACAAAATCCCAGTCCGGTGAGAAAATTCCGGCGACAATGGCCTTCATAATCTGAGCAGCGGTTTCCTTGAACCCAGTAAACGGTACACCGGCAAGCGCCCAGACATACACAAGGATCAGCAGTAACACAATGACCCAGCGAAGCGGGTTCTTCCGTGGTTTAGGCCGGATGCGGCTTGTTTCATTTTTCATCATAGCAATTTCTCCCGCAGCTTAGTACTTACATAATCAATGATCAGAACGATGACGAGGGTAAACAGAATGATTACGCTGGTCTTGTCATACTCCAGGAATCCAAGTGTGGCCTCATAGTAGAGTCCAATTCCTCCGGCTCCCACCAGTCCGAGAATGGCAGCAGCACGTATATTAATTTCGAAGGCATACAGCACATAGGATGTGAACTGGGCAGCCAGTTGCGGCACTACGCCATATACAATGAGCTGAATCCGGTTCATACCAACAGCCGTCATCGCTTCCAGCGGCCCCTGATCAATGGTTTCCAGCGTCTCATAGGTCAACTTCGCAATCAGACCTATCGAGAACACAGCCAGTGCCAAGATTCCGGGGATGGGCCCCAAACCAAATACAGCAACAAACAAAGCAGCAAGCAACAGATCTGGCACGGTTCGAATCAGGTTCAGCAGAAAACGTGCCGGATAGTAAATCCAGCGACTTGGCATCAGGTTACCAGCACAGATGATCGAGACTGGTATCGCAATAATCGCACCAATGGTTGTCCCAATCAGGGCCATTCGGATCGTTTCCAGCATGCCTTGCACGATATTATCAAAGTAACTCCAACGGGGTGGGAACATTTCCTTTAGCAGATCCAACATGTTGGGAAAACCTTCAAACAACTCCGTGAAGCTGGCATCCGTCTGTTTGGCACTGGCCCACAGAAGGAGCAGAATGATCACTAAGGTGAGCAAATGTTTCGTACGCCCAGGCGGCTTCGGGCGATTCACAACCTGAGACGGGCTGGAACCAGGTTCCTTCCCTACTCCGCCTGAATTCTGAAGTGGAACGTTGGACTGCCCCTTCATACCACAACTTCTCCCTGCTCATGCACAGCCTGCTTGTCCAACAATTCGTCAGCCAGAATCGGTCTGCCGTATATTTCTGCAAAGCGCTCATCCGTCGCCTCTTCCACCGGACCGTCGAATACGACCTCGCCTGCTCTCAACCCGACAATACGGGTCGCATACTCTCTCGCCAGATCAATAAAGTGAAGGTTGACGATGGTCGTAATCCCAAGGTCTTGATTGATGCGTTTCAGGTCATCCATAACCTGCTTGGTTGTAAGCGGGTCAAGTGAAGCAACCGGTTCGTCGGCCAGTATGATTTTTGCTTCCTGTGCAAGTACACGAGCAATAGCGACACGCTGTTGTTGTCCACCAGACAACTGATCTGCACGGGAATAAGCTTTCTCCGAGATATTCACACGATCCAGTGCAGTGAATGCCAGTTCAATATCCTCTTTTGGAAAACGACCCAGAATGGTACGCATGGTGGAATGGTATCCAACCCGTCCAGCGAGTACATTACGTAGTACACTGGACCGTTTCACCAGATTAAAACTCTGGAAGATCATGCCGATGTCACGTCTGATCATGCGCAGCCGTTTGCCTTGTGCCTTCGTGATGGAACTTCCGTTAATCAGAATCTCGCCCTCACTAATGTCGTGCAGTCGGTTAATGGAGCGTAAGAGCGTTGATTTACCCGCACCGGACAGACCCACAACAGCAATGAATTCACCCTGCTCAAATTTCAGATTAATATTATCCAGGCCCTTGGTGCCGTTAGCGTAAGTTTTGGTAACGTTATGAAGCTCAATCATGACAATATCCTTCTTTCATTCATAATGATCAACCATACATGACTCCTTGTTATAATGGCACAAGCCAGCGCAGCGTAGATCACGCTGAACTGGCCTGTCCATTGCTACGATTAAGCTGTTCCCATCCAAGAAAGCTACTACAAAGTGAACAGATCCCGAACTACTTTTGGATCAGAATTATTCACCTTTCACTTTTTCGCCATACTGGCGAACGATCTCAAACTTGCTATCATCGGACTCTACATAACCTTCATGCGTATAGATTTCTTTGATGATCTGGTGACCTTCAGTATCTTTACCGATATCGATGAAGGCTTGTTTGATCTTCGCAGTCCAATCTGCATTCATGTCTGTACGAACGGCAATGGTATCGTTAGGAATAGGCTCAGTGAACGCCAGTACACGTGTATCTTCAAATACAGTCGGATAGTCTTTAGCTACCGTGTTGCGGGCATCTTGGAAAATAGCTGCTGCATCAACGTCACCGTTCAATACAGCGATAACACCTTGGTCATGACCTTTCAACGTTACAGGTGTTACATCTTTTAATGGATCAATGCCTCTGTCCAGCAACAGACCGGCTGGCCATACATAACCTGCGGAAGACGTTACGTTTTGGTAAGCGACTTTTTTACCTTTAAGGTCCTCGATGGATTGAATCGGCGAATCTTTTTTCACAATGAACATGGATTTATATGAATCTGCCAGTTGCTCTGTAGGAGCTCCAGTCTCATCATTTACACCAAAACGTTGTGCTTGCAAGATAACCTGCGCAGCGCCTTTTTCTTTAGCCAGTACATAAGCTGTCGGAGGCAAGAAACCTACGTCTACTTTGTTGGAAGCCATTGCTTCAATAATTGTGTTGTAGTCGGTGGATACGCTGACTTTTACCGGAATGCCCAGTTTGTCACCAAGCAACTTCTCCAGCGGTTTCGCTTTGGCTTCAAGCGTGTCTGCGTTCTGGGAAGGAACAAATTGAACCGTCAATTCAGTTGGCACATAACCTTCGACAGCTTTCTCTGTCTCTGCTGTAGACGTACCGGATGCATTGGAACTCGAATTATCCCCGTTAGCCGAACCTGTTGTACTACTGCTAGACCCACAAGCACTCAGAAACAGAACCAAAATCAACAATGGTAAAAATAAAGCAGACTTCTTCAAACGAACACCCTCCAAAGAGTTTCTATTTTTCAGTACTTATCTACTATAGTTGCCAAATATTTGCGCGATGTGAAACGAAATTTGGAGTTTTGTAAAGTTTCCTGTCAGGCTGTCAGCGCGACTTGTATCTGTTAGAATAGGCTCATTATGGTTGAAGATATAAGAAGAACATCGGAGATAACTGGGTATACTTCGGTTCTTCAGGCTATTCATTCTTCTCCGTTTTATGGTAATTCCATATATCTGAACTTATATATTAGAGGAGATTGTAAAATGACATCCACAAACCATACGGCAAGCTTCGACATTCTGTTCACCAGTGATCTGCACGGGGCCATCCGCCCCATTCATTACAACACCAATGCATACCGCCCGGCTGGACTTGCCCTGCTGGCTTCCCTGATTCGTAAGGAACGTGAACGTTCACCTGAATTGATGCTGGTGGATAACGGGGATCTGCTGCAAGGATCACCCTTGGCCTCTTATGCAGCTTCACAGGTTTCCAAAAACGAAGTGCATCCATTCATAACGGTACTGAATGAACTGGGTTATGATGCGGCGGTGATGGGCAATCACGAGTTTAACTATGGTCAGAATCTATTACGTGGAGCAGTTGAAGCTTCCAACTTCCCCTGGCTGTCTGCCAATATTGTGAATGATGAGCAACCAGACGTACCTGCCTTCGGTCCTCCGTATCTAATCAAAACCTTATCTACGGGTGTCAAAGTAGCCCTGTTGGGCGCAACTACGCACTACATCCCAAACTGGGAGCACCCGAAAAATATTGAGGGGTTACAGTTCCTTGATGCCTTGGAGACCATTCGTACATGGGTTAGCTATATTCATGAGCATGAACAACCAGATGTAATGGTTGTGAGTTATCATGGCGGATTTGAGAGTGATCTGGAGACAGGCGAGCCCGCCGAACGTTTAACTGGAGAAAATCAAGGTTATGCCATCTGCCGGGACATCGAAGGCATCGATGTGTTGCTTACCGGACATCAGCATCGTCAGCTTACCGCTAATATTCATGGTGTAACCGTCATTCAGCCGGGATTCAGTGGAAATGGTGCGGGGCATGTATCCATTCAGTTGGAACAATCATCAGGCGGGAAATGGCAGATTACAGATAAGAAGGCTCGGTTGTTACTTCTGGATGAACATCATGAGGTTGAACCTGATGCAACCGTCATGAAACTGACGGATGTGCTGGAAACTGAGGCACAAGCATGGCTTGATCAACCTATTGGCGAGGTGGCTGGGGATTTATCTATCACCAATGCTACGGCTCTGCGACTCAAGGCACATCCATTTATTGCTTTTGTACATCAAGTGCAGATGGAAGCGACTGGAGCGCAGCTCTCCAATACCGCCATGCTGAGTGAAGAAGCTCGCGGTTTCGGGAGTCACATCACCGTTCGGGACGTGTTATCCAACTTCATCTACCCTAATACTCTGACGGTGCTGGAGTTGAGTGGTCAGGATATCCGGGAGGCACTGGAACAAACGGCTCGTTACTTTGAAGTGAATGCTTCTGGCGAGGTGGCAGTCAATCCGGCTTATATGGAACCCAAACCTCAGCATTATAATTATGATATGTGGGCTGGCCTAGAGTACGAACTGGATATCTCCCAACCTGTGGGCAGTCGAGTTGTGAAGTTGGAACGTGAAGGCAAGCCAATGGACATGAATGGCACATACTCTGTGGTGATGAACAGCTACCGCGCTGCTGGCGGCGGGGATTATGCGATGTATCCAGGTAAAAAGGTACTGCACGAAGGTGCCACGGACATGGCCGCACTGGTGGAAGATTACATCCGCAGACATCAACCATTAACGGTGGAGCAGGCGGATAACTGGAAAGTTATTGGAAGTTAAATGAGAAAGAGTAGGTCCTGTGATCAGGATCTGCTCTTTTGTTTTCAACCTATAACTTCGTATAGAAACGTAATGTAGTTGATTTCAGTCTCATAATTTCAATACATATTGGAATTGAACTGACCATTAGCTTAAAGAAAAAACAACCAGTTGGTCGACCGGCTGCTTACTTGTTCTTATTTGAATTTTCCTATCCTGTCCTGTCCTGTCCTGTCCCGTTATCCGATATATTGAAGGATTAACTGATATAACGCTATTGAAAATCCTAAGATACTCGCTTTCATTTTAGATGGATGATTTCTTTCGCTGCGAATCAAATATAAGAAAACCACAATAAACCCTGCGGGGATCCATAGCTCAAAGACACCTTTTGTTGTACTTTGAGAATAAATTGAAGTAATGAACGTACTAATCAAAAAGTAAAAGAAAACCGTAAAACGTCTTGTTTCTAATTGCTTGCTCCACCTTACTAGAATGAAAATAATAATGATTGCGATAATCGTAATGTGTAAAGGGGGAAAAAGAAGAGCAGCATTCCCAAATTTGAATTCCATTCCACATTGCCCTCCTCTCTTTTAATGCATCACATGACTGACTACAGGCATACATGTAAAAATTCATTCTCATGCTTCAAAACCGCTGGCAACCTTCCAAAAACGGACCTATTCCAATATATCCTTATTTTAACATACAATCACAGTTCCATTTCCCACGTTTATTCAATAAAATATGCAAAAAGAGCAGAATTGAGGAGCATCGTGCCCTCATCCCTGCTCTTTTTACATACCTACAAGTTTTCTAATACATGTCACATAATATCCAAAATGACTACTGTGCCTTTTTACGCAACTGACTGTAATACAGCTCGCTGTAGAAACCGCCTTGTTCCAGCAGCGCATCATGCGAGCCTTGCTCTAGTAGATGCCCATCTTTCAGCACCAGAATTCGGTCGGCCTGGCGGATCGTGTTCAGCCTGTGGGCAATGACAAAGCTGGTACGGCCTTGCATCAGGCGTTGCAGCCCTTCCTGAATTTTGATCTCCGTGACGGTATCAATACTGCTGGTTGCCTCGTCCAGTACGAGTATCGATGGATCTGCCAGAATTGCCCGGGCAATGGCGAGTAATTGCTTCTGCCCCTGACTAATGCCGCTCCCATCGGCCTGGAGCACTTTGTCGTATCCATCCTTCATTCTCACAATGAAGGAATGGGCATTAGCCAGCCGGGAGGCTGCTTCCACCTCTTCATCCGTTGCGTCCAGACGGCCAAATCGAATATTTTCCCGAATCGTACCCTGAAACAGAAATGAATCTTGTAGTACAAATGCCATATGTGACCGCAGATTCTCACGCCGAATGGTGGTCATATCGCGACCATCTACCGTTAATGTGCCACCTGTCGGATCATAGAAACGGGATAATAGCTGAATTAATGTTGTTTTCCCCGCTCCGGTCGGACCTACAAGGGCAATCATCTCACCCGGTTTGGCTTCAAAGCTGATGTCATGCAAAATATTACGTCCTTCATCGTATCCAAAGGATACTTTGTCGAAACGAACGGCTCCCTCCACCTTTTCCAGAGATACCGCTGCCCCTTCATCCTTCGCTTCCTCATCTTCATCCAGCACCTCAAATACACGCTCAGCCCCTGCAATTGCGGACAATAACGTATTCCACTGGTTCGCCAGATCATTGAGCGGACGGGTGAATTGACGGGCATATTCCACAAAGATAATAATCACCCCGACTGTAACCGAACCCTGAATCGCCAGAATACCACCGATGCCCGCAACAATCGCAAAGCTCAGGTTGTTCAAACCATTCATCAGTTTCGGGATAAAACCAGAGATCGTCTGTGCCCAGAAACCGGAAATCCTGATACGGGTATTTCGTTCCTCAAAACCGCGAATCACCCGCTCCTCTTGGGAGAATGCCTTAATGATTCGCTGCCCGGATAATGTCTCTTCAATGTAACCGTTAAGTTCACCGAGATTACGCTGACGCTCCTTGAAGAGTGGTCCCGTTCTACGCGTAATCCAACGCATACCAATGGCCATCAAAGGCACAACGATAAAGGTGAGAAGGGTCAGCAGCGGGCTGAGCCAGAGCATAACCCCAAACGTTCCGAGCAGTGTTAATACACTTGAGAAAATCTGGATGGCCGAGCTGTTCAACGTACCGCTGACATTCTCGATATCATTGGTCACCCGACTCATAATCTCCCCCTGCTGGCGTTTACCGAAGAATGGAATCGGCAGCTTGTGCAGATGGGCGAACAGATCATACCGCATGCGGAACACGGTTTCCTGTGCAATTTCGATCATCCATATATTTTGTAACCAGGATGTAAGAGAGAACAAGACATACACTGCGGTTAATCCAATCAGAAACCGAGTCCAGCTTGAGCCGGCTTCACCCGCGATGAAATCATCCACGGCCACCCCCACCATGTAAGGGCCAAGCAAAGCGAGTGCGGAGCTGGCAAACACCATCAACAGTACCATGGACAGCTTGACTTTACGTCGTGCCAGATAGGTCCAGATACGACCTAGCGTACCTGACCAGTTCTTCGCCCGTGCCTTGGGTTTGCGACCACCGCCTGACCGTAACGTCTCAGGATCAATCGGTGGCGGCGGCTGACGGAAAGGCTCAATGAATGCTTTGAACATGCTGTGCACCCTCCCCGTATTGTGATTCATGAATTCGACGATACAGCTCTGACGATTCCATCAGGTCTTCATGTTTTCCCTGTCCAATGAGTTGTCCATCATCAAGCAGCAGAATCAGGTCCGCCGAAGTGGTTGAACTGATCTTCTGGGTGATGATAAACGTGGTACACGACAATTCTTCCAGCGCATCCAGCAGTCTGCCTTCTGTAGCTACATCCAGCGCACTCGTGCTATCGTCCAGAATCAGAATTCTTGGTCTACGTACCAGTGCTCGTGCAATGGAAAGTCGCTGCTTCTGTCCACCGGAGAGATTCACTCCCCGTTGACCCAGCAATGTATCATAACCGTTTGGTAAATTCTCAATCGTTTCATGGATCTGCGCGCGCTTCGCGGCTTCCACGATCTCCTCCAAGGTAGCATCTTCCTGGCCCCAGGCAATATTCTCCCGAATGGAACCCGTAAACAGGACAACCTCCTGAGGCACATAACCAATCGCACCACGCAGCATGGACAGATCCAACTCTGATGCATCGGCACCATCAATCCGTACCTTTCCTTGATCCTCTGTATATAACCGCGGAATGAGCTGTACGAGCGAAGATTTGCCTGAGCCAGTTGCTCCCATAATGGCAATGCGCTCCCCCGCTTTTGCCGTGAATGTGATGTTATCCAGTACTGTAATTTCACTATTCGGATAACTGAAGCCTACACTGCGGAATTCAACCGCTCCCTGCACAGCGCGCTGTTTCTTCGCTGGATATACAGATTGCGGAAAATGCGAAGAATTCACAGATCCAGCAGATGGTACAGACGCTGATACTGCCTTATTCTGTTCAGTCTCCGATGTATCCTCCGTATTAAACACTTCATTCAGCCGTTGCGCCGAAGCGCTTGCTCTCGAGAAGGTTACCAGAATCCATGACAACGCAGACATGGCACCAATTGTGCGAAGCAGGTAGTTAATGACGGCGACCACTTCACCCACGGTTGCATTACCGGAGGCAATGTCGACTCGTCCAAACCATAACACGGCGATGATACAAACGTTCATCATCAGCAGCATGAACGGCATCGTAGTCTCCGTCAGGCGCAGCGCGGAGATTGTGCCTTTCATCAGCTTGCCGCTGAATCCGGCAAAGCGTTCGATCTCATGGCCCATCCGTACGAAAACACGGATCAGCCGAATGCCTGTCAGATTCTCCTGGATGACTCCATTGACGGCATCCAGTCTGCGCTGCACATTGCGGAACAGCAGCGCTGCCTTTTTGATCATCCACACTACAACAATGAGCAGTACAGGCACCATGACAACCAACAGCAGACCCAACCTCGGGTTCACGATCATTGCCATAATCATGCTACCAATCACCACCAGGGGCACACGTGTCATGAATCGCAAACTCATGAAGACGGTGTCCTGAACCTGGGTCACGTCCCCCGTTAATCGGGTAATCAGGGACGATGTCGCGAACCGGTTAAAGACAGCATAAGAGAACGTTTGCACTTTCTCATACAACTTCTCCCGCAGATCGTATCCGAACCCCAAGCTCGCATGGGATGCAAAGAACGAACTCGCAATTCCGGCAGCAAAAGCCACAACAGCACTGCCGACCAGCACGCCACCCCATAACCAGACGACAGACAAGTCTCCCTGTTGAATGCCGTTATCAATGATCTTGGAGATCAGATAAGGCTGAGCCAGCTCCACCGCAAGCTCAATTAACATCATGACCAGGGCTGCAATCGCGGCAACTCGGTACTTCTTCAAGTAGTACAACAGCTTGATCATAAGCATTCCTCCGGCTCGGAGCACCCTAAACCGATAACACGTTCCAGCTCAGAGCCTCCATTAGACATGTTGTTTTCTCCACAGCGTCCAATATGTAATCATTTCTATGTACACATATGGTTATTATAGCGTATTTTACAATGCCGCTTCTATTCTTATTACCCTACTTTTCCCAATACAATAAACTTCTCATCATTTTGGCAGTAAAAAAAGGAAGGTCTCCCTTCCCCACGCTAGTTAAGTGCTTACAGCTGACGTAGTTTTTCACTTAGATGCTCCCGACGTTTCACCACATATTCGCGAATTCTTTCCGGTTCACCTGCAAATACATCCATGGGCCATTTCATGTAAGGATCTTTGTTGACATCTTCACGAATCTCATTGTGCAATCGATGGACTAGTGGCATAATTCGCTTCTCTGTAAAAGCATTCATCAGATGCTGGCGCATCAGCTTCTTATATTGTTGACGGAAACTGCGAAATGCCAGCAATCGTCCGGTAAGTCTGTTATACCCCTGAATACGAACAAGATTGGGGTCAACTCGTGTTCCATAACAGTTCCTCCCCCAAGTACCCTCATAATCCCAAGGCAGGATACCGTATTTCCCACTTTTGATTTTCTCATACCATGTGTAATTCTGATGAAATCCATCGAAGTTCCCTGTGAGCACAGCTCCGCTTAACCAGCGTAAATAATTGTCCGTATCCACCCTCGACTGTAAAAAACGAAACAATTCCAGCTTGGACTTTGTGTTCAACTGCTGAATAAAATTACGCAGTCTTGTGCGGTCCACATCTTTGCCCCGAATTAAGCTGTACCCAGATAATAGATCGGTACTTGTTGAAGAGGTATCCGAATTTATCGTAAAACCAGCATGATCATTCACTGCATAGAAGATACTGCGCACAGGGATTTTCCTTTGGCGAAAAAAGAAGGATTTCACCCCTTCAATCCGCAGGTATACACCCAAAAGCTGCCCGTTCAGATAGAGTACGCAGTGTTGTGTAGACGGTGCGGGTACACGAATCGACTCAAAAAACCGAAAAGAAAGTGCATTGCGCAGCAACGAAGGATCATCATACTCCGCATTAAAATGATACGTCCGGCTGGCTGTACGAATCTCAAATGATTTTTTGGGATAACCGCGTGTATGTCCTCCCCGGTATCGAAGCCGTATCGGAAACGGCTTGCCGTCCATCTGCATCGTGCTGTTTACAAACGTCTCTGACCATATATTGGACGTTAACTGTTGATATTCGGTTGGAGACAAGCTGATATGGTAGACAGGTAGAGCCATTTCCATCCGCCTTTCGAATACCTGTAAGATTCGCCCGTAGGCTCTTACACCATCCTATGCAGATGCACAGAAAGTCGTACGGGCGAATGCACACTCCTGATACTTATCACATCCGAATTCACTTGTCATAATGCGGAATAACCGAGTTATTAATCTATAAATATACATAAATTCTAATAGATTATAGCCAAAATAATATAAATATAGTTAACTGGCTAGTCCCTCCAAGAGGCATGTCACATATGCTTAAACTACAGACAGACACGAATGACGAATGGAAGGGATCACAATCACATCCACCATTTTTGTCCATCTGAACTTATATCATGGAAGGGGTCAAACACAATGTCTATGAATGGTCAAGGAATGAGAGGTTTGTTGGGAAGAGAGATTAAGATTAACCGGGGAGGACCTGATTCAGTACAAGGTACACTTACGGACGTACGCTGGGACTATATGGCAATGAATTGCAAAGAAGGAATTGTCTACGTTAATGAATCACATGTAAAAAGCATAACAGATACAGGCCGTTCCGGTGGTAACCGAAATGCAGCCATGGGGAACCCAATTCCTTCCAATACGTTTCTGGGCGTAATGCAAGCACTCCGCTTCCGCCGTGTTCAGATTAACCGGGGAGGACCTGAAAAAGTCGAAGGCATCCTGGCCGATGCCAACCAGAACCAATTGATCATGGCTTTGAAAAATCAGGAGATTGTTCGTATTCCGATGCAACATGTGAAATCTGTATCCCTCGTACGTGGTGGTGGGAACAACAACAACAACAATAACAATAACAGTAGCAATACAAGTCAAGGGAACCAAGCAGCCCAAGGTAATCAGGCGGCTCAAGGCAACCAGTCGCGTGGCAACCGTTCTCAAGGGAACCAAGCAGCTCAAGGGAACCAATCCCAGGGTAATAAGTCCGGCGGCAACAAGTCACGGAACAACCAAGGCAATCGTTCTCAGGGGCAACGAGTTCAAGGCAACCAATCCCAAGGAAATAAATCTGGTGGTAACAAGTCGCGAGGCAATCAAGGCAACCAGTCCCGTGGCAACAAATCCGGCGGTAAAAAGAAGTAACTGAAATAAACTGAAAACTAAGTTATTTACCAGCTTAAAGGGGGGAATTATCATGTTGATCTTCGTCGCATTAGTCTTGATTGGTGTGCCTTTTTACTGGATCGTTGCACCGGGAAGGCCCACTCCATCCCATGAACATCTGCTTCAGGCTTCGTCAGGACTTCTCCCCCTGGGAGGTGAATCACAGTAAATGCCTGACTACCAGTTGTGGTTAACCTTCGGGGTCTTTATCATCACTGTCATTTTCCTGATGTGGCGTCCTGGCGGATTGAATGAATCTATACCCACCTCGCTTGGCGCCCTTCTTCTTATTTTAACTGGAGTGAGCAGCTATGCTCACATTGTTGGAATCTTCGGGATCGTATCTGGTGCAGCCGTAACAATTCTCTCTACCATAGTCATGTCGATTATTCTAGATAGCATCGGTTTTTTTCGCTGGATCGCTTTGAATATGATTGAGAAAGCGAGAGGTTCCGGCTTTCGATTGTTCTGGCTGATTCTATTACTTTGTTTTCTCATGACCATCTTCTTCAACAATGATGGCAGTATTCTGATCACAACTCCGATTATTATTCGAATCTGTTCTATACTTCGTCTGAAAATGCATCAACAGTTGCCCTACCTGATCTCCGGTGCCCTCATCGCTACGGCTTCCAGTGCGCCAATTGGACTTAGTAATCTGGCTAACCTGATTGCTTTGCAAATGGTTGGCTTAAATCTGAATACTTATACTCAGATGATGTTTGTGCCATCCATGCTTGCGATTATGGTGATGACCGTACTGCTATTCTATTATTTTCGCAGAAGTATTCCCAAAGTTATTCATCATTTCCCTGTATCCCTGCAGCCTTCATCAGGTTCAGGATATCATCCGCTACAGACAACTGAATCCGAGAATAAAGTAGACTGGTGGTTGTTCCGTGTCTGTATTGGTATCGTTGTATTTATCCGTGCAGGATATTTTCTAGCTGAGCAAGTCGGTATACGCATGGAGGTAGTTGCAATCACTGGTGTTATTCTCATGCTCGCTGTGCGTTGGTATCGCACCCGGACTGGACTCAAAGATGTGATAACACAAACGCCTTGGCATATTCTACTCTTTGCCTTCAGCATTTATGTTATTGTAGATAGTCTTCACCGCGCAGGCATGACCGCATCGATCATTCAGTGGATGAAACCGATAATAGAAGGAGGAAATGCCAGCATCATTGCTGTGTCGGGGTTAATGCTCACTCTGCTTTCCAATCTATTCAACAATTTGCCCTCCGTCATGATTGGGACCTTTGCTGTTACAGATCTTCCACTAAGTGAATCTCAAATGCATCTTGCATATCTTGCGAACATTCTGGGAAGTGATATCGGAGCCTTGCTGACGCCTATTGGCACCTTGGCAACGTTAATTTGGATGTATATATTAAAGACCCATCATATTCGAATCTCCTGGAAACAGTATATGAAAGTTACCTTTATTGTGATACCAATCAGTCTAATTGTTAGCCTAATTTCACTCTATATTTGGACATCTATTCTCTATTGAGAGGAGGAATACTGTGGAACTTCTTACGCATTGGCTGGGTAAATCCGTCGAATTGGAGCTGTCTGGCTGTAAACTACCGATCCAGGGTGAGATCATTGATGTAGGCCAGGATCTGATTGTAGTCTACGGAAACCAGCGATTTGTTTATATTCCACTTCATCATGTTCAATCCATGCATGTCGGCACAGCAGATGATTCAAGTATGATTGTGCCAACACCTGACCCCGAGATGGATCACACCAACATCTCTTACCGCAAAATACTGATGAATGCCCGTGGACGATTTAGTGAAATCTCCATCGGAGGAAAAACATTGCATGGGTATATTACCAATATTATGAATGACTACTTTATGTTCTACTCTCCGTTATATCATTCTATCTATGTTTCCATTAATCATCTGAAATATATTATTCCTTCTCCTACTAACAGCACACCCTACTCCCTTAGTAAACAACATTTCCCTATGCAACCCTCATCCATGTCACTCTCCCGTACACTTGATCAGCAACTTCATAAAATGATAGGTGAACTTGTTGTACTCAACCTCGGTTGCAAGCCTTACCGAGCAGGCTTATTGAAGAATGCAGATAGCCACTTGCTTGCGTTGGTAGAAGCAGATGGGACTTCTTTAATTATGCATACCGATCATATCCAAACCATTCATCTCCCTTGAGTATCAAAAGAACACAAAGGTTCATCTGCCTATGGCTGATGAACCTTTTTTTCAACTTTATATCCTACCATCTTCTACGTCCACGATCACCCCGCCAGTCATCATTCAACTCGCCCAGGCGATCGTACGTCTCTTTATATATCCGAATCACGGCCTGAACTTTGATAAAATCGGTATCCTCAGGTCCAAGTCCTTCCATAAACATTCTCTGAATGATCTGTTGGAAGAATTGCACTCTGGCCTCAATCTGTTCTTGCTCAAGCTGTAATATGTCTTCGAAACTGTGGTTCCCTATGTAATCCATCAACTCATCATCATGACTGGAATAATCTGCGTTTCTTCGATCTGCAACCCATTCATCCGGCTCATTGGACTGGAGGTTAACACTGGTACGCAGCTGGGATAGGATAATTTTCTCTTTGGCCAACATGACATGAAAATCTTTGTTACGGAGCAGTTCAGACACAATCAGACTGCACATTTCACGATTTTGGATCAGTATGCCGTCAAATGGATGCAGTGTCCACTCCCCGTTTGCATAATACAGGTTAAAGTTAAAGAACTCACTGCCATATTTGTATTGAATATTAATCTTGGTCTCATCAATAATCTCAAATGAAAAGTCCAGCATGTTCAGCAAGCTCCTTCGCACAACCCCAGATTTTAGCTATATTCTATCAAATAAATGAAACAAAGAGACGCACTCAGCGTCCCTCGTAGAAAATAAATACATGTAGCAATCTTGATACGATATACAGCGAGTCTTACCCTATTACCCTAATCCAAGAAAGATCCTAATGCGCTGGAATCCGGTTTATTTTTCTCCGGAATAGCAGCAGCCTTCGGCCCTTCCAGACCCAGTCGATCACTCATTTTGGCGTTAAGGGTTGTCATCTTGTTGGTATAGTCATTACAGCTCTCGATGATCCGGCGATTAGACTGCTCGGACAGATCCAGCGCAGACATCAGATCACCCATCGCCTGATTGACCGCTTCAAGAGACATGGCCGGTTTGGACAACAGTTCATTCGTTTTCTCTGTTGTTGTCTTCAACAACCTGGCGTTCTCCTTGAATTGATCTTCAATCGTCTTATTCGTAGCTTCCACAGCAGAAATGACCTTCTCCTGATCATTAAGAGCCATAGCAATCATGGCCGAAACGGTGATCAGATTCGCTGTTTTATCAATGGCGTTATTAACGGAATCAATCAGCTTGTCATTGTTATCATTAATAATGTCGGTAGCTGCGATCGCCTGATTGTACAGCATGATCATCTCTGTCATGGATTGGGTACGTGTTACCACTTTGCGCAACCCACGCTCCAGATGTGCTTTACGATTCTCGTTCTCAGGCTTGGCGATCTCGGTTTCGAACAATGCTTTCAATTGATTACCAAAAGAGATTTTGGTCTGCAGATTGTAGATCTCCTGAATGGAGGAACGTTTCAATTGACGCATGTTCACGATGCTTTCTTCCAGGTTGTCCTTGCCGTCCCGCAACCCGTTAATGATGGCATCAATGTTCGTGCGAACGGATTGATAACGGTATACATAGTTTTTCAGCGGGCTTTTACGTAACAACTTCCCGACAAAACTCACATTTTTACTCTGCTGCAAACTCTCACATTCATCACGGAGCTTCAGGATCATGTTGGATACCTCTGCCCGATTCCCGGACATCAGTTCATTGACTGGACGATCAAGCAGCTTGAGAGTCTGTCCTGCTCTCTCTTGTGTTTTCACGCCCAACTTGCCGATATCATCCATTAAGGTATCCAGGTGAGCCGGATCACTTTGGGACACTTTCTGAATAAGCTGCGTTGCTTCCTGGTTAATCCGTTGCTCATCTTCCTGCTTCAACTGAGCCCATTCCGTTGCCATGCCAATCCCTCCTATAATTCAGAGCTGTTATACCGTTGATGTATTAGTTCCGCTTTGTTCTGAAGCTCCATTAAGTCTTTATGTTCAATCGTTGATACAATATCCGATATCTTGGAATCTACGTCTCGAAGACCATTCAGCAGCATACGCCGATTATTGCGTTTGGCTTCTCCACTTAAACGCAGAAATGGATTAATAAAACCGTTCAGGTCTTTCAAAATCAGTCTGCGCACCGTATGGTTAATATCCCCGTTGTTTAACTCCTGAAGGGAAGGAATCACACGCTGAAGACGGGCAAACAACGCCAATGATTTCTCCACGATCTCATTATCCAGCTCGTTCTTCTGACCTTCAGAGATGATCATATCCTCCAGAACCTCCAGGTATTCAATCACTGGATCAAATACAGGATCTGGTTCGGTGCGGGAAGGCTTCGCTTGTTCTGCACCCGCATGTTGTGCGGGAGTGGAGCTCGAATGGGGCTGAGCCAGAGAAGCTTCTCTTGCCCCTGTTGGCACTGCGCTTGGCGCTTGTCCACCATTCAAGCGGGATGGTTCATTTCCGATATCTGTAATGGGTACAGGGGCTGATGACGAACCCTCGACCTGTGTGCGTGGCGTGGATCGTGAAGGAATCAGTCCCCCGACCACAGTTGCCAGTGCCGGAATTGCCCACGTGATGACATCCGGTAGAAAAGGACTCGAGATTGCCGCGAGACCATAACCGACCAATGCGCCTATACCTATCTTCGTTTTCCGTAACATTACTTGTCCTCCTGCCTTAACAACACATACAGTGCATATTCAAAAAGTCTGGTTTTCAGTACCGAGAAGATGGAATGAAGATAGAAATGGAGTAGCGGAGCGTAGGAAAACTACGTGAGCAACCACAATGTTTCCATAGGAAACATACTTCGTAAGCCTCCCGCTTATTTCGGCTGAATTTCAACTTCGATGCTGATGATGCCATAAGGCATTATTCGTAATCAAAAGTGGACTTTTTGAATAACCTCTCATCCGTATTGTAAAAAAACCATCCAGAAGGTGTCAATGTTGAGGAAAATTCTCAGCTAGACGTGGTGTACTCCGCTTACCTTCTGAACGTCGATTATAAATGGCTGTTCGATATGACTTCCCAGTATGCCAAACTTCGGATGAAGTGGTCCAATATCATGGCCAAGTGCAGACTTGACCGCAAGATAAGGGAAGTTCACGCCGGACAGACAAGACATGTGCAACCCACCCGACATACGCGGATTGATCTCCAGCAGCTTCGGTGTATCCTTGCGATATTTCATCTGAATATTAAAATTATAAGGAATCCGATATACCTCTGCCACATTGCGGGCAATCGCCAGCAATTCCTCGTTTTCTTCAAGCAAACGCAAACGTCCTCTTTCTTTTCTACGTGGAATAGCCGTTAATAGTTTCCCATTGCGGTCCGAAAGACAATCAATGCTGTATTCATATCCTTCCAGTACCTCCATCACCATGACGTTGGGAAAGGACGGAGCAGAAGAGAACGCACGCAGGGCATCTTCATACGAAATGGAGTTAAGCGCGTATCCGAACAACTCCTGCAACGGATCACGCTCATTGTTGATCACCCGGAATCCCATGCCGCCCTCACCATTACATGGTTTGAAGCATACATCATGTCCACGTGCACGCAGCGCCTCATAGGCATGCTGGAATTGTGCAGCATTACTGACCGTGAAATAATCCGGAATCTCCATAATGCCTTTCTCACGCACCGATTCATAGAACCGGTCTTTCTCCATCAATTGTTCCAGCAATTCCGTGTCCGAGCATACGATAACCCGTGTACCGATCTCTTCGAACAGGGAGATATGTCTGCTGATGTCCAGCATGTTCCAGCGTGGAATAAACACATCAATCTGATGACGACGGCAAAAGTCGAGGCAAAAATCAACATATTCCCGGCCCGTTACACGCGGTTCAACTTCCGCAACATCACAGCCCTGTAATGCCATGTGTCCCGGATCAGGATGAGTACCGTAGATCTCAAATTCCATGCCGTCCTCATTGTCCCGAATCGCATTCATATAATGATACGTTACAGAGAACCAACGGTTGAAGTAAATCTTCATTTTTTTCATTTATACGGTCTCCCTTATCTCGGCATGGTCTATCTGGGTCTGTTGATCGTTATGAATACGGTGGACGTAATCGAGAATCTCATCTGCTGCAAAAGCACCGAATTGTTTCGTAAATTGATACGGTACTTGCTCAGGTACACGCTGTCTCTCCACATGTAACTCTCCGTGGGACGGAGCAATAGCATGCTGCGCAAAGTCCAGCAAACAGCGATCCAGCAAGGAATCGCCCGAAGCAATTACAGGCACATCGCCAATGCGTTGCCTAATGTGCTCCACTGCAGCTCGTTTGTTCACGGCCGAAGGTACCAGATAGAGCTTCCGACCCTGAATCGAACTCTCCCATCCAAGCGTCTCTAACACCCGAATCTTGTCCGCAATGCGCTCCATAGGAAGCTTGTCACGTTCGATCAGCAATGCAAAGAACAGCTCATCACACAATCGCTGATTAATCACCCATTCCGGGCTCAGTACATCGTCAAACAAATCCAGGATCTCTTCAGGAGTAGCTGCCTGCTGACGAAGCAAAGAACGAATATGCAAGTTCCATTCATCGTCTACCTGACCATCAACAATAATGTTGCCACCATTACTCGTCACCGCATATTTCGGAATACATTCGCTCTGAAAAATATGAATGCGCCGGTACTGCTCCACGGTACGTGTCGTCACAGGCATAAATACAATGTCTTGTGGCAAAGACTGCAACCGCTCCAGTGCATATGCTGACATAAAAGCGGACAACTTGCCGTTAATCCACTCTGCGGGAACAAGTCCCGGTGTATCTTCGGGAATACGGAGCGCACGACGGGAGTACACCAGCGTCTGGTCCAGATCACTTGCGTAGATCATCATTCTCCTCCACCTCCCAGGGATTGAATAATGCCACAACAGGAATAGGTTAATCCCGGATATACCTCAACCGGCACATTTCTGTCTCTGGCGAGCATCATGATATGTTGCAAATCCGGATTATCCAGACGGTCCACAAGAATCTTCCAGGGGACGCGACGCAATAACACCCGGGTTGTTTCTCCGATTCCAGGTTTGATCAGATTGATGTTCGCAATGCCAAAGGATTGCTGGATGGACTCGATATCCTGCCAACCTTTCCAGGTAATTTCCGAAGTACCAGTAGCATTGTCCTCCGTTTGAATCTCCGCTAGATCTATCATTTGCTGAAAATGCTGAGCAATAGTATCCACGTATTGGGTCGACACATCCGCAGAGGACCATTCACGATACCATTTGGCCCCGTGAAAATCTGCCGGCCCAATCAGATCAACGCGAAGTACTGTGCGACTCACCAGTCCAGAGACAGTGGAATTCAGACAAGCGCTAGGAATGAGATAATCTTCCCTCGTCCCAAAGGTGCCTGAGCATTGCCCCGGATCGGCCAACACGGCAAGATCATCATCGAGGCTTACACCATAAGTCCGTTCCATTTGGTCACAGGACTCTTTCAGCACTTTGCGAATAGCCCCTTTGCCTGTCCACCCGTCTACAAATTGAATGGCAGTTTCCAGACCATGCTGCTGTAAAATATATAAAATTGCGTTCTCGTCCATACCCTTGCCACGAATAATCGAAATGCTATAATGCGGAATCGTCACCTTGTATTTCAATTCAATATAACGCTTGATCAGGATGCCTACAGGCGTTCCGGCTCGAGCCAGAGATACCAGCACCAGATTCAGTCCCCTGCGCTCTACAATCTTCTCAGCCACAATGGCGGTATGACGAGCGATTCTTGCAGCGGATTGTTCCAGCGTCTGATGGAACAGCTCGATGTATTCTTTTGTGGGCTGATATTCCACGGGCAGCATCTCCGAATAATGAACCCCGGATTGGATCGCTTGCTCCCGTTCACCCGTTCCCTTTTCCAGATCTACATGGCTGATATCCTTCAGTAGGAAAACAACGTCCGATGCAGCATAACTGCCCATCGGTTCGGGAGACTGAATCTCACGTTGTCTGATTAGCTCCAGTGTAGTTAAGTTCATTGCTCGTTGTCCCCTGTCTTCTCTGGCAAGCCGCAATACACAATATGAATGTGTCCGCATCCCAACTGCTCAAGTGCCTTCACCATCGGTTCCATTCGTTCTTCGGACATCTGTCTCTCCAGCAGAACAAAAATCTCATCATATTGTCCCGGGGCGATGTTATAGATAAAGTTACGAACGGATGCGTCTTCCGGTGAGGCATATCCGGCACCACTACGAACAGCATATCCTGGAGCCGGATGTGTATGGATTGGACTGCGGGTAGTCGATTGATACAACACGCCTTCTCCCATCTCGGCAGCAACACGCATTGGAATGTACATGAACTCCCCTGTTCCCATCACCAACGTCCGTTCTCCCTCACGCTGCGACCGAAGTCGTTCTGCGATCCGGCTAATCTCCTGACGTAATACGCCATTATGTCGGGATTGCATACCAAACCTGCCCGTATGCTGGACATAGCTGGCTGTGCTACGTTTACCTTCACCATCCTCCGAAGTGGCATGAAGCTGATGGAAGGCATCTGCAACGATAGAAGTCTGAAGCGTTACGGCAGGATGGGATAGCTGCTCATCTTGCTGTGTTGGTTCCAACTGTGGAGTACCCACCACTTCAATGCGGCCCTTCAACAGGCTTAACGGTGTAATGGTAATTCCCAGTTCAGCTTCCAGCTCGGCAAATCGATTCTCGTCCGCTTCCGTACGCCAGTCCAACAGTGAAGCAATCACATATTGCTTCCGTGGATATCTGGCCTGAATATCCCGAATGATATTCAACGTGGTTTTACCGGTCGTAATCTCGTCATCCACCAGAACAATCGGGCCCTCTCCTGCAAAGGCTTCATGATCCAGCGCATAACAACGATGAGCCATCGCGTGGGAATGTTCTTCTTCAAATTGAATATCTGGATGCATCGCTGGAACATATTCGCGAGTGGTGTGAATATAGGAAGCTTGATCAGCAAACATCTCATACATGCTGTGGCCCAGCGCTGTAGCGGTCTCGGCAAAACCAACAAAACGAATTATTTCCGGCAAACTCAAGCTTTCTTGCAACAGCATGTTGTACACTTGCCGGGCTTGCTTGGGATCAATCAATCCTTCGACCATTTCCCGTTTCCACTCGGTGATCTGAACTTTCGTCTCTTCCGTCTTTTCAGTCAGGTGCTCATATAACAGAACAGCCAATGCCGCGCCGCTCAGAAGCGAGGTATACGGGTTAACCGGGATGTGCTTGCCCAGCAGTCTGCTTACAAACAGAAATGAACGTTTCTTATTGATTCGTGCGGCCATGGAAAATAGAGATTCTAGTGGAAGTTGCAGCGGGTTATGTGTAACCTGAACGTTCAGACTGAATTGATCAAGAATTGGGAACGTAGTTATGTTGTTGCTCATGCTTGGGCAAGAGCCCGACAAAATGCTGCTGTTCATGTAACACCCCATATATTTGTGATCGGATTAGAATTCGATTCGCCCAGCTCAAGTGTGGTTTAATCTCATTCATTTTGTTATAGTAATTACTTTTGAACACACCCAGGCTACCGTCATTACGGGCGATGATGTCTTGTGCATCGGAATATTCCTCATGTGTAACAACGTACATCGCTTGTACGGGCTTAATATGAGAAGGATGAATGATCGTTTTGCCTACAATTCCATTTTCCTTGTCCATCATGACTTCACGCATCAATCCATCCATTGTGTTCGTAATATATTTCATTCTCAGATGCAGCCCTGATTTGCCAAGGGTTTCTTCGAATGGAGTCTGTCGTAATTGAGGTTTGAACACGCGCTCCCGCTGACTGAAATATTCCCAGACAGGACCCGAGATCACATACGGCTTGTCCATCCGACCAAACAGATTGATAATATCCGAGATGCAGTCACGGATCGTGGCGATATCGTATATGGTCAATTCCGGGCTTCGGCGTAGTCCAAAAAGGCTGGAGAAATCGGTCGCGCCAATGCGTACATTGAGTACATATTCAACATTTTCATCGAGGATGTTTCGAAGGCCCAGTAAGGTCTCCCAACGTGTCTCCCGATATATAATTGAAGCCGTTTCCAATATAGGCATTCCATAGAGAACGGGATAATGATCCGGTTTCCGTTGATTATACTTGCGGATCTGGTCAAAATAAGCTCTTCCATTGTCCACGCAAAACTTGGGCAATGCCACGCCTGTCAGCATGGACACCAGTTCTCCCAACGTATCAATGAGACGTTCCAACTGTTGTGGTGAACGTACACGAGCAAACAGAAGAGGCATTTGATCCTGACTCAGCATGCCTGTCTCCATATAAGTCATCAGTTGAGTTAGATGCTGTACCAGACACTGCTCGGCAAACTCTACTTGGTCGTCACCCACAGCGTCCTCCAGATCAATAATAATGGTCGTCAGACCTTCATGTTTACCATTCATAATGTCGTCCGCGATATGTGTGCGCGTCGCGGGCATATATAAAGCAGCCCCAACAGCATATGCCAGTAGATCTTTGGATGTCCGGTGATTGAACGAGACGGGTGAAGAGAAAAATAAAGTATCTTCTTCTTCCAGACTCAAAAAGTTAAAATATTTCAGGATTGTCTCCTCCTCGCACCTTTGGCAATAGCCAATCTGCAATAGTTGATTCCAGCTGTCGGGGCATAAAAACCAATCCCTCCTTAGTCTGGAGGGATTGATGGTCTATTATCGAGGATAACGTTGGTCAACAGTATCCTTGCAATGGTGCTGACCGATACAGCGTTTATATATTGAATAAATACAAATGATTACTTTCTTCCCGCAACCCACTGCATTCCCCAATCATGAGCCTCGTCCAACGCCTGATGCCCATTATAGAACTGCACGATTCGTTCAATACTGAATGTCTCATTGTTCACATTGCGTAACATCGCGATACCACACATGCCAAGCGGGCTCCCGTATTCATTCATTCGGACAATGATATCCGGGCCGTCCTTCTGCTGGATAGTTACCACACCGTCTACTTGAGACCAGTTGGCCACACCACCATAAATATAGGTGAATACCAAGATGCGCTCAATTTCCGAGATACGGGCACCATTAATCCGCAGATTCTCTCCCGTCTTAACCGATCCCGTCCGGTCATCCCCATCCAGTGCAATGTAAGGGAAACGGTTCAGTGAACCAAACGTTTGTCCCAAGGCCTGAATCACATCTCGTGTACCATCCTTCATCTCGAACAGGCAGCCCAAGTCCAGATCCACACTCTTGCTGCGACCAAATAACCCTTTGCTACCCTGTTGATTCCAGTTGAGGTTAATCAGGATTTCACCAAGTCCCCCCGCATTTTTCTTGAGGTTAATGGTGTCCCCCTTCTTCTTCAATTCAATTTTGCTGAAATTGATCGAATTCACAGGAGAAGGCGTCGGTTCTGGTGCGGGCACCGGGGGTGGTGGAGTCGGTAAAGCTGTCGGAGGAACGGTTGAAGTCGTTGGTGCAGGGTCCGATCCACCATCCACATCCACACCAAAGTTAGCGCAGAGTGCATCCAAACCACCTGCAAAACCCGACCCTATCGCATTGAACTTCCATTCTCCGTTATGACGATACAATTCACCGATGACAATCGCGGTCTCTACTGTAAAACCGCTTCCCAGATCATATCTCATCACTTCCTGACCTGTAGCTGCATTGGCAAACCGTAGAAAACCATGCTGAACCTGTCCAAAATGATGGCGTCGTGCTTCCCCATCATGAATCGTCAGACTGAAGGCGATTTTCTCAATTCGGGCAGGGATTTTGCCAAGATCAATGGCGAATTGTTTCTTCTCGCCACCAACCTGTCCACCATCCATATACGTGATGAACGAGGTAGAGGGCTGATTATAAAAGATAAAATCCTCATCTCCAGCCACTTTATTGTCTGAACCCAGAAGGAATGCTGATGTGTCCAGCTCCACACCCGAGGCTGCCTCCCAACCAATGCCTACCGTTAGACGGGACAAGCCCGGATTGGTTTTGGTCAGATCACTCTTCTGGCCTTTCACGACAGAAATTGCCATAGCAGACTCACCTTTCTATGCCAAGTTATTGTGCATCCAGTCCGTAATTTTTGCATAAAGCAGATAGTCCACCTGTGAAGCCGCTGCCGACCGCCTGGAATTTCCAGTCCGCACCTGCACGGTAAAACTCACAGAACACCACAGCTGTTTCTGTAGAGTAGTCCTCTCCGAGGTCGAACCGAAGCACTTCCCGATCACTTGCAGCATCTACAACACGAACAAAAGCATTGGAGACTTGTCCAAAATTCTGCCCTCGTCCATCTCCATCGTAGATCGTTACCGTAATTCCGATCCGGTGAATGTGCGCAGGGATTTTGCTAAAATCAACGACAACTTGCTCATCATCGCCGTCACCCTCACCCGTACGATTATCACCGGTATGTGTCACTGAACCCGCACCGCCGCTTGGATTGTTGTAAAAAACAAAGTCATCCGTACCTTTGGCTTTTCCATCTTCGTACAACAAAAAAGCCGAAGCGTCCAGGTCAAAATCGACTCCACCACTATATTTGTTTGTGTCCCAACCTAAACCAACTACCACACGGGTAAGGCCCGGATTCGTCTTAGTCAGGTCAATACGTTGTCCTTTGGCAAGACTGATCGTCATTTGTTTTTCCACCTTTCCAAAATATGTGATTAAATGAAAAGGAGAACCGTCCAGGAGACGGTTCTTCCCATCCTGTAAGTCGTTCTGTACGTCCTATTGCAAACCGTAATCGCGTGTCAATCCAACCAATCCATCCTGGTAACCACTACCAATGGCACTGAACTTCCACTCACCGTTATGACGATACAATTCACCAACAACTACACCCGTTTCAATGGAGAAGTCTTCTCCCAGGTCGAAACGAATCAGTTCTTCGTTGTTTGCTTCATTGACGATTCGCACATAAGCACGGGAGACTTGTCCAAAGTTCTGGCTACGTTCTGTAGCTTCGTAGATCGTAATAGAGAATGCAATTTTCTCTACATTTGCGGGTACGTTAGGCAGGTCGATATTGATCTGCTCATCATCACCATCGCCATCTCCTGTACGGTTGTCACCGGTGTGAACAACAGAACCATTTTCATTTTGTGGATTGTTGAAGAAGATGAAGTTTTTCTCGCCTTCTACTTTACCGTTTGCATTGGCACAGAATACCGATACATCCAGGTCAAAATCTTTTCCGCCATCATACTTATTGGTATCCCAGCCCAAACCTACTGTGATTTTTGTCAAACCTGGGTTCGTTTTAGTCAGATCGATTTTTTGACCTTTAGAAAGATTAATTGCCATCGTATGATCATCCTCGCTTATTTAAGTGTATTGTATTATCGTGACATATGAATATCAGGATTATTGTCGATTTAGGTTAAATCTTGTACTTAGGAGTACCTGCGAGCGAGTTCATTGATATGTACCGCATGGGAACCCTCTCCAATTGCCGAGAATTTCCATTCGCCTCCATGACGATACAATTCACCACAGATCAACGCTGTTGAACCTGTGTAGTTATCGGATAGATTGAACTTCACGAGCTCACTGGAATTTTTACCATCCAGAATACGAATATAAGCCTTCTCAATCATGCCAAAATCTTGCTTGCGATTGACACAATCATAGATATTAACAACGATTAATACTTTATGAACATCAGCAGGAATACGGGACAGATCCATTTTGATCTGTTCGTCGTCACCGTCTCCCTGTCCTGTTAAATTGTCACCTGAATGGATAACCGAACGACATGCACTTTGCTTGTTGTGGAAGCAAACCAGGTTGGAATCCTTGACCAACTTGCCTTCCTCATTCAACATGATCGCCGATGCATCACAATCGATATCCGCTTGTTTTTTTCTTCCAAAGAAACCTTTGGCAGTTACCGGGTCCCAACCGAGGCCAGCAATCACCTCAGTAAGTCCTGCATTGCCTTTGGTTAAATCAATTTTCTGTCCTTTGACCAAATTAATGCTTGCCACTGATTTTCACCTCCCTTCATATGTAAATAGCTGCTTAGAGATTGAATTCACTCGGGTTCAGTCCAAGTACGATGCATATCTCGGCAACGACTCTTTTCTCCTGATCATCAAAGTTGCCGTCAGCTGAACCAATCGCACTGCATACGCCCACAATAACGCGTCCTACATCCGGCTTGGCTTTGAATTTCCCAATGGCTTTCAGCGCTTCCTGCTTCCCGATCTCTGGAGAGAACTCAAAGTTCGCGACATAATGATTAAAGCGTGTAATCACTTCAGCCATATCAAATACTTTCAATTCCTGACTCAGGTTGATATAACCGGCCATCTTGTTCTTTTCCGCTTCGTCAATGGAACCATCTGCAAAAGCAACCAGTGCACATCCTGCAACCACGGCATCCATAAAATCTTTATTTTTAAACTTTTTGACTTGCTCTTCAAGTCCTTGTTTTGTTGAATTTAACCAGCTTTTAAATGAACTCATACTCAACCTCCAATAGTTTCAACCTGGTGTTCCGTACATTATTTTCAAGATTTTTCAGTAACTTTCATGTCTACATCATGTTGAATATAAGTTAAATTATTCCTTAACTATACTCTGAAATACGGCAATATTCTACATTAAAAAACAATTAATACCTTATGATACGCATCGTTCTGGATATAGTTTCAAGCGAGATGCGAGAACTTTCTATTCACTTCATTTTTCAGACAAATATTCCCCTATTTGAAGTCCAAACATAAAAAGGCTCTGATCAGGGGATCAGAGCGCTTATTTCTACCAACACCAAAATTATAAATTTTATAAATGATATGAATCCTTTAATTCACTCTGCTTTTTCAAAATCAGCCTGTTGTTGTTCATAGATTTCATAAAAATCGTCCCAGACTAGTACATTATCCTTTTCCTTGCTCCACCAGTCTTTGTACCATGCTTCAATCTCCGGGCCACCGCCTTGTTCCCACTTCTGCTGTGCTTCCGTAGCTGCCTGTTCGACCGTATATTTGCTTCCGCCAATGATGGAACGGGTAAAAATATCGTTGATCGCTGTTGTCACATTGGTCAACTTCACCTGAAGCTCCTTGGGTAGCTGCGGCATATGTTCTGAATGGGTAACACCCTCTCCTACCGGAAGATCCGTCATGTATACCTCACGCGCTTCCTTGAATAGTCGAAGTCCTTCCTTCTGCGACGGGATCTCTTCGCTGAACAGCATTTCTGTATACCCGCATTTGCCTTCCTCCAGACGGCTGTACAACATGGCGTAATCGCCTGCCCAGCTGATCTCCTGCTTGTATTTCTCCTGATCAGAGATGCGCGGACAGCCTTGATCGTTCAGCGTGTAATGCGTGTTTTCAAATCCATTTTTGAAGGTTCGCCCTGACTCTGTTTTGGTAAGAAAATCGATATATTGCATAACTGCTTCCGGATTTTTGGCTCGCGCATTCACAGCTGCAGTCATCTGAACGGGGTTATTCCACACCATCGTGTGCTGTCCTACGGACGTGGTTGGCAGAGCGATGACCTTTAATTTGGCCTCAGGAACATTCTGCATCAGTGTATCCAGTTCCTTCGCTGCAAACCCGGTATAATCCGAAGTCATGGCCGCGTACATACCGATTTTGCCATTCAGGAAATCCTGCTTCGCCTTGGCCCCGTCCTTGTCGGTCAATAAGTCCTTATCGACCACACCTGCTTCATATAATGCACGTTTGAATGCCGTGGCTTCTTTCATGTTGTTGGGACCAACTACCATCTCTCCGTCCTCCACATTCACCCAGTTGGCGTTGTACATATAGCGAAACAGACCCGCTGTATCGCCGAACTGAAATCCACCGATGCCATATGTATCATTAGCTCCGTTTCCATCGGGATCATTCTCCGTGAAGGCCTTGGCTACCGCCAACATCTCTTCCTCATTGGTCGGTACCTCCAGATTCAACTTTTCCAGCCAATCTTCCCGGATGAAAAAGCTCGTTAGTGGAAACACCTCGTTCATACGTCCCACTTCATAGAGCTTACCATCGCTTTTGATGCCAGCCTTCTTGAGCTGGGGATATTTCTCCATCAAGGCTTTGTATTCCACACTCGAGTTCTCGATCAACTCATCCAGCGGCATCAGCTGTTTCTGATTAAACAGTGTGTTACGGATCGGCGTACCGAATTCAAAAATGATATCTGGTGCGCTGCCAGAAGCGAATAATACGTTAAGTTTCGACTGAGATTCCCAGCGGGGAACTGCTGTATATTTTACATTTGCCGGGCCATTCTCGTTAATCCACTTGGACCACATATTATCTTCGATCGTACCCATGCCGCTTGGGACCGCGCCCCGATCATAGATCGTTGACGTGATGCTCCCCCTGTTGCCTTCACCTTCCGCCTGTTCGCTACCGTTACCTCCTGTACATCCCGCCAGCAAACCACCGATCAAGCCCAGAACGAGACCCGACTTCATCCATGCCTTCATCGTTAACGCCATAGATAAGACCCTCTTTCTCTCCTGTAATATGAACCTATGCGGGTTAACCCACAGCCTGCTTTAACCTTTAATTGATCCAAGCATGACCCCTTTAACGAAGTACTTCTGCAAGAACGGATACACTGCCAAAATGGGTATAACCATCACAATGACAGCTGCTGCCCGGATGCCTTCCGGGGTCAGATTCGATATCATCG
Organism: Paenibacillus sp. FSL K6-2393; assembly: GCF_038002545.1. NCBI lineage: Bacteria > Bacillati > Bacillota > Bacilli > Caryophanales > Paenibacillaceae > Paenibacillus > Paenibacillus sp. FSL K6-2393. The sequence continues at coordinate 5,829,721 of NZ_JBBOCU010000001.1, forward strand.
TTGGATCGGTAAAATCCTGTACATTCAGATTGGACATAATCATATTTTGGACGAGCACGGTCATGTTGTATTTGGACGTATCATTGATATAAATCATCACGCTCATGAACGAATTCCAGTAACCCACGCCGTAAAAGAGAGCAATAGTCGCCAGCAAAGGTTTGGATAATGGCAACACGATTCGGAACAAAAGCCCCAGTTCACCACAACCATCGATGCGCGCAGCCTCGTCCACTTCCCCCGGCAGATTTTCAAAATAAGATCGCATAATCAGCATGTTGTAAGTGCTCACCAGGCCCGGTAGCCAAAGGGCGCCGTAACTGTTCACAAGACCGAGATTTTGCACGACCAAATAAGTCGGGATGAGTCCACCGTTAAAAATCATCGTGAACACCATCGCCATCGTAAAGAAGCGCCGGTGATAAAAATGTCTACGTGACAGCGGATATGCCGCCATAATCGTCACCGCCATGCTGAGCCCTGTACCGATCAATGTGATCTCCACACTGTTCCAGAATGCATTTAGAATCGGCGTTCCCGTAATTAGGCTGTGATAGGAGAACCAGGTGAAATCGACGGGCCATAACCCCACTTGACCTGAAACAACCGCTCTCGCATCACTAAATGACAAGGCAACAATGTTCAGTAAGGGCAGGATACAGCTGACGGCAACCAATGACAACAATACATAATTGATTAGATAAAAGACTTTTTCTCCTTTGGTTTTTCTCATGCTGTTCTCCCTCCCTACCACAAACCTTCGTTAAATCGACGCGCGATATAATTTGCACTGAAAATGAGGATAAATGCAACCAGTGATTCGAACAATCCCATCGCCGTTGTCAGGCTGAACTGTGCTCCCTGAAGACCGGTGCGGTAGATATAGGTACTGATTACATCCGCTATCTCATTGACATTGGAATTCTGAAGCATATACACCTGGTCGAATCCGACCTCCATCACCCGCCCCATCGAAAGAATCAGCAGAAGAATAATGGTGGAGCGTATACCCGGAAGGGTGACATGCCAGATCTGGCGCATTTTACTGGCCCCATCCATCTGTGCAGCCTCGTATTGGCTCGGATCAATGGTCGTTAGTGCCGCGAGAAAAATGATGGCATTGAAGCCCATGTCCTTCCAGATCCCTGAGCCAACAAACACCGCAACCCACGAACCCTTGTTGTACATGAACGGATAAGGTGCTCCCGTCCAGGCCTCGACCCAGCGGTTGACGATCCCATTTTCCAAAGAGAAAACCGTCATGATCATCATCGCAATGATGACCCAGGAAAAGAAGTGTGGCATATAGACCACCGTCTGCACCGTTCGCTTAAAGGCCATGTTTCGCACTTCATTCAGCATAATGGCCAGAATGATCGGAATAGGAAACCCGATAATGATGCTTAACAGACTGAGGAACAAGGTGTTGCGAATAATCTCCACCGTGCGCGGATCACTGAACAGCGTCTGAAAATGCTGAAAGCCCACCCATGGACTGTTCCACAGCCCATCATAGAAGTTGTAGTCCTTGAAGGCCATGACCAGCCCTCCGATGGGTGCATAACGAAAGGTAAGGTAGAACATAATCACCGGAACAAACATCAAGATTAACGGAATATTCATCTTGAATCGTCGAAGCCGCTGCTGCCGAATCCGATGCTTCATTTCACTGTCCGGCGGTTGTAATCCAGACGGCGGACCTGCGGTCAGTTCCCCCTTCACATCCATCACTCCTCTCTGCTGTTGATGTACTATAGTTGTATTTTAGATAAAAATGTAAGCGTAAACATTTGTTATTTAACGATCCTTTTATAATTTTCTACGCAAAAATAACCCCACATGGTGGGGTTGACCTTGGAAACGAACAGATATTAAGAGAAGGCTTCTTTAATTGTGACCCTGCAGCAGTTCAAGGAGGATTGCTACCGGGCACTTCACTTGGCTACTTGCTTGCGATATTCGCGGGGCGATACCCCCGTCATCTGTTTGAATACGGTTGTAAAATAACTGGAGTTATCGAACCCGGTCAGTTCCGCGATATCTGCCATACTCTGCCGAGTGCTATGCAGCAGCAGTTTCGCCTTATCAATTCGGCGCTTGCTGACATATTGGCTAAAGCCTTGTCCTGTCTCTTTTTTGAACAAATGGCTCAAGTAGTTGGGTGTCACATGAACATGGGCAGCCACGGCCTGCAACGTGCATGTGCTGGAATAGTTCATTTCAATATACTGTATAACTCGTGTAACGACATGATCCTGCTGTTCCTGAGTTAGCCGCATCAGCATATCCAGCCACTCTTCGCTCTTGCATCTCGCCCAAGCGATGACTTCAGGTATGGTATGAATCCAGAGCAGTGGATCTGGGGAAGTGGGGTCCATACCACCGGATTCCTGAGGCTGAAGCTGTTGTACCAGTAAGTCCGTCATGACCTTCATAAGCATATGAATCTCCGCTTTGCCTTGTGACAAGCTCATCCCGGACGCTTCTTCTAGCAACATCTCTATCCGATTCATTATCGATCCGAATTGATGGTGGAGCAGCAACGAAGTCAGTTCCTCTCGCAGTCTCTCGGTACGGTCCACCTGGCTGTATTGTTCCCTGATCCGAATGTCGGACTGTTTTCGGCGATATCGTTCATGTGCCTTTTGTAACACCTGACATGCTTCATCAAGCGAGAACGGCTTTAACAAAAATTCAATTGCCCCATACCGGATGGCACGCTGTGCATATTCGAACTCACGATAACCTGTCAAAATGATAATCATAATGTCCAGTCCACTCTCGTGTATGCGTTCGGCCATATCTAGACCATCCATCACAGGCATGTTGATGTCCGTAATGATCAGATCAGGTGTGCAGCTGTGTACAGCCTGTATCGCTTCTTCTCCATCGGCCGCTTCCCCAACGACCTCCCACCCGAGGGGGTTATTACGAACCAGATGAATCAGACCCTGACGAAATAATGCTTCATCATCCACTACGAGCATACGTCCATTCAACAGAACCTACTCCTCTCAGTCACCTGAATTTCCCGGCATGAGTCCTCACCGATCTGATAAGGCAAACGAAGACGTACTAGCGTTCCCTCTCCCACAATCGACTCGATCTGTACACCGTAGGGTTCACCGTGTATCAACTCAATTCTTCGAAGTACACTCCGCATGCCAATGTGCTGACGTTCCTCATCTGCATGTGCCACTGGCGTAATAATGCGTTCAATGACCGATGCATGCATGCCGCAGCCGTTATCTGAAATTTCAATGATGAGCAGATCCGGCTCTCCTTCATGCCCGTTTTGCCGCGAGCCACGAATCTCCAGATGGCGGTTGCTCCTTTTGTCCGAGAAGGCATGAACAAAAACATTCTCCACGATGGGCTGAAGCAACAGTCGGATCACCTGACAGCGAAGCAATTCAGCAGAAACGGCAATTTCAATCGACAAGGCTTCCTGATACCGGGCCTGCTGAATCTGCAGGTAATGATCAATTTGCTTCATCTCATCCTGCACGGTCGTCAGTTGCTGCACGGGTTCCAGCGTATACTGCAGCATCTCGGACAAGGCAGTGACCAGGCGAGCCGATTTCTCATCACCAAGCATATAGAACTTCCAGAAAAACATGCTCAAGGTGTTATACAGAAAATGGGGATTCAGCTGGGCCTGAATAGCTTTGAGTTCAGCTTCTTTTTCACTGAGCTCCCGCTCGTACACTTCATGTATAAGCGTATCAATCCGGGAAGCCATTGCATTGAATCGTTCACCGATGAAACCGAGCTCATCCCGTGTCTCGATCCGTACCCGTGTATCGAACTGTCCATCACGCACTCTTTTCATCGCGTTGACTAGACTCGCAAGTGGACGCAACAGTCTGCCGCTAATTACGGTAATGATGAACCAGGAGCATAATATGCTGGCTACCGCAGAAAACACAGCAACTTTTACAATGATCTTTCCCTTGTTCTGAATCTGAGCGAGTGAGACCTTGCTGACCAGGGTGAAACCCGCTTTGTCTGACGTTTGCTTCGTATACAATTGGGTTGTTCCCTGCTCGTCCCTGATCTCAGTCGCCCCTAGGCTTAGCTCGGTAAGTGGTGGTGGATCCGCATCCTGATTATGAAAGGCATAAAGAAGCTCACCATCTGCGTCAAACAAGTAGACAGCAACTTCCTCGTTCAGTCGCAGATCTTTGAGATACGATTCGAACAACGAGGTGTTAAACAGAATTAACATTACGCCATAGGTCTCCAGATCAACAGACCGCATTAATCGTCCCGCCAAAATCCAATTGGATTGTTCCTCCTGCAAGAAAGCATCCGGCCCCAAACGATTCCAACCATATTCGCCGCCCGTTCCTTCCAGTCTATGAACCATCTCTGCCAGATAGGAAGGATCCATCTGTTGAAATGAGCCAGCAAAGGCGCCGAGATTAAATATGTTTTCCTTCAGGTCATATATGCGGAGCCCCATGATCTCCGGTGCATCCAGCCTTACCTGATACAACTGATCATCCAGTTCATCTTCCAGCTTCATCTGATCATAGGACGAGATGCCGGAGGTCTGTGCTTTGATGGCATTTTTTACGGAGGGATTCAGTGTGATATAATCGGTGACTTTATACATGTCGTGTACCCTGGAATCCAGACGTGCAAGAATCTGCTCTGCGGTAAGACTATACTGGCGACTGACCTCTTCATTGAACAGGTCGATATGAATGCGATAGGTGATCAATCCTGTGATTCCGGAGATTAAGACCGTTGCGGTAGATAAAAACAAGATTAGCTTCGTTTTAAATTTAAAGCGTTTACAAAAGTTCATCCACCACATCTTTCACACACCTCACCTATATTCCGTACATGTCTTACACCTAAAAACATATCATACACCTATTGGAAAAAACCAGAAAAACCCTGACCCCGCTTCAATCGGTAGTCAGAGTTTGAAGGCATGTGATCCAGACATGTTACCGGGATGATCCAGATTAACTCTGAATCACGGCATTTTTATTCCCCGTAAATCTCTTTGATCCGTTCTTCCTCATTCGTAGACAACAGAACATTAAGCAACCCCATGGCATTATTGGCATCGGTTCTCGTCGTCTTATACATCTCGGCAAACGCCGCTTCATCCTGCTCCGGGTCCATCGCAGCAAGCTTGCCCCACGACGTGCGGGCCTTGTCGTATAGCGTACTCAACGTGATGTCACGCGGATGTTGTGCAACAGGTGCCATGGATTCAAATTTCGCTGTGACCCTGAAGAAATCCTTGGAATCCTGGAACGATGAACTGTTATAATCCTTATTTTTCATCGCATCTTCGGTGATCAGCAGACCTTCACGGGCGATAAACAGTGTTTTCACCATGGCACGCTCCAGATTGGTTGCTTCTTCCCAAGTTATATAAGATTCATCTGGTGCTTGTACGGTCGTAAAAAACGGAAAAGCATCATCGATTAACCGCTGCGAATCGGAATGAATGGGAACCTCTGCATTCATGTCCACAACGGCATCGCTATAATTGGCTACATTAATATTTTTGGAACCCGCCTCACTGACCCGACGCACTGGATGATCCGTAAGCGGGATACGGATATAACCGAGCTTATCGGCATACTGCTGCTTCAACTCTTCCAATGTGGAGTCCTTTCCAATCTTGCCGTCGTCGGCTGAAGAAGATTCTTCTGTAGTTGAACCTGTCTCCTCACTCCCATTCGAACCGGTTGCTGCGGTTTCCGTTACGGTCGCATTTGAGCTACTTGTCTCTGACGAAGCAACTTCTGTACCGGAAGCAGACTCCGGCGATGACGTCTCTTTCGCTCCGCCACCACAAGCTGTCAGAATCGCTGCCAAACCGAGCATAACTGTGAACGTCTTTATCGTATAATTCCATTTCATCGTATAATCTTCCCCTATCGTATGTATATTCCTGAGAACCATTAACCTCTGCTCCAAGACTTGAACACTTACTTACAAAAATATCCTTTCATATAACATGCTTGATTCACACAATTGGACATGGTCTACATTCTATCATAAGTTAAAAATCGGTTGTATACGACGATATACCTGTGTCTAAAGCCTTTTACTAGGCGCGCATTAACTACCACCGCAACACAAAAACACTGCCGCCCGTATGGACAACAGTGTTCGTGAAGCGTAATTATTTGATACCTTTAGCCTTCTCCATATGCTCTGACCGAATCTGAGGATCCGTGGAATTGACCGATGATAACAGAGCGTAGATCGCCTGGATATCCTTCTCTTGAAATACGGTTTCGGGAACCTCAGTCTCAAGTCGTTCCGTCTTGCGCTGAATCGTTTCCACCAATTCATGATCGTAGATGATCAGTTCATCCGAATTCACATACCTCACAGCAGGATCAACACTGATGCGGCAACGGTTGGTGAAGGTCACCATGGAGACGAGACGTACTCTTTTGTAGTCTCCGAGGTGTGCATGAATGGCTTCAACATGGGCACGATGCTGCATGAGTGGATTGTACATTTTGACCCGGCTGCTGCTGACCGACCAATTGGCCTCTCTTCGTCCGCCGCGAATCTCACCTGTCGTCAGATTTCGGGTTTCGATCACAAAGATTGCCCGAGGACCGATCACGACATGATCAATCTGCGAATAACCGGAGCGTGACTTCGGATTGGTAACGAGCAGGTCGTTCAGCACTTTATATTGACTTGGAAGACCTATCAGCTGATCTGCTGTGCTAGGCTCCTCCGGCTGGCGTGTCCAATCCCCTTCCGCTTTTTTCTTGCGCTTACTACGGACCATACGCGGGGGAATGGTTGTCGTTGATGGTAACGCTGAAGCGGAGGCTGTAATCTGGTTCGCAAGCTCTGGTTGTGTCTTGAACAGAGACAGGATTTTCTTGAACATGGGCAAGCTCCGTTCTATTATAGTGTGGGTTACGGGTGACCATTACAGGAGGAATAACATCCTTTGACATATTCATTATGTAAACTTCTATTACTTATGTCGGATAAAGCGGGGTAAAAATAAAGGGAAAACGATCAAAATCTCTCTAAAACGCAAAGTACATATGAACATTTAACCAATTCCGTGACTTTAGACGCATAAACAAACCGCAAAATTGAAAAAAAGCAGCGCAACCCTTTCCTGAATAGAAAAAGAATACGCTGCTGTTCTCTTGGATGTTAAGCCTGAAGATAATAGGTGTAGAGCACCTGTGTACCCTTCTCTTCCAGACCATTATTCGCTATTTCCTGATACAGAGATTCGGCCAGAGCCAACCCAGGTGTTTTCATGCCCATCGCTTTTGCAGACTCCAGTGCAATTCCCATGTCTTTGATAAAATGTTTCACATAGAATCCAGGCTCATAATCGCCTCCGATCATGCGCGGACCGAGATTGCTGAGTGACCAGCTTCCGGCTGCACCGGTAGCAATGCTCTTCAGCACGGTCTCCGCGTCCAGACCAGACGTCTTGGCATAGGCTAGTGCTTCGCATACGCCCATCATGCCAGAGGCAATGGCAATTTGGTTGCACATTTTGGTATGCTGTCCGGCTCCCGCCTTGCCTTGCAGCACAATGTTGCTGCCCATCTGCTCAAACAGCGGACGCACGGCTTCAAAGGCCTCCGAACTACCACCAACCATAATGGACAGCTTCGCGTTCTGCGCTCCGATATCACCGCCCGACACAGGTGCGTCCAGTGCATGCAGTCCTTTGGCTTCCGCAGCTTCAAAGATTCGTGCAGCCAGTAACGGACTGGATGTTGTCATATCAATCAGATATGAACCCGGTTTCGCATTGGCTACAAGCCCATCCTCACCGAGATAAATCTCCTCCACATCCTTCGGATACCCCACCATCGTGATGATGACATCACACGCGGCAGCCAGTTTGCCTGGTGTGTCATGCCATACGGCACCCTCTTTAACCAACGCTTCCGCTTTGGCAGCAGTTCGCGTGTACACATGCAGCGGATACCCTGCTCTCTGGATGTGCCCAGCCATGCTTTTACCCATCACGCCTGTACCAATAAAGCCAACCTTAGTCTCTCCAGGTACCTTAGTCGTTATTGTCATCGCAGGTTTCCTCCCTATTTCTCTAAGTTTTGTGGGGTGCTTGTTCTGAGATCGATAGCTATATCTGTATGTTAAAGCTTTCGTACCCCGCCGTCTATCTTTTGTCTCCAAATCTAGCGAACCGACATGCGGTATTGGTTCGGGGACATATGAACGAAACGTTGAAACGCACGGTTCAAATTACGTTCAGAATAGCCTACCTTTTCAGCAATTTCTGTAATGGTACAATCGGTGTCCTTTAGCAATTGCTTTGCTTTTTGCACTTTCATATTCATCAGATATTCGATAAAGGATACTCCCATCTCCTTCTTGAAAAGCCTGCTCAGATAGGAGGGGCTGACGTTCACGAGTTCCGCACAATCCGAGAGGGATTGGACACCTTCAGGTTGAAAGTTAAGGTGCTCGCATACACGCTGCACAATATGACGGGATGAATGTGTACGGAGGTCTTGACTGATCTCTATGCATAGCGGAAACAACACACCAATAAACCAATCATGCATCTCTCGTGACGTCTGATTTTCCTGCAACTGATCGAACAAGTTGCCACCAAGACGTTCAAGCATGCCTGGCCCTTTGGTTTCCATATATTGAATAATGGCCGACAACAGCATGTGGTAGCCCTGGATCATGATTGTATACGATTCGGAACCACGGACCCTTTTGGAAAACCTGTGAAGTACATCTTCAGCTTCGGAAAGGGTGCCATTCCATAATGACTCCATCATCTCCGTCTCCATCTCTCGTGGATACATAAACACTTGATTTCGCTCGATCGCTACAATATCTTCGTAAAACAGGACATTCTCCGCATCGTCAAACAATCGGTATTGCAGCGCAAGCTGTGCTTCCCTGAACGACTCTGCTACAGTTTCAAGTTGAACTGAACGGCCCACACCAACCGTACCAGAGAAGGAGAGGTACTGATTCAGAGCATCATGAATATCCTCTGCATAGCGACATACCCTCTGCCTTATATCAACAGAAGACATCTCTGCATCAAAGTGTAATATCGCTACCGAGTCACTATCATTTTTATCCACCACGTATCCTTTAAGATCATCATTCTGACTGAGCAGTTCATCCATTACATTTTTCAAAGCGAAAACAATGACAGGACCTTCACTTGGTAAAAAACGTTTCTTCTTCACCAGATTCTCTACTTTCACCACCAGCACAATGTACTGTCCTTCGGTTGAAACATCATGTCTGGCGCATTCCTCAGCAAACGGAGTGCCTCTCCATGAACCGCTGAATTGCAAGAGCTTCTGAAAGAAACGATCACGCAAATCAGGTTGTATGCCCTCAATATAACGTTTAAGCTTCTCCGTCTGGTCGTTGAGATAACTAAGTGAAGACCTGATATATTCAATTTCGTTCCCTTGGGGAGTTGACTCCTGCCCATTTCTGCGCAGATGTTCTCCGTAACGCAGCAACTGTTGAATTGGATTATAGGCCAGCCGTGAGCTGAACCAGGTAAGCAGTAATCCAACGAACACAAAGATCGACACACAGATCAGGATTAATACGCGAATCCAGTTCAACTGGGCAATCATCTCCCGCTCCGGCAACTGGGACACATAGGTTCTTCCCATTGATGCCCCCACATAAGCCACAAGTTCGTTACCCTGCTCTCCCTTCAGTACGTCATGCGCTGACCTTTCCCTCCCCTCCAGATACGCAATCTGCTGTAATATGGCATCATCAGACGCCGCTGTACCAATCGCCTTGGGTCCGTCTGTATGCAAAATAATTCGTTGATCTGAATTCAAGATCGCCAGGGACTGATCTTCCAGACTAACGGAATAACTTCGTAGCAGACTTCGCAATGCCTGTTCTTTCATCTGCAGAATGATCACCCCACTGGGTGGCCCCTGACCCATGATCGGCAGTTGTCTGACATAGGAGATATAACCCGCCTCTCCGGACCCTGGCAGATACATCCATCCTGCCCCTTGGCTTCCTTCAAGCGCGACCTTCATATCCTGCTTCTCTCGGTAATCTACCAACGGGACCAATCCATAATAATGGGATAAAACCATATCCGTTTTGCCGTCAAAATAGATCATTTCTTCAATAAGATTATTGGTGTTTTTGTGAAGTTGAAACATCTCCAGCAGATCCAGATGCAGAAAGTAATCGCTCTCATAATTGGCATTCCCCAGTGCATTACGCATCAGGGGACCACTGGCGAGCTGCATCGATTCATGCTCAATATTGGACAGAATGTTCTCGACCCGGTCTTTGAGCAAATTAAGAGAGGCCATGTTGTTATCCTGAAACTGACCGGTCAACTTGATCATAGAAAAATGATAATAAGCACTTCCGGCAAGCACCACCGGAATGACCACCGACATGCAGCCCAGCCAGATCAGCCTTTTCAAATACCCATTCGTTGCGAACCAGCGATCCAATATGGATTGGACGGTATGCATGATACGTCTCATGGATTCCCCCCCCGTGTGCTGCCTTATGCTCATTACCCTCAACTATTAGGGTTCATTATATCAAGAGCGGTATGCGGATACACTCCCAAACATCAAGTCGGGGAACGTTTATTTTCAATTCACCTTCAACCCATTGCGTTTTCAGAAGATTTTCGGTAATTAAGGCTTCCGCTTCTCCTGCAGGACTCCCCTCACCAGAGCCCACCGTAATCTCAATATCGTGGAGCGGAAGGACGGAAGACAATGGTCTGCGTCCTGCTCCGTTGACCAGATGAATAAGCAGCTCGTCGTCTTTGCGAAAAACCGTTAATTGTAGTCCCGGAATTGCTGTCACAGATACCGTTGCCTTTCCATCCAGCAGAAGGTCTACGGCGTTAGCAAAGAGTCTGAAATGTTCCTCCAGCTTAAATTCATGGATTAGACTGCTAAGCGAAAAAGGTAAATAACACGCCTTCCCCCCTCCAAGTGTACGAAGCAGTGCCAGCGGCAGATCCGTCTGCTTCACAGCCAGTGAAGCACGTTCAGGAGGTGCGCCGACACTTTCCAAAGGAGAAAATGGAGGCACCAATGTTGCCAATACCTGTACGTCTGTATCGATCGGTTGGCAGTACATTACCTTGCCGCGATGGGGGATAAGTTCGGTCTCTTCCAATTCACGCTGCAATGGGTTCGTGCCCTTAGGTGTGTCTATGCCTACAAGTGCCGAAGATTCGAAGCGCAAATAAGAAGCGAATAAATACTCACTCTCTTGCATTTCCCCGGTAATACCGAACAGATCAGCCATAAGGGACTTGCTCTGCTTTTCTTCCACGGGCAACTGCCCTTCTGCAAACACACTGCCTCCTTGACTCACATATTCATGTAACGTTTTTGCAAAATCAGGCGGATACGTGCATCCTTCAGGCAAAAGAATGACCTGGTACCGATGCAGATCCACGCTTGCCAACTGTTCCGGCAGAATCACATCAAACGGAATTTGCTTATGAATCAGCGCTTCAGCCAGACCTTCTGCAGAACGGTCTGCATTCCACAGTAATGCTACCTGACATACCGGCTGTGCACCGTCCATATATGAAGCAAGTTTTGCCGCATCCGTGTTGACTTCCCTCACCGTACGCAAGATTCGCTTATCCGTAATTGTATCCGGAATTCCGGTCAGGGAGTGCCAGAGTTGGCCTCCATTGGCCGGGATCTGCGAGAGCCAGAACCGGTACTCGGCTGGTGGAAGCCCCGTGTGGCGCCAGTCCATCCCCGGACAGGAATGAATGATGCCGAAGGGATCTGGACGTCCAGGAACGGAGCGCCCCACTTTGATACTAAGCGCCGGCTGCCAAAATTCCGGTATACGTGTATGTCCCAGTGACAGGACATCCTGTGGCTCCGTGCAGAGCATATCCGTAATGGAAACCCTCTTCTCCAGATGATCCCGGTGCAGATTATAGTACAGAATCATTGGTACTTCAGGTCGGACAGTCTTAATCTCCTGATACATCCGTCCCAGATTATCATCGAAGCAACGTGCAGCAAAATCGGGCTCGAGCTCGGCAGACGTTCCAGGCAGATCCGCACCATATAGACCTCTATATTTCTCCTGACATTTGGAGCATTGGCAGAAGACATATCCGGGGGCGTTAAAGAAAACACCGTCGATCTCATAACGTTCCAGCGCCTCCCGAATGACTGGAACAGCCAATTCCTCGTTCCGATAACCCCCGTTAATGCAGGTCGACATGAGAAGCGGCCAATGACCCGGGCGTGTAGCCCCAATAATATCCGGTTGCCCTCCTTCCTTACGTGCAAACCATTGGGGCCGCTGCAGATAGACGGAGTCCTCTGCCTTGCTAAAATCAAAGCGGGCGATAAATCGAATTCCCCGCTGATGACAACTGTCGATCAACTCCCGCAGCAGATCACTGTCTCGGGACAAATAGCCATTATGCACATGAAAATTCACTTGGGATGAATACCAGGCATAGATCCCACCGGTATTGAACACCATCGCATTGGCGCCCATCTCCATGATCTGATCCGCAAGCTTTTCGGGATTAATCTTTGCCGTATCCTTGACCTGCATATTGGGCTGGATGATGCTTAGCGGCTGCTGCCACCATGGACGATGTTCCTGCTCGGTTATTGGGCTCTTCATCGTTTCTCCTCTATTCCGTTATTGTAGGTTGATTGAATTGATCGTACGCTTTGGCCATTTCCTGGTACGCCTGCTTGATGTCAGGCTGATTATTCAATTTATCTACATAGGCTCTGAGTTGTTCCACACTGGTTTGACCGACAATCGTCCGGGTTAGCATGGAACTGTATTCGTCTGCGTATTTAGGCCACGTTTCTCTCCATGCTTCTGAAGTGATGACTCGATAGAAATCAATCTTGCCTATCTCATCAAAGTTCTCGACTTCCTTGATTTTGGCATCATTATAAGCCTTGTCACCAGAAGCACTGATCACCTTGCCCCATTTGGCGTAAGCGAGCACTCCCGCCCCTTTGCTGGTCGTATTCACTTCCTTAACTCCCTGTTCCGTCAGAACCTTCTGACCGTCCTGTTCCGTATAATGAACACCTTCAATTCCATAGTAAGAGAAATCTGTCATCTCCTGAGAAGCCGTCATGTCAAAATACTTCAGAAGCTGCTTCACCTTTTCTTCCGGCACCTTTTTCGAAATATAAAATCCACCAGCTACGCCGGTTTCCAGCCCGACTGCCGCATCTCCATGAGGACCTGTCAGGGACAGATTCAGAATCTTCGCATCCGGTTGGCCGGATTTCTTCATGGCCTGCTCCCATTCGTGATCCCACCAGATTGGACGTCCATAGGAAGCGGCCCGATTGGTCTTGAAGAGTTCCTCAGCCTGGCTTTCTTTCATGACGGCATACTCTTTCGATAACAATCCATCCGCATACAATTCACGGAACCACTCAATCATCTCGATATACTGAGATGTTAAGCCGGGGCTCATCAACCCGCCGTCATTATCATAGGTGGGATTATAAGCTCCGAATCCCGCCTGGAACATTGCTGGTGGATTGTTGATGAACAATAAGCCGACGGTATCCTTATTCCCGTTGCCATCCATGTCACTATCTACAATCTTTTTCAAGACTTCCCTATACTCTTCGAATGTCTTGGGAATCGGCAGGTTCAGCTTCTTCAGCCAGTCCTCCCGAATCTTCAGCCCTCCATCAATACGAGAGCGGGAACGCGGCACCGCATAGATTCCTCCATCGACTGTCAGATACTTCAGGGCATCGGGTGCAAGATTCTCCTTCAGATTCGGATATTCGCTGAGATCTCCAAGGAACGGCGTCAAATCCCAGAACGCACCATTTTGAATGGCAGTAATCAGAGTTGGACGAATCTGATTCTGGTAGGCTACCACTTCGGGCAGGTCACCCGACGCGAGCAGCAGATCCAGCTTCGTATCCAGATCTCCAGAGGGTACCCATTCGATATCCAACTTGGCATTCGTTCGTTTCTCCCATTCGGTCCAGTATGCATTGTCCATATCAGGAATCTCATTGTATAAGCCTGCAAACATCTTGATATTCAGCGTCTCATCTCCCCCAGATTCCCCTATACCTGGATTAGTGGCTTCTCCCGATCCACTGCACCCGGCAAGCATGGAAACGGTCAAAAGAATGCAGAGCCAAGTCGTCCATCGTTTATTGAGCTTTTGCATTGTTATTTCCTCCCCTAAAACCTTTTAGTAAGCGTTTGCATATTTATTGATAAACATTTTGTTTATTCACTTTGTAACCGTCACCCTTTGACCGAACCAATCATGACCCCTTTGGCAAAGTGCTTCTGTAAAAATGGATATACGATCAGGATCGGTACCATCGCCAGTACAATGGAAGCCATTCGAATCGTCTCCTGCGGCACAACACTTTCGTCACTGGCTCCCGCCTGAGCCACGGCGACCGAATTCGAATCGATTACAAGAGTTTTGATGAGTAACTGAAGCGTCCATTTGCTAGAATCGGATAGATAGATGAGTGCATTGAAATAGGCGTTCCAGTGTCCCACTGCGAAGAACAGCGTAAACGTCGCGATGGCTGGCATCGATAACGGGATTATGATGCGGATGAAGGCCGTCAGGTCACTGCATCCGTCAATCTGTGCCGCATCTTCCAATTCGGAGGGCAGCGATTCGAGAAAGCTTTTAATCACAATCAGGCTCCATGCATTCGTCAGTCCAGGCAGAATCATGGACCAATATGAGTTCAACAGCCCCAATTCCTTAACAAGCAAGTAGTTGGGAATAATGCCGGCACTGAACACCAAGGTGAAAATGACCAGCCCCATGATCCACTTATGACCGGGCAACGACTTCTTCGTTAAACCATAGGCCATCGTGAAGGATACGATAATATTCAGTATGGTGCCAACCACCGTAATAAACAATGTGCTTTTGAAAGCGTTCAGGAAGCTATTCGTTGATAAAATGTAACGATACGACTCCAGCGACCATTTTTCCGGAAAAAGATAAAACTTCAGCGGCACATACACTTTCGGATCGGTAAACGATACGCTGAACACGTACAGAAACGGGAAAATGCAGGCTAGCGAGATCAAGGCAACCAGGCTGTAATTGATCCAGTCAAAGAGTGTCAGACCTTTTTTCTGCACAACAAAGCTCATTTCTTATCCTCCTGTCCAAAAAGAACAACGACCCTCCGGGTTAATAGATTCCCTCGTGTCCAAGTCTTTTCACAATTTTGTTGGCAGCCACAATCAGGAACAATCCGACCAGACCTTTGAACAGTCCTACGGTAACTCCGATGCTGATCTTGCCTTGCAAAATGCCATACGTGTAGGAATACGTATCGAATACCTCCCCTACCGAGCGCACCAAGGGGTTCATCATCAGCAGGATCTGTTCAAAACCGGTATCCGCCATGCTCCCAAGGCGTAGAATGAGCAAAATGATAATTGTTGGCCGAATGGCTGGCAAGGTAATATGCCAGATCTGCCGGAAACGTCCGGCGCCATCCACAACCGCTGCTTCGTAACGCTGAGGATCGACCCCCGCCATCGCAGCAAGGAAAATGATTGTCCCCCAACCGGCTTCCTTCCACATGCTTTGGGCGGTAAGTAAACCCCAAAAATAATTCGGTTCGGATAAAAACGAAATCGTGTCTTTCCCACTCTGCGCAATCAGTTTGTTCACAATGCCAACGTCGGTGGAGAGCAGGAAAAACGTCATGCTTGCAACAACAACCCATGACAGAAAATGCGGTAAATATACAATGGATTGATTGATGCGTTTGAACGTCTCATGCCGGATTTCATTCAGCATCAGTGCCATCAGGATCGGCAGTGGGAAATGGAACACCAGCGCGATCAGATTGATGGCGAGTGTATTGCGCAGCATGATATAGAAGTTGGAACTGCCAAACAGTTCATTGAAATGCTTAAATCCCACCCATTCACTGCTCGTAAATCCAAGGAATGGATTGTAATCCTGAAAGGCGAGAAGCAGTCCCCAGAGGGGAACAACTTTGAATAATAAGAAGTACAACAGCCCCGGCAAAATGAGTAAATAAATCATCCGGTGTTTGTACATGCGCGATAGCAGACTGCCGGATTCCAACTTGCCACTTGAGCGGCTTATTGTCTTTAACTGGGTGTTCATCGGCTACATCACCTCTCTCTTCGAGGCATGATCCATGCCAATTACAATGGCCTCATACCGTGCCAACATAGTGAGGCTAATCCTTGTTACACTTGCCTCTCTCTTGATGGGAACAGCTTTGGACGAACACAGGGAGTACGCATGTATGGATGTGCCGATGTTGTTAAGTTCAATTGCAAGGTCATATAACGGTAACGCTTCCATATATGTCGTGCCATTGAAACCGGACAAGTTCAATAGCTGAACCAACAGGTTGCCATCTTCCATTTGGTTCAGGAACAGCTCTACACTGGCTGGAAGGTCTGTTCTCAATGAGCGTTCTCCAATGAACCGATCGAGTATATCCGTCACTGCATGTTTGTGATCTTCGAAACCGTGTTTGTAATACAACGCACCTGGATTCCAACCGTAATAGATGCCTGCCCCACGATCAACATATTGGGTGATCCCCAATCCGTAACTCTCTCCCATCTGATGACCATAGGCCCGCTCCGGTGGACCAAAAGAGGCTGGTTCGATATAAGGCATATATCGCTCCGTATGCGATGGATTGAACTGCATCCGCGAAAAACCGCCGCTGACCGTAATCCAATCCCGATCCTTCAGACTGGGAAAGAGATTATTGTCACCTACATGCAAGTAGGCGGCAGGCAGCATATCTACATCCCCTGAGTGGACAACCCCAAACCATTCCTGCAAACATTCCGCATCATTCTTGAAGGCATTGCCTGTAGCAAGCAGCGCTACTCCCTGACTTTGCACTTCTTTTAATGCTTCTAATGTTAGTGGTTCAGGACGTTGCATCCCGGGCAAGATGACTACTTTCACTGCGGCGAGTTTATGCGCCATGGCTGCAATCCGTTCTTCCACGATGACATCAAACAGTATGTGGGCTTCTTTTAACATTTTGAACAATCCTAGATATTCCCTTCCCGCCCCAGCCGCGGACGGTTTGATCAAAATCACTTCTGCCATGGAAGCGAGATGCCCATAGATATGTTCATGGTCTGCATGATAGCGGAAGATACGCTGTGCCACGGGAAAGTTCCTTCGATCCGGATATCCCTCAAATGCCCCAATGACACAGAAGTCCAGCCCTGATCCGTTCGCGATATTCTGAAGTAACCGCACTTCAGTCTCATACGGAGAAACACCTGTGAACCGGTAGGTCAAGTCGATGGCATTGATGCTGCAATTGCTGATCAGCTTGTTATCCCAACTCTGTACGACAGAAGCTACATTTTCAGAAGCAGAGTACTGCCATAAAGGTAAGGCACGGGTAAGTGATGTGTTGGATTCCTTGCGAATGATATCGACCTGGTGAGGATGGTAGGTACTGATTGCCACATGAGGCCAGCGGGATTTAACCAAGTCATGAATTTTGCTCAGAATCTCTCTGGAAGTGACCTCCTGAAACTGAAGATACGCTGCATGCAGCTCATGCTCAGGGCCTGTATAGTCCAGTAGCTCACTCCCGCAGATCTCTTTGAAACGACGCTGACAATTGTCACAGTAACAAGGACCATAATAGTTACCACTGTAATCCCAGTGCTGATAACCAAACATATTGAAGAAAATGCCGTCCACCGGATACTTCTCCAAGACTTCCGTGATGGTTTCGAGCGATTTTTCCTGCTGATACGCACTGTTCAGACACGTATGCACAATGCCATAATAATTCACTTCTTGTCCTTCACGATCACGATAAAACCATTCCGGATGTGCTTCAAAAAGCGATTCATGAGCTTTGCTGAAATCAAAACGGGCGACAAACTTCATATCCAGCTCATGCGCCTTAGTGACGGCTTCCTGTAGCACATCCGCATGAAGATAAGGTGTGACGTATTGGTGCTCCAATGTGGAAGGATAGAAGGCAAAGATGCCTCCCGCATTCATCATCAACACATTGGCTTGAAACTCCTGAAGTTCTTTCATCAACAGGTCCACATTCATCCCCGCATCGATCTCACGGAGATTGTTCTGAATCAGGCGAAGCTGGTTCGAAGACCACCAGTTCATTCGCATCGTCCTCCTCTTGTCTGCGATGTACTTTAACCGTATACCTTGGATGACAGGCACAGTAGGGACATTTTTTGCAGAAATCGGTTAGGAAATATATGTCTGTTCTACAGAGCCAATGAACAGTATGAAGGCATACACGCCAGATATGGCAGACAATAATTGTCCGTTTGCTACTTTGTTGAGTTTTTTGATTCAAAAAAACTGAAAAAGGAATCAACTTCCTGTATGCTGTACAACCTAACGGAAACTTCCTTCATTGGAAAGGAGGATTCCCATGAGTCGTGAAAAAGGTCAAATTACCATTTGGTTGTCCTTTTCCATCATTTTATTAAGTGCCGGACTAGTCTGCCATGTCTTGTCCATTCCAGCAATTCTCGAAGCGGGCGGCAGAGATGGATGGTTGTCTGTTGTAGCCGCCGCTCCATTGTTCATGTTGTTCCTATGTATGATGTATATCATCATTCGGCGAGTACGTGGACAACGATTAACAGATTGGATTACGCGAGAATTCGGGGCGGTCCCTTCCTGGATCTTCCGGATCTCCGCTTCCATTCTACTGTTCACGCTTGGTACACATACGTTGTATGAGACAACCAACTGGACCGTATCCACATATCTTCAATTCACGCCACCTTACGTTCTGGCTGGTGGCGGAGCACTGGTTGCCGCATGGGCGGCGGCTAAAGGTATACGCTCCATTGCGATGACTTCCAGTCTGCTGCTGCCATTTGTCATTTTGCTTGGTTATTTTGTAATGTCCGCCAATATGAAATACAAAGACTACAGTCTATTGTTCCCGATCATGGAGAACGGCATGGGCCCCGTGTGGCGGGGCATGATCTACTCTCTTGCCGGGCTTATGGAAATCTGGATTCTCATGCTGTTCCAACATGAAGTCAGAGGCAAAATCCGGTGGTGGTATATTCTGATCCTTGGCATTTTCATGCTCAGTATGGCTATTGGACCAACCATCGGAGCCATTGTGGAATTCGGTCCTGAAGAAGCAGCGAAACAACGGAACAGTCCCTATGAGCAATGGAAACTTGTGAATATAGGGAAACTGTTGCAACACGTTGATTTTCTGTCCATCTATCAGTGGCTCAGTGGTTCCTTTGCAAGGGTCGCCATATCCATGTATCTTATAGTGGATCTGCTGAATTTCCGCAGACCGAAGAAACGATATATCGCGATTCTCACCATTACCGTCATCATGAGCTTCATGGCGATGCAATGGTGGCGCATTGATTACGTGGACTATTACGTGGATCATATTCAGTTTCCGGTCATGCTGGCCTATGTCTCATTCGTTACCGTGTTATTAACCATTGCTGCATTAATCCACAAAAAGGACAAGGAGGCTCCCAAACGTGCCGATCTCAACCCAACCCAAGAATAATCGTGAAGTTGAAGCGTTCCGAATGAACGAGCACAACTTGAATACCTTTTTTGCCGGATCTGATGATGTCATCATCAATAGTCATATGTTCGGAGAACCTCCGATGCAACTCCTTATGACCTATTGCAGCGGTATGGTAGATAGTGAAGCAATCTACGATATTATTCTCCCGGAACTCAAACGAACATATGAAATTACACACTTTATCCGTACATCAGACATTGAAAAGTGCATCAGCCTGGATTGGACCCGAATGGATCTGCAAGATCCGGCATTTGGAACTGAACTGATGTCTCTCCGTGTATTTGAAGGCCATATGTTGATCTGTATTCCTTCCCTTCAAGCCATGTGGAGTATTGATATATCTAACATCCCTACTCGAACACCGGAGGAATCAACCACCGAAGTTTCGATTCGTGGGGCAAGAGATGGGTTCATCGAACCACTTGCAGTCAATGTTGCCTTGATACGCACCCGTCTGCGTACGAACCAACTGGCCTGTAATATCGAACTGATCGGTACACGTTCTGCAACCAAGGTGGCATTGATGTATATCAAGAATATCGCCAATCCGGAGCTGATCGAAGACGTCCAGGATCGGTTGCGTAAGATTGAGACGGAACGCATCTTGACCGCCAATGAACTGGAAGAATTGCTGTCGCCTTCGAAGATTACTTTGTTTCCCGTCACCCATTATACGGGCAGGCCTGACTTTGCTGCAGAATGTCTCCTGAACGGACGTTTTATCCTCATTGTAGACGGCAATCCCAGCGCCATTATTGGGCCAGTCAATCTGTTTCTTTTGCTCAAATCACCGGAGGATGCCAGCTTTCCCTTCTTGCCTGTGAACGTAGGACGGATGCTGCGCTTTCTTGGCCTGATGATCACCGTATTCCTGCCTGGCTTTTATATTGCGCTGACATCCTTTCATATGGATCAGATCCCCTTTCCTCTAGTCGCGACGATATCGGTTGGACGCATGGGACTTCCAATGGAATCGGGAGTGGAGATGTTTCTCATTATGCTGCTAATGGAGCTGTTCCGAGAGGCGGGGGTACGTTTACCAAGTGCCATCGGCCAGACATTAACGGTCGTTGGAGGTCTGATTATCGGAGATTCCGCCATTCGAGCCGGCATGGTCTCTCCCCTCATGATTGTCATTATCGCAGTTACCGTCGTAGCTGGAGCAACCATTGTGAATCAGGTCATGACCAGTTCTGTGCTGATCCTGCGGTTCCTTTGTTTTGTCTTGGGGGCATCCCTCGGCATCTATGGGTTCATCCTGTCGTTGATTCTGTTCCTCATCTACCTGACTGATCTCAAATCATTTGGCATTCCGTATCTCACGCCGTTAACACCGCTTCATTTCAAACAAGCGATAGCTTCATTATTCAAACTGCCAAAGGGGTTAGGTAAACGAAGACCCGTCTATCTTGAGACTCAAGAACCGCGTAAGAAAGGAAACGGACGATGAAACACTTGTTACAGCGATGTTTGCTGGGTCTGTTAAGCCTATCGATGTGCGTGATGACAAGCGGATGCTGGAGTGCCTTTGAGATTCAACAGGTGGACTACGCCAAAGCCTTTGGGATTGATTATAAGGACGGCATGTACCACCTGTATGTACAAACGCTGGATTTTGCCAGTGTCGCCAAAAGTGAAAGTTCGACCAAAAGTGCAGATACACCGCCTGTATGGGTCGGACATGCCGAAGGGAAAACCATGAGTCTGGCGCTGAACGAGCTGTTCCGCACGGCTCAATTACACATGGCTTGGGGGCATGTGACAGCCATCGTTATGGCCGAAGGTGTGCTGACTAGCAAACATATCAAAGAAGTGTTCGACATGCTGGGACGATTTCCAGAATCCCGTTATACAACCTGGGTGTACGGAACACGAGAGCCTCTGGAGAAAATTCTGAGTGCAACGTCCATGTATAATATGTCGCCACTGGACAGCATTCTTCACAACCCGCTCCCGACGTACATGGAAGAATCGTTGTATCCGCCTGTGCTTAGCTTTAAACTCATTGCAACACATAATGATCCGGCTACCACGACGTATCTGCCGAGTCTTGCATTGAACAATACCCAGTGGGCTGAGAATGAGAAGAAACATGATTTGTTTCTGGTGGAAGGGGCCTTTTTTGAGAAGACTGGCTATGACTTTGAATACTTTCCACGCAGTCAGCTTCCCGGTTATCACTGGCTAATCAAGGACATGCGGCGGGCCCCCCTACTAGTTCAGAAGGATGGAACGATCTACGGGGCACTGAGTGTAGGATTGCCAAAGATCAAAATTAAACCTGTCATTCATGGGGAAGAGGTCAAGTTCAACATTGACGCCCAATACCTCACCGCCCTGTACGAATACCTGGTGCCCACCTCTTATGAAGAGATGATCCAGATCAGTGAAGTGAAGTTACGTGAGCAGATCATGCAGACCTATCGTCATGGCCTTGAGCGTGGTGTCGATATTTACGGCCTTCAGGAGAAGCTGTATCGCAAAAATCCAAAGCTCTGGCGTAAGTTATCAAACAATGGCAGCAAGATGATGCTTACCGAAGACTCGATTCAGGATCTGAAAATCCATCTCACGATTCCGTATACAGGGAAATATAAACGGAAAGTGTAGGAAACGCGTAAAACACCCCTTGTCCGTCTGGAGCCGGATAAAGGGTGTTAAGTTTATGATGTCGTTCGTTTGCAATTCGAATCATGCGGATCTGTTACTGCGAAGTTTCCATTCCATTAGCCAGCCTATCAATATGGAGAAAGATAGGCCGAACAGCAGGATCGGCACGTTGTAAAACAGTGTGTTCGTGTATTGGTTCAGCCAGCCAAAACGGTACACTGCCGAATTCGGATCATTCGTAAATCCATTGAGTTGCATTCGTAAGTCATCGATAATACGTAACTCCAGAAAGACTGACAACACACACAGTGGGAGAGCAATCAAGGGTACACAGACATGCACCTTTCCTCCCCAGCGCTGACGCTGATCATATAACCACCATTTGGACAAAGTTGTCGTCCAAATACATAGAATCGGGAAGGTCAGAAGAGATGGAGCTAACACTAGAAGTCCCAGGTTACCGTTGCCAGACACCCCTCTGCCGGGTTCGTGCTGGAAGGTTAATCCACGTACAGCGCCGATCATGAGTACATTCCATATGAGGAAGATGAAGTACGGCTTGTTGATTCTTTTTAAGCGACTCATATTTGCTTCCCCCTAATCCTTGTACGTTCGCCTATTCTAAATTGACTTTCACTTCTTATAATAATGCATTACCCGCAACCGAGTAGTCAGAATTAAGGTCTGGGGAATGAGCACAAAGACAATATACATAAGTACAATTAACCATAGATGTGCGGCAAAATTCTCCGCACCAAACGATGGTTTCGGACGTTCAATCCAATACCACCAACACGGGATGGCAATAAACCATGTTAGTCCAGTCGAGAGGAACATGTCCTTTACATCGCTCCACAGAAAGCAGAACAAAGCGACAAACAAAATGGGCCCCGCCCAAGAATCCAATATCGGTCCCCAACTCTGGAAGACAAAGATAATGGCAGGATACAGAAGATTGATGGTCCAGCGCCATATGTTATTAGTATAAAGATTCATAATGCTTCTCACCTCATTACATAACGTTGCAATTGTAACTTCACTTATTGGGGTCATTTGCTACATTACTATCACTTTGATTATCCGTAGCCAAAAGTATGTAAGCTCCATTTTTATGGGAAAGAAATGAAAAGATGAAGCATGATTTTGGATATTATAGCTCATACTACCTTCAGGAAAATATCGAAGGAGTGACAGCATGAGGTTAAAAAGTATCATCGCCGTTGGAGCCGTGTTAACCTGCTCAACTCTGTTATGGGGCTGTGGCAATGGCACTGCGAATAATGCTTCCCAGCAACAGAATGACACCGTTCGATCGGAGAGTTGGAGTGATCCCAAACGACTGGAAGCTTCCCATCTGGAGGCGCTTGAACGTATGGAGAAAGACCATATTCACCGAATGGTCTCGCTTAGCGCAAGTACAGATGGAGACAAAGTGATGACCACACTTGAACGATCGAGCCAAAAGTTGGAGGAAATGCGACCCCTCGCCGAAATGCTCCAACATGAAGGACATCCGGCATTATTACAGCGAATTCAGGACATGTCCGGCGATATCCAAGGTTCCAAATCCGTCATTGCTGAGATGAAAAAATTGCCTCAGGACGGTAAAATTAAGATCCAGTCCGAGAATTCTGATTCCTTGCATCACATCAGCAGCTTCCGCGATTACCACCAGTATATCCAAGAGAAAATTCAAACTTTGAACAGGAACACTACTGATACACACTAATCAGTTATATTACTGCTTACCCAAGGGAGTAAATAGTTAGGTGGGAGGATTACTTCCTATCTGACTATTTACTTGTGAGCAGATATAGACAATTACTGCATCCTGCTAAGATTTCTTTGATCTTCTCTGTCCGCTTCTTCCATCTTGCGAATGTATCGCTTCAATTCCTCTTTATGAGCTTCTAGTTCACTTAATCTCACAGCAGCTCCTTCAACAAAAGACTGCATCTTGAAAGTTAGCACCGATGCTGATGTCCCTACCCAATCCTGCTGCAACCTTCCATGAATCGTACGCATCTTCTGTTCCTGTTGTATAAGCCGTTGCTGCAATTGTTCGCATTGTTGAACGGCTCTTCGTAAATCCGACAGAGATACGGATATTCTGCCCATGTCCACTTTCCTCCTGTTAATCTATCTATATAAATCCCATTATTATTGTTGCTGATCAGCGATTACAAAATCTTCTCTCTTTCGTTCAATATAATCTGCAATCTCACTTATGGACTCTTGGTACCAACGGTTAATTTTTTGCAAAGTAGCTGTTGCATTATAAGCAATCGGTGTAAAAGACTGACTTTCGCTCGTTGCTATATGGGTCTGGAACATCTGAATAGAAGCTTGTGCATCGTTGGAAAATC
The DNA here is from genome assembly GCF_038002545.1 of Paenibacillus sp. FSL K6-2393. Classification (NCBI taxonomy): domain Bacteria; kingdom Bacillati; phylum Bacillota; class Bacilli; order Caryophanales; family Paenibacillaceae; genus Paenibacillus; species Paenibacillus sp. FSL K6-2393. The sequence continues at coordinate 5,854,289 of NZ_JBBOCU010000001.1, forward strand.
CGCTCAAACTCAGTCTCATTTCCCGAGCAGACTGCGCTAATTCTTCCGGTGTTAATTGAATCTTACCGCCACCAGAACTACCTACTCCGGATATATACGAAGCTACTGCACCAGACATCACATTAGAGAACACAGCCATTGCTTTCTGATGTGCAGTCCATCTTGGAGAAATATCAAGCGTCTCTCCCGTACTCCGATCGATTAACGGGCCAATTAAGTTGCCATCCTTATCAAACTCATATTGCTTCATGGAGTGGTACCCCTTGCCTTCGTCCTTCGAGAAGGAATCCAATAATCTAACGATATTTCCAATGTACAGCTTATCTAGATCTATATCTATTCCAACGTCATGAACCAACATCGGCGAGCCTGCACCGAGAGGTTGAAAAGGAACCTTTAACTGTAATTGAAACTTCCAGTTCTGATACATCGCATTAGCGGTGTCAAAATCCTGTCCCTTGTACACCGTAAGCCCAACGTGCCTGTCATATTCACTTACTCCGCCAGCTCCTACAGAATCACTCGGATGAACCACATTAACCATTTTGTTGTCAAAGTGACCTTCATTCACCTTAGCCAAACTTATATCATCCAGCAGATTCATTACACTTGGAGCACTATACGTCATACCAGATACATCATGACGAGCAGCTACATATTGAGCTAAACCACCGCCAAGAGAATGGCCTGTTAGCGAAATATCTGAATCAGGATAAGCCTTCTGTACAGCCTCATATAATTCTTCAGCTTGATGAAACTGATTGTTTTCCCAACTTGAATTATCCATCAAGAGTTTGAATGGACTATTTTTGAAGATATTATGACGCTCTGGGTCGGTTATGGAATCTTCAAGCCTTCTGCTTCTGCCCCCTACGACATCCAAAGCATCCGTCTCCCAGTCCGCGATTTTATCTGTCAACTTCCCTTCCGGTTCAGTCCCGCGATAACCGATGACAATCTGATCTGTAAGATCATTCTTTAAAACAACTGCGTCGAACCCAGACTTTCTATGCAATTTTGCTCCATCTGGCTCAATCACTTTCCAATTAGCCGAATCCAATGTATCAGGGTAATCTCCTTCATTCAAATTAAGATAGGCCAGTTCCGAAATTTCCTTATATGTTTTATCAGTTATATAGGTATCCATAAAAACTCCTCTCTGTTTACTGAACTAAAAAGTTAAAGTATATTTATAAAGTGTTAAGTTCACATATATAGGAGGTTGAAGAATATTTTTAAAAATATTCAATTTGTACCTATTTCACTTATAATCTTAGCCCTTATATTGGGAGGATGTAATTCTATGCCGAATCAAGACAAAATTATTGAAGAAGCAACTCAAGTGGGTCATCAATACTTTATTGATCACTATAATACTGAAGTGGAATTCACTGATCATAAATTTATGCCAAAAGATCTTAGTCACAATATCAGTTTGAGTGGTCATGTTAAAAATAATAAAGAAACCGAAATCACCATCCTCATTGATTATGACACGTTTGAAGTCCAAACAGCCGTTGTACCGAAAGAGCTACTTGACCAAAAAATCAAGTAGGTTCCAACAAGGAGTAGTAGATATGCTTATTATTAAATATCGTACACCTCTAACCCTATTAATATTGATTAGTATAAGTATCACTGTATTTTGCGGTTGTATGTCGAACGGGCAAAAAGAAATTGTACAAAAAACCGAGATCGCAAGCCTAGCTTATTTTAAAGGTACCTATGGAATTGATGTTGAGTTTACAGGCCACAAGTTCATTCCGTCTGACTTGTCTCATACGGTGTCACTAACAGGGTATGTAAAAGGAAATATGACCCAAGAAATATTCTCAATGGTGGATTATGATACTTATGAAGTCAAAACAGACTCAGTGCCCGAAGACATCAAACCTCTTAAGTAGTTTATAAGAAATATTAACTTTTAAAACTCTAGGGCCTTGTACAAATACATGGCTCTTTCATATGTAATAATAGGGATTTCATAGCCTAATCTTATCCTCTTTTTTCCAAAGAAGTAGAATCATTATAGTCCATCTTGTGTGAATCGTGTATACGACATATAAGAAATGAGCACAAAGTCTTTATAAATTTCAGGTATTAAATCTTACACATTACAAGTTATAGGACGTTGTTACCAGAATAATTTCAGTAATTTGCATAAATATGTGAAAGTAATGGTTTATAACTTTGTCAGGCAGCGACGCTCTATATAACTCTTCACACCCGTCACTGCCTCTAGACTAACGTCGCTCCGGCTTCTCCCCTATTCTCTGCCTCACCTCTTCATTCCACCCACAACGATACCCAGATGAACATGCTAAACAACAAGACTGGTGCAAGTGCACCTGTGGCTAATATGATCCAAAGTGTCGCGGGCTTGATCTTATGACAGTATGCTTCGACTTTGCGCATCCGGTCTTTGCGCCACTTCGCGAACCTGAGCTGTCTGATCATCCGATTGAGAACTATTTGCCGCTGCTCACCCTCTTCGAATTCATCGATCCCACACCGCAACTCCTCGTATAATTGAGCCTCTTCCTGACCAGCCACTGTAGGTGTAATCATCTGACCCTTCCTCCCATATGAACAATATTGAGATATAGCCTCTCACCTATTCAGACCATCATCAATACGCCTGTATTCTAGGTTACTACCTTCCTCACTAAACCACTACTTAAATAACACATTACAGACCTTCAAAGTTTGAAGTTTTTTCAAAAAAATGGACAATCCAAAAAGCCCGGGCATAGCCCGGACTTCGTAGAATCATGTTAGAACTATTTATCTGAGTGCTATTTAGCTCGCGTTAGTGATCAATGCATTCAAGCATACCGCACCCTGTGCGCGCACATTAACAACAATGATTGGCGTTTCCAGCATGTCGTGCATCCATGACATATACTCTTCTACTTTTTCGTTCGGAAGGATCGTCAGAATAACCCCTGCGAATCCACCACCATGAATACGACAAGCGCCGTCACCCAGGTTTTGCAGATAATTCTCGGTCAGTGCCAACGCGATGCCAATCTCCTGTTCCTTCACAGCACCACTCTGATATACATTCTGCAGCCACTTCCATGACGAGTTACCGGACGCTGTAATCAGTTTCAAGAAATCAGCAAAACGTCCATCACGCAACGCCTGAACCTGACCATCGACACGATTGTTTTCTTCCAGGAAATGAAGTGCACGCAGCACAGCACGATCCCCAGCAGCTTCGCGAACCTTTTTGAGGTTGGCATAGATTGCGTCAGCTGTAATTTCTCGAACATACTCACTGCCCAGTGCCTGAGCAACCGCTCTCATCTCATAAGGTACAGCAGCGTAATCTTCCGTCAGATCAGCGTGGTTACCACCTGTATTTACAATGACCAATGAGTAGCCATTTTGTTGGAAATCCCACTGAACAGGCTCGATGACTGGCTGTGCAGGATTTTCAAAATCAATGGCAATGAGTCCCCCGTACGCACAAGCCATCTGATCCAACAGACCGGAAGGTTTGTTCCAATAGTGGTTCTCCGCATACTGACCGATTTTGGCCAAAGTGACAACATCCATTGTTCCATCATTATAGAAGTGATTCAAAATCGTACAGATCAGCATCTCGAATGACGCCGAAGAACTCACCCCAGATGCCGAGAACACGTTACTGGAGAGATACGCCTGAAAGCCGCCAACCTTATATCCAAATTCTCCAAATCCCGCAGCCATACCACGAATCAATGCTGTTGTGCCATCGTCTTCCGTATTTGGCGTGAGGTCCGTGAGATCGATTACATATTTCTTGTCATAACCTTCTGAGTAAAACGTAATAACTGACTCCGCAGTTGGTGCTGCCACTGCAATCGTATCCAGCGTAATGCTGCCTGCGAGCACTTTACCGTGGTTATGATCCGTGTGGTTGCCGCCAATCTCACTGCGTCCTGCTGCGCTGAACAACTTGCTTCCCTCTTGCGCACCAAAGTACTCTTCGAACGTTGCGCTCAGCTTCGTGTAACGTGCAGTCTGTTCCTCTACTTGTGATTGTCCATACATTTGGGCAAGCAACGCTTGGCCCTCCGTGGATTGGATCAGATTCAATGGTTGTGTCGTCATTAATAATCCTCCTATGGATGTGCAGCTTTTATTTTTTGGCTGTTAGTGAACATGGTTGTCGCATCTGTTTCATGTCTTATTCCTCTCCCATTATCTCAGCTTCGTAGGGGAAAAGGTAGGGTAGATTTGAAAGTTTGTAAGCGTTTTGTGAAGTTATTTAATGTAAAAATAGGATTGAAAACCATTTTGTAATAACTTAAATTTGGTTTAAGTGAAAACACATTATTTTCCAATCTCAAAGTTGGTATGCTTAACATCTTATTGGAGGAGGGAACGATGAAAATCAAGTCGAACTATCCCAAGTTATTTGGTGCATTTTCTCTTACATTTTTGGGTGATGGACTTACACTGGCTGCGGTTCCTTGGCTCATATCAACACTTACGAGCGATACGCTGTATGCCTCTGTTACCATGACGGCACTTCGTTTACCCTGGCTTCTCTTCAGTCTGCCTGTAGGTGTCCTCATCGACCGTTACTCACGCAAACATATGCTGATTGGCGCAGGCTTTACTCGAATGTTCCTTCTACTTGCTCTGACATTGTGCATCTGGGGAGGATGGGTGAGCATTCCGATTCTGGCACTGTTCATGTTTGGTATCGGCCTGAGCCGAGTTGTATTCGACAGTACAGTGCAGACGGTCATTCCACAACTTGTAGATGAAAGTAAATTGGAGAAAGCGAATGGGCAGTTCACCGCCGGACAGTTAATCACGAGTGATATTCTGGGCGTTGCTCTGGGAGGGTTTATCATAACCCTGCATATTGTTTTTCCTTTTGCCATAGACACGGTAACGGCTGTTATTGCTCTACTTTTTTTGATCAGTTTGAAGGGAAACTTCTACCCAGGGGATACGGAAACAACCAAGAAGGAAGTTCGCCCGATGAAAAATTGGAAACGCGAGATGTGGTCCGGTATTCAATATGTCTATCGTGATCGTTTTCTCCGCGGACTAGCCATTCTATCTGTCACCATTACGCTGATGTGTTCGGTCATTCTGGCTACTCAGATCTTTTTTGTACGCGATGTGCTTCAGTTGGATGCTTTTGCATTTGGTATCCTCATCTCCATTGCAACAATCGGCAGCATTGTGGGGAGCCAGGCTGTTGCTTATATGCGCAAGAAATGGAGTACAAAACAATTGATTATCTCTTCCATTTTGTGCATGGGAATCATCTACGGTGTGGTGGGTTTAACCACGAATGCATATATGGTAGGTGGACTGTACTTCTGTGCTGCATTTTTCATTATTGTCTACAATGTTACCCGTTCCTCCATCCTGCAACGTTCCGTTCCTAATGAGATGCTCGGCCGGGTCGGAAGTGTGTTTCGCTTTCTATCCTTTGGGATTAGTGCTATTGGTACGCTGCTCGGCGGATTATTGGTGCGGGTTAGTGAAACGACTTTTGATCGCGTATTCTCGCTGCAAATCCCTTATCTCTTGTTAAGCCTGATCTATATCCTGTCTGGTCTGATATTCGCAATGAAGATGATGAATCACTCAGAGAGCCAGCAGCGTAACATCAACGCTTGACTGTTACGTTAGGTCATACTTGATAATGATCTCAAGCTTACATGAAGGAGAGATTAAGGATGAAGATTACCGCGTTACGTTCAGATCAAATCTATGAGGAGATCATCCAGGCTGCACCCGATGAGAAATTGGAGTTATACCGCGAGCGAATGATGAGTCCATTCATGAACAAATGGAACATTCAACAGATCCCGTTTCGCTCTCAAGAGCCTCACGGATTCGACGTGATCATGATGAATAACTTTATGAATATCACTCCCGCAGATATCACGACCGACATTAACGAATCGTTAGCAGCAATCTCGTCTGAAGCATTTTGGCAACAGTGTCATGAAGCTGTTTGTACGAGTCTATCCACCTTTACAGAGCACGGAATTGAGCTATCGGTCTCCGAATATCTATACACGATTTTATTAGGCGATAAGAACAGCCCTTCACTCATGATGAACGAAGGCATCAGCGGAGATGGTGGAATCCCCGGTTATATTATTGCGAACCTGATCCCGAGTAGATATACTCTACCTCGTATCCAATCCGTGTTAGCCCATGAATGCAATCATAACGTGAGGTATCAATATATCCAGTGGAATCCACAGATTACGCTTGGCGAGATGGTTGTTAGCGAGGGGCTGGCCGAGAGCTTTGCCACATCCCTGTATGGAGAAGAATTGTTAGGCCCCTGGGTAGCCAAAACGGATATGGAAACATTGAATAAAGTTATCAAACCAAAGATGAAAGACCAGCTGCATGTCACCGGTTTTGACCAGATTAATCCGTATCTATACGGCGATGAACTTGCCACGCTGCAAAATTTCACTCCCGTAGGTATGCCCTATGCGGCTGGCTATGCCTGCGGTTATCACTTAATTCAATATTATCTGAACAAAACAGGTACACCGATCACCGAAGCAACCATCACTCCGGCAAGTGTCATTCTTGCTGAAACAAAGGAATTTTGGAATGAAGACACCCTATTTCACCGTTAAAGATATCATCCAGATTACAGGCGTCACCAAACGCGCATTACATTATTACGATAAAACGGATCTATTGAAACCGAGCAAAGTCGAGGACAATGGCTATCGGTATTACGATCAAGAGGCACTGGGGAATCTGCAAATGATTCTGTTGTTCAAAGAAATGAATTTCTCCTTGAAAGACATTGCAGCCATGATGCAACTCTCCAAAGAAGAACAGAAAGACATCCTGAGAGAGCACCGGAGTACACTCGTTCAACGCAAACAAAAGCTCGAAACCATCATCGACCAGTTGGACGAGTATGTGGATGGGACAGATATCTCTCATCTTAATCTGTTTGACGACTCTTCCATTGTGTCCATTCAAGAACAATATGAATCCGAGGCGAAGTTTGTATATGGAGACACCGAGAAATATCAGGAATTCGAAGCTAATGTGAGCGAGCTGTCTGCGGAAGAGCAACAACAAGCCTACCAGCAGTTCTCGGTCAACATGGAGCAGGTATTTCGGGAATTGTCGAAGCATCAGGAGTTGTCTCCTGCTTCTGGTGAGGTGCAAGCGTTAGTGCGTGAATGGAAGAATTGTCTGGAACAGTTTATGGTCTGTGATGATGAGATTTTGAGGTGTATCGCTGAAGCCTATACGATGGATCGCCGCTATGCGGGTTATTTTGATCAGTTTGGCGATGAGGATTTTTTGAGGTTTTTGTATCAAGCGATTATGGTTTTTATACAATCAGCATCGAACAGATAAGCTTTCGTGTGAAAAAAAATGCCCATACTTTGCCACAGCCGTGTATCAATTCGTGGATCGACCTCACAGAGCGCCCGCAAGCCTTCCAGCTGTGTGATATACAGATAGTCTCCCGCGAGCATCCGCACCTCGGCCCCCACGCTCCGCCGCCCGCTTTAAGTGCGGGGCCAGTAGTTTTCCCGGACTGCATGATAAAGGACGTCATAATATAAATCCCGGATGCATGCTGCATCCGGGTAATCAGTTCGTCTGCCAAGTTATCTGTAATGAGTTTTACGTTAAGCTTCGTCGACATCGATCAGATACACCCGTTCCTGGAATCCACCACGCTCCTCGGCTTTGTCTGCCCGTAGCTTATCCAGCTGCGCCGCATTCGCACCATGCACCTCCGCCAGCGCCCGAATCACTTCGAGCATGTCTGCCAATTCTTCCAGAGCTTCCTGATCGCTTGCTGCTTTTACATACTCATCCGATTCTTCTTGCAACTTCGTTCTTAATTCTTGCTTGTACTCCTCCGGGTCCAGAATGCGTGTGCGGCATTCCTTACCGCTGGATGTGATAATATGCGGAATCTTGTCCCGCACCAATTTGTTATATGTAGGCATGTGGTATAACATCCTTTCTGCTCTTGAAGTCTCCCAGCATCGATCCAGAATCTCCCTTGTTGCCATTATACAAGTTGCTATGTGGAGGGAGGGGTTGATTTAATAGAAAATAATTAACAAACACACCAACGGGCACGCCGTCAACAATGCCGCTGTAAAACTGATCTGTGCCGCGACTCGTCCTCCGGTAAACTCTTGCCGTGAAAAGAACATCCAGATCGAGAGGTACGTAGCGCCTAGTGGGAATGAAATTATCCCGCTAAACGTACTCGGTTCCATATACCCAATCATCATGCTTTTACCAATTAGGATTAGAGTAACCAATTCCAATATAGATAATATGAAAAACACGATAGCAATTACTCTTTTCAAAATGTACACCTACTTTCCAGATGCAAAGCAAAGAGCATCCTTTGTAATCTCTGCATCATATATCCTTTATTTGGATGATGTCATCTTGTAAGCGTAACACAGATAAATCAAACATTTAACTCAAATGATCAATTAAAAAAACATCTTACTCTGATGAATCATCCTCCAATCGAGTGGCTAACTCGTCCAATATCTCTTCTGTTCGTTGAAGAAGCTTTTCGATGTTGTCCAGTTCTATTGGCTGGTCATGTGGGTAATCCGCTAGGGATGACATATGTTGCATCGTGCCGATGAACAAGGCAATATCTAGTCCGGGTTCAGTCTCCGTATGCACTAAAGGCAAGATTTCATTCATGGTGAGTTCTTTGGGTGGATGAACTGAATGATACTTATGGATATAAAGCGCCTTAATCATGGAGGCTAGAGCCCAATCACATAGAATTAGACAGGCTTTAAGCTGATTGTGATTACACATGATGGCGGCAAGTTGGAGATGAAACTTAGCATGTTGGTGATAGCCCATTATTGTAGTACGTAGCATATGGTAAGCAGGAATATGTTTTGACCTAGATTGTGTGGAGATATCTTGGTCTTGCAAACGTGGGGTAAAATCTACTTGGTGATTACAATGTGCTTCGGTTATGGACCAATTTCTTGCCATTGTCATCCCTCCAAAGAGTTAATACCAGTATTATACAATAAAATAAATACTCAAAGATATAATTTTGTATAAATTATACGATTCATATAGTCATGTTTAGCCCCAAAAATCTTGTCTACACTTTTACATAGGGGGTGCGTATGGTGGAAGACAGAGAAATTTTAAATTTAGTCGGCGCTCGAATCAAGGTTTTAAGGAAAGAAAAGGGACTATCCCAAGAGGCACTTGGAGAAAAAGGTGGATTTCATTTTACATACATTGGACAAGTGGAACGTGGGGAAAAGAATGTATCTTTAATTAATCTCGCTAAAATTGCTGAGGCATTGGGAGTGAATATAACGCAATTATTTGCTTATGTGAATAAAGAAATGAAGTTCATGGAGTCAGAAACTTTGATTCAGGAGATCGTAAGTATATTAAAAGATATGCCAATTGAAAATATACTACTATCTAAAAATATTATTATTGAAATCCTAAAAATGCATGTTGATAAAAAATCCGAATAAAATTTGAAAATTGCACTGTCATCATTACTAATTTTTTCTTAAGGAGATAACATTGCATGCCTCTTATACTTTCTCAAAGGATAAACTTTGATTCCAACTATCAAGATATTCCTTTTAAGGTATATCACTATCCAAAAAAATATAGAAACAAAATTAAATCAGGTGATATTTTCATTTATCATCAGGGTGACAAAAAAAATCCAACTAATAGATTCTATTATGGATATGGTGTAGTAGGACAAATATCATCCATGGATGGTGAAAATTATTTTGCGGAAATAATAGGCGGTACGCCTTTCCCCTACAAAGTACCACTAAAGTATGAGACATCACAATATTATGAAAATTTTGGAGATGGCTATAATGAACGCAAAAAACCTGACTGGCAAAATGCTATTAGATTTATTTCGCATGATGCATTTAATTTAATTATTGAAGCAGCTCATGTAAGTGATATACAGTCCCTATACGATATTTCAAATATCGAATCTATTAGTGAACCTCTAATGTTAATTTCAAAATTAAACAAGATTTATTCTAATTATAATTTCGAAATGAGAAACAAAATTGTAAGTGAACATTTAGACCGTGGCACTTCTGTAACGAATGCTTTAAAGAAAATATTGGGACCTAACTGTCAGATATGTGGAGAACCCGGATTCGAAAAAAAGGATGGGACAAGATATATAGAAGCACATCATCTTATCCAACTATCCAAAAAAAAATTAGCTTCTTTATGTTCTGATAACATTATTTTACTATGTTCAAACTGCCATAAAGAAATTCATCACGGAAAGCATTTCAGTCATTCAGCAGATGAAACAAAATTATATATTGAACTAGGGGCCAAAAGAGTCAGTATACAAAAAAATACTATTGATTATCTTAAGAAACTTGAACAATGTCAGGCTCTAGTACCATCATAATGTCATCTCACTCACCACATAATATTAGAACGAAATCTACACCTCTGAGTATAAAAAATCCCAAAACGGCCTCATTTTTAATGGGGCCGTTTTGGGATTAAACATCTAAACAGTAGATTTATATACTTTCTTCTTCTGTCCTAAATCTACATTTATTACAGCTGCAATCTGTTTGGCAATATCCTTCACTAATGGAACAACAACTGAATTACCAAATTGTCTGTACGCTTGAGTATCAGATACGACTATTTTAAAATCTTCCGGATATCCTTGCAGTCTGGCACATTCCCTTGGTGTCAGTCGCCTTGGATTCCCGCCATTAATACTGGGAATAAGGATTTCAGAACCATCCTTGTGATATCGTGCACTTAATGTTCTTGCTATTCCGTCAAGATCAGTTAAACCAAAACCAAATCCGTTCCCTTTAAGCCTATGCTTCTCAGCGTAATCCTGAAGATATTGCCATAGTTTGTCGGACAATGTATATTTATCTTCGACTGTTTGATCGAGTATGGACTTAAAAGGGAGTATTTCACCGTTAGGTATCGGAAAGTTGAATGTTTCCTTACCCTTAAATATATTTCTATCAAATCCCACGATAAAAATACGTTCTCTATGTTGTGGGACATAATACTTACCATCCAGTACGGTGATATGCAAATTGTAATCAAGTTCTTCCAATGTGGACCGAATGATCTCAAAAGTTTTGCCCTTATCATGCGATCTCAGATTCTTTACATTTTCCAGCAAAAAGGCTTTTGGGCGCTTTTCTTTTATAATTCTGGCAACATCAAAAAACAAAGTCCCCTGTGTTTTATCCAAAAATCCATGTTCTTTCCCCAAGCTGGTTTTTTTAGAGACTCCAGCCAAAGAGAATGGCTGACAAGGAAATCCTGCAACGAGAATGTCATGATCTGGTATTTCTTGTGATTGGATTTTTGTGATATCACCTTTCGGCAGTTCTCCAAAATTGCTGAAATATGTTTTCTGTGCGTATTTGTCCCACTCCGAAGAAAAAACGCAATGTCCGTTGACGGATTCAAAGGCGATTCTCATTCCCCCTATTCCAGCAAACAAATCAATGAATCTAAAGTCTGCATTTTCAGCTCTATAAGTCGCTTCCGTTTCTTTAAGAACCTGCGAGGTAGCTCCCATAACAAAATCCTGAATCGAGACCCCTTGTATTTCTGAATACTGTTTTATTTTTGAATGTAATTCTTCATTCAACTTTATATGAATCTGTTTCAATCGGATCCCTCCGGGTCAAGTTATATACCCATATTAACCCTTGTTAATTAATTTGGCAAACAAATATTCGCATTTCATGATTTTTTAATTGAATTAAACCATAATTCAATGTCCTCGCTCATTTTTGAGAGTTCCACATGAAAAGGATAGTTCTCACTCACGGTTTCTGGAACCACTGACCAATCAATCTTTTCCCATGTTTGACCCAGTTCTTCAATAGCTTTGGACAGTGCGTATACCTTTTCCAATAATTCTTCCTTCAACACTTTCTCCTCCTTGCATCGACTATATAGTTATAAATTTTATTAATAGTTATATCATAATCGGTTTTGAATTCGTGCTCCCAAACACGAAGAATATTCCAATCATTTTTTAAATAAAATTCATTCACAGCCTGATCCCTTTTTTTATTTCCTTCCAGTTTATTAGCCCAAAATTCTGCATTGTTCTTTGGTCTGTTCGCGTGGATTGAACAACCATGCCAAAAACAGGAATCAATAAAAATCACAACTTTATATTTTCTAATTGAAATATCCGGTCTTCCCATTAACACTTTTGTATTTCTTCTAAAGCGTAGACCTTTCCTCCAAAGACTGCTTGCCACCCTATTTTCCAGCTTGGAAACGGACTTGATGGAACTCATCATTTTGCTTCGGGTCTCTTTCGATACAATATCACTCATAATATCACCCCCACACATGGATTAATACCCAAAAAAGGACAGTATCACATCGAGTGATTACTGCCCAACATTAATTTATTTATTTTTCACATGGGTAATAAATGATTCCAAACTCATTAATTTATCCCTATATTTTTTCGGAAAACTTGTGATGTAAGATTTGGGAACTACAAGCCTCACCTTATAATCATACATTTCCTTTAACTGGTTCTCAGAAATGCCTTGTTGAAGTGTGAAAAGATGTTTCTCTTCAATTCTGTCAGCTTCATTAAGTACCTGTCTCCAACGATCCTTGCAAGTGGTTTTAGCAGCAAGGAAAGTAAGTTTATCACTACTGACCGAAGAATTATGGTAGTCAATCGATCCAGGGAACAAAAAGTCAGGCTTTTTTCTACCTTCAGTAACAGCCTGTTCTTCAAAATTCAATTGGTGATCCTTAAATATCCTGCTCAGATGATTTTCAAGAGATTTCCCTGCCCTGCTTTTCCTTCTGTTTAACAGCGTATTGGCACATCCCACCAATTCTTCTACAGAATTGAACGGTGTAGAGATTCTTTCTCTATATCTGGAACTTTCAATAGCACGGAACAATGAATACTCAGTTTCTACCCAATTCAACAACAATTTATCAGGATCATTTTTCCTAATATTATAGAATACTCCACTTATCTCTCTGGCTTTTCTAGAGATTTCTTTTGTATCAGGGAAATCCACAGTAAGTTCTTCTAAATATTTTTGAAAGAGTTCATCAATGGAAGGCTCGGTAGAAATGTCACCCTTTTCAATTATAGAATTTGTTTGGGTCACATCCATACCTATTTCAAGAAAGAATTCCTCAATTTCTTCATCGCCACTTAAAATATACGCATTATAAAAAGTTTCTTCCATTTGTATCAGAACAAAAAGATCTCCAACATGTTCCTCGTTTAAAAAGGGAAAACCTCTTCCAAATCTAGTGATTCTATATTCATTCCTGCTACCCTGACCATAATAAATAAATCTGCTCTCAGTCTCAAAATCTTGTTGCCACTTGATTGTGACTCGTTTTTCCTTGTTCTCTCCTTTAGAACCTGGGCTATCAAAAAGAATGCGCCAAGCATTCTTTGCTATGTAAAAGCCTGATTGATGTGACCCTGTAGAACCAGCATCGTTAGCTGAAATAAATTTGACAAATGATAATTCATTACTAAGGCAATCTTTAATCGCATCCTGTAACACTGTCAAACAATTCCCCTCCACTTCCTATAATCAGTAAAATTTATTCTTGCTTCGTTCTTTCACAAACTATTTTCAATTTCGATTCTTCATGCAAGAGGGTAATCGTATCCCCTGCTTTTATATTAAACTGCTCGAAGTACTTGTTCATGGGTGTTAATCTATATTCATCTCTTTCCCCTTTCTCTGTAAAATATTTGTTATTGTAATGAATAAAATCAAAACTCCATACTTCTCCGCATTCATCTTCAAAATTAAGAGTAACACGCGGATTTTTCTTATCCTCTGACAATTTAGGAAAAAAATTTACTTGATTTTTTAAAATATACATACCTGCCTGATGTGCCCTAGTCTCACTAACATCGTTTTTGCTCAAAACTTTTGTTATAATTCTCATGATTATATTCTCCTTTTACGTTAAGTAAGAAATAATTCGGTCACCCGACATAGAATCTTTATTTCTCACATTCTGATTATAAGCTTCTCGCTAAAGCTCCTCAATTATGCAATACTTTTGCTAGTCAGATTCTGTAATGGGAATCCTCAGAATTCTTATTTATCTTCTTCCTGTAACTGATATAATCTGCAGTTAATTCTTTCATAACCCTGTCCATCGCAATATATAGAACCCCCGATCCACCCAATACAAACAGGGATTCATTAAAATCTTCTGGACCAGTAACCCGAGACAGTGCTTCATATCTTATAAAGAGTTCATACGTCACATAAACAAACATAAGGAAATATAGGCATATTCTTCGTATAAGAACTTCTTCAGAATTCATATTCACAGTGAATATCTTCTTGTAATATACCCAATAGTTACCATAAAAAGGAATTAAGAACAATCCCAAAAAGTACATATTATATGACCAGGAAAGCTGTGTTAGAAAAACAAGAGGAAAATATAATATAAATATGGACTTGACTAAGTCAGGAATTTGTTTAAATAATAGATTCACTCTGTTAATAAAATAAATCCTATTATTTTTTTTGTTTAAATCTGTCATAACCTTTAATTTCAAATTTATCCATTCTATTACAACAAATTTATATTCAGGATGTACTTTTTTGTATTCTTCAATATATGTCGTAGTAGGGAGAACCCAAAATATAAAAATCAGAGTCATAATCGACCAATAATTAATAAAAGGTTGGTTTTGAAAGCCTATAGTTATTAAAAGATAAACATTTGCACAAAAATAAACAATGGGGACCAATATTCCTGTTACTTGAACAGCCATTACGAACCACTTGTGATCAAAACGATCCATCGTTCTTTTTCCTATCCATTTCCCCAAAGGCTCCATCCATTTAGAGAAAGCGTAATTTAACCCAAACCAAATGGCAACCATTAATAAAATGGTTAACGATATAATCAAAAAATTGAGCCATAAATTCAAAGCCTTTCCCCCTCAGCAATTTTTATTTCAGTTAACTTGTTTGTATAATAGCAAATCCATACGACAACATAATGCCAGCGAACGTAAGTTCGTATAATTAAAAGGCGTGCCATAATATGCACGCCTTTTTGGTTAGTAAATCTGGTTCCATTTATTTAGTTTTTCCTTCAATTGTTCACGGACCGCCTGTGGTTCCAGTACTTCTGCATCTGGTCCATATCTTAGCAACCACTTGATAAATTCCTTATCATTGTTGACGGTTACCTCAAAAATAATGCTGCCATCACTCTCATCGGTTATTCTTGGATGTACAAATAGTTCTTTTTCCTTGACATACCTAGCAACATCTTCTTTAAACCTGACCTTGAATCTTGTATTTTTGTCTCCTCTTTCAATCGACCAAGTGTTTTTAAAGTATTGTCTGATGCTGAAGTGATTCTTTTCAAAAGTCTGATCTGTAATGTCCACTTTGAGAAATCGACTGATCCGAAATGTACGAATTTCCTTTTTCATGTGACAATATCCTATCAGATAAAATTTCTGATCTCTGGGCACAAGAAAATAAGGATCAATCCGGCGGGCTGTCGTCTCATCCCGATATTGAGTATGGTACACTGTCTCAATCGAACGCAACTCTATCGTAGCTTGAATAATGTTTTCCAAAAAATTGTTGCTCTCCTTTTGATAAGAGGGGATACCCATTTGGATAATATCAGCTATATTATGTATGATATTGTTTTGTTGTCGTTTTTCCTTAAAATGAGCAGAAATAACTTTGTCATAAGCAGATTCAAAACCAGAGGGGAGTTTGTCCTTATTAATAAAAGAAGGCAGTAATAAGAATGCAAGCGCCTCTTGCTCGTTGAAATCAAGTGGGAATATATTGAAGTTCCCTTCAAATCTATAGCCCGTATTTTTTCCCTCATTCAGAATCGGTACAACCGTAGTAAGCAGCTCCAAATCTCTGTAAATGGTGCGTGGATTGACCTCACATTTTTCTGCGAGCATGTTGGCTGTAATTCCCGGATTCGCCTGGATAGCTATAATGATTTTCATTAATCTAATGATTTTTTCTTTCATGGCTACCTCATTTCAAAAGCACAAATTCAATATTTTTTTCTTCTTATTCCTAACCTTTTCTCACTTGTTTCAAAAGAACTAGAGTAGGCATTTAGTCAAACAATACTATCTCATTAATTTTAATGGCTTCATGTAAATATCCTAAACCATGTGGGGTAAGTTCACTAGCTCTTCTGGATATGCAATAATGCTATACACTTCTCTATTATTATCGTCAAATACATTAAAAGTTTTGATTAAATGAACAAAAATATCCCTGATAAGAATTTTATCTTATCAAGGGAACTTAATTTCAGTTTTTATAGGTACATTAAAAATTTAAATTTAATTCCTATTTCCATTCATATTCATATCTTATTTATCATTATTTTGGTCTTGGTAACTAGCAGATCCCTCCTTGATATGTACTTTGAGTATTCCTGAATCTACTTTATCAAGATGCCACCACCAACTGTTAATAGGTAGGTCTCTATTCTCTTCCCCAGCAGTAATCAATAATTTTTCATCATCTATTTCCAATAATCTCAAAATCAACTCATCTACCTGATTTATCTTTTCTTCAAGAGATTTATTTATAGATTGAACTTTTAGATCTTCTCTCATCTCAAAAAGGTTCTTAAATAAGTCTAAGTATTGCAGCTCCTCACCATCCCATCCACCGTCTTCTTCAATACACTCTATTCCACCGACAAGTTCTTCGTTTAAACATTGGATAATATCTTCGATTACTTCATCATTAATTAGTCTAGAGTCATAAAATTGTTGAGTGTTTTTAAATTTCAGATTCTCTATCTCATCATTAACAAATAATCCACTATCACCATGATATATAAACACATCTTTGCTTTTATCAAGGATCGAGTAAATCTCTTTACAAAAAGATAACGCCAAGAAGGTAGCATTTCGATCCTTACTAGGTTGTATAAATAATGCAGTTTTCAGATTAGTATTAATAACCTTATCCCCAGAAATATCAAACCACATATTCCTTATCTCATCAGCATCTTCAAGAATATAATAGTTAACCCATATCCAACTGTTAGATCTTTCTATTCCCCAAGAGGATATTTGATCTTTGGCACCAAACTCAGATAGCACACTGTTTAATTTTTCAATACTAAGTTCTTCTTCCATGTACATTACTATATTGGATTGTGACATTATCTTTTTTCTCCTTTTAGGGTATTAATTAATTCTTCTGGAGATGTTACAATTTCAACACCAATTGAACTTATATTTTTTGCTTTCACAGTATCAATACCATTTGGGGCATATAAAATAACTCCTTTATGATCAGGATTTATATGTGGCTGCTTAACATCGCCTTCAAAGTATTTATAAAAATCACTTATTGATTTTGATTTACCTCCAGTAGCATTGAAACATTCAATAATATAATTCGATGTTCCCAGATCAATCTCCCCTATCCTACCACCTAATTCCTTAGCATTATAAGTTGTACCAGCCTCTGTTATTTTTATTTTATTATCAAGTAATAACTTAGCAGTATCAGCTTCCAGTCTAAAACCTTCCCTACCGGATTTTGATCCTTCTTTTAAATTTTTTAGAATCTTTTTTAATGTGTCCTCACTTGCAAGTCCTGAACTTATAAGTTCATCGGAATTCACTCCAATGTACTCAGATATCTTTTTTTGTTGGATTTCAGTAAGTTTTAAATTCTCGTTATACTTAAAAATCCCACCATGCTCCGGCTTAGCTCCACCCGCTCCACCCAGATCGGTATGCTTATCATCCATCGAACGAAAAGCTTTACCAAACAAAACATATGCCAGGGCCTGTCCTGTCATCGCCCCACCGTAATACCCTGCACCATTCTCATCGATCTGCTTCTTCTGATCTTCTACAAATTGCTCTATGTCAGACCGCGCCGTTCCCGTGCCCCAGGCGGTGTCCCATGCAAACTGAATACCACGCCCAACGTCAACAACTTTGCCCACTGTCATGGCATATGCCACACTGCTTAATGTACTGAATGGGTTCTCGAAGAAAGCTTCTGCCGTCTGACCCATTCCCGTTATTGTTTCTCCTACTGATTTA
Source organism: Paenibacillus sp. FSL K6-2393 (assembly GCF_038002545.1). NCBI lineage: Bacteria > Bacillati > Bacillota > Bacilli > Caryophanales > Paenibacillaceae > Paenibacillus > Paenibacillus sp. FSL K6-2393. The sequence continues at coordinate 5,872,407 of NZ_JBBOCU010000001.1, forward strand.
TCAAGCAGCCCTACAGCGAAATTTCGCTTTAGTTCTTCTGGAATGTACAGCGCAACCTCGCCTGAGCCGTCCGTTGTTTTGAAGTTCTTCGCGATAAACGTAAACTCTTTCTGGATTTCGTCCAACAGCCCGATTGTAGTCGGGAACACTTCTTTCACCTGCATAAAATCCCAGAAGAAACGCTCTCCTGTCACACCCGACCACTCGGATTGCAACATATAAATTGATTTCTCCAGTTCCCAGACCATTCGCTCCAGTTCCTGTTTCTTCTGCTGGACCAACCGGGCCTTTTCCTCCAATAGATCGGGATGTACCTCAATTCGCTGCATTTCCTTATCACCCGCCAACCTGACCGTAGTTTATGTACCTAAATTTTAACAAGTGAGAAGGAGGTTTGGAATCAAACGGAAGGATCATTTCCTCAGAGGTTATACGGTAGTAGAGCAACATCCTTGGGTAACCATTTTTGCATATTTATGCACGAATGAATACCGTTGAGTCGACTGGGTATCTTGTACAAAAAGAACGACTTCTATCACAGATAGAAGTCGCACAAGATAACGATACAGTAGGATTAAATCTTCTTAAGACACTACAAATTGTACAACAATTGGAGTTCCATCATTTAATGCATCTCCACCGGGAATTGTAATTGTAGTCGTCGTAGCCGAGGAAGTATCTGCTGTCTGCATAAGGCCATTAATATAAAGATTGTAGTAGTTGTAGGTGCCTGGAAATGCGGTTGCAGCTACACCAGCGTCGTTTGTAAAAGCAGTCGCAGCAATGGCAAACGTTGCCCCAGTGCCGGTCCCATCACCAATGGTTGCAGCAAATCTCAAACTATTCTGAAATGGTGTCACAAGTGGCATGTTTCTCACCTCCTACCTAACATAGTATATGTGGTAGGTTTTGGAGTAGTGAAGGCTAAGGAACCAGCAACTAAAACCAATTTTAACCATTTATTATATTGGCTGTTATTATAATTATCTCGATAGTAATAGGTGTCCCTGCAAAGATCACACCGTTTTGTGACGAAAAAAACAAACTCTCAGCACTTACATCGTATGAGTTTCCAGGTTGGACGATCCCGTTTATATAAAGATTGTTAAAACTAGTAAGTCCAACCCCGGCAAATTCGGTTATGCTGCCACCATCGTCATTTGTGAATGCTGTGGCAGGAATTGTAACTGAGGCCGACAAATCCAGATCGGTGTCCGGAAAATAGAAGTAGCGGTTTGCCGTAGGAATGATTTCAATTCCGGGTACGGTGCCCGGTGGACCTTGCTCACCTGGGGGACCCGTTGGTCCTTGGACTCCGGGAGTTCCCGGTTGACCTGGCTCTCCCTGAGGACCAGCGGGACCCTGCGCTCCGGGAAGCCCCGGTTGTCCCGGCTCACCCTGAGGGCCTGCGGGACCCTGGGCTCCGGGAAGCCCCGCTTGACCCGGCTCACCCTGAGGGCCAACGGGACCTTGCGCTCCGGGAACTCCCGGTTGTCCCGGCTCACCCTGAGGGCCAACGGGACCCTGTGCTCCGGGAAGCCCCGGTTGTCCCGGCTCACCCTGAGGGCCTGCGGGACCCTGGACTCCGGGAGTTCCCGGTTGACCTGGCTCACCCTGAGGACCTGCGGGACCCTGGGCTCCGGGAAGCCCCGCTTGACCCGGTTCACCTTGAAGACCAGCTTGGCCTTGCGCTCCCGGAACTCCTGGTTGACCCGGCTCGCCGTGAGATCCGGCGGGGCCTTGGACACCTGCCACACCTTGCGTTTCAGGGAGACTCACCGTCCCCAATTCATGTTGTCTCAACGGAGCGAGCAGGGGGCCGGGCTCAAAACATACCGGGTTGCTGCCTCCCCCTCTCGGTAATGCAATGACTTTTTTGTCACGGACCATTTTCTGTGATCTTAATGGACGCTTCAGTGAGCAGCGCTTTCTCCGATAAGATCTACGGATAATATGGCATTTCTTTCGTTTTACCAAGTGTTTGTTTCTGCATTTCGACGTAGAACGACTGGGCCTTAATTTGTTGAGGGTGGCTGTCCTCTTGTTCAGATACTTCAAATTGGTCATCTCCTTAGGCCAAGGCACACAGTATATATGCCCTATACTATGTCCTTAGCACATTCGGAGAGTGTGCGAATAACTATGAGGGAAGCCCAATAAAAAAGACAAGAGTCCTTCTATAGTTGTCCTTTGTCTTGCCAGCATGGCTTCATTGTCTTGCCAGCATGACCTCACATATCACATTTTATGTTTAACTCAGCCGATCCATCGGGAGCAAACTTCTTTTTAGTAGACTCTTACCCCTTCTTAAAATGCTGAACGATCTCTTCCGGCTCCTGCGTCTCCAATGTGATCTGGCCTTTCTCGAACAGGATCATGTACGGATATGATTTCAGACCGAAAATTTTCTCATAATCAAACTTATTTTCATCACGGACATTGTAAAAGGTTACGTTAGTTATTGGGCCCTCTGCCCTCAAATTGTCGTTAATCACTTCATTTAATTGCGCCTGTAATTCAACAATAAATGGCCGCTCCGAAGGTCGGTCGGTGAATACAATCAGTGATGCATCATTTCTTTGATTTTGCGTTAGATAATCAATAGCTTTCTCTCTATTGTTCTGACCACACCCTGTCACTAAAAGTATCAAAATACATAACACCCAAAGCTTCTTCATTTATATCACCACCCAAAATATGATATAATTGGTTATTAACCACTAAATTCACTTCATTAAAAATCTTTTCGCTGAAAGGAAGATACACATTGAACAAAAGGAATATTATCATCTTTATCATGATTACTCTTATCATATTGATACTTCAACTTGTGCTTTATTTTTCTGTAACTAATAAAGAAGAATCCGCACTTCCCGATTCAAACATCCCATTTCAAACCAAAACAGTAGATGAGCTTACCATCACACAGCGTAATGCAAGCTATACAGAGACAACATTACTACATCACAACCATAACAAATGAGGTTCGCACTCTTCCGGAGCAGTTGGGCTCACTTTTGAGATTAAAGCCCGTTCAGACTTGGCAAGACAACACGATATCATCATCCATTTGAACTGAACCTAAAGAGAGTTCATTTATGACTTTCATGAGTTACTCTTGTTAGTTATTAACACTATTACTCTTTTCTCAAAGCCAAGTTCCTTGGCACATAAATACTCCTGTTTATAACTTTCCTCTACATTCTTTTCATAGATGTCGATCCAACTGAGCTTTAAAGTATAATAAATGACATACTACTATATACACCTCTCGTTTTACAGGAGCAAATGATCCAATTCGAAGGAGGTTTATCCATGCAATTAGAACGACTTGACCATCTCGTGTTGACCGTAGAGAATCTGGAAGCAACCATTTCATTTTATACCAACATATTAGGCATGAAGGTAGTCGAATTCGGTCAAGGCCGAAAAGCATTACAGTTTGGACAGCAGAAGATCAATTTGCATGAACAGGGAAAAGAATTTGAACCGAAAGCTCACACCCCTACACCGGGTTCGGCAGATCTTTGTTTTCTGGTCAGCACACCGTTGGAAGAAGTGATTCTCCATCTCACGCAACATCATACGAAGATCGAAGAAGGTCCGGTGGAACGCACGGGAGCACTGGGTCCCATTCGTTCGGTGTATGTACGTGATCCTGACGGAAACCTGATTGAATTGTCCAATGCTTTGTACGGATAACCCCATTACTCCCCATCTTTTAAAATGCACAAAAAACCTGCACATCCTCAGCTTCGCAGGTTTTTTTGGATCTATTAAATTCATTAAGAGTTTGCATGTGGATACATCCCATTTAAAGCTTAGGCATCCAAAAGGGGTTCTCTTCCTTCTCACACCCGGTTAACACGTAAAAAATACGTCCTTGCTCACTCTTCATTGTACCGATCCCTTTGCAGATGTCGGTCTTCACTTCCTGTTTGGAGCCATAGGCATCCCTTGAGTTATCGTAAGTCGATTGAATAGCTGAGCCATCGTATATCAATTCATGGATAATGGCTCCACCTTCGATGGTATACATCGTCACACGAACCTGATCCTGCTGTTTTTTCTTCACATTTTTCATAAATGTGTTCCACTTATCCCCGTTCCGCATGCCCCCATGAAGCACAACTACATCCCCGCTTTGCTCCGCTTGCTCTGGATTATGGGGCTCAATAATTTCTGGGAATGATTTCGTGATTACTGGATAATCCACTGTCCGATTCTTTGCCTCACACGCTGTTAACACTATTAAAACTAACAAAACCGTAAGCAGCACTCTTTTCATCCAATCACCTCATGTTTATGACGCTAAAGACTACGTGCAGGTTACCTAGTTTCTGTTAGAAAGGCTGCAATTACGTTCAGCCCTCTTCAATATAAAGGAAATTTTATCACTTGTATGTAACTTCATCCCTTCATAGAGCGTTTAGAAAGAAATGCAACATTCATACCCAACTCATCCGAAAACGAGGCGATATCATGCAATCGGTAAACTCATCCGATCACATAGCAAAAGAAAAACGCTCCACTTCACGCTTGAATAATCGATCCAAGGGTAACGGTAAAAAGACCCATCGATTCACCATTGCAATAGCTACAACATTAGTTGCGTCAAGCCTGCTGATGGAGCTAGCTGCTGTGCCAACGACTCATGCAGCCACTAACATGTCCCCCTCCACTAGTAACACCTCTGTTCAACCGACTTCATCAAGCAGTGTAGAGAAGAAACTTTACTATACCTCTGTACAGGGTGCTTATTATTACACAGTTGCATTGAGAAGTGACGGTTCCGTATGGGCCTGGGGCCGTAATCTCTGGGGAGAACTTGGTGTGAGCGACAACGTTCGATATCGTCATACATTTAGTCCGATTCGTATTCCCAAACTATCCAATGTAACAGTTATTTCATCCTCCGGTGGTGGGAACAACGCAGCCATTCAAGCTGATGGAACCATCTGGGAGTGGGGTAACGGCAACATGCCACGTCAAGTGCCTAATATTACCTCTGCCACGAATGTTAGCATAGGGGCTTTCTCAACCATCGCCCTTCTCCAGGATGGAACCGTTCGGTCTTGGCAAAACCCGCCTCAAGCCGTAGCCCTGGAACAGACACGTAAGCTACAGACGATCAGTGGACTAAAAGATATCATTCAAGTTGAATCCGCTGGCCTGCACGGCTATGCTCTGAAAAAAGATGGCTCCGTATGGACATGGAACGAGCCAAACGAACCCGGTAAAGCCCCTTCCAAACCAACCAAATTAAAAGATTTGTACAACATATCCTCGATCACCGGTGCAGATGCATCTCTACTTGCACTGGATAAGAAGGGAAAGGCTTGGCAGCTAGACCTGGAGGGCAAAGTCACCCCCTTTCATCACGAGCTCAAAGTGAAGAAGATGGATGGCAATTCAAGTTATACGTTGTTACTTACTACTTCTGGTGAGGTGTATAGCTATGGGAGGACAGTGACCGGAAAAGAAGGGAAAGTAAACCATCTGTCCGGCATTACCGATGTTTCAGCGGGATATCACCATAGTCTTGCATTATCCTCCGAAGGGATTGTCTGGGGCTGGGGAAGTGATAAATATCAGGAAGCGGGAGGACCTGCAACATCTTCTGGAGGCATGGTCTACAAACCGGTTCAGGCCAAGCTCGGCACAGATGTTTATCTGAACGGTGAGCTGTTCCAGTCGATGTATCCCGCGGTGGAAACGCCCAAGACCATACAATTACCAATCAAAGCAATCGCCGCAGTACTCGGAGCAAAATTTGAGGTTCATAAGGCGGAAGGTAGCCTTAGTTACTATACGTTAAAATATAACAATCGAACAATTACGATCTACCCTAACGAAGCACATTATCAAATAACTTCCATGGATGAGTCTGGAGAGCAACTCATAGAGCTATCTGAACCCATCAATAACTACTCAGGAGCAACCACTGTACCTTTTGAAGTATTGCGTAGTTTGGGTTTGAACGTGTCCTGGGATCCAGAGAAAGCCAGGCTATCCATTGATGATGTGGACAAGTAAAGGTCAGGGCTCTAAACGAACGTTTTTACAACATCTGAATCCCCTTAACATATAAAAAATCCTCTTCAAGTAAACGGCTTGTTCGTAACGAACATCGTTTATTTGAAGAGGATTAATCTGTTTAACAACACACCGCTCAACGGGGCGATGGAGGATATTATTTTATTCCAAGTATGGTCTTATTTCTCGAATCGGAACCAGCCGAAGTCAAACTGACTGCCTGGCAGGAAGATAAAGCTTACTTTCTGCTCACCTGTCACCTGCTCAAGCTCAAACACCCGCTCCTCATATCCACCCGACTGTGTGAACTCAACCAACTGGTTGCTCTGTCCGTCCGCACCTGCGAAGCGAATATGAATCGTATTTTTATCAATCGGTGAATGACCGTAGATCACGAGCTTGGATGTGCCTTCTGCCGTAAAGTCCATGTTTTCAAACTCCAGCGACACGTTGTTCCCGATACCTTCTACTCGATCAGCTTCAATTTTGAACGTATCTCCATAGAGATGGTCACAGGATGCAGCCGCATTCTGCTCAAAGGCCCGACTCTGACGTTCGAAGGAGAAACCTTTAATATGAATCTTCTGTTTCAGTACAAAACAGATTGATGTAATTCCGCTAAGACGTTTGGATAATTGGTATGTCTCCTCCTGATATACATTCCAGATGGATTCTTTGTCATACACCACATCTGCGATCATCGTACTTCCTTCTTCATCCGGCATACCTTCCCATATCTGAATGAAGTAATCCTCAGTGGACAACGTAAAGATCGGAATGGTAATCGTATCGGAGCCGTACGGTCCGAAGTCAATATTACGGAAGCCTACGTGCGTTTCCCCGTCGCGACTTGTCGCTACCCCACGCTCATTACCGTTACCAACCTCACCTTTGGTGTAATCGTACAGTCCGCCCGTGATGAAGCCGTATGGATCTTTGTAAGCTGTGCCGAGACCGTCCGCCTTGAACTCCAGCTGGGAGATAAGTTTGGTTTTATCCGTACCATTAGTACTGGTTGCGCGAAGTCGGAACTCCCCGTCACCTATAGCCGATACCTTTACCGCATGTTGGTGCTCAACATTATCGCCCGCTTCCGCTTGAACAGCTTCCACTTTGGCAATGTTGGACTCAATCCCCGCATCATTTACAACAGCCCACTCGATGTCCCGGTAGGAGGTGTTCTCCGGATACAGCTTGGCGGTTACGACCAGCTTCGGGTTGGACGGATCGAGTAACTGTCCTGCTTTACTGATGATCTCAATTTTCCGCAAAGGAATCTCCTGAGCGTTCCCCGTCAGCACCGGACGTTGTTCATTGTTCATGAAGACAGTTTGCACTTGCTTCTCATCAACCAGTTCCGCATCCACAATACGCGATTCAAACTCAGCTAGAGCCCCTTCCAACCCTTCAGAAGAAACTTCAATCCGTACTGTTCCAGGTTCATTTGTTGCTCCGATAATCGCCATCAGTTTGCCGCTGAACAGTCTTCTACTCAATCCTTTGTATGGATCATAGTCGGTGCTGTCCCCGTTATCCAGACCCAGCAATCTTCCTGCACCCGTCACCTGAACTTGTACGCGGTTGTTTGCATTGTGAACTGGATTACCCGCTTCATCTTCAACATCAATTTCTACAAAAATGAGGTCTGTACCATTCGCTTGTAGATGCTCCCGATCCGCTTGCAGACGGATTTTCTTCGCATCCGTATAGGATCTTTGCACATCGGTTGCAATGATCTGACCGTTCTCATCGTAAGCGATCGCTTTCAGCTCGCCCTCTTCATAAGGCACTTTCCACCAGCCCGACAACTGTGTTCCATTGGCATGATCGATATCGTACGTGCCAATGGTTTTACCGTTGAGTTGCAGTTCAATCTTCGGCGCGTTGCTGCACACGCGTACATCAATAATCTGACCCGGACTGAAATCCCAATAAGGGAACAGGTGAACCATCGGACTTTTCTTATAATCCGTCCAAGCCGCTTGGTAGATGTAATAAGAGTCTTTTGGGAACGTTGCTGTATCCAGCTGTCCAAAATACGAATTCTTCGTATGATACGGTGTCGGCTCTCCGATATAATCGAATCCGGTCCACAGGAACTGACCCAGCGAATACGGTGTATCCCGCTCTGCCAGAATGCAGTATTCTGCCGACTTCGCGCCCCAACTGGTCGTACTGTTACCCAAAGCCGAGCACTGCTCATCATCATCTGCCAGAATCGGCTGTTCGAATGGGAAATGATATATCCCACGACTCTGCACCACCGAAGACGTCTCACTACCATAGATAATCCAGTCAGGATGCTCTTCATGATGTTTGTCGTAATATTTTTCCGCGTAGTTGTACCCTGCCAGCTTCACGATATCTGCACATTTTTGTGCATTTTCCCAAGGCATGTAGTTCGAACCAATTGTCACGCCAGCATTACCTTTTGGATCAAATTCCAGCACATAATCCATCAGCATCCGAGTTACTTCCTGTCCACGCTCATCCGCATGGGTATCATAGATTTCGTTCCCAATACTCCACATGATCAGACTGGCATGGTTACGGTCGCGTTTCACCCAACTCTTCACATCCGTATGCACCCACTCTGGGAAAAATCTCGCATAATCGTATGGCGTTTTGGCACGTTCCCACATATCAAAAGCTTCAGACACAATCAGCATACCCATCTCATCCGCAAGTTCCATGAACTCTTTAGCAGGCATATTATGCGCGGTGCGGATGGCGTTAACACCCATTTCTTTGAGCAAAACGAATCTTCTACGCAATGCCGTCAGGTTAAACGCAGCTCCCAGTGCCCCGAGATCATGGTGTTCACACACGCCGTTCAGCTTCATCTTAACTCCGTTCAGGTGGAACCCTTCATTGGCATCCAGCTTGATATCCCGGAATCCAATACGCTGTGATACCGATTCAACTGTCCGTTCTTCCTGATCATCCGAGGTCAATCGCAGCTCCGTCACCAGTTCATACAGATGCGGTGCATCCGGGCTCCACAAGTTTGGACTCTCCACAATGATCTGTTGGCTATCTGCCGATACCACCATATTCTCACCCACCGAAGCCGTAACATTCGCTTGGCTGGATGCCACCATCTGACCTTCATACCGGATCGTATGCACCAGCTCTGCTTGCTGATTCTGTTCCAGGTTCAGCTCCGTATCCACTTCCACCTGCCAGCCATTCGGCTGCTGATTAATGGATACATAGATTCCATCCGTAACAATATGGTTGCGGTCTCTCGTCTTCAGCCACACATGGCGATAGATTCCGGCCCCGGAATACCATCTGCTGTTCGGGCTCTGATGCACCACTTTGACAACAATCTCATTGTCGCCTTCCACCAGTGCATTCGTGATCTCATGTTCAAAAGCAGAATAGCCATACTTCCACTCCCCAACAAGCTGCCCGTTCACATACACCGAAGAGTCCATGTATACGCCATCAAAACAAAGCAAAAGCTGCTGCTCCTCATCCTTCGTATAATGGAACGTCTTACGGTACCATCCAATGCTGTTCTCATACAGTTCAAGCGTATTATATATCAGCCAATCATGGGGAAGTTCCACAGGTTCATATACCAGACCCGCAGGTTCCGTAACATCCAGCTTACTTTTCGCAAATTGCCATCCATCATTAAAAAGCCTCTTCTGATTCATGGTAGATTCTCACTTTCTTGAAGTAAATTATGATTGCGGTTACAACAATAGATGTCGCTTTTTCCGAAAACCTTTTCGGTAATACACAAGTATGACTATAACACATAACCCGATTATACCATCAGTCTCTTTCCTATACCTCCATTTCATAAGATTTTTTAGCCATAATGATGAACGTTTTATTCCCTCCAAGCATTTTAACTTTCGATGACAACAAACCAAAAAGGCAACCCGTCAAACGGGTCACCTTCTCTATTCTATAAAGGCCAATATATCTTCTTTAGGGGCATTAATGATTTAGCCTCTGAATCAAATGCATCATAATGCTGATTAATCAGCTCTACCAGAAGATCTGCATCTACCAAAGAAACTGGAATGTTAGAACGTTCTGCTTCATACTTAGCCTCTCTGGTGAATCCCCCAGTTGAAACATAAACCCCTTGATCACCGGGTCTTAACCCTCCGATAAAACTTCGAATTTCATTGGATCCCATCGCGTTTTTCCTATGTTTAACTTCCACCATAATTCTAGGCTGTTGCAGCCCCAAACCATCTGGTGATGCAATAATATCTCTTCCACGATCAGGTCCTTTTACAGATATTCTTGTTTTGTATCCCATGCCTCTTAAGACACCAGCTACGAGACTCTGCATTTCTTCCCAATCTAAATGATTGAATTTGTCCTTTATAAATTCATGTGCTCTTTCAATTACATCTTCCTTGATTGTATCTAGTTCTGCCTGTTCTTTCTCAGTTTCTTCCGGTTGTGATTCAAAAGACTCGGTACTTTTGGTTTTCAAAAAATGGATCAGTTCCTTCACTGTTTCATTTTGCAATGCAAAGAGAGTCATTATCGAACCTAGAGAATTACGAGTGTTCGCTGTTAAAACATCCCGATTAACTAGTCCGTTCCACAACACCTTTCTATAGTGATTTTTGTCCGAAATAACCCCTTCACCAAATTTATAGTCTGAAGTAATTTCCCCAATTAGATACTCGCGTGTTTGAGGATTATATGTAACAACCAAATCTCCTACTTTCATTTCATTAGCAAATCTGATTAACTGACCCGCTGTTATATTTACTTTGCCATCCTTATAGTCGGGATACTCGTCACGAAGTCGCTTCTTCACATCATCGATATGTCTCACTTGTGCCAATGAACCTACTTCATTCCAACCAATGGCTATCATCTGTGTTTCTTTGAACTCTTCAAAGAGATATGCATTCTCCCCGGCTCTAATAAACCAATTATTTTTACTCATAAGTTCCTCCATAACTTGCTTATTTCTAACTTAATTAGAAGTTTCGGCATGGAAATGACATTCCCTGCATGAAGACTGTATATAGTTCAGTAATTTATTACACTTCGAACTGCAAGATTATTGTTAAGCAAATCTAAAAGATGACTTGAATTACCTCAAGTCACCTCTTCTTTGAATATGTTTTATACATCTTTAAATCTCTATCCCTTGTAAAAAGGGTTCCACCCTATGCCTTTGCCCGATGGCATCGCACCAGGCACCCCATCCGCTTCAAGCAGCGGACGGACAACTAACTTCACGGGCCACTCCCTGCTCTCGAATATCGCATGAGCGAGCGCGGCCCGGTCGGATTCAGGAAGCTGCACATGTTGCAGCGCTTCCTTCCATGCCTGCTCGGTGATCTTCCATAACTTCGTTTCCGGGATGTGATACACCTCGCTCAGTGCCTCCATGATCGCAGCCAGATTCACCTGCGTCCCCAAAGACTGCACATAGAAAATCAACTTCTGGATCGTCTCGTTATACAGGCTGTTCGAGTAGCCTGGACGAATATGATAGGCAGGGTCTGCAATGCCATGCTTGTCCAGATAAGGCTGATGCAAACGCACGGAATCATGATCGCGGAACAATAGACCTTTTACCTGATTATCCCGTAACACCAGACAACAGTTCTGACCATGAATCTCAGGTACAACGCCCACCTTGAACAGACGCATTACGATATCATAAAACGTAGTAGCTATACTCGTATAAAAGCCTAGGACATCCGCGCTACTCAGGTTATCCCCCAGAATCTCGGTTAATAGATGATGCCCTTCCAGATTCACACCCAGTGCGGCCATTGGGATTACTTTGTAGGCTTCATTAAGCAATTCAGCGGGATACACACGAATCTGTGCAGCCAGATGCCGGGGATGATCATCGAACAGTCCCATGGATTCTGGCATCAAGCCCCACCAGTTCTGCTCTTCACACATGTACACCTTGTCCTTCAACGTCTCGTCACAGGCAACGGCCTGTCTTAACATCCGTTCTCCGGCAAGACCATTCAACATCTTGACTACCGGAAGATAACGAGCAGCCCCCAGAGACAGCACACTAACCGGTAGCTTGAGCATCAGGGTGGATTCGGTTGATGGAGCCATCGAGCGCAGAGATGATGTGGCCTGTACGTCGCCCACTTCCACATCCAATACCACAATGCTGCCTTCTTCGATCTCTCTCGTGAAGCGGGGCAGAATTACATGCTCCAATTGCCACGGGTGGACAGGCATCGGCAGGTATTCGTGCAACGTAATTCCTTTCCGGGCAAAATCGTCTTCCACCTCTCCGCGCTGAACATCGTCTAACACATCCAAAATGGACAATCCATCTTCACACCCTTGCTGCACGGCATCCAGTCGTATAGCCACCCAGCGTAGCGAAATCGCCTTCCCGAATTCTGCTGCATACCGTGTGACATCTTCTGCGTTGAATCCCACTTTGGCTTTGGATGATGGGTGAAATGGACGATCCCGCAATGCAGCAACACGTTCGCCTTTGATAAACCATTCATAAGCAGATACCGGAAAGTTGGCGGACAGATACTGGACTTGTTCCCAGGCCAAAGCAAACTGCTCCACAGCAATATCCAGACTAGTCAGGAATTCCGCCACTCCGGGCTGCGCATAGGCCTCATCCGACAAAGCCCTCTGTAACACCGCACGTCCAACCTCTGCCGGAGAATCAAGGAGAACCCAGCTCCCATCTACCTTCTCCTCGTAGATCGGTGAACCCTGAACCCACTGAGTCCCCTGTCTTACTCCTGTCTCAACCAGACACAGTACACCTTGCATATGCAATCTGACATGAGAAGAACCATTCTGTATGTGCTCTTCGCTGTCATATCCCTTGTACAATCGACGGAACGGTGCAGGTGCTTCGGCAAAATCAATGAATGGGTTATCCTCAAGTGGAAGCAATTGCTCCGACAAAAATGAATTCATCAGATCCGCCATAATCCGGCGTTCAGCGGCTTGCAGACTGGAACGCTTCATCAGTGTTGACATGATTATTGTCCTCCGTTAGATAATGGAATGCCGGGTGCGGATGCCCCAGAAAATCATGATGCGAGATGGTCCAGCAATAAGCCCCAGACTTTTCAAACAAAACAATATCTCCCACGCGCAGCAGTGCTACCTCCGCATCGGAATGCATGCGATCCTTGGGTGTGCATAGCTCACCTACCACATGAACTCGACGACCTCTTACCTCTGGCCGGGCAAATGAATGCTTCCAACGGTCCGTCTCCATAATCTGGAACGGGTGGTTATGCCCCCATGAAGCAGGCAGACGATTGTGGTGCGTACCTCCTCTTAACACGGCAAAATACTGATCATGAGAAGTTTTGATATCCGTAACCTCTGCTGCGTAGTACCCATGGTCTGCCACCAGAAGACGGCCCGATTCAAAATACAGCTGACCTCCGCGTGAAGCAAGGCGTTGTCTGGCTTCACTTTGTTCAAGTAAGGAAGTAAACAACGGCCAGTCGAATCCGGGACTGCCATCATACGTGACACCGAATCCGCCTCCTGCATTCACCACTTCTATAGGAAGATCATACTGCTGCTGCCACTGCTCCACCTTTTGCAAATACAGCTCGATCATCTCGGTGTGCAGCCTTGCATCCATATTGTTGGACAAAGAGTGAAAATGGAAGCCGCTTAACCGAACCACACCCGCGCCTTCCACACGAATGAGTTCAATGGCTTCTTCCACCGCCTCTTCATCGATTCCAAAAGGACTCGGCCCACCGCCCATGACAATCTTCGTCCGAGGCAACGTACTGCTTCGCAGATTGATTCGGAGCAGAATGCGCACCTCCTGCGCTTGCTTCTGTTTTTGCTTCTGTTTTTGCTTCTGCTCTTGCATCAGTTCCTCGCCGTATGCTTGCGTATATCTCTGCTCCGGGTTCTGCTCCCATTCTTGCTTCTGCCTGCTCTCCTGCACCTGCTCCTGCTCCATCTCTCGCTCTTTCGCAATTGCAATGATGCGCCGAAGTTCCAACAGACTCTCCACATGGATGTAACTCACGTCATTCTCAATCGCCTGCCGCAGTTCGCTCTCCTTCTTACCCGGACCTCCAAACAGAATCGGAACCTTTCGACTTACCGCTCTAACCTTGAGTAACTCTCCAATCGAAGCCACTTCAAAGCCCTTTACCAATGGAAGCAACGCCTCAATGATCCGCGGATCTGGATTCGCCTTGATAGCGTAGAACAACTGTGTGTTGCCGGGCATGCTGCCCAGCATCTGACGTACCTGTTCCTGAATGCCAGCCAGATCATAGACATACGCACATACCGGGTCTTCATTCCTCCGTTGAAGTTCATCGATCACCTGCCATACACTAGGTTTCATATCTGCCCACCCGCATTCCTGTAGTCATTCCGTTTCTGAGCATATGCCCGAAAAGCCGTATTCCGATCATCACCCAGCACGTATATATGTACTCCCCGCTCAGCCCAGAGCGACATGTCTTCCACGCCTCTGATGACCGTTGCATAAGATACTTCGCACTGTTGCGCAGTAGCATGCAATTCATCCAGCACACGTCTCACATCCGGGTGCTCTGTCTGCCATGGCACACCGAGAGATTGCGACAGATCAGCCGCACCTTCCAATACAAAACTCACCTGAGGATGAGAAAGGATCTGTGCACTTTGCCGAACGCCCTCCACACTTTCGATCATGGGAACAACCATCACTTGTTCGTTCGCTTCCCCAATGTATTCAGTGAGCGGATATTTCCCAAATACACCGGGACGACCGCTATTCAAGCTACGCATGCCAACCGGATGATAGTAGGCGTGGCGAACCGCTTCCTCCACCTGCTCCAGTTGCTCGACATGCGGAATGACGATGCCTTGGGCGCCACAGTCCAGCACTTTCAGAATCTCCGCTCGTTCCACTTTCGAGATACGTACCAATGGGGTTAGGCCGACCAGTTCCGCCGCACGGACCAACTCTTCCACCGATTCCATCGATGTTGCGGCATGTTCCAGATCAATAATGACAAAGTCATATTCTGCATGTCCGATCATCTCAATGATCACCGGGTGTGGTATGGATACAAAAAGACCATAAACTGGCTGTTTGCGTGCAATCTTTTCCTTCAGCGTGTTAACTTTCATTCGACGATTCCCTTTAATTCGGGCGTTCCCTTGGATTCAAGAGCATCCTTCGATACCTTGAGCGGATTACTCGCCTTACGGAAATATAACTCCCCATCCCCATACAGACGGCGCTTGGTCATCTCTTCGATCAGTGCATCTTCGGCAAAAAGGTCAAATGCTGCGAACCGCTCCGTATACTGCGGGTGCTGCTTCTGATAATCTACAATCACACCTGCGCACAGCTGCCAGAACGCTTCCTCCGACAACCCAAACTTCTCAAGCGCCAACGCAATATCCGTCATGCAGATAAAAAAGAATGCATCATACGTATAGTCACGGACTTCCGACACATCTCCTGCATAGATGAAGGAGTACCGATTGAACTTGCGATGGGTTTCCGGTTCCGGATTCAGCTTCGGTGCCCGTTCCGGGTGCAACAGTTGATCCGGTACATAGCGAACACCATCATGCAGATCCTTGATAAGGATTCGTTTCGGCAGATCGTCTTCCAATACCAAAATAATATTCTGAGCATGAGATTCCAGTGCAATCCCGTGTGCATAGAGCAGATGGATAATCGGCAGTGTAACCGTGCGAACTAGGGCCTCGCTCCACTTTTCCACACCATGTCGTTCTACAGCATCCTGGATAAATGGAACACCATCTGGTTGTACCAACATCAGTGCATTCAGCGGCCACGCCGTCTCACCTTGCTTCAGATGAACCGATACATTCTCTCGCCAGATGGCTCCGAGTGTACCGTAGGCCCGTCCATACTGCGTTGCAGGCAACTGCTCATATCGGAACGACAGCCCCATAATTTCTTTTAAAATGCCAAACTGACCCTGCTGCAACAGCTCATCATCACGAACGAGTTTATCCAACCAATCGCTGATCAGCGGTGCGTTCTGGGTTGTATGCTGTGCCAGAATACGTGTGCTCGACGTGTTGGTGATGCTGAGTGCCAGTTTGATGTAAGGGGCTTCTGGATTCATCCGGTTCGAGAGTGAACGGATCGACTGCTGCGCGCGATAGGGCGAAGACGATGGGCCGAGGTACACGATGTCCCCATCCATCAGCTGACGGGCATATACCGACTCCAACTGATGCTCCCACTGCCATGGATGAACCGGAATGAATACATATCGATCACCAATGTCAGAACCTATTTCTCCAACCTTGCCTGTTTCACTTCCAGGGCCGCAGACTGCTTCGCTGTCCTTTCCATAAGCTGTTTCATGATTGGTCTTCCCAACACTTCCACGAATGGTCCCACGAACTTCTGTATCGATTGGATACCCGTCTGCACCCGCTTGTGATTTCTCATTCATATCCCCTCGACCTTGTTGTTGCAGGATCTGATGAAATCGCTGTGCGTCCTCTACGGTCAGATGTTGCCCCACCAGTTCTTCAGAGCTATATCCCGCGGATACAGCGGTCTGAGCAAATTCTTTTTTCACAGCAACCCAGACTAATGCAACCTCTGAGTTAAACTCAGGGCCATAGTCCAGATTGTCTTTCAAAGAAAATCCCAACCTCGACTTATAACTCGGGTGGTACAGATGACCATCAGTCATATGACTTTCGAGCGCATCATAATGTCGATCTTCATTCGGAATGTTCAAGGGCAACATAGCTTGGCACTGGCTGTCCTTTGCCATCGTTTCGAGCAGTTCCTGGATAAAAGCCGTCACATTTGTACCCTTCAAAGCGTTCAGCACGATTTCCTCCAAAAACAGATCCAGATCGGTGCAGGCTACGCCCTCTCTTTGAATCGAACCCTTCTTCACTTTCACCCGGCCAAATGAAAACTTTCGCTCCGCTTCACACGTGTACGCCACAGAATCGCCGGAAGATGTAAGGCCGCTGATTCGCCATTCGCTCCCACTTACTTGACTGTCAAGAATGCATTCGAACCACATCGCCTCCAACGTCTGCCGCATAATCCGTTCCTGTACACCCACGTAGACTGCTTCTGTCCTGCCGCCTGCTTCAGCCCTGTATCCCACGACTCCCACGCACTTCACTCCCTATTCGTTTCATTACATTGCTCACCGGCACGTAGGCCGGGGTCTGGCTGATCCCCCTTAGACAACTCACCAAATTTTGTTTGGCCAGAAATGCATCCGTTGTCAGCAGATGTTGCACATATGCATTGCCCGTTCGTTCCAGTTCCTCCACAAGTACCTCACGTACCTGCTTCCAGAAATGCTCCTCCGGGACGTTCACATCTCGCGCCAGGACATGAATCAGAGACCCCAGATGATTGACAATAAAATAGTACGATGTCCGCGCCCAGGCTTTCTCTCGCGAATAAAATAATAAATCGGACGCAGCACGATCCTGCTCACTTATAAGTTCCTCATCTACACTGACCCCTTCCAGATCGCGGACGATAAACTCCACAGGCATCCCATCCTTTAAGGTCACAAGGGTATTCTGCAAATGGGCTTCAAAGTGAATGCCTTTCTCTCCCGCCGCTCGTACAATCGGCAGCAGAGAACATTGCAGATATCGATCCAGCCAGCGCTCAGCTATGTCACGTCCACCACCCAGCATCGTCATCAGTCTCGACCACATCCCGGGAAGTGGTGACTCAACCAGACTGGATAAGACATACGTATTCTCAACATCAAACTCAATGGGTCGATACGCTATCGTAAACAGACTGGTTAACTCTTCATCTTCAAAAGCACAAGTGGCTACACCTGTCTCATACGCAATATACGTGTTCGGTTCAGCACCGAAGCAGTCATGCTGCCTGACGTACTTGGAGGCATCCAGTGTTCTGCGCATCTGTTCAGCACTGTTGGTGCGAATCATGTTGGTGATCTGCATGTTCAGTGACAACTTGATATTGCAGTTCCATTCGGGAAGATAAACTGTACGGACCGAAGAGGTTGGATAGACGGTAGGCCCCGCACTACCGAGTAGGATTAATTTTTCATCTCGAATATAGTGCTGTACCTCGGACAACCGTGATATGTATGCGTATTGCCATGGATGGACAGGCAGCAGCTCATACATTTCACTCTTTTCTTTTAAAATAGGCTCCACATGGCTCCACAGTAAGTCTTGCAAATCCATTGCCGTCTCGTCATCCACCCATTCCTGCACGTAGACATCCTGCCTCACGGCGATATAACAGAGTTGAAATGATGTCCGTAACTCCGGACTGTACTTCTGTACATCCTGCTCGCTGAAGCCTTTGGAGTTCTTCGGAAACGGATGGAACGGATGACCATACAACAGTGACTGTTCAGATGTACAATAGTCGTGGATGTCAAGACCGGCTGCTTGTTCGATATACAACGTAAGGTTGCCCACACTGTTATCTACCTTTTGTGCAAAATCTCTGGCATACGCCGCCTCGTCACGATTCGTATTCTCGCCCTTTGGATGTGCAATATC
Source organism: Paenibacillus sp. FSL K6-2393 (assembly GCF_038002545.1). Classification (NCBI taxonomy): domain Bacteria; kingdom Bacillati; phylum Bacillota; class Bacilli; order Caryophanales; family Paenibacillaceae; genus Paenibacillus; species Paenibacillus sp. FSL K6-2393. The sequence goes on from NZ_JBBOCU010000001.1 coordinate 5,890,938, forward strand.
CACCTCAAGTGAACTCTTCATTTCCATCGCACTCTTAGGTACTCCATGGGAATAAGAACTCGCTCCCCGTGCCGTATCTCCACTTAGCTCAGATGTGATCCAACGAACCAGGTCGCCATAATGAACTATTTCCCCGCCAGATTCCATGCTGAGGTATTCATGCTCCCCCATGGCAGAGTAATAAGACAAGCGTCCTGTCACCTTCACCCTACTAGCTTGAAAAGCAACAGCGTACGTCAGCGTACTTGGATTGATCCAAATATCGCTTTTCTTCTCTAGCGCAAGTTCACGGATGTAACAGTTCAGCAGCAGTTTGCACGAATGTTCATGCGCCTGCTGCTCAGCTTCAGACCGGAGCTTGTTTTCCATCTCGAACAATGATGCCAACCTTCTTTCGGGTTATAAGTAAGACCAGGGGAAGTGTAAGCAGTATGGCGCAGCCAAGTCCGATACAGATCTCTTTGAGTGCTCCCCATTTTGCCATCTCCATGGACGTTCCTGCCCCGGCAAGCCATTGCCAACGCATATCGTAATATAGGGTCATGCCCATCACCGCAAACGAAGAAGCCAGACGCTCAATCGTGGTTGATAACACCGACCCTTCGTGCATGTCTTCGTCCGGTAATGCTTGCAGACCAATAGCAGAGATACTCATGCCTGACAGGCCAACGCCAATTCCGCGGCACGCCATGAGCATCCCGATGATCCAGATCGATGCTCCCATGGGCAGAAACGCAAACGATAAGATCGATATCGACACCAGCAGCGTGCCCCATGCGATAAAATGTATGGATCGACCGCGATCCAGCAAACTGCCGCCAATCCACATGAACAGACTGGTGCAGGTCGACAACGGAATGAACAGCGCACCGGACAGGGCTGGCGACAGGTGGAAGACATCCTGGAACAACAGTGGCAATGCAAAGATCACGCCAAACATGACACAATCCTGAATGGTCGAGATCAGCACGGTCAGCGGAAAGACGGCATTACGCCGCAGCAACTGGTACCGAATCAGTGGTTCCTTGCGACCGTTCTCGGTCTGGACAAAACGAATAAGTAATACCACACCAAGCGTAATCAGCAGCCAGGGTACCCATACCGCCACGGCAGGACTTGCATACAACTGTACACCCAGACTAAGGGCACCTACCGCGCAGATCAGCAGTATGACACTGGTTGGATGCCAACGTTTCCTACGGGCAGGAATATAAGTCTGAATAACTCGACCGCACCCGATGAACGAGAATACAGCCAGCGGCACATTGAGCCAGAACAACATTTCAAGCCGTCCATACTGAATGATGAAGCCACCCAGCGTTGGTCCAGCAGCCGGAGCCAGCATAAGCAGCAAGCCCCACGCTCCTGTAATTCGTCCCCTTACCTCCGGTCCGTATACATCAAACAGCAACACAAGCGATAACGGAATCATAAGCCCGGCGGCAACCCCATGCATGAAACGGACAAGCAACAGTACCTCAATAGAGTGATAAAATAGTGCACCTGCCACCGAGAATAGTCCATAGATGCTGATGCCCAGCATATACGTCTGCTTACGCCCCAGTCGGTCCACGATTAGGGAAGCCAGCGGCATCGTTAACGTCATAGCCAGCATGTACAAGGCAATGATCCATCCGCCTGCTGTCGTAGAGATCTGATAATATTGCACAAAATAAGGCAGCAGCAGGTTAAATGCACTGTTGGTCAGTACCAACGAAAAAGCACCGAGCAGAATCGCGAGTAATACTGCATGCCTCTTCATCAGGGATAGGTTCAACATGCAGCCGTTGCTAAGGCAATCGCTTCAGCTACCGATTTCTCAAAGATCGCAAGGATTGCGCCCGATTCTTGCTCCGTAATATTCAGTGGCGGCAGAAAACGAACAACAGCTGAATGACGCCCGCCCAGCTCCACAATTAATCCATTCTTGAAACATTCACGTTGAATAGACTCAGCAAGTGCACCATTAGGCAGATAATGTCCCAGACGATCCTTGCGTCCCACTGGATCAACCACCTCAACGCCAATCATCAGTCCTCTGCCTCGCACATCTCCAATCTCTGCATACTGCTCTTTCAATGCATGCAGTTGATTCATGAACTGCTCACTGCGCAGTTGAACGTTGTGTAGAACATCCTGTTCCCGAATATAACGAAGTGTCGCAAGTCCCGCTGCCATGGCCAGCTGATTGCCACGGAACGTACCTGTGTGTGCACCAGGTTGCCATTGGTCCAGCTCTTCCCGGTAGATGACAACAGACATAGGCAGACTTCCGCCAACGGCTTTGGAGCAGATGATTACATCAGGTACAATTCCGGCATGTTCAAATGAAAACATCCGCCCTGTCCGTCCAATGCCTGTCTGCACTTCGTCGATGATGAGCGGAATGCTTCGCTCTGCTGTGATTCGGCGCAGCTCCCTCAGCCATTCAATGTCTGCCGGAATCGCCCCGCCTTCGCCCTGAACCGTTTCCACAATGACCCCACACGGTGCGGCAATACCGCTCTCGCAATCATCGAGCAGGTTCTCGATATACTGTGCGCTCAACCGGGCCGTCATGCCTTCACCAACACCAAATGGGCAGCGGTATTCATAAGGAAACGGCAGGAAATGAACATCGGGCAGCAGGCTTTGCAAATGCTGTTTCTTGCTCAGGTTGCCACTCATCGACATCGTCGCTTGTGTTGAACCGTGATAACCTCCTTGAAAGGCAAGAATGGACTTGCCACCTGTTGCATGTTTGACCAGCTTAATGGCTGCTTCTACTGCATCCGCTCCGGTTGGACCACAGAACTGGATTTTGGCTTGGTCTCGCATCTCTGCCGGAAGAATGGAGAACAGTTCTTGCATATATGAAAGTTTCAGCGGTGTTGCTAAATCCAGTGTATGAAGCGGAATCTGCTGATCCAGGACATCGCGAATGGCGTTGATCACCGTGTCATGGTTGTGCCCCAGCGCCAATGTTCCTGCACCAGCCAGGCAGTCGTAGAATACACGGCCTTCCGTATCGGTAATCTTCACTCCATGGGCCTTGTTAATGACAAGCGGGAAATGTCTGGGGTACGATCTTGCATTGGATTCCTTCTCATTTTGCATCTTCAGATATTCCGTCTGCACCTCTACTGACATAGCCCTCTAACGCTCCTTATAATCGATTCAGGCTGAACCTGCTGCCTGTGTTTCTTGTTCTGCATTTTGCATATGACATGGTATTGGTTCAAAATCATGTAAGGTCCGAATTATACATGATGGTATCCGTCATCTGTTATCCGTTATCCGTTATCCGTTATACATTGTCATCTATACGTTGTTATAAGCTATACATTTTATATTCAAGTTGCTCCTGACACAGGTATTCCAGGTATAACCGAACCACATCACGAGTTGTTCCACCATGGGGAAAGACGTGGTGCGTCAGATCTGGCAAGGCGTTCACTTCCAGAATGCCCCCTTGTTCTCTGGAGATTGGAGTGCGGATATCACGACAACGAACATCGACTCCTGCTACATCAATCTGAAGAGTTTTGGTCGCTTGAATGATCATTCGGGCATTTTCAGGATGAATGATTTCGGTACAATCCTTGTAGAATTCACTGATTTTTCCGGCGGCAGAATTGCGGAGATCATATAACTCGATTTCTTTTCCAGCGGCAGGAACTTCATCCAGAGTTGTCCCTTGTGCATGTAATACCTCCAGCACTCGTTCCGTTTCTGCATCAACCTGAGGAAAAGCTTCATACTCGCCAATGGGTGTCATCTCGATTCGTTCCTGATTCAACTGCTCAATTAACGCCCGAACGGTTGAAGTTCCATCTCCCTCGACATAGACAGGTCGATACTGGTTCACAGCCGCCACTTCACCGTTAATAATCAGCACTCTGTAATCGATCCCGGTCACATATTGCTGCAACATAATACTGCTGCCATGGACACTCGCAAGATTAATGGCTGCCTCCAGTTCATCTGGGGTACGCACATCCAGCGTCACGCCCATGCTGCTGCTCGCATCCAGCGGTTTCACTACAATGGAGCCATGCCTTTTCAGAAAATCTGCTGCATCGCTTCCCATCTCTGGGATTACGATAAATGATGGCACAGGCATTCCCTGTTCATGCAACAACATATTACATGCCTGCTTGTTCTTCGCGAGCAGTCCAGCGATTAACGGCAGACGATGAGATCTGGTTTTGTTAATGATGATCTCTTTGTCCCCTACAGACAGCTTCAGAAAATCTTCGCATCCCTCAAGAAGTGGCTCACAGGTGATGCCCATTTCTCTCGCTTTGCTTATAATGAGTCGGTTTTGCAGATTATGAATCCCTTTCGGAAACACTGAAAATCCTCCTCGATCGAATGAAGGTACTCGCTCCTATATAAGTTGAATTAAAGATTATTTACGCTGACACTACAATGACAGAACAACCTTCCAATCGCTGTTATCCCCAGATTTTTTGATTCCCTTTTCTCAAGGGAAAAATCCGGGGATAAAGGCGAACGCTTCGCTTTTTCAGGTTTTTTCTGTCCTCTCCGTTGCATGTAAATGATTAATTCAACTTATATTGCTCGTACGTTCATCAATTTTTATTGTAGTTTTATATTGATAATGATTATCAATATCATATAAAATCTATTTTATGGCAATTCGAGTTATATTGTCAATAATAAACTTTTAAGTAAAAATAAGAATTAATTTAGTGTGGGTTTGAGTCGGTACAGGTATGCTTTTATCGAATAATAGGCACAACAAACCGGGCAAGCCTGGGACATGGTTTTACCAACGGCTTGCCTAATTTATTATCTGCATGCTCATGCAATGCAGTTGATGTGGAGTTTTGAATCATTATTGAAGTAATCGAAAGCCGACTTTTTGATCGTCAAGCCAGTTGTGTATAACGCTGTTCTCCATTCAGCTTCCTTCCCCGTCCATGCGGGATACAGGTTGGTGTGCCGAACAGTGGATCGATTGCAATCTCACACTCCATCTGGAAGACTTTACGGACCATGTCCTGTGTAACAATATCTTCCGGTTTACCTTCTGCGTAGATGGACTTGTTGTGAACAGCCACAATGTGATGCGCATAACGACATGCCAGATTCAGATCATGAAGTACCATAACAATCGTGCGTCCTTCCCGTTCATTCAGCTCAAACAACAGATCGAGGATATCAATCTGATGTGTCATATCCAGATAGGTTGTAGGTTCATCCAATAGCAGCGTTTCGGTGCCCTGCGCAAGTGTCATCGCAATCCAGGCACGCTGACGCTGTCCACCAGACAATGCATCCACAGGTCGATCCGCGAGTTCTGTCAGATGTGTGGATTCAAGTGCCAGCTTGACCATACGCTCATCCTCTCGGGACCATTGCTTCAGCCACGTTTGATGTGGATAACGTCCTTGCTTAACCAGTTGGTTCACCGTCAGGCCCTCCGGAGCGGTCGGGCCTTGTGGCAGGATGGACATGCGTCTTGAAATTTCCTTGGTCGGCAGCTTCGCAATCTCTTCCCCATCCAGCAGCACCGAACCGGAGCTGGATTTCAGCAACCGGGCCATTGTACGCAGCAGCGTAGATTTGCCACAGCCGTTGCTGCCAATCAGAACGGTAATCTGTCCCTTGGGAATGGTCAGGTTCAAATTTTCAATAATGGGATCTGCTCCATAGGAGATCGTAAGCTCCTTGGCTTCCAGAATACTCACAGCCCTCTCCTCCTCAAAACTGATTTCGATTCTTGAATAACAAATACAGGAAAAATGGTGCGCCTACGCCTGCGGTAAATACCCCTGCGGGAACATCCAGCGGTAGAAAGGCAGTGCGGGCAATCAGATCTGCCGCAAATACAAGCAGAGCACCAACCAGTCCAGACACAATCAGCATACTGCCAAACATACGTCCAACCAGCTTTCGGGCAATATGTGGAGCGATCAGGCCTACAAAACCAATGGTTCCGGCAACCGCAACGGCGATTCCCGCCAGCAGTACACTGCATAACAACAACGCTGAACGATGCCGCTGCACAGTGACACCCAGCCCTGTAGCCAGATCATCTCCAAATTCCTGTGCATTCAGGCTACGGGCGAACCAGATTGCCAGCGGTACAACAATTACGATAACCGGAAGAATGGTTCGGACATCGGTCCAAGATGCTCCGTACACACTTCCAGTCAGCCAGATATAGGCTTGACCTGCCGTGTAGAACGGACTCAGGATCAACATAAAGGTTGTTCCAGCTCCGGTAATGGCTGACACTCCAATTCCGATCAGCACCAGACGGATCGGACTGACTCCTTTTTTCCAAGCAAGCACGTAGATGATTAATGCCGTCACAATTGCGCCAGCGATGGCGAACAATGGCAACAACTTGATACTCACCGCTCCGCCCAGCAATGTAACAAAACCTACAGCTGCAACGGCCGCGCCGCCGGTGATGCCGATGACATCCGGTGAGGCCAGCGGGTTACGGATAATACCTTGCAGGAGCGCACCTGACATACCCAGGGCTGCTCCTACGAGCAAAGATAATAGCACCCGTGGCAGTCTTAAGGTCAGCACGACGAAGTCATGCTCCCCTTCATTCAGACCAAATATCGTTCGAAGTACATCCAGCGGAGAGATAAAGTCACTGCCCACACTGGTACCAACAACCCCTGCCACCAGAAACAGGAGGATACATATGCCGATGACAACCAGTGATTTTTGTTCCATTTGTACTGAGACGGTGTCTTTTTTGTTGCGGAAAGTCAACATCTTCCTCATATCTTCGTCACCCCCTTGCGTGCAATGTACACGAAGAAGGGTCCGCCAATCAGTGCAGTCATGACACCAAGTGGAACTTCCTGCGGCATGATCACCAGCCGTGCAACCACATCCGCGGACAGCAGCAGAATCGCTCCCCCTACAATAGAGTAAGGAACGAGCCAGCGGTAATCATTGCCCACCAGTGCACGCATGATATGCGGGACAACCAGACCAACAAGACCGATTGAGCCGGCTACGGCAACTGAACCACCCGCCAGCAACACAGTAACAATTCCCATGAGTACTTTGACCAGTAGTACATTCTGTCCCATGCCTTTGGCGATATCGTCACCCGTCAACAGCAGATTGATGGCTCTGCCCATGAACAGAGAGACAATAGCTGCACCTGTCATGTACGGCAACACAGGATATAACATTTCCAACGTCCGACCACTTACTGAACCGGCAAGCCAAAACAGTACATCCTGCAATCCGGTTCCATCCAGTACCAGAATGGCTTGTGTGAAAGAGGCAAACAATGCTGAGATGGCCGTCCCCGCCAGTACAATTTTGATCGGTGTCAGGCCATCACGACCGAGTGAACCCAGTGCATATACAATCGCCGCGGCAACCGCAGCTCCAGCAAAACCAAACCACATCATCGTGGTTAGCGAGGATACCGACAATACAACAATGGCAATAACAATAAAAAAGATCGCACCTGCGTTGATCCCGAACACACTTGGTGATGCCAGCGGGTTACGTGTCAATGCTTGCATCAGTCCACCCGCCACGGCCAAACTTGCTCCCACAACAGCAGCAATCACCGTACGTGGCAACCGTTCCGTCAGCAGAACCACATGTTCCACAGAACTCTCGTCATAGAATTGCAGTGCATCCCATGCCATCTGAAACGTGATATGCGTACGTCCCAGAATCATACTGGCTAGGCAAGCAAGTAGAAGTAATATGAATAAACCAGCCAGTCCATAGATCTTGGCGCTTGCCTTTGTAAAAAGGGGAAACATACTCTCACTCTCTCATCTGTAAAATGAAATAGGACCTGCCTGCCCATACACTTCGTTAACGAATGTCCTGGTGCATGGCAGGTCCTGCTCCTGTTAGTTAGTTCAGGTTGAACTGCTTATATAGATCGTCCAGCATCATGTTGGCCGATGTGTATCCACCTGCCATGTTCCAGGCCACTTCATCGACCTGAACCAGTTGGTTGTTCTTGACTGCATCAAGGTTTTTCCACAGTGGACTGCTGGTCCAATCATCATAATTTTTCTGAATGGCATCTGTTTCTGTGCCTGAGTTAAAGTTAAAGATCATGTCTGCATTCATGTCCGGAATGTTCTCTTTGGAAGTCAATTCAACTCCCCATGTGTCTGCGTCATGTCCGGCAGGTCTGGTGAACCCAAGTTCATTCAGAATCTTACCTGCGTATCCCATGTAGAAAATACGAACCTGATCGGCTCTAAAGTTCGTGATGGTTGCTTCAATTGGCAGACGATCGCCCATTTTCTCTTTGAAATCTGCTACACGGCCATCCCAATCAGACAACAGTTTATCCGATTGCTCAACCATATTCATCGCTTCTCCAACAGTTTTCACCGTTTCTTTCCAGTCAAACAGGGTCTCCGTCACTACCGTTGGTGCGATCTGGGACAATTGCTCATAGATCTCTTCATGTCTGATCTTCGTAGCAATAATCAAGTCGGGTTTCAACTTGTTGATCTCTTCCAGATTGGGCTGGGATTCCTGACCCACTTGTGTTACTCCGTCCAGATCTGCTCTCAGATATTCATAGACTGGCTGCTGAACCCAGGATTCAACCACGCCAGTCGGTTTCACGCCAAGTGCAACGACAACATCATTAGCACCTTGGAACAGTGTAACAATCTTTTGCGGAGTTCCCTTGATTGTGGTTTCGCCCATAGCATGTTTGATCACTCGGGTCTGATCTTCAGTCGCACTGGCACTTGCATCACTTTCATTATTGCTCTCATTGCTGCTTGCAGCTTGGCTGGATGTATTCGTTGTCTCAGCACTTCCACTCGAAGCACAGCCAGCAAGTAGTGAAATCATCAGAATAAGTGCTGCATAAATGTATAGCTTTTTCTTTACTTTATACATGAAATCCGTCTCCCCTTTTTTATCTAAATGATATTGAATCTCATTATCAATTGTATTGTAATGGAGATGAAATCAATATACAAGCATTTTATTTGGAAAAACTTCTCACTCCCTGTCGAACCCTGTAACTTCGTAAAACAACATTAAATAAAGATATATTAACTAAATCAATACAATACATATCGATACAATACGCCTACACATAAACCATATATGTAATTTTTTTCTCACCTGCTAAATATACAAATCTCTCTTCTTACTTTTAGCTTCATCTAATACATGCCCTTTTTGCTGGTGGATCATTATTCAATCATATGCATTCAACCAAGATATTTACTGTAAAACAATTCCTGTAATTTCTTGTCGTACTATGTTAGATTATCCATTGGAATATAATCACATCTATAGATAGGGGATATTAACACGTGAAGAAATCATGGGTACTATCAATCATTATGAGTTTTGTCTTGCTTGGCGGGGTATTTGCACCTGCAGGGTCCTACGTCTCTGCTGCGGATGACTCAACCACTACATATTCGGAAGACGAATACTATGAAGAAGTTGACACGTCAGAACAAGAACCGATCCCTACAGTCGAAGAAGAAGATTTCCTGAGCTACCTTGATCAGTTGGATATGGCATCGGTATATGAGGAGAAAGCCTTCAATGCTTTGGGAGGTGGATTTTACATTACATCATCCAATCGCAAGTCCGTTTTCTTGAAACTGACCAACACAGCGATTCCTAACTACACCAAATATGTTTCCAAGCTGAAGCTGATTAAACCGCAAAATACAGAATTGCAAAAAATCCATGCTAACCTGATTAAAGGTAGCTATACACAGCTGGAAGGATTCCAACTCGCTAAAAAAGCGGTCTCCAAAACAACGGTAAACAGTGCTGTCCTGAAACAAGCCAATGCCAAAATTGATGCCGGGAAGAAAAATATCGAGAAGTTTCACAAAGATTTCTCTGCATATGCCAATAAACTTGGATTTGATTTATAAAAAACAGTAATTGCAGATATGCGTCCTACATTTCGAATAAAACAATTTGTAATTTAAGGAAAAAAAGTGTTTTCTTTTGCTGAGTTAGTTCGTATAATAGCACTATAATCAAAAGGCTATGCTGCCGAAAGGTACAACCTCGTGAACAATTGAGGTTGTGCCTTTTTTGCGTTTAATGGCCACTTTTATCTGAATTTCATCATCTGACGAGGAGTGATTTACATGATTCTTGAAGCCGTTTACCATCGCCCCAAACTCAATTGGTCTTATGCTTATGACCGCTCGACCATGCATTTGCGACTTCGTTCAAAACGCGGTGATTTGGATGCAGCGATCGCTATTACCGGGGACAAATATGCTTGGGATCGGACGATTACACACATTCCCATGCACATCTTTGCCCGGGATGAAATGTTCGATTATTGGGAAGCCGAGACTTCACCTCCCTATCGCAGATTACGGTATGGCTTCCAACTGATTCAGGGAGAGGAATCGGTCTGGATGACGGAGCGTGGGTTCGAGCAGGCGCTGCCTGATCATCCACTTGAATTCTTTGATTTTCCATTTATGAACCCGGTCGACATTTTTGAGCCGCCTGCTTGGGTTAAGGATGCTGTGTTTTATCAGATTTTCCCTGAACGTTATGCCAATGGCGATCCATCCATCAGTCCCAAAAATGCTGAACCCTGGGGAGGGGAACCTACACCGGTGAACTTCTTCGGTGGGGATCTCCAAGGTGTGCTTGATCATCTGGATCATATAAGCCAGCTTGGCATCAATGCCATCTACTTCTGTCCGCTGTTTGAGGCCACGACGAATCACAAATACAATACAGGCGATTATATGAAAGTTGATCCTCACTTTGGAACCAATGAACAGTTCAAAGCGTTTGTGGATGCCTGTCATCAGCGCGGCATACGCGTTGTTCTGGATGCGGTATTCAATCATTCCGGCAGAGAGTTTCCTCCTTTTGTCGATGTCATGAAGAATGGAGCCTCTTCCCCCTACGCAGACTGGTTCTATATCAAGGACTGGCCGCCGCGTGTGGAGGATGGCATACCGACTTATGACACCTTTGCCTTTGAACCGCTTATGCCGAAACTGAACACGGAACACCCTGAAGTGAAGGCATACCTGCTAGAGGTAGGTCGTTTCTGGATAGAGGAGATGGACATTGACGGCTGGAGGCTCGATGTAGCCAACGAGGTGGATCATCAGTTCTGGCGCGAATTCCGTCAGACGGTAAAAGCCATCAAGCCTGACGCCTATTTGCTTGGTGAGATCTGGCATGATTCGCTAATGTGGCTTCAGGGAGACCAGTTCGATGCCGTGATGAATTATCCGTTTACCAACTCGGTATTGGACTATACGGTGCACGGTAAGCTCGACGGACTCGGATTTGCCAATGAGATCGGAAAACTGCTCGCAGCCTATTCACAGCCTGTAACGGAAGCGGCCTTCAATCTGCTCGGAAGTCATGATACCCCCAGACTGCTGACCTTATGTGATGGAGACGAGCGCAAGATGAAACTTGCCGTTACGTTGTTGCTTACGTATCCAGGTGTGCCCTGTATCTATTATGGAGACGAAGTGGGACTTGATGGAGGATATGATCCGGGTTGCCGCAAGTGTATGGAGTGGGATGAGACCAAGCAGAATCGCGAGCTTCTGGAATTCTTCACCCGAACGATTGCCCTTCGCAAACAGCACCCTGCCCTGCGCAGCACAGAACTGAAGATTGTATATGCAAAAGCCGGAGACCCTTGTCTTGCTATCGAACGATTGGATTCGCATACGGGTGAGCGTATGCTTCTTGTTCTTAATGCTGGTGATGAGCCGTGTACCCTCGAACTCCCCTTGGGAGATCGTAACATCTGGCGAAATCTGTTCACATCAAACACCGTGGAAGCTCAGCAAAATAAACTGACCCTCGATCTGGAAGCATACGGATTCTCCTTACTGCAAATGGAGATCAAACAACCAGCGAAAGCCTGATATGAATACGGCTAACAAGGGAAAATAACTTTAAAGAGGCTGTCCCATTGGTCATATTGACGACCAAGGACAGCCTCTTCTGTATCTTATACGTCTTGTGCATCTCATACGTCATACCCTAACGAACCCAGCACACGTTATTTGCTTTATTATACGCGGGCTAAATGTCTAACGAATCAGAGAGACCTTATTTCGTCCAATAAGTCCATTTTCGAGAGTAGAAGCCGTGTTTTCGACGCAATAACGTTGCTGAGATTCGTTAGGTTTTACTTTTCTTGATTATCCTCTCAATAGGATGTTTGAGGTTCGTTAGCTATAGCCATTCAAGCGAGGTGAAACTCTTCGAGGCAGCGACCTATTTCCCAGCTGAGGCGAAGGATATTGAAGTCATCGGTTTTCGTATTTTCTTCATTCTTGAACTTACGAGAGCTTCCTGTGTAATTACGATTTTCTGCGGAATCTTGTATGAAGGCAGCTTGTCCTGACAATATTCCCAGATGGACCGCCGCAGATCGGTGAGAGTACACTCCGCAGCCAGCCGGATAGTCACCTTCACCCTCTGACCGGTGATACCACTCTGTTCTCCCGAAACTACGGCCGCTTCAATACATTCCATCTCTTCCAGAACACCCTCGACCTCGGCAGGATACACTTTTCGTCCACCTACATTAATGATCTCGGAACGACGTCCCAGAATACGAATGTACCCCTGCTCCAGCACGGCTTCATCCCCTGTACGAAGCCACCCGTCCTCTGTAAAAGGTGATGGTGCATTCAAATATCCGATCATCGCTGTTGCTGTATGAATCTGCAATTCTCCTTCCACCACCCGATACTTGACCTCTTCATCTTGAATGGAGAACAGCAGAGAACCTGGCTCTTTGGAGCGGGTTGGCAGAATGCCAAGTTCAGACATGCCATAGGCTTGTATCGTCCTTAGTTGTGGAAATCTCCGGTTCCAGGCTGCCAGTACGGATTCAGGCATCACTTCCGATCCGTATGACACAACTTCGAGACTCGACAGATCATACCCCTCATCATTTCTGCCCAGCAGCAACAGATTCATGAATGTTGGAGAGACCGGAAGAGCCTGCACACGAAACTTCTCAATCGTTCGGCACACTTCTTCGGGAGATCGATCCGCAATGATACAAAGACAGCCCCCACTGGACAGGGATTGCAGCATTGTATTCACACCGCCGATATGATCAAACATCATAAATGGAATCGTTCGCAAGGGCCGAACCTGCCGCCGAAAACGATGTAACAGCCGATCTGCACGATGCACAGTCGCTTTACTCACTCCGGTTGATCCGGATGAAAAGAGTACTAGTCCCCCTACGCCCTCCTGTGCCAGCGAGGATAACAACACGGGAACCTCTCCAGATAATTCACATGTTTGCCGAATGCACAACTTGCCTTCTTCAACGCCCAAACGCCATTTCACCTGTGCCAGTTCGATGTATTCCTGTCGTTTGGCTTCGACCAGGTACCGATCCATGGGAAGCACGATACACCCTTGTCCGAGCAAAGCAACCAATGCTGCCGCCGCATATGGGGAATAGTCTTCCTCCAGCGTTACAAGTTGCCCAGTCAGCCCTTCTGCTGTAATCCACTCACTCATGATGTCAACCTGTTCCAGCAGCCAACTGTAGCTGTACTCCCGATCCTTCCAGATCAGTGCAGGTTGCTGTCCCTGTTCCGCGAATCGTTCAAGCAAGAATTGGTTCAACATCTTGCATCCTCCTCACCGGCAGGCGCCCATTGCTGTGCGAGATAATCAACAAGTGAACCCACGGTCTGATACGGGCTTTCCGGCATAGAAGCAGCAGCCATCTCCGCCAGTGCGGCTCCCATCCCCGTCCCCCATCGATCTTCGATTCCCTGCTCTACCACTGCAAGCAAGGACACGAGTTCCAGCGAATCCAGTTGCCCATTTCGTCCATATAGCGGAGCGTTACCACCCTCACCAAGCGGAATCGATGTATTATGGTATGCATTTAACTCCCGGCAACTATCCAGCACGATACGAAGCAAAGCCTCCCTGTGTCGTTGTCCAATCCTTGGCACGGTCTGACGTTGAAAGCAATCTGCCCGAGGTATGGACTGTCGAAGTGATTCATACCAGTGCCATTCATCCGTGACCAACATTTTAATGACACCTGTTAGCTGTACTTTCCAGTGCTCACGGTTCTTCATCCGGCTGACCTGCAACATATTGTATGCCTTCTCCCACCGTGCAATGATGTCGCTGAATTCTCTTGCATATTGATCAAGTGGAGAACCGAGCCATAAGGCAGACTCCTGAAGAAGATCTCGAAGAAAATACCGGCTCCATCGCATATCAAACAGCAGACTGGATATCAGCATTTCATTGGCCTGCTCCCCTTCATTCGCCACATGCAGTGCATGTAACAATTGCAGCGATACCGCATGTCCAAAATGATAATTCCGCTCTCCTTGTGTAATCGTCCGGCCTGTTAGAAACTCTTCAATCTGCGTTGTTAACGCCTGAGTCAACATGTCTCGGTACCCGGCAGAGTCAAGCTTTACAGTCGCCCGAATGTCCATGGTTCCATACGTTCGGAGTTCTTCTTTGCGCTTGGCCTGAGCAAGCTCGGGTATGCTTTGGTTCCCTTTCCAGAAATCATGAAAGGCTGCTTGAGTAACCTTTCCCTTATACTTGGAGGGCACGGGATCGTAGACGTGAACATGCTCATCTTCCAAGCCATATACGGCAATCCAATGATCTACCAGATGCAGTCGGGAGCCTTGCTTCACGTGTTTGCGAATGTACTCGGGATTCTGATAATCCTCACAGTAAGGCAGATGATAACTGGTTCCTGTAGCCAAAAAAAGCCCACCTTCGCCGATATGCTGCCTGATCTCCGCCTTGCCTTCCTCGAAGCTGCCCAGCTGCCGCTGACCATACATCTCCCAGATCGGCTCTACATAATCCAGTTTGTGAAAATAAGGCTTCACCAGTCCGTTATCCCCGCACGAAGGAAGGCTGTACAACCGACTTGCCGCCAGCAGTGCAAGACTTGTGATGGATCCTTGTCTATGGAGCACTTCATGAATCAGAGGAAAATTGCAGGGATAATAATAGGGAATGTCCAGCACTGGAGCGAATGAAGGAATGATCATTTTGGGCCTCCTGTTCCCGTTTTGGCTGACGTACTGCCCCAGGATTGGATTAGGTAATGCACAGACATATCATCTGTCGCTCGAAATACCCGATTTGCAATAGTTTTGCCATCCACATCGGTCTCGAAACGACGGAAACCGCGAGTAAATCGGAAGGAAAAACCACTATCACGCGGGACTCGGTAACAACCTTCATATCGACCTTTACCGGAACGGACAAGCTTCATGCCCATGCCACCATATATCGTTTCCTCCGGCTCTTCCTCTGAGGTTACCTCCGCATGAATGCAGACCTCCACATGAGTGGACAATTCAGGAACAACCGTGTAGATGCGTGTAGTAGACAGTTCCCCCAAAGTTAGCGTGATGGATGCACTCCCAATACCAACAGGCACCAGCTCTCCACTCGAACGAACCTGGATGACACCCGGGTCACTTGAAGTATAATTGCCATGCAGCAGACTCTGAACCAATCCGCTCTCGTAGTGTATTTGCGCATTGATACACACGGTCATTCCACCCTGTAGTCCGATGGCATCCCTTCCAAGCAGTTTGAGCGAAGAGGGCTTACCCACGTGGCCGAACATGTATAGTAACGGGAGATGAACGCGTGCTCCCCAGTCACCTTCCTGATGACAGGCATCCTGCTGTTCCAGAAATGCCAATTCCTCATCCGATCCTACTCCGCGTTCAAGTAATTGATGAGCTACCCTTCTGACCTGGGAAGGCAGAAACAGACCTTCCGTATCTCCAATATCCATCCACATTCGAACGTCGGGTACCTCTTCTGGCAAGCGATACATGTTCTCTTCCAACAGTCCACTTTCCGATGTGTCGTCCAGCTGCACATCCACATAGAATGGCGACATCATGATCAGTTTTCCGAAAACATCCGGATTTCGCATCCCCATGTGCAATGTACAAAGCGCTGCGGCAGATGAACCCAACAGCCCGGTATTCGACTTGTCCGGCAGCGTCCGATAACGATGATCAATGATCGGCTTGAGTTCATGAATGATGAAATGCTCATAGGCGATGCCTGAGCAACCCACACTCACGGCCTCTCTCTCCGGAGCGATGAAGTGATAGAATTCGTTGTGTGTGACTGGACGGACATGCGTAATGCCGACAATAATCAGGGATTCAATCTGCCCGGAGGAAATAAGACCGTCTGCTGCCTGGTCCATATTCCATGTTTCATTGCCTGGCCCGGATGGACCAAAAGCCCGCTGCCCTGCATGAACGTACAGAACCGGGTATTGCCGGGCTGTCTGCTCATGATAACCAGGCGGGAGGTACACATAAATGTTGCGGATATTGCCCAGCCGTGACGCCTGAATGCCTTCCAAACATTCAATGGCAGAATGGGTACTCAACGATCATCAACCGCCTCTCTTCTCCCGATTTGACTGCATAATACAAACAAATAACCCCGCCTCAGAAGAGACGGGGTTGTCCCAGAACACACGTAATTGTCCGGGGATACATAGCCCTTATATTGTGAATCTGCGAATAGTTTAAATCCCCGGACGTGCTTTTGTAAACATAAAAATAGAAAATAAATGCTCCCAAAAAAGTTATTGACATAAGATCCAATATTTCTTACGATAACGTTGTGATCATAACTCGAGGGCCATGCTTTTAAACCTGAGCGGTTTAGGACAACCCCGGTAACTCCCGAAGGAGATGCCGGGGTTGTTAGCGTGTCAAAAGGAGGGAAGTCTTCAATCCACTGCGTAACACTCCGTTGTATTGAAAGCGCTATTATTCAAGAGCCAGGTTGGTTGTTTATCTAAACTACTACATTCACGAGAAGGGTGGATTACTATGTTTCAAATGGCCAAACGCTTACTCCTCAGCACAACACTGACACTCAGTTTACTTGCAGGGGGCGCACTTCCCTATCTGCCTGCTTCAGCGATCTATGCCGATGCGGATACCGCGGTTACCAACAAGCAGAACTTTAGTACAGACGTCATCTATCAGATCTTTACAGATCGCTTCCTGGACGGCAATCCTTCCAACAATCCTACCGGAGCTGCCTACGATGCCACTTGTAGTAACCTGAAGTTGTATTGCGGAGGCGACTGGCAGGGTCTGATCAACAAAATCAACGATAACTATTTTAGCGATCTGGGCGTTACGGCACTGTGGATCTCCCAACCAGTCGAAAATATCTTCGCCACAATCAACTACGGCGGCGTGATCAACACAGCGTATCATGGCTACTGGGCACGTGATTTCAAGAAGACCAATCCGTATTTCGGAACGATGACTGATTTTCAAAATCTGATTACAACCGCTCATGCCAAAGGCATCAAGATCGTCATTGACTTTGCCCCAAACCACACATCTCCTGCCATGGAGACCGATACCTCCTTTGCTGAGAATGGCAAGTTGTACGATAATGGTAATCTTGTTGGCGGATACACCAATGATACAAATGGATATTTCCATCACAACGGCGGCTCCGATTTTTCCTCCCTGGAGAATGGTATCTACAAAAACCTCTATGACCTCGCTGACCTGAATCACAATAACAGTACCATTGATCAATATTTCAAAGATGCAATCAAGCTATGGCTTGATATGGGCGTGGATGGTATTCGCGTTGATGCGGTGAAACATATGCCTCTCGGCTGGCAAAAGAGCTGGATGTCCTCCATCTATGCACATAAACCTGTATTCACCTTTGGTGAATGGTTCTTGGGATCTGCTGCATCCGATGCGGATAACACGGAATTTGCCAACGAATCCGGGATGAGCCTGCTTGATTTCCGCTTTAACTCTGCTGTGCGCGATGTCTTCCGGGATAACACATCCAACATGTATGCCCTCGATTCGATGATTACAGGCACAGCCGCAGATTACAATCAGGTGAATGACCAAGTCACGTTCATCGACAACCATGATATGGATCGGTTCAAAACAAGTGCCGTGAACAATCGTCGTCTGGAACAAGCGCTGGCCTTCACCCTGACTTCACGCGGCGTACCTGCCATCTATTATGGCACCGAGCAGTATCTGACAGGTAACGGGGACCCTGACAATCGGGCCAAAATGCCTTCTTTCTCCAAAACGACAACGGCCTTCAATGTGATCAGCAAGTTGGCCCCTCTGCGCAAATCCAATCCAGCAATCGCCTATGGCTCCACTCAGCAACGCTGGATCAATAATGATGTGTATGTCTATGAACGCAAATTCGGCAAAAGTGTAGCTGTTGTTGCGGTGAACCGTAATCTCTCCACACCAGCAAGCATTGCAAATCTAAGCACTTCACTGCCAACAGGCAACTACACCGATGTACTGGGCGGCGTACTGAACGGTAATAACATCACTTCCACCAATGGCAACGTCTCTTCCTTCACACTGGCAGCCGGAGCAACCGCGGTATGGCAGTATACAACAAGCGAAACAACACCAACGATCGGACATGTAGGTCCGGTGATGGGCAAACCGGGTAATGTCGTTACCATTAGTGGACGTGGATTTGGCTCCACCAAAGGTACCGTATACTTCGGTACAACAGCCGTTACCGGTGCTGCGATCACATCCTGGGAAGATACACAGATCAAAGTGACGATCCCAGCGGTTGCAGCAGGCAATTATGCTGTAAAAGTAGCTGCGAATGGCGTCAACAGCAATGCGTATAACAACTTCACCATCCTTACGGGTGATCAGGTCACTGTACGATTCGTCATTAACAATGCGTCCACCACACTGGGTCAGAACATCTATCTGACGGGTAACGTAGCAGAACTGGGCAACTGGAGTACGGGCACAACAGCTATTGGACCTGCATTCAATCAGGTCATCCACGCCTACCCAACTTGGTACTATGATGTGAGCGTGCCAGCCGGGAAACAACTGGAGTTCAAATTCTTCAAGAAAAATGGTGCAACCATTACGTGGGAAGGTGGTTCAAACCACACGTTCACCACACCAACCAGCGGTACAGCCACAGTCAATGTAAACTGGCAATAGAATATTCAGTCCACAAGCTAACCCGGAGTTACGCTAACGCAGCGTATGCTCCGGGTTTTGCTGTACCTAGCGAGGTTGCTTAGATTGCTTCTATCCTCTCTCTGTTAAATTTGTACGTGTGGGTTCAATTCATATCATTTTGATGTATCATAGAATGTCATTGATAGGTTCGGATCGACTTCAGTGTTGTAGCGGCCAGAATACCTGTTGCCAGCAGCAATATGCCCACACCTTGCAGAACAGAAGCTGCCCCCCACTGATCTGCCAATACGGAGACAACCGTCAATCCCAGAATAGGCGCTGTACTGGTGATTGTTCCAACCACACCATAGACCCTTCCTTGCAGCTCGTCCGGAACGGCTGTCCTCAGCATAATCTGAGTGAGCATCGTACAGCAGGCAAACATCGCACCTCCGCCCACGATTAACGGCAGTGCCATGATTGGCGAGGATACGTTCGATAAAAAAATATATATCGGTCCCAACACAATCAGACCGATAAATACCCATCTCCCTCTTCGCTTCAATCGTTTTCCCGAAGCAATCAGCATTGCAGAGCCAATCATATATCCAAGTGGAATACAGGTTTCAATTAATCCAAACTGTACCGGATTCGCCTCCCATACCTTGACCGCCATCACTTGGACCAGCATCATGGCTGACATGAAAAACAAAATCAGCACCGGATTGAGCAATACGATGGATCGAATCAGACGATTCCGATAGATGTAGCCAAACGAACTGCGCCATTCCTGAGCAAACGTGGTCTGCTGATTAATGGATCGCTGTACCTCAGGAAAGCGGCCTGCCACCAGCACACAGACTGCGGACAACAGGAAAGTTGCCCCTGTAATTAATATGGCGACGAATCCGCCAAATGCAGCAACAGCAACGCCCGCTGCGGCTAGTCCGCTGATTCGGGCAAGATTATCCACCATATGAATGGTTCCGGTTGCTTGTTGAATATGCTCCCTGCCTACCATACTTGCTACAGAGGCGTGGAATGCAGGTGCCTGAAACAAACTTGAAAACATGGACAGTGAGAGCAACAACAGCACCACCGGGAACGGCGCATGCCAACCGAATAAGCTAATCGAAATCAGCACAGCCATCACACCGCGAAATACATCAGACGCCAACATCAGCTTCCTGCGATCCAATCGATCTGCGACCGTACCTGCCACCGATCCAAATAAAAAACTGACGGCCATATTGCAGATCTGTACGGCCGCCATGCTCTTCGCACTGCCTGTGGTCTGTAACACCCACAGACTGATCGCAATCCCATTGAAGCAATCCCCGAAGACCGAGATGCCGTAGCCGTACAAAACCCTTCGAAAGGTAACATTACGCCAAAGTGTTGGCGGAGCTTTAGTATTATACAATGCAGCTTGTCCATCTTGGTATCCCATAATCTCGGGCTCACTGGACGGGTTCATGCCCATACATCACGTTCCTCCCTAATCATGATTCGAGCCCATACAGAACCAGGCACTTCCGCAGCATTGCCAGTCGATAAAGACATGACAATACGGAAGTGCCTGAGTTAAGTGAGTGTTACGCTATCGAGACTAATCATGCCGTCGTTAGCTTAGCTGATGATATTGTCTCTAGACCTATAATGTTTCTTGCTGAGTCTGCGTTTACCCTTTCGAAGCTCCTGCCGTCAGCCCTTGAACAAGGAATCGTTGCAGGAAAACAAACAGCAGGGTAATTGGGATAGCAATCAGTACCGCCCCCGCAGCAAACATCGTAAAGTTACTGTCCTGATACCGGTTGACCAGATCCCACATGCCCACCGCAAGCGTCCAGTTCTCTTTCGTCCGCAGCACCAGCCGGGCGAAGATAAAATCCATCCACGCACCGGTGAAACTGGTTAGTGCCACATAAGTCAACATCGGCTTGGATAAAGGCAGGATGATGCTGGTGAATACCCGCAGGTGACTCGCACCATCCATGCGGGCCGCTTCATCCAGACTGCGGGGAATCGTATCAAAGAAACCTTTGACGATAAATCCACCCAGTACCGCCCCTGAAGAATAAACCAGAATAAGCGCAGCGTGGGTGTCGAGCAATTTAATTTGCAGCAAAATGATATAGATTGCAATCATGCTCATAAAGCTTGGGAACATGCCGAGGATCAGCATGGTGGAGAGAATCGTTTTACGTCCACGGAAGCGGAAGCGGGACAAGGCATACATCCCAAGTGTCACCATCAATGTGGAGAAGATCATCGTGAAAAAGGCAATTTTCAGCGTATTCATATACCATCTGCCGTACATAAAGGACGGGTTATTGAACAGCTCACCGTAATGGGTCAGCGTGAAAGCTTCCGGCCACAACCGTTCACTGAACAATGCCGCGCCGGGTCTCAAGGAAGAGAGAAAGATCCAGAGTACGGGGTAGATGGAGACAACGGCGATGATCAACAACAGCACATAACTCAGGGCCAAACGCAGCGGATTATTACGTGTCTTCATTGAATCATGTCCTCCTCCTTGAATGATTTGGATCGGCGGAAGTTCCAGATAGAGAATGAAGCGATTATAAGGAAGATGATAATCCCTACCGCTGAAGCCATATTGAACTTGTTATTGTCGAGTGTGAGCTTGTAGAGCCAGGTCACCAGCAGGTCCGTTGCCCCTGCGTACTGGTAGTCTCCCCGCAGTGGATTTCCGTTGGTCAGCAGGAAGATGACATTGAAGTTGTTGAAGTTTCCGGCGAACTGCATGATGAGTACCGGAGTTGTGGCAAAAAGAATGAACGGCATCGTAATGATCCTGAACTTCTGAAACGCAGATGCTCCGTCCACTTCGGCAGCCTCATAGAGGTCACGAGGGATGGCTGTTAATACACCCAGAATCAGCACCATACTGACCGGAATACCGATCCACATGTTGACAACAATGACGGTAACCTTAGCCCAGAACGGATCTGTCAGCCAGGGTAATCCCTCCAGCCCAAATGCTCTCATGTACGTATTGATCGGACCAAACTGACCATTGAACAGATTACGCATGAGCAGCAAGGAGATGATCTGCGGGATGGCATAAGGCAGAATAAAAATCGTCCGCCACAGCTTCTTGAAGCGTATGCCCCGCTGTTCAATCAACAGTGCCACAAGCACGCCACCAAAATAGGTGGTGACTGTAGCCAGGATGGCCCAGATGACCGTCCAGGTTAGAACGCCGTAGAATGTCTGGCTCCAGGATTTCAGCTGGATCAAATCGCTGAACGTCTTGAAGCCTACCCAGTCCACGAGTTTGGCTGGCGGAATATGATCCGGGGCCGAATAGTTGGTAAACGCAATCGTGATTGTAAACAGGATGGGCATAACGGTGAAGAAGAGTATCCCCAGTGCCGGAATGGACAGAAACAGATACGGAAAGTTTTTGTCCATCATGTTCCGAAGCGAAGCCGCTGCGCCCAGGGTCTGCTTGCCTTCCTCCCTCGCAAGTCCCGTGACGTACGCATCCCGAATATTCAGGATGTAGATCAGAATAAACACAAGAAACACCAGTAGTACGATAATGCCATCAAGCAGCAAAAAGATGGAATGGTCTCCCCTTTGAAGTACAGTGGACCCATTCACTTTGACAAAACGCTGTGTATTTTCCCCCAGTGTCCATATGCCCCATACGGCCTGTGACAGGCGAGGAAGCAGGTACGCAAGCCCTGCTCCCTCCAGTAACAGTAGACAAATTCCCTTAATCCACTGTCGATTGTACAGCTGTCCAAGACCTTGCAGTATGATGGAACATATAGCCGCTGTCATCCGGTGCTGCCTTTCCCTGTTCGGTCCAACGGGCACCGGGACATGCTGCTGTTGCATTCGCTCTCTCCTCCCCGCCTATTGCTAACCTGGTCGTTCGTCCTTATTGGACGGTTGCAAGGCTCTCCTGGATCTGTTTCACTGCATTGTCCAGTGACGCCTTCACGTCCTTATCGGTATCCCATATATCCGTAATGGCCGAAGTGATCGGTCCCCATACGCTGTCCATGGCAGGAAGCGAAGGCATCGGTGTCGAGTTGTTGAACTGTTCCAGGAATGCCTTATTGATTGGGTCCTCTTGCAGCTTCGGATCAGCAGCTACGTTTTTGTTCGCAGGAAGTGTACCGTTCAGGTCAAAGTTCTCCATCTGAGCTTCTTCATTGGAAAGGAACGCTGCCAAGAGCTTCGACGCATTCGGGTATTGCGTAAATGCATTCACATAATAGGCTTTAACACCTGAGAAGGAGGTCATCGGTTTGCCATCGATTGCTGGAAGCGGAGCAACGCCGAAGTCGATACCTGCATTGCGATAATCAGCAATGGTCCACGGACCATTAATGTCCATAGCGAGTTTTCCGCTGGAGAATAATCCTTTTTTGATATCATAGTTCACGTCACCCATCTTAAGCGGCAGTACTTCCGACTTCAGCGTCTGCAAGAACTGTCCACCCTTCTGGGCTCCTTCGTTATTCAGACCGAGATCCGTGCTATCCATCCCGTTATCTCCAAAAATATAACCGCCCTGTGAAGCCAGGAACGCATAGTTATAGTAAAATTGCTGCAATTCCCACATCAGCGCATACTGATTGGACTTCACATTATTGAACGTCTTGGCGAAACTGATAATCTCATCGAAGTTTTTCGGAGCTTCTGGATACAATGTTTTGTTGTAAAAAAGAGCGTAGGTCTCAACGCTGTACGGATAGCCGTACAGGATATCCTTGAACGTCACTGCCTTCAGCGCGTTGTCGCTGGTGTTCTCTACGGTCTCTGCTTCGAATATGTCATTGGGCAGAATAAGTCCCGCTTCTGAAGCGCTACCAATCTTATCATGCGGGAAAACAACCACATCTGCCGCCAGACCCGCTGGGCCATCCGTCGTCAGCTTGGTTACCTGATCGGTTGGAGGTAATTCCTCCATTTTGACCGTTACCCCATATTTTTCTTCGAATTTTTTGACCCTTTGCTCAATAAAGCTGCTTTGATTTTTATCCTCCCAGATCACCAGGGTCGCCCCTTCTTCCGGTTGAAGGTTCTCGGATGTCAGCTCTACAACTTCCTCCGGATTCTCACCTGCCGTAGTTGGAGATGGACTTCCGCCTCCAGCCCCGCACGCAGCCAGTGTAAAAGCCATCATGACGGACAATGTTGCCCCTTGCCATTTTCTCATGTAAAATGTCCCCTTCCCTCTGCTTGGTCCAACAAAGTTCGCGCTTTTCACCCTTTTGTCTGCGTATGTTGTCAGGTTTTGCATCCCATATTCCCATTTGTACAAACGTTTGCTCAAATGGAAGACAAGATGACCTCTCCGTTCAATATTTAGGGGTAAAAAAGTCAAGAAGTATGTAAATCCAACGATGTAAGCGCTATAATAACAATCACATCATACAATAAGGAACTTTATTTGCACAAACGTTTGCACAAGCCATATTCGTTCAATTTTAACCATTTTCTTTCTTCTACCTACAGTAATTTCCTGTTTCCTTGTTCTGACTCTTTCTTCCTTAAATTTACTTCACGTGTATCCCTTGCTCGGCAGTTAGCAATTGATTTCTCGTATCCTTTGGATTACCATAGGAGAATATTTATACGATTGTTCAGAAGGGATTTTTTACATGATTACGATCAAGGATATTGCCAAATTGGCGGGTGTTTCCCCTTCTACAGTGTCACGGGTGATTTCCAACCATCCCAGAATCAGCACCAAGACATCTCTCAAAGTGAAGCAAATCATGAAAGAATTGAACTACCATCCCAACATCATCGCGAAGAGCCTGGTTTCCAAAACAACACATACCCTTGGGATTATGCTTCCGCGTCCTGCAGAAGAGTTGTTTCAGAATTACTTTTTCGGGGAACTGCTGCGAGGTATTATTACACATGCCACCCGTATGAATTATGAATTGCTGCTAACAACTGAATCATCATCAGACAATGAACTGCATGCGATATCCCGCCTTGTGCATGGCCGTAGAGTGGATGGCATTCTGCTGCTTGGGTCCAAGCGAGACGATCCCATCATTTCATTTTTGGAAGCGGAAAAGTTTCCTTTTGTGTTAATCGGTCGCAGTGAAGCTCATCCAAATGCCCCCATGGTGGATAACGATAATGTGCAGACTGCTTATGATGCTACTCATCATCTAATCGCTCAGGGACATACGCGAATCGGATTTGTCAGCGGTCCTCCGGACATTACGTTATCGCATGATCGTATGTTAGGATACCAAAAAGCGCTTGCCCAAGCCGGGCTGGATGCGGATAGTGATTGGATTGTGGAAGGCGAATTTCTGCAGGAAAGTGGATTCAGAGCGATGTCGCTGTTCATGTCCTTGCCGGACAGACCCACCGCAATTGTTGTCATCGATGACAATGTGGCCTTTGGGGTATTGAGAGCTCTTGCCGAGCTTCATTATCTGGTACCTGAAGATATCAGTGTGGTCAGTTTTAACAATATTGCATTATCGGAACTGGCTTCTCCACCCCTAAGCTCTATCGACATCGGGACTTATCAGCTTGGTTATACAGCCGTTCAGGTATTGTTAAAAATTCTTAGTGGGGAACCACAGCTTCATAATCCGGTCATTATCCCCCATCGTCTAATCGTGCGTGAATCCTCACTCTTTTCCAAGCCAAAGCCACCCTCAGATTGATTCATTTCGGGCATCCGTGTAGTAATGCAAACGTTTGTCCTACACGGAATATGCTGTTATCCACCGTACGTAGGTGCATAGGTGCAAAAAAAAGAAGCCGCATATACTCATGCGGCTTCCTTAATTCACACACTATTTCCGTACTCCATGCTCGACTGCACTTGAATGGATTAATAAGAGCTCCAGCCTGCATCAGCTGTAACGACAGTTCCGTTCACGAAGCTGGACTCGTCAGATCCGAGGAACAGGGCCACTTTGGCGATCTCTTCGCTCGTCCCGATGCGTGGGTTGATTGCCATGCCCAGCTGTTGCCGCCCTGCACCGAAATGGCTAATGCCAGCCATAGATGCGCTGATGTTGGTTGCTACGGCTCCTGGAGCGATCGCATTACAGCGAATGCCTTGCTCAGCATACATGTATCCTGTATTTTTGGTGAATCCTACGACCGCATGTTTGGAAGCTGTATAGGCTGCGCCTGCACGTCCACCATGCAATCCACCCGCTGAAGCAATGTTCACGATAACACCTTTTTGTTTTTCCAGGAAGATCGGCAATACTTTACGCGTTGTCCGCATCACACTGGTTGTGTTCACAGCAAACAATCTCTCCCACTTCTCATCCGTTACATCTGCTGCCGGCTCCATGCCATCCATAATTCCCGCATTGTTAACCAGAATATCTACTGTACCGTATGTGCTCACCGTTGTATCGATCAGATTTTGCACATCTTCTTCTTTGGCTACATTGGCCAGAACGACAATCGCTTCTCCGCCCTGGGCCTTAATATCATTAACTACCGCTTGTGCGGATTCTTCGTTAATATCCGATACGACGACTTTCGCGCCTTCTTGAGCATACAACGTGGCAATTGCTTTCCCCATACCTGAACCAGCACCTGTAACAACTGCAACTTTATCTTGAAGTTTCATTCCATGTATCCTCCTTTGTGTATTCGTTTACAATAAGTTAACAAACAATTGTTCATTAACTCCTCTCCTTAGTATAATAAGTCATAGCGTTTCACTTCAATCAGTAAAAGCTTGTCCAGTTGTACGTTAAACAACACTAATAAGCCCGAATGTACTTTAATTAATAAAGTGAACTCGCGAGGAGGAAAATAGATGTCTGAAACTCTGAATTCAATGGACCGAAGAATTAAAAAATCAAAAGCTGCACTGAAGGATGCACTCATCCATCTGATGCAGAAACATCCCTTTAAAGAAATATCGATTACGGATATTGTGCAGCGAGCCGACCTGAATCGGGGAACTTTCTACAGACATTATCAGTACAAAGAAGACCTGTTCAACGAAATTATCGATGATGTGATTCAGGATCTGGTAACTTCTTTTCGTAAACCTTATCAGGATGAGGAAGAGTTCGAAGTCAATCTGATGCCCTCTTCAGCGATCACTATATTTGAGCATGTGCACCAACACGCACAATTCTACACACTGGTTGTGAAATCTGAGGCTTCCTCCAACTTCCAGCGCATGATCTGTGATGTTCTTCGGGATCTGGCCTTACAGGATCTGAACCACATCTTCCCTCCGCACATCAACCATGAAATATTGGCAAGCTACCAATCTCATGCGATATTTGGCATGATCATGGAGTGGATCAGACAGGATTTCAAGCACAGCCCCACCTACATGGCCGAGGAATTGTTCAAGATCATCCATTACAAGCCTGACAACACTTTAAAGCGTCCCCCTGTATAAAAGTCTCCTTCTTAGCCTTTGATCCATATTGTCAAAATAAAAAGAACGGTTGAATCGGCAGGTTACCCTGCATTCAACCGTAAGTTCGCGGATGTATCTTCCATATACGTATTTCTCATATCCTAGTGAGTAAATTCAATAAAGAAGCTGGTGCTCCTCAGGCTCTGGTCCGTTTAGAATTTGTAAATATAGCAAAATGCTAATATGTATCTCTTTTAAAGTTGGTATATAAAAATCCTAGTCTCCCGTCTACCAAGTGATTACTTTGCCACTAATCCATCCGTACTTCCCACTACTTGTCCATACTTCGTACCACGTACGACCATCCGATGGATCATAAACGGAACCGCCCCAGTGTTCCAATTGATCTCCTTTGTCCACAACGGCAACAGCAGATCCGTTGATCGAAGGTATATCTCGCATATTGGCATGGGCCACCGATACGGTCACGAACTGCGCTTTAGATGTGGAATACGCATTTCCTTCGTAATAACGACCATCCGATTGCTTCACCACTTTACTGCTCACCCATCCGATGCTTCCATCCGAAATACTTACCTGATACCAGGTACGACCGTCCGAGGGGTCAAAATTTTTGCGGTGCAAATATACAGCTTCATCGTCTTGGTATAGGATACCTACTGATCTTGCATTGATACTAGGTGCAACGCGCAGATTTATTTCTGAAGACGTTGGCTTCAGATAATCAATACTTTGTTCTGCTGACGTCTCAGCCACAGCGTAGCTAGCTTCTTCCTTAGGCTTCTCTACTGCTATTCCCTGAGCCGTATCTTCTTGAACCTTGTTAACTTCCGTTTGAGCTTCACTCTTCGAGTCAACCGCTAGCTCTACCTGCTCTCCGCCTTGAACTACATCTGACTGTACAACTGGTTTGGTTGTCTCCTGTAATTCTTGGCTCTTCCCTTCTTCCTTAATGGTAATCTCAATCCCGCCACAACCGCTCAATACAACAGACGCCCCCAGCAGTATGGCAAAAACCTTCTGACCCTTCATCGTATCCCTCTATTTCCTGTATATAGTTAGTCCAACTCCCCGACTACAAACCTCTTTAATTTTAATTCAATTGGCTATAATTGTATATGGAGATTCCATCAATGGTTGGATTAAAACACTAAGCAGCTCCCCATCAGCAAAAGGGAGATCGGAATGATTCTGTTCGTCGAATTTTCAGTACCCGGGAGCAATGCCATGAATTAAGCAAAGCTTATATCAAAAAAGACTCCGTGGGAGTCTTTTCCGACAGATTATGTCCTTGGGCTTAATCTGCTCATTACAGCCCCAGCTTCTGCCCTTTCTCCAACCGTTGAATCTGCTGCTCTCCGGTATCCGCAAGTTCACGGAACTGGTTAATCGTCTCGCGCATTTTTGGCAGAGCTTCCTGTTTATAAAGACTAATTGAATCGAGTGCTGACAACACATCGGTAAACGCCTGTTTCATCGTATCCACGGAGATGCTGGCTTCATATGCCTGCTTCTGGATGGCAATGCCCTGATCCTTGAGCATCTTGGATGTTCCGGCGATCAGATCGTTGGTTGTCTGGTTCAGCAATTCAATTTTCTGCAATACAATCTTCTGATTATACAAAGCACTTGCGACAGTAACGGCAATTTTCAATGCCGAGATCGTTACATTCTTCGCACGGTCTACCCCTCGAATCAGTTCCTTGTTGTTGCGAATCACCACTTCAATCGCCATGATGCCCTGCTGATTCACCACTAACATCTGCTGTAGATCCATCACCCGTTGACGAAGCGGGAATAATACTTCTTCCGTAATAAAGCGGACTTTCTCGGGGTCTTCATTCCGAACCTTGGCGGCTTCAATCTGCGCGTCGATGGACTCATCCATGAGCACGCCAAGCTGAATTTCCTTTTGCAGTCGTTTGGTAAGTTCCCGCAGGTTCTGCTGTTCAATCTCCAGGGTTGTATTATCGTTACGCAGGGTGGATCTGCCTTTATCCAAAGAGGTTACGATGTCAGCGATGACTGCGTCAGCCTTCTGGTATTTCAGGAAATAGGCGCGAAGCGGATTGAATAATTTCCCGAGGAAACCGGTCTTGGCAAAGTCGACCACGCTCGGGTCGAGATCCTTCAATTGCATATGCAGCTCGGTCAAGCCTTTGGCGACCTGACCGCCCTCGTCTCCCGTCTTGGACAGATGTCCAACGGAGACTTGAAGCAAGGCGTTTTTCTCAGAAGAGGATCTCATCGTGTTCATGCCAAAGCCGTCTATGGATTGCAAAATCTCTTTGCGCTTCTCCAAGGATTCGAGATCCAGTGTCATGATCATCTCTACGTTGGCATTTGCCACTTGTTGAAGCTCCGCAACCTCGGCGGGCACAGGTTTCACCTCTTCTTCGATCACCTTCTGAATTTCCTTCTGGCTTGGTATTTCCATTGAAAATGACATCTACAGTTCCCCCTTTAAATTTACATCTGTACGTTAAACAGGTTACCAATCTTGTACACGACATCGTCGGTATCGGCATTGATGCTTGCTGCTTCGTTAATGCTGGAGATACTCTCCAAAGCCTTGATGTCCGCGTTGTACCCAATCGTATAGATTGGCACTTTGTACGTCTCGACCAGATCCCGGATATCCTTGAGGGTATGACCTTCGTTGGTCTCGCCATCACTCAGGACAAAAATCAACGGCTTCACGTTCGGATTAGCAGCCATATAATCTTCCAGCATCTTCATTGCCACCACGATTCCATCAAAGGTCGCTGTACCACCGCCAGCTTGTAGACTATCAACTGTTCCAACAAACATGGACTGTTGGTTCGTATCATACTTGGCAATCGGCAGATTCACGGTTACGCCGCTGGAGTAAGAAACCAGGCCAATACTGTTGTCTGTGCCCAGGTACTTCTGCCCTTTGCGCAGGGACTCCTTCAGTCGGTTAAGCGGTTCGCCGTCCATGCTTCCAGACACGTCTGTCACGAACACGGCAGCAATAGGTTTACTGCCATTCTTCTTCTCTTTCCATACTTTCTGCGCGGACAGCAACGTGCCGCCATCCACAGTGGCCAGTTCGGATTTGTAATCCTGCAGCCCGTTGAAACCGAACTTTTCCGCCGATTGTTGGTACTTCGCCTGGGTTACGAATTCCGCAAACTTCTGGATAATCTCCTGTTTGTTCTGCGGCAGTTGACCTAGTGCATACAGCGGGCTGTCATGTCTCACGCCAAATGGTGTAAAAACGTATCCACTCTTCAGATCTGCGGTATTTACATACGTCTGGTATTCGAGTACAAAGGCATCCAGTCTGCCTGACTTGGCAGCTTCCCGCATCTGAATGGTTGTTGAGGCCGTAAACGGTACATTCGTCTGGAATTTCTCAAATCCCTCAATAGCCTTCTCTCCCAGCGGATTGGCGCTATCATACGTATTCAGTGCAGTCACCAGAAAGTTTAGTCCTGTGGAGCTGGCAAATGGATCGGTATATCCCATCGCGAGTTCATTGTTGGCAATCGCTTCGGTTACGGTTTTTACATTAACGGAGCCGTACGTATCAACCAGTGCGTCATATTTGGCTTTGGAAATGACAATACCAGGAACATTCCCGACCAATCGCTTGGATACCATCTCTGTCTTCACTCCACTGGCCTCAACCATCTCGCCCCACAGTTCATTGGAAGGTGTGAATGCATCCGGCATATACTTGCCCGACTTGATATAATCGGTAGCCGTTCCGGAAGCAATGTTGCGGATTTTGACCGATACTTGTTTCCCACCAACGGTGATATTTGCTTTGTTGAACTCCTCGCCCACTTCGGTTAACCAGCCGTCTACCCCGCTGCCTGACTTCTCTGTGGAAGAGAAGATTTCGACGTAATCATTCGTTGTATTCTCTACGGCAATCGCAAATTTGGAGATATCCGGCAGTGATTCTGCCACATCGACCGGGTCGAGATCAATCTGTCCTTTGACCGGTTCCGCCGTCGCTGGCGCAATGTCCGCGTACAGTTTCCCCAGTTCCTTACCTGCATTCTCTGTGCTCACCTGTGTGGTTGACTTGCCAAAATTCGACGTCAGTGTAATCCCTGCATAGACCAGACCAAATACGAGTACCAGCATTACAATCGATATGAAAAAAAACTTACCTTTCTTCGCCATACGAGCAACCCCTCACTGTCTGTATAATTTGGTGTGCTTGATTAACTGATCAATCTCCTGCATACAAGGCATCTGTTCAATATCTCCCGCCTCAAAGCTGTCGAGGCGTGAAATCTCCAGTAACAACTGATCCAGCTTGAGCAAAATCTCCTCATTGGTGTGGAGTGCATTCTTCACATAAGACAGATAATCGTTGTATACCTTGTTTTTTTCCTGAAAAAGTTTCTGGGGAAGTGTGGAGGATTTGGATTTCATCATGTTGGCATAGTCAGCTTCATCGAATACATTCAACCGGTTCAGCACACTCCGAATGTTCAGGTATAACAACTTCTCCACTTCCATTGTGACCGAAGCAAATTTCTTGTAGCTCAGTTCCCTGGGATCAAACCGTTGATGAAGCACATTCAGGAGGGTTTCTTTTTTCTTTTTCATTCGACTAAGTTGGGACAGCCCCAGCGTAATATCTTCTTCGAGGACTTTGATGCGTCTATAAAAAGATAAGGCTTCCACATAATCTTCATGTGTTTCGATATGCTTCACGGGCAGGACTACCGGCTGTCTGAACAGCAAGGTGTAACTCCCATACAAGAGTGCCATTGCACTGCCGAACAACAGGGTAACGGATAACGCAGTTGTGAATGCACCCTCCCCGAAATTCAGTCCGATAAAGCCGGGTGAGAATGCCAGAACATTCACAGCCACAATACTGAGGATTAATCCCAACAATTTTATGTACTTGATCATGTTCAATCATCCGACCTCCTTTCATGTTATATATTGGTGCTTCATGTCGTAATTTTCCTGTTCAACTTATTCTTATTGTACATGATGTTAACGCTCTCAGGTGGATATGATTGGATATTTGGATACTCATAATATACGTGGTTTGGGCTTATCCCATTTCATATTTTCAGGGACAACGTGGAACTTGGCAGGAAATTTTGTGGTCAATCCATAAAAAGTGAGTTTTACTAGACAGCAGATTGTGGAGAAGAAATGTTATCAGGTAATACGTGGAAAATAGCTATGCGTGTCATTTTTTATATAAGACTTGTCTGAAAAAGCAGCAAAGCAAAAAGGACAAATCGGAGATCATCCGGTTTCGTCCCTTATGCGTTGGTTCATTATTTTTCGTGTTCATATTGAAATTTTGATGCCGTTTTCTACAGCTAACGAACTGAGGTGACGCTATTTGGCGCATTTCAGCTCATCTGAAAATGTAACGAACCTGAGACACGTTATATTCGCGTTTTAGGTGCGTAGAAGTTGTATATCACCTATTTCGAATAAAATAGCGTCACTGAGATTCGTTACATTTCCCACCACATCAATTCCCGATATAAGGTGTGTGTGGTTCGTTAGATGTGTTTTGCGCCTTTTCACACCATGCCTCTTATTACGAAAAGATGGATTCCGGTTTGCTTCGCGTGGTGCGTACCTCTACAACTTTTCCGGCACAACCATTGTCGCCCTTCGCCTGGAACATTACCGTAACGCTGTCTTTGCCTGATGTAACCGCCTCAGGAATATCATAGGTCACATAGAACACTTCGCCGATTTTGTTCATATGAATTCGCTGCTCTCCGATGACGGTACCATCCACAGAGATGATGAATTGTCTGTCATATAACGTACCTTCCCGTTCAAACGGGGAATGATCTCCGCCCCAATAGGCCACACATAGATAATTGGTTGTCTCGCGATCTACCGCCAATTGGTAACTGAAGTAAGCCCCACTGACGCCAAAAGCCTCTCGCCACATATGCAACTTCTTACGGCCATCTGTGGTTGAACCGTTGTGATGCTCCCCACGGCAGTTGCTATCCAGTTGATGTCCAATCTCATCCTGCTGACCATCCGCTTGAACCCTGTCGATCGTGATATCGTTCAACTCTTTCTCCAACGCATCACCTTCGTCGTTAAACAGCCAGTACACAGTATAAAATTCGTGATGCACATCATAGAACGGAATGAGCTTCACTCCTTCGCCCGTGGAAGTGACATCTTTGCTAAGTTCAAATGTTAACGTGTCTGCATCCACAACCTTGATCCACTCTCGTACATCCTCCTGCTCCGTCCAGATCACAGGTACAGGTGCAGTCTTGGGATTCAGCGCTGTTTCGTCCACAATCGTATCCTCGGGAAGATCCTCGTTTCCTAGTGCACCAGCGAGTACAATCGGGCCGTACAAGAAGGCTACTTTGTGGGCATCATCCCGGGAAGTGTACTGGCGGAGTGACATCGGCAGTGTGATTGTGATGACATCGCCCGTTGTCCATGTGCGGTCGATGGAAAGATAACCGGGTTCCATCCGTGTATACGGATGTTCCGTATCCCCATTAACCGTTGCCGTCATTGGCTGTTGCAGCCACGAGGGCACGCGTAATCTTAGATGGGCCGAGGCGTTGCCTCCGGTGATCGTCAGGGTCACCTTTTCCGAATAAGGAAAGTCGGTTTCAAGCTTCAGGGATAATCCCTGTGACGCCCAATCCAATTGGGAAGCGATATACAGGTTGACGTACAGGTCCTGTTCATCCTCAAAATAGATGGCCTCGGCATATTTGCCCGGGTTCTCCATGCCTGATCCTGTGCAGCACCACCAAGCGGTATCGTGAGTACCATAGATTTTGTAGTGGCCTTGCAGCGTTGATGCAAAATACGTTTTGTTCCCTGTATCGGGGTCCTGCGTGCCAAGGATGTGATTGTAGATGGCGTTTTCATAATAGTCCATGTAGGCACTATCGTGATTCCAGGCGAAGAGTTGCTTCGTTAGATGTAACATGTTATGAGTACAGCAGCTCTCTCCTGTTTTGATGCCAAGACTCTCCATACCCTTTGCTTCGTAATGCTCCGAGATGCTCGTCGCACCAAATACGTAGGAACGATGATGAATGGTGGTGTCCCAGAAAAATTCTGCCGCCGTCCGATAACTTTCGCGAGAGTGATCCTGGTTGTAGATTTCGGCTGCACCGATCACTTTAGGAATCTGCGTATTGGCGTGTTTGCCTTGAAGATCGTCTTGCTTGTGCTCCAAGGGTCTCAGGATCAATTGATGGGTGAACTTGTTAGCGATCTCAAGATATAAGGCTTTGCCTGTGATCCCATACAAATGTGCAAATACTTCATTCATACCCCCGTGTTCACTTTGAAGCATCGTCTGCATCTGTTCTTCTGTCATCGGGAGCAAACCTTCTACCGCCCAGTCTGCAAATCGGGTAACCACCTCAAGTGCCTGTCTATTGCCAGTGAGTTTATACGCATCAATCAGGCCGCGATAGATTTTGTGCACACTGTACCAGGGAACCCAGTATTCACCGATATTGAATCCACCAATATTCTCTGCTCGAAAAGCCATGTGGAAAGGTTCTTCGGACAAACCACCGATATACCCGCTCCCCGTGGTCTGCTGGATTCTCGCCAGTTCGGTAACCGCATAATCCAGTCTTTCTTTTAACGTGATATTCCCGGTTGCCTGATACGTCACAGCCA
Source organism: Paenibacillus sp. FSL K6-2393 (assembly GCF_038002545.1). Lineage (NCBI taxonomy): Bacteria > Bacillati > Bacillota > Bacilli > Caryophanales > Paenibacillaceae > Paenibacillus > Paenibacillus sp. FSL K6-2393. The sequence continues at coordinate 5,925,936 of NZ_JBBOCU010000001.1, forward strand.
GGGCAGACAGATAATGTCCGAGGGAATGTCCGCTGATGGTACGTGCCTCCCAACCCGCGTAACGCTCTTTTTGGGCAGGTAAACCATGAGCTTCGAAGCATGGAGCCAGGAATCGATCAATATCCAGCGATAACAGGTAACGCTCCCCCACCTCTTGTGATGTTTGGAACACACCATTTAACAAATCTACATGTTCCGGTCCCAGAAATCCTTTTTTCGTTTCAATCATTACACTCACTCCTTCTCGGATGTACTGTATAAGTTGAACTAAAGATTATTTACACTGACACTACGATGACAGAACAACCTTCCAATCACTGTTATCCCCAGATTTTTTTGATCCCCTTTCTCAAGGGAAAATCCAGGGATAAAGGCGAACGCTTCGCTTTTTCAGGTTTTTTCTGTCCTCTCCGTCATCATGTAAATGATTAGTTCAACTTATATAGATATCGATTCATTCTTGAGGGGTAAAATCCGTGTTCTGTTCCATATGACTAATACTCATCAATCCACTTTAGAGCTTGAATATCCTCATATTATCAAATAAAATACAATTACATCAGACTCATAATCCAAGAAAAGGTGGATAAATCCGTCCTATGCAAAAGCCACTGGAGCATTACCTGTGCGGCAAGTTCATATCCGAAGGCAACTGGAGCCACATGAGACGCAGCATGCCTGTGCATGAGATTATTTTGATGCTGGAAGGTGAGATGTACATCGCGGAAGAAGAGGAACAATATGTAGTTCGTGCCAACGATCTGTTGTTTCTGCGCGCTGGTCGCACCCACTATGGCTACCAAATCAGCGACGCCCCTGTCAGCTTCTACTGGGTTCACTATGATGCCATGTCGGCAGAATTCAACCAGTTTAGGACACATGCCACCATTCAGGTACCTTCCATGGCCAATCAGTTATTCAAGCAGTTGCTGCATGTGTCATCCTTCTCACCAGAAGAAGCCGACGCTGCTTTGTTACTGTTGTTCAAGGAGCTGGAGCGCAATATAGAGACGGATTATCGCCCGCACAATGCAATTGTGGACCATATCTGCAAGTGGGTCGATATTCATCTGCATACAAACATCACGGTGAGTCAGATTGCGGAAAATTTTAATTTTAACAAAGACTATATCTCCAAAATGGTGAAACGCGAGAAAGGTACTGGACTCAAAACCTATATCCTCACAGAACGTATTCGCCGGGCAAAACAATTGCTGCTGAACACCAATGCCAGTGTAAAAGAAATTGCCGGACAGTGCGGCTTCTCCGACTACAAGCTGTTCCTGCGCATGTTCAAGCAGTACGAAGGCAATACGCCAACCGAATATCGCAATCATCTGTATTCCACACAGCTCAATCGCTGATATGCTTTGATCTATAGAAATGACTGAGTTACCTATAGAAAATTTGAATGAATCGGATTGAATCCGTTATGGTAAAATGCAAGAAAACTGTATTCCATACTTAACCCATAAGAGAAGGGGAATTATAAGATGACAACGGCTGCCGTTACGATTCATCCTGCCACAGAAGCAGACCATCCAGAAATTGTAGATATCCTTGTTGCAAGTTATGCCGAGTATCGGGAGACTTTTGAACAAAATGAACGATGGGAAGCCTACCTGAAAGACATTCGAGAGTCTGTGGTTAATCCGTACCTGACACAATTATGGATCGCGAAGATTGATGATCAGATCGTCGGTACAGTTCAATTATTCGAAACAGCACGCAAGGCTTATCCAAACTTTGAATTGCCAATCGATTATCCGTTTATTCGGCTGTTGGGTGTTGATCCAAAATGGAGAGGTCACGGGATTGCCAGAGTATTGCTCCAGCAATGCGTAGATTCTGCCAAAGAAATGGGCAAAAATACGGTGTATTTATATACAGGCGGTCAGATGGTCAATGCCATCCGTTTATATGAGCGTTTCGGATTTACAGAGGATGAGGAATTCAGCTCCGAGAGTAGCGGGGGCAAGGCGATCTGTTACCGTTATGATTCCTAGTGTTGGGTAACAGCCACCCGGGATCAGGGAGCGAAGAATGAAACGTAAAACAGACCGATCATCTTATGACGGTCTGTTTTACATTTATAAATGATCAATAAACATTTGCAATGTTACATCGCTATTGATTTTTTTACCCGCCAATCTCCACCAAAATCTTCGCATGACTCTTGTCGCTCATTAACAGCTCAAGCCCTTCCTGCACGATGTCGTCCAGTTTGATTTTCTTGGTGATGACCTGTTTCACATCGAGCGACCCTTCTGCAATCAATGAAATCACTTCAGGGAAAATGTGGCGATATGCCAGCGTTGCCGTTAGATTCGCTTCTTTGACCAGAAGATCGAAGAAGTTCACTTGAAGCGGATTTGGTATCGCAGCGATGACAACAACTTCTCCACCTTTTTTGACAACCGCAATGGCGCTATCCATCGTTGGTTGTACACCCGCTGCTTCATAAGCCACATCAATGCCACCCGATTGTTGCAAGATCACCTCTGTTGCATTAACTTTGCCACTGTTCACCGGAATCGCTCCCAGCTTGGCTGCCAAGTCCAGACGTTCCTCAAATACATCAACTGCATAGATCTCAGAGGCTCCTGCAGCTTTGGCAGACAGAATGGTCAATAATCCAATTGGACCTGCTCCATATACGGCTACTTTGTTCCCCACTTTCAGCTTGCTGTGACGAACCGCGTGAAAGGCTACTGCCGTAGGCTCTACGAGCGCGCCTTCTTCAAAAGATACGTTATCCGGTATGGGATGAACCATGTATGCTTCAACAACGACATACTCTGCAAAACCACCATCACCATTCAATCCAACAAATCCAAATTGAGTACATTGGTTGTAACGCCCCTGGATACAGTACTCGCATTTTCCACAATGGTACACTGGCTCTACCACAACTCGATCCCCTACACTGATACCGCTTACATTACTTCCCAATTCACTCACGATTCCTGCAAATTCATGACCCAGTGTCAGCGGTGCTTTCTGTCCTGAGAGCGGATGATTCTCGCCTTCTTGAATCCCCACACCATGATGATAAGCATGCAAGTCACTGCCGCAGATCCCCGCATATTCCACTTTGATTTTAACCTGACCCGCTTGAGCAACCGGAACTTCCCGCTCTTCCACACGCACGTCTTTATGGGCATACCATACTGCTGCTTTCATGAAGTTCATCCCCTTTATATGATTGTCTATATAAGTTGAACTAGACATGTTACACCTAATTAAGCTGGTTGCAGTACCATCTTTCGATCGCTCTTATCCCCAGATTTTCTTCATTTCCTTGATCCAAGGGAAAAATCCGGTGATAAAGGCGCACGCTCTGCTTCTTCAGATTGGTTCTGCACTCTGCGTTTCTGGTGTAAAAGAAAGGTTCTACTTATATAGTAAAAAACTATAACGCTTGTCTATATATTATATCGCTGTTCATGTATTATTCATATTTATAGATACTAATGTTAACATTAGTTGTATTAATGCTAAACGGAGATGAAATCATGAATCTGGAACAGCTCGAATATGTCGTTGAAATTGCGAAGACGCAATCATTCTCCGCCGCCTCGGAGCATCTACATGTCACACAATCGGCGATCAGCCAATCGGTTCATCGTCTGGAGAAAGAATTGGGTATCATCCTGTTCGAACGCTCGCGGCAGGGAACTCATCCCACTCCCGAAGGCAAACAATTCATTGCCAAGGCACTGGACATTTTACAGCGGATTGATGAATTGAAATCCCTGAACGCAGAAGCCTCCTCTCTTAGCGGAGAGCTTCATGTGGCTACTTTTCCAAGTGTCATGCCCTATCTTGTCCAGTCTGCTGCGGATATGAAGCGTGAGCACCCGCAACTTAACATCTCCATTGAAGAGAAAGGGTCCATGGAAATTATCGAGGATATTCGCAATAACAAAACCCATCTGGGCTTTATCGCGATCTATGCCAAACAATTGCGGGAATTCGATGGACTTCACTTCAGTCCCATGTACTCGGGTAAGCTGGTAGTTGGTACGCATCACCTGTCTGAACTTGCCAAGCACAGCCGTGTATCACCTGATCAATTAAAAGAATACAAGCTGGCACTCTATCGAGATGGTTTCATCGAAGACTTCATCAAGGAATTCACCTATGATTATGGACCTCTGTCCATTCTGTTTAAAACAAATAATTCAGAAGCCATCAACATGGTGTTAAGAAACGATATTGCCGCCACGATTGGTCACGACTTTTCCTTTCACCAAAACCTCTTATGGAAAGAAGGTCTGGTGAAGATGGTGGAGATCGCTGGAATCGATCAACCCAAAATGCAAATCGGCTTCGTACAGACGGAGTCCAAGGAGGCCGCCGTAGCCGCAGAACGATTCGCCCAACGCTTCAGACAGGCGATAGAGCTGGATCATTTAAAAGTTTAAATCTAAAAAAGTGCTCCACCCTTTGAAGGAAGTTTGGGATGAACACCAACTTCTCCAAGAGCGGAACACTTTTCTAACTACTTTTTGCGTTACTATTACTACACCTTACTCAAACTATACTTTAACTTTACGTACGGCTTCACTCATCTCGTTCGTCTGCTGCTCCAGCATTGTGGAGGTCTGCGCCACCCTGTTGAACATGGCCGATTGTTCACGCATCAAGCGATAGATTTCATCCGAATGATCCGACACACCAGCTGATATCTGCGAGATCGTATTGACGGAGGCTGCAGCCTCTTCCGATCCTGCCGAGATTTCCTCTGCCGCAGCGGAGACTTCCTGAATGCGGCTGGTCACCAGTTGGAACGCATCAACTACATGAGCGAAAGCTTGCTCCGCTTCTGCGGTAATCGTAACACCTTGTCCAATCTCGGTTGCAGTAACCCCCATCTGTGAGCCAATCTGCTGTGATTCTTGTTGAATACGAAGCAACAAGTCGGAGATCCGTTCCATGGATGTGCTTGAGGCCTCAGCAAGCTTCCGAACTTCATCCGCCACAACCGCAAAACCTTTGCCGTGTTCTCCTGCATGTGCTGCCTCTATGGATGCATTAAGCGCAAGCAGCTTCGTCTGACTCGCAAAATCACGAACCGTGTGCAGGGCACCACCAATTTCCTGGGAGTAATTGTTCAGCACCTGGACCATCGCTACAACTTCACTTGAGACATTTGAGATGCTCTCCATCTGTGTTTTCATCAGTGTCATGCTCTGTTTACCGGACTCCGCCGTAGAAAGCGCACTTGTTGCCGCATCCGATACAACCATCGAGGATTCGGAAATATCCGTTATGCCTTTTGCAATCTCTTCCATCGCATGCGCGCTATCGCTTGCACCCTGCTTCTGCGTATGTGCACCCTGCCTAATCTGTTCGACAGATTGATCAACCGTCTTGCCCATCTCAAGCATCTCTTCGGTACTGCGATTAAATTCCTTCGTTGATTCCGATAAAATATCTGTGGTTACTGCTACGCCTTCAACCATGTTACTCACAATCTTATTCAAGTTACCGGACATATGTATCATCGCTTGATATGTGGTTCCAATCTCATCTTCACTCCGCAAACGATATGACGTCAAAATTTGATTCGCTTCTGCAAGCTCACCCTGTGCCATTTTTTCCACACTCGCCTTCAGCGGTTGAAGTGGTCGCAGTCCTCTTACGATAAACCACATGACAACAGCAATGCCTATAAGCGTAATTAGTAGCAATAAGGCATAGAAGGGAATACTCGATTTCATAATATCCGATTCAATGCTTCCGATGACCGATACCGCCGTATCGATACCAATTACACCTGTTACAGCGCCATTACTATCCAGCATGGGAGCGTAAGAGGAAATATAGTCGCCGTACTCCTCATTGTTAATAATCGAAGAACTGGCTGTTTGCCCCTGCAACAGCTTCTGCACAGCCTCTTGAGGGACATCCGTTACTTCATTAATAGGCGAGGCTTTATCTGTATCCTTCATGCCGTCCACCATAATAAGTGGCGTACCTTTGTCATCTATTTTGACGAAATACACATACATTGCACCAATGCTTACGCGAAAGTCATCCAATTCATCACGAATCTTCACGAATTCGTCATTCTCCTTGGGGTCCTTGGCAAACTCGGCATAAGATGCTGTATCCAGCTGATTCACATAACTCTGAGCAATCTGGATGTTGTAACTCGAAATGGCCTTCTGCGCAGCTAGTTTCATATTGGCCACCTGTAACAGCATGCTTCCAACGGCTATAATCGTAATGACCAGTGTGACTACTGCAACAATGCGCACCACCAAACGTTTTCTAAAAAAACCAATCATCCGCTCCTCTTCCTCTCCCGTGAACCCAAGCCTTTTTGACTAGGCGCTACCCAAAAAACGCATGCTTGAAGCACTATGTATGGGAAAATAGTAAACGAATATGTCGAATTAGGCAAGAAAATATTGGGTTAATATAAAAACGCTATCATGGCCGTGGTAGCTTTGTTCATTGGATCAGTATTAGGAGTTTTGTGTATACACTATTGAGTTAATAGGGATCTCGGATTGTCTTATTGATTTACCAACGCATATTCCAATGCTTTTTTTATTCATTAACGAACTTGAGATTTGTATTGAAACCACTTCTATTGAAAATTCTTTATTGTCAGGTGTTCGTACAAATATATAATTATTGATTCGCTTTTTAATTTGATCATGGCTCAGATTATCAAGATCAGGATTAATTCCCACTAAAATAGTGCCATGTTCTGACGATTCAAAAATATCTCCAACATTCATTAATTTATACATAATTACAATCCCTTCTCCTTCTATCTATGTTGAATATAAAGTTCGTTTTTTACATCCTTTACACGGAGATCTGCATTTTTCAATCTCGTAATCGCATCTCTGAGTAGTGTTATTCTCTCTACAGAAGTTAACTCTGGGGCAAATCTCGCTGCTCTTATACTGGCTTGTGCTTCGTCCAACGCAAAATTTCGCGCATACGTTGCATCATCAAGATTATATAATTCGAAAGCTCTTCCGCTTTTATACGCTTCATAATGTCCAATAATCTCATGAGCTATAGTAGCTCTACCCGAAACACGTGTATTCGCACTTAATGTGCCTATTCCAAGAGACTCTGCTGGTAAAACATCTGTATTGATATACAGTCTGTCATACATCATACCGGTATTCCAATGTTCTCGAAATACTATATTCTCTTCCGGAAAACCTAATCTTACAGAGTAACTAACCAATTCAGTTTTCTGAGCATCTGTTAGTTCTATTTCATTTCATAAACCATCAGATGAAATTTGTCGATAATCCCCTGTCCCCGCCTCTTTTTCCTTCTCCAGATATTCGGAAAACTTAGAGGTTTCTCTCACCTTTTTACTCTCAGCAATGTTATCTAGAACTCGAAGGCGTTGATCTTGAAGTCCATTAAAGCCACCTGTTAACTGCCCTGTACCAGGCGGACGATTGAATGAATTAATCTTCGCACCGCCTCCTGACGAAGTCAGAAGATTATGCGGCTTGATCATCGTGGAAGCATAACCCCCTCCAACCATTAGACCTCCCAACCCAATCATATTCGCCCAGTGTTCACTGGACCAGGCATTGGTCGGAAAGGTGGCTTCCCGTATCGTTCCATGGATACCAAACGTGAGCCAGTTGGCAGCATCATTCGGAGAGTTGAATGCTTTATCCGCCCTGTCTACATACCCCTGAACAAGACCACTTGGAATACCAAATGTCCAATAATCCAGAAATCCACCTACACTATCATAACGCTTTTGATATCGATCATCCGCAGATTGCATAAAGGCTTGTCCCAATTCGACTAAACTGTCAGCAGACTTCTGAAAAGCATTACGTGTATCGGCTAATGGTGCCCTGCATTCATCCGGCGGTGGTGGTACGCAATTCACATCATAGGATTGTACAGCTTCCTGATCAGCAAGTCTGAATTTTTCCGCATGCCCTTCGAGCTCCTTGGCGATGGATAAGGATAGTGAAACAAAGTCATCCATCACCCGCTGCACAACCATAAAATCAATATAAAACCTTTCCTTCGTGCTACCATCCCACTGCCTTTCGATTTCGAATAAATGTTGTTTCAAGATGTTATTCATCTGAAAAACCTGATTCTGAGCTGCTGCAAATTGTTTCGAAACAGATATCAACTGTTCAGGTGTTACTTTTATTGTTGTCATGTGAGACCTCGTTCTAAATATATTTCGTTGTTACACGAATATTTGTTGTTTAGAATGCTATAAGTTTTATATGTACAGATGGGCTTTTATTATAAAGTGAACACAGATCATTTCGTAGAGACTGTCGGTTTATTTATCTAGTTCGTATTACCCCTAATTTGTCCTAGATATAACAAAAACAGATCTTCCAGTTCCGAAATAAGATCGTTCCTTTAGTGCATACAAAAAAACACCCCGGCGCAAGCGCCGAGATGTCATGTTGTTCTATATTTGCATACTACCCATCCATACTAAACTGTTCGTCCATTCGTCCTTCTGAATCGAATCAGGGACCAGATAATCAGCAACGCGAGTACGGCAAGACAGATGCTAATGCTGAACCGATTACCCTCATCAAACACAAACATCACCGCAATCACACTGAGACATAGTACCACGACTCCGGTTATATAAGGGAATCCCCAAACTTTGAAGGTCGGTTGAACCGGATATCTCTTCCGCAATTTCAACTGTGATGAGGCAATACAGATCCACACAAGGATTACGACAAACCCCGGAACGGCGAGCAATACACGGAACAGTTGATCCTGCGCGAATAGACCAAGCATAGAACCTCCGAGCAATACAACCGCGCATACCAGCAAGGTATTAACCGGGCTACCGCTGCGATTTGTCTTTGACAATGCCTTCGGAGCTTCCCCGCCCACTGCCATGGAGTGCATCATCCGGGATGCACCATAGATCCCTGAATTCGCAGCAGACAGAACTGCCGTCACCAAAATAAAGTTCATTATGTGTGCTGCTCCCGGCAGTCCCGTGGAGGCAAGCACTTGTACAAACGGACTGCTTTCCGGCCCAATCTCATTCCACGGGATAAGACCACAGATGATGAGAATCGGCAAGGTGAAGAACAGAATAATTCTGAGCATAAAATTGCCCACGATTTTGGGCATCACTTTTTCTGCATTTTCCGTCTCGGTCAGGGTCAGACCAATCAGCTCCGATCCCCCATAAGAGAACATGACCACAAGCAGTGCCGAGAAGATCGATGACCAACCGTTCGGGAAGAACCCTCCCGCTTGCGTGTAATTTTGCAGATATGGCGTGTTGTCACTTGGGATAATGCCAAAGATCAACCCTGCACCCAGGAAGATAAAAATAATGATCATGGCAATTTTGATCCCGGCCAGCCAAAACTCAAATTCCCCGAACACACCTACACTTAACAGATTAACCAGTATAATGAACGCCGCACAAGCCAGACTCAGCATCCACAGCGGTACTTCTGTGAACCAATACTGCAAAAAGCTCCCGGCAGCAATCACCTCAATGACACATACCGATAACCATAGAAAGCAATACATCCATCCCATAACAAAGGATACTCGGCTACCAAATGCTTCCTGCACGAAGTCTTTCATATTTTTGTTCTTGTACACCGTAGCCATCTCCGCCATCGCGGCCATAACAACCAGCAGCAATAATCCGGCAAAAATGTACGTGACAATAACGCCCGGACCTGCGAGTCCAATCGTCTCTGCACTGCCTTTGAAAATTCCTGTTCCAATGACACCACCCATAGCCATAAAACTGATGTGTCTTGGTTTAAGCTTCTTCTGTAGTGTTCCTTCTGTCTGAGCCAATTCAAGTCCTCCTGATGTAAAAAACGTCTGTAATGCTGTCTTGTTTCATAGACATAATGTCCAGTATACCCTATTGTCCATCAATCAGCCCAGAAGTTCCTTATGGCCAATTCATCCCAAACATTTATGAACATAACCTATGTTTTATACCCCACAATGGCACGGAGCAATCTGTGTACAATCCAGGTTAGCAAACTGTACACTGCCCCATAGATGAACCAAGCCCCTATGTTACTACCCATTGTTGAAAGATCACTCGCGATATACAACAAAGGCAGCATAAAAGATATAACCAGCGCTCCCAAGAGTCTACACCAATTGGCAAAATAACTGCATACTCCAAGCACCACAGCAATTATTGGACATAACACCAAGACAGCAAACAGCGGATTCATATGATCGAACCACCAATATATCATGCACGACTCCCTCCACATTCTTCGTCACAAGGCCACGTTGCTTTAATGCTGTATTATTGAGTTTATTCTACTCTTTTTCCAACTTTTAAAATGTACGATATGTTGCAAAATAAAAAAACCAGCATCCTGTAAAAAAACAGAATTCTGGTTTCTCATGCGATTCCACTTAGATTGTTTTTGTCATAAACGTGCTGTTCGGGTCCAATATATAATCTGCGAATGGTTCGCAATATTCGAATCCGAAGTCTTCGTACAGCTTCCGTGCCGGGATAAACGAATCCATCGAGCCCGTCTCCAGACTGATTCGCTTATAACCACGATCTACTGCAACGTCCATAATATGAGCCAAAATTTTTCTCGCTACGCCTTTTCTCAGATGAGCCGAAGCGGTACGCATCGATTTCAACTCTGCATGCTCTGGATCAAGTTCTTTGATGGCCCCGCAGCCGAGCAAGTCGTCTCCTTCCCAAGCACACCAGAATGTAATTTCGGGCTTCTTGAGTCCATCCAGATTCAACGCATGAATACTCTCTGGAGGCGAATCGGCTGCCATCCCTTGCAAGTGCTCTGCAATTAAAGCCTTAACTTGTCCTCCACTCAAATCATCCACTTTAATCTCCAAAACGTATCACTCCTGCCAACATTTTTAGTGTATCTGTCACTGAATATATATCAATTATTTCATCTTACTACCGTGTCAGGTTTTATGACAAGAGGTTACTTATATCCACTGAAATACGTTATTGTAGTTCACCTATAATTTCCAGTATGATGAGGCTATCAGATGCCAAAGGGGCGAGGTCTATTGCGAAATATACATAGAGTTAAACGTGGAACTAAGGTGAAGCAAGCTTAACTTAATTTAAAGGAGACCCCTATGACACTGACAACGGACAACCTGTTTTATAGCAAACGATTAAAGATGACGCCACCACGCCCTGAAGACGTGCAGACCATGCTGCAATGGAACGAAGACCCGGAGTACCTTCGGAATGTGGATACTGATCTGGCCATTCCCTATTCAGAGAAACAGTTGGAAGATGAGGGCGAAACGAAGAACAAGGAAGTTTACTTCAGACTTCGCACGCATAAAGAGGATATGCTGATTGGTTTTGTCGTCATTCATAGCATTGAATGGAACAACCGCTGCGGCCAGCTCGCCATTGGCATCGGACTTGCCGAACATCGCAACAAGGGATATGGCACGGAAGCGTTGAATCTTATTTTACGATATGCGTTCCACGAGATGAATCTGGACCGGGTTGGCCTTGATGTCATCGCCTACAATGCCAAAGCAATCCGTTCCTATGAGAAGGTTGGTTTTCAGTTGGAGGGTCGGGCACGCTCAGCTGTATATCGTGATGGTAAGCGTTATGACCGCTTGATGATGGGAATCCTAAGACCAGAATGGGAAACACACAATCAGATCCATACGGAGGGTGAACAAGTATGACCAAGAATGCAGAAGTTACTGCGTTTATTGAACAGATTCAGATCCCTTGGCAAATACAAGTCTCTGAACAATTGCGCGAGTTAGTGCATGATACCATCCCTGATGTAGAAGAACGCGTGCAATACAAGAAACCTCATTTTTTGAAAAACGGAAAGTATGCTGCGGTCATCTCGCCATCCAAACAGGCCGTGTCTTTCACCATCTTCCATGCAACCGGACTTGATCTACCCGATGGGATCTTCGAAGGCCCGGAAGAACGCAAAACGATCAAGCTCAAGGAAAAAGATACACCCGATTATGAATGGTTGGCTGGTTTGTTAAAGCAGGCATCTGCGGACTTGTAGACGGATGTAGTGAAGAGGCACATACGCCGAAGTAGTAACTTAGGTAGTAATGTGCGGAACGTATGGTTTGGGCCGTAATGTGCCGGTGGTATGTATGGGGTGAATTTAGGTTTAGGGTTAGGTTTGTGGCAAGCGCTAACGAATCGGACACACCTTATGTCGCAGTTTTACAAACATATGAAATTCTAACGAATCTCAGCAGTCTTATTACAGACAAAACCTCCGATTTGCTTCATAAAAACCTACCAATAGAAGCAATAACGTGGCTACGATTCGTTAGAATACTACACTGCTGCATATTCGCCCAATAAGACGTGCCAGGTTCGTTAGACTATGTAAGAACGACAAACTGCCTCTGCACGTAGAAAAAACAACCCATTGTCTCTCTGGTGACTAAATAACATAACCTGATAACTGTAGCAGAAGTCCCCATCCATCCTGCGCAGGGCAAAGGGGCATCCCATGAAGTTCCAAGAACTTCGGGATACCCCTTGGTTATAGTCTGTCTACTACTGTCATTCCAACCTTAACAGCGGTGTAATATTATAATAAGATAACTGCTTATAATTACTTAATAGCTCATACTAGCTTCCACCATCAAGATTGCTGGTACGATACGGCGGTCATCTGGCACGGCTCACATATGAACATGTAATACATGCCCTCACCATATTCCTCTACCTCACCCCAATCCAATTGTGCGACAGCCTTCATTCTCGCGGAACAGCGTGGACATGGTGGGTACTCCGCATCCTGAACCCATCCCGGATGGCCGCCAATCTGAGATAGCGATGGCTCCATCGCCCACTCACTGGCATGGAATGCATGACGCGATGCATTCGCAATCCGAAACTGCCGGCCAACATCCGCTGCAAGTTTACCATAGTCGTCCAGGTCAATCTCGTCCATTCCCGCAGGCATGACATTATGTGAACTCCATAACGGTTCCCCTGCTGCGTCCAGCTCCATGTAAACCACACCGTAACTGCTGCATATCACGCATGTCTGTATCTGAAGTCTCTGGGCATGCCAAGACACGTCTTTCAGAGCGGGATGTTTAACATCCAGACTAATTAAGGTGGTTAACGCATTGCCACACCATGGACAGCCATTCTTGCTAGGGTTCAGCATCGAGAGTGAATTTCCGGTTGACTCCACGTTAGCCTCTTCATTCTCTTTTACTTTATAGAGTGAATAACTTGGGGTGGTGAATAATTCTCTGCGCTGCCCGTCTTTTGTAAGCTCCCAACCAGCTTCAGTGGTGTAGTGCTCTGGCGCCACGTACAATTCACTCGCCCAAGATGGCGGAGACTGTCTCCATTGTCGGAACTGCTGCACGACAACATCATCCCCGATATGGGCCAGCATGAGCAATATGTGATTTCGATTTTCATCATCGGTGTTCACCTGTTGCAACAGACGATCACGAACCTCACCCGAGGCACTTTTATACAAAATGGCAGGATAATAGATCTCCTGTTCCAGCAGCTCAGGAATTTCGGCAGTCAACGATATATCATGGTAGCAGACCAGATATACCAGAATGTCTTTGCCCGTATCTTCATTACGTGTACGAATCCGTTTCATCGCGTAATCCTTCATCTGATCTTGTTGCTCTACAGACAAAGATAGATATACCTGTTCCTCGGATTGTTCATAGGGTGTATAACGAATTAGTGGATCGCGAACCTGAGGTTTGTGCATGATTTTCAAAACTTCGACCGGGTCTGTGATACCTGCATACAGGTTCACGTCACATCGATTCGCTTCAATGTATCTCTGGCGCTCCTCGCGTTCCATCTCCTGCTTGCAAGGCATGCAATACCCACCTGTTCTCGCAGCCGTTGCTGGCAAAATGGTATTTGCACACCCCTCCCGTATACACGGAATTCGTTCTGTCATCTATAGGTACCCCCTCTGCATGTAGTGGCTATCATTGGAGTATATCATAGTAGGAATTGGCCTCCATTTAGAGAACGGATAGTCAATTAGGATGTTATCCGTTCCTGAGTTGCTTCCGTCGTCCCTTTCCCTATAAAACAGGCTGCCGTCAGCCCGATTACCAAGACAAAAGCAAGCATCAGAAACGTGAGCAGATAACTGCCGCTTCGCATGAATTGAATGGAGAGGATTGGTGCAATACTTGTACCGGCAAACAGAATAAACGTATACACTGAAACTGCAATTCCCCGTGACTTACCTCCAAGCTCACCCACCAAAGCTACCAAAGAAGGAACCGACACAGCGATCCCGGTCACAAAAAGTAAACTCATTAGGATAAGCAAAGATAAGTTGGTGAAGAAGCCCATACATGCGAGTCCAACCACCGCCATTGTAAGTCCTAATCGTAGAACCGAACGTACACCTAGTCGCTGAGTTAATTTCCCTGCAAAAGGCGAAACAAGCATGCCCAGTATACCTGCTGCACGAACGTACAAAATCTGCTGCGCACTTAATCCAAATTCAGGCCCGCTCAAATAACTACCAAGGACACTATACATGCTGACAAAGGACATCAGCAGAACCAGAGCCACCACGTAGCTCAACCGTAATTTGGGCTGTTTCAGTACAGTGCCGATCTGTAGAAGAGATTCCCAGATCGAAGTGTCTTTTCCTCGTTTGATCTCATCTCCCGGCAACAGTAACCAGACTACCAATGAAGTAATCAAGTACACAACAGCCAGCAAAACAAATAGTGTGCTCCACCCGTATTGCTGACTTATTATGCTGCTAATGATTTGGCCTACAATGCCAGCTACCAGAAATCCGGTACTGATGAATCCGATCGCCGTCACTCTACGATTCGCCGGATACATCTCCACAGCATACGCCAATGCAACCGGAGAAAAAGTGGCCGCAGCTGCCCCCTGTATTCCCCTCAACACAATAATCCAGGCAAAAGAATGTACCAGACCCAGCATGAATGAAACGAACGATAATATGAGCATGCCGATCAAAATCACTCTTTTACATCCATACTTGTCAGATATCGCGCCATACATTAAACACCCTACTGCAAACCCTAGCGAAAATATACTGCCCGCGCCCGAAGCCTGGGTTGGTGTTATTCCAAATTGATCAGCAAACACGGGGATGAGCGGAACTGTAACATATAGACTGGACATGACGACCAGACCAGACCAACATAAAATAATAGTCATGATGAGGTAATTTCTGGAGATAGCTCCAGTTTGCATTAATTTCGACATCGTACACCTCTATAAACTTTAGTATCAATCATTTTAGTTAGATAATCTAATTATATATCCAAAAAAAATTTATCTCCCCATACCCAGCCTCTTCTCTATGTTTGTATTTAATTTTAATAAAACCTTCTCCAATACGTCCCTTTCATCCGGCTCCAGGTCCTCCACGAGGGATTCACAGGTGGACCAGAACGAAGGTAACACTTTTTCTACCAAGTCCCTACCTTCTGGTGAGATGCGTACATGAACACTACGACGATCCCGGGCACTTGATTCCCGAATAATCCAGTTCCTTTTTTCCAACCAATCCAGCAATGCTGTGACAGATGCCCTGCGAATACCGAGACGTTCTGCCAATGTCGATGGCGTCACTTGCGTGTTCCCCTCATGCAGGGTTAAGAGTAGTAACAGATCAAACTTGCTCTCGGTAATATCATACTGATCCAGATTCAGATCCATGACATCCAGTATGTTATCGCCAAACCAAAGTGAGAGCAAACCTATATAGGCTAACTTTTGATCCGTACCTTTCGTTGCCGTCTTTTGCATCAGTTCTACATAGGGTTCAGGCCCCAACTTAGGGAGTGGTTCTGTTGTATGTTCCCTGTTATTTTTTCCTTTCATCGTGACCTCCGCCAATACTCGTTATATAATTAGATTATCTAACTAAATGTGATCTTATCTCAAATTACGAGAATTTACAAGTTCAAAATAGATCAGTTCATAAAAACACATCTATCCACTGCAAAAAAAGCACGCCACATCGTGACGTACTTGAATTTAAATTTGCAAACATTCGCTATCTCTAGCCGAGAAGTTGTACATCAGTGATGTCCCAACTGGTCCTTGGTGAATTCGTAAAAGGCAAGCGCATCTTCACTGCTGGCAAAGCCTGCCTGAGCCATCTTTTCACTGCCGCCACCTTTGCCATTGTAGGCTCCAAGATTGCCTTTGAAGAAAGGTCCACAAGCCCATTCAGACGGCTGTCCATTCTGTGCCAGAACAACTTTGGCCTCTGAGATACTGGCAAAGAGCACAAGGCCTTCATGTTCTGCCGTCAGCTTGGTAGCCAGGCTCTGCATATCCTTGAGCGATTTGTCTTCAAAGACCTGAGCAATCACCAGCCCTTGCCGAGCGGCCAGAAGTTCCTCCGCATAATAGGCATCGTTCGTTGTTTTCACTGCATTCAGCTCGGTTTGCAGCTGTTTTTGCTCCAGCTCCATTTTCTCAATACGCTCCAATAATTCGTCCTTGCTGGTCTTTAATTTAACCATGATACTATTGAGCACGTTTTGTGTGGATGTGAATTCATTCAGCGCCCTTGTTCCACATTTGAAATAAATGCGTGTGCCACCCTTCACTTTTTCGGTTTTCAACAGTTTGATGATGCCGATCTCACCTGTCGCGGACACATGGGTTCCACCGCAGGCGTTATACTCCACACCCTCGATCTCGACGATGCGAATGTCCTCCGTTACCGTAGGTTGCTTCACCAGTGGCAATTGTGCGGCCTCTTCTGCTGTAACCCAAGAGGTGTTGATGCAAGCGTTACGATAGATCTGACGATTCACTTCTTGTTCAATGGCAGTCAATTGATTCGCGCCCAGTTCAGGCGCAGCCACATCAATCGTGTCATACTCCGTTCCAAGATGGAAACTGAGCGTCATCGCTTCTGTCAGCTTCAAAGTGATTGCCGATAACAAATGCTGACCCGTATGCTGCTGCATATGATCGAATCTTCGCTCCCAATCCAGCTCACAATGTACCTCGTTCTGTTCAGGGGCGCGTTCCACCTTATGCCATACTTCACCATCTTCGATGTTCACATCCAGAACAGTGATGCCGCCAATTTGTCCCAGATCACAAGGTTGTCCGCCCCCATGCGGGTAAAAAGCAGTCTCCGCCAGCGTGACATATACGCCGTCTTCCTTGTCCACTTTGCCTGTAATCGTTGTATGCCACTCTCTTGTATAAGCAGAGTCATAATAGATTTTTTGCGTCATTGAATCATCCCGATCCCTTCTCGTTCAAATGGTTTTTACCGATCTGCACCTAACCTCCAGATTACACTATCTGGAACTGCGAATCCAATTTAAGGCACACGAGATCGCATCTCCATATCAAAAAGACCGCCCTGTAAGCCATGCTCCAGAGCGGTCTTTTTACCTATACCTTATATTACCCATTTCACTTTTAATGCATATCACATTTAAATGCTGACAGGCTCGACTTTACTTCATCGACTCGGACAACTCTGTGAAAATAACACCCAGCGCATACGCGCCAGCATCCGGGTAGCCCAGACTACGATCGCCGACAGTACCTGCTCGGCCCATACGTGCCACGATGTCTTCGGTTTTCTTCGCACCTTCAACGGCTGCTGCTGCACCTTTGGCAAATGCTGTTTTGAAGTCATCGCCAGACTCCGCACTTTGTGTCCAGGAATCGGCACACGGCACGAGCGCATCAATCAAGGTTTTATCACCTACAACGGCACCACGTCCGAAGGAACGCTCTCCAGTAGACTGAATCCCTTGTACAGCTGCATGGATCATCTCAGCGAATTCAGCAACGTTTAATTGCTGTTTATCCCCTACTGCTTTGCCAGCCGCACGGAATGCCGAACCCCAGATCGGGCCGGATGCGCCGCCACAATATTCCATAATGACCAAGGAACATGCATCCAGGAACGATCCGATGTCTTTTTTATCTTCGTTAATGATGTGATTCCATTCGCGTTTCAACTGGCGGAAGCCTTTTGCCACACTCATACCGAAATCGCCATCACCGGCATGGGAATCCAGTTCACAGAACGGTACCTCGTTCTTGATGATGATCTCACCCATTTTATCGATCAGATAGACGACATTGTCCAGTGAAAATTGATTGCCTTTGATTACCGCAGCTGATGCATCCGTCTCCACTTCGTAAGATACGGGAGCGTCTTCACCCACAACAGCTTCCAGTGCTTCGGAATACGCCACTTGTGCTACTGGAGGGCCAGACACTTTAAATGCAGGTGTATCACTTTCCTTGAACAACAGCGTTTTTAGTTCCTCATCCAGTTTCAGGATCGTAACCGATGCACCCGCCATATCGATACTTGTCATGTAGTTGCCTACAAACGTAGTAGCGACCTTCAGACCTGCATGTCCTGCAAGCTCACGCTGAACGGAATTGTTGAGCAGGTACAGTTCTTGCAGTGGCGTTGCACCAAAACCATTCACGAGCACCGCAATCTCAGCGGATGCATCCTTATCCAACTTCATATCTGCGAGCAATGCTTCGACCATACGTCCTGCCAATTCATCAGCCGATACGATTTTCTCCCGGCGAATCCCTGGCTCACCATGAATCCCTACGCCGAATTCCATCTCATCTTCAGCAATTTCGAATGTAGGCGTGCCTTTGGCGGGCACGGTACAGGATGTGAATCCAAAACCAATACTACGAACGTTCTGAGCTGCTTTCTCGGCAACGGATTTCACATCTGCCAGACTGCGACCTTCTTCTGCTGCTGCTCCAGCAATCTTATGAACCAGTACAGTTCCCGCAACGCCGCGACGTCCAACGGTATACAAGCTGTCTTGTACAGCGATGTCATCCTCAACACGCACATATTGTACGTCGATGCCATCTTCTTCAGCCAGATGCGCTGCATTCTTGAAGTTCATCATGTCGCCGCTGTAGTTCTTGATGATCAGAAGTGTACCCTTGTTGCTGGCTGTTGCTTTAATCGCTTGATACACCTGGATTTGGGAAGGAGATGCGAATACATCTCCACATACCGCTGCATCCAGCATGCCTTTACCGACATAACCAGCATGAGCCGGTTCATGTCCGCTGCCACCGCCACTGATAAGGCTGACTTTATCAGCCTGAATCTCTCTGCGTTTGATGACTTTATATTTTTTCAGAAATTCCAGCTCCGGGTGTGCAAGCGCAATCCCGTTACACATTTCCATAACAACATGTTCGGCTTGGTTAATAATTTTCTTCATTATTTGGCCTCCCGGCGAGCTGCTTTGTACTGCCGACCCATACGGTCAGCCGCTGCAATGGCAGCAGCCACTTCAGGAACGGTGATCGGGAACGGCATGGCGTGAATGGATTCTTCCGGAATACAAGCGATCTCGGCAACTTTCAACAGCTCTTCCTGACTAATCGTATCTACACCGATGTCCGCCAAGCTGATTGGCAGTCCCACTTCGAGACAGAAGTCCATGACTTCGTGCAGCTCTTCAGTAGGTGCATTTTCAAGAACGAGTTGTGCAATCGTACCGAAAGATACTTTTTCACCGTGGAAGAAATGATGTGTGCCTTCCAGAACAGTCAAGCCGTTGTGGATCGCATGTGCTGCGGCCAGACCACCACTTTCAAATCCAAGACCAGACAACAGAATGTTCGTCTCAACGATGTTTTCCAGCGCTTGTGTCACAACGTTGCTGTCACTCGCTACTTTTGCTTTTGCACCGTCAGTCAGCAGCATTTCATAACACAGTTTTGCCAGTGCAAGTGCCGCATTTGTACCTACTGCAGATGGTGTGTATCCTTCGCGGGAACCCATTGGCAGACTTGCGTTTACACGGGAATAGGATTTCGCTGTTGCTCTTGCTTCGAAGTATGTAGAGAGCGCATCTCCCATACCGGATACGAGGAAACGTGTTGGTGCATTGGCAATTACGGTTGTATCAACGAGAACCACACTTGGGCTTTGTTTGAAGTAAGCATAGTCATCAAAAGAACCATCCGGTGTATACAATACAGCGGAGTGACTTGTCGGTGCGTCTGTTGCCGCAATCGTTGGGCAGATGATCAGTGCTTCGCCTTCTGCTACACATTTAGCCGCATCAATGGCTTTACCACCACCAAGACCGATGGTAGAGTCACATCCTTTTTCCTTCGCGATCGCTTGCAGACGAGCAACTTCCTCACGGGAACATTCACCTTTAAAACCGCTTTCAACAAACGTAATATTGAATTTCTCCGCTGTTGCATCAAGCTTTGCTTTGACACGTTGTACATCATCCGGATGTGCAATCAGCAAGGCAGATTCTCCGAAAGATTTAACAAAGTACCCCAAGTTCAACAATTCGTCTTCGCCTTGTACATATTTGGTTGGACTGATAAATGCTTTTCTCATAATAATATATGCCTCCTAATGATATGAATGGGTGTAGTGATTACATCAAATTTTAATTTCTTACAATTGACCTTAATATAACGCATGAGCAGCAGGTTTACAGTGGACTTTGATAACAAATTATTATAATTTACAATCGTAATTTTTTGCTTTTTGGCACAATCATGGTATCTTATTGTCATGAGATGGTTGAATTTTGACCTCCCATTATACATTACCCGTCATCATTACATCTTAATATGTACAACTTGCTAACTTTTAACGGCCTAAATTATGATTCAGGTTAGCCTATGGAGGTTGCACCAATGATCAAACAATATCTGCATATCAACAAAATTCTCGACCTTAATAAATGGAAGCGTCTACAAGATTCTCTCGCAACAGTAACCAAACTGGCGATCCTCACCGTTGATTATAAAGGCATTCCCGTAACCAGTCACAGCAGCTGTCAGGCTTTCTGCCAGAATGTACGTAAAGACCCCGAGCTGCTTCCCTACTGCCAAAAATGTGATTCACGCGGTGGTCTGGAAGCGGTCCGGTTGAATGAACCTTATGTGTATTTATGCCATTTCAATATTATTGATATCGCGATTCCAATCACGATTGATGGCAAATATATCGGCGCCGTCATGGCAGGACAAGTGAAACTCGCCGATCCGGAAAAGGGTAGCGACTTGGAGCAAATTGTCACGTCCAAAAACGTACCCATGCATTCAGCCAAGCTGGAGGAATTAAAGGATGATTACGCCCAGCTGCCTGTGATGACCTATGAAGAGATTGTGAAAATCTCCAACATGTTATCCCTGCTCTGCAACTACATTGTGGAAGAAGCGCTAAACAAAAATCTGTTAGTTGAAATGTTCGAGAAAGCTTCAGGCAATCAGGAGTCTCTAAACCTCTCCACCATTCTGCCCGGGTACTCCATTCGTAATATCGAGTCGATCAAAAAAGAGATGACCAATGCGATTGCGGATGCCTATCTGAAGAACAGCCCAAGTGATGCGGAAAGCTCCAGTCCGGTGCTCCAGCCTGCTTTTGAATACATTCACAGTCACAAAAGCGAGCAAGTTTCGCTCAAACAAATGGCCGATCTATGCCACCTGAGTCCGAGTTATTTTAGCAGACTGTTTGCCAAGGAAACGGGTGAGAACTTCACCACCTACCTGGCAAAACTCAAGATAAAGTGGGCCAAGCAATTGCTGGAGGTCACCGACATGCCTGTCTCACAGATCAGTGATGAGCTGGGATTTAATGAATCGGGATATTTTATCAAAATATTCAAAAAGTTCGAGGAGATTACGCCTGCTCTCTATCGCAAATACCTCCAGGAGAAAATATAGGTTCACTGATACTTTTTTCGTATCAAAGATGAGGTTAAAAGATATTTCACCTATTAATCTGCCATTGCTACAATAGAGTCCAGATGACTTAGGGAGGCGACATGAATGGAATATCGCAAATTAGGAAACAGTGGATTAACCGTCAGTGAGATTTCACTCGGCAACTGGATTACGCATGGAGCGCAAGTCGAGGATGGAATAGCAGAAGCTTGTGTGCGAACCGCATTGGAGGCAGGTATTACCACATTTGATACCGCAGACGTGTACTCCAATACCAAGGCAGAAACCGTACTGGGACAGGCTCTTAAGGATGTAAGAAGAGAAAGTATTGAACTGTGCACCAAAGTCTGTCACCCTACTGGCTCAGGTCATAATGACCGCGG
This sequence comes from Paenibacillus sp. FSL K6-2393, assembly GCF_038002545.1. NCBI lineage: Bacteria > Bacillati > Bacillota > Bacilli > Caryophanales > Paenibacillaceae > Paenibacillus > Paenibacillus sp. FSL K6-2393. Next base: position 5,948,043 of record NZ_JBBOCU010000001.1, read on the forward strand.
ACTTTCACGTAAACACATCATGGAAGCCTGCAACGGTTCATTACAACGGTTACAGACTGATTATATCGATGTCTATTACGCTCACCGTTATGACTACAACACTCCGCTGGAAGAGACGTTTCTGGCATTCTCCGATCTGGTGCGTCAGGGCAAAGTTCATTACATTGGCGTAAGTGAATGGAACGCGGATCAGATTGCACGAGGAGCCGCTTTGGCGCGGGAACTTCATGTACCCTTTATTGCAAGTCAGCCCCAATATTCAATGTTATGGCGTGTGATTGAGCAAGAAGTGGTGCCTGCAAGCGACCAAGCAGGACTTGGGCAGATTACATGGTCTCCTCTGGCTCAGGGTATACTATCAGGCAAGTATGCGCCTAACGAAGCATTGCCCACCGGATCACGTGCAGCTGCTGAGGCAGGAGCACCCTTTTTCAATAAATTGGCTGGTCAGTGGTTACGTGAAGATGTTCTTACCGCTGTGCAACAGCTTGTTCCTTTGGCAAAAGAGATTGGTCTAACGCTCCCCCAACTCGCTGTGGCGTGGGTTCTTCAGCATAAGTATGTCAGTTCCGTCATTATCGGTGCATCCCGGCCCGAGCAGGTATTGGAAAATGTAAAAGCCTCCGGTGTGAAACTGGACTCTGCCATCATGACTCGTATCGACGAAATATTGAATCCATGGATTGAGCGTGATCCAGCCAAGACGGGATAGTTTCTTTTTTACTACTCAGACCATACTAAGTTGAACTAATCATTTACACGATAACGGAGAGGACAGAAAAAACCTGAAAAAGCGGAGCTAAAAGCTTTCTGCAAGAAAGCTACTTCGAAAGCATACACCTCGCCTTTATCACCAGATTTTCCCCTTGAGAAAAGGGATCGAAAAAATCTGGGGATAACAGCGATTGGAAGGTTGTTCTGTCATCGCAGTGTAAGTGTAAATAACCTTTAGTGCAACTCATATTCCCCCTCAACAATGCTCATAAAGCGGGAAACCACTTCCTGATTCATATCCGTCCGCCATGCCGTATACAACGGTACGGAGGGCGGATTTTCTTCTAATGGAAGAAAGACTACACCCTTCCGCTGGAACACATCCACCGAAGAAGGAACAATAGAAATGCCCATGCCCGCCGCAACGAGATTAACAATCGTATACATCTGAATCGCTTCCTGCGTAATTCGAGGGTCTACGCCATGCTCCCTGCAATAATCCAGAACGAGACGATGGAACGGAGAACCCAGATGCCGTGGGAATAAAATGAAATCTTCATCCGCCAGTTCTCGAATTGAAACTTGAGTCTGAGAAGCCAACGGGTGATGATCTGGCAATACGGCAATCAACGTTTCCATCTGACAGGGGCGGAACGAGACATGACGAGTATCTTCCTGATATCGCAAAAATCCAATATGGATCTGTCCGTCTTCCAGTGCCTGCAATTGTTGGGATGAGGTCATCTCACGCAGCGTCAATTCAATCTGCGGATACGCAGCACGAAATTTCCTGAGCACATCTACCATAATGCTCCCCGAAGCCGAATCCACGAAAGCTACGGTTATATGCCCGATGATACCCTGATCTGCCTTTTGTGTAAGCTGAATGGATCGATCGAGTTGGGCCAGGATAAGTCTGGCCTGTTCCAGAAAGACGGCACCTGCCGGGGTGAGACGAACCATTTTCCTCGTGCGCTCCAACAGCTTCACACCAAGCTCTTCCTCTAAATTCTGAATCTGTTGGCTCAGGGGTGGTTGTGTCATATTTAATTTCTCCGCTGCACGGTGGAAATGAAGTTCTTCTGCCACAGTGATAAAGTATCTTAACTTTCGGATATCCATAAGCCGATTGCGCATCCTTCCGTCTACCCTGTTAATTCATCTGTTCCTGAACCCAGATTGCCGACTCAGCCAGCATTGTCATTAATTCATTAAAGTCCACAGCAATCTCCCGCAGAGGAGTTTCCCCTGCATCGTGGATCAACATCAGCACCTTGCCTGAACTTTGATCCAGTATAGCCATACTTCCTTCACCAAATCCACCAATCGGAAAAGGCTGGAGGTCCGCTGGCAACTCGTATTCTTTCTCATATTCACGGTAGACTTCCAGAAATTCAGGATAAGCCCAGCTCAGTTCTTTCACCGAATACAAGGCAGGGTCGCCGAAATTACATGCACCGAATTCAAGCAAAAGTGCGCGATACGCTGCGGGCAGTTTTACATTGTGCTTTTGCTCAAAATCCTCAATGTTCTGTTGCGTTTCAGGAGTACACCCATCTCCCATTGTCGTATCGTAGGCTTTTACCAAAAGATCACGAATCGGTTCCAACTCTATTGACGTCACTTGAACTCCCCCTTTTAGGTACCTTTCCCAACTGATCAGCCGTTGTGAATTCAATAGTTCTGCTTGAAGTGCAACACCTTACCCAAAAAAGAGTCGAATATTAAAATCAACTTGTTATCTCACCTGTTTACGCAACTCTTGATCCAGCCATTCCAGTGCTGCACGCAGCTTATCCTGGGGAATTTTCTCATAACGATCACCCGTAGACAATTCAAAGGCGCAGCTGTTCCCACTTGTTTTGTTCAGATATGAAGTCATTCCTATGCCATACTGCTGAGCCATTTGCACAAGAATGGGTTCAACTTCGGCAGCAGCGAGCTCAAAGTGTACATGGAACATATTCGATACCGGTACCTCGGGTAAAGTATGTATCCCGTGACACGCATTCAGTAGGGAGGCGAGTTCTTGAGCCTGCTCGTAATACAGCTCCATTTTGCCAATCCGTTCATTGTAATAATACTGAGAACTCAGAATATACGGATACAGGCCGATCAGATCTCCGCCGTGCCGCCGTTTCCATACTTTAGACTCTTGCATCACATCCGTGTCGCCGGCCAATATGGCCCCCGCAATGCCTCCAATGCCTTTGTAAAAGGACACATACACCGTATCAAACAGACTGCAAATCTCCGCAGGTGTTTTCTGATAATAGGGAGTAATCTCAAACAGGCGTGCCCCGTCCAGATGCAGCTTAATCCCGCGTTCACGGCAATAAGCCGAGATCGCTTCCAGTTCTTCATACGCCGGCAATTGCCCACCAATCTCGCGTTGCGGAAGTTCCAACAGCAGACAGGCAATGTCCTGATCAAGCGCTTGTACATCTTCCAAACGAATCAAGCGATCCTTGTCCGCAAGTAAAATTGATTCAATCTGATGCAACTCTTTCAGTCCGTCTTCCTCATGGATTTCAAGATGACACAGAGGGTGATAAGCTACTCGCTTTATCCCTTTGCGGTCACACCAAATCCGTAATGCAATCTGCTGCGCCATCGTTCCACTTGGGAAAAACACCGCCGATTCCTTGCCAAGAACGTCAGCCATCTGTTGCTGAAATTCTTCAATGAGGGGGCCGTTGCCGTAGTGGTCACTAAACAACTCCCCATCGATCTGCTCCAGTACGTTCTGAAGTACCTTCACTTGGCGACTGCCGTGACCGCCTACAATAAAGTCTGACTGATTAAAGGCATCAGCCAACGTTAAAACAGTATCCTCCAAAGTCATTCACTCCTTTATAATGTGTGTTCAAAAGCGAACTTTTGATTAACCTCTTATAATTCTGGTTCTGTAATAATCTCAACCAAAGCGCAGAGCGCACTAGATATATGTTCACCACGGGAATACACAAATCCTACTTCCAACCGGCAATAAGGATCGGGCAAAGATAACACTGCAATCTCACCTCTTGATTCTGCTTTGGTAACCGAAGAACGTGGCAGCAATGATACACCGAGTCCGGCAGATACACCATTCAGAATCGTGTCCAGTGTTCCATATTCCATGATGTTAAGCGTGTGGATACCCTGATCTTTCAAAAAGGATTCCGCCTGATCGCGATGTGTGCATCCGATCTCAAAAAATAACATCGGCCTGGATAATAACGTGTACAGCTCATGTACTCCAGGTTCAGCGATCAGCACCAATTCCTCGTCATACATCTTCATATAGTTCAGCTCAGGATGATCAATCGGGCCATATATTAAGGCTCCATGCAATTCATGTTGGATGACCTTCTGGTTCAGTTCATGGGTCCCACCCGTGACAAGCGAATGTTGTACTTCCGGATAGCATGAAGCATATTCAGCCAAGAGCGGCGTCAGAAAAGTAGAAGCTGCTGTCTCTATGGCACCTAGACGAAGCATGCCAGCTGGTGGGTTACCCACTTGCGTGGCCTGCTCTGCTTCATATAATAATTCCAATATCCTATCCGCATACCCAAGCAGGTTCTCTCCTGCTGGTGTAAGCGACATCCCCCGATTGGAACGATGAAATAGCGGTACTTGCAGTTGGGTCTCCAACTGTTTAATCCGTGTTGTTACATTGGACTGCACATAATTAAGTGAGAGCGCAGCTTTACTGATACTACCTTCGCGGGCAACCGCCTGAAATATTTTCAAATCACCTGCATCCATACCCTGATCACCTGCTCGTCGTTATATCGGCATTCTGCATCATCCGATTCATGCAAAGTGCTTATCTATTATTTTCAATGATACTGACAATCATTTTTGTTCATTTTACGTGAATCTGCTCCGTCTGTACAATGAGGCTCAGTAGTGAAGTCTGGCTACATAGACAGGAGGAATATTGAATATGAAAGCTATCGTTCATTCAGGCCAGAGCTGCCTTGCAGGTCTTCAATATACAGAGTCAATCTCTCGGGCACCAGAAGCCGGGGAAGTGCAGATTCAATTAAAATCCGCTGGAATCAACCATCGGGATCTATTCATCATGGCAGGACGCGGAACCCAGGATACCCCGCTCATTCCCGGTTCCGATGGAGCAGGTATTATCGTATCGATTGGCGAAAGCGTAAGAGGGTTCGCGATAGGAGATGAAGTCATTATCCATCCTACACTCGGTTGGGAACATGCATCTGAAGTGCCCATCGTACCCGATATTGTTGGTGGCCCTACGGATGGAACGCTCGCGCAATATATAACGTTGCCTGCTGAAAATGCCCTGCCTAAGCCAGCCCATCTATCCTGGGAGGAAGCAGGTGTGCTGCCCCTTTCAGCGCTGACGGCCTATCGCGCCTTATTCACTCGCGGCGTATTAAAGCAAGGTGAACACATCCTCATTCCCGGTATTGGCGGTGGTGTAGCGACCTATGCTCTGCTCATGGCGGTAGCGGCTGGTGCCAAGGTGACCGTCACCTCCAGAAGTGAAGCCAAAAGAAATGAGGCACTGCGCTTGGGTGCTACCCATGCATTGGATAGTCATGCCGATTGGAGTACGCAGAACGATCTGGAACCTGTGGACATCATTTTGGATAGCATCGGACAAGCCATGTTCCCAAAATATTTTGATATAATCAGACCAGGTGGACGTATCGTGATGTATGGTGCAAGCTCGGGGGATGATCTGACCCTACCGATTCGCTCTATCTTCTTCCCGCAGATTAGTCTGATCGGCACCTCTATGGGCAGCCGTGAGGAGTTTATCCAGATGCTGCAATGGGTGGAGCAACATGACATACATCCTGTCATTGATGGGGTATATCCGTTGCAAGACGCAGTGAAAGCATTCGAACGTATGGAAAAAGGCGAGCAATTTGGTAATCTGGCTATCCTTATGGAGTGACATCTATTTTGAGATGGGCTTTCATGAATTATTGAAAATTGATTTACGATAATGGGGTGAATCCATCTGACCCGTCTCGCTAAACGTATACTAATTGTTCTTGTTGCTATTATGCTTTTGGCCCAAATTCCTATGTTAAAAGAAACCTTAGCCCGAGGAGTTACTACGTTATATGTGAAGATAAAGTATCCCGAACATTCCTTTCAATTCCAAAACTTCAACTACGAGTCTCATTTCGGGAACTATTTCATTTCATATACTGATCAGGACGAACAACGCATTAGTCTGATGCTTGAGCCCAAATTTTTTCCGGTGCTCATCACGTATGATCCATTGAATCAGCCCATGAAAGACTAGTTGGTTCACGCTATGAATCATTCAGGAGGTATCGATATGGACAATCAATTACATTTGGTAGAATTGGTTCGCAAACTGATGGACTCTGAAGGAACGGAAGCCGAGTTGGATGACATGTTGACGGAGCTACAGCAGCAGGTTCCACATGCGGAAATCAGCAATTTGATTTTCTGGGATGATCGAGACCTGACGCCTGAACAGATTGTGGAAGAAGCCTTGGCTGCCCGTCCCATCCTGCTCCCACCCCAATCTTAATATTCTTCAGGAGGTGAACGGTAGGATATGTCTGACATGTCTGATTTAAATCATAATAACAACAATGAACACCCTGATTTTAACGAAATTAGCGGAGAAGAAAAACTACAAGCACTTCGTGATCTAATCCAACTAACCGATGATCACCTTACTCAGCAAGTTCTCGCTATTGGCATGGATACACATGAAGAAGATCTCATCCGTATCGAAGCATGGCGAGCTTTAGGCATGGCAGGCTCCTCTGCTCTTCTGGGTGAAATCCTTCATGCTGCGGCGCAACTTGTTCGTGACTCAGAAGAAGATGAGGATGTACAGAATTACGTCTTGCAAACTCTCGCTCTACTGCCCGTCACAGAAGCCGAGATCCAATTGGCTCTGGAAGTGCTGGAGGGAAATGCCTACATATTAGTCAGAGGAGCTGCCTTTGCTATTCTTGTTGCACATCAACAAGTTAATGGTGCAACATCCGCGTTAGAATCGCTTCAATCCGATCCTGATTTTGGCTCTTCTGCAATGCGGGTACTCCATTCGAAACAAGGAAGCGATCATTAATGAGCGAATATGCAGAGCGTTTCATGCGCGCCAAGCTGGGACGTTTTTATGCAGAAGAATCAGCACCGCGTGAACGAACGCAAGAACACAAGATCGAGATTCTCAGATCCTGCATGTATCCATATCCGGTTAAATAAAAATCCTCCATGCTCACGTTGGGAGCATGGAGGATTCTTGATTTATTCTTTATTGAATCACACTATCTGTTAAACTAAACGCCATTGTAGCAAATACAAGTCTACGGTGTATGATTACCCACGTACTGTAAAGTTCCATGAGGGAACTCATTCCATTCACCGGTTAATGAGAACTGTTGTGAACCTGTATATATCCCGCGTTTTCGGATAAACGTCCCGCCAGCAGGCATGAATTGGTCATGTGAAGTTGGATCACCTAACACATCTACAATTCGTCCATCCTTTTTGAGAACCAAAGCAACGACGTTATACTCATTCGGATTATACAATTCCAACTCATCATTGTAGTACCAAGCTGGCGTTATATCGAAAAAATCGTAAAAAGTATAATTGATGTTTAAATAAGGTAACCCCGAAGTAACATCTAATATGTTTTTGGTTGTCACTTTCATTGTGGATGTCTTTTTCAACCACTGATGAACTTCCAATTGATACCCGGTTGCTTTATGTGACGGATCACCGTCACCTGTGTAATAAAGTTGAACAACACTGCGTCCATTCCCTGCATCTGCATACTGAGAGAAGAACAACTCTGACGTGCCCTGATTTTTCGAGTTCACCTGAACGACCACGGCCCTACCGTCATTCCCTATGATCCAGAATAATAATGGAGATACACTCAAAGGGATCTGGGAAGAATTAATCGTATCCGGCCCTGTAAACGTTGAATCTGGTGTACCGCTATAAACTTTAAAACTCGTCTGCCCAGGGAACCAATTGGACGCTGTAAGAATCAGAGGATCTATGACACCGGACTTCGTGTTGATCTGCATGACACCACCGTTAACCAGAGAAGCAGTCCGAACGTTGAAGGTGTAATTTACCTGTCCACCTTTTCCATCCTTCGCTGTTATGGTTAAAGGAGCAACTACATTCCCAGTCCCCGGTTTTAGTATGATCTGGTTACCATTAATGCTTGCATTCACCGCTTCATTTGAGCTGTTGCTTATCGTGAATTGCATCGCATCTCCATCGGGATCACTGAATAGTTGACTTAGGTCAAACGTGCGCTCATTCGTTACATTAGGTGTTAAAACTTGTTCGTAAATGCTACTTACTACCTCAGGGGGCAAGTTAGGGCCAGCAGGCTCGCCTTGTATAGCCAGGCCAAAGGACGCTTGTTCGCTACGCCCTTTCTGGTCATATACCGTCAACGTCACTGTTGTATTCCCTTCAGCAACTGGAGCAACAGCTATCTGTGAACCATTGGCAGAGACTGTCGCAATATTGGTATCTGCTGAGGAAGCATCCACTGTTAACGTGGCTGTATCAAAATTCATCAGGTACGACGTCAGATCAAGATTCAGAGCAGACCAAGGCCATGTTACCGTTTGATCCGGAATTGAACTGATATTTCCAGATTCAAAAACTTCAATATCAATATAGGCTGTCGCTTCTTTTCCATACATATCTTTTGCTTTGATGTTAGCTTGGAATTTACCAACCTGTCTCGGATGAATAATCAGCTTGTTTTCTTGAATAACCATCTCTGCGATCAGGAGATTGTTGAAATCAAGTGGTGTATGAAACTCTAATGCATCTCCATCGGGATCATTAAAATATTCCGAGAGATTAATGACCGCATCTTCCTTGCCTACAAACAACGTTTGAGCAGGCAGATTCTGAGTAAGCACCGGAGAAGCATTAGGCTTAGGATTAACCCTTATCTGAAATGCGGTTGAAATGGAACCACCTTTTCCATCCTCTACCGAATAATAAATGATGTATTCTCCAAATTCTAGAGCGGTAAAGCTCAGTACACCCGATTCCTCCTCAACAATTAAATCAGGATTAGAGGAGTATGCACTGAATGTGAGTGGGTCACCATCCGGATCTGTATAATAATCATTTAAGTCCACCGAGGGGATAGGATCTGTCAGGAAACCCAAGTATGCTTCAACCCATCCTGGTGAATTTCCTACCGGACTATGATTTGGCACTAGTAGGATATCGATGATAAAGAAATCCTCAGTGATTCCTCCGTTACCGTCATTCACTGTATAAGATATCGTATACGTCCCATTTTGAAGTGATGTTAACTTCAATTCACCCGCATTCTCCTCTACTGTTACCCCGTCTGGATTGGATGAAGTCGCTGTATACGTCAAAGGATCCCCATCTGGATCAGTATATACCTCGTTCAATTTCACTACAGGGATCTCATCCCCCAGGTATACCTCTATTTTCGCTGGAGCTTCGCCGACAGGCGCACGATTGAGTGGTGGCAGAACAACAACTTTCATGTCGAGTTCAGTAATTCCCGTACTGCCATCATCTGCAATTTGCCCATCATCCACCTTAATTTTAAGAACAACTTCCCCCGCCTTTTTAGGCGTTAACCTTAATACAGATTCAGCATAGTTCGATTTTACGATTTCTGTGCCCACGATTTCCGGAGCACTGTTCGTTACACTGTATAGCAATTCCGATTCATATTTCTCATCATCCATAACATAGACCATGAGATCCACATCCTTGCTACCTGACTCAGCTATCAATTCCTGATCAGGAATTGGCGATGCAATAGGAGGTCTATTCACGTAGACTTCGAATGTGGATCTCAGCCTTTTACCACGACCATCATTGGAAGTCACCGTTATGGTAGCCGTGCCATCCCCCAAGGGAACAATATCTAATTGCGATCCATTAAGGATAACCTTTGCAACGGCAGATTTGGATGAACTGACCGTATAAGTTACCAAGTCACCATCCGGATCAGTCACATAGTTGTTTAGGTTTAACGTTGCTCCCTGTCCATTCTGCGTATACTTGCGACTTTCAAATGGTTTCAGAAGTTCAGGAGCACGATTAGCAACAACAGGAGATGTTTCGCCTCCACTCCCCCCACTCGCTCCCCCTGACGAAGGAGATACCGTATTGGAAGATGCCGTTCCTGTATTTCCACTCACAACTGAAGACGAGACTCCGGCAGCCAAGGAAATATCTGAAACTTTCACATTCCCCGCCACATTAATCTGCGTGGAAGGGTTATTCACTTGAAGCTGCTGAATGGTGCCTGCTGCATTAATGTTGACAACGCCTGTCCCATCCACATGGAGTTGCTGTAAAGTGACGTTACCGTTAAGTTGCAGAGATTTGGATGTATTCACATGGACCGTCTCAATGGCTCCTTGTAGCTCCACTTTGCTTGCACCTTCGAGAATATTTAATATCGAGAGATTAGCCGTTTTCTCGATATCAATCATACTGTCTGATCTAACGTTAACTTCTTGAGTACGGGTATTCCCTGTTAGTGCAACATGTACATCGCTTTTATCTACACCCACAGTATTGAGAATGGAATTTTCAAATACAACCGTATTACTATCGCCGCCATAAACGAAGACAGACTGTGCCACATTGATATTTTTGGCATAAAAATCATGCTTCACCTCGGGGGCAATCGTCAGCTTGCCCTTGACTGTAAGTCCTTCCACTGTAACAAAGTCTGCTTTCGTGGTTAGATCCCCATGAATTACAGCGTCTCCGCCATCCAATAGCAGATTGCCGCTAAATTCAGCTTTTCCTGGGCCCGCCTCTTGACCACCTGTTCTAATTTCCAACCCGTTAATTTCAGTGAGCGTATGATTTCGACTCTTGAACTGTATTCCAGCCTGAGCCAGTACAGCCTTATTACGATTATTCAGAAGACCTGCCACTTGTTCAGAGATCTGATAGATAACACCGTTGATCTGAATCTGCTTTCCTTCGATTGACTGAATGACAGACAAGCGGGTTTCCGGGAACATGGCCGAGAGCAGCATGCCTATGGCTTCGCCCCGAACAAGCCCTTGTTTAACTTTATTCTCTCCCTGATATTCGCTTAGAAGTTCATCCTTCTCAGCAGTTCGAATATATGGAGCAGCCCACGTACTCGCTCCTTTCCAATCTGAAGGAAGGGGATCTCCCTGAACTTCTTGTTTAGCCAAAGCTGTGGCTCTTACCAGGACTGTCACCAGTTCCTGTCCAGTGATCTGGGCCTGTGGACGGAAACGCCCTGTTGCATCTCCTTGCAAAATCCCCGCCTTCTTGACCGCCTGAATGGAAGGTGCTGACCAGCTAGTAGATTTCACATCCGTAAAAGATGCTGAGACTGACTTGTCCAGTGTGAGACCCAGAGCTTGAGCAAGAACAACTGCCAGTTCCTGACGGGTGATTGGATCAGCTGCACGAACGTTTCCATCTGGATCTCCCTTGATGAATCCCATGGATACAGCCCTATTCATAACATCGTTTAACTTACTATTGTTATGATGAGCTGAGGATATGTCAGACACAGACATAGTCTGTGCCTCTGACTTATCATGTTGTGCAGATACGGGTACAGTGTTGGAAAGAAGCAACGCAATCAAAGCGAGCTGCACAGTCCTTCTTATTGTTGGCATAGAGGTTCTCCTTCATGATGTGGGATATTTCAAAAATTAAGGATTGGACGGTGAGGATGTGTAGTTACCCAGACCGTTGTAATAGTTCTCTCCTTGTTGGATCCACCGTGCCTCGTCATAATTTGCATCACCATGAAAATTACCTGACATTCTTGTTAAAGATTGCGCAGGCTTCAAGATGGCTGTATCCATAGGTTCTCCATCGCTAATCTGATAGAGTATCAAAGTGATGTCTTGGGGTTGATCAATATCAAAATTAAAGGACATATAATAAATCTCGTCCTCATTAATCGGGAAATCTGTAGAGTCATCGGCAATGACCATCGTTTTATAAGGTGCAATGATAGTTCCAGAAGCAAACGTAATCGGATCGTCTATATCACTACGTTTAATTTCAAACTGACTGAGTTCAATTGGTTTGGACGTTGGATTATACAGTTCGATCGCCTGAGTAGTGTCTTCTCCCCAGACTACCTCGGAAATAAACAGGCCCTTTCCTGCATCCGGGTCCTCCACCTTAACCGTAAATGTCGTCTCAACATCTTTACCAGCGGGATCAGTAGCCTTAACGGTAACGGTTGCGGAACCAATAACGTTCTTGAGATCTAAAGTCAATATATTTCCTTGGACACTCACTTCTACCACAGCTGGATCAGAAGATTGTGCTGTATACGTTAGAATGTCGCCATCCATATCTGTGAACACATTAGTCAAATCAACCGTCTTACTCACGGTACCCAGTTCAACTCCAACAGTTGGCAGTGTTTTTACCACTTCAGGAGCATGGTTGATTGGTGGTTGTGGAATGATGATTGGCGGAAATGGCGGTAAAGGTGGAAATGGTGGTGGAATTAAGACCGGTTTGACCACATAAGTGAATGAAGCCGATACACTTCCTCCTTTTCCATCTGCAGCTTTCACCGTAACCGTTGTTTGGCCTGTAGCAGTGGCCATAATTTTTAATTTTGAACCCTGAATATTCGCTGTAGCGATGTTAGAATCGATCTCCGTAATCTCATAGCTCAGCTCATCCTCATCCGCATCAGTAAATACAGCACCGAGATCAATCTCTTGCATGCCATCTCCGAGATATACCATCATGTCAGAAATGCTAGACTGAACAACAGGCGGTTGATTCTGAGGAGACGGAGGTACAATAACCGGCGGCTCAGGTTCTGGAGTTGGTGTCGGCGTGGGAGTCGGTGTAGGAGCTGGTGTTGAAGATCCTGAGCCAGAATTGGAGTTGCTTGTCCCTGTATTGCTGGATGGTGTGGTCAGTGGCGGTGCACTGCGAATGATCTGTGAGGTTACGCCGCCCTTTGGAAGAATAACTGTATTCGTTTTCACACTTGTTGGTAATTGAATAATGGATTTCACGTTTTTCAACACAACTTCCTTCCACGTCCCACTTCCAAGAACAGTGACTTTGTCAGTCGTATCTACAGTTACCGCATCGATATCACCATCAATCGTTATAGCACTTACACCTGGTTTTAATACAACCTTGGACAAGGTATCAGCTTTCAGAGCAACGTGATTTGAAGAGACTGTAACCACACCTGGATAGGAGGTACCGACCAAATTCAATGTCACGTAATTTTGAAGCGTGCCTGCTTGGGTAATCTGGATTTCTGATAAGGCAGACAGGTTACGTGTACGTGCATCATAAGTAATTACTGCGTTCTGCAATGCTTCTTTGTTCTCATCATTCAAAATTCTTTGCAATTCCTGACTGATCACAAAAGGACGTCCATCCATATAGGCAACATCTCCGTCCAATGCAGTCAAAGAAGCTGTTCGTTCACCCGTCTGGAAAACATCTACGAGAACCTTCGCTATATCTTGTCGTTGTACCAGAGCTCTGGATTCAAATTTCCCCTCATTTGAATCCAATAGCCCCAATTTCAACGCAGTATGTACCTCTTCTTTAGCCCAGCCACTCACCTTGGATTCATCTGCAAGCGTCTGTTGTTGTCCTCCTTTTGCTCCTTGTGTTCCTGTCACTCTTACCAAAATGGAAGCAAGCTCTTCCCGACGAATCGGATCGTTAGCACGGAAATTGCCTGTTGCATCTCCAGTCATCCATCCCTTTTGACGAATTGCTTCAATATAAGGAGTCGCCCAATCTGAATGTTTAAGTCCAGTGTTGGAAGTCTTATCAATCTCTAATTGTGATGCTTTGGCCAGTAACACGGCCATTTCTCTTCGAGTCAAAGGCTGGCCTGGGTGAAATGATCCATCTGGATAACCTGAAATTAATCCTTTCTCTACTGCTTCCTTTACGGCCTGAAGAGAGGTCGAGCGAATATCGGTCTGATCTGTAAATACCGACGATATGGAGTCTGTTGATTCTCCAGTTTGCTCTGCTGCGTTGACAAATTGAGTTCCCCACAACATGCCTACTACAAGTGAAGTCAGCAACACTTTCTTCCAATCCTGATTCATATTTGTTCCTCCCAATAAAACTCGTTTTCGGCACATAGTTTATCAAGTTTCTCTGAACAATTTCTGAACAAAATAACTAGAAAAAATTCCAGATCAAAGGAGCTTATACAGAAGGAATCCACACTGATTTCGCTTAACATGGGAATACATTGTTCTATATAAATTTTTGGGTTTTGGCATAAGAAAAATGTGCAAATAACTAATCAAAAAGTGCAAATAATATAAACCCATATTATACGTGTTCATCCAAAATAACTTAAACTGGTTAAAGATATTCTTTTTCTGAAAAAGCGTGTTACTATCTCAAAAATCGTTATAATAAAAGGAACTTGGTGAGATTTGTAAGTTAAAGCAATCATTCAACTTAGCTATTGGAGGATAATTATGGAAACAGAAGCTTTACGCAACGTCGAACAACTAGCTTTGAAGAAACACAAGATTTACAAACAAAGCTTAATTAGGTACCTTGCACGCTCCATGCTGGCCAGTATGTTTATCGGATTCGGCGTCATCGTGGCGTTTAAGACAGGTAACTTCTTTTATATGGAGCAGTCCCCGTTTACCTATCCGATGGCAGCAATTACGTTTGGAGCGGCCATCATTCTGATCGCCTATGGCGGGGGTGACCTGTTCACGGGCAATACGTTTTATTACACGTATGCGGCGCTGCGCAAGAAATTGCGCTGGTTCGAAGTGATCAAGCTGTGGATAGCGAGTTATAGCGGTAACCTGATGGGCGCAGCTGTGTTTGCCCTGTTAATCTACCTGACGGGATTGTTCGATTCGTCTCAGGTGAATGGTTTTCTGTTAAGCGTGGTGGAGCACAAGATGGAAGTTCCGACGATGCAGCTCTTTTTCCGGGGAATCCTGTGTAACTGGCTTGTATGTATGGCGTTCTTTGTGCCGATGTTCATGAAGGAGAATGGAGCCAAAATGTTTGCCATGATGCTCTTTGTATTCTGCTTCTTCATCTCGGGATACGAGCACAGCATCGCCAATATGTGTACGTTCGCGATTGCACTTGTGCTGAACCACCCGGGGACGATCTCATTTGAAGGTGTGCTTCACAACCTGGTTCCCGTGACCTTGGGTAATCTGGTTGGTGGTGTGCTGCTGATGGGCTTTATGTATTATGCGGTGAACAAACCGTTTCTGGATGAAGAGACCCATTAATCTCTGGCAAAAAAAGAGTCCCTTCCAGCCCGGTCCATTGACCGTGGCGAATCGGTAAGCAAAACTATAAACACCCCGGCAACCTTCCCATCTCAGGGAGAAGGTTGCCGGGGTGTTTCTCTATGGGCAGGCTCACGGATAAGCTGCCTGCCCTCCACACGCATAGCCATGTGATACACAACCACATGGCTCCAGGGGGTGGGTCGGCAAGCAGGCAGCAATCAGGTACCCCTGTGTTGCCCGCTTGCCAACCCCATCCGTGGCTTAGAAGTAATCCCGCCACGGAGTATATTCAATATCGTTGTCGCCACGCGTGACCACGATCATATTTTCCATTTTGCCCGTTTCCTTATTGGTACGGTAGATCATCGTACGTGTCTCGCCTTCCTCCGGCACGGAGAACAGGAATTTGTCCGCGACGAAGGATGAACCTAGTCCTGTCGCATGTTCCGTGAAGGCAGAGCCCGTCTTGCTTGTGAGCAGCAGACCAATGCCGTAGGCTGTAGCCGTTTGTGCTGCTTTGCCAAAGAGATGCTCGCCTTGACTGGTGGTGTGCGTTTGCTCCGAATACTTATACTTTTCCGTATCTTTGGTGTAGTCCACTACATTGCCCTGTTTATCCAGACTGATGGTGGTTGTTTCGCCCTTATCGCTTTTCACCTGATACGTGCCTACGATGGAATCCTCGGTAATTTTCACCGTCTTGCCCGTATTGGGGTCAGTCTGATAGATTACATCTTCATACTGAAGCCGAATGATGTTCATACTGGCCTGAATCTGCTGCGCCAGTTCTTCGTCCCCCATCTCTTTGGCTTTCTTCAGCATTTCCTCATAGTTTTGGTATTTCTCGGCATCCTTCTCAGCCCATTCATCCATGTTCTTTGGTGGACCTGGCGTTTTGTCCAGATCATCGCCTTTATTTTTGCCCATGGTTGATAGCGCCCGCGCTGCGGTCAGCGCCGTCATGATTGCCTGGCTCACCGCCTCTTCATCTGTCGTGCGGAAACGCTCGGCAATTTTCTTAAGCTCCGACTGAATGGACAGAACCAGTTCCAGAACAGATTTCATCGTGCCTTGAGCCGTTGAATAATCGTTATAGAAGCGTTCCCGTTCCATCCCATCCCAATTGCTGCGCATGACACTCATCTTGCCGTCCAATGTGGACATGAATCCCGATAATTGCTGATGTGCCTGAGCGAACTGCCCACTGACCGTCTCCAGTTGTTCCGGTGTCACCTTGATCTGTGTCATCCTGCACACTCCTCATCCTGGTCATTTATAACTCATGGTCTATCCATTACGACAATCTCTCAGCCTGTTCCTGTTGGATCTCCAGATGCAACAGCGGAAACGGATTACCGGAACCGTCCAATTCGGAACGACCTGTCTGTACAAATCCCATTTTTTCATAGAATCGGGCTGCTCCAGTATTCTGCTCATTAACATCCACCTTGAGGTGACGGCCTTTGATTTTGAAGGTATAGTCTATGAGCAGACGTCCCAGACCCTGTCCGTGTTGACTCGGATCTACAAACAACATTTCGATAAAGTTATCATACAAACCAATAAAACCTACGGGTTGTTGCTCTGTATTCAGCGCTTCCCAAACCTCGACTTGCCTGTGCTGCAACACATCACTCACCACTTTTTTATAGAACTGAATGTGATGCTCTTCCAAAAACGTATGTGTTGCCCGAACAGCACTCTCCCAGATCTCGACCAACTTGTCATGATCCTGTTCCCGATATGCAACCACTATCATGTCCAACGTATTCTCCTTTTCTAGTAAAAGGTTATGTAAAAGTCCGATCTTGGGATCGGACTTGTTTGATAGATCAAATTTGAAATAACTCTTCGTTTATTTTACCATGTCCATCATTCAATCTGTACCCATAATTGCCAAACTTGAGTTAACGTTCTACCCCATTTTTGGTTTCCAACGGAAGGTAACTGCCGATTGGGAAGACAGTACATATCGAAACGAATCTCCGCCCATAACTACATCAAAGGAAACTTCTGCCTCACCCGTGTTAGCTGCAACCAGCACCATCGTTCCATCCGGATTGCGGAAGGTTACGTTCTCGAGCTGGCCCTGTTCTTGCGTGGAGTCTATCCTTACAGCTCCCGGACGTACATAACGGCTGATGTGGCCTAACGCATAATACTCGACATTTCTAATGATTTCATCACGCTCCGGGTCAATCGTCACAACCCCACGACAGTTCTCACAGCCACCGTTCGTGGGTCCACCTTGCGGATCGAGTGCGATGTTCCAGAGCAGTACATTTTTCGCCCAGTTGCGAGGTGCACCAATGATGAGATTGGACATCTGCCAGCTCAGATTCTCGCCAAAATCAGGACTCCACTCCCCACCACTGCATTCGGTAAAATAGATGTTTTTGTCTGGGAAGCGCTCATGCACTTCCGACATGGCAGATGGATCACCTGCATAACAGTGGAAAGCAGATCCATCAATATAGGCAGCAGCCTGCTCATCACCAAGCACCTTGCTGGTATATTCGACTGCCTGATCCCAGTTATGATCATACGCGATAATTCGCGTGTCCAGTTCTGCATCCTGTAGCGCCGGGCCGAGATAATCCCGAATGAACATCGCTTGTTCTTCGGATCCCATACTCATACTCGGATATTTATCCGAGGTGAACTCCGGTTCATTTTGCAACGTGATCCCGTAGATGGGAATGCCCTTTGCCTGATAAGCTTTGATATATTTCACGAAATATCTCGCGTAAGCTTCATACACCTGGGGATCGTTGTAATCCAGATACCAGCCGTTGGTGGTTTTATCTCCATATTTCATCCAAGCCGGGGCCGTCCACGGTGTGCCAAGGACGTTAAGATCCGGTTTTAACCTAGCTACACGCTCCAGTATATTCACAACTTCCTGGTCTTTATCGATCGAAAAGTGTTCCATCTCATAATCCGTGCCAGACTCGATATCATCATAGGTATAACTCGAAGCCACACCTGTTTCATCTACCGAATAATCGGAAGCACCAATCGTATGACGCACCATATCCATGTTCAGCCCTTCCGTCGTAAAGAGTTCCTTCATCAGTTGCTCTTGCTTTTCCTCTGGAAGCTGATCAATCAGATGCGCAGATGAACCCGTCATCGCTGCGCCGAAACCATCCATGGTCTGGTAGGTCTTGTCCGGATCAATCTGTATGCTAAACTCCGACGGGGAAGTATCAGACTCCTGCGTTGTAGAATCTGAAGAGCTTGTGTCTGCATCATGTTGATCTGTAATTGGAATGGGTTTCTGTGGTATAAGCAGATTTTGCTGATCTCCCGTGGTTAACCAGACTTCGGCCGTTCTCTGTTTGTCCATAACCGGTGGCGGAGCGGGTTGTTCACTTCGGTTGAAGATAAGCCAGCTTCCTATACCGACACAACAAACAGCTGCGATCAATAGGATTATCCATCGTTTGGGATACTCTCCCCAGCCTATGTTCATCACGTTTCACTCTCCTTCCATTGTGGAAAAAGCCGCGGCCACTAGGCCACGACTCATTTTCCTAATCTATATGAATTAGAACAAACTGCATTTGACGAAAATAACTTCACTGGGAGAACAACCTTCCAATCTCCCTGATTGCAATTTTATTTACCGGACTTGCTTCCGATATTCACACTGCCTGTCAGACGGATATCATCCGATGCACTGCCAACATACACTTGGACTTTACCCTTAGGCATTACCCATTCATGCGATGTTTCATCCCAGTAGGACAATGCGCTGCGATCCAGTTGAATGTTGACCCGTTGCTGCTTGCCTGCTTTCAGATCAACCTTCGCCCAGCCAGCAAGCTGCTTCTCTGGCGTTTCAACTTTGGTTGGCAGGTCGCCGACATAGACCTGTACAACTTCCGCACCGCCAACTTTACCGGTGTTACGTAAGTTCAGGGATACTTCTACGGTTGCTTTGTCGCCTTTGCCTGTGTTTTTCACATGCAGATTACGATAATTAAAATCGGTATAAGACAGTCCGTGTCCAAAGGCAAACGCCGGTGTCATGCCTTCTTTGTCATATCCTTTATACCCTACAAAGATACCTTCGGAGTAGTTGCCCACCCCATTCACACCCGGGAATTGTTCCGCAGTGGATACCGGAGTTTGGGAATCATCTGATGGGAACGTCACCGGCAACTTACCGGATGGATTCACATCGCCGAACAGCACACGTGCCACTGCATTACCTTGTTCCTGACCTGCATACCAAGCCTGAACGATGGATGGCACTTCTTTTTGCCAGGAATCCATTTCAACAGCGCGACCACTCATTTGAACCACGATCGTTTTTGGATTGGCTGCCGCTACCTTGCGGATCAGCTGCTCCTGGTTATTCGGCAGTTCCAGGTCGGAACGGTCTACGTAACCTTCACTGTCATACGTGCGAGTTACCACAACGGCAACATCGGATTTTTTCGCCAACTCAACTGCTTTTTGCATCTTGGCATCAACAGCATCTTCTGGAGCTTCCCAGCCGAAACGAACCTGAGCTCCCATATCATGACTGGTCTGTACCGGGAAATCCGTACGATACTCAATTCGAATATTGTGGGACTCGCCTTCTTTGAATGTGATTTCTTTCTTTGTAGTGCTCAGTGTCGCACCTTGATTGTCTACCAGCAGCTGATCATCCACGTATAGTTTTGCAGAACCCAGACTGGTCAGAGACAGTTTATAATCACCTGTTTTCGGTGCCGTAATGGAACCTGTCCAACGAGCGGACATTTTGCTATTAAACTTCGTTGGCGTCACCGGAAGTTTAGACGACTGTGCATTGAAGCCTTCATAGTTGTAAAATCCAAGATTCATGTTCACCTGATTATCCGTGCGGACCAGTTCAGGATTGCCCTCCATGTCCTTGTTCGTCCAATATTCGGCATGCAGTCCGTTTTTCGCATTGTCTGAACCACTTTCGTTAACACCCGCTGGAGACAAGAGCGTGGATGGTACCGCGGACGGTCCGTTAAACGCATCTCCTGCCGAGATTGGATCGGTTCCGGCTGCATATTGCACATCTACACCGTTTCCTGCACGGTTACGAATCCCTTCAAACGGGCTCACCGTATACGTCGGATTAACCAGACTGCTACCACCACCGGCTGCGGATGCGTTATCTGCATCCGGTCCGATGACAGCGATGGATTTCACGTTTTTCTTGGACAGCGGCAGTACATTATCGTTGTTTTGCAAAAGAACCATGCTCTCTTCTGCAATTTCACGTGCCTGTTTGCCGTCTTTCTTGGCATTGATTTGTGTATTCGTTACAGGGTTATCGAACAGCCCTTTATCGAACATTTGAAGCAAAATGCGTCTAACCTTCTCATCAATGGTTTGCTCGCTGACTTCGCCATTGTTGACGGCTTCCAGCAATTTGTCTCCCCATTTGCCGTAAGGCTCTCCCGGTGTCTCCAGATCCAGACCCGCATTGGCGGACTTGGCTGTGCTGAAGTTTGCACCGTAGTCACTCATGACAAACCCTTCGAAGCCAAACTGATCCCGAAGGACATTGGTAAGCATCTCCTTGTTCTCACAAGCATATGTACCGTTCACCTGGTTAAATGAACACATGGCAGAACCAAGATCCGCTTTTTCAACCATCGCCTGGAACGGACGTGCATAGACTTCCTGAATGGCACGTTCGCTGGCTGTTGCATTGGTCGTGAAACGTTCCGTCTCCTGGTTGTTCAGGATATAGTGTTTCGCTGTAGCGATAACCGGATTACTTTGAATCCCGTTCACATACGCTGCACCCATGCCCGAAGCCAATAGCGGATCTTCCCCGAGAGATTCGAAGTTCCGGGAACCCCATGGTGTACGTGCAATATCCAGCCCAGGGCCGAGCACTACATTATGTGTTGTATCATGTGCTTCCTGACCGATCAGATCGCCATATTTCTTGGCCAGATTGGTATCCCAGGAAGCGGCAAGCGCGATGGGTGCAGGCAGTGCCGTGGACTTTTTGTCCTGCACATCCGGGTTAGCCACACGTACCCCTGCAGGTCCGTCTGCCATCTGTAATGCCGGAATGCCGAGGCGCTCCAATCCATCATTATAGAAACCATAATAGTTATTGACTTTACCGGTTACGAATCCAACTTTCTCCTCCAGCGTCATCTCCTTGAGCAGCAGCTCGGTGCGTTCCTCCGCAGACAAGGATTTGTTCATCCAAGGACGATTGGCCCCAGATTCCGCCTCCGCGGCGAAGGCGTGCAGCGGCATAGCCGCAACCGCCACGATGATTAATAACATAAACCATCGTTTGAGGAAAATCAGATTGAGTCTTCTGTTCATGTTGTAAGCTCTCCTTCTCTCTTGATCATTTTTCTTGTGCACATATTGAATACATGTATACAAGGGAATGCAAACTGGCTTGATCCCAGTCTTTCAAGCATTCAGGTTGTCCTGCACATGGCTTCTGAAACTGCAGCCTGCAAGCAAGTCAGCAGATTTCGCTTCCTAACGATAGCCGACATGATCATGAATTACATCCCCTTAAATTTGGTAAATGACCGATTAGAACAAGCCTAGTTCTTTGGAATCACCATATTAACAATTCAGATAACAAAACAAGAAAACGAATTATTTACATTTCCGTAACCACTTTCGAACAAATTCTTTACTTTTAAAAACAGTCGGTTCGACCCACTCCCGATCAACCAATTAATGCAATTAATTATCAGATTAAGGAATATGTCGACACACTCTGGGTCCTAAGTCTATTTGAAAACGGAACCAATCCGGTCCATTGAAATATCCAAAAATATAAAAGCAACTGAGGTCCCTTTTAACAGGTTCTTCAGCTGCCTTTATGTTGGAATTGCTCCATATTGTCCACTTTCCGTCCATGATTCTTGTTCTACACTCGTTATATTGAGATTCGAAGTTACATTAAAATCGGAGTAGCAAATAAAAAACCGCCCCAAGAGGGGCGGCTCACTTCTGTTCAATCACTTCTAGTTCTGTAATTGTGCAAGAATCTGCGGGTCCTTGATCTTTTTATCTTCGGCGAGCAACATCACCTTGGACAAAATCTCAGCTGTTCTCGGATCTTCATCCAGGAATGGCAGGAAGATTCGACCCCGATGCTGACTGTGCACCGGAACAATATGAAGTGCACCTGTAGCTTGTTTGAACACATTACCACTCCCCAGATGAACAGCATACTCACCCAATTCACCATCAATTCGTGCGTAATTCCCGTCCAAACGTACATTGTCGATCTTCAGCAGACGCAACGACTCGTTCACAATGACGTGACGCATCTCGATTGTTGTCAGGCTGGCTTCCGGATCTACGCCTCCCACATGTGCAACGCTGACCACCAGATCGATATCACGCATAACTTCCGAGAAGAACGTCAGCGGCACATCTTGCAGCGCTACAGGTTTGTAGCTCTTACGATCGTAGAACTGCACCGTCTCCAAGGTAGGTGCCTCCGTATCTGCTGGTGAGAACCAATCTGCCATGGCATAGAGATTCGCAATCAGATTGTGCTCGTAACTTACCTTCTGCAGACCTTCCTCATAACTGACAGTCCATTGGCGTCCTTTAAGCAGAGCTACTGCTTTTTTCGGTTGAATCTGATATCCGGCGTATCGACGAGACACCGTACCATTAGCCAATTCGTCCTCGTTAGGAAGATACAGCTCACGGAATACCTGCTTGAAGGGCTGACGCTCCTGACGGGTGAACAGATCCCGCTGGAATTCACTCCAGCTTCCGCTCTGATACAGATGAAGCGGATGAGCAATCAACAGTTGATCCTGTTCCGATAGTGCATGGTTCGTACCCTCCGGCCCAGGAGCAACCAAACCATTGGATGATACATCGAATCGTCCCGTCTTGTCACCTGACTGGAATATAAGCGTTCTTACCAGCGGATGTATAACCGGATTTTGCATCAGACTGGTAATTTCCTCACGTGTAAAGGATGTTCCAGCAGTCATCGAACGTTCCAGCTCCTGCCGTGCCCGGCGATACTGATCCACCAGATCCGATTTGAGCTCTTTCAGTTCAGCGATATATCCATCTTTTTTGAACCGGGCAGGTACAGATTTGAGTGTCTTGCCTTTGCTAACGATAACCATTTCGGGTTGGCCTTCCTCATCAATGACCAATTGTGCTGTCGTGTCAGCATCCAATGCATGAGGTTCAAAGAAGGATTTCATCTCATCCAACTTACGTGCTTCCATGTCCCACATCAGCCGCGTAACATCAGCATAACCTGCATTACGAGCGAGATTGCCCAGTGCAATCTGTGATGCTACACCTTCACTGGCACGGCGTTGTGCACCGAATTGCTTGCTCTGCAACAGAAACTTCTGAATGAAGTCGTATCGCTCACGCAGATCCTGTTCCCGATTTACGGCGAATGGGATCAAACTGTAGGTTAACAAATGATCCTTGTTTCGCTTGTCTGACACGGAATCACGCATATCGTCCAATCGAAGCTTGCCCAGTGCAGCATCTGCGAACAATTGGGATCTGCGGTGGTTAGCTCCCCCGGAAATGTACTTGGCGCAATCGTATAACAGATTGAACCGTTCCTCACCGACAGCAGCATAGGCTTCTTCAAACCAAGCGATATCAAACGCACCTTCATTAAAGTCCTGTGGTGAGATTGGAGAATAGTGGGCCACGATGGTTTCTTTCTCCGCAGTAAAGCGTTCATTGATATGGGCATGGAAGTACCATGCCGCACTGCGGAGACCTTCCCATCCCAGATGTTTTGCAACAATCTCCATCCACTGCGGGGCGTACATAGCCGCTTCCAGCAATTTTTTCTCATTCACCGGATACTTCTGGAGTAATTCTCCAAGACGCTTCTCATCTTCTCCATCCCGTGGATGACAATTCTGAATTAGATAGCTAAACGTCTCTTTACGTGTTGTGTTGTCCCCATAACTGTAGATATATCCACGGACAAATGTATCCTGATCCATCGCCGAGACCAGATGTACCCAGTGTTCCATGCCTTCAATTCGTTCCAGTTTCATGGCAAGTGTACTTACTTCTGTAGAGAGTTCTCCCCGGGTCAGCTCGATCTCCAGAATCCGATTAACGACCGTATCCCGTAAATGAATCAGCTTGGGATCACTTGCGATCACTTCTGTACGAGTGGATGTTAAGTCCCGAATAAACATCAGACGATTCCCACCGACCAGAACCTGTCGATATATCTCCTGTTCATCAATCAGGTTCAGCTGGTACGCGCGCAGGAAATCTTCAAGTGACAGCAAGGACAACGGTTGACTATTTTCTACAAGACTGGCGAACTGGTAGGCTGTCTGGAAGAAACGTTTGAAGCTGTTATCGTCATGGATTTTGCCACGAACCACATAATTCCAAGGTCCAGTCAGAATATGAAGCATGCCTGACTCTTTCTCGAGTCGATCAGCAGGCATACTCGCGATGATGGAGGCCCAGGTTTTCTCAGCTATTTCAAACGTGTCGATCGGATCGCTATCCAGAAATGCCGCCGATATCAGTGCCACTACCTGATCCTTATACGTTAACGAATCCAGCATCTGCTGTAGCTTTTCGATGTCATCCAGAGGATAGATCTGGTCGGCAAACGACTTGCGCCAGCCTTCCAATAATGGAATCTTTTGCAGTTCTTCATAGCCATACTGATCATGGAAGTAACTGTAATGGTCACTCAATTTGCCATTGAAATCCCGGAGCTGTATAACCATGTATAGCTGCATCAGTTCCACACTGCTAAACCCAGCATGTTGAATAAAGTTTTCCCATATCTCATGTAGCGGGAACTGTTCCATCTGCTTCATTTCATTCCGCTCTCCATACGGAACCTTGGAGCGAAGACTCGCTCCGACTAACAACGTGTCTTTGTAGCCAGCATAGTACTCCACTTCATACTCATGATCCCTGTGTTCATGCACTAATTCATCGAGCCCCTGCAGGAATGGTCTGGTCTTATCCAGAGAAAGTGTAAAGATATCCTTCGGACTGTGGCCTTTGAGGTCACGCTTCTCATCCAGCAATGGCTCACGTCGCTTCGGATCGAATAAATTAAACCCATTAGCGGCCGTATAGCGACTCCCCTGATCCGTCAGCTTGTCGAGCAACTTCTGTTCCTTCGCGGTTGGCGTCTCAATCAGCTGTGCCAATGGCTGCAATTGCTCCTGCTGATCTGCCCGATCCGGATCTGCCGCAATCTCGGTCAACAATTCGAGCGCGCCTAGACGCTGCAACTCACTCTTGGCCTGCAAAAGTCGCTTCAGTGAAACCGTCAATTGGTCCACGGGTTGTAGTAACAATACATGGATGACCTTCTGACGAAGTGAGCCTGTCTTGAGCTTCATCAGCGCCTCCATCTGTTTCATCTCTTCAACCGTCAACGTGAGCTGCTTCGCCTTGGAGAGCGCACTTTCCCTATTACTGATGCTTTTATCAGACAAACTCTCAAACACAAACTGTCTTTGCACCTCATTATCGGGATGCTGAACAAACTGGGACAACAGTTCCCCGCGCAGTTCTGGGCTCAAACGGTCCTTGATTGCGATGACTTCGCCGATCCATTCCGGGTCCATATCATAAGCGGCCAGATATAACATTTTCTTCACTACATCATCTGTATCAATCCGGTAGTGAACATACTCAAGTACACCCGATGGTCCACCTGATCCGCCTTTTGGAATGACAGCCAACATCTGTTTGAATTGATCAAAGTCCTGACGTCTCAATGCCTTATCTTCAAGCGCAGGCAATGGCCACACGTAGACACTACGCTGATTCTCTCCATTCTCGAAACTCCAGTTGTACATATACATGGCATCATAGTTGGTCACAATCCAGTGCATCAACTCGGTATCCTGCGCCTCCAGATAACGACGTGCAATGTGCAAACGAAGCTCTCTGTTCTGGCTGTTAGCCAGTACGTATTGGGCAACAATCTTCTGATATAATTGGCCTTGATCCATAATCTCGATGATCTTGCTCGTCAGTTCATTCTCTTCAATGACCGCTGTCGCCCACAGGCTGATAAAGAGCTTGTTGGCGTTCGCTTCCTGCTGCCAGGATTCGCGCACTTCTGGTTGCACAAGCGCCGCATACGCCTGTTCAATCAGCTGTGCAGCAACACGCTGATTGGCTGCTTCTATGCCAATTCCCGTCCATACGGCGAGTGCTCTTACCACCGAACTGAAACGGATCAGGTTGTTGTCGATGATGATTTTTAATATGTAAATATAGGCTTCCAGTGTTCCTTCATCCATCCGCTCCACAATGCTTTGGCGCAGCCCTTCCTGCAACCTTGCTGCAACGAGCAACTCACCCACCATCTGATAGGCATCTGCCTGATCGCTCATGAATATACCTTTGATCATTTCATGGGTTAACAGCGCCGTCTGATTGTCACCATAGATAATATCGTGCAATGCCTGCTTCATATCTCCGCCCTGATGATCCAGTTCATATGCGATACAATCCGCCAGAACCCAACGGATCTCATGCAGATAATCCAGCTTGTACTCACGAAGTGACACATATTCACTCAGGGAGAAATTCTTCATCTCCATTCGGAACAATCCCATCAGTTTACGGATGACTTGTGCTACATGCTGCTCCGGATCGGATGTGCGGAAAGGGCGGCGTTCATAGTTGTTACTGTATGGGAAGCGAGTCGCACGCTCTGCGATATAACGGAATCGTGCAACCAATGACTCGCTCGCCAGATGCTGGAGCACATCCAATAGTGGCTGGAATAATGGTTTCTGCGTTTCTGCAGCCAACCTTCCAAGCAACTTATCAGTATTCAAAAACATCTTTTCATCTCCACGCAAATACGTAGACCCGGCGATCTCCACAACATAGCCTGCCAGCTCAAGCTGTACCCCTGTTAACGACTTGGCTCTTTCCTGCAATCCATCCATATACACCTGTACTTGCTCTTCCTGATTCATCCTGTTCTCCTCCTTCATCGCTCTCTACCACAGACGTCCGGCAAGCATTGTAAAACGAACAAACACCACGTTGTCGCCGTCTTGTATAACCACGGAATTGTCCAGTTCCTGCAATTCTTCATCGTTGAGAAACACTTTGTACAACCCATCCTCATAGGCGGTTATAGCTGTCTCCATCGCACTATTCAGATCAGGAGCGCCCTCATTGTATACTGCGCCAAACCCGACTTTCCCCGTCGCTCCCTGCGTCTCAATCTCATCCGGCATGAGGAAGGCGAGTAATTCTGCCTGTTGCTTCTTGTCCTGAAGGACTTTCACTTGCAGAGCCACCATGTTCTCAATGAGCTGCCTCAGCGTATGGGTTGTTTCCGGAAGTTCGGCAGCTTGTTTGGCAAGTGCCGGCTTGCGCTTACCCAGACTTTTTACCGTTATCCATATGTTCACCGTGTTCCCTCCCTATGTCCTGCCCTATTTGAAGAAGCTTCCATAAGCCCCGATATCTATACCACGATGCGTAATAACCTAAACTCTGAATGACGATCTGTCTCAAAATAAAATCAAAAATACGTACATATGTACCCCTAATGAACATCATAACTAAAATTCAAGCCATATTCATGAGCCAATCCTCATGTTTACGTGGAACCACGGAACTATGACCTACTTGCGTACATATACGCAAAAAAAGCCGCCCGGTCTCATATAACTATGGGACTGGGTGGTTGCTTAGCTACCATTAGAACAGCTTATAACACCTGGAAACCTGTAATCTGAAACCTGTCTGAATCATCTGACCAATCGCAACGGTCGAATGTTTACTGCCGTCGTCTTGAATCCAGGCATACGGCAGAACGGATCCAGCTCTGGTCTGGTGGCCCGGTTCACATTCTGAATGCCGCCCCAATGCATTGGCACAAACAAGGTATCCTCCCGAATCGAATCTTTGATGCGCGAACGAACCGTGAAGCTTCCGTACACCGATTGAATCTCGACCCACTCTCCATCGTGAATACGATAACGGGCAGCGGTAGTCGGGTGAAGTTCAACAAAGTTCTCCAACTCACGGGCTGCAAGAGCCGGGCTGCGATGTGTCTGCACCCCTGTAAGATAATGAGGAAGCACACGGCCATTGGTCAGAATTATAGGGAATTCCGGTGATACATCATTCCAGCCCGGGCTGGATTCGAATGTGAATGCCGCTTTACCGTCCGGGTGAGCGAATCGTTCACCGAACAGCAGCCCTTCTCCCTGCTCCTCCAGGGCAGGACACGGCCAGTATACCCCTTTTTCGTTACGCAAACGCTCATAGGTAATGCCATAATAATCAGCGACTCCGCCACGACTCGCCACCCGAAGCTCATTAAAGATATCCTCAGCAGTGTCATATTCAAAATAAGAAGCTTTACCCAATTGCGCGGCAATCCGGCATAATATATCCCAATCATCGAGTGTTTCTCCCGGCGCAGGCCGCCCCTGTTCACGGAGCAGAACACGCCCCTCCAGATTGGTCAGTGTACCTTCATTCTCCATATAAGATGTAACCGGGAGAACCAGATCAGCCATGCGTGCTGTCTCCGACAGGAACATATCTGCCACAATCAGAAAGTCCAGCTTACGCAGACCTTCTTCCACCAAACGCACATTGGGATTGGATACAACCGGGTTCGAGCCCATTACGAGCAATGCCCGAATCTCCTGATCATGAACCTTCTCCATCATCTCGTAGGCGGAGACCCCTTTACCTGGCAGACTTGCAGGGTCCACACCCCAGACGGATGCCACATAGGCACGATCGGCTTCATTTTCAATGGATCGATAACCCGGCAGCTGGTCGGCCTTCTGCCCATGCTCCCGTCCGCCCTGCCCATTGCCTTGACCTGTGATGGCACCATATCCGCAGCCTTCTCTACCAATTTTGCCAGTCGCCAGCACCAGGTTCAAAAAGTGTCTCACTGCCATATGTCCATCCGTCTGCTGCTCCACACCACGTGCTGTCATGATCATGCCTGTCTCCGCCTCACCATAGGCCATCGCCGCCTGACGAATCAGCGCCAGATCAACCCCGCACGCTTGTGCCGCCTGTTCGAGTTGCAGATCAGCCAACCCTTGTATCAATTGCTCGTAACCATGCGTTCGTTCGCCTATAAAATGAGGGTCAACCAATCCGGCATCCATAATCACCTTCAACATGCTATCCGCCAGCAGAGCATCCATGCCAGGTTTCACCTGCAAATGAAGGTCGGCAATGGCTGCGGTTGCCGTCTTGCGTGGATCAATAACAATAATGAAGGCTCCGTTCTCCTTCGCTTGGTTGAAGTATGGCAGAAGGGTAGGTTGGCATTCTGCAATATTGGTACCTGCAAGTACAATGCAGCCCGCCTTGGGAATATCGGACAGACGGAACGTCAATCCACGATCCATCCCGAATACTTTACTGCCAGCTGAAGCCGCAGCTGACATGCAGAACCGTCCATTATAGTCGATATATTTTGTCCCCAATGCAACTCTGGCAAACTTGCCGAGCAGATAGGCTGTTTCATTTGTCAGAGATCCGCCTCCGTATACTCCGACCGTATCTGCTCCGTATGAATCTTTCAAGTCCTGAACCCGCTCTGCGATGGTCTGAATGGCCTCCTCCCAGGAACAGGGTTCAAGCTCGCCATTACGACGAATGAGCGGATGCATTAATCGTTGACCACTAAGCGCATGTTGATGAGCATTCATGCCCTTCACACACAACCTGCCCTGAGAGGCTTCATTCGGGACACCCTGAACCGTATACTCACCACGACGCTGGCCCGCAACAGGTGCAGCCAGTTCTTCAACAGTCATCTTGCATTGCACACTGCAATACGGACACTGGGTTTCCTTTACATAGAGCTTGGAGGCTGTTGGTTCTGAACTCACGGATAATCCCATCTTTCCATCCCCGCCTTTCATCTATATATCAGCTTCAAGTGTAGCTGCAAGTTCCTTCTGTAACTGGTCATCCAGCAGCGTTTCCCGAATCGTCATGAACCCCAAACGCTCCGTCCATGCCCATAACGGCTCATCATACCAGGCAGTTTGGCGATACCATTGAAGGCAGGCTGATGCGAGTGCTGCCGCTTGTATCTCTGTTTCAGCCACCCCGAGCAAGCCACCTTGCTTGACCGGATGTTCTGCGTGACCGCCTGCGTATATCTCCCATCCAGCCGGTGAAGCCAGCAAGCCGATATCCTGCACTAGTGCGCTCACCAATGACCCGGGTCCTGGTGCGACTCCCATATTCACCGGCGACGGCATCGCTGCGTCGATCCAACGCGCACGAAGCTGTGCAGCCAAGCCACCCGCATCCCTTGCATAAGATAACTGTGGAATATGATCATCCCAGCGTACCTGAATCTCTGAGTGCCCTTCCATCTCTCGAACAACCATCGTTCCACCGGATACCTGTAAGTAATAATGAATTACGGGGCGACATACCGAGCAACCAAGCTCCGAACCCCAACCCAGCTTCTGTAAGATCAAAGATATGTCTGGTAGCACTGTCTCCAGAACAACGACGTCAGCCAGTATTTCCTTCAGTTCTGCATGCCCAAGATCCGTACAACTGCATACAGGCATTGGAGCAGGTTTATCCGGTGTGGCGACCACGCCAGTACCCCCGTTATTTTTCAGGTTATGCGTATGTTTCAATAGAGCAGCCACCATCGGGCGACAGCCACCGCATGAACCTGACGCCTTGGTCTGCTCCTTCACCTGATCTGCCGTTTCCAGACCCTGTTCCTGAATGGCCTTCATTATCGCAGCCTTGGTCACATTGTTGCAGGCACATACGGTCTCTTGAGCCGATAATGCCGCAGCAGCCATCTCAGCAGGGTCTGGGGCGCCTTCACGCGGAGCCAATTCCGCCACATCTGCACCTCGTTGCACAAGTCCAAGCAATGCCGTTCCTTCGGTTGTATCTCCAAATAAAATGGCTCCACGCACTTTGCCAGCCTGCATCAGCACTTTTTTGTATGTGCCTTGAATGCCATCCAGATGTTGAATTGCGGTCTGCATGCCTTCCCCACTGATCTCACCCGCCGAGAAAACATCAACCCCCGATACCTTCAACTGTGAGTAGGGAATAGATCCTTTGTATTCAGGCGTTTCCTGTCCACAGAGCGTACGTGCGAGCACCTTCCCCTGTTCGTATAAGGGGGCCACCAGACCATAACTGATTCCCCGATGTTCGGCACATTCCCCAACTGCATATATATCCGGTACACTGGTGCGCATATAGTCATCTACCATAATGGCCCGATTGGTGGCGATCCCGCTTCGTCTGGCCAGATCCACATTTGGCCGAATCCCTACAGCGACAATGACAACCTGAGCTTCAAGCTTGGAACCATCTGTGAATAGCAACCCCTGGGCCTGCGATCGCCCGGTAATTTTCTGCGTATTTTTGGTCAAAAGAAAAGACATGCCCTGCGCTTCAAGTTCCTGTTGAAGCATCGCGGCAGCCTTCTGATCCAACTGCCGGTTCATAATGTAAGGTGCGTTATGGACCACCACAGCTTCCATGCCCAGATGCAACAACCCGCGCGCAGCCTCCAGCCCAAGTAATCCGCCACCAATGACGGCGGCCTTGCGATAGGTTTTAGAATAATCAGACATGCGCGTACAATCATCAATCGTTCGGAAGGACATGACCCGCTCTTTATCAATCCCCGGAATCGGTGGGATAAAAGGTGAAGACCCTGTCGCCAGAATCAGGACATCATAGGTTTCTTTTAGTCCGGATTCTGTCTCTATATATTTTCCACGGGTATCAATGCGGTGTACCGTTTCACCTGTACATAGCCGTATATGATGCTCGGCATACCAAGTCCAATCATTGATAATGATATCCTGTAACGAATGCTCACCCTGCAACACTTTCGATAACATGATCCGATTGTAGTTGGGACGGGGTTCATTGCCGTAGATGACAATCTCATACGTATCAGGCTCCAGTGCGATAATCTCTTCGACACACTTCACTCCAGCCATGCCATTCCCGATAATCACCAGTTTCCTTCTGCTCATGGGCTGCCCCCTATCTCTCACCTGAAAATAAACAGAAAAATCCCTTCTCCACAATTCGGAAAAGGGCACCGTTGCCTCCGGAATCCACACGCCTTTGTGTGGATTCATATTAGATTCAGATTAAGGGAATCCCAATCTAATGTCAACTAAATTAACATTAAAAGTGCGAATAACGATTAAAAAACGAATTATTTAAAATTACATGTAATTTTTGTTGACATATATATTTTCTCTTGATTATAATTTGAATCAAAATCACAGTGCTGTGATCAACTCAGATGCGGGAACACAATGACGTGTACCGCCTGTCGGCAACGGGGCCGCAAATCGTTCTTAACTGGACGAATTGCGGCCTTTTTCTGCCTTAACACGACATAGACAAATCACGAAGATCTCAATTGGATGAGGAGCGATGATGGATGATGGAGAGCAAAAGTTTTTGGAAAAGCGGGCATAAGCCCACCCTCTTCGGGGCGTTTATGTATTTTGACATCAGTTTTATGATATGGGGGATGCTTGGTCCGCTCGCAGTTGTCATAGCGTTGGATTATCCGATGACTCCGCTGGAAAAGGCCAATCTGGTCGCATTGCCTATTCTCGGCGGCTCCATCCTGCGCCTTGTGCTTGGCTTCATGTCTGATTATATTGGTCCGAAACTGACCGCACAGATCGGGATGCTCGTCACCTTAGTTCCTTTATTACTCGGCTGGTTATGGGTCGACTCTTTAAGCCAACTGTACGTGGTGGCACTCTTGCTTGGTGTCGCAGGCGCTTCCTTTGCTGCTGCGCTACCTCTGGCAGGCCAATGGTATGGCAAGGAGCATCAGGGTCTGGCCATGGGTATTGCCGGGGCGGGTAACAGTGGAACCGTACTCGCGACATTGTTTGCCAATCGCTTGGCTACGCATTTTGGCAGCTGGGAAGTTGTGTTCGGACTTGCTATTATACCAATCGCTATTGTATTCATCCTCTTTTCTATCTTTGCCAAGAATAGCCCTAACCGGCCTGAACCCAAGAAATTATCCCAATACGGAAGTCTGCTTAAACAAAAAGATGCCTGGGTATTCTGTGCCTTCTATTGTGTAACTTTTGGTGGTTTCGTTGGATTATGTAACTATCTCACCATCTTCTTCAACACCCAGTATGGGCTCTCTCCTGTTCGTGCCGCAGACATTACCACCTTCTGTGTAATCGCAGGCAGTTTCTTCCGGCCTGTCGGGGGTTACCTGGCGGACAAAATTGGCGGAACCCGCATGCTGACTTTCCTGTACACTGGAGCCTGCATCATGTTGATCGGAGTATCCTTCATGCCACCACTTCCAGTGGTAGTAGTCATGCTGTTCCTCGGTATGATGTGTCTGGGAGCTGGAAATGGCTCCGTGTTCCAACTCGTTCCCCAACGCTTCGGTAACGAGATTGGTCTGATGACAGGTATTGTAGGTGCCGCTGGCGGATTAGGCGGGTATGCACTACCGCTGATTCTCGGTCAACTGTATAGCAGCTATCAATCTTATACACCAGGTTTTGTCATTCTTAGCCTGATTGCAGCAGCTTCCCTGTTCCTGGTGCTCTTCATGCAATCCCGCTGGAGTGTAAGCTGGCTGAGCCGAGGTAACAAAGGCATGGCCGATTCGACATCCCTCTCTTCCTGAGGCG
Source organism: Paenibacillus sp. FSL K6-2393 (assembly GCF_038002545.1). Taxonomy (NCBI): domain Bacteria; kingdom Bacillati; phylum Bacillota; class Bacilli; order Caryophanales; family Paenibacillaceae; genus Paenibacillus; species Paenibacillus sp. FSL K6-2393. Next base: position 5,981,713 of record NZ_JBBOCU010000001.1, read on the forward strand.
TACAACCACTCGGCCGTTAACCAAGGTACAGTGTTTACGAGTGATCCATAAGTAACCAAAGAAACAGCGTTGCCCCATCAGGCAGCGCTGTTTCTTTGGTTACGGCTTTCTTTCTGCTTAAAGCTGCTTTTTCTTTTTGGCTTAAGATGAATATTTTTGAAGAACAATAACCGCATTATGACCGCCAAAACCAAAGGAATTAGACATCCCAATCCGCAAATCCGCTTTTCTTGCCTCGTTTGGTACATAATCCAGATCACATTCAGGGTCACTCTGCTCCTGATTGATGGTTGGAGGAATGATGCCATGCCGCAGACTTTGAATAAGTGAGATCGCCTCCGCACCACCTGCTGCACCAAGCATATGTCCCGTCATGGACTTATTCGCTGTGACCGGAATATCATAGGCACCTGTCCCAAAAAGTTGCTTAATCGCTCTCGTCTCAGAGAGGTCACCCGCCTCCGTACTGGTGGCATGAGCATTAATTACATCAATGTCTTCAGGCTCAATCTGAGCTTCTTTCAGTGCTGCTTTCATCGCCAGGTATGCCCCCCTTCCTTCCGGGTGGGTAGCTACCATATGATACGCATCTGAACTGGCACCATATCCAATCACTTCGGCAAGAATATTCGCCCCTCTTCCCAGTGCATGAGATAGTGACTCAACAACCAGAATTCCAGCGCCCTCCGCCATGACAAAACCGTCTCTCCCCGCATCAAATGGACGACTTGCTGCTTGGAACGCTTCATTTCTTGTTGACAACGCTGTTGCATTACCAAAGCTTGCCAGTGACACTTCCGTTACAGCCGCTTCTGTCCCGCCGGCAATAATGACATCAGCTCCGCCATGACGAATTAACCGGAAAGCCTCTCCAATGGCTGTATTGCCAATGGAACAAGCTGTTACTGGCGACAATGTCGGCCCCCAGCAACCAAACCTCATACTGACCATAGCTGCCGCCATATTGGATATCATCATCGGTACCAGTGTTGGGCTGACTCGCGCAGGTCCCCGATCTGACAGGACCTTGCCTTGTTCCATTAATGTCTGGATGCCGCCTATACCTGAACCAATATATACACCTACCCGTTCACGGTCCAATTCATCCATCACAAGACCCGATTGTGATACAGCCTGATCCGCAGCAGCAACAGCAAATTGAACGAATCGATCCATACGCCTTGCTTCCTTGCGTCCAAAACGCTCTTCACCATCAAAATCACGGACTACACCAGCGATTCTGGTTTTGTACAAAGCTGTATCAAAATGTTCTATAGGCGATACACCTGATCTACCTTCAATTAATCCATTCCAGAATGTATGTACATCATTTCCCAAAGGAGAGATGACTCCCATACCTGTAATCACGACTCGTTCCATGTCCATCCTCCTTCAGCGCTGTTGTCTACCTTATTCTTACGCTCTGCCACTAATAGTGCACTTTTGAATATCCTATTACAAGTTGTCAATTATAATAGTATAATGACTACCATGATAACGAGGATTGAAGGTGATGGATTGAACTACGATGTCAGGTTACAGGCATTGTCCACTTTTCTGAAAACACAGCGTTCCAAAATTTCTCCCGAATCGGTCGGTTTACCCACTGGAAGTCGGAGAAGAACGCCTGGGCTGAGGAGAGAAGAGGTTTCCCAACTAGCAGGAGTGAGTACAACATGGTATACCTGGCTTGAACAAGGTCGGGATATTCAGGTATCCCATTCTGTGTTGGATAACATTGCTTCAGCACTGAGGCTTACTGCAGATGAACGAAAGTATCTGTTTTCGCTCGCCATGGAGCATCATACAGAGCTGCCCACACTGGAAGAAGAACCGGTTCAACTTCACCCTTCCTTGCAGAAAATTTTGCAAGAACTTCATCACTGCCCTACCGTGATCTCGGATCGGCGTTGTTACATTGTCGGCTGGAATGATGCAGCCCGGCATGTTTTTATGGATTTTGAACAGATTGCCCCCGAACAGCGGAATATGATCAGTCTGTTATTTGATCGAAAGGAGTTTCGCAGGCTCGCGGTGAACTGGGAGGATTTTGTTAGCGGATTTCTGGCGATTTTTCGTGCTTACTATGGCCAGTATGTTGATGATGAATGGTATAATTTATTTCTGGATGACATGATGAACAGACATCCCGATTTTCATACCCTTTGGAAACAAAGCAGTGTCAGCAGTGCCCCGGACGTATTAATCGAATTCAGGCATTCCAAAGCAGGCAAAATGTTGTTTGATCTGACTTCGTTGCAGGTTCAGGGCAGTTCCGATCTGCGTTGCAGCGTCTACACTCCTGCGCCAGAGAGCGCTACCGAGCGCAAACTGATGCGCCTGATCGAGCGTGAAGCTGATCCACATCTTGGCAAGCATTAAATCGGAGTCTCTCACCTTCTTGGAGTCATGTTAGTGTCTTGACATCTTCATGTTGCATGTTTTAAATATCAGGTATATTAAGTAATTCATGGATCTTAGTCCTTCTACAAGAAGGGGGTTCAGAAAGGAATATCATGACGAAAGTGCTTATCATAGAGGACGACAACATGTTAGGCGATACATTATCCTTGTATTTGCAAGGTGAAGGGTATGATGTTATTCGTGTCGATAACGCAAGAGATGGTCTTCTACAGCTTCAAGCGCGGCCTGATATCCTGCTTCTTGACTTGATGCTCCCTGATTCGGGTAATAAGAATCCTTGTTCTCTCATGCGCCAACATACGGCAATCCCCATTATTGTCATCTCTTCATTAACCGAGGTTTCTGAGCGGATTCGATCATTAACAGATGGGGCTGATGACTATGTATGTAAGCCTTTCAGCATGCAGGAGCTGAAGGCACGTATTGAGGCCGTATTGCGCCGCTACTCTATATTGAACAGCTCTGTTGTCACTGAACAGGAATCCGGAATATCTCTCGATCTGGCCCGAAGAACTGTTCTGTTGAATAACCAGCGCGTAGAGATGACGTTTTCCGAATTTGAGATCATGAAGCTGTTTATTCTCAATCCTGGCAAGGTCTACAGTCGGTATGCCCTGATTGAAGCCATTCGTGGTATTGATGCGTACATTAATGATCGCACCATCGATGTGCACATTACCAAGCTTCGCAAAAAAATTGAGGACAATCCAAAAAACCCCCAATACATTCAAACCATCTGGGGGGTCGGATATAAGTTCACACCTTAAAACCACACAGCTTCATTCGATCACCATGGCAGGGACTCGGTAATTTTATCAATTTCCTGTTGTACCTTCTCCAATGCCGAACGCAGATCCTCTTCTTTGAATAACGGACGGGACAAGAGCGATTCCAATTGGAGAACCGCACACATCAGGTCCACTGCATGCAGATTCGCAGCTACGCCTCGAAGAGAATGAACACTACGAATGACATCAGCAATCTGCTGTTGCTGAAGCTGAATCGCCAGTTTTTGCTGAAACGAGCCATACTCCATTCTGAATTTAGTGAGTGCATATTGCAGAATATGCGGCTTGCCATCCATCTGTCTGATCGCCTTATCTGCATCAATTCCATTGATCTCCCTTATGCCCTTAAGATCAATCCATATTTCCAAAATGTCTGCGAGCTGTTGTTCATGTATAGGCTTAGTCAGGATGGCATTCATGCCTGCTTCAAGATATAATTCATGGTCGCTTTTCAAACTATTCGCTGTAAGCGCGATAATAGGTGTACGATCATATTTCCTCATCTTGCGAATGTGTCGCGCTGCATCAATTCCGTTCATAGCTGGCATATAGAGGTCCATCAGAATCAGTTCCCATGTTTGTTCGTCCAATTTCTTCAAAACCTCTGTGCCACTGTCTGCCAGCGTCACCTTGAATCCGGTATGTTCCAGCATGGCCCGAATGACCAGTTGATTGATTTCATGATCTTCAGCGATCAGAATGTGCCCTTTGGATTTAAGCAAGTAGGATTCATCACCTTCTATCATCCGCTTTTTCTCCAATGGCCCTTCACCCTGAAGTGCAAGTAACACTTCGAACAATCCCAGACGTGTAATCGGTTTGATCATCATGAGATCCGGGCGAAAGGATCTCTCCTCACTCCACAGGGCATTTTCACTAAAAGCATGGGTATAACCCACTATTTGAAATTTGGTTCGGTTCAATCGCTTCATGAAACTTTCCCATAACGATCCGTTGACTGTGTCCTCTGCATCCATATCCATCATCATCAACATGGAACTTGCCCCATCTACATGAGAGACACACCAATCACTTTCCATCATATGGTTCAACGAAGGATACAGCTTCGGCTTCATTCCGAATGAGTAGAGTATCTGCTTCAGATTTGTGCCCATCCGTTCATCTTCTTCAACGATAACCACCTCATCCGCACAATATAGAAGAGGGTATGTTTGCAGGAAGGAACTTTCTTCTTCCGACTCTGCAAGTTCAAATATCAAGTCGAATGAAAACAAACTGTACTCTCCAAGCACACTATCTACCCGCAAGTTTCCTCCCAAGGAAGTCACCAGAAGGTAACAGATGACCAGCCCAAGACCAGAACCACCATATGTTCGATACGTCGAGGGTTCCGCTTGAGTAAACGGTACAAAGAGCCGTTCCAATTGTTCGGGTGACATTCCGATTCCCGTGTCCTCTACCTTAAAACGGACCTGAACTCGCTCCGCCTCCAATGAAAGCACCTCTGCTTGCAGCGTTACATACCCATGCTCCGTAAATTTAATCGCATTACTGAGCAGATTCAATAACACCTGTTCAAGCCGGAACGGATCACCAATCACCGTTAGCGGCAGATCGGGATCGGTTGTAAAGATCACTTCGATATCTTTGTGCCCGATGGCTACACCGATCTGATCTGCCACACGTTTGATCACATCCTCTGGTGAAAAAGAGACCTTCTCCAAAATCAGCTTGCCTGCCTCAATTTTCGAAAAATCAAGAATATCATTTACGAGGGCAAGCAAGGTTTGGGAAGACGCGTTGATTTTACTCAAATAATCCTTTTGTTGTGGAGATAGATCTGTTCGTTGGAGTAACAACGAAAAGCTGATAATGCCGCTCAGTGGGGTACGAATCTCGTGGCTCATGAATGCGAGAAACTCACTCTTCGCCTGGCTTGCTTTGTCGGCCTTAACACGTCTATAGTGATCCGAAATGTCTCGAATGACTGCCTTAATTTTCTCACTCGAGTTTAATACTTTAACAGGGTATAGGTGAACCCGAACATGCTGCTCATGACCTTCTCCAATAATGAAACTCAGTTCCGTATCCTGGGCTATATTGTGATGTAAGGCTTTTTGGAAAACGAACAACCAGTTCTCCAGCTGCTCAATGAACAACAATTCTTCAATCTGACGCCCAATCACTTCCTGCCTGCCGAGACCGAGAACATCCAGAAATTTCTGATTAACCGACACTATACATCTGTTGTTATCCAAACCGACAAACCAATCTGCCGACACTCGCTCAAGTGTTCGATATCGCTCTTCACTTTCTTGAATCCTTCGTTTAACCGCTCTGTGTTCCGTAATATCAAGTCCATATCCCACGACATATTTCACCACACCCTCTTCTCGCAGAGGGCGAACTTTCACCAGCGAATAGTACCCTTCATGCTCAATCTCGTAAAAAAAAGATTCCCCTTCCCATGCCCGGTTAAACTGCTTTCGCAGAAATTCTACCTTTTCCTGAGGTAAAATATCCAATGTGCCCAGTTTGTAATCTCGCTTCAGACTACTCATATCCAAGCCCAGTTGGGAGAGCATCTCTCCTTCAAGCACAAGATACTCGAATTTTCCGTTCTGTTTTCGGATTTTAAAAGTAAAACCCGGCTGCATACGAAGCATCTCCAGCATTTCCTGATCCCTCTGAATGACCAATCTCCTATATCGATGATTTTGGTTCAGATAATACAGGAATAATATAACGGACAGCAGGCAGATACATTGAAAAAGGAGAATCTGCCCCATCATTAGCAGAGAAGGGGAATGTGTCTTTAGTACAGAAAGTTCATACACAGTAATCACCAGCAACGCTCCGGACAACCACTTCTGCATAAATCCCCTGATATACTTAAAGATCAGACATATGGCTACAACAAATAACAACTCTGTCAACGCATACTGCCAGTTCTCCAACAAGGGATTACGCCCCATATTAATCCGAAACATCCACATGAATGCAAAAGTAACGAAAGCAGATCCACTCCCACCAAAATAAGCAGCAAGCAGATACACACTGGCCCGGAAATTCAACAATGTACCATCCTCAAGCACAATAGAGAAATAATAGAGCGCCGTGCCCAACATGCTCAGCGTAATACCAATAATGATCCGAGTCGTGATGGATGTTGAACGGGTAGCATTTGTATGGTTCAGATAGTGATGAATCAGGAAAACAAAGATCAAAATTAGCGTGAAATTTAATACAAGATCGCGTAGCAAATGGTCACCGTCCACATTACGACTTCAGGATTTCATGCATTCAATGAATGTTGTCAGATTCATGGTCGCAGTTCCCCAGTACACAAATCATAGTATGCCGCACTCCCTTATTCAATTGACGATATTGACCATTTTTTTGAAAATAATTACTACTTTCAGCTAACATACCCTTATCACCAAACAACGATTTTTTTTCATGAAAATTCATCATTAAATATGCTGATATAAAAAAGAGAATCATCCAAATGAACCGATGTAATCGTAACTTGGGCTTCCCACACTTCCTGATCGGCCTTCATCAGTTTGGCTACGCCGGACCAGGTCTGATTTCCTCTCCAGTGGGTATCCATTAGCAATCGGGCAGGCTGACCTATGGTGCTCTCCCGTGAGAATCCTGTTTTGGTTACATAAACGGAATTCACATCCAGAATCACACCCTCCTCATCTGTAATCATGACCGCATCCGTTAGCAGTAAGAAGGCTTTGAGTTCCAGTTGCATGGTTGTCCACTCCCTCTAATGAAACATGATATGATGCTGTCGCTGTGTGATACTCTCTTCTACGATCCCGTTTAATACTTAAACTGTCTAATCAGGCGCTGCAGCTCTTCAGCCAGGGTAGACAAGCCACGAGCCGATGAAGAAATCTGCTCCATCGCTGCCAGTTGTTCCTCTGAGGAAGCGGCCACTTCTTCGGAAGTTGCGGCGTTGCCTGACGCAATGCCTGCCAACTCATTGGATACAGCAGATACTTCCTGTACACCTGCTGTGATCTCTTGCGACGTGGCAGCAATTTCTTCAATCTGAGGTGTCGTTTCCCGCATGCTATCCAGAATACGTTCAAACTTCCGAATCGCTTCTGTGGAGATGTCCATGCCCTCTCCAACCTCTGAAGTCACCTTCTCCATCATGCGAACGGAAGCAGCCATATCTTCCTGAACCGCCGTAGTCAGCACGGTGATTTCATTGACGGACTGCCCGGATTGCTCTGCCAACTTGCGAACCTCTGCTGCTACAACGGCGAATCCATTGCCATGTGTACCTGCACGAGCAGCTTCAATGGATGCGTTCAGCGCGAGCAGGTTTGTCTGTTTGGCTATATTTCCGATTAACTCCGTGATCGCTGAAATTTGGTGTGATCGTTCATATAACGCCTGAATCAATTGGTTTGTCTGTTCTACCGTCTCTTGAATCGATTGCATCTGACTCACCGTCTGCTTGACAGTGTTGCCACCTTCTTCTGCTTGTACGGTTGTATGTTTCGCCAAATCAGCGACATGTATGGAACGTTCGGCGATTCTTGTAATCCCAATCGTAATTTCATTCATGGCCTGATGGTTATGTTCAATACCTTCGGTCTGTTTCTCCGCACCACTCGCAATTTCCTGAATGGCTCGCGCTACCTGTTCACTGGCTGCGCTGGTTGATTCCGCACTCTGAGTCATTTCATCCGATGAGATGACTACCTGACTGGCGCTGTTCTCCACATTTTGAATCAGCACACGCAGATTGTGCTGCATTTTGCCAAAGGCATCACTCAGTTCACCAATCTCATCATGGCTTGTACTTGTTATGGTCTGGGTTAGATCCCCTTCACTCACCTGAATCGCCTGATCCTTCAACTGACGAATCGGTTTAACAATCGATCGCATCACCAGCCAGATGATCAAAATTCCGATGACAAGACAGGAAACGATCACCATAATTGTTCGATTCAGAATAGGCGCAGCCGCATCCTCTACTTCAGAAGAGAACATGGTACCTGCAACCTTCCATCCCGTGGATGCATTCGTGGCGTAATACATGACCTTATCAACCTGATCAAAGGTATAGTTGAAGTTACCGGATTCATTCGTATACACTTGTGTCCAAAAATCTTCTGTTGCATCTGTTCCAGGTTGCATCGTCGGATGATAGATATACTTTTCGCTGGCATCCAGCAGAATCAGATGTCCCTTTTCTCCTACTTTAATTCCGCTAACCAATTGACTAATGTCCGCCAGATTGAGATCCAATTGGACCACACCAGATTGGTCTTCCAGTGCCTTGGCGATGGTGATGGTGATCTCGTTTGTCTCGGCAGAAATATAAGGGTCTGTAACAATGACCTGCTCTGGATTTCCCATTGCTTCGGTATACCATGGTCTTACTCGGGGATCGTAATCCTTGGGCATCTCTGCATCAGAGGACATCAGATACACACCGGCTTCTGTGCCCACACCTATGGTGATGATATCTGTGTTCTGCGCAGCGTACCCCTTCAATTCGTTCACAACCCGAACCTCGGCATCATCTTGACGTAATTGCTCTGCAAGTGTATTCGCATAATATTCAATGTGATTCCGCTTGGCATTGATCGAAAGATCAATCGTTGCACTGGCAAGGTTCACGTTTTCCATCGCACTATGTAAAATTTGCTTCTCCACTTCATCTTTTGCACTGTTATACGACAAAACGCCAATACTGAACGATGGAATGGCCAGGAAAGCAATAAAGGACACGATCAACTTCGTCTTAAAGTTATTATGCATCTTGTTGAACCAATTCGATTTGCTATTTTTTTGGGACAAATTTCTCTACCTCTTCCAGATTAATTTTAGATTTACTTGATCTAGCTCTTGTAAAGCTCTCATAGATTGTAAACCATCTTTTAAAAAAACTAGGTCTCACTTCTTGTAAAAAACACTTTTTACACTAAGAAACTCGAACAAATCTCTTAATTTATAATCCTAAAGAACTATTTTCAAACAAATTATACGAAAAAACTATTAAATAAAGTGTTCCGGGGATATGACCAAATTGTTAACTTTCTAAATACTTATTAATAAGCATGCAGATGACAAAAAAAAGATCCAAGCGTTATCGCTCAGATCTAAAGGTTATTTACATTGGACCAACGTATTCTCTATTTAAATGCCGGGATCGCAATATCTGCGTATTTCTCTTCGAAGAAAGCTTTGACCTCTGGACCCGCCATACGTTTAGCCAGCTTCTGGATCGCTTCGGAATCCTTATTATCCTCACGAGCAACCAGGGTAATCGCAAAATGGGAATCATCCTTCTCGGTTAACAGTGCATCCTTTTTCGGTGTAAGACCGAGCGGACTCGCATATGCAGGTGTCATGGCTACCAGATCAGCATCATCCATCATGCGAGCCAGCATCAACAAGTCCACTTCCTCAAACTTGAAGTTCTTTGTATTCTCGGTGATGTCTGCCTGTGTGGCGTTAAAACCTACGCCCTCTTTCAGCTTAATCAATCCGTTCTGCTCCAGCATCACAAGAGAGCGACCAATGTTGGAAGGATCGTTTGCAATTGCAATCGTTGCACCTTCTGGCAATTCCTCAATCGTTTTGTACTTTTTGGAGTAGCCGCCATAGATGGCATTATAGATAGGCTGTACAGCCACCAGATTGGCATTGTTCGCTTCATTATACTGAGTCATGTAAGGCACGTGTTGGAAGAAGTTTGCATCCACTTCCTTATTCGCGAGTGCTGTATTTGGTTGAACGTTATCTGACAACACAACAACTTCCAGGTTGACGCCATCTTCCTTCAAAAGTGGTTTAACAATATCCAGCACATCTGTCATCGGCGGAATCAACGTGGCCACTTTCAGCGTAACTTCTTGTGCAGCTTGTGTGTCTTCCTTCGTTCCTTCAGCCGCAGGTGTTTCTTCTTTTTTGCCACAAGCAGCTACAACCAGCATTACTGCAAGCAACATAAGCATCATTTTTGCTTTCATTTCATGTCTACCCCTCATCGTATAATCTGTATTGGTTATTCTTGATACTGCTCTGTCATCCGCTTAAGATCTGCGATCCAGCCAGTGGGACAGTCTGCTGCCTGTGAATTGGATCATCTGTACCAGGATAATCATAATGATGATCGTAAATACCATAATCTCCGTTTCGAAGCGCTGATAACCGTAGCGAATGGCAAAATCGCCAACCCCTCCGCCACCTACAATGCCCATCACCGTCGAGTAGGAGATGAAGCTAATTGTAGCTGTCGTGAGTCCCAGTACAAGGCCAGATCGTGCCTCCACGTACAAGAATTTCACCACAAGTTGCATCGTTGATGCCCCCATGGAAGCAGCAGCTTCAACCACCCCCCTAGGTACATCCAGCAACGCTTGTTCCACCAGTCTGGCGTAGTAGGCAATCGCAATGACCGAGAGTGGCACGGTTGCCGCCAGCGTACCTATGGACGTTCCCACAACAATCCGTGTGAATGGAATCATGAATACAACCAGCAGTAAGAACGGAAACGAACGAACGATGTTGACGACACTGCCGAGTACAAAAGACAGCGTTTGATTCTGATAGCGTTGTCCTCTCCGGAATAAGTACAGCAGTGTACCCAGAGGTAACCCGATCAGAACAGCTGCCGCAATGGAGATGCCCACCATGACAAAAGTCTCTCCGATCGCCTGCCATATCTCATGCTGATACTTCAGCACAGACTCAGGTAACCTCATGACTTGTCCTCCTGTTCTGCCTGACGGAACAAAGACGAACCTGTCATCCCGTATTCGTCACCCGCAAGCAAGGAGGTCAGCAGATCAGGCTGTGGAGCGGGGATACTGCTCACTTCCGCTTTAGACAACGTACGAACGAGTCGCCCATCCTTCATGACGGATATCCTGTGACATAGTCTGCGAGCCACTTCCATCTCATGCGTCACTACAACAATGGTCACACCCAGCGTTTCATTGACATGACGCAGCACATCCAGGATACCGTTTGTGGTCTGTGGATCAAGCGAAGAGGTCGGTTCATCACAGAGCAGCACATCCGGACGACTGGCGAGCGCCCGTGCAATCGCCACACGCTGCTTCTGTCCTCCGCTAAGTTGAGCAGGATATTGATCTGCCTTGTCTTCCAGTCCAACAAACCGCAGTACCTCAAGTCCACGTTTAACTCGCTGCGCACGAGATATACCCGCCAGTTCCAGCGGCATGCAGACATTGCCACTCACCGTTCGATTACTGACCAGATTGAAGTGTTGAAAGATCATGCCAATGGATCTTCGTGCCTGACGCAGACTTTGTTCATTCATCTGGGTCAGGTGCTGCCCATTCACAACAACCTCACCATCATCCGGCTTTTCCAATCCGTTGAGCATTCGCAGAAGCGTGGATTTACCTGCACCACTCGATCCGATGATGCCATGTATTTCTCCTTGTCCCACTTCGAGGGACACCGAGCTTAATGCTTCGAATCCCTGATCTGCACGGGAACCGCGCTCGTTATAACGTTTGCTTACACCATATAATGAGATCATGGAGAGTCCTCCCGTGAATGATCATGCATGGTTCTTCAAGAACACATGAAGAAAGCCCGCACAGCCGATAACCGGAGCGCGAGCAATCCTGTTCATTTATAATAAATCAACATCCCTGATGAGACAAGCTTTTAAGGTGAGATTGCCTCCTGCAGGCGGCTGGCTTCATATACACGAAAACGTCCGTTGGACGAACCCACGTAAACTTCATTGCCGATCCGGTTGATCGTTCCATTCTTCGCATCCCGGTCGCGATGCTCCGGGTTTCCCATCACAACATCATGTACACGACCTAACAGTGCTCCATTTTTTTTGTTCATTACGAGCAAATTCTCGTCCATGGGCAACAGCAACTGATCATCAATGACCAGATAACTTCCCTGATTCGTCGGATGCCTTAGTGTTGCAATCGTATCTTTGGCATTCCAACGCGTCTCCCCCGTTTTATAATCCACAGCCGCCGGGTAGCCATTCTTAATCACATACAACTGATCATCTTCCACCAGTCCTCGTTCAATCTTGCCCTTGAGCGTCCAGCGTGTTTTGCCTGTCTTGGCATCATACAGGGTAGTTGTAAAATCTTCATATTCTCCGTAATGATTGCCGTTTTTGTTCTCACGGATCAACAACATGCCATCATTCAGCTCCTCAAATCTCTGTCCTACCCGAGCAGGGAATTGGGCAAGCTTTTTCCCCGTGTTCAGATCAAGCAGAAGCCACTGATTATCTAGTGATAGCCATCTTCCAGCATTCGTGGTTGCAAAGGGATCAAGACGTTCAATTCCACCAGTATATGGATCATTCCAAAATTGTTCTATGGTGGATCGTTTGCCCTTTAAGCTCCATACGGTTCGCCCTGATTGCGGATCGACTGCAACCAGCTTATTCTTTTCCCAATACAACACATAGGGGTCATCTGCACTCTTGTTCAATAATTCATAACCCGTAGCCAGTTTTCGCGTCCACAATGTTTTTCCGTTTGCACTGTCCAGAACCGTTAACCAACTGTTGCTTGAGCTCTCAACAACCGGGTTATCCACAACCACAACGTTCTTCGCAGCGGTGATGCCATTTAGTCTAAAATTTTGCTTAGGAGTGTACGTCCATGTGACCTTTCCGTTCTTCAAGTTCAGATGACGAATACGATCCACGTATTTTTTCTTATCAGGGTCATAATCGGTGTAGATTGTAACGTATTTGCGCTCTGCATCCACCTCTGCCTGCTGTCTTCCAAAACCCCCGTTGATCTCCCATAATTGCTGGCCGGAATGTCGGTCAAGGGCATATATGGAACCTTCGTAGTAATCCCCGCTAAATCCACCGTCATCGCCTTTCATCAGGAGCACATCATCCGTGGCTACTTGTAAAAAAGTGTAGTTAATATCCCCCTGGTTGGTCCATACCGGTTTCCAAGGGATTGTCGTTGGCAGTGTTGTGCCATAGATTTTTGTTGTGAACCCATATTCATCCGCCCGACTGATGTTCCAATCGGAAACAACAGCATTTCGATTATCCTGTGCTAAATTCCAGCGTGTTCTGACCAGTCTGCCATTCTTGTTGAATGTGACCAGAAATTGCGCATCTTCCCGCTCATATCTCCAGGTCTGTCCAATACTCATTGAATAACCCGTGAAATTTAGATTGCTTGAACTCTCTTTCCAATCCGGCTCGCCTAACCACCCAGCCACTTGTTTGGAGGTGGTTGCCTTGTTCAGCTTAATATCTGTCAGATGGCGTATAACCGAAGTTGGCAGCGATGCATCCTGTTGGAACCAACCATCCGCCACATTCATCCGCTGTTCTATAGCCTGTGCCTTGATCCAGAAGAGTCCTGGCCGATACGTGGAGGATTCTTTATTCCTGACTCGTGGGGCAATGGAGACCCCATACCATCCTTTCCACTTTGCAACAATAAGAGCCTTACCTGTCAGCGCTTTCTCACTAGACCAGGTTGTAGAACTATCTGGAGCCAGATACAGCTTACTGCCTGATTGGAGCGTGAAGCTTTGGGGAGCCGTTTCCGTCATGCTTCTGCTCTCCTTCAGTGCATACCAACTTGGCAGCCAAAAGTTCCCATGATCGATTGACTTAAGCTGCACCCACTCACCTCGAACCGAGGCCAACGTATACTTTTCGTTTTTTGTTGTATAGTATTCAATCCCCAGCTGGTCAGCAGCCACACTGCCGTCCCTTCTGTTTTTGAACAGAGGGATGTCATTCATGAGTGTAACGGTATCTCCTTGTTTGTAGGCCAACTGTGTTGATGAACCTTGAGGACTTGCCCCTAAGGCTTGTGGCGTTGTAGCCAATGCTTGTCCTCCAAGCACAACCATTTTGGAATCCAGCAGCATCCATCCCGTCAACAGCACAGCTGATAATCCAGTCATGGTAATCCATTTGTACCCCGTTCTCTGCCAGTCAGGACCCGTCTTCACTCTCGTTCATCCCCATCCATTAGAAGGTATTTCCAATAGAGACGCAGCAAAAAGGAAAAAGTTACCGTTTACCTCAATATATTTCTATCTATCTCCCAATATTACCTTACATCCACCATCGTAGCATGATAAGGAAAGGTAACCCCGATGTAATAAGCAGCTGTTAAGGTGAGGATATAATAAAATACAAACCACAGATCAGCTCGCGAATAGCCAATCTGAATGTAATACGTGCGGCTCGCGCCATCTATGAACCCTTTCGCTTCCATCGCTACCGCCATTCGCTGTGCACGGCGAATGCTCTGTGCCAGCAGCGGAATAGCGTAACGCTTGAGTGTACCATATACATTCCAGCGAGAGCCACGTTGCTGTGTTCCACGTATACGAATAGCGTAACGGAGCGTCTGGAATTCATCCAGCAAAATCGGGATCATGCGCATCGCGGCCAGAAAGCTATAGGCATATTTTGCAGGAAGCTTCCATTGCTGCATCAGGGAATAAAACAGCCGTACCGGCTTGGTCGTAAGACCAAAGAGTAACCCAGCCGCTGCCATAGTCAGCGAGCGAAAACCCAAGTGTAGACCGCGATAAAAGCTCTCTTCGGTTATGTGGATCAGTCCCCACTTATACCATGTGGTCTCGCCCTTACCAAACATCATCATACCTGTAGACGTGGAGATAAACACCAGAATGAATGGTGATGCGTACAGCATCAATCTATACCATGGGTGACCTGTCCAACACAGTAACAACATCATCGCCAACGCAACGTTGGCCATTACATTCAGATTGTGAATAAGGATAACGATGACAAACATCATCGTCAGAATGATCATCTTTAATCCCGGATTGACGTTATGAAGCCAGGTTTCACGGTGAGGAAACGACAGTTGCATCAGATAACCTCCCCTCATCTACCGTCCAGATTCGGGTGCAATATCTTTTGACAATCTCACGATCATGGGTAACCATAACAATAGCTGTTCCCTCTCTCCGCAATTGCTCAAGCTGTGCTAACATGGCAAACGTATTGCGGGCATCCTGTCCAAAAGTAGGTTCATCCAACAGCAGTATTCGCTGCTCTCTCACCAGTGCAGAGGCAACGCTCAAGCGTCGTTTCTGCCCCATCGATAATTGGTAGGGATGGCGCTCGGAGAGGTCGATTAGTCCAAATTGATTCAACATATGATCAGTCCTGACAAGTCTTTCTTCCGTTGTAAGCCTGCCCCCCAGCAATGAGAATTCCACTTCTTCCGCGACTGTGTTAGTCACAAATTGAAACTCCGGGTTCTGAAATACAAACGCGATTTGATCTGCAAGCTGCTCCGTTTTGCCAAAAGGCTGGCCTTCAACCTCATAATGACCAGTTGTTTTCAGGATATTCATCAGAGATAACAACAATGAACTCTTTCCAGCTCCATTAGCTCCGACAATACCAATCCAGTCTCCATGCCATACTTTGGCCTGCTCCACCTGAATGAAGGGTGTTTTCCCACGCCATCCGGTGAACTGCTTCAAGTCCAGTGCAGGCTGATAGGTGGGTGATACAGGCGATAAGGATGAGACGTGAGATATGGGGGATATACCCGGTGTATCGGATAAGCCAGACGGTTGCTGTGCTTCCAAGTTTGAGATGCCGTGATCCACACACACTTGAAGCTCTCCAAAAGCACTTCCCTCTTCTTCCTTAGCTGCCTGCTCGTACTCATCCCACACACCCGGATACCAGATTCCATAAGCCTTCAGCTTGCCCCGTTCATCCGTAAATACCTGCTGTGCTGGCCCATCCGCCACGATCTTTCCTTCAGGTGATAACACAATAATTCGGTCGACCATATCCACAATCTCATTAATTTTGTGTTCAACAATGATGATCGTTTTGTCACTGGCGATCCGTTTAACGGTATCCCACACCTGGGAAGTGCCCTCATCATCCAGCAGTGCAGTGGGTTCATCCAAAAACAATACCTCCGGGTCCATGGCAAGCATCGAAGCAATCGCAAGACGCTGCTTCATCCCCTGAGACATGGACTGGATCAATACACGATTCTGTTCAAAGGATAACCCCACTTGTTTCAGATAATATTCAATCAGAGCCGGCATCTTTTCACGTGGAATATTTCGGTTTTCCAGAACAAATGCGATCTCTTCATCCGTAAAGGACATACAGAACTGGGTATCCGGATCTTGAAAGACCACTCCTGCTTTGGCGGGAACCTGGATATCATCACATTTCATCGGAATCTCAACCGAACGTGGTATCAGACCGCTCAGAATTTGCAATAACGTCGATTTACCGGAGCCACTCGGGCCAAGCAACAGCACTTTCTCTCCTTGACGCACAGAAAGAGACAAGCCTTGAAATACCAAGGCTTTCTCTCCCGGGAACTTGCATCTTAGATTTGTCACACTTACCGCTTGCGAATTCCCCTCTCCGCTCATCTAATCCAACGCCTCATAATCCTGTTTGGATACCGGTCTGAGGGAGCGTGTTACACCGGTCAGTTCCAATGCTTTGGCGAGATAATAAGCAAACACTCCGGCAATCAAGATGCTTCCAATGAAGCGGAATCCGATAAATAACGTATAATTCCAGGCCGAGAGTGAATCAATATACCCGTATTGATAATCCAGCAAAAGCGAAGCCGCTGCGGCTCCTATGGCTGCAAGACAGGTGACAAACAGATTGGTTTTTCGATACAAAAATGCTGCGAAGAATATCTCGGCTCCCAATCCTTGCAACAGACCGTATACAAGTGTGGACATGCCCCATTCACTGCCCAGAAAGGCACTTACCGTTGAAGCCGCAACTTCGGCAAGAATAGCCACGCTTGGTTTACGAATGATAACAAAAGCAAAAGTGCCCGCCATAAACCACATGCCGTAGATCATCTGCTCCGCATGAACGCCAAATGGTTTCATCAAGTCATATGTAGGTCCCCATATCTTGTAAATCACCCCAAATACCACTGCGATCACGATGGTTACCAGAATATCCGTTAGTTTCAATCGCTTGTTGCTTACTGTTGTTGCCATGTTCTCTACGTCCTTCCTCTGTTCCCTGTGAGGGTTGTAAAAGTGTGTGTTCAAAAAGACTGGTTTTCAGTACCAAGAAGATGGGATGAAGCTAGAAATGGAGTAGCGGAGCGTAGGGAAAACTACGCGAGCAACGGACATTTCGGCTGAATTCCATCTTCGATGCTGATGATGCCGTCAGGCATCCTTCGTAATCAAAAGCAGACTTTTTGAACAACCTCTAAAAATAAACGAAAAAGCCTCCCCGGTTCCGGGAAGGCCTTACGTACAGTGTACAATCCTCACAATGATGTAATGGATGGATGTCGAAAATACGGAATATCAACCAGCACCCCTCCGCCCTGGCAGCTACATCACCACAGTTCAAAGAGTCAGATGTTCATCCACGTTCATTCCCCACAATTCACCCTTACATATCGCAAATCCATGTTCTCTACGCTGGCATTACCCAGATCAGATGTACGGTCAGCGGCACAAGGCCACTCTCTCAGCCCAACTTCATTGAGCTCCCGGTTCACTTATTTCATTGCTTCTAATGTACATCAGATGGGTATTTGTGGCAATCCCTTGAAGAATCATCATGCTTCTTTTGGGGTAAATGGGAAGGGAACATCTGATAATTCACTTTCCATAATATGAAACATTTAGGTTATGTAGTCCGTCTTAAACATTAGAAGGGAGATTGATAGTGATGAAAGATTACAACTCTGTTTGGCAGCTTAAAACATGGAAAATGGTCCTTGCCGCTTCGATACTCACCGCAGGCACGGCACCTGCCTTACTCTCATCCACTGTGGCGGAAGCCGCAGCAACCAAACCTAAACCGACAGCTTATATTAACAATGTTCAAGCTCAATATGATGTTGTCATACGGCAGGGTATTACGTACGTGGCATTGACGGAGCTTCAATTCCTCGGCAACTATACGTTTGGTTACAATAACAAAACAAAAGAGATCAGCATTAACACAGGCAGCGATAAGTATGTCCTTACACCTAACAGCAAAACAATGAAGAAAAACGGTCAGAATGCGACATTATCCTCCGCGCCGATTCTGGTGAATGGTAAAGCGATGCTTCCGCTCCGTGCCATCGGTGAAGCTTTTGGTGCCAAGGTGCAGTGGAACCAGAAGGCCAAGGAAGCCTACATTTACACTACCGATGCTACGATTGTAAAAGAATATAACAGTTCCGATCTGACTGTGGCGCGTGAAGCCGCACTGCATCTGCCCCGCTTTTCTGAACTGGGACAAGCACGTCTGGACATTCGCAACCCTTTGGGTCCGGTGGATTCATCCATTGAATACATTTTTGAACAAGACAAAAAAGATCGTTTCTTCGTTGTTGAGGATAACGATCTGATCAGTTATTATATCCTTAAAAATGGAAGTGCACTGCTACAATGGCAGGCTAACATCAGCAAAAATGCCGGAACCATCGGTGACCTGTTCTTTATTAAAACCAAAGCCGTTGCTGAAGCAGGGACTCGTCCTTCCGTAACAGGTCAAACACTCGTATCATTCAAGTACTCTCGCATGCTTGAAGAAACCTTTTACGAAGTCATGAACAAATTGGGCTCTATTGATACCGGTTCTGTTGTCCCCGAGAAAGGCAAAGTCATCGTTGAAGTTCCGGGAGAGAAATAATTTGAGCATCCTCTATAAAACATCACTCAGCAAAACTATACTATGACATCTGCATTACAGAGAGCGCCCTCTAAGTCATTGTCGCAATGACCTTGGGACGCTCTTTTTGGCGTTATATTTTAACTTCGAGTTACAAGCAAAGCTTAAACTTTAACCTACTCCAGCGATTCAATCTCCTGTCTAATATTGCGTGTTCCCAGACTGGCTCGTTTTCCCTGAAGCAAACCCCTTGAACAACGTTGGTACTTTGGAATAACGGGTATTCGTAATTTTGCCTTGTGATGTACTGCTGTCTGTACGCATAATCGAATCTTTCACATTGGAAATGTTAGAGTTATCCAGCGTCATGTTAACTGCGAAGGAAGTCCCACCATTTTGGCGAACCAGTTTGCCAATATCATCTGCACGGAAATTTTTGATGTTAATTGTTCCAGCTGCATTCATCTGGAACACTTTATCATAAGCCTTATACGCTGCCCCACCGGTTATGTTAACCGTTCCGGCAGACTTCAATGTCAGTGCATCCTCGCCCACGTCCTGCCAGACTACATTCGATATATTACAGTTGCCATAACAGTGAACACCATCGGCAGCAGGTGATCCAATATTTACATTTTTGAGTGTGGCCCCTGCCTCCAGGCGGAAGACTGGTTTCTGACCCTCAGCTTGAGATCCGTCGCCCAGTGTGGAAGGATTGGCTACAAATGTTTTACCTTGGCCGTCATAGGTCGTGCCCTTTGGAACCACAATGGTTGAATTTACAACGGTAGGTGCAGCCGCAGCCGGAACGGCACCAAATATAGAAGCAACCAAACCAGCGGACAGCAACAACGTCAATATTTTTTTCATAACTTAATTCCTCCCTTATTCTCTCGTTTTTTGGTAGTGTACAAGTCTGGGCTTGTACTGGAAGTTCGCCAGAGGTGCACCTCTGCCCAAATCACAACCTAATCCTACCAAATAAGGAAGGTAACTAGAATAATCATTAGATCAGATATATCATGACATCGCACAATCCCTGTCATATCGGCATTTTTTGCATACCAGGTCCCTCAAGCAATATGCTGATATCAACCTCAGGTATGCTCATTTGTAACGTTTGTATCCCTAACTTTAATCCCCGATAACAAAGAAAGACCACTACATTTATCTCCAAATGTGTGATCTTGAATGTCTTCTGGCTTGCTGATATAAGATATCAGGCTCCGAATCTCTGACGATAACCGCACTTTCGACACAACTCTTCCACAGCTTCCCGCCTGGAGAAGCCATATACCAGATTGTTCGCTCGCTCACCCTCAATAATCTCCGAGAATGACTTCTCGTGCACGTTACCCAGGTTAATTACACCCTCGCCATCGAGACAGCATGGAACCACCGTTCCATCCACAAGCACAGCTGCCTGACCACGCAATGCATGGCAGAAGCCTTTGCCATCATCTTCAGGTGCATCCAGACTTGGCCACTGGAACTCGTGGTCCTGATTCAGGTATACATTTGGGGCAATTTTGACCCCGCTGCCTGGAACCACTTTTTCCTCAATGCGGAAGTCCAGATTGAACTCACGTTCCAGCACTTCAAGGGTCTCCCGATTTCGATTCATCTGAGCATTCGTGAAGTTATCCTGCGTCAGATTCCACAGTCGGAAAGAGATGATGACATTGTGCTTAACGGCCTCATGTACAAAGGACAAAATATGACGCAGATATCCGTCACGGTCGGTTGAACCTTCATGCCCATCGAAGCTGTGCAGGGAGAAATTCATCTGCCGCAGCGCCGGTTTGCCAAGCAATTTATGCTGAGTCTTGGGCAGCAGTGTACCATTCGTTGTAATGTTCACCTTGAGTCCCTTCTCATGTGCGGAATCAAGCAACAGATCTATTTTGGGATGCAACAAGGGTTCGCCTTTGACATGTAGATAAATATGATTGGTGTGTGGTTTAACTTGTTCCAGTATATTGTTGAAGACTTCAGGGTCAATGAATCCTTTGGCACGCTGCGTCTGCGGACAGAAGCTGCAAGCCAGATTGCAGATACTCGTGATCTCAATATATACTTTTTTGAACGTTTTCAACTCGGGTCCCCATTCTGCCTAGGAGGGAGAACATCCCACCTGCATTTTGTGATCCGGCCAATACGGGCCATCCCTATTATATCGGGTTCATGAGCCGAGGTAAATTGTTCAGTTATCATGCTGCCTCTTTACAGTTCATGTTCAAGTGATATATGCTGAACACACAACTGCATATCTTGAACTTTTGCACTAGGGGAGCCTTGCGGCTGAGACGAATATGACTATTCGGACCCTTTGAACCTGATCTGGATCATACCAGCGGAGGGAAGTGGAGCGGCCTTTTAGTAAGCGGAATTTTTTCATGTATGTGAAGATAAATTGCGGATTTAACTTACAGACCCACTCATTTCTCCGGAAATGGGTGGGTCTTTTTTGTTCTTTTGCAGAGTACAGGATGCCGTTGTTATTCCAGCAGTCTGACATCAAGGGGGTGAGGATCAGATGAGAAACCATGTAACCATTGAGAACGTTAGCTTCGCTTTTCCTGAAAAAAAGGATTCACCCGTGCTCGCCAATGTGTCGCTTCAGGTCCAACAAGGAGAATTTGTCTCGCTCATTGGCTCCAGCGGATCAGGTAAAAGCACGCTTTTCAAGCTGCTCGCAGGCTTGCATGAGCCTACCGTCGGCACCATCGATATTGCTGATGTACCGCAAGGACAACGGCTCGGACGAGTCGCCTATATGCCGCAGAAAGACCTGCTGTTATCCTGGCGTACCGTCATGGAGAACTGCATGCTGCCTGCCGAGCTGGCACCAGGCCGACAGGACAAGGACAAACTACGAGCCGATATCATCGCAGGATTGGCAAGGTTCGGCTTGTCCGGTTATGAGCAGGCCTATCCAGATGAGTTATCCGGCGGCATGCGGCAGCGGGTGGCATTGCTGCGTACCTTGCTTACAGGCGGGCAGCTCATGTTGCTGGATGAACCCTTCGGTGCACTCGACGCCTTAACCAAACGACAAATGCATCGCTGGTTATTGGAGCTGTGGGAGGGCTTTGGCCAAACCGTGCTGTTCATTACACATGACATCGAAGAAGCCCTGCTGTTAAGTGACCGTATCATTCTGTTAACTCCAGGGGGGCAAGGCCAGCAGTTGCGGGAGATGACGGTTCCCTTACCACGCCCAAGGCATTCGGACATGATCTACGAACTGGCTCTCGTGCAGATGAGGCAACAACTGGAGGAACAATTGCATGCAAATTGATAGAGCTGAGGTTAGCGTTTGGACGTGGTGTTCAAAGTGGCTCTCGAGGTCGTTTTCCCAATATGGTTTGTTTATTATGCTCATGTTCTTATCACTGGCGATCTGGGAAGTGATTGTGCGTATGGAATGGGTGCCCTCCTTCATCATTCCAGCACCCACGGCCATCATAGGCTCACTGGTCGAGCATCGTCATCTGCTGTTGACCATCCATCTGCCTGCAACCTTTATGGAGGTTGCCGTAGGTTTTGGATTATCCATAGTGACCGGAATTACGCTAGCGACAGGCATGCATATGAACCGATCGATTGAAAAGGCCTTGTATCCCTTCATCGTGATCAGTCAGACCATACCGCTGATTGCCCTGTCCCCCGTATTTATCCTGTGGTTTGGTTACACGTTGTGGAGCAAAGTCGCGGTGGTATTCTTAATCGCATTCTTCCCCATTGTGGTCAGTACCTACGATGGACTCCGCCAAGGCGATCCAGAGCAGCGTGAACTGCTGCTCACCATGGGCGCCAGCAAGTGGGATATTTTTTGCAAACTCCAGGTTCCGCTGGCACTTCCCTCTTTTTTCTCGGGGTTAAAGATGTCTGTGGTGTACTGCGTGGTTGGGGCAACGATTGGCGAATGGCTCGGTGGCAGCAAAGGTCTCGGATACTTCAGCCGCCGCATGTCCAGCAACATGAACACGGATGCGATGTTTGCTGCTATTGTGCTGTTATCCTTACTTGGGATCGTTTTGTTTGTACTGATTGCCTGGCTGGAGAAACGGTTTAGCATACGGCGTCATCGTCATGGAGGCAAAAGAAAAGTTGGATAATACTTAGACAGAAATTAGAGGTAAATACAGGAGTTACAATCTTCAAAACATACCTTATGCACAATTTCAGCAGCATCTTCAATCAGTTCATTGTCACATTGTCCGTTAACATGCTGCTGTCCATTTTCTACAAACCAAAACGATGAAATGAGGAACTTCATTTATGAATAACAAAGGTATATACTCCCTGCTTCCCATCATGCTCATTAGCCTTTTGCTGATCGTTAGCGGATGCAGCACCACGAATACTAGCAAAAACACGCCAACAACAGACTCTGCAACCAATGCACAACAGACAGACATGTCTGCAACCGAGCCAACATCAGACGCCAAAGATAAACTGTCCATCATGCTCGACTGGTACCCGAATGCAGTACACTCCTTCATCTACGTTGCTCAGGAAAAAGGATACTTTGCAGATCAAGGTCTCGATGTCGAAATTCAGATGCCTGCGGATACCAATGATTCACTCAAACTTGTTGCTGCTGGAAAAATTGATTTGGCTCTAAGCTACCAGCCCCAAATTTTGCTCGCTCGTGGTGAGAACATTCCTGTACGTTCCATTGCTGCTGTTGTTCGCCACCCACTTGTGCATCTGTTGACCGAAGCAAATGGCAACGTGAGCTCACCCAAAGGTCTTGAAGGGAAAACTGTCGGTTATTCTTCGATTCCGCTGTATGAAGCGATGGTTCGTACGATGATTAGCAAGGATGGCGGCAACCCCGACAACATGAATTTGGTCGACGTTGGGTTCGATCTGATTCCTTCGCTGGCTTCCGGACAGGCGGATGCAATTATGGGTGGTTTTATTAACC
Organism: Paenibacillus sp. FSL K6-2393; assembly: GCF_038002545.1. Taxonomy (NCBI): domain Bacteria; kingdom Bacillati; phylum Bacillota; class Bacilli; order Caryophanales; family Paenibacillaceae; genus Paenibacillus; species Paenibacillus sp. FSL K6-2393. The sequence goes on from NZ_JBBOCU010000001.1 coordinate 6,005,465, forward strand.
ATGAGCAACTGATTCTGGAGAAAGAAGGACATGCCATGAAATCCATTAACCCCGTCGATTATGGTGTGCCTGATTATTATGAATTGGTTCTGACCGCGAGTGAAGCTGGCATTGAAGCAAAAAAAGACCAACTTACCCGGTTCGTCAAAGCGATCCAGGAAGGACAGAAATATGTAACGGAGCATCCAGAAGAAGCCTTGAATATTCTGCTCGCTCATGAGAATGAAACGTCTCCGCTTGACCCGGAGATTGAAACCAAAAGTCTGGCTATTTTACTGCCACTTATGAATGAAGATGGTCAGATGTTTGGTCGGCAGGAAATGGCGTCCTGGGAGAATGTACGCGCATGGCTCGTTGAACAGGATTTGATTCCTGAATCGGTGAAAGCCGAGGATGCTTTTATTAATCTGCAAGGAGAGTAAATAAAGGAGCGCAACGGGAATAAAGGAAAAGTGACTGAACGCAAGGGAATGAAAGCAAAGTTAGCAAGAACGTGAGGATCGGATGCATGAAGGTTTGTGAAATGGAATTGGCCTGAAGCAAGCATCCGAGGATCAGAATTTATAACAATCCTAAGTGGCTTGATGTGCATCTGGGCAGCTTGATATGCGTTTTGGTGGCTTGATATGCGTTTGGGTAGCTTGTTGATATGTATTTGGTAATGTAAATTTGCGCCTATCTTCAAGCCTACCATGAGCTGAATCGCGCCCTAATATGCCCAGAGTAGAACATGGAGCGAGCGCTAACGAATCTGAGGCGCCCTATTCAAGGATTTGGAGCGGTTGAAGAAATCTAAGGAACCTGAGACATATTATATCGGAAAAAATAGCAATTTATAGTGTTTCGGTCAGGGGAATTTGGGAAATAACGTGTCCTGTGTTCCTTACATTTCATAAAGAGGATCTGACAGCCATATAAGACGTCCTGTGTTCTTTAGAAACATCGTGTGACCTTCGTGCCCCGATCAGTCGGGTATCGACATCCAGGGCTTTAGGACTCTCTTTGAACGCTAACGTCCATCACCGTATCGCTTGCCTGAGTTTGGAGACATACCATGGCTCCACTTTCTTTATTCTGTCTTTTATACTGTTTCGTTTTTTACTGTTTCGTATTTGTACTGTTGCTTTTCGCGAATTTACATTTTATACGGATCCACCTTTTAGCTGTTTCAATCAAGGCTGGATATAGATCAAAGTGATTCAATTTGTCTATATCCATTTACAAAAATCCATTTTTAGGGAGTTATGAAATTGTTTTAGATTTTACGTTTCTGCTTTTCCCGTATTAATGCATCTGGCTGTAGTTATACTTGCGCCCCTACTCAACAAGGAGACTCATATCCTATTATTCTGCTGAGTGACTCCAGATATCAACTTCCGCCGATGGGGTTACTTCAAAACAAGGAGGAAATTATATGTCTTATCTGGAACGTGTTCGTACGCAAAATCCGCTGGTACACAATATCACCAACCTTGTCGTGGCTCCCTTCACAGCCAATGGCCTGCTTGCACTAGGTGCGTCCCCGTTTATGGCCTATGCTCATGAAGAGGTCGCTGATGTCGCCAAGATGTCAGGTGCTGTGGTACTCAACATCGGTACACTCGATGACAAAGTCGTTCAGGCGATCCGTCTGGCAGGCCAATCGGCTAATGCGCATCACGTGCCTGTGGTGCTTGATCCCGTCGGCGCAGGCGCAACCACTTATCGCACGGAAACCGTGCAGATGCTCGTTTGTGAGCTTCGCCTCACGGTACTGCGCGGCAATGTGGCGGAGGTCGCTAATGTCATCGGTGAGAGTTGGAGTATTAAAGGCGTGGACGCAGGATCAGGTGAAGGTGATCGGATCGGCATTGCCGAGCGGGCAGCGCATAAGCTTGGCTGTGTCGTGGTCATTACCGGGAAAGAAGATATCATTACTGATGGACAATCCACATTCCTCACGAGTAATGGACATGCCCTGCTCACTCAGGTCACGGGTGCAGGTTGTCTGCTAAGTTCGGTGATTGGTGCTTTTACAGCCATAGCGGAATCAGGAGCCGATCTTCTAGGCAGTGTTGTTGAAGCGCTTGCGTTTTATGGTATAGCAGCTGAACTGGCGGCAGAGCGGACAGCTCATCAGGGGCCGGGCAGCTTTCAGATTGAATTGTTGAATCAACTGGCACAAGTAACACCCGACCTTTTGGCAGAACGCGCACAGATCCGTCAGATCCGTGGAGGTGCAATATGAGCATTGCTCAAGCGCTAACCATTGCAGGTTCTGATAACGGGGGCGGCGCAGGAATTCAGGCCGATCTAAAAACATTCCAGGAGCTTGGCGTATACGGCATGACCGTTATCACGGCTATTGCTGCCCAAAATACAACAGGTGTGCAGGGCGTTTTTCCCATCCCTTACGATGGCATTGCCCAGCAATTGGACTCGACCGGCGAAGACTTTCAACCAATCGCAACGAAGACCGGCATGTTATATAGTGCCGAGATTATTCGTCTAGTGGCTGAGAAATGGCAGCATTACCGTTGGTCAAATCTGGTCATCGACCCTGTGATGGTAGCCAAAGGTGGCGCCCCCCTTCTCCAGCAGGAAGCTGTACAGGCTTTGGTTACGGAGCTGTTGCCCCATGCCCTGATCACAACACCTAATATTCCGGAAGCGGAATTGCTTACCGAGATGTCCATCACGAATCTGAGTCAGCGGGAAGAAGCCGCAAGACGGATTGTACAGATGGGCTCAACGTATGCTTTGGTCAAAGGTGGTCATGATGAAGGAAGTGGCATGATCGTGGATGTGCTCTACGATGGGCAGTCTTTTCATTATCTGGAGAATGTTCGTGTGGTAACACGTCATACACACGGAACAGGGTGTACATACTCTGCTGCCATCACCGCAGAGTTAGCCAAGGGTTCACCTGTTCTGGCTGCCGTTACGACCGCGCGAGCATTCATTCAGGCAGCCATCGAAGATGAGCTGGGGATTGGGGCCGGACATGGGCCGACAAATCATTTTGCGTATCAACGCAGACAGCGGGGTGAGCAGTGATGCGCCCTTGGGATGCAGAAGCAGTACGACGCGCGATGCAGGTGTATTTGGTGATGGGCAGCGTTAATACAACGCAAGACCCTGTGGAAGTGCTGCACCAGGCCATTGCTGGCGGCATTACGCTGTTCCAGTTCCGTGAAAAGGGAACTGGCGCCCTGGCTCACGAAGCTCGCATCACGCTTGCGATGCGGCTTCGCGAGGTGTGCAGCCAGCACGGGGTCCCGTTCATCGTGAACGATGATGTGGAGCTGGCTGTAGCGGTGGAGGCCGACGGCATGCATGTCGGCCAGGAAGATGCGGACGCCGCGCTAGTACGCGCCCGCATTGGAGATGGGCGGATGCTTGGCGTATCCGCCCACTCTGTGGAAGAGGCGCGCCGTGCCGTGCAGGCGGGCGCCGACTATCTTGGCGTCGGGCCCATGTACCCGACGCGCTCCAAAGCGGATGCCCACGCTGTGCTGGGCCCCGCAGGGGTGGCGGAACTGCGCGCCGCAGGCATCGCAGTTCCGATTGTGGGTATCGGCGGCATTACGCCCGATACCACGGCCGCCGTGATGGCGGCTGGAGCCGACGGCGTAGCCGTCATCTCCGCCATCGCGGGCGCGGCCGATGTGCGCGCAGCGGCTGCGCAGTTCGCTGCCGCAGTGCGTGGGATGCAGGCGTAGCCCTGCTCTCCCTGCCCCGTGGGCTGCACCGAATACATGGTGCAGCACACAACCGCTCACGCTCCTCTCCATAACAGAGGAGCCTCCAAACACCTGCGGCGCGGCAGTCTATGTCTTCGACTTAGAAGCGCATCCGCCCCCCTAAAGTGACTGTATGACACAATAATCTATATAAGTTGAACTAATCATTTACACGATAACGGAAAGGACAGAAAAAAACCTGAAAAAGCGAAGCTAAAAACTTTCTGAAAGAAAGCTGCATCGGAAGCATAGTCTCTCCTCCTTTATCCCGGATTTTCCCTTGAGAAAGGGGAACGAAAAAATCTGGGGACAACAGCGATTGGAATGTTATTCTGTCATCATAGTGTCTGTGTAAATAATCTTTAGTTCAACTTATATAGTCATACTTAGCCACCAGACCATAATCAAGATGCAGCTTCCATGCTCGCATCTTATTTTTTCATTTTCAACGGTTGACTCTCACGTAACGTGACACTGTACAATCGGTGTTGTAAGGTGGTTTCACACATGGCCATGAAGGTAAAAGAAGTTGCCGAGCTTGCCTCGATCAGTGTGCGCACACTGCATCATTATGATGAGATCGGACTATTAACCCCGGACGAAGTGACTTCTGCCGGGTATCGATTATATTCAGATGCCAACCTGGAACGGTTGCAGCAGATATTGTTTTTCAAAGAACTCGACTTCTCTCTGAAGGAGATCAAAAACATTATAACCAACCCCTCCTTCAATCCGGAAGAAGCACTTAAAATGCATCGACTTATACTACTGGAGAAGCGCCAACGCTTGGACCAGATGATTGCTACCATTGATAGAACGGTTTTACACGTGAGAGGAGAAATTAAAATGACAGCCAAAGAACAATTCGAAGGGTTTGATTTTAGCCAGAATCCGTATGAACAAGAAGCGCGGGAACGTTGGGGAGACCATGCCGTCGATCTCGCAAATCAGAAGCTGCACAGTAAATCAACCACAGATCAGAAGGCTCTATCCGATCAAATGAACGAAATCTACAAACATCTGGCTTCACTTCGTCACACAGAACCAGCATCTGCCGAGGCACAGGCCGGTATTCAAGAATGGTACACCTGTCTAAACCAAATGGGAAGTTACTCACCTGAAGCCTTCAGAGGACTTGGTCAGATGTACGTGGACGATGAACGCTTCACGCGTAATATTGATCAGTTTGGCGATGGTTTGGCAGTATTTATGAGAGATGCTATGGCTGTATTTGCTGACCAAAACAAATAATATAGCCCTGTCTTCAACCACATACAGTATTATTCAACTCTCATTGCCGTAAGATATGCGCTTTAAACGATAATCTGGAACTTAGAGCTCTGTCCTCTAGTGGTAAAAGTAATCTCTCATCATCAGCTTTATAGCTGTAAATGGCCATTCGGATATTTGAACCTACCTCCTGGGGTGACCCTATCTTTCTTGTAATTAACCTTATGAACATGCTGGATATTTACTAGGGTTACCTAAGTATACAATTTAAATCGATCCGAGTTATTACATCAGTTATGTGCAATATCCCACCTCCTACCTGGTGGATACACAAAAGGGACGTACACCCTCAGGCGTATCGTCCCTTTTATGTATGCAAGTAACTCAGCCGCAATGTGAACATGCCTAACTGCTGCTCACTCTGAGTACTTTATAAATATCTTTTAAAGCAGATGCTCTTTACTACGTTTTTCTTCTGCTCCCAGTCCTTCGATATAACCTTTTCACAAGTGCTTAGGATGATGAGCGTGAAGTTTCTTCTGTCAAACGTTCTTCATTTTGCTGCCAAGCGTCCACCGTCTATCCGATTAAGCTCTTGGCGCGTGATCCGATGAAGATGCATCCGTAGCTAGACTGGTTCTCGCCATCCGGCCAGGAATCTGCCATGCAGACACAATCGCAAGCACGATGAATAACAAATCAATCGGTTGACTGAAATAGTCCTGGAAGGTTTCTACAAACGCACTGATCATCTCGCTATCAAACACAAGTTCCATCACGCTTACATCACCAAACAGTTCGGAAGTAAAATAAACCACCGTCAGATATTTCCCCAACAAAATGCCTACGAGCGCAAACAGTACGGCAATAATCTTATGTACCGTCGCAATTTGTTTATTGGAGAACAACACAACTGCGTAGCCCGTGAGCGCTCCAATCAAAATCGCAATTAATCCCACCTCATACTCGGTCATTGCAGCAATAGCTGCCCATACGATGCCTCCCAGAATGGCTGCAATTAAGCCACCAATGATGGGCATACCGATTTTAACTCCTTGTTTCTCTTCCACGTTGTCTTTCCCTCCTGAGTCATGCATATGCTTCTTTTCCAGAATTCACCTTTCCTATGAAACCACAAAAAGACCTATTATTCAACATTTTTCTACTTTTGGTGAGCAAATATATTTATATAACATAAAAGATATATTAAGCATCCATTTCCTTATTCGCTCGAATATCATTTTAGTTCTGTCCACAAACAACTCATAATCATTCCCTTGGGATATAAAAAAACATCCCTCCAACAGCATAATAGCCGTAGAAGGGATGTTGTCTATATCTGTATCATAGATATAACCAACGTAACCCAGAAAACTACATCGGAAAGCTCGCTCTATCTTACCTTTGTACTTCCTTGGAAGGCTGAATGACAGCTGCAATCTGTGCCAAAATGGCATCCACCGATGCCGGATCATGCACATCATACTCATCAATGTTCAGACGCAGCACAGGGCAAGCCGTAAACTGATCAATCCACACGGAATAGCGCTCGTGCATATGCTCCCAGTACGAACGATCCGTCTGAATCTCCATCTCGCGTCCGCGTTCCGTAATTCGGTTTAAAATCGAAGGCAGACTGCCTTCCAAATAAATTAGCACGTCTGGATGTGGGAAATACGGTGTCATTACCATCGCTTCAAACAAACTGCTGTATGTCTCAAAATCTGTAGCAGACATGGTTCCTTGATCTGCATGCATTTGTGCAAAAATGCCCGTATCTTCATAGATGGAACGATCCTGTACGAATCCCCCACCCAGTTCAAAAATCTTTTTCTGTTCCTTGAAGCGCTCTGCCAGGAAATAAATCTGCAGATGGAAGCTCCAACGCTCGAAGTCATGATAGAACTTCTCCAAATATGGATTATGATCAACTTGTTCCAGAGAAGTCTTGAAATTCAAACGCTGTGCAAGCGCAGCCGTTAACGTGGATTTACCCACTCCAACCGTACCTGCTACCGTAATTAATGCATTCGTTGGAATGCCATAGTTATTCATATGATATACTCCTTTACGTGATTAACAATTTGCCTGAAGTGTTCAGGATGTTCCACAAAGTCGAGTTGCTCTGCATTGACCTTAATGATTACTGGCGGATTTGAGCTATTTGCCAGATAGTCCATGCCTGTTTTGTAATCAGCAATGAGTTGTTCCATATATGCCGGGTCCATATCCTGCTCAAATGAGCGTCCACGCTTGTTAATGCGGTACATCAACGTATCGAGTTCAGCTTCAATATAGAGCACCAGATTGGGCTTTGGCAGATCATCTGTTAACAGATGATAGATTTGACGATATTTATCCCGCTTCGTTCCCTTTAAGGTACGATCGGCAAAAATCATATTTTTATAAATATGGTAGTCCGAAATGACTGGGGTATTCTGCTCTACATAATGAGCACCCGTGTCTTCCAATTGTTTAAACCGATTACACAGGAAGAACATTTCCAATTGGAAACTCCACTCGTCGATATCCTGATAAAAGGAAGCCAGAAATGGATTCTCTTCTACGATTTCTTTAACTAACGGAAGATTCAATTCATGGGAAAGCATCGTTGCCAGCGTTGTTTTCCCCGCTCCGATCGGACCTTCCACGGCAATAAACGGGGCTGATTTCATCGTGTTCACTGTTCCTCCTCGTACTTATGCGTGTTTCCGTTTTCTATATAGACCTCACCTATTGTATCACAGCTTTAAGGATTGGAACGCCAGTATTTTATGTATATAACAAGTCAAATCGGAACTTATGAATTACAATAAAATAAAAAAAACACACTCGATATCATCAAGTGTGTCTTCTATTGCTTGGCGGCGTCCTACTCTCCCAGGACCCTGCGGTCCAAGTACCATCGGCGCTAGAGGGCTTAACGGTCGTGTTCGGGATGGGTACGTGTGGAACCCCTCCGCCATCGCCACCAAACGCGTAGCTTACATTTCAGAGATCGTTCTCTGAAAACTAGATTCGAAACGAAACATGCGAATTACAACTTGCTATTGGATAAGCCCTCGACCGATTAGTACTGGTCAGCTCCATGCATTGCTGCACTTCCACCCCCAGCCTATCTACCTCGTCGTCTTCAAGGGGTCTTACATACTGGGAAATCTCATCTTGAGGGGGGCTTCACGCTTAGATGCTTTCAGCGTTTATCCCGTCCGTACATAGCTACCCAGCGGTGCTCCTGGCGGAACAACTGGTACACCAGCGGTACGTCCATCCCGGTCCTCTCGTACTAAGGACAGCTCCTCTCAAATTTCCTACGCCCACGACAGATAGGGACCGAACTGTCTCACGACGTTCTGAACCCAGCTCGCGTACCGCTTTAATGGGCGAACAGCCCAACCCTTGGGACCTACTTCAGCCCCAGGATGCGATGAGCCGACATCGAGGTGCCAAACCTCCCCGTCGATGTGGACTCTTGGGGGAGATAAGCCTGTTATCCCCAGGGTAGCTTTTATCCGTTGAGCGATGGCCCTTCCATGCGGTACCACCGGATCACTAAGCCCGACTTTCGTCCCTGCTCGACTTGTAGGTCTCGCAGTCAAGCTCCCTTATGCCTTTGCACTCTTCGAATGATTTCCAACCATTCTGAGGGAACCTTTGGGCGCCTCCGTTACTCTTTAGGAGGCGACCGCCCCAGTCAAACTGCCCACCTGACACTGTCCCCGCACCGGATTACGGTACCAGGTTAGAACCTAGATACGATCAGGGTGGTATCCCAACGTTGCCTCCATGGAAGCTTGCGCTCCCACTTCAAAGGCTCCCACCTATCCTGTACAGATCGTACCCAAATTCAATATCAAGCTGCAGTAAAGCTCCATGGGGTCTTTCCGTCTTGTCGCGGGTAACCTGCATCTTCACAGGTATTAAAATTTCACCGGATCTCTCGTTGAGACAGCGCCCAAGTCGTTACGCCATTCGTGCGGGTCAGAATTTACCTGACAAGGAATTTCGCTACCTTAGGACCGTTATAGTTACGGCCGCCGTTTACTGGGGCTTCGGTTCACAGCTTCGGGATTACTCCCTAACCACTCCCCTTAACCTTCCAGCACCGGGCAGGCGTCAGCCCGTATACTTCGCCTTACGGCTTCGCACAGACCTGTGTTTTTGCTAAACAGTCGCTTGGGCCTTTTCACTGCGGCCCCCTCGTGCTATTCACACTACCGGGGCACCCCTTCTCCCGAAGTTACGGGGTCATTTTGCCGAGTTCCTTAACGAGAGTTCTTCCGCGCGCCTTAGAATACTCTTCTCGCCTACCTGTGTCGGTTTGCGGTACGGGCACCATCACCTGGCTAGAGGCTTTTCTTGGCAGTGTGAGATCATGACCTTCGCTACTACAATTTTCGCTCCCCATCACAGCTCAGCCTTACAATGTGCGGATTTGCCTACACATCAGCCTTACTGCTTAGACGGACATCCATCAGTCCGCGTCACTACCCTACTGCGTCCCCCCATTGCTCATAACGGCTTACGGTGGTACAGGAATTTCGACCTGTTGTCCTTCGACTACGCCTTTCGGCCTCGCCTTAGGTCCCGACTTACCCTGAGCGGACGAGCCTTCCTCAGGAACCCTTAGGCTTTCGGCGGATCAGATTCTCACTGATCTTTTCGTTACTCATACCGGCATTCTCACTTGTATAATGTCCAGCGCTCCTTACGGTACACCTTCAACCCTTATACAACGCTCCCCTACCCCTGATGCAAAGCATCAAGCCATAGCTTCGGTGGTGTGTTTAGCCCCGTTACATTTTCGGCGCAGAGTCACTCGACCAGTGAGCTATTACGCACTCTTTCAATGGTGGCTGCTTCTAAGCCAACATCCTGGTTGTCTGTGCAACTCCACATCCTTTCCCACTTAACACACACTTGGGGACCTTAGCTGATGGTCTGGGCTGTTTCCCTTTTGACAATGGATCTTAGCACTCACTGTCTGACTCCCGGAAGTAAGTCTATGGCATTCGGAGTTTGACTGAGCTTGGTAACCCTTGCGGGCCCCGCACCCAATCAGTGCTCTACCTCCACGACTCTGTTTTCCGAGGCTAGCCCTAAAGCTATTTCGGGGAGAACCAGCTATCTCCGAGTTCGATTGGAATTTCTCCGCTACCCCCACCTCATCCCCGCATTTTTCAACATGCGTGGGTTCGGGCCTCCAGTGCGTGTTACCGCACCTTCACCCTGGACAGGGGTAGATCACCCGGTTTCGGGTCTACGTCCACGTACTAAGTCGCCCTATTCAGACTCGCTTTCGCTGCGGCTCCGGCTCTTCACCTTAACCTTGCACGGGAACGTAACTCGCCGGTTCATTCTACAAAAGGCACGCCATCACCCCTAAAACGGGCTCTGACTTTTTGTAAGCACACGGTTTCAGGTTCTATTTCACTCCCCTTCCGGGGTGCTTTTCACCTTTCCCTCACGGTACTGCTTCACTATCGGTCGCTAGGAAGTATTTAGCCTTGGCAGATGGTCCTGCCGGATTCATACGGGGTTTCACGTGCCCCGCACTACTCGGGATCCGTCTCGGAGGGAACAGACTTTCAACTACAGGGCTTTTACCTTCTTTGGCGGGCCTTTCCAGACCTCTTCGCTTAACCGGTTCCTTTGTAACTCCATGTGAGACGTCCCACAACCCCAAAGAGCAAGCTCTCTGGTTTGGGCTTCTCCGCGTTCGCTCGCCGCTACTGACGGAATCACTATTGTTTTCTCTTCCTCAGGGTACTTAGATGTTTCAGTTCCCCTGGTATGCCTCTACATAACCTATGTATTCAGTTATGAGTAACTGGAAATTACCCCAGCTGGGTTTCCCCATTCGGACACCCCCGGATCAAAGCTTGCTTACAGCTCCCCGAGGCAGTTTCGTTGTTCGCCACGTCCTTCATCGGCTCCTAGCGCCTAGGCATCCTCCGTGTGCTCTTAGTAGCTTAACCATTTTGTTCCGGTTTCGGTCGCTCGCTTCCCTTGGTTTGCTTGCGCAAAGCCAAAAGTCGCTCTCACCCGATACCATCACAAAAGCAATTTGACTACCGTTTTTATTGAAACTTGTTTACACAAGTTCAGCTAAAAAGGAATGTTCTAATTCGCGTTTGTTTCGTTTCGATATCTAGTTTTCAAAGAACAAGCTCCATGCAAAAGCAAGCTGTTTGAGAGTTTGAGCTCTCAAAACTGAGCAACGAGTGAGTAACTAGCCGACCTGGCTAGATTTTATATTTGAATGTTTCCGTTGCAGGAAACGATTCTCCATAGAAAGGAGGTGATCCAGCCGCACCTTCCGATACGGCTACCTTGTTACGACTTCACCCCAATCATCTATCCCACCTTCGGCGGCTGGCTCCTTGCGGTTACCCCACCGACTTCGGGTGTTATAAACTCTCGTGGTGTGACGGGCGGTGTGTACAAGACCCGGGAACGTATTCACCGCGGCATGCTGATCCGCGATTACTAGCAATTCCGACTTCATGCAGGCGAGTTGCAGCCTGCAATCCGAACTGAGACCGGCTTTGTTGGGATTGGCTCCATCTCGCGATTTCGCAGCCCGTTGTACCGGCCATTGTAGTACGTGTGTAGCCCAGGTCATAAGGGGCATGATGATTTGACGTCATCCCCACCTTCCTCCGGTTTGTCACCGGCAGTCTATCTAGAGTGCCCATCCGAAATGCTGGCAACTAAATATAAGGGTTGCGCTCGTTGCGGGACTTAACCCAACATCTCACGACACGAGCTGACGACAACCATGCACCACCTGTCTTGAATGTTCCGAAGAAAAGGTACATCTCTGCACCGGTCATTCAGATGTCAAGACCTGGTAAGGTTCTTCGCGTTGCTTCGAATTAAACCACATACTCCACTGCTTGTGCGGGTCCCCGTCAATTCCTTTGAGTTTCAGTCTTGCGACCGTACTCCCCAGGCGGAGTGCTTAATGTGTTAACTTCGGCACCAAGGGTATCGAAACCCCTAACACCTAGCACTCATCGTTTACGGCGTGGACTACCAGGGTATCTAATCCTGTTTGCTCCCCACGCTTTCGCGCCTCAGCGTCAGTTACAGCCCAGAGAGTCGCCTTCGCCACTGGTGTTCCTCCACATATCTACGCATTTCACCGCTACACGTGGAATTCCACTCTCCTCTTCTGCACTCAAGTCACCCAGTTTCCAGTGCGATCCGGGGTTGAGCCCCGGGATTAAACACCAGACTTAAATGACCGCCTGCGCGCGCTTTACGCCCAATAATTCCGGACAACGCTTGCCCCCTACGTATTACCGCGGCTGCTGGCACGTAGTTAGCCGGGGCTTTCTTCTCAGGTACCGTCACCTTGAGAGCAGTTACTCTCCCAAGCGTTCTTCCCTGGCAACAGAGCTTTACGATCCGAAAACCTTCATCACTCACGCGGCATTGCTCCGTCAGGCTTTCGCCCATTGCGGAAGATTCCCTACTGCTGCCTCCCGTAGGAGTCTGGGCCGTGTCTCAGTCCCAGTGTGGCCGATCACCCTCTCAGGTCGGCTACGCATCGTCGCCTTGGTGAGCCGTTACCCCACCAACTAGCTAATGCGCCGCAGGCCCATCCCCAAGTGACAGATTGCTCCGTCTTTCCAGTTTCCTTCAGGCGAAGGAAACAACTATTCGGTATTAGCTACCGTTTCCGGTAGTTGTCCCAAACTTGAGGGCAGGTTGCCTACGTGTTACTCACCCGTCCGCCGCTAACCATCAGAGAAGCAAGCTTCTCATCAAGTCCGCTCGACTTGCATGTATTAGGCATGCCGCCAGCGTTCGTCCTGAGCCAGGATCAAACTCTCCAATAAAGTATTGAAAAGAGCGATAAGCTCATTTTGAATCTGACGAGATTAAAAATCTCATTTGTGCTCCAGTCGATTCAAGCCAAGGCTTGTTTCCAACTTTCGCGTTCATTCTGCAAGCAGAATGCTTACTCACTCGTTGTTCAGTTTTCAAAGATCAAACTTGTTTCGTTACCGAATGTTGTTCTCTTCAGCAACTCTTATATAATATCATGTCCGAACCAACTTTGCAAGCTCTTTTTTTAAGTTTCTTTCGAAGCTTATTTGATTTGCTTACCGCACCGTGTAAACCGTGTTTTCTTGGCCGGACTAATAATATATCACGTATAGATATTAATTACAATACTTAATTTAATAAAATTCATTTACTACAAATCAACTACCTTTACTGTGTAGCTCTCCTCTATCCCCGTGTAAAGTTTTTATAGCTTAAACGACACTCTTTCTATTCATACATCGCCATACATGTCTAATTGATTTTAAACTTATTAGCCTACATCTCCTCTCATATAATTCAGCTTCATTAATATGCTCAATTTAGGTTGTCCTTTTATCAACGTCTTTCAAGATTACCGGGGTGCTCTGTAAGTTACCACGAGTATAAGTAGAATTACTATAGAAGATAAACAAAAAAAGTGATGCACGCATATTGCTATACGTGAACCACTTTCTTGGGTGTTATTACATTATATATAGAAGGAAACCCTTAATGTTGTGCCTGTGCTGATGCTGGAGGCGTCATCGTCATTTGTCCATTACCTGCTTTTTGCATGCCAACTCGCAGCAACGTAATTCCCCACGTAATAATCGAGATCAACAGAAGATGAACCATGTATCCCCCCACTGCTTCTCCACTATAGATCAAACGCATAAATCCCTGTACCCCATTGGAAGCGGGCAGAAAGTTTCCGATATAACGGTAGAATGGCGCCAGCATCTCGGCTGGAATGATATTTCCTGCAGTCATCAACTGGAGTGGAACCATCGCTACATTAAATAGAGGGCCTGCATTGCCAAACAGGGCAAAACTCATTTGTGTAAAACAGATACAAGCCAGACTCACAAGCACATGATACAGATACAAAGCGCCGAAGGAGCTCGCAACATCCGTGAACTGAAGAGCTACTGTATCCACAATCAGAGGAACGATCACAGCTATACACAATAACAGCAATTGCCGTCCCCAGAAGATCTCCCATTTTGAGTGGTTACGTTTCATGATATTCGACGTAATATTGAACTGAATGTTCATAGTCATCGAAGCAATATAGGTGATAAAACCCAGAATCATGGGCAGCATCGATGTTGCAAAATCACTTACGCTGTTCGTTTTATTAATTTCAGCCTTCACAGGCCCTTCATTCATCTTCGCCATCGCTTGTCCAATGGCTGCACTCAGTTCATCGCTGTTTGTACTATCGTCATTGAGTGTCACTTGAACCTTGGATTCCAGAATCCCTTGTCCCATTTGTGCAGTCATTCCAGTCGCCGCGTGTTCCACAATCGATTTGGCTACATCAGCATTTCCCTGATTGATATAAAAGGACAAGCTTGCGTCTGTACCGCCGCCAATCTGGTCAGCAAACCCATCTGGAATCACAATAACCATCGCGTAATTACCTGCATTCATCTGTTGCTCAGCTTCCTCGGCAGATTCCAGTACATTAACATGGAAAGGCGCGAGCGTTTCAATCTGCTTCTGCACCTCTGTTCCCTGTGTCCCGTCTTCGTTCACCAGAGCAACTTGAAGTTGATCCACTCTCTCCGTGGCTTGATGATAACCCGTCATCCAGATCACAACAAATAACAGCGGAACAATCAATGCAAAAACCAACCCTATTTTTGTCTGTGGCACTTTAAGAAAATCTTTGAAGCTTTTCATTCGTTCACGACTCCCGTTAGTTAAAATTGAAATAATTGCACTACACATATATGCACGTGCACATATTTGCCCAAAAAAATTTATTTCATCTTTTCATAGATGCGATTCATCACATTCATGAATGCTTCAAGCTCTTCAGGGGAACATTCAGCGAGTGCCTCTTGCTCTTGCTGTTTTGCCTTTGGTGTCAGAACGTTATTCATTTCCAGTCCTTCCGCCGTCAAACAAAGTAAAACCGCTCTGCGGTCCTGTGGATCTTCTTCTCTTGTCACCAGACCTTTGCGAATCAACTTGTCTATAATTTTGCCTACCGTTGTCTGGTCCCGCACTGTTAATTCAGCCAGTTTTTTCTGTGATATATGGCTTCCAGCCTTGCTCAATTCATTCAAGACTGCAAATTGTTCCGGCGTAATATCCTGTTCGCTCAGATTTCTGGTTGTTGTTTTTTTGTATGCCAGATACGTCCGTGACAGAATCAGTCCAAGTGGATTTTCATCCATATTAACAGGCATGCTGATGCTCCTTTCTCTATATAGTAGCACTACCATCTAATTTGCGTAAGCTCTATATTATTACCATATCTACAATACTGTCAATTTAATTTTTTATCTTTTCAAGCAAAAAGAGACCCACCCGTTAGTCAGGCAGCTCTCTCCTCTGGCATCGTCAAGCCATACTTACTCGGGCTTGCCACTTGAAGTTTCGGTATCGTCCTTCTTCTTTGTGCCTTTACTTTTATAAGGCTTCGGTGCACTTTTCGCCCGGTTAGCAGCGGCTTGCCAACGGTTCCAGCCTTTTTTACCCGTACCACGGCCGGTGCCGCCTTTTCCTTTTGCATTGCTCATGTTATCACTCCAATAATCCTGTATATGCTTAAAAATGACCGTCCTCGGTAACTTATTATGCAACCCAGCCCATCTAATTCACTTCCAGCATTTCTTATTATACCAAAAATCCACGTCTTTACGTCCATTTCCATAAATCATTGTATTGTTATTCTGTTATGAAAGCGGTATAGTGGACATAATTGAAAGAGGAAGCTGCGTCTTCTTCGGGATTGTTACTGGTAAGCAGGCGATACCCAAACCAAGGCTGTCTATTTAAGCCTTAGTTTGGGTTTTTTGTTATTATTACGACCAATTGAGGTGAAACACATATATGATCATCCGTCAGATTTTTAACAACAATGTCATCCGGGCTGAGAACCAGGTTGGTCACGAATTTGTTGTCATTGGCAACGGTCTTGGCTTCAAAAAGAAAAACGGACAACCCGTGGATGAGGATAAAATTGAAAAAACTTTTGTGCTGAAATCGGATAAAATACCGCAAAAACTCATTGATCTGATTGGAGAAACGTCGGTCGAATATTTGAAGTTGGCGGACGAAATTGTAGGCCATGCCAAAAAGGAAATGGGCGATATTTTTAGTGATAATATCTATATATCATTGATCGATCATATTCAGTTTGCCATTACCCGGTACCGTAAATCCGTCGGGCTGAAGAATTCCCTTTTGTGGCAGATCAAGAAGTTTTACAAAAAGGAATTTGGGATTGGAATGAACGCTGTGGAGCTGATCCAGGAGCAATTCGGCATCCAGATGGATGAACATGAGGCAAGTTTTATTGCCATGCATTTTGTAAACGCACGCCAAGATGCTCAAGGCATGAAACAAACCGTTGAAATTACCGAAGTTATTGATGATATCTTCAATATTGTGACTAATCATTACCAAATTGCCCTGGATGAAAATTCGTTTAATTATTCCCGGTTTATTACTCATCTGCAATACTTTGTCCAGAGAATGCTGAGTAATGAACAGGAGCAATTTGCTTCAGGAGATAACTTTCTGTATGAACAGGTGAAGGACAAATACAGCAAGGCTTTTGAGTGCACACAACGGATCAATCAGTACCTTGAGGAAAAGTTTGAAAGTGCCATGTCCATTGATGAAAAGGTGTATTTAACGATCCATATTCAACGTGTCACTTCCCGTAACGAGTTGCTGGACACGGAATAAAAAAAGCTTGCAAACGATTTCGGCGTCATATATAGTAGGTCTCACAACTTAACGACAAGGATTGTTACTGCTTAAGCAGGCGATACCTAAATGATTGGCAACAGGTCATCTTTCCGATGATCATAGCCATTCGTTTAGGTATTTTTTTGTTTTCAGGCAATCTTAACAACAAAGGAGAATGAACATGGATCATAAAAAAATGGGGGATGACATCGTTCGTCTCGTCGGCGGAGAAGCCAATATCAATGGTCTTGTCCACTGTGCGACCCGGCTGAGATTCGACCTGAAAGATTCGAAAAAGGCCGAACGTGAAACGCTTGAGAAGCATGAAGGCATTATTACCGTTGTCGAAAGCGGCGGCCAGTTCCAGGTGGTCATCGGTAGTAACGTGGCTCATGTATATGCGGAGATCATGAAAAACCGGGATTTCGGAGGAGATTCCTCCTCATCGGCTGAGTCCACAGGAGAAAAAACCTCGCTATTATCCAAAGTTTTTGAAATTATATCGGGAAGTTTCTCGCCGTTAATCCCGGCTATGGCAGGATCAGGTATGCTAAAAGCTTTGCTGACTGTCTTGACGATGCTTGGGTGGATGTCTGATACAAGTGACACATACTTGATTTTGTCCGCTGCCGGCAACGCTGTATTTTATTTCTTGCCCATTTTCCTCGGCATCACACTGGGTATGAAGCTGAAAGCCAATCCTTATGTAGCTGGTGTAATTGGTGCCGCTCTGATGGAGCCGAACTTCACCGGACTGATGGATAAAGGCTCAGATGTATCGTTCCTGGGCATACCGGTTGTCATGATGAATTATTCAGCCAGCGTATTCCCAATCTTCATATCAATTAGCATCTACGCTGTTCTGGATAAGTTACTTAAGAAAATCATTTTGAAAGACCTGCAATTGTTCCTTGTACCGATGATTGCTTTGATGATTATGGTTCCTCTATCCGCTATGGCCTTCGGACCGTTCGGTACTACGGTAGGTGACTGGATCTCCTCCGGCGTAACTTGGCTCATTGGCGTCAGCGGTATATTATCAGGGGTTGTACTGGGTGGATTCATGACCTTCATGGTTGTATTCGGACTCCACTGGGGCTTTACTCCAATCACGATTCAGAATATCGGGCTTGGCGGCGACCCGATCGAAGCCATGGCTGCTGCAGCCGTATTTGCACAAATCGGTGTAGCGTTCGGTATTTTCCTGAAAGCCAAAAAGAACAAAACCCTGCGAACCCTTGCTGGCTCGACCAGCCTTACCGGTTTACTTGCAGGTGTCACTGAACCAATCGTATACGGCCTGATCCTACGTTATAAACGTGTGATTCCTATCGTGGTTATCGCAGGTGCGATCGGCGGTGCCATCAATGGTCACTTTGGTGTTAAAATGAGTGCTTATGTGTTCCACAATATATTTGCCATTCCTGTCTATACACCAACGGTTGTCTACGTAATTGCGATTGCCTGCTCCTTTGCGGTAGCTGCGGTATTAACCGTGATGTTTGGTTATGAAAGCAAAACGAAAGACACAGTTTCCGAGAAAAATGAATCTGTCTCCAGCACATCTGCTGAAAGTACGCCGGTAGAGCTTCCTGTCGTACCTGAGACCAAAACAACAGAAATCAAAAAGGAACAAATATATAGCCCACTTACAGGTAAAGCCGTAGCACTGAGTACCATTAACGACCCAGCTTTTTCGACTGGTGCTATGGGCAAAGGATTGGCGATTGTCCCTGAGATTGGTGAAGTTGTCGCTCCGGTGGATGGTGTTATCACTTCCCTCTTCCCGACTGGACATGCCATCGGGTTAACAACAAACGCAGGAACAGAAATTCTGATTCATGTTGGCATCAACACAGTAGCGCTGAAGGGAAAACATTTCTCTCCTGTCGTTCAGGAAGGGGATATCGTCAGACAGGGCGATCTGTTGATCCAGTTTGACATCGATAAGATCAAGGAAGCCGGATACGAAACCGTAACACCTGTCATTGTTACCCTAACGCAGCAAGAAGTGGATGTGTTCGAAACAAATCAAGAGCAAGTACAGAAAAATGATGTCCTGCTGACTCTCGTTGTCTGACACAACTTATATATTATGAATTCAACTTAGGAGGAACTAACCATGAAACATACTCAACTGAAACCATTTCCTAAAGATTTCTTCTGGGGAGGTTCAACCTCTGCCTATCAGATCGAGGGAGCCTGGAATGAAGATGGCAAAGGTCCTTCTGTCATCGACATGGGCAATCATGTGGAAGGCGTAACCGACTTCAAGGTAACCAGTGATCACTATCATATGTACAAAGAAGATGTGGCGTTGCTCGCCGAAATGGGCTTTAAAGCCTACCGCTTCTCCATCGCATGGACACGCATCTATCCGCAAGGAGCGGGTGAAGTGAATCCGAAGGGGCTCGCCTTTTACGATTCTCTCATTAATGAGTTAATTAAATACGGTATTGAACCCATTGTGACGATGTATCACTTCGATCTTCCTTATGCACTTGAAGAAAAAGGTGGCTGGTCCAACCGTGCAACGATTGATGCTTTTGAACAATATGCCAAGACCCTTTATGAGAACTACGGAGATCGGGTCAAATATTGGTTGACCATTAACGAACAAAATATGCTGATCCTGCATCCCGGCTCTCTGGGTACACTGGATACAACACTTGTTGATCCGCAAAAAACACTATATCAGCAAAATCACCACATGCTGGTTGCTCAAGCTAAAGCCATGGTCCTGTGTCATGAAATGCTGCCTGAAGCCAAAATTGGTCCAGCGCCCAACATCGGCGTAATCTACCCAGCGAGCTCCAAACCGGAAGATACGCTCGCAGCTGATAACTATGCTGCCATTCGTAACTGGCTCTATCTCGATATGGCGGTATATGGACGTTATAATCATATTGCCTGGAGTTATCTCGAAGAGAAAGGATATACACCTGTCATTGAAGACGGAGATATGGATATCCTGGCGCAAGGAAACCCTGACTTTATTGCGTTTAACTACTATACTTCTCAAACGGTTGGTGAAAGTCTGAACGATGGTAATGACTTCTCCCATACAGGAGACCAGCATGAAATCGTAGGTGAACCGGGCGCATATAGAGGATCTGTGAATCCCAATCTGCAAAAAACGGAGTTTGGCTGGGAAATTGATCCGGTCGGCTTCCGCTCCACCCTGCGTCAGATCTACTCCCGTTATCATCTGCCATTGATCGTTACGGAAAACGGTCTGGGTGCCTTTGATAAACTGGAGGAAGGCGACGTGGTTAACGATCCATATCGTATTGAATTCTTCAATAAACATATCGAACAGATTCAACTGGCGATCACGGACGGCGTGGATGTATTTGGCTTCTGCCCTTGGTCTGCGATCGATCTGGTTAGCACACATCAAGGATCAAGCAAACGTTATGGCTTCATCTATGTGGATCGTGAGGAATTCGATATTAAGGAATTGAGACGTATCCGCAAACAGAGTTTCCACTGGTATCAAAAACTGATTGAAACGAATGGAGAAATTCGTTAATACCGTACTATTAAAAAAGTCGACTGCACATGTTTCATGTGCAGTCGACTTTTTTGGTGTTGATGCATTGATATGGATGCTTTCTTTTCCAATTATAAAATTACATTTCAGCCTTCGGTTGTTTTACCGCTTTGGCCCCTCTGAGTACTCGTAGGGATAACAGGAAACAGATCGCCAGAACGGCAGCTGCCGAAACATAAGGATAGTTAATATTCACATCGAACAGTGCTCCAGCTACGATTGGACCTGCGATATTCCCCAAACTGGTATACGCCGAGTTCAGTCCGGCCACAAAGCCCTGTTGTTCTTGTGCCAGTTTGGACATCTGTGTACTGATCGCCGGACGTAAAATATCCATACCCAGAAAGACGATAAACGTTACGACGAGAATCATCCAGTACGTACTTACAAACAAGGTCAACAATACAAATACGGCTACAAATAACAGACAGACCGAAATGACCATCTTTTCACCAAACCGGTTGAGCAACCAACCGATCAGAGATACTTGTACAACTGCACCCGCGATGGAACCAAAAGTAATAATGAATGCAATGTCTTTGGTCGTGAAGCCAAATTTGTGATCCACAAATAGTGAAAATACCGTCTCATAGTTCGCCAGACCAAATGCCATAACAAACACGATAATCAAGCTGAAAAAGTACGGTTCACGATATGAATTGAGCAATTGGGATACCATACCCGGAGCTTTGACCTTCTCTGCGCCAGCTACAGGTTTAGTTTGCTCTCCTGTGCTTCGCGTGGATTCAGGCAAAATAATCAATGTGATAATTGATGCCAGCAACCCGGCAACCCCTGCGGCGTAGAACGGAATTCGAATGCCAAAGTCTGCGATGTATCCACCAATTCCCGGGCCGATGATAAATCCGGTTGTAATCGCTGCATTAATCAATCCCATACCTTTGCCGCGTTCTTCCTCTGTTGTAATATCTGCGGTGTAAGCCATAACCGCCGGGAAGATCATCGCCGCACCAATACCACCAAGCATGCGGGCAGCGAAGAGCAAGACTGGTGCATTGACGGCACCAAACATAAACTCCGATACGGCAAAGATCAGCATACCGCCAACGATAATTTTTTTACGTCCCCACGTATCCGACCATCGACCCGCAAGCGGGGAGAACAGAAACTGAGTGAAGGAAAATGCCGCTACCAGCAATCCAACCGTGAATCCGGTGATCTGCAGGAGATCCATATACGCAGGCATGATCGGCACAACCAGACCAATACCCGTAAAAACAAGAAAAATATTAAACATTAACAGCAGCAATGCGCCCCTGTTCCGTGTTAGTAATGCCATGATTCCATCCTCCGTAGTTGTCAAAATGTTGCTTAAGCTTTATCTTTTGCAATCCCATGTAAGAATACACTGGCGGCCTGGCGGTATAACGCAAGAGCCTGATCAGGCTCCATCCCCCGTGACATCTGGCTAAGACCAATAATGGTACTTTCTAATATGAGCGCGAGATGATCTACATTGTCTGCTTTGAACTCACCGCTCTCAATGCCTTGCTCTATCATTTGTTTATTAAATTGAATATGCCGCTCAAACATTAAGGAGATCCGCTCCTCAATATCATTTTCTTTCTTTTCCCCTGTGAAGAACTCATCAGCTGCCTTCGTCAGCGGGTGATTCATGTCATCCATGACGAGTTGTTCAGCTAGTCCGTAAATCTTCTCCGTGGAGGTGCGATACAGATGTTCTTTGGCCGCCCAGCTCTCTTCCCACTCCCGGTCCCACTCATCAATTAGATAGAGGAACAGACCTTCCTTACTTTTAAAATGGTAATATATATTGCCCTTGCTGCTGCCCGTCGCAGCTACAATATCCTCAATGGACGTTGCTTTATAACCTTTTTGTACAAAAAGGGCTTTGGAAGCATCCGCAAGTTTCTTCTTGGTCTGCTCGGTTTGAAGTTGCTTTTTATTCATATTCATTCCATTTCACTCCGTTCCATACATACTGAACATTCGTTCTGTATTTTAACAGATGTATCGAATATAAGCAATGAAAAAGGAGAATTGGCACATTGGCCAACTCTCCCTCCACAATCATTTCACTTTTTTACCTTTACCATGCAATATCTTCAACTGACCATCCTCGTATGGTACCTCGATCTAGTTTATTATTGCTGTCCTGCGCGCACCCGGATGTTGCCCAGTTCGTTGGCATTGATCGCAAATGCATTACCGCCCTGTCCAACCGAAGCTTTGGCTGACTGTCGTGCCTGGAATTTCAAACGGCTTTTGTCCACGTCCACCCGGTTAACCTGTTTTGCTTTCTTTCTGCGTGTACTCATTATTCATCCCCCTCCCTACTTCTCTTCTTTGCTGCCAGACTAACGTCTGCGAGAAGAACGGCGACCTTTCTGTTTCATGATCTGCACGTTGACTGCATTACTTGCAAGTACATTCCCTGAATCGGCATAACCCTTCGCGGTTTGGTGAATCTGGATTACGATATATTGCTTTTTTCCAATACGATAGCGATAACTTTTCACGTTTGAACGAGTCATGGTCATCTCCCTGTGATCGTTTTTAACAAGCTCGGGTTATCCTATTCATGTCCATGTACATGGGGATGTGTGAATGCATACTTCCGATAATAAATGGATGCAAAAAAACCTTCCTATAAACTATAGGAAGGCTCTACTTATTTTCATTTTGTCACGCCGAAGGAAAAGCGCTTAGATCCATATAGGAGACTTCCCACAGATGATCATCCAGATCCTGAAAACTCCATCCGTACATGAATCCGTGATCTTGTGGTTCGTTGGATGGCTTCGCTCCTGCATCAAGGGCAGCTTGTACAATCACATCTACCTGCTCACGGCTATCTACAGACAGGGCAACGATGACTTCGGTTGTATCGGCAGCATTGGAGATTTTTTTCGAGATGAAGGATTGGAAACGTTCCTCCACCAGAAGCATGGCGTAAATATTTTCCCCGATGATCATACAAGTAGCAGACTCGTCCGTAAAATTGGCGTCAAACTCAAACCCCACCTTGGTAAAAAACTCAACGGATTTCTTCAAATCTTGAACAGGTAAATTGACAAAAATCTGCTTAGCACGAATAGCCACCATCGATCACCTCGAACTCATAGAATAGATTCCACCTCAAAATAACACCTCGCGAATACGCTGTCAATTGAATACAATTAGTGATATTCCAACTTGTGATTACTGCTCGGAATTAAATGATTCCATATTGAATAAAATGAAACAAAAAAGGCCCAGTCTCATGTTCGAACTATAACATGGTGACCGGGTCTTTTCATTATGTTTGCGGAGGCTATATATTAAATCAGAGTTACTGCGCAATCTCCAACTTTTCCAAGAAAGGCTTTAATTTATCCACGACATAGTGGCTTCCGCCCCGGCCGTTCACCTCTTCAATTACAGCGGATAACAGGAAGGTCGGAGAGTCGGTATCAAATACTACGAAAAATCCGTTTTCCTGTCCCTTCTCTCCCTTCTTCGCTTTCAGTTCTGCTGTTCCTGTCTTGCCCGCGAGTCCCCCAGGAATTGAGTTCAAGGAGTGGGCGGTACCTCCCTGCCGGGAAACAACTTCTCCCAATGCATCCTTAACCGTATTTGCGGCTTCCGGAGTAATGATTACCTCAGGCTCAGTGCTTTCTTTTCCCTCGATCAGAACAGGTTTCACCAGTTTCCCCTCATTAATAAAAGGTGTAAATGACGATGCCAGATGAATCGGGGACATCAACATCTCCCCTTGCCCGTAGGACGTATCAGCGAGTAATACCTCAGACGACAGATCCAGATGTGCTTCATTGGCATATTGGCTTGGCTTCAGATACAGTTCATCCAGTCCAAAGTTATCGCCAAAACCAAACTTCTGGATCCCATCAATAAACTTGGCGCTGCCCATCTCGATCGCTTCCATGGCAAAGTAAATATTGTCCGAGTACACCAGAGCATCGACCATGTTAACCGGGGATAAACTCTTCACACGCTTAACATAGTAACCGCCCCAGCTATCATTTTTGCGCCATTGCAAGCCAGAGATATCATGTGTTTTGTCCGCTGTGGTCACCTTCTCCATCAGTCCCGCTGCGGCTGTAATCGCTTTGAAGGTTGATCCTGGTGCATACCGGGTAGTGACTCTGTTGATAAAAGGAAGCTTCTCATTCGCCGAATAAGCATCCCACTCTGCCTGAGTAAGCCCTGTAACCATCTTGTTCGGGTTATAGGAAGGCGCACTAACCAACGCCAGCAGGTTGCCGTCCGTCGGATTCATCAGAACCATCGCACCTGCGTCTCCTCCGCTGGATAATGTCTGATACAGTTTCTTTTGCTGTTTGGAGCTAATCGTCAGCTGAACATTCTGTCCATCTACAGCATCCTTACGAATAAGCTCAGAACGGGAGTTACCGGATTCATCGGTGATTTCGATCAGACCACCACGTTCACCACGCAGCTGTTTCTCCATGGACTGCTCCAAACCCGCTTTACCGATCCAATCCTCGGCACGATAATACCCTTCCGTATCCTTATCCAGATCTTCCTTGGTGGCTTTGCGCACGTAACCAATCAGGTGCGCAGCCGCCTCGCCGAGTGGATAATAACGGATTTCCTTGCTTTGCATCGTAACCCCGCTTAAAGATTCTGGCACGTCAAACTCCTCCGTTGAACCAATCGGGACAAAATACTCCGGCTTCACCCATGTCTGAGCAAGCGCCTTATGAATGGCATCTTCCGAAACCTGATAATGGCTCGCGATTCGGGTAATCATCTGGTCCGGGTTATCACCAAGTTTCTCCGGTACAATGCCCCATTCATTCATCGTTCCCTTGGTAGCGAGTGGCAAACCATCACGATCTACAATGTCTCCACGATCCGGGAACAGCGTCCTCACTCGTACCTTACTGCCCTTAACCATGTCATTCAGGATCAGCGAAGGCTGCCAGTTTATTTGCCAGTTTTTGCCTCCGTCCTCAAGCTCTTGCCGGACCAGTTTCAATGTATGCGTCTCACTGACTTCTCCCAAAAAAGTTGTCAGTTGCAGATTATAATCCACCTCATACGTATCCGGGTTTTGTTTATCTGTATCAGTCTTACTGCCATCGGAAGCCGTTTCGGCAACATCCACAGGCTGAACCTCCGCTTTGACGGTGGATACTTCCATACCCGAATAGATCGCATTGTATTTCTCAACAAATTGTTCCTTGTTCATGCCCGACTCTTGCAGCGAAGCAGGTGTCATCAAGCTGTACAACTGGTCAAATTCTTTTTTTTGCAGATGCTCTATGTATTGATTCACGGTAGTCTGGGGTTTAGCCTCTGCTTCTTTGTTATTCTGCATGTATAGATACATTCCGATTCCACCTGCAAACAAGATGGGCAGCAGTCCGTACATTAATTTACGTTTGGATTTCATGGTTACATCACCTCTAATATACACTATAGATTTCCAGAGTCATTTAAACAATGAAACAAATCTGACGAATTTATCATTAAAAATAGCCGAAAGCTCACATAATATGTTTAAATAAGAAGAGTGAGATTACATACTAAAGCTTTTTTGCTATGCAAAAGGCTGAAAAGGAGCCCGATGATGGAAATCAGCTATTTTTTACTCCCCAAAGCCGAAGTGGCCTATATCAAGTCTACCGCTTCCATGAAAGATGCTATTGAGCAATTGGAATCGCAACACTACACCGCCATTCCCGTGATTGACCAGGATGGAAAATATGTTGCTACCCTGTCCGAAGGCGATTTGTTATGGAAAATGCGAAATACACCCGGATTGACTTTTGATACGATGGATCAGGTTCAAGTCCATGAGATTAACAATCGGGTATATAATGAATGTGTATTCATTGAGGCTGAAATGGAGGATATGCTGACACTTGCAGCAGACCAAAATTTTGTGCCCGTGGTGGATGTCGATCGTGTCTTCCTCGGTATTATCCGTCGTAAGGATATTATTGAATACTATACGCGTAACATTTCGGATTAGATGAAGTCGAACATCCTGTAATAAACGAATATTCAACTCGAAAGGGTACTCCTGTGGTCATATTTTGGCCAAAACGGGGTACCCTTTTCGTTTCATGGTATGGTCGGAATCACTCTAGGTACGCTTGGCGCGCTCTTCCTTATAATAGTTCAACACGTCCCTTGGGCTTCCCTGGAATGCCCGCTCTTTGCCGAACTCATACGCCTGATGCAAATACGAATACGCCTCGTCATGCTGTTCAAGTCTCATGCAGATCATGCCGAGATCGATCAACGGACTCGTACTTCTATCCGAACTCCGCGTACTTAACGATATCTCAGCCCACGGCTTCGCCAGTTCATACTGCTTCAGATCGATATGTGCATTCGCATGACAGGATGCGATCCAGCTTGCAATCTCCCATTCCATCTTAGGCTCGGGCAACATGCCCCATGCCTGATCATAATAGATAAGTGCTTGTTCATGTTGTTGCGTCTCATCCAGCACATTACCGGCTTCTACCGTTTCTACAATTTGTCGCTCCAGTTCGGCATGTTCCGGTGTTAGATCTTTCATTGCACCGTCTCCTCCCCCAGGACGAAATACCACTCCAGAAAAGCATTGAAATCAGCCCACTGCGGCTCACTCTCGCCATTAAGAAACCGTTCAATCGATTCGCCCAGTTCCACCAGCACCACTTCTCCCGTCTGACGGTTGTAGAAAAATCCACCTTCACCTTCAAAACTGTCCAGTGGAATATACGCCTCGGGAAGTCCCAGTGTAAGCTGTGCTACATTCATGTCTTCCATATATACAGTGTTCTCCATAAACCAGCAGATCTGATACAACTCCTGATGCCTGCTGTAAAAAGTCGGTCCATCCTCTGCATATAGATAAAATTGTGCGAAATCCGATTGAAGATCAATCTCAAGCTTCCGCAATGCTTCTTCGTATGCTGCTGGAACATCTTCATGCCACCAGCCTTGCTCCTGGCAATGATCAATTACTTTATTAGATAACATCGTAGACCTCCTAATTCAATTTTGCTCACACAGATTTTACAGGTATCCAGACTTGGGGAGGTGTGCCGTGACCTCTATACACTTCAAGTTCCGGAATCCCTGCATGCTGATATGAAGTGGAGGGAAACCAATCTGTCATAATATGGTGCCACAAGCGTTGTATCGCCTCCGGCTCTAATTCATCGGCCTCAAATACAACCCAATGGGACGCGGGAAGTTCGATGGAAACCAAACCTTCAGGCACTTCACCTGAGTGAGAGGTAGCAATCCAATACTCCATTTGATTGTCCTGCAGCTCTCTCTGATCTACACAGATGCCCACCAGACCGGGAATGGCTCCGTTATTGAACCCGTTTAAACGTTCCTCAATTCCGTCTGCCAAAGCATCCTGCCACATCTTAGGAATTTCTCTTAAATTCTCACCATCCACACAAGAGAACGTTCGTTTGATGCCCACAAAGGTAAGGGACTGCTGTTCGATCACCTTATCATTCACATTCATTAGATGGACTCCTCTCGAGAGCGATATGGGGCACGGTTCTCCATGACCCATTCATGAAAACATTGTTCCATACATAATATATACCTCCGATATGTCCTACAGATACTGTATCAAAAGAGTAAGTAGATTGGAAATAGTGCCAGTATACCTGCAAATAAAAAAAGTCCGCAGTGACTGCGAACCTTATTTCTAAAAAGGAATTACTCATAGCTTCACTCAAGAAAACACTTCCCGGCCGTGGAATATACGATATGTGGCAAGTATAGTCGAAACAGTCATGAAAGCCATCACAACTATATATAACGTTAAATAAGACATATTCAGTCCGAATAAGGAATAGTTTATTGGTGTTTGATAAAGCCCTGTTACCCGTATCATTGTACTTATCGAAAATTTCTCGACCCAATTTAATGACCCGGAATTCAAATTTAATACGTCAAAGGCCAAGTATGGCAGACCTACTATCACGGTATTCACAATTATAGCTATAAAGGATGTAGAACTGAGGACGGATACCAGTAAAACAACAGATGCAAAGACCAAGCTACCTGCTATATGAGTAAACAATTGAACTAAATAATATTGAAAAGCAGTAAACGTATATGGTGAGAACTCATAATCAAAGCTGTAAACATACATGCCCACGCTCTGTATGGAAGTATCCGCCCCAGCTAGATTACCAAACCTTAACCAATATAAAACCAAGTTTACCCCAGTAAATAAAACGACACACATCACAACGTACAATATGGAAGCAATGCATTTTGCTGATACGAGCTTGCTTTTGCCTCTTTTGCTGCTACGCAGTAGTGATGCTGTACCTAGTACATATTCTTCGGTAAATACTGGAGCCAACCCTAGCAGAATCATAATCATCATAAAAACTACACCGAATTGATCAATGTATTCCAGAAGGTAGCCCCAAGGTTTATTATAATAAATCTCGGATACATTCACTGTTCGCTCCAAAATGTTGCCACGATCATCATATCGTGTGCTGTTCTTCATCGTTTCTGGAGAAAAAAACACAATATCGTAAAATGCACCATACTGGTATCTACCTTTGGTACTATCCCAAATGGAATCATATTGATTATGTGCGATTTTTACCTTCTCTGTTGTAATAGGACCTTCATAAGGTTTGTAAAAAGCGGAACCATCCATTATCCCAGGATGCCTCCAAAAAGAGTATACGACTAGAAAAACAATTAACATAGACATTGCTATACCAATACTTTTACGCGTTATAATTTTATAAAACTCGAATTGAGTTAAACGAATCAAGACTTCGTCTCCTCTCCAAAATAGTGCATATACACATCTTCAAGCCGAGGTGATTCTGGTACGGCTTGCGGAACAGGCTGTTCTTTGGCCAGAATTCGGGCTACGATTCCATCTGACTCATAAGATAAACCACTTACTTTGAAATGAGAGGTAAGATCAGCAAGTTGCTGCGAATTCAATTTCGCTTTCCATACGGTATTTTTCATCCGGTTTATAATCTCTTGCGGAGTATTATGGGCGATTAGCTGCCCTTCATTCATCAGAATCATCTCCTTACATGAAAACTCCAAATCAGAAATGATATGCGTAGATAACATTACAATACGATCTCTTCCCAGCTCGCCGATAATGTTACGAAATCGAATTCGCTCTTTGGGATCCAATCCAGCTGTAGGTTCGTCAAGAATCAAAATTTGTGGATCATTCAGCAAAGCTTGGGCAATTCCCAATCGCTGCTTCATTCCTTCGGAGAATGTGCGGATTTTATGTTGTGCTTGATTTTCAAGGCCCACCATCACTAACGTTCCCTGCACACGTGCTGAAGCTTGATTAATACCGATCCCTTTCAAAGAGCACATATACATGAGAAACTTATAAGCACTGAATCGGTTATAAAATCCAAATCGTTGCGGCATGTAGCCTAACAAACTTCGATAACTGTCTCCCATGTTTTGGATAGACCGCCCGTTCAACAAAATTTGTCCAGACGTGGGCTTGGAAATGTCTACAATCATGCGAAGCAATGTTGTCTTCCCTGCTCCATTCGGCCCAAGGAGACCGTAAACACCACCACTGGATAGTTCCAGTGAGACTTCTTTTACCGCCAACTTGTTCCTGTATTTCTTAGATACGTTATCCATGGTCAGTATCAAAGGAGTAACCTCTTTCTGTCTGTAATGTATATTTTCTTGCCATCTCATAGATCTGACTGATTAATAGTAGGACTCCGCATAGAGCCATCGCTATAAGTACTGTGGGCTGGATCGTTTGAAGTAGAGTCTTCAATTCGGGATTACTTAGTACAAGCCAAACCAGTGCGAACCACACAATTAAAAAGATACTGACGGCTGTCCCACCTCTGATACGCATCGCGAGCCATAGACTTGTACCTGCTGCGATCATAAGCTGTGTATACGAAAGGCTGATAGCACTCCATGATATGGAAACACCTGTTTCGTTTGATATAAGTAAATTAAGCAAAAAAACAAACGCCATGTTCCCAATGAGCACTACGATTAGACGGGTAAGCATCAGTTGCTGTGCTGTAATTTTGCAGGTCAGCTCGATTTCCATTAATCCTTGATCTCGACCTTTGAAAACTTCTAGCAAACCAAGTACAAATGGGACAGGAACTATAAAGAACACACTCATGTACGGGTCTGTCGTACTGTGGGTACCTAGCCAATAGCCGAACAACAAGAGCATTGAACAGACTAACCAGTAAGATTTGTGGAAGACAGCGACCTCACCATAAACTAACTGAAACAATTCCTTAACTGAATTCCCAGATGATTTTTGTTTCAGGTGAGCATTCATGTGATCTGGCATATATGTATCCAGTATTCTAATTGTCTTGTCAATCTCCATCTCGGATGGAAACTCAACCGGATACTCATCCAGGTATGAGGCAATTTCGTTGTACTCTTCTATTTCCAACTCTGCTACAGGATTCGATTCATCTCCGTTTCCTCTGCTTTTCATCACGTTCACCTCCCACAATAATCTCCTTTAATTTCGTTATCCCCAATCGAATGCGTGACTTCACGGTCGATTCGTTGGTTCCCGTAAGTTCAGCAACTTCCCTGATCTTCAATCCATTGTAATAGTTTAGAATGACTGCATCTCGCTGGTGATCAGGCAAACTTAATACTGCCCGCCTGACTTGCTCGTTCTGAAATTGCTTATGAAAAATATTCCAAACATTCTGTTTTTCACTGGCAGGGAACGCATCCTCAGTTAATTCACTCTCTCTTTGTTGCTGCTTGAACTCCCGGCCACGATAATAATCTCTACAATGGTTCACTGCAATCTTCAGTAGCCAGTGACTGAATTGTCCTGTGTTCTGATACTTGTTCAGGGAATTCATCATTTTTACAAATACCTCTTGAGTGAGATCATAAGCAGTATGGTACTCTCCAGTTTTTCGGTAAACATAAGCAAATATCGACTTATAATGCCGTTTCACCAGTACTTCCATGGCAGCTCGGCTACCTTCACGAATTTCTTGAATAAGCTCTTCATCATTCAACGCTCCCTCACCCCCTCTACAAACAATTAACGAAATTTGGATTGTAAAAGATCAAAAATATAGAGTATATTTTTCTGAATATAACAAAATCTCAAATAAAGAAGTATTAATATACTGACTCTGATCTAAATTTTCTCAGGAGTGTGAACTACTGGCTCGATCTTTCATTTCCTTATTCTGTTGCAACTTTATTCTTACTCGTTCGTCTAACTACTGATCAACAACTAAGGAGATGACTATGCGAATAACTTGCAGCCCCGGTTTCCCATGAAGCATGATTGGATCAATTGATCTTCAGCCATCGAAGTATTACACCCCACCTTCCAGTAACAGCCAAATTACAGATCATGTTGATCCTGAACTCGTTACCATTCCCTATGTGGAAGATCCGGAATTCGGATCACACTTTGACAACATGAAGGTCATGAACGGATCTTATAAAGATGAAATGCATGTGAGCTATGATGTGGAGTTTACGATTGATGTGGACAAAAAAGGTTACATTACGCAATTTGAGCATACGTTCCAGTTGGAACGTTATCTGGATCTGGTTCGCACACAGTCCTATAAAGTGATCAAGACAAACTGGCGCGGACAAACATTTCACGTGATGACATACAGTTACCTGGAGGAAGTCATTCATCCGAAAAATGTTCTTTTTAAATGTAACAATGCCGAGGATGTCTTCGTCGTGGCTGAACTTATGCCCCATCGTGTTGGTAGCATTGTGGTACAGCACAATAATCTTTATCTACATTTCCGTGCATTAATCTCGGCCCGAGATGATCTGTACCCATTAGATTATATGTGTGAGCCTGATTTCGACCTGAGTCTTGACTGAAAAAGTAGATACATATGTAGAAAGAGCATAAGCTGTCCCGAATCAGCGGGGTAGCCTGTGCTCTTTTTTTTCACAAATGAATCACCAATTTCACTTATTTAAACGCCCTCCTTCACACGCTCGGCCTTATGCTCCCCATGCCTGGCTCTAAGCAAAACAAGCTGTAATGTCGATGAATATACCATAATGCTGTACATGCATATGTTCTTTGTACGTTCAGATATGAGAGGGGTTGGAAACATGATTTGTCGGAAAAATAAAATGCATTCGCTGTTCGCTCTGCCCTTGGCAGGCCTGCTGTTTCTGTTATGGGGTGCTCAAGATGCACATGCGGAACAGGTCGACAGTTTGTTGCCTGAGCGAAGTCAGCAGGAGATCGTTCAAAAGTGGAATCAGTGGATGAATGGCAATGATACATCTCCCCTGTATATAGAGACACCTTCGACAAGTGCTCCCTACTCTGCTGGTGTGGTAAGTGATGCCTATCTGGAACAAGGGCTGAACGCAGCCAACTTTTATCGTTTTATCACAGGGCTACAAGGCGATCTTGTCCTTGATCCGGCATTAAATCGTCAAGCCCAGCATGGGGCTGTTGTGGTCTCCACGGGTGGATACCTGTCCCATTATCCAGAGCAGCCAGGAGATATGCCAAAGGATTTCTTTGACACCGGTTCAAAGTCTGCCAGCAGCTCCAATCTGTACCTTACCAGTAGTGCCAAGGATAACGTCCTGACAAAAAGCATTCAGGCCTACATGAATGATTCAGACGCCTCCAATATTGATCGACTCGGTCATCGGCGCTGGATTTTGAGTCCACAACTGCAACGAATCGGATTTGGACTCGCCACTCGTAGTGGAGCAGGCAAGACATATGATCAGTACTATAGTGCCATGCAGGTATTTGATAAAAGCAGAACTGGGGGAACTTCGTTCAACTACAGCCTGTTCCCGAATCAGGGAGCTTTTCCAATCGAAGCCTTTGGCAGTACACAGGCCTGGTCTGTTCAACTGAATACAAATGTATTCGCGAAACCATCACTATCTGAGGTACAGGTCGAGATGACTCGGACTTCCGATCAACGTACGTGGACCTTTAATGCCAAGAATCAGAACAGTGGCTTTCCAACCGGTTATTACAACGTGGACCCTGCGGATAAACAATGGTTTAATCAAGCCTATTTCAATGTAGAGACAGGTGGATATGGATATGGCTACGCCATCATCTTCCGTCCCGACGATGTGCAATTGTTAAAGAACGGCGATACGTTCAACATTCGAATTACAGGTCTGCAAAAGAAAAACGGTACAGCAGCGGAAATCTCATACTCCACACGTTTCTTCCATGTTGACGGTGTTCAAGATACAACACTTACCCGTATAACGCCAGGACAACGGGACCTCAACGTTCGAGCAGGAGAACAGATTGATCTGCCCTCGATCACTGCCGTGAATGATAACGGAACATCCTATGTTCCACAGTCTAACGTTTCCTTCACCACAACGTCAGATCGCATTGCCATCAAGGATGGGAAAATCATTGGACTTCAGGCTGGTAAAGCCGAAATTCGGATTCGTTTTGAAGGGAAAGAAGCGGTTGTCTCAGTTACGGTAACGGGAATTCCCCAATTAACTGATGTCCGTACACATTGGGCGAAAGATGCCATTCAATGGGCCGTTCAACAGGAGATGGTCAGTGGATACGAGGATGGAACGTTCAAACCCAACAATCAGGTGAGTGAAGCCGAATTCCTCTCCATGTTGTTTAAGCTGTATGCGAATTCCCATGTCATTCAGAGCATCGATGCTGCACAGGGACAAGCTATCAAAGGAAACATCTGGAGTGATCGTTATTATACCTATGCTTCCGCGTTGAATCTAAATCTGGATGCCAGCAAACAGAATCCGAAGCTGCGCAATCATGCCTTGAACCGAACAGAAGTAGCCGTAATCGTGGCGGGGCTTGGCGGTAAAAATTATACCCAGGATGACGATGCCATCCGGTATCTGCTGAACATGGGATACTCTTCAGGAAAAACAGCAGCTACGGTGCAAGGTTATGCGGGACAAGAATCCTTGACCCGGGCAGAGGCCGTTGTATTTCTCCAGAACCTGAAGGAAAAAGGCTTCGAACTATGGAGCAGACCTAAGAATGCCACTGAAGCTACCGAGAATGAAAAGAACGGCGGATTACCGGATCAGACCATGAAAGCTGTATATTCTGCCGATCACACGCTGGTCCTTCAAGGTACGTTCCCGGCGTATGCCAACCAGACGATGCCGATCAAAATCCATGGTCCTTCGCCTGCTGTAGAGTATATCCAAACGCAGCAGGTTACAACAGATGCCTATGGCAATTTCAAATTAACGGTAAGTAACCTTGATGCAAAGGAACTTAACCTCTATGTGGACGTGCGCGAAGATTATGCCTACTGGATCAGTGTAGAGGCGGGGCGAACTGCGATAAGTGATTATACCGAGTAACATGTAAAAACCAGCTTAGGAATTCTACATTGAATTCCCAGCTGGTTTGTTTGTTATGAGGACTGATTTTGATATGAGACATGACATACGTTCAATGTTCAGTGTTCAATGTGTTGGTGGATATAACTTTTTACGTGTAGACTTTATATCGGATGACCAAATTGCCCTGCTTGTTCTGTCATCTTCCGACTCAATCTTGCTCTTAATCCATTCATCCAGTCCGGCTCATGCGAAAACTGCTCTGCAGCAGACCGAAGCACACGCACATATCCATATAGATTGGCAAAACGGCGACAAGCGGGGAACATACTCTCCAGATCATAACATTCTCCCGCCTTGGACCAATACCCGTTCAGGAACAATTGCTTCTTCTGCTCCCATTGTTCAGGCTCGATCTCCTCACGTAAACTATCCAGACTCTGTTCCACGTCCATCGCGTACCAGTGATACATCGAGTCATCAAAATCAATGGCATAACAAGACTGGCTACCTTCATCATAGAAGACATTATCCAGTTCAAAATCGTAGTGGATGAGTCCGAAATTTTGCTTGTTCACAGACCAGGCTGCAAAATATGTTCGGAGAAACTCCACCTCATTCAGAGCAGACGTCTCACCAGGAAAACCCTTCAGGATCTCCTGCATCCAATTCAAAACGTCTGTATAGGTCCAACGTTTCTCCTTCTGCTCAGGCATGAATGTGCGCGATAGATGATGCAGCTCACCCAATGCCTGACCATAGCTGTACAGGATGGAGTCATTCAAATCAATACTTCCTAACTGCGATCCGGGTACTCGCTTGAATACGGAAGCAAAGTACGTTCCCCATGGCGTGTGAGCCTCTACGAGTTCTGCCCCTGAATGGGCAGGTACAGGCTCCATGGCTCCATACTGATTCGTTCGAAGATAACGGAGGAACTCCAGTTCAGCGCTGAGGTTGCTTCGATTTTTTTCCTCTACCGGGGCAAATCGAAGCAATCGCACTTCCCCCTGATCTCTGAACGGATACACGGCATTGGAGGATATACGATAATACTGAAACATGTCCAGCGATTCAGGATCATAACTCCAATTCTTTAAAATCATCTCGGCAAGATCATTATGTTGAAATAAATATTTTAATGTTAACATGGGCATTTCTCCTTTTTGATCATTTCATGTGGATTGCTCGTAGCCATCGAGTGCCTATTTTGGCGCGCAAAAAGCCGCAGGCTATGCCTGCGGCTTTTAAAAATTCTGAGTGTATGAGAAATTTGCACAAGCAAATAAACCTCGCATACGCCAGAAAAAATGAGCAGTTATATCCCTATATATCAGCAGATCTCAGATCGACTGGGAAACCGGATGTGTCCCACACTGCATCTGAATTATCTGCCGGAATTATTCAGTTTATGCTTACCTTCATTGTAGTGATAGAACATACCATCTTAGACCGTCGTTTCATGACGCTCACTCCCTTCAAAAAACCAGTTGTTACCATAATAGCCGATAAGCCAAATGTAAGCAATTACAAAATGACGATAATTCCATCATTTTTTACTGGACAACCATCACCCGTTCCACCGTCTCGGTGTTGTCCTTATACCACACCATCACGATGTTTTCTTTTTGAAGATCAGACACTTGAATGGACGAATTCGCACGTGGGCTGGAATTGCCCGAGCGCGGCGTCCCCATGCCTTCCGTGATAGCAACATCATCACTTATATTTAATTTCATCTCCATTCCGGTATCCTTCCATTCCATGCTTGGGGATGAGGTGTCCTGCACCTCAAGTAACGCTAACGTGACTGTGTTTCCATTCACAGAAATGACTCTACCTATCATGTCGGCATTCATCATCCCCTGCGTCATGTCTGGACTGCCTGTACGGTCATTCATACCCGTGCCACCCCTTCCACCTCTAGGCGTTCCTCCATTCATGCCCAGGCCACCGCCATTCGGCATGCCGAATCCATTCATGCCTTGCACAGAACCGGTGTTGGTAATATTCTGGGCGGTTATAACATCGCAGGCCGTCAGCATAACCAAACATCCCATCAGCAGGAGTGACGTAACCGATGTGAAATATTTATTTTTTCGCATATGCTCACCTTTTTCTCAGGGAATATTGCTCCAAGGTACCTTTACGATGGAATATGAAGTCATACGTATCTTTGAACCCCATATAGGACAGAACAACCAACAGCGGATATACAGGATAGATGTATCTGGACTTAATCTCCCACAGAATATAAAACCCGATGAATCCGAGAATAACCAGGATCAATGAAACTTCGTCATACCGTTTACGACGAATACCACCGACCAACCGGATGAGAATAAAACAGTACATCAAGAAATTCATCACATATACGATCCAGAGTAACCCCGTCCGATAAGCCGAATCCCCTTGCAACAGTTCTGTTATCACATTCGTGTAACTATAGGAGCCTGCGATTCCACCTCCCCTTCCTCTTCCGGCACCGATGGAACTTTCATTGCCGATTCCGTAGCGGTCCATCTGGTATGTCCCTTCGGTCCAGGTCCATATGATCTTTTTGTAATACATCTGCACCAAGTCACTCGCACTTGCTTCAGACAGCTTGTTGCCAATCTCTTGTTTGAATAAATCTGCGCTCTCAGCCTTATTGTAGTCGGCCTGCCTCTGATAGA
Organism: Paenibacillus sp. FSL K6-2393; assembly: GCF_038002545.1. Taxonomy (NCBI): domain Bacteria; kingdom Bacillati; phylum Bacillota; class Bacilli; order Caryophanales; family Paenibacillaceae; genus Paenibacillus; species Paenibacillus sp. FSL K6-2393. The sequence goes on from NZ_JBBOCU010000001.1 coordinate 6,042,709, forward strand.
TCTGATAACTCTCCATATTGTCCCAGAAGCCAAAACGCTCCAGATTAATCCCCATGTTCAGCCACATATAGACCGGTGCAGAATTCTCTCCAACAGGTTCGCTCACTACCCCAGAGGATTGAAGAACCGCATTCTGAGTCCAGGTTGGTACATTAAACAACATAGCCAGCACACCGATGGAAATGACAACTTTCTTCGCTCCGATGCTCCGCATATTCAGCAGGATAGTTATGATGGCAGCTATTAGCACGATCACGCCAATGCTTCGGAAGTAATTACCCATCGCGAGAAAAACGGCGGCAATGACGATTGTTTTCCAAGACTTTTCACGTACAAAACGAATAACAAAGTATAAACAAGATGTCAGAAATGCTGTAGCAATCACATCGTTATAGATCAGGTTGTTAAGGAATAAGGAAGGCAGGTACGTTGCTGCAAAGATCAACACACCGTAATCACGTTCCGTGGATCTGTCATTCACTTGTTTATAGATAAGATAAATCATGAACGTTGTTAACGTTGAAAACAAAATATTAAATAGTTTGATGACCAGATAGTTATCCGGGAACAGGTACAGCAACGTCTTCAAGTACAACACGATCGAGTAGTTAAACGGGAACATGTGCAGATAACCACCCGTTTCAAACGAGGAGTAGTCTTGGTCATACAGCATGTTCATGGCCAGTGAAAGAACGGTCTGCGAATCATCGGTAGGCACTCTCGGAAATACGAAAATGATGATGATCTGAATGACCAGAGAACATAACAGCACAATCGGAATAACAACCTTCGGGCTGTATTTGTTCAGTTTCAGACACAGAGCATATAACCCGACACCTGAACCAAGAAGCAAAAGAATGACCGGAAGAAAAACACTCCACTGCTGCATGCCCAAAATGGGATTGTCCCCATACAAGGCGTAGTTGTACTGTGCCCGAACCAACAAGGACGAAGCAATAAATACCGCCACAAACACGAGCAAAATGGGATAAAACGACTTATGCAGCATCTTAGACATGCGAAAACTCCTTTTCGATTACAGGATTCCGTGAGTATTATAATGGCTCTGGCTGAAAAAACGCTGAATTCGAACAAACAATGGCATTCATAAAACTAACGAATTATACCTTTAATGTCGATAATATACATCGAATACATAATATTATTTTTTTACTAGAAGGAGATTAGAACATGTTTATTCAAAAAAGGGACATCCGCTCGTTACTCTCTCTTCCTCTGGCAGGTCTGTTATTCATGCTGCTGGGGACCCAGCAGATCGCTGCTGCCCCTGTCGACAGTCTGCTGCCTGAGCGAAGTGAGCAAGAAATCAGTCAGAAATGGACGCAATGGATGAGTGGTAAGAACCAAACTGCCACATTCACAGAGAATCCCTCGACCAAGGCACCTTACGTCGCTGGTGTAGTAAGTGATTCCACATTAGAGCAGGCTCTAGGTGCAGCCAACTTCTATCGTTATCTTTCCGGTTTGGAGGGAGATCTCGTTCTGGACTCTGCGCTTAATCGTCAAGCCCAACATGGAGCAGTTGTTGTCTCTACCGGAGAATTGACTCACTTCCCGGCTCGTCCGGCAGATATGCCGAAAGACTTTTTTGATCTGGGAGCCAAGTCGACTTCTAGCTCCAACCTGTACGCTTCCTATGGTGCTCAAGGAAACCTTGCAGTCAAAAGCGTAGAAGCTTATATGGATGATTCGGATGCCAGTAACATTGCTGCACTCGGCCATCGTCGCTGGATTTTGAGTCCGCAACTGAAGAAAGTCGGTTTCGGGATTGCATCCCGGGACAACAAAAACTATGCGAGCCACTTCAGCACCATGCAAGTGATGGATACGAGCCGGTCTGGAAAACTCAATTACAATTACAACTTGTATCCGAATAAAGGGGCATTCCCGATTGAAGCATTCAATGTGTCACAAGCCTGGTCTGCACAGTTGAATCCGGACATCTTTGCGAAGCCTTCCAACTCCGAAGTACAGGTGGAGATCGTCCGTTCATCCGATCAGAAAACTTGGGTACTGGGAGCAAAAACACCGGTTAGCAGTGATCCTGCAAAAGCCTTTTTCAATGTAAATACCGATGGTTATGGATATAACTACGCTGTCATTTTCCGCCCGGATAACTTAAAATCCCTGAAGGCAGGTGACACGTTCAACGTTCGCATTACCGGTTTGAAAAAGAAAGACGGGTCCAAAGCAGAAATTTCATATCAGACACGTTTCTTCTCGGTTAGCAATCCTTCACAAGAACCTGTAACCGATCCACAGAATCCTGGGACAGAACCACAAGACCCTGGAACAGAGCCGCAAGAACCGGATACCGGGAACGAGGATTACCTGGATAATCATCTGATGCAGTTCGAATATACAGCGGATCGTACGCTGAAAGTACGGGGAACACTCACGGCTTATGCAGGCAAAACATTCTCATTCCAGATCCACGGTCCTTCACCTGACGAAAAACATATTCGCACTGAAACGGTGAAGCTGGATGCTAATGGTCGGTTCAGTCTGACTGTCCCTAATCTGGGTGTTTCCGACCTGACCATATACTTGCAAGTGGACCCAAGCTTTATGTATCTGATTCCTACAGCAAGTAATTCAGACGTTACGTATTCCTTTGAATAGAAGCGAAGCAAGAGCATAGGAATAAACTAAAGTAAAATGAAGTACGACCAGAGTAAAACCTAGAATCTAAAAACAAAAACAGTCGGAATGCATAGGCATCCGACTGTTTTTTATAGTTTATGATACGAGCTTTTGTGATAGGAGCTTTAATTACTTCGGTGCTCCTTTTTTGCGTTTCTTTTCCAACGCGATCTCCACATTTTCTTTCACACGATACTCCACAATCCGGCGGATCAGATCCACGGGCAATGGCTGATCCAGCGGAAACTGGACAGACCCCTTTCCCCCTTTATACTTGGAGAGTTCCTCCTGGAAAGCTTGAATTCCCCTGGGAGCAGGGTAAAACCCAATATGATGCTGGTATGCGGCAAAATGAACCAAATTCCCATGCTGTGCATACGTAGGCATCTTGTAACTGATCTTCTCTTCGGCGTTCGGAGCCGCTTCACGAATAATCTGTCTTATTGCCTGTAATCTCACCTGTACATCAGGTGCAAATTCCGAGATATATTCATCTACCAGCACCGAATAATGGTTACTCTCAGCCATCTTGGACTCCTTCCACCACGGATACATCAATGGATTCGTGGTACGGGCATATTTGCTTATATTGTACTTCAAATGGACAAGCGGAACAGCTATTTTCCTGCAACTTGGAATGTTAAATTTGATTTTTAAGTGAACTAAGCCTTATAATACGTTTAAACAATTAAACATTATAACGGAGTGAGCCATGAACGAGTCGATGGGTAACCAAAAAGTTACTGATATTTTCGAGAATCTAAGTCCTTATCTTCAAGGTTTGGGAGATCCCGTTCGCCAGCGAATCATATCGCTGCTCATTGATCAAGAGAGCATGAACGTATCACAGATTGCAGAGCATGTCCCCATGTCACGCCCTACGGTCTCTCATCACTTGAAAATATTGCGTCAATCCGGGCTGTTATCGGTTCAGAAAAAAGGTACGGAGATGTATTACAAGCTGGAGTTCAACGATGCGATCGAATTACTCAAACAGCTCGTTCATCTCGTGGAAGTGGAATGTCAGAGCTAGCGCATACCGCGCTGGTGTACTGCATTCCTTTTCTTCACTCTTATATGTTTAATAGTTTAAACATATAAGTACATAAACATATCAACGGAGGTTTATCGAATGAATAGAAAAAGAGTTCTTATCGCTGGAGGTTATGGTGCTGTAGGTGCACAGCTTGCCCGCATTTTGCATGACAGGCATCCTGATCTGGAATTGGTACTGGGAGGCCGTTCTGCGGGTAAAGCAGCACCTTTTCCATCCAATCGTGTCCAAACGGTTGTTGTTGATACCAATGCAGACGATCCACTGATTCACGCAGGAGAGAATATATCGTTAATCATTAATGCAGTGAACGATCTGGATGATCGGCTACTGGTATCGGCAGTGCGGAGAAAAATTCCACTTATCGATGTAACACGCTGGACTGAGGTGTTCAATCAAGCGATCCGTTCAGTAGCGCAGGAGGAACTTCATGCCCCTGTAGTGCTATCCTCTGGATGGATGGCAGGAACAGCTTCTTTATTTGCCATGATACTTTCTAAATCGCTGCAACATGTCGAAGTAAACATTCATGCCTTGTACTCGCTGCGAGATAAAGCCGGGCCTGACTCAGCTGCCTTTATGGATCGGATGAGTATTCCTTTTCAGGTAACCGAATCCAACACGAACCGGCTTGTCTATCCCATGACAGATCCGATTAAAGTACATTTCCCGAACGGGTATACGACCCCATGTTACAGACTGGACACACCCGATCACGTCACTTTGCCTCATACGAGTCATATTGATTCCGCCAGTTTCCGTATTTCATTCGATAGTAAAGTATCTACCTATGCACTCGCCGGATTGGTCAAAACCGGAGTATGGAGGATGATCAGTGGTGAACGTTTCCAGCCATTCCGGCGGAAATTGCTCTATAATCCGGGAACCGGGAGTGCACATCATCTCGTCATTCAATTGAAAGGGCTGGATGCCAAAGGGAACAAGGTTGAACGAACGATAACAGTCTCTGACCCACTCGGTCAAACTCATATGACTGCACTCGGCGCTGCGGTGCAAGCCGAGAAGATACTCTTGATGACAACGGACAAGCCTATGGCTCCAGGCATCTATTATCCTGAGCATCTGTTCGATGACCGAATGGACATGTATGCAGTTACTCATTTTTTCAAACAATACGGCGTTCAAGTAACCCACTCCTGATCCAGTCATAACAAAAAATCCGCGAAGCCGCTCACTGCAAACAGTGGGACCATCGCGGATTTTACGAATAATAATGGAGAAATGTATCTTTTTAAGTACAAGCTTGTGTCTGGCATTATAGCGTCACGGCTCGACCATTTGATTTTTCATCTCAACAGTTGCAATATATCTGATGATTTTTGATTGGCTTGAGCTAGCATAGCTTGTGTCGCTTGTAAAAGAACAGTTTCTTTCGTATTTTTCATCATTTCTTTCGCAATATCTGCGTCTCTTATCTTGGATTCTGCAGCGGACAAGTTAGAAGAAGCGTTCATAACATTGTTCAATACATGCCCAAGAGCATTTTGGTAAGCGCCAAATCTAGCTCTGTGTGAAGACACATGTTCAATGGCTTTATCAATCTGGACGAGTGATCTGTTGGCATCGTGCTGTAAAGAAAGGTTAATGTTCTCTACTCCAATTGATTTCGTTCTAACATCTGCAAGCTGAACTTTGTAAGTTGCTCCTTGATTAGCACCCACTTGCAAACCTAAATATGTTTGGTCAGAACTTGAACCATTTTCATTTCCACTGATATCAGTTATCTTAAAATCAGTTATCTGGTAACTACTACCGTTCATTTCTCTTTCAAATTTGAGCATACCATTATCATCAACAGCAATAATTCCCGCACTTTTTTTTTGAAATTCATTGTTCAGATAATCTATAAATTCTGATGAAGAGTAACTACCCTCATCTAAAATAAATGTTTTATTTATTGAATGTTCAAGACCAATTTCCCATCGGTTACTATCTCCATTAATAACAATACCATTAGTTAGATCAAGATTTGTCGTTAAAGAACTCTTCGTTTTGGGATTCCAAACATCACCTGGAATCACTGGACGCATAAAAAGGGGATTAAGTGCGTTACCTGAAACTAGTTGAATTGCGTTCGGAGAAACACTTGTTTTGTGTGTCAATATTAGCATGTAGTGTTTATTACCCGGTCCAGCACTCACATTCACACCAGTAGCAGATGAAAAACTAGCTGAGATATCGGCTCCGACACTATCGAACTGGTTATTTAACTGTTCAATAAGTTCATCTCTGCTATACGTTCCTTCTGCAAGAATTATGGTCTTGTCAACACCCGAATCCTTAATATGAAGAGTATCATTCACACCACTTTTAACCGTATAACCTATAGAAAAATCAGCTTCCCTGCCCCAAACCTCATATCTTGCTCTATATGTAAGCTCTTCGGTGAAAATTTCATTAAACGCTGTTCCTTCAACTTCTATCTTGTGATTCCCTGAAATTGTGCTGGTCAATAGCGTTCTCATATGTGTATCATCCCAATGACTGTAAGCATTGGAGAGTTCTACTGGAGCCCCTATAGCCCTTAGCTTTGAGTTAATATCATCATATAGTGCAGTAGAGGATCCACGATACACACCTGCACTGATATTAATGGTGTATGCCGTATCGTCAAATTTTATCGTTAACTGATCATTAATTCCGGATAAGATTTCAACTCCAATAGCATTCTGAATATTTCCACTATTACCAATCAAGGTGGATCGACCGAGAGTGGATATATTTTCTCCCACATACGTAATGAAACTTACTGAGCCTGGTTTAATTTCTCCATCCTGATTAACAACTTCATTTGATCCATTATTCAACAAATTAATCCCGTTAAAATATGTATTATTGGCAATATCATTAATGCCCTCTTTAATCTGTCGAACTTCTTCCTGTATAATCAAACGATCCGAATCTGTTAAGCTACCATTTGCTGCTTGCACAGCAAGCTCTCTTAATCTAATTAATAATGGATCCTGTATATTACCTAGTCCTGACTCAGCAGTTTGAATTAATGATATCCCATCTTGTATATTTCTTTCCGCCTGATTCATACCACGAATCTGAGCCCTCATCTTCTCAGAAATACTCAATCCTGCTGCGTCATCTGCCGCCTTGTTAATTCGTAAACCAGAAGATAATTTACTTGTTGATTCGGAGATTGATTTATTAGTATTTTTTAATCTATTGGTAATATTCAAGCCAAGTATATTATTCTTTACTATCAAATTCTCACCTCTTAATCTACTCTTTAACTAAAATGTATAGGACTTACTATCCATTATACTAGAGAAACATGAAATCTGATAACAAATACAATAAAGTGTTGAAAATTATATTTACAACGTCATGGCTCGACCATTGCGCATCAGGTAATCTTCTTTTGTTTTGTAATCCGGCATGATGCTGCCGATCCGCCGCCAGAAAGAGCGGTCATGATTCATGTGGTGAATATGGCAAAGTTCATGAATGATGACATAATCGATCACTTCCAGTGGCGCCATCGCCAGCCGATAATTGAACGTCAGCTTTTTGTCCCAGCTACAACTGCCCCACTTGGTGGGAGAATCTACGATCTCCACCGACTTCGGTTTCACCTTCAACTCCTGCTGATAACGTCCGATGCGCTCCCCAATCATGCGTTTACACTCCGCAAAATAAAACTTCTTCAGATTCGCTCGCAGCTCCTCTTCTGTAAGTCCCTCTACAGGGATTAATTCATGCAGTGCATGCTCCTTGCCAAAAAGCAAAAACTTCCCTTTGCCCTCATCTTCGTATTCCTTGGCTTGAGGACCGTCAAGCGCCCGCTGCATCAGAGCGGATTTCTTCAAAATCACATCCCCGTGCTGCTCTACAAGTTGCCGGATCATGTCTTCACTGGTACCATTCGGTGCTTTGATCGTTACCATATAAGGCAAGTCCATCGTGATGGACACTTTCTTGCGTTTGCCGTATTGGATATGACAGTTAATGCTGTGATTATTTAATTCTATAGTTAACATAATGCTCTCCGCTTCTGAAGTTATTCAACCAAATCAAATTGTATACCATCTCCGGCTATAATGCATACTGTTCGGCGATATATCTGTTTTTGTTGTATTTTTATACATTATTATGTATTATTATTTAATTACAAAATCGGAGGTTGGATATGACTTATACAATAGATACAGAACACAAAACCATTGAAGAACTATCGCTTAACCACTGGCAGCCCTTGTCCACCTTACTATATGACGGTTGGGTACTCCGTTTTGCCAAAGGATATACCAAACGTGCCAACTCCGTTCAACCGATCCACTACTCCACTCTGGATGTGCATGAAAAGATTGAGGAATGTGAGCGTATCTATGCTTCCAATCAATTAAGTACCATATTCAAAATCACGCCGTTTATTCAGCCGGATCATCTCGACCAGCTTTTGCAAGACAAAGGGTATGGCGTTGTTGATCTGACCCGTATCCAAACTCGGAGTCTGGAAGAGATCAAAGAGCCTGTGCACCAAGTTGTACAGATCGACGAACAGTTGACCACAGCTTGGCTGGATCACTTTTGCCGATTGAACAAGGTGAATGATCTGCAACGGGAAACGACGGAATTAATGTTACATAATATCCGCACACAGGTAGGTTTCATCTCGCTGTTAATTGATGGGCAAGTCGTCGCTTGTGGGTTTGGTGTCATCGAACGTGGCTACATTGGATTGTATGACATCATTACAGACGCTAACTTCCGGAATCAGGGACTTGCTGAACAGATGATCCTGCATCTATTGCATTGGGCAAAAAAACAAGGTGCTACTTCTAGTTATCTGCAAGTCGTTGCGAATAATGCGCCTGCCTTGAAGCTCTACGCCAAGCTGGGTTATTCAGAGATTTATAGCTATTGGTACAGAGTCAAAGAATGGAATGAGTCCTGACTATGCTGAAACCAAAAACTGCCCTCCTCTTATAAAGGAAAGGCAGTTTTTAATTCGGCTTCGTGATCGTCCAAAACTCTTCACATCGTTCAGCAGTACTCCTTGCGCTTTTCTACAATGGCAACTTCACCAGCACCTCATATTTCATACCGGCTTGTATGTTCTTGATGATGTCACCTGCAATCCGTTGACCGTCAACATGCACCTCAATCTGCTCGACAGAAGCATCCTTCTTCATGTTTACATTCAGCTCAGCTCCGCGGAACAAACGTGTGACCGATACCTCGTTCCAGTCTTCAGGTAGTTGCGGACTCACTTGAAGTCCTTGTGCATGACCTTGCAGTCCAAACAATCCGTCGATCAGGCAACGATACACCCACGGCACCGTGCCGGTGTTGAACAGATGACTGGAGCGCCCGGCTGTACGTGGGAATTGACGATAAGCTCCGCGATAATAATTCGGAATAAATACGGGGAGCTGACCCCGCTGGAGAATATCCTCGGCATCGGGGCCAGGAATCATTTTACGCAACAGACGATACGCCTTCTCCTTCTCGCCCACCAGATACAACGCATAAATATAGAACGCCGCCGCGTGATTGTACACGGCACCATTCTCCGCACTTCCCGGATGTTTCTGCGTGACACGACCTACATCTTCCCGCATAGCTGTGAAAGACGGCGCGAGCTTCTCGACACCATATGGTGTCTCCAATTGCTCCTCTACCGCACGAATCAACTTCTCCTGTTTATCTTGATCCGCAGCACCGCTCATAAGTGCCCAGCTCTGAGGATTGATATAGATGCGTCCTTCCACGTCTTTGCTTATGCCAAACACTACGTTATCATCCGTAATTCCGCGCGCATACCAGTCCCCATCCCACAGATACTCATTGGCTACCGCATTGGTCTGGTCGGCTTCCTGACGGAATTCCGCTGCGACCTCGGCATGCCCTGCCTGTTCACCAATATCTGCCCACACATTAAATGCATATGCCGTCGCAATGGTCAGCCAGCCGGATACGCCTTTGCCTTTGTACCCCACCATGTTCATCGGATCACACCAGTCACCCTGATTGATATAGTTCAACCCACGCGCATCACGCTCATGGATCAACCAGCGCATCGCAAGATTCATATGCTCCAGTACAGAAACCTTTTGTTCACTGTCTGTAAAAGCAACCTGTTCCTCCAAAATGCTATAGTCATTCGTTTCATCCAAATAGGTCTTCATACAGACAGGAAGCCAGATGCAGTGATCGGTATGAGGAACCTGGTTAATATATTTCAATTCTGCGTCCGGGTGCAAAATAATGCCGTCTGGCATCGCGCCGCTTATATGCTGTTGAGACAAAGCAGTCAAGAACGCAGCCCGCGCAATCTGTGGCTGAATGTAACTCATGCCCATGTTGTCCTGCAAATAATTCCGCGTCTGCGGATCGGTTGTCAGACGATTGGTTTTGCCATGATAGTACATCTGGCGAGGTAACCAGTGATTCACGACATTATCTAGCCAGCTGTCCGGTGTCTCAATCTGGATGTTCCCTTGCCCTTCCGCAATATACTCAGCATACTCCTGCTCGGCTGCGGTGAAACCATCCTGTCCTTCCTCATTCTGCTTCACAAAATAATGCTGACGAATGCCCTCAATCTCTGTCTCATCATGAGCCGGACCAAAGATGAATCGATACGCCTGCTCCGCTCCCGCTTCCAGCTCTACTCTGTATTGCAATACAGCCACAGGTGTCTCATAGCGCGCATCTCCACCTGCGAGTGTCTCCGACTGAAGGGCCGAAGGATTATGAAGTCCGCCTTCGCCTTCAAAGCTCTCATGATTTACTTCCCACGCGGTCGGCTGGTGATCTGCAAGCAGATAGGTCTTGTCACTATAGTTTTTGATTTTGCTATAATCCTGATATTTCTGATACGGTGTAACCGCCGAGCAGACAATGCCCTGCAAATCTTCCACATATGAACCGGACTGGTTCATCCATGACATATAGCCGACCGTATAATACGGGTAGATACTCAGCTTGCGTTTTCTCGAAGACAGGTTGGTTACCTTCACACGCCATAGCTCCATGACATCTTCCTTCGGCAAACGCAGGGACATCTCGATGCAAATGTCGTCCTGAATCACTTTCCAGTGAATATCGTGTTTACCGACAGCGAACGTATAACTTTCCGCCTGCTTGCGAACCGGTTCATACGGAGCTGAGAAAATTTCGCCACTTACTTCATCTTTAATATAGACAAACCGTCCCGGATGATGGGCATAATATGGCTGCTCCGGTTGCATAAACGTCTTGGCTTCCAGGTTGGGCGCATACGAGTATTTAGCAGGTTCGGGCTGCATGAATTGGGCCACAGCGTATCCCCTGCAATTCACATGAATCATCATCTTTTCATTCCAAAGGAATCCGGATGCCTTCGGTAAACTTGTCGGGCTTGTCAGTTCAACATATTGATTATCTTCCGTTGCTTTAATCATCACTGAACCTCACTTTCAGATAATGGAGTCAAAAGACAGAAAACGTTTTATGTAACTTGTATACAACTTTGTTCATTATAACACGGTAACGCTTACAAAGAACTGAAAACTAAAAAAGAGCTAAGAAACTCAGCTCCGATTACGTTCCAATTGTTTTTCGATGCCCAACCTGTCGATCTGAATCCAATACTCTGCAATTTGTTCGTTTTCCACTCGGTATACCGCACTGGCAATTTCAATCACCGGGAGGTTGGTTGGACTGTATCCGTCCACTTCGCCAATATGGGTACCTGTTTGTCTCCAGCGCACATAAACTTTATCACCTTGCGTCAGCAACTCCAGAATTTCGAGTGAAAATTCCCCGTATGCTTCAATCATCTCTCGCACATGATCCGCATAATTGGAAGGTGTTCGAGTCACCGTGACCTCTTCTTCAGATATCACTTGATGAGCCAGTACTTGTTCTGCCATCACGTTGCTTGCATAATCGGGATTCCGCCCTGTTCGGACCTCTTCAAAAAAGGTTCTGACAATCTGTTCTGCTGTCATACTCCACCCCAGCCTCCTCAAATTATTCTGTTATATATATAAATATGTAGTAACTCTTGTATTTTAACATGGTCCCCTCGCTACGGAATTACAACTGTTCTATTGTTCTACAGGACTTAAAACCTACCCTCACACCTTGACAATGCGTCAATATGACCATAAACTAGCAAAGGATATTAGGAAATTAATAGGAGGTTTGGCCGTTAAGAGGTTCGAGTAAGGGTTTTAACCATATCTGATAATCTTTCGGCGTATAGAACGTAGCCATTAGAGCAACTAAGAAAAACAAGAAAGCGGTGTATCATGAAACGTCTATTTTTCATTATGTTTGCGCTAACCCTGTTACTGGCTGGATGCCAGAGTACTGAGCAGGAAAGCAGTCCGTCCGAGAATAATCCTACAGAAGTAGTAGAAGGTTCTACCATTTTAAGTTTGAAGCAGAAATACGGCTCTGAATCGGAACAAGCGATTATGCCGATGTACAATGTAGCTCAGGATAAAGAATTTACGTTCAAGTTTAAAGCAGATTTAGGAAAATCTAATTGGTCCCTGAGAGATACCATATCCGTACATACCGATATTAAAGCACTCAAAGCAAGCGAAGTACCTTTATTATCAGATATTCATGACAATAGTATTTCTATTAGACCTCTTGGATGGGGCGTATTAAGTTCAGATTCCATGAAAAACAGGGGTCAAAGTTCTTGGGGCGGTGCCCCCATTTATTACATTCGTCTGAATTATGATCCAGATGCGGAAAATCTAACACTACTTGATCAGCCTATCATTATTCCGTTTACAGTAAAATCGGAGTTACCCGTACCTAACCTAAGATACGAAATTGACAAAGATAGACGGTTCAAGTTGGTCTGGGACAAGGTTGAAGGCGCCACCGAATATAAAATTTATAAACGTTCTGACCTAACCAACTTTGATACAAATGTACCTCTAACTGGCGCAGAGGACGCTTTCAGTAATAGTCTGCCTTTAGATATTGCGGTAACAACAGAGACGTCTTTCAATGATTTTATGAAAGACGGAAAAGGCGGGCTAGGCACTTATAATGAAATGATAACTACCACTCAGAACCATGGTATACGAGGAGAATATTACGTCACTGCAATCGGTGGAGGCAAAGAATCCAATTTTAGCAGAGGTGTCCCTACAGCTCCGCTCGCTTCCCAGTTACCAACAGCTTTGAAAGAACAATTGTATATGGAGAAATTAAAGAATATAGATGTTCTTCCTCAGAAAACAACAGTTGAGTACAATGACGGCTCTCTAGCCCGTGAAACCATTGTTTATGATACCGAAAGCGTAGAGATTTCGGAGTTCAATGAAACGAATATTCCTTTTCATGTTAAAGGAACGGCTCTGAAAAGCTACGTGCGCGTAGAGAATGTAACTCAAGCAGATTTGGAAAAACTTGCTCAGCAAACCGTAGCCGAGTCCAGCAACGGACTGGTGGAACCGAAGAATGATACACCTTACGTCCCTGCACCTGATGTGCCAACGATCATCAACAATCATGATGCACCTGAGTCTGCAACGGAAACAGAAGAAGCACCAGCTTCGGAAACTCCAACTACAGAGTCCACAACCGATACGGGAACGTCAGAAGATTTAACTGATCCTCTATCTACTGAGGCTTCTAATGATACTTCTGATAATTCTTCAGATATGGCTTCTGAAGAAACTTCTACCGAAACACCTGCTCCAGCTCCCGAAGCTGAAGAAAACAATCTAGTAGATGAGCAGAAATCGAATACACAGCAAAATGTAGAACAAGGTAATCAGGAAACCGTGCCTCAGCCTGCTACAGGCGATGCAATGATCAATGCAGATTCCGCATTGGAAGAAGTTTTAGCCAAAAACATGATTGCGGCACAAGATAAAATTTCGTTAAAAGCTTTCCCCGAAGCTCAAAATTTCACGACACTCTCGGATGTTGTTCTGAAAGTGATGTACCAGAATCCCTTGATTCTTGGTGTGGAAGGTTTTGAATACAACTATGGTACGCTTACCCTTTCGATTCATTATAATGAATCGGCTAGTGGTATCCAGAAGAAGCAAGATGAGATTATTGCCAAAGCAAACGAAGTGGTGGCTTCCATTATCAAGAATGGCATGAACGAAGACGAGAAACGGAAAGCCATCTACGATTATCTGAACGATAACGCGAAGTATGATGATGCAGCGCTGGAAAATGCGGAGCAAAACAACTTCAAAAATGTCGATCCGCAGTTCAATGACTCGTTTACCACATACGGTATTCTGGTCAAAGGAGTTGGGGTATGTGCCAGCTATGCCTCCGTCTACAAATTGCTCTCCGATCTCTCGGGACTGGAAAGCATCGTTGTAACGGGCGCTTCCAGCGGTGTACCACATGCATGGAACAAGGTCAAAATCGGGAACGAATGGTTCCATGTGGATGCCACCAACAACCTGACAAACTCCGGCATCCCCTACTTCTTGTACAATGCCAACGATGAGACTGCTGCAAGTCAGAAAACAATAGCGGATAAGGATTACTGGCTTGATTCCGAGCTCGCGATGTTTAATGGCGAGAGCGATGCCAATGATTATTATGTGCAGAATGATCTCGAAGTCGCATCCCTTAATGAGTACAAAACCAAGGCTGAGAGTGAACTTAAAAAGGGAGAAAACCGGGTCATTCTCCGTTTTGCCTCACCTGTTGACTCTGATGAGCTGATGACAGCTGCCGGTGAAGCCCTTGCTGCAGTGGATGAAGCGCTTCTGAATACAGCACAATTAGCCACGCTAGGCAGTTATGCCATTCTGGACCCGAAACCAGAGCAGAAGTAACTTTATAATTTTAAAAAAATAGCATAACAACAAAGAACACCATTCACCTGCACAGGGAATGGTGTTCTTTATTTAACTGGCCTATGATCACTGACCTAGGATTCATAAGCCTTTTTATATCCAACGTTTACGGACTAACCGTACCACCATTCGCATTCAATGTCTCGCCGCTCACATAGCTGGATTCCTGGCTTGCCAGGAACACAAATGCCGGAGCCATCTCGGCAGGTTGTCCTGCTCGACCAAGCGGTGTGTTGGAGCCAAAATCAGCCAGCTTCTCGACTGGTTGTCCACCCACGACCTGAAGTGGTGTCCATACCGGTCCTGGTGCAACAACATTGACACGAATCCCTTTGCTACCCACCTGTTGTGCTAACGCTTTGCTGAACGTGTTAATGGATGCCTTCGTTGTCGCATAATCCAGCAGGATTGGCGAAGGTTTATACGCCTGAATCGATGATGTGTTGATAATGGAGCTGCCCGGCTTCATGTGTTTCACAGCTGCTTTGCAGAGCCAGAACATGGAATAGACATTTGTTTTGAACGTAGCATCGAATTGCTCGGTGGTCAGATCTGCAATCTGCTCTACAAACTGCTGCTTACCTGCCACGTTAGCGAGGATATCAATCCCACCAAGCTCTTTTACAGCAGATTCAATGAGTTCCTCACAGTATTTCTCATCCTTCAAGTCACCTGGCATTGTGATTGCTTTGCGACCGGCTTCCTCAATCAGCTTCACAACTTCCTGCGCATCTGCTTCCTCTTCCGGCAGATAAGCCAGAACGACATCTGCGCCTTCACGAGCAAACGCAATCGCTGCCGCTCGGCCTATTCCACTGTCTGCTCCGGTCACAACTGCTTTGCGTCCTGTTAAACGTCCGCTACCTTTATAACTTTTCTCACCCGCATCAGGAACAGGAGTCATCTCACGCTGAAGCCCCGGCTCATCCTGTTGCTGCTTCCACTCCGGTGTAGCCTTCGGATATTGTGTCGTTGGATCTTGCATGGTGTGCTGGTCTTGATTAGCCATGTTCAATTTCCTCCTTGGTTATTTACATTGATCAATACGATCACAGAAGTTTGTTTTATAAAAGTTGCACTCTTTCCTTTGTAACCGAGTTGGGCGTTATTTAAACTAAGCTAACCAGATTCCATGACAACCGTCTAACATTGAATCTCCCCTAACCCCATGCCATTTTCCGAAAAAAAATGCATTCCCTGAATAACGCTGAATCACCTTCAGGTTCTCCAATCGTTTCAAGGAATGCATGTATGATATTACGATATAAGTTGATTTTTGAATATTAGACTAGCGATCTTCGCCACCATCTATGCGTTGTCTTTTGCCGATGCCAAATGCGAAATATCCAGCCACCACGATGGCCATGAACGTAGCTCCAACAATCAGAGGCAAGCGCGTATCCGGGTTAAACGCCATACCGATAATGACGAGGATCAGATACACAATAATAATGTAATTGCTGATCGGGAACCATTTGGACTTGAAGTTATGATCCGCCATTTCGTTGCCCCAACGCTTTCTGAATCGGAACTGGCTGAACGCCAGTGCGAACCATGGAACCATACCCGGAAGAACACTTGCACTGTAGATGTACAGGAACAATTTGGAGTCCGGCATCAGGTAGTTCAGCACAACCCCAATCAGCAGCAAGGAGATTGTGATGACGATACTATTGCGGGGAACCCCGCCTTTGGACAGCTTTTTGAAAAAGGCAGGTGCCTGCCCATTCTCAGCCAGCGTGTATAACATCCGTCCTGCACTGTAGATCCCGCTGTTACATCCCGACATGGCCGCTGTGAGCACCACAAAGTTAATGATCCCCGCTGCAGCCACAATACCGACCTTGGCAAAGGTGAGCACAAACGGGCTGCCCGTCTCGCCTACTTCGTTCCAAGGGTACAAGGTTACAATAACAAATATGGCACCAACGTAGAAAATAAGAATACGCCACACGATATTTTTGATCGCTTTACGCAAGGTATATTTCGGATTCTCCGCTTCGCCTGCTGTAATACCGACCATCTCCACCCCTTGATACGCAGCCGTTACGATACACAGTGCAAAGAGGAAACCTTTGATCCCTCCAGGGAAGAATCCGCCATGACTAAACAGATTCGACAGCCCGATTGGCTGTCCTCCGTTCCCCCAGCCGAAGAAGATGAGCCCGGTTCCGATCACGATCATGGCTACAATAGCCGTCACTTTAATCATCGCAAACCAGAATTCAAACTCCCCATAGAACTTCACCGCCGCCAGATTTGCCGCCGCAATGATGAGCACCCCAGCAAGTGCTGGTAGCCACTGTGGAATATCCGGGAACCAATACCCGACATAGATACCAATCGCCGTAACTTCCGCCATACCAACCGTAACCCACAAGAACCAATAACTCCAGGCGGTCAGGAATCCGGCAAGCGGACTAATATATTTGTGAGCAAATGTAGCAAACGAACCTGTGACCGGCTCCTGAATCAACATTTCCCCCATAATTCGCATGACAAAAAAGATAACGATACCGGCCAATAAATAGGCCAGCAGCACGGATGGTCCTGCCCATTTGATCGTACTTGCCGATCCCATGAACAAACCAACGCCGATTGTACCTCCGAGTGCAATCAGCTCTACATGGCGGGGCTTTAGCCCTCTAGATAGTTGCTTTGATTCCAAACGATTCTCCCCTTTTCTTGTGTACAGCTTCCTGATGTAATTTTAATTTTTACATTCACATTAACGCAATGCAGAATTACTTCACCAAATTGTACGAGATGTGCCGCAGAAATACAACAAGGAATGTGAGGAAACGGATTCACTACACATATAGGTATAGGATAACCGCTTAATGAATATGGCAGACAGTTCAATAAACAATTCACTGCAGCGTTGTGTAAACAAAGTGACAGAGACTTCTAATACATGACTCGACAGGGAGGTTGCTGGAACCCCCAAAGGACAACTCACGTATTGTATATGTGGGTCGCAATACCGTAAGTGACTTGTTCGCTATTGACCTGCTTGTATAAAATTGAAAAATGGGAGACTTTACATGCCTGACTTTTTACTGGTTTTATTTTTGTTTAACCTGTCTCTCTTTCTGCTTCACGAAATGGATGCCATCAGGCGGTCCGAGTGGAAATTGTTTATAGTGTTAAAAGATATGGAAGATGATAAAGCGTATAGGTATTTCACTTGGATTCACCTGCCAATGTATACCATCATCCTCTCTCTTCTTTTTAGCTCGTATCAGACCATTACATTTTGGGTGCTGGATATCTTTTTCATCATACATACCGTATTACACTTCTTTTTCGAAAAACATCCTCGAAATGAATTTAAAACCGGGTTCTCCAGATCATTGATCTACCCTATGGGAATAATCGCTTTAATTCATTTAATATTCCTAATCATCTAATCTGTTTACATAGACGGAATGAAGGAAGCTGGAAGGGTATTGTTGAATAACATTGAATATGGAGGTGTGCCTATGCAACAACATCATGCAGAACGAGTTGAATTATTCGTTTCCAACACTCAGATCATCAAGAAGTCGTTCAAATGGCAACATGGGATGATTCATCGTCTGGCCGCCTTGCTCTATGCAGCAGAGAATAAAGTTGCTGATGCGGAAGCCATTCGCCAAAGCCAAGAGTTGATTAAGCAAAACACAAAACTCTTCTCTGCATTCAGAGGTAATTCGGCCATTAGCATTGCTGCCATGCTCTCCCTTACAACAGATGAAGAGACGAGATTGGTAGATACCCTGCATGTCTATGACTTGATGAAAGAGATCAAATTCCGCAACTCTGATTATCTGGTTATTGCCGCCTATCAGATCGCTACTCAGGTATCACCTGAGCAGTTTCAACCTACGGTGGAGCGAGCCAAATCATTCTATGACAGTATGAAAGCAGAGCATCGCTTCCTTACTGGTCAGGATGACTACATTTTCGCTGCCATGTTAGCCCTTTCCGATCTCGATGTGGATACTGGTGTGGCACGTATGGAACAACTCTATAGGGAATTAAAACCAGAGTTTTCTTCCAGAAACAGTGTGCAGGCGTTAACACAGGTACTGGTTCTTGGAGAGGATAACCCGGATGCAGGTGCTCGTGTGATTGCCTTAAATGAAGCTTTTCGTAAAAGGGATCTCCGAATGGACAAAACATACACATTACCCTCTCTCGGGATACTTTCCCTACTGCCTTCGGACAGAGACGCGTTAGTGGATGAAGTCGCGGAAACAAATGACTGGTTACGGACTCAAAAAGGCTTCGGGGCTTGGTCGATCGATAAACAGGAGTTGCTCCTGTTCTCATCCGCGTTGATAGCCATTCAACATGTGGAGAATCTGCGAAACGGTGTGCTTACGACAACGATCTCAACCAGTATCACAAATATTATCATCGCTCAACAAGCAGCCATGGCCGCAGCTGCCGCAGCATCGGCTGCTGCCGCTTCTTCATCATCATCCAACTAATAAGTGACCCTGTTACCTTCAATATAAGATGAAAAAGACCCTCCCGAGTTTAAGTTGACTCGGAAGGGTCTTAAAACATTCAAACCTACACCTAAATAATGTTCATCATTTGCTAGGATATAATCCCCGTATCCCGGAATTCTTCCACGAAACTGTCCAGCCAATCCGAACCATAGTCCAGCGCACCCGTATCACTCTCAATAAAAGCAACATCCAGACCCATCACCCAGAATCGACGAGCAACAATAAAGAGATCAACAGCCTGCTCATCTTCCGAGGAAAAACTTCTGACTGAACGATAACCTGCCATGAGTGCTTTCCATAATACTGCCTTTCGATCTTCAGACTGTCTCTTTCGCACCTTCACTTGAGCCAGATCGTAAGCACGCCAGCTTTTGGCTGCCCACTCGAAGTCATAATGGATGAACTGATGCTCCTGTTGAAACGCATTGTTATTCCCATGCATATCGCCATGGCACAGACCAAAATCCAGATCTTGTCTGGAAGCGGCAACGATGCGTTCTTTTAACGTTGTGGCAAACGTATGGAGAAATGCTGCTGCTTCATTGTTCTCACCAATATAGTGGATAATTCGCTCAAGGGGTTCGTCAATAAGTAACTTCAGATCCAGCTCATATCGTGGCAGCTCCATGTTCACCTGATCCATAGCCTCATGCAATTCAGCCGCAGATTGGCCAAAGGCGTAACAAGACTCCTCATCCTCCAGGTTGTTCTCCGTACCCTCAATATACCGAAACATTACAGCAACCCGCTTGCCTTCCGCAGCCTCCAACACCGTATATTCCGTATGATCTTTCTTCTCGATGTATTCTCCAATGTCGGTATGTTCCGCAGAACCTAGAACGTTCTTGAGTTGAGACAATAATGAAAGCTCATACTGAACATCTGCCTCCGTGATTTCAGTGCGGTAGATGCGGAGAATATACATGCCACTGGATGTGCGAACCCGGTAGGTATCATTCAATCCTCTAAGCCAAAACAAACATTCTTCCCATGTTCCAATGTCATATTGATTACTCAATGCAGACTCCAGGTACCTGGGGTTAAGCACTGAACGTAAAGCAGTCGGTTGAATGGACATATGTATACTCCTTCGGTTTAATATGATTATTTCTCATCTGATGAACGATATAATCCTTTCACCTATCAACCTATAACATAGTATATTTTTCGTTTATTTTCCAGAATATATATTTTGATGAGTAAATACTCTTTAGACTCCTATAGTTCCATCTCTCATCAGCAGGTTAGAAAGGGGTATTTGAATTGACTCGCTTTCCAGGTTTCAGCAGGTTATTACGCGCTGGATCGCCGCCAGTGCTCGACAATGCAGCACATTCACGAAAGGCAAAATGTTTGCACCCCCTGCATTTCTGAACATCCAGATGCTGCAATGCATAATTGATAGCTTCACCCGTGTGCTCAAACATATGATCCGAACCAATCCGTTCAATCAAACCTGTTCTCTTCAGCATTTCCAACGGTTGCGCCTGAATGCCTGAAAGTAAAACCCTGCCCCCGGATCTCTCCATATGTTTGACAACACGGGCCAGATTGGATTCACCTGTTGTATCCATAAAAGGCACCTTGCCCATGCGCAACAGCAGAGTGCCTGGTCGCCGATGAATCGAATCCATGACCGACTTCTCGAACATATCCGCTGCGCCGAAAAAAAGTGGCCCTTCAATTGTATACAAGCTTATTTGCGGACAGTCATGTCCTTCCCGAACCATGTGGGCCATGACTTTCTCATGTTTATGCTCGGGATCGGGCAGTACTTTGGCAACCTTTAACATCTCACTCATGCGTTTAACAAATAAAAGAACAGCCAGAATCAACCCAACCTCTACAGCCGTTGTTAAACTTGTAAATACGGTCAGCAAAAAGGTAATCAGCAGAACGAGTGAATCGCTCGTTTTGGTTTTCATGACATGCATGAAGGATCTCCGTTCACTCATATTCCAGGCAACCAGCATGAGAACGGGAGCCATACTGGCAAGAGGAATGTGAGATGCATATGGCGCAAAGAGAACAAGTACCAGCAAAACCACTACACCGTGAATCACGCCAGACCATGGCGATACTGCGCCGGATTTGATATTTGTTGCTGTACGTGCAATCGCTCCTGTTGCAGGAATACCACCAAATAACGGCGTCACCATATTAGCAATCCCCTGCCCAATCAACTCTCGATTGCTGTTATGCCGACTTCCGGTCATGCCATCGGCAACAACTGCGGATAACAGCGATTCAATTCCACCCAGCATGGCGATGACAAAAGCGGGTTGCAGCAAGTTCATGATTCGCTCCCAAGTGATCTCAGGCACATGAAACTGAGGCAAAGAGTTAGGTATCGCGCCAAAGGACGAACCGATCGTAGCCACCTGCCCTTCAAAAAAGAACGCCGCGACTACCGTCGAAAGAACCAGCCCCACCAGTGATGCAGGCACCTTTGGTGCAAACTTGGGCACAAGCAGAAGAACAGCCAGACAGATTCCAGCTGTAAGCACACTGTATATATTAATCGTTGAGATATGCATCCCGATTTCTTTCATATTAGACCAGAAATCCTCGTGTTTCTCGATGCCCCGAAGTCCAAGGAAGTTCGTAATTTGTCCGCTAAAAATAATGACGGCGATCCCTGCCGTAAAACCGATAGTCACCGGCCTTGGAATAAACTTGATTAACGCCCCAAGCTTGAATACGCCCATAAGTACAAGCATCAAGCCGGCCATCATTCCGGCGATCAGCAGATTCTCATATCCATACTGCATCACAATGGCAAAGAGGATTGGAATGAATGCCCCCGTTGGCCCGCCAATCTGGAACTTGGACCCACCCAGCAAGGAAATGAGAACCCCTGCGATTACAGTGGTGTACAATCCATACTCCGGTTTGACCCCGGAAGCGATGGCAAACGCCATACCGAGTGGAATCGCAATGATACCTACAATCAGCCCTGATAACAGATCCTTGCGAAAAGCGGCAGCATTATACCCTGCATATCTCCCCATCCATCTCATGTACAAAAACCTTCTTTTTTTCATATATTTGAATATTTGAATATATTTAAAACACTACTCCCCTGCATACGTCCTGTCAATCGGATTACGCACAATTCCAACGGGAACCTAACACAAAAAACAAGAACCTCCGGTGATTACATCCAGTTGCTCTTGTTTATTGTGTCAGGACTCTTTACGAATATCTTCCAGCATGGAAATGGCATCAACCAGATGATTGTCAAAAATCTGTTTGGTGACTGCCAGCAGGTCCTTAATCAGCGGATCACGCAGCGAATAAGTGACGGTTGTCCCTTCTTTGATTCCGTGGACAACGTTTTTGCTGCGCAATACAGCCAGTTGCTGTGAAACGGCAGAGCCTTCCGATCCCAGAATGCTTTGCAGTTCATTCACATTCTTGGCTCCTTCACTCAGCAGCTCCAGAATCTGAATTCGCATCGGGTGTGCCAACGCTTTGAAAAAATCCGCTTTAAACTGTTGTATGCTCTGATTCATACGCTATGCCCCTTCAATCGAACTTTTGAAGATGCAAATATCATAACATAGAACGGGTACCATGCTTTACTCTAACCATAACGGTTTGATGGAAAAATTAAGATTGACCTTGAAGTACACTTCAACCTTTATACTTTACTTATAGTCTCCACAGATCGTATATCTGAACTCCATCAGGAAGGGTGATTCCTCAATGAACATGTATATCCATAATCACAAACGCTCGTTGACGAGCTTTCTATTCGAGAAATATATCGGAACGTTAGATACCAAGAAAATTTTTTCAACACGCGAGCTTACCCGCAAACACCTGGATCATATGGGCTTGGAAAACATTAAACCTTATATCTTGGGTAAAACAAAACTGTCATCTTCCATCAAAGAGCGCTCCCATGAAGACATGCAGGTGTTCACCTTAAACGATCAGCATTCCCGTGAACAGAGGGTCATTCTCTACATTCATGGCGGGGCCCATACACACCAGCCGCTGTCTTTACACTGGAAATTCATGGACCGCATAGCTCAGGCTCTGAATGCCAAAGTTGTTGCTCCCATCTATCCAAAGGTTCCGCATTTTAATTATCAGCACACGTATCCGAAGTTGCTCAATCTATACCGGGATCTCCTTGCCTCCGTGGACGACCCGGCACAACTCACCATTATGGGGGATTCCGCAGGCGGGAACATCTCCCTTGCCTTGGCCCATTATCTGAAGATGCATAATCTCCCGCAGCCCAAAGATATCATCTTGTTATCACCTTGTGTGGATATGGTGTTGGACAATCCGGTCATATTCGATTACGAGACACGCGACCCTATGCTCGCTGTGGAAGGGTATGATGTCATCCGGCGGATCTGGGCAGCTGACAAACCGTTGAACGATCCGTTAATTAGTCCAATCTACGGAGATTTCACCGGTCTGGGCAAAATCAGCATCTTTATCGGGACTCACGAGGGCTTGTTTCCTGATAATATGAAGCTCGACAAACTGCTGACGGATCAAAGAATCGATCATCAAACATACGTTTACCCCAAAATGAACCATGTCTTTGTCCTCTATCCAATTCCGGAGGCCAAGGATGCTCAGCGTAAAATAGTTAACATCATTAAAAACTCAACATATGAAACTAATCAATAAGCTGTAACGCGTCCCCTACTCTCCCACAGTTTTCCCTTTAGCAAAAAAAACGAAAAAAAGCTCAATCCCTGGACTACCGCCACCGGATTGAGCTTTCTTGCTGTTATTCTGTCATCTAAATATTATTTATATGAACCATATTCAAACCAGTCAAAGTCAGCCACCTGATCAGATGAAGTACCGTTGCTGCTGCTAAACATTCCGATACAGCAGCCAACAAAGCCGCCGGCTACTTCGGTGCTCAAGCTGCTTGTATCCACCTGTTCAGCCACCAGATGATACTTACTTCCATCCCTGCTGTAGTAGAAGCTTAGTTGCTGACCTGTCGCGGCCATTTTGATATACACTCGCGATACTTCATCATCCAGCGCGACTTGCGCAATGTGGGTATCCTGACCATCTATAACGGTCACCACACGCAGCACTTGCTGGTTCTCGGTCAGAGCACGCTCAATCCGTATGTGATACAGATCGTTCTGAATGACGACAAGACCAGCAGTTTCGTTTGCATTCCCGGGCACAAATTCCATCGCTGTAGCTGCGACATAATCCATATGCCTTTGACGCAGACAAACAAAGCTGGAGTTTTCTTTTTCCTTCAATGTTTGCGGTTTCAACTTCAGCCGCAAGTATCCTTTTCGTTCGGTTAATGAATAGAGATCCTCCTGAGGATTGCGCAGGAACATCCATTGCAAGCCCAGTTTATCACTGTCAAAATGGTCAAAACGCAGTTGCGGCTCTACCGGAACAGGCTTCAAATCCAACGTGCCCTGCTCCTCCAGGATTCCGCGGCCCTCATTGACAACAGGCCATCCGTCCTCCCAAACGACAGAAGCAAGGAACGTCTCCCGCCCCAGATTACTAAAGCTCCCTCCATATGGACGCGAAGCCAGCATGACCATGAACCATTGACCGTTCTCAGCCTGCACCAAGTCGGTATGTCCTACATTAACAACAGGGTAACGTTTACCCAAATGGCGATGTGTAATGATTGGATTATTCGGATTCCCGACGTATCCTTCGGTCAAACTTTTGCTACGAGCAATGGTCACGGCATGGTTTGGTCCTGTGCCTCCCTCTGCAATCAATAAATAGTAATATTCATCGATCTTATACAGATGCGGGCCTTCCGGCCAGATGACATCCACCATCGCCCCGCGCCACAGAACGTAACTGTCTCCCACCAGCTTCATACTGCCCAGATCCAACTCCCGCAGCCACACTTCCCAGTTCCCATTATAACGAACTCCCTCGGAGCAAGGACGTGTACCAAGGTAATACGCTTTGCCGTCATCAAAGAAAATCGTAGGGTCTATGCCTTCTGCACCTTCAATAAAATAAGGATCAGACCATGGCCCAGCCGGGTCGGTAGCGGTTACAACAAAATTACCGCCATGCGATACATTGGTTGTAATCATATAGAAAGTGCCTTCATGATACCGAAGCGTTGGAGCGAATATCCCCTGTGAATGGCCTGCTCCCTGAAGATTTAATTGCGAAGGGCGGTCTAGCACATTGCCAATCTGTTTCCAATTTACAAGATCACGGCTCTGAAAGATTGGAACGCCAGGAAAATAAGCAAATGTTGATGTCACCAGATAAAAATCTTCACCCACCCGGCATACGGATGGATCTGGATAAAACCCGGGCATAATCGGATTGTTAAACGTGCATTGTTCGCTTTGATTTGCATTTTTCATTCTTTTACCCCTCCAATGGTTAGTCCAGTCACAAAGTATTTTTGCAAGAACGGATACAGTAAAACGATCGGCATTGCCGTCACAACCGTGATCGCTGCACGAATGGATACAGGCGTCACCATGTTGGTTACATTTTTGAATGAATCCACGTTGACGGTTCCCCCCTGTGAGGTCGCAGAGGATAACAATTTCATCAACTCATACTGCAAGGTAGTCAAATTCCGATTTCCCGCCGTGTACAACATGGAGTCAAACCAGGAGTTCCACTGACCTACAGCAATAAACAGTGCAACCGTAGCCAGAACCGGCTTGGATAAGGGAAGCACGATACGCATGAAAATCCGAAAATCTCCGGCTCCATCCATCTTCGCGGATTCAATCAATCCCTCCGACAGTCCCTGAATGTAGGTACGAATGACGATCATGTTGAACACCCCGATCAACCCGGGAATAATGTATACCCAGAAGCTGTTCAGCAGCCCCACTTGTTTGATCAGCATGTATCCCGGAATTAAGCCGCCGCTGAAATACATCGTCATGACAAACAGCGTCGTGACCAATTTGTTGAACATATACTCCTTGCGGCTCAGCACATAGGCCAGCATGGCTGTACAGAACAGCTGTACAACCGTTCCCACTACAGTTCTGGCAACCGAAATAAATGCGGCTTGTGTCAGATTCGGATTCTGGAATACGGAGACGTAATTTTGCAGTGTCCATTCCCTCGGCCAGAGATAGATCCCCCCGCGGATCGTATCCAGCCCGTTATTGAAAGATACGGCAATAGTGTTTAAAAAAGGATATAACGTAACCACCATGACAAACAACATAAATATGCCATTGGTGATGGAAAAAATAGAATCTCCCAAGTTTTGTTTTCTACTAAATCGCTTCACAGCTCTCCCCCCTTATCATATCAATCGCTCTTCACCAAGAGACTTGGCAATCCCGTTGGCGATAAATATGAGCACCAGACTGACCACACTTTTGAAAATGCCTGCTGCGGTGGCAAGTGAGTAGTTACCAAGATTAATCCCGTATTTCAAAACAAAAATGTCGATTGTCTCGGATACATCCTGCACAAGTCCGTTCCCCAGCAAGTATTGAATCTCAAAACCTGCGTTCAGTACGTTACCAACGTTGATGATGAGCAGGATAATGATCGTTGGTTTGATGCTTGGAAGCGTGACATTGAACATTTTGCGAAACCGCCCGGCTCCGTCGATGGAAGCTGCCTCGTACAAGCTCGGATTAATCGACGCCATGGCCGCCAGATAAATAATCGTGCCCCAGCCAATTTCCTTCCACATGCTGGACAGACCCACAATCCCCCAGAAGTATTTGGGTTCAGCAAAAAAATTGATCGGTGCATCAATCAGGCCCAATTTCGTCAGCAGTACATTCACAATTCCTGTTTCCGTTGATAATACATTCGCAACAATACCTGTTACGATGATCCACGACAGGAAATGTGGAAGGTAGGAAACCGTCTGTACCACACGTTTGAACAATACCATTCGCAGTTCATTTAATAACAGCGCCAGACCAATCGAGCCGACAAATCCCAGAAACAGACTGATCAGGCTCATCGCCAGCGTATTGCGAATGACACGTAAAAATGTAGGGTCCGTGAATAACGTTCGAAAATGATCCAGCCCCACCCAGTCCTGCTCCGTAAAACCAATGCCAGGTCTATAATTCTGAAACGCCATCAACCAGCCCCATAATGGTCCATACGCAAAAATAGCGATAAACGCAATAAACGGAAACGACATCCACATTAATTGTCGCTGACTTTTCATTCTGGACAGGTTGTACCCGATCCAGCTTGTTCCCGCTGGGATATGGCTGGTTTTTAACGAAGGCTGCAACTCCTTTTTGGCCATGTTTTTTCTCTCCTTGCTTACGAGTTATCTATATCACCCAGTCTGGGTGAATCGATTCCATTCCTATCCAATCTCCAAATCTAGCGTGTAAGAAAGGCTACGGGGTTCCCCATAGCCATTCTGTGTGACAGGACTTTACCCCCACAGTTCCATACGTCTGCGGACTTCTTCCGTCAGCGCATCTTCATACGCTTTAATATCTGCACTTTCCTTGAGTGTGGCTTGATACTCTTCCCAGGCTTTATCAAATTCGGCTGGTGAAGTCATAATCACTTTTGGCAGCCATTTTCGTTTTACATCGTCCATCTTCTGTCTGGCGATGGTCTCCGGTTTATTTGGTTCGAAATTATAGGTATAGATTGGGAACCACGGTTCATTTTCCTCCGCAGGCTCAAGGAAGTCAGTAAACTTCGTATATCCATAAGCCTTCAGCACTTTTTTGTCGATGTCATTTAATGTGGCAAGATACTCCTCCGGCTGCTCCTTAGGGTCAAGAGCATTCTTCCCGTCAGCGGTCATGCCCTCATGATGCGGGAAATAGACCAATGGGCTTCCCGTGTTCGCCAGTACCCAGTCCGGATCTTTGGAATTCGCACGTTGCTCCTCATTTCTGGAGAACACGCCTTTGTCATCGACTTGATAATCCACGCCTTCCTGTCCCCAGGTTCTCAATACCTCCATCTCAGGGTCCAGCAAATCATTAATATATTGAAGTGCTCCCTCGATATCCTCGCAGCTCTTTGTAATGGCCAAGCCGCCATTCACGTTAAGGATTGGATTGTTCTGATAACGCCCTTTAACATCCTCGGAAAGTGTAATGGACAACGGTACATAGGTTTTGTCATACAATTTTTGCTTCACGAGTGATGCCTCGGCGTCAAGGAACTGCCATCCTTGATCCACCATACCCAGCACACGTCCGGTAGAAATTTTGGATATATATTGATCATAGTTTGCTGTAAAGGTTTCGTTATCGACCAGGCCTTGATGATATACCTCATTGATCTTCTTGAAATATGCTTTCGCTTCAGGAATGGTATTGTAGTTTTTGGCCGTCAGCGTTTCTTTATCAACGATGGCTGCGCCTTCGTTCGGATAACCAGCCATGAAGAGCGGAGGGTTCTCCAGTGCGAAATAACGCCAGTCATAGGAGATAATTTCAAATCCAATTGTTGGCTGACCATCAACGGTCGGGTGAGCTGCTTTGTACCGTTCAATCAAGTCAAAGTATTGGTCAAGTGTTTTGATTGTCGGATAATTATCCCACTCCAGTACGGCCTTCTGAATCCAGAATGCTTCTCCGTCATGGGATACTTTCATCGATTTCTCTTGTATATTGCCGAATTGAGGAATGAAGTAGATATGTCCATCCGTCGTATTTTTCATCTTCTTCCAGTCTTCGCCCAGGTAATTTTTGATGTTTGGATATTTATCGATGTAATCCTCAAGTGGTACTAACGCTCCTGCTGCTACCAGTTGCTGAGTACCATCACTCCCATCGATAAAATCGGGATATTCGCCGCCTGCAATGAGTACACCAATCCGCTCTTTGGCTGTTTGGCCCGTAAGCCAGTCCATCGTGACTCTGACGCCTGTTTTCTCCTCAATAGCCTTTAACACCCGATTATCGTCAGGCGCAATTTTTCCCGGTACGGCAAAAAATGCGGAAAATTGTTTCAATTCCCTTCCATCTGCTGTCTTTTCCCCTTTCGAGGACGATCCCGGTGTACATCCAGCGAGTGCGATGACCAGTATTAAAGCGAGCAGAGCACTATACTTGATTCTTTTTCTAACATCCTTTTTCATCATGACCCCTCCATCGATTATATTGATAGAAGCTTTTTGGAAAGCGCTTTCCAAAGGCTGACTTAAAATTATCATGCTTCCATGCCCCTCTCAACGGGATAAACTATAGATGGAATCCCACTAATTCCAGCATCTGCGAAAAAAAATATCCCGCCGCTCCGTCAAGGAGTGCAGGATGTTAATCAAGAGAGTACGCAGCATGGGCACTTTTACGATATTGTGCAGGAGTCTCCCCCATGAGTTTCTCGAACCGGCTAATAAAGTAATCGGAATCCCGATATCCCACCATTGTTGCGATTTCGTATACTCTTTGATCTGTTCTGCGCAACAGCCGGGCGGCTTCCTCAATACGCAATTGATTCAAATAATCACTGAAGCTGATTGAGAAATGCTTTTTGAAAATCTGACCCAGATATGCACTATTCATGTAAAACTGCTCCCCGAGCAATTTCAGGCTGATATTTTCTCTGTAATGCTCGTGAATGAAAGCCTCAATTTTGGCTAATACGCCCATTGCATTCGACTTTTGCTGCTCCTTCAGTTTCTCTGCGCACATGAGCGAAAATTCGCATAAATGTTCAATGTTTTCCTCCATGGATAACATCGCGTAGTTCACCTTCAGAAAAGTCGATTCCATCAGCGTGGAATCTGGAGTAACCGTATCGTTATTCACGAGATCCAGCAATGTGTATGCCAAATAATGCAAGTGGATGCGGACAATACCAGGCTCGATTCGCTCATCCAGAAAAAATTGAAAAATCGCCGTTGCATGACTGTATAACTCATCCGTCTGCTGTTCCTCAATAGACTTAACTAGCCCATCAAACAATTGTTTTTCGAACTGTCCCGGCCGATTAACAAATAAAGTCGTATCCATAAGTTCGAAGTAATAGATGGACCTGCAAGTGGTGAAGAAACGTAAGCTTTTCATTATGCCGCAGGATTGATAAGACTCTTGCAGCGCCTCCAACTCATGTACTTCCTTCCCGACATAACAAGCAATAGCCGCCTCTTGACCATGGCTCAGATCGGCATGTAACCGGGTCAAATATTGCTCCAAGGTCACTGCCTCACGGCTCACCATCAGGTCTGTAACAATGAGCAGAACCGCATTTTTATCGCCTGTAAATGGCTTCAAAATTTGTCCCGGAAAGGGCTTGCCCACCCATGCCTCAACCCGAGCACACCAATCCGTTCCCTGTTCTGGACCAGCTTCCGCCTCAATCAGGATGCAACGCAGTATGCCGGCATCTTGATAGTGGGGCTGCAGACTCGTAACAGCATCCTCCTCAGCCACCCCAAGCAAGATTGACTGCATATGCTGAGCCATAATAATCCGATCTTTTTTTTGCTGATATCGCTTCTCTTCCGTCCGCGCATTAAATGCGACCCTGAACTCCTCAAGCACCTGAACCAGTTCGGTCTTCACAATAGGCTTGAGAATATAGTCATCTACCTGGTATTTAATTGCCTGCTTGGCATATCCGAACTCATAGAATCCACTTAGAAGAATCAGCTTGATGTCACCGCTATATTGCTCGTACAAGGTTTGGGCAAGCTGCATTCCGTCCATTTCCGGCATCTTGATGTCGGAAATAACCAGATCAGGCTGTACAGCGCGTATGCACTCCAATGCCTGTATGCCATTGGAAGCCTGACCGCAAATCTGAAATCCGTAAGACTCCCAATCAATTAACAAGAGAAGTCCTTGGCGAATAAATGGCTCATCGTCCACAATCAGCACGTTGATCATATCCTCGCTCCTTATTCTTGAGATGCCTGCATAAGAGGAATTCGAATACCAATCGTTGTTCCCTTCCCCTTCTCACTGAATATGTGCACCTGAACGAAATCATCAAAATACATCCGCAACCGAATATATGCATTCATCATGCCAATGCTACTAAGCTCGCTCATCCGATCCATACTCGGGTCTAGCATCATTTTGCGGAGCGAGGCGAGCTTGTCCTGCTCCATACCAACTCCGGTGTCTTGAATGGAAATGTACAGCTCCTTGCTTCGAATTTCAAATAATACCTCCACGACCCCATCATTCGACGTCCCCTCAATGCCATGGATGCAAGCATTCTCCACAAAGGTGAGAACGGTTAGCTTGGGTATCATCATCGCAGCAATGGATTCGTCTGTCATCCTGATTGCGAATTGCAGCTTTTCGCCAAAGCGATACCGCTGGATACTCAGATAACTCTCCACAAAATTGATCTCTTCTGCGATTGTAATCAGATCATCGCCCCAATTGATCGTCTGACGCAGCAGCAGCGCCAGTCTATGAATGACATCGGAGGTCTCATGCTCGTGCTTGATCAAACTCCGCATACGGATCGTTTCAAGTGTGTTGAACATGAAATGGGGATTCACCTGACTCTGAAGGGCTTTCAACTCCGCCTGCTTCTTAGAGAGTTCAAGGGCTTGCCGCTCCACCTGACCCTTAAACACAATCTCAATCAGATTCTTGATCTTGATGACCATCATATTATAACTATGGGTCAGGCTGCCTATCTCGTCCTTGCCCACAGATCCCGATATGACCTCAAATTTCTCATGCTTCACTTGATCAAGGTGCTTTGCTATCCGATCAACTCTGATGACCAATGATCTGGATATCAACCAGATTAGCAGTGTCGGAACCAACAGATTAAGAATTATTAGTAAAGTTAAATTAAGCTTGGAATTAACAATCTCCGACAGAACGTCCAATTTCTCCGTGCTGACGACAATCTGCCAATCCTCGGATACGACGGGAATCGATTGCATGGATTGAACAGGGTCAATTGGACTGTCGGCAATCAGATGAAATGGCTGGCGCGTCTGATTCATTTTTGAATCGTTCGAGAAAATGACCCTGCCATCCGAAACGACATACACCTTCCCATTTGCTCCCTCATTTTTAAGTGATTTGTTGATGAAAGCGTAGTCCAGATCAACCTTTAACACCTTTTCCACCTGCTGCTCCCCAAAGTAATCCAGCTTACGAATAATGCTTACTTTGCGTCCTCCCTGACTTTGCGACATCTCCGCCTGTTGTTTGTCAAAATACGAATAGATCATGATATGGTCGCTTGTGTTCATCAGCGCTTGATACCAATCACTTTTCTTCACCTCATCATCCAGCTTAATGAAGTTTCCTCCATTGACGAAGGTATCATTGCCAACATAAAACGTAATTTGATTCACCTGCTGGTAGCTGTAGTAGTACCTGACCAGATTGTTGTTGCTAAGCATATCATAGTAGGCAGAGTAATAGTCTTCCTGATCGCGATACTTGAACTCCATGAACCGGTTCAGCGTTCCATCGGTATAGAGAAAATTGGACACATACAAGCTATTGTCTATACTGTTCCGCAGGTTGAACTTGATCCTTTGCTGCATTTCATTGAATCGGCTATGCTCCTTCTCTTCAATGTTACCTTTGATGCTTAGGTAAAACACGGTATTTGTGACCAGGACCGGGACCAGCACACAAAAAATGAACAATATGTACAACTTGGTTTTGAGACTCCAATCATCCAGAAACTGAATGCGCTTACAGTAAGTCTTGCGGCTCATGTCTTATCGTTGTCTCCTCTAACAATTACATAACATCAACGTTATTACTCAAAGTCATCATGGATGAACTGATTCCCCTGTTGAAAAGCATTATTGTTCCCATGCATATCGCCATGGCACAGCCCCTCCAGATATTTAGGGTTGAGCACTGAACGTACCCCTTCATCATATCCACCTATAACATAGTATATTTTAAATTTATTTTCCAGAATATATATTTAATGAAGTGAAATACTTCATCGGAACTCATTAAGGTTTATTTCCCTACAATATGAAGCCGACAAACTGCTTACCGACTAGGGCATTGACCATAATACCTATGTTTACCCCAAAAAATCCTATAATCCACTTGTAAATTATATTATTCCGGGTATAATACTTGGTATATAGAAAAGTGAAGCCGACTGGAGTGAATAACGCCATGAGTTCTTGGACACAAGCTTGGGTTAACGATTATTTGGATTTATATAATTATGCCCGTACCATAGGAGACTCGGAATGGGCTGAAGATATTCTCGAAAAGCTTCAAGAGCAGAAGGATGAATTGCTACAGAAAGAACGAAAGGTTGTTATGCTGCGTGAATTGCTTGCCAACTATGACCGGATTAACAACCAGCTATTGGAAATATTTAATAAACTGCGGGTCGCTTCCGAAGGTTCTCAGACCGATTCCCTACAGGAGCAATGGTTCAAATTAAAGCTTATGCGTATCGATGTGTCGAGGAAAATTCTTCAATATAAATAAAGAAAAAAGCCGGTCTGCAGTTCGTCTGCTTAACCCGCCTTGATTAAGGCTTACTACGCTTTTGATGTGATGCGTACAGTCAACTGTTCCGCGCATTATGTAAAGCCCGCCAGCTTTACATTAAATAAATTATCGATAATTACATGGATGCTTTCTTCATGTTGCTCATCATGCCCATCATTGTAGTCATCATTTCGTCACATTCTTGCATACAGGACATCATTTTATTCATATCCATGCCTTCCATCATGCTTTTGTCTTCCATGCATTCCATCATCATCTTCATGGATTTCATCTTGCACATCATTTCTTCCATACACATGTTCATCATCATGTTCATCATCATCATATTTTCCATCATCCATACCTCCTATTAAAATGTAGTAGACTTCCTTTTTTTAGCATAAACGATAGCCTACATAAAAGCAATCTCTTTCCTCTTGCATTTCCATAAAATTTCTTGTATAATACGCATTTAACTTATCAATCCAGTCGGGAATACAGCCTTTAAACAGATACTGAATACAACAAAAGCTCAAGCATTGGCTGATTGCCGCAGCTTGAGCTTTTTTCGTTATGAAATAGAACCTATATCTGCTTCTTACACCGATTTGTTTAAACCAATTTTGGTGATCACCGTATCATACGGATCTAATTCTACGGTTTGTTTTCCATGCTCCGTATCAATCGTCGTGGACTGAACCTGATCGCTGTTATTGATCACTACCAATATGTTGCTCTCAGGGTAGTAGGCACATTCGGTATACAAGTTATCCGTGATATATTTCGCGTTACCCACTTCATTGCCCGCAAAACGAATCAGATTTTGCAGTAATCTTGTATTTTCCCAGTTAAATTCGAATGAAGACAGATAGATTCCTTGGCCTTTTCCGAAGGCATGTGTAGACAACGTGATGTTGCCATCTGTCTCGTGCAATACCTTAGCAGTCCCATCCGTTAGATAAATGTCACCTTTACCTTTTGACGTGATATTTGCAGTTTCCGGCACCAAACCATGCTCATCGTAAGCCTCATACGACCATTTTCCATGAACAACTCTTGCACCTGTATCTTCATCTACCCCAAGCACATGCGCCATTCTGAAAAAGCTGTCGTACCCTTCAGCCGCTGAAGGCTGATTGATACCCATAAATGTTCCGCCTTCGTACACCCATTGGGTCAGGATGTCTACACATTGGTGGTCATTCCAGTGCGCTCCACCACTCCAGGCAGAGCCAGCGGAACCGGCATTAATGACAACATTCACATCCTTCAATATACCCTGACGAATATCCTCAAAATCAATGAATTTGACCTCGATCGGCAACCCGGCTAATGCCTCATTCACATGGATCAGATCATGCATATGCGTTTCATGAAAATGACCGGACAAGGTCCACGATCTTAACTTGCCCCAGCTATGCAGCACGGCTACCTTTGTTTTGATCTGATACGGTTTTCCCTCTTGATGCAGCTCTTTCATTTCCCTGAATTCATGGGCAATCTTCTCGATATAATCCACAAAGTCCGGGTAAGGCTCAACAAGATGCAAATATCCACCCAGTCCAATCCGGTCTATCGACTCACGCAGCAGCGCACGCCGGATATTAATCCAATATTTCTTCGCATCCAGGGTAGGATCTCCGCCCTCCTTGAAGGTAGGAAGCCCACCTAAGCCAACTGGGAACAAGTAGGGATGCAAGCGAATCTCATGGGTATCAGCCTTAACACCTGAGCACATTCTAGCCTCATAACCGGAGAACACACATTTGATCATGCCGTCGAATCCAAATTCCTCAAAGCGATCATTGTACGGCTCCATGCCTACCCAGCTGTCATCATAGAAGACATACGCCAGCTTGTCATGTTTGTGCACAATATCAATCAACTTTTTACCGAATTCAATGACAAAATCATTGATAAATGCCATCCAGTCCAGTTTGCGCTGATCCGCAGGCATATGAGTGACCTGATATTTACCGCCATTTACAAAGTCTTCGGCGGAGAGTGAATACCCATATTTTTGAGCAAACAGATCCAGCGCTCTCGAACTTACTGTGAAATCGTATGAACCCCAATCCGAGAACAGATGGCGATTCCGCTCATCACTGCCCCAGATCCAGGCGAAGTTATAAAATAGGGACGTAAAACGTACAACCGTTGTTTCCGGGTGTTCTTGGCACCACTTTTCCATCCAATCCAGCAGATAGGTTTGTGTGTCCGTATAGATCGGGTCAATCTGCATCAGATGCTCTTTGTCCCAATTATTCGTCGTGTGATTGTACATGGAGATCTCTTCCCAGATCCGATAAACCATGAAACTCACAGTGTATTTATGCCAAGGAGCAACGCCAGTAATGACAACATTGCCAGATTCCCTTTCATAATTCCACTGTCCTCTAGGTACCTCTTCCCCAGTCGTTCGATCATAAACTTGCCAATATTTAAACGCTTCTTTGGAATCATTCACCCTGAATTGTTCAGCGAAGAAATCCTCCATCAGATAGATGGATACATAATCTTGTACAGCGACCTTCGGATTCGTAATGAGAAAACATTGCTGCAGTTTATCCAGATTACGGGATGCCCACTCATTATGATCCCGAATAATGCAAATGGTTGAATAGATGCCATATCCGGCATTGATAATCTCATCGGACAACTTTGTACCGTCACTGTCTCGAATCACATCGGCACCCCAGCGGTTGGCAAGTTCAAGCGTCAGTGCTTCATAACCGGATTCTCCCGGTAGTGTAAAGGAGCCTTTGGTTAATTTGGACAATTGGGTTCCCTCCCTATCTCAACATATCGGACAGAAAAGCGAGTGCCAGGCCCTGACCCCAGCCTTGAATCCAGTCTTTTGGAATATTGCGATAGCCATCCCGATCCTTCATTACCGCCGTACCGCCAGATACACCAAGCACACGCCCATCTTCGCTAATGTTGTTCAGGATGCCTTCCAAAGCTTTTTGCACATATTTGGTATGCAGTGGATTACCGTTATTGATCATCGCTGCTGCAATACCAGCGGAAGCTGATACCTCTTCATACGAATCTTCGTCATCCAACACCGTACGCCACAAGCCGTTCTCGGTCTGCACGAGCTTGAGAGCCGCCAATTGATCACGAAGGGCACACTCTACATCCATACATTGCGGATACAAATACCAGTCGTTGAGCTGAGGTTTTACTTGAGACATCGTATAGGCTCCCCAAGCGTTTGCTCTTCCCCAATAAAATCCGGACATATGGTCCTTGTTGATATTGTTATAACCGTGATACCACAGACTGCTGCTCGGATCTTGAAGGTATTTGATATGCCAGTAATACTGATTCAGCGCATCCTGAATCATGGCTTCATCTTTTAATTTGCTACCTACGCGAAGCAGGAAAAATGCCGCCATAAACAAGGTATCCGCCCAAGCCTGTTCCGGAAAATCATTGGAAACGGATACCGTATGCTGAAGCACATTGTCTCCAAAGCGCAGCGCATGGTTCTGGAGATAATCGACTTTGCTGAGGACAATATCCCAATATTTCTGATCTCCGGTTTCTTCATATAAAGTGATGAGCACATGACCCATGGCACATGTATTTACCGTCCAACTTGGCAGACCCAGCTCGATATATTCGTCCGCCCATTTCACCAGCCTGTCCAGAATCTCTTGGTTGCCTGTTGTTTGATAGGCTCTGGATACGCCATAATAAGCCACTCCACCGGGCCAATCCCATGTCAGATCCATATCCAGTGTTTTCTTGGTAACGCTCTCGATTACGTTTAGAATCTGTTCCCTGTCATATTTCACTTGAAGCATTGTTATTCCCCTCTCCCTTCGCACACGCCCCCAAGTGCGTCCTGAGAGGTGTCCGTCCATTTTTGTAAACGCTTTACTTATTCCATTGTACGCAGTAAAATAGTCTCAATCTAAGCATATTCGCAACAAAACTGTGCAATTTCAATCATTTATACATAGGAGTCCTCGAAAATGTCCAAACCGAAGAAACCGGTCATTGAATATCGTCACTACAGCCTGCCCATTGATTTCCCTGTCCTGTTACTCAGTGGAGACCGCTGGAGAATATCCGATATCAAGAGTGAGCATCTTCATTTCCATAACCACATGGAGATTGGCATCTGTTATTCCGATGGAGGAATCATGGAGATTAAGGGAGAATCTGTGCCTTTTCGGGCAGGCGACATCACCTTCATTCCCCGATACCTTCCGCATACCACATACAGTTCACCTAATAACGCCAGCCTGTGGGCTTATATCTTTTTTTCACCGGAAGAACTCTTCCATCATTCGCTCAAAACAGCACAAACTCACATTGAACCGAATTTATGGGCGATTCAGGGAGCCAATTGTATTCTGAATAAGGAAAAGTATCCCAAAATTCACATGCTCGCAACATCAGTGGTAGAAGAGATCAAGCAGCAGTCTCCCTATTATCGGGAGAGCGCGTACGGCTTGTTGATGTCTCTATATATCGAACTGCTTCGAATTCATGCGAGCAGCGAGCGCTTGTCATCTCAGGATCAGGAACGGGAACGAGACCTCCAAGGGGACTTGGTCATCTCACCCGTGCTGGAGTTTATCACCAAAAACTATATGATGCCCGTGACCATCGACTACCTCGCTGATCTTTGTCATCTGAGTACAACGCATTTTCGCCGCAAGTTCCATGAAATTATGGGAACCACACCGCTCGATTTTCTGAATAGTACCCGGGTCGAAGAAGCCTGCAAGCGATTGAAAAGCACGGAGGCCTCCATTCTATCTATCTCTGAGCAGGTCGGCTTCCGATCCATCTCCAGCTTTAACCGTTGCTTCGCTAAACTGATGGGAGAATCACCCAAAGCCTGGCGCAAAGGGGCTCATACCGAAGCACAGTCTGCAAAAGCGTCGATATTGGAATTCACGGGTTGGGTATGAATTCACGTACAACATATTGAAATAACCTTTCTCATAAAAAAGGTACAAAAAAGCCCAAAAGTCGTGATGACTTTCGGGCTTTTTCCTCACAATAAACAAATAATAAACAGAAAAAAATGTCGAAATTTGATTGCGCCCCCTAGAGATATTCGCTACAATGCCGATAGAATACAAGAGATTTTGTCCGAATCTACCAAAGGTTTTGAACAAACTCTAAAGGAGCAGCATTTCGTGTTATTAAAAATTTCAGGCGTTGTCCTGACTGTTGTACTCGCTATTACCGTACTGCTCCTGTCAACGATCAGAGAACCCCAATCTGCGGCTCTTCATGCCCGTCAAGGTGTTATGGACCTATCGGACTGGAACCCAGAACAGGACAAGCGGATCAAGCTGGACGGGGAGTGGGAATTTTACTGGGAGCGATTGCTTCCTGACGAATCTGCAACTCCGAATCAGGCTGGTCCAACGAAAGCACCCGATACCTATGCAACCGTTCCCGGCTCCTGGAATCGACTTAAAGTGGATGGCGAACGACTGCCAACCCACGGCTTTGCCACGTATCGACTGGTGCTGCGTAATGCACCTGTTGAAGGAACACTGGCGATCAAAAAAATGAACATTCGTTTTGCCAGCGAAATCTACATC
The DNA here is from genome assembly GCF_038002545.1 of Paenibacillus sp. FSL K6-2393. Lineage (NCBI taxonomy): Bacteria > Bacillati > Bacillota > Bacilli > Caryophanales > Paenibacillaceae > Paenibacillus > Paenibacillus sp. FSL K6-2393. Next base: position 6,081,676 of record NZ_JBBOCU010000001.1, read on the forward strand.
AATGGCAACAAGCTGCTGGAAGACGGGCATGCCGTGGCAAAATCCGCAGGTTACCGACCAGGAAACTCCCCCCAGATTGGCTTTTTCCCCTATCATGGCGGTGACATTGAGATTTTGATCCGGGTGGCTAATTACGATTACACGGACTCTGGCATTCCGGGTCCACTCTTTTTTGGCGAACAAGCAGCCATGCTGAAAAAACATCAATTCAACACAGCTATCGAATTTGGCACGCTTGCTGTACTGGGTACCATTTCGATCATATTCCTCATCAGTTACCTAGGGTCTGCACTCTACCGAAACAGGGACGATTCCCTGCTGCTGATTGGTCTAATCTGTCTGTTATATGCACTCTATAACGGCATGATCAGCGAACGTGTGTTATCCATGGCGGGCACGGAAATTTCCTTTAGCACACTCTATAAATTAAAAGATTTCTGCTCCGTGGCATGTCTGGGTCTGCTAACCTTTTACTTCTACCGATTCAAAACAGGCATTCTGTCCAGTATGCTCACAGCGGTGATCCTCATCATCTTCGGAGCATACTTATGCATGGTCGCGCTCCTGCCTATTTCCATCTATGGGCTGGCTGCACCTTACGTCGTCGTTATGTACACGTTGCTGCTGCTCTGGTTGCTGTATCAATGTGCAAAACAGTTCCTAACCAGTGAGAAGGGCGAACGGCTGTCTACTTTTCTGTGGTACGCAGCTCTCTTAAGCATCATGCTGTACTGTCTGGACATTAATCTCTTCTCGATCTCGCTCAAGGAAAACATGAATATCGGGCAGGCTTCCATTGTCCTGTTCAGCATCCTGATGCTGTTTCTGGCGGTGCTTCGGTTCTTCGAGGCCTATCGTACGGTTCGCACCCTCAAAGATCAGTTGCTCTTACTCGACAAAGTGAAGGATGACTTCTTGTCCAATACTTCGCATGAGCTCAAAACACCGCTGAACGCGATTGTCAACATCAGTGAAAGCCTGCTTAAAGGCGCAGAAGGTCCCCTTACCGATGAGCAAGCGCACAATCTGGCGATCGTGACGGGAAGTGGAAGACGATTAACCTATCTGGTCGATGAATTGCTGGATTATTCGAAAATGAAACATGGCGACATCCCGCTCCACCGGTCTTCGACCGATCTGTACTCGTTTGTAGAATCGGTCATGCGTATGCACTCCTTCCTGCTTGGCACGAAAAAGGTGGAGCTTATCAACCGCATCCCGGCGCATTTCCCGCCGATCTATGCAGACGGCAACCGACTGATTCAGATTTTGCATAATCTGATCGGCAATGCAGTTAAGTTCACGGAACGGGGCACGGTAAGCATCAAAGCCACAGTTGTGCAAGGCAAAGCGGAAATGCGCATTGTGGATACTGGTCGTGGCATCGGCAAGGACAAGCTGGAGCACATCTTCCTGCCATTCGAGCAGGAAGCAGATACCGGTCCAGCCGTTGCTGGAGGCACCGGTCTTGGACTAAGCATTACGCGCAAGTTGGTCGAACTGCACGGAGGAACCATTCATGCGGAATCGGCACCCGGCATGGGGGCCACGTTCATCCTGACCTTTCCTCTCGCAGATGGCAAAGGAGAGAAACGATCCAACGCCATGCCACTTACCATAGCTCCTACAAGTCATGGTAATCAGCTACTAAGGTTCGAAGAACCAACGATTGTACAAGGGAATAAAGACGAATGGATCATCGTTGTGGATGATGACTCGGCTAATTTGCAGACAATCGTGAATCTCTTGAAGTTGGAAGGGTACAGTTATGCGGTAACCTCACGTTCCCCTTCTGTACTGGAACTGCTCGACCAGCTTCCTGCTGTACATCTGGTCATTGCCGACATTATGATGCCGGACATGTCGGGTTACGAATTGCTGGAACGGATCAGGGAGCGCTTCTCTCCTTCCGAGTTGCCTGTACTCATGCTGACAGCGAGTAATAAAGCTAATCAATTGAAGTTGGCCTTGGAGAAAGGCGCCAATGATTTTGTATCCAAGCCGTTCGAATCGGAGGAACTGCTGGCACGGATCGGCGGTTTGACTCGGATGAAAACATCCGTCCAAGCTGCGCGAGATGCGGAAATATCTTTTTTGCGGTCACAGATGAACCCACACTTTCTGTATAACGCTCTGAACGCCATTGCCGAATTGTGCATGGATGCGCCGAATCGGGCAGAACAATTGATTTTGCAATTATCGAGTTATTTAAGACGCAGTGTGCACTTCAAACATCTGGACTCAAAAACCAGCCTGATGAACGAATTGGAGATGATCGAGGCATACGTAGCGATTGAGCAAGCCCGCTTTGGGTCAAGGTTGGAGGTCATTATTGATGTGGATGCGGATGTGAACCGGAACATGGACATTCCGCCCCTCACGTTGCAGCCCCTGATTGAAAACGCCATTCGGCATGGGCTGATGTCCAGCATTCGCGGTGGTCGGGTCATGTTGTCTATACGTAATCTGAATGATACGGAAACACGCTTCTCCATCGAGGACAACGGAATCGGCATAACCAAGCAACGGATGGACGAAATTCGGCAATCCACGGACGGCAGTAACGGCGTTGGACTATGGAATATTTCCAGCCGGTTGAACCTGCTGTATGGCAGACACCTTCAGATGGAAAGTCTGGACGGCGAGGGAACGCGGATTACATTTGATCTTCCAAATCAACGTCAAAGCATAGATGGGAATGGGGGTTATGAAACATGATAAAAGTCATCATCGTGGATGATGAGGATTTGTCGCTGAAGCGACTGAATCGCATTTTGACAGAAAGCGGAGAAGTTGAGGTGTCTCGCGCATTTCACGACCCGGAGGAAGCCAGTGAATATGCAGCAGAGAATAGCTTCGATGCGGCATTTCTGGACATTACGATGCCTCGCATCTCGGGTATGCAACTCATTGGTGAATTGCGTAAACATCATCCTTCACTTCCAATCGTGCTGGTGACTGGATATGAGGAATATGCGGTGCAGGCCTTCGACAAAGAGGTGATTGATTACGTCATCAAGCCTGTCACGGCAGAGCGACTGAACCGCAGCATCAAGCGGTTGCAGGAAAAGCTTCACGAGTCCATGCCAACACCTGAACCAGCGGTGCCGGAACCCAAACTGAACGTTCGTCTGTTCGGTGAATTCACCGTGTTTGGTGGAGCCGGAGCAGACAGTCCCATCAAGCTTAGAACGCCCAAGACGGAAGAATTGCTGGCATTCTTGCTGTATACCAAATCGACCACCCGCGATGCCTTGGCCGATACGTTGTGGAAAGACCTCAGTCCGCAGAAAGCCTGGACCAACATCAACTCCACACTGTACTACGTGCGACGTGCCATCGGTGATAACAGTGACGTGCCGATCATTCTCAAGGACAGAAACGGTATCCGTATCGACCGGGAAGCCATTAACTGTGATCTGTACGAGTTCGAGGCTTTGTTCCGGCAGATGCGTCAGGCATCGGCACATCGCCCCGAGCTCTTTGAGCGGATGGACACGTTGTATACGGGTGAACTCCTGAGAGGAAGGCATTATGAGTGGGCTTTCGCGTGGTCCAGACAGCTGGAGCTGGATTTCATCATGACGATGGAAACCGCGGCGCACTATCACGCGAAGGCAGGCGAGCCGTTACGGGCGCTGTATTATTTTGAACGTATCCTCCAGATTGATTCGATTCGGGAAGATATTCATCGCGAGATCATCCTCTTGTATCTGTCGCTTGGACGAAGAACCGAAGCGCAGCGCCAGTATCTGGTACTGGAGGAATTGCTCCAAGAGGAGCTTGGCTCCAGTCCGGCAGCGGATATCAAACAATTGTTGCGTCAATCATGAAATATCAAGAAAGCCCAAGCTTTGGCATAATGCCTAGGCTTGGGCTTTTTTTCAACATATATGGACGTTCATTCGTCATGGTCTGATGATTTTACATCATCATGGTCTACAATCAATCCTCATTTATAAGTTTTTCGGTATTGAGCGTAAACCCTTCAATCACGACATCTTCATCCACTTCAATCATGATGCAACGTCTGCCTTGATAGTTCACCTGTTTTACATATCGCAGGTCTTGTGGGCTAACCGAAATCGTAGCAACCTTGGTTTCGATTTTAATAGACTTGGACGTGAACTTCGGCATAACACTGGTTGCCTTCATCTCATAGTTCTTGTTATCAACGATCGTTTCGAAGGCACGTTCTACTTTCTCCGTTGTCAGATCCTCTATACCGCTTGCGGTCAGTACACGTTCCAGATCTTTATAATCCAGCTTCGGAGGTTCTTCCTCATGGGACTCTTCGTTAATCTCGATGACTCGGTTGATCTCCTCATATACATGTGCAATAGTGGCTGAGTCAAGCTGTTCACCGGCCACTTCCTTGACGATATCTTCGAAGATCGCCCGTTCTTCCAGTGCGGTTACGGATCTTTCTCCATTCAATACATTTTCAACAAAATGCGGGTCCGGGAAATTCGATTTCCCTGTACAATATAGAACACGATTCACATCGGAGTAGTTGTCCGTTACGCTAGGGTACAGGAATCCTTGCTCTGGCGTGCTTAATTTGATAATCGGATCGACAATAATGTTGTATTTGAATTCTCTCTCCACGTAATCAAACAAGAGTGTCTTCCGCTGCTTCTCCGTGGAATTTACGCTGCACAGAATGAACGGATGGGCGAACACCTCATTCTTCTCACTCTCTTCCGTAGCTTCGTTTCTAGCTTTGGTTGGCAGATAATACTGTCCACGCACGAACGTAGCTACCATGTCCCGCTCAAACTTTGTATCTACCAGCATTCGATCCACGAGCAGCAGCATCAGATCCTGCCATTCATCCGGATCACCTGTTACCAGCGCCTGGTGAAGCAGTACCTGAGCCGGGTCCTCCGCCGCTTCCTGGAACTTCAATTCAAACAACTTCTGATCCAAATCACCTGTCAGCAATTTTTTGAAATTGCCCATGTACAGCTCCTGCTTCTCTCTGTCCACCAGTTCGAACGGGTGACGCTCCCAGTGATAGACCTCATTGGTTTCCTTCGTAATATACACGTTGAGAATATCGTAAATATTCAGTAGATCGTGATCGAGTTTAAATTGCTTGCGTATATGCGCGACTTCTTTTTTATTCATATTGGATTCGGCAACTCCTTAGATATGTTTCTGGCTTTATTAGTATAAAGGATCGACAGAAAATTTGTTGACTAACTTGTAGCTTGACGGTTACTAGATTTCAGTTACCCAAGTACGTGATACTCACAACAACACAAAAAGGGAGACACTCTCTACGTTCATACGAGCACCTCCTGCATGTGTTACATCTCCTGATGTTCTAGTCTATTACAGTGATTCCCATTAACATCTTACATATTTACGCTTGAAGCCCGTCCGCCCTTTTTCCACTGCCTTTTGGATATTCTCAGAGGCATTCAGCAGCTTGCTCTTGGGCATGTCCTTGTTCACTTCGACAGGTCCCACAGTCTTGGCTATCTCCACTGCCTGATCGTGCAACGGTTGATAGGATGTTGCAACGGTATACAGGAAGTTGTTCATCGAATATTTCGTTCGTTCCGGGGATTCGTGAATCGTCTTTTTCACCTGTTCCAGCATCTCCATCAGTTTATTCTCCGAAAACTCAGCATCCTTTCGACTGCCGAGCAACCAACAGTAACAGCTCCATCCTGCTGACATTTTCAGCTCATCACCGCTCGCGATCCACTTATCCGAAACTTCTTGAGCAATATCCGTCTCTGCCAATGTGACGGCAACGATGAAGTCAGAGATCATGTAAAAATAAGCAGCATCAATCCAACGGTCAAAATCTGCTTCCGTCATCGCTTGAGGATCGGCAATCACACCAGCAAAGTACATCGCATCATAATTCCCCGTTGCGTATAGTTGCTCTGCCAAAGGTTGATCCTTTTTGATCCGCTTCGCCATTGGTTTCATCGCCCCGGTTGCCACGCCAAATAACGGTTCATGCGCACCATTGGAGATATAGATTTTTTTCGTTCGTTCTTTGCCCAGCGCTTCTAGCTCTTGCATCACTTCGTCTAGATTCATTTGGCAACACTCCCAATCCTATAAATTATATATCTGATCATATCAAACGGACACTTATGTTTAACGAAAAACCGATGGAAAATCGCACATTATCCAATTGGAACCCTTCTGCCATATGCATAATCGTCCCGGCGGGATTGTTACCATTCGTATGAGGGATTCCCCACTGGGGTATTTTTCCTGAAAGAACTGAATACTATTCAGATTTCCCTGTTGCTCTGACATCCTGTTCGAGCATTATCACCGATCATAACATCTATACCATTGTTTCGCACAGATCCCTGAAAAGATAGATATAACTTCTTCGCAGACAGACATTTTTCCTTTCTTATGCTTCTACCGGCAACTTCTGAATACCTGCCGAGAGCCTGATTGGAAGAGCTAATTCTCCCAGCACAGTAGAGCAACATATGTCCATATCCAAGCAACGTTAAGCTATGGCAGGAAACGTCGCTCATCGTTTATGTTCAGTTTAGTATTGTTAACAAAACCGAGATGAGGAAGGATGCGTGAGCATGAGCAACAATCAAGTGTTAGGCTTTGCCCCTGCCCTGGGCTGGAATTCGTGGAATACCTTTACGTGGGATATTAACGAACAATTAATTCGTGATGTCGCTGATGTGTTTGTATCGGAAGGTTATCTGGCCGCTGGTTACGAGTATATTGTCATTGATGATTGCTGGAGCCTGAAAGAACGTGATGCGAGCGGCAATCTGGTGGCTGACCCGGATAAATTCCCGAGTGGAATGAGAGCGCTTTCCGATTATATCCATAGCAAAGGACTAAAATTCGGCATGTATTCATGCGTAGGTACGCATACATGTGCCGGGTATCCAGGCAGCTTCGAGCATGAATTCCAGGATGCTGCCCTTTTTGCCGAATGGGGCGTTGATTATTTGAAGTATGATTACTGCTTCAAGCCGCGCCATATCTCAGGAGAGCTGCTATACAAACGGATGAGCCTTGCGCTCAAAAACTGCGGACGCGATATCCTGTTCTCCGCCTGCAACTGGGGAGCCGACGATGTATACGATTGGATTCGGGAATCGGGCGCTCATATGTACCGCTCCACCGGCGATATCCGTGACAATTGGGATTCAGTGAAGGAACTTGCCCTGTCTCAATTGGGAAAACAAAGCTACACCGGCTCCTTCTGCCATAACGACATGGATATGCTGATTGTAGGTATGTACGGTGGAAGCAACAATGATTATATTGGCAGCATCGGTGGATGCAACGACATCGAATATAAAACCCACTACTCACTCTGGTCCATGATGGGGTCCCCATTAATGATCGGATGTGACGTGCGCAAGGCTAACCAGATTACAAAGGATATTCTCCTGAATCCTGACCTGATTGCCATTAATCAGGATGTAGAAGCGCGCGGAGCTTACCGCATTAAACCAGAGCCGCAATGGTTTCACACAGACGATGTATTTATGCTAGTGAAGGTACTCACAGATGGTGATCTAGCTATTGGCTTCTTCAACCTGAGTGACAGCCAGCGGGAATTGTCTTTGCAATTTTGGGATATGGGTCTGCCTTACGCTGCCGGTTATGCGCTGTCCCTGTATGATTGCTGGGAACATAAAGAGCTTGGCGTATTCCGCGAACGCTTCGCTCCCGTTGTCGCAGCACATGACTGTTTAGTTGTGCGTGCCAAACTGGTGAAATAGATGGCTCAACATCGCCTGTGCACCTCGTGTCAGGTTCCGCTCTCTTCAGACGATGTGGGCATCTACCTCAAATTGATCTCGCGCTCTGCCCAGCAATTTCTGTGCATCGATTGTATAGGAGTGAAGCTGAACTGTGGACGCGAGCCTATTGAGAAGCTGATCCGTTATTTCCGAGAGTCCGGGAACTGCGCCCTGTTCCGTTAACCGTTATGCCTTGGTCCGATGCAGCGTCATGTACGCTGTTGGCGTGTGTGAAGTTGCTTTCTTGAATACTTTGGAAAAATATAACGGATCATTGTAGCCGACAGAATAAGCTACCGATTGAATCGGCAGGCCCGACGTTTTCAGCAGTTCACAGGCGCGCTCGATTCGGCAGGATGTAATATACTCCAAAACAGACTTGCCGGTTGCTGCCTTAAACAGACGAAACAAATAACTGCGCTCCAGATTAACTGCCTTTACGATCTCGGTGACGGTCAATGTCGGTTTCCAGTAGTTCTGCTCGATGTACTTTCTCGCCAGCCAGACATAATCCTTGGCGTACACCTGCGGCTCCTTCGGATAATGTTCCATATAGTAAGAGAGCAGCAGACGCAAACGGGCATCCGCCCGCAGTAATTCATAAGATGATGCACCCGCGTTCCAGGCAAGGTGGAAAAAAGGCTGCAATGTCTCCGGAGAGACCGTCACCACGGGTTGTACCTCTGAGAGCTGTGTCAGCCCCAGCAACCGCCCGGCATCCTCACCGCTAAACTCCACCCAGACGTACTCCCATGGATCTTGCGGGTCTGGATAATAGTAAATCTCCTTTTGCGGAAATATGATAAAGCTTTCCCCCGTAACGAGCCGAAAAACGCGGCCGCCCGTCTCCAGCGTCCCTTGACCGCGGATAATATAGTGCAGCGCATAAACGTCACGCACGCCTGGCCCCCATTGATGAGCGTTGGCCGGCTTGTGACCACCGCTGATAAAATACAAATTACTGGCTCTACTGCTCTCATGCCAAATCGGATTCAACCTTGATTCCCCCTTTCTAATGCCACGTTGATCAGATGTTCGGTAACGCTTACACGCTAAATCCAGAGAGGAGAATGTTGTATGCTTAGAATGGTTACGGTAGAACATGGACAAGTGCAAGGACTGCCCGCGGCGGACCCGCGGATTACCAGCTTCAAGGGAATTCCTTTTGCCGCACCTCCTGTAGGTGAGAACCGCTGGCGCGCTCCGCAACCGCAGTCGAACTGGGAAGGTGTACTGCAAGCTTTTGATTTTGCCCCCATCTCCATGCAAGCCCCAACAGTCATCGATGATAACAATATCTATACCCGCGAATGGGCCGTTGATCCCGACCTGCCCATGGACGAGGATTGTCTGTATCTGAATGTCTGGACACCCGCCAAGCGTACGGACGAGAAGTTGCCTGTCTTTGTCTGGTATTTTGGCGGGGGCCTGCAAGTCGGCCATACGGCCGAAATGGAATTTGATGGCGAGCGAATCGCTCGTAGAGGTATTGTCGTTGTGACGATTAATTATCGACTGAATGCCTTTGGCTTCCTGTGCCATCCTGAGATTAGTGCTGAATCCCCCCATGCACCCGCCAACTTCGGTCATCTCGATCAGCAAGCAGGTACCCAGTGGGTCAAACGCAACATTGCCGCCTTTGGCGGTGATCCAGACCAGATCACCATCGGCGGACAGTCGGCAGGCGGAGGAAGTGTACTCAGCCAGATGACCTCTCCTCAAAATAAAGGCTTGTTCCAGCGAGCCGTCATCATGAGCGGTATAGCTACCGAGTTGTACCCGAAGGTCCGCGTGCCTTCTGTCCGCTCCACACTAAGGGATGCAGAGCAAGCAGGGGTTGAATTTTTCGGCTTCCTGGGCGTATCTTCCCTGGCTGAGGCGAGACAACTGGATGCTGAATATCTCCGTGACAAAGCACTCGAATACAAAAGCTTCTGGGGAACCGTCATCGACGAACAATTCTGCGCAGGCGATCCGTTTACTCGTTTTGTTCAGCAGGAGCGCGAGGCGATCCCCGTAATGCTGGGGCATACGTCTTCCGAATTTTGGACCCGTCCCGCCGCAGCCAATCTGGAAGAACTGAAGCAGATGGCTGTGGAGCTGTTTGGCGAGGATGCTCCTGCCTTTTTGCAGCTATGTGAGGCTGATTCCGGCCAAATCGAACATGCTCTGCAACAAGCATCGGTCCGCATGATCCAACATGCCATTCTGCTCGCCATCCGTGCGAACAGCGGTCATCTGTCCGAAACGCCTCTCTACTATTATAACTTCGACGCCGAGATTCCGGGCTGGGACCAGCCAGGCACTTTTCACTCCGTTGATCTGTGGTTTTTCTTCGAAACACTCGCCAAATGCTGGCGGCCTTTCACAGGCAAGCATTATGATCTGGCTCGCCAGATGTGTAATTATTTATCCAACTTTATTGCTACAGGTGATCCGAACGGCTCGGACTCCACCGGAAAGCTAATGCCTCATTGGACTCCTTGTACTACGGAACAGCCGTATCTCATGGAATTTGGCGATCAGGCTCAATTACAGCAGGCTGAGCCCGGACCGATGCTCGCGTTTTTAATTGAACAATATTTCAAGAAACAGAATGCACCTGTTGTTTAAAACATAAGGCTTGCCCTCTCGCGATATATGTAAGAGCCATGCTGTCGCATGGCTCTTTTTGTATAGTGTGAATGGCAGAGCGATGTTCATTCGCCTATGCCTATTTAGCGCATCATTTCAAGAGATCCGTTTTTGTTGCAAGCAATAATCATAACGTCTCTCTCCCTTCCGTTATATATGAGTCTGAGTTGGTTTGTTGATGATAACAGGTAGCTTAATCTGTAGTGAAAAGATATCTTCTTCCTGCGACACCGTCAACGTCCCGTTATGCTGCTGAATCATTTTCTGACAACTAACGAGCCCAATTTCGTTGCTATCTTTCTTTTTGCCAACACGTTTAATCTTATTCTCCACCTCAAGAATGACCCATTGTTGCCTCAAAGAAATCTGGATATGAACGGGATGCCCTGGATCGGCGTATTTTCGAATATTTGAAAATATGTTATCCATTACGCGACGCATAGCGACCAGATTAATTTCCAGTAAAAACTCCTCATGATGTGAATCTGTCTGAACCTGCACATCTATATCGTCCAAAACTACTAATTGCTCATCTATAAGTTGATCGATAAGCGCTCTACCCTCATACATTTCAAATTCTACTTCCTCTTCTTCAGCGGCAGAGGATACCGTAAAATATTCGAATAGTTTGTCCGACAGCACTTTGATCTGATAGGCCTTCTCCCGGCTATTATGAATATACTGCAACAGATCCTCATGTGTCTTATATTTGTTGAGCTCTATGATATCCATATATCCTAATAGAATCGTGAGTGGCGTTCGCAAATCATGGGAAATCGCCGTGATCAATTCACGGTTGGCCATCCTGACCCTCTCCTCGCTGCCCAGCCGCTCCACAAATGATTTCCTCATCTCATCAATACTCTGAGCCAGAGATGACAGTTCATCCTTTCCCGATATCGTAATCGAATAATCCAAATTTCCACCTTCGAGTATTTTGATCTCTTGTTCAAGCACGCCAATATAAGATGTTTTCTTATTAATCATCAGTAGAAAGGAAACAATGAACACAATGGCCGCTATGAAAACACCAATAATCAGAATGAGGTTGTAATATTGATACTCATAAAAGCTAACCAAGTATATCTGGGCATCCTGATCCGCAAAATGGATGGTGGTGATGGGTATTTTTGAGGGCACGATTTGAGTTAACAACTCTTCATTAATGGCAGGATCAATTTCCGTGTTGGAGGAAAATATCAATTTGTCTTTTGCAAAAATATACAGATTTAAGTAGCGCTCGTGTCTTATCCAAGCAGACAATTGCTCATGATCACGGGTTGACACGTTCTGGTTATCCACAAATGCTTCGAATCGATCGAGCGCATCTTGCTGCCTGTTCTCTACAAAAGTGGATTTGCTTAAATAACTATCTAATACAGTCTCGCCAACAACTTGTAAAATAACGAGTGCACTTATGGAAATGACCAAAGAAATGATAACCGCCAGAACCAGTTTAATCTTCAGCTTTTTTCCGATTAATAATCTATTCAATTTTGTACCCCTTCCCCCAAACAGTCTTCACATATTTAGGGTTCTGCGGGTCATCCTCCAGTTTGCCTCTCAAGTTACGAATATGAACCATGACCGTGTTATTACACGTATAAAAGTAGGGTTGCCCCCAAACACTCTCATATATATTTTCTGCCGAGAACACCTTTCGTCGCTTCTTAGCCAACAGCAGCAAGATCTGGTATTCAATTTCAGTTAGAGCAATCTCCTTCTCTCCAACAAACACGGCTTTTGAATCCTGATGGACGGTAAGATCCTTAACGATAATCTGGTCCTTTTCTTCGGACTTCTCCTTGCCCCGATAAACATAATACCTCCGCAGTAAAGCCTTCACCCTCGAAACAAGTTCTGTATAGGAAAATGGTTTGGACAAAAAGTCATCACTGCCTGAGGAAAAGGCCAATTGTTTGTCAGAATCCTGCGTTTTCGCCGTGAGAAACAGGATCGGTGCACTTGTTTTTTCACGAATCTCCAGACACGCCTTCAGCCCCGATTTATTGGGCATCATCATATCCAAAATAATGAGATCCGTCTCTTCGTTCACTTTATCAATCGCATCTTGGCCATCTATCGCTTCAATCACTTCATAATTTTCACTCTCTAACAGAATCCTTACAATTTCACGAATCTCACTGTTATCATCAGCAATTAGAATTTTCTTGCTCATCTGATCCCTCCGTCTAATTTCAGTATAATATGCGCTATTAGCGACTACCAGCAAATACAATCGACTTAAGAATTCTTCAGAAGTTATGTAGGTATCTCTTAATAATTTCGTCTTATACTGTAAATATGTAGAAGTTATTACACAAAGGGGTCGTCAGGAATGCCACAAACTTCGAAAAAAGTAATGATTAACATATTGTTGGGTCTGTTCATCATGTTGTCCATTGGTCTACTGGTGTATTATTCTCCTGCCATTATTAAAATCATGTCTTCCATGGACAATTTCAGAGCGTATATTCATTCAACAGGCCATTGGGGTCCGGTCATGTTTATTTTATTCCAGATTCTTCAGATCGTGGTTGCACCTATTCCAGGAGAAGTGGTACAGGTCGCAGGCGGTTATATCTATGGGGTTACACTTGGGTCCTTGTATACTACAATAGGCTTGATTATAGGCTCAGCGATCGCCTTTTATTTCACCCGTTATATCGGTCGCGCCTATATTTCACGACTAATGCAAAAGAAAAATAATAAGTGGATGTCGTTAATTCATGATGAGAAGAAGTTCTCCGCTTTTTTATTTATCTTTTTCGTGATTCCCGGCTTGCCCAAAGACATGCTTGTATTTGTCGCCGCACTTACATCGATTAGTTCGTTTAGGTTCTTCACGATCCTTATCGTCGGTCGTCTGCCGTGGATCATCGCATCTACCGTTATAGGGTCCACGATTCATATGCAACAATACACGATCGCCATTATTATTTCTGTTATCGCTGTGATCGGGTTTGTACTCGGTTATATCTATAGGGAGAAATTGGTGGGATTGTTCTCCCGGTCAGACAGTACCAAAGCCAAACCCAAGGCTATACCGAGTTATAGTAAGAATAGGGAGTCTCGTAAAATAAAAAGAGATACAACATGAACAAAACCAATCTATTGATATGAAAACCGGAGGTATATCATCTTATGCAAATACTTAAAACCAATCGATTAATCCTGCGAAATTTCACCGTAACGGACGCAGCCGGACTGTTGGAATACACAGCAAATCCCAGAGTGAATTGTTTTATGGATCAACAAATTTCAACATTGGAAGATGCGGCGGCAGAGGTCGCAAAAAGAAGCACTGACGATTCCCACATCGCGGTTTGCCTAAAAGACAGTAACGAGCTGATCGGTGAGCTGTTTGGTATGAGGGAAGATCGGGATTCCGATACGGATAAAGATTCGAATTCAGATACGTATAGTATAGGTTGGAATTTTAATGGCAGATTTGAAGGGAAAGGGTACGCCAGTGAGAGCGCCAATGCTTTCATCGAAAATCTCTTTATGGAACAGGGAATAAGAAGACTGTACGCCTATGTCGAGGATGATAACTTCCGTTCTCAGAAACTGTGTGAGAAGCTGGGCATGCGCCGGGAAGGTCTTTTTTTGGAGTTCATTTCTTTTGTCAAAAATGAGGACGGCACACCGAAATACGAGAATACGTATCAATATGCTTTGTTGAAAAAGGAATGGCTGGCACATCGTGAATCGAAGTAATAAAGAAAGACATGCCTGCCTCATCATTAGTTTAAAAAAGTTATAGAAATGAGCACGTACCCATGTGTACGTTCCACAACAAATACGGCGGCTTTTCCCTGGATAGATTCCAGAGGAAAAGTCGCCGTTTCATTATCGCACAGAACACTATTGATCGAGCAATGTGTTTATAAGGTCACAATATATTCAGCTTGAATTCTAGACGGTGCTGCCCCAATATTGCTTTGCAATCTTCTGCCCTTGATCAATCTTCGCCCATTGCTGAGCTTCGCTTAATTCGTTACCGCCATCACAAGATGCAAAGCCGCATTGGTGAGACAACAGCAGCCGATCCTTATCAATGATTTTGGAAGCTTCGTCCAGCAAACGGACAACACGTGCTTCATCATCGAGTGTACTCGTTTTGGATGACAACAGACCCAGTACAATTTCCGTTTCAGGTCTGTCCTTGAACACTTCCAGAGCTTCAATTGAACCCGCACGATCATCATCCCACTCCAGGAAGAAACGGTCATATTTCAATTGCTTCAGGAACAGATTCGCAATTTTGGCATACGATCCACCACCCATGTTGCGGGAATCATAATTGCCGCGGCAGTTATGTGTCCACATTTTCAAGCCAAGGCTATGACCAAAGTCAATCACGGTATTATTAATATCAATGAATTCGGTAGCGAGACCCTTTACTTCATCTTGATTAATATTTTCCCCTGTAAAAGGAGAGTTCGGGTTGTCGTCTGCAAACAGTTCCCACAAGCAATCATCGAATTGCAGAATTTTACCGCCCACTGCAGCGAATTCCTCCACGAATTCCTTATACGCGATCACAAGACCCTCTTTGAGCTCCTGTATGTTTTGATATACAGCATCCGTTCCACCAATGTTATCCGACCAGGAAAGCTCACCGAAAATATGTGAAGGCGATGGTACACAAAGCTTCGTTTGTTGCTCGCCAGCCGTGTCTTGCAGTTGTTGGAACAGTTGAATGAAATGATGGTTCTTTCCACTCAATTTATCAGTGATGCGCAGTCCGATATCTTTGCGTGTTTCATACTTCGAAGTTCCATCCACATCTCTGAAAAAATAGCCATGATCCGCGATGTAACGCTTCACTCCGCCAAATCCCCATACAAAGTCCAGATGCCACATCGATTTGGAGAATTCGCCATCTGTAACCACGGACAAGTTATGTTCGATTTCCTTTGCGACAACTTGTTTGATTGCCTCTGTCTCACACTTCTCATATCCTTCGTAGTTTTCATAGAACGGATATTGGATATCATCATTATGTTCAATTTGTGTTTTATATTTCAGCAGCTCATCTGGCCGCAATAAACTTCCTACGATCTGGAACTTATCAGTCATGTAAAAAACCCCCTCGTTGTATACAATGATCATATCACGCTGAGAGCAGTTAGAAGGGATACTTAAAAACCATAACTGGTTATAGTTAAAAGCTATATCAAAAGTTATTAAATTTCACACCGTACGACGACGCAGTTCATAAAAATATTGTACCGCTGGATGCTTTAATTTGACCTGCTCCGACATGTTTAGAATTCGCTTTTTGCCAACTCGTCTGTCCATTAAAGCCAGAATATTAAACAAGATATCCTTGCTCTCCAGATTATCCTCTATAGAAGTGGATAGATACGTCGTAGCTGCAACAGTAAAATTTGATTTACTGAGTGCGGTCTGAGCCAACAAAAGCTCTTTGGCATGTACGGAGATTTTTCTGCTTCTTGCCATGACATGAAGACGATCCTCGGGAATGGGTCCTTTGGAATCTTTTCGAATAGCTTCAATCTCTGCATCGCTCACAGGAATCATGATTTCCGGGTCGCTCTTGATCTCCTGCTCTGACTGATACCATCGAATTGGGGTTGTAGTATCACTCATGTTGAGTACATTCTTTTTATCTACAGTAATATAACAATTGCCTGATTTATCAGGTGAATAGCTATAGCTGGTGGCACGGTACTCCACCCTTCCAACTAACGCAGGACTAAGAAAACTCTCCAGTTGTTGCTTCAATTTACTCCAGGACATATATCCTCCTATTATCAAAAGCCTACCGCATGAATTGCGGCGATCATTTCAAATATTTTTCAATCCGTCTCCAGTATCAACATTCATCTAAATTATAACATAGCAAACCAAATTGATGATGGAAGAAACCCAGTTATTGGTTTTAAAATTCCCTATGTGATAAAATTGCAGAAAATTATCTACTTACTATTAAATCGTCATAGCCTACCATTGGAACATACGGCGTTATTCACAAAGGAGAGGAAGAGTGTAATGGCTACGAAGAAAGCAACCTTACCTGCTCATATGGAAAAACTCGTTAAAGATAATGATATCGCTACCGTAAAAGAAATTTTCGAGCAATGCGAATGGGATGCGCGTGGGGGCTACAGCAAAGGTACGGCCCTCAGCTTTCGGCATATTTCGGATGAATTGGTCCGCTGGCTGGTAGCACAAGGAGCAGACATTAATGCACGCGACAAATATCAACGCACGCCTTTACATGCCCATGCCTCACACTGGTCAGGAAATGTACCCCTGTTCCTTGAATTAGGTGCGGATCTGGACGCTGTGGATTACCAAAATGAAACACCATTACATGCAGCGGTCAATGGGTATCGAACCAAAGTGGTTCAAGAGTTGGTAAACCAAGGCGCTACGATTAACGTAGAAAATAAACAGGGAAATACGCCATTAGCTAAGGGGTTAGCCAATTGCAGGAATAGCGATATAGTCAGTATGTCGAAAATTTCAGCAATTCTGCTGGATGCTGGTGCAGCAGTCACCTCGGAAATGAAAGAGTCTGTGAAGCGGATCGGTAAGGATTTTGAATTCGTCCGTGAGAAGTTCAATAAGGACAAGGTCGATGAAGTTTCAAACGCGCTGATCAAACTGTACCAGTTATTTGATATCGAGCCGGTAGCGAATCGGATCATGCATGACGGGACTTCACCCATTCAGGTAAAGGCAACCTCTTGGACCAAACAGCACCAAGAGCTGTGGGAATCTCTCATCCCGGCCCAGGGCCATGCTCAAACGGTGCAGGGAGAGGTCATCCGCATCACAGGACGTGTATCCCATGAAGTATTAGATAATGGCGGTGGAAACTGGGATGCGGAGTATCGTAAGATGCTGGATTCTCTGATTCGTTACCTAGGCACTGGTGCGCCACTCGCCCCCGCACTTCTCCAAGAGGCAGCAGACTTGGTCAGCAGGCTTCGCAATGGATACGATTTTGATGCGCCTGCCAGATTATCCGAGTTGGCTGTGTTATGGGTGCTTGCCAATCCTCAACCGGTCGCGATGGAGAAGCCTGAGTATACGCGTTAAACAGCAAAGCAAAAAAAAGAAGCGGTAAATCCTCCGCTTCTTTTTTTTGCTTTTAAATCTATCTGAATCATACTCCGTATCCATGATTACGTCTTACTCTATTCCACCTGTTCATTACTTTCAAACTCATTGAGCAATTCGCGTACTTTAGAAGTGGTTTTGGCGTTCATCAAGCTGTTTCTCAGCTCACTAGCACCGCGGAAGCCACGAACATAGATTTTGAAAAAACGGGCCAGCGGGCTGAACGAACGTGGTTCAAGCTCGGAATATTGATCATGGAGATCCAAATGCAGCCGTAGCAAATCAAGCAATTCCTTACTGCTGTGTTCCTTCGGCTCCTTCTCAAAAGCAAACGGATTCTGGAAGATACCGCGTCCAATCATAATACCATCCACACCATATTGCTCCGCGAGTCTCAGGCCTGTCTCACGGTCAGGAATATCCCCATTAATCGTCAGAAGAGTATTAGGCGCTATCTCGTCACGCAGTTTCTTAATCTCCGGAATAAGTTCCCAGTGAGCGTCTACTTTGCTCATTTCCTCTCTCGTACGCAGGTGAATAGACAGATTCACGATGTCCTGTTGCAAAATATGAGTCAACCAGTCGCGCCATTCATCGACCTCAGTAAATCCGAGACGCGTTTTCACACTGACCGGCAGCCCTCCGGCTTTCGCCGCCTGAATAATCTCCGCCGCAAGGGCTGGCCGGCAGATCAAGCCACTTCCTTTTCCATTCTCCGCAACATTCGCTACAGGACAGCCCATATTAATATCGATGCCTTTAAATCCTTCTTTCGCCATACCGATACTCATCTCACGAAAGAATTCCGGTTTATCTCCCCAGATATGAGCCACAATCGGCTGTTCATCCGCTGTAAACGTCAACCGTCCACGCACACTATGGTGCCCCTCCGGGTGACAATAACTCTCTGTGTTCGCAAACTCCGTAAAAAACACATCCGGTCTGCCCGCTTCACTTACGACATGCCGGAACACAACATCTGTCACATCTTCCATAGGTGCCAGTATAAAAAATGGTCGTGGCAATTCACGCCAAAAGTTTTCCTTTGTCATCTCAAAAGCTCCTCTATACATTCCAGGACAGTCCATGTCCTCATTAATAATAATAAAACGTAACTCTTTGCATCTGCTTGCCTATCATTTACATGATCATTCGCAGTTTCGTTGCGATTCACATTATGGTGTCCTAGCTTCTTCTTCACTTATACCATGCAAATGTAACTTTGTTCAAACAGCAGTATCTGTTATAACTTCCATTAGATCTTCAGATTAATGAAAGTTCGATGATCTTAAAATTGCCCTTTCCCGATTTTATCACGTCTTTATTAGATTTTCAGCCCGATTGCTCTTGCCGAACTGGAAAAGCTCCTCTAAAATGAAGCTCGACAGGCTTTTAACCTGCAAATCGAGATTTAAGGAGGCCTGAATTATATATGGAAATTTCACTGGATATGATCAAAGACAAAGTCGAATGCTTGCAGGCTTATGACTTCCGTGAACTGGAACGAGCGATCGAAGACCGAATCGGAATGAACAAAGCATTAATGCTGCGCGTGAAGCAAGTTCAACATCAAGTAACATTTGACCCTTTTCGCAACAAGATGTTATATAGTGCAATCGTGCATTTTAACGTAGATTGATGGAGTATAGGTAAGTCGATGTGAAGAGCAAAAACCGGATTGATCTATGCTCAATCCGGTTTTTGCTCT
This sequence comes from Paenibacillus sp. FSL K6-2393, assembly GCF_038002545.1. NCBI lineage: Bacteria > Bacillati > Bacillota > Bacilli > Caryophanales > Paenibacillaceae > Paenibacillus > Paenibacillus sp. FSL K6-2393. Next base: position 6,100,876 of record NZ_JBBOCU010000001.1, read on the forward strand.
GTTTCGTGAATAAGTATTTTTTCAAACTGTGCATTATAAAATTGATTCACTTAACTCAACTATATAAGTTCAACTAAAGAATACCGGATAGACAACCGTCTTCAAGACGCAGGCAGATTTCGGCAACGGTCGAATAGAACACATTGTTAATGACATCTGCCTTGAGCCATTTCCACAGAGCTTCGACCAGATTGAATTGTGGGCTATACGCAGGTAAGAACACCAGAACCAACCGATCCCGGTTCTCCTCCAGAAATGGCTGCAGCAATCGGGCATGATGAATCCTTGCGTTATCCAACACCATAGTAATTTTGCCGCTTGGATAGGCCGAAAGAATCTGCTGAAGAAAGGCCAGAAACGTCTCGGAATTGTATTGCTCATCTTCCGTCCAATGAATCTGTCCCGTTTCATAGTTGAGAGTCGCGTCGCGAGTAGCTTCACGCCCCGATGTTTGCCTGTCGTGGTAATGATCCGCTGTTTTCCTTTCAGAAACCAAGTGTGCTGCAAGGCCTGGTAGTCAGTGATCATGAACTCATCTTCAAACAGAAGGTGGTCGATTTCCCCGATTTCGAGTTTTTTTATTCGGGAAATGTCTCTTCCTGAAATCGTTGCTGTTTGATCGGGTCGGCAGCAGCCTGCGTGTAGGTCGGCTTCGCAACTTTCGCAGCTATAAATCATCATGGCGGCTTGGTTTTACAGCATCGTTGGACGTTCCGAATTGCACATCTGAACTAACCTTCAGCGCATTCGGTGCCACATTGTACTGCTGCCGTCAGTTCGAGTCGCTCATTATTGTCCGGCTGTATCCAGCTTTCGTTTGTGAAGCATGAACAAAAACAACATAGTAAGCATGGCACCATATAATAATGATGCTCCTATTACTGATAGTTTGCTGAACAGCGTTTGTGATTCGTAATCAACTAGCACATTTATAGTACTGTTTAGAGGAGGCAGTAATACAATTGCTTTTTTCAACCCATCAGGTAAAAAATTTTCAATTCCCTGTACAGAAAGCGTAATAACAATGAGAACACTTAACATTAAAAAAGACATTACGCGGGAACGAATAAATTTAGAACTGAACCAACAAGCTAAAGCGATTCCCAACCAAGATGAAGCAACATGGTAGAGGAGGGACATGCTTAGTTCTTCGAGGCTAGGATTTCTATCGAATTTTTGGAATATGGCTGGAAAAAAAACAGCATATAGAGCCAGGGGAACGGAAAAAATCCAGCTATACAACAATTTTGAAATATAAAGTTTTAGTAAACTTCCACTATGCAGCATAGTTACCGATTCCTGATTCGCCGTTTCGATATCAATAAGCGTATAACAAATAACTGCAGAAACAATAAATAAAAATGTTGTGGAAAAGGCATAACTGGCCATCACGGGGTTTGGAACTACACTATATACAAAAATGATACCTAGAAAAAAAACAAACGTAGCTGGCCCATAGCGATAAGAACGCATGAAACAAGTATGTAGAAATGATATTAATGAAGTCATTATCTCAGCTCCTTTCTTGTTAGGCTGATAATCTCTCCACCTTTATGTACAAATTCAGGTAAAAATTCACGATAATCTTTATGCATAAAGGTAAACAACATATAGCCGCTATCACCTGTTTTATACGTAATATCTGGAAACAAGTTGGGAAGGATATCCACTACGTCCTGATTTAAAACACCTTCCAGTTCAAAATAGGCAGCCTTCTGGTCTGAAGAACTATCTACATCCTCCTTCGTTAATCTCCTTTGCCGAATCCAGTACGTGCTACTCTCCAATTGACTTGCCAACAACGGATCGTGAACAGCTGCCAAAATTGATGTTCCTTGAGATTTTATTTTCTTCAGTGAATGAAGCAAATGTCCGGTTGATTCTTTGTCCAATCCTGAAAAGGGCTCATCCAATACAAGGACATCAGGCGTTTTAATCATAGCTTGCATTAAATTGGTTTTTTGCAACATTCCTTTTGAGAAATGAGTCATCTTCAAACTATCACTTTGTTCAAGATTAAAAAACTCATGCAACTCCCTAATGCGGTCTTTAAGATTTCTTTTAGGAATATCCGATATTCTTCCCATATGTGTCAGATACTCAGTTGAAGTCATCCTTAGTTTTGATAGTCGGTCAGGTGTATATCCAATTACTAAATTAGAGTGCTTAAGCAACCTTTGTCCCGAAGTTATTGGGATTAATCCACTCACGATCCGGAGCATCGTACTTTTTCCAGATCCATTACTTCCTCTTAAAATAATACAGTCTCCTTGACTAATCGTTATTGAGATATCTGATAACACCTCTCGATTACCGTATTTCTTGGTAACTTCTTTTAAAGTCAACAGCGCCTCAGTTGTCATTTTTCCACCGCCTTAAAAAAATCATTACAACTTTAGATTAACACAATAATACAAAAAGAGGTATATAATGTATTTTAATGATATATTATTTATTTCGAAACAATTCATGGATAATACATTAAACTACAGGTCTGATTTACGATATGTGTAATCTCTTTAATATGCTGGTCAATGAAAAAATGTCCTCCATCATACATATGAAGCTGGAAATAGTCACCGTAAAGCCGCCATTCTTCTAACTCTTCCCTAGAGATTTCATCTTCAAGCCCACCAAAAACTGTAATTCCACAGTTTAATTTTTGTATGGGTCCTTCAAACAGGTAAGTATCACATATCTGAAAATCAGCTCGTAAAATCGGCTCAAACAGCTCAAATAAGCTATCTTCCTTTATCATCTCAATGGGCATCCCGCCTAAACGAGCTACCGAATTCTTAAAGGCTTGTCGACCTAAACGATGAGTCTGTATCTCCTCTCTTACTCTTAAATGTGGCGGCTTCATACCAGAAAGAAAGAGATGATAGGGACTTATACCTTCCTTTGCCTTGATATAGTTAGCCAACTCCCATGCGATTAAGCTTCCCATGCTATGTCCCAAAAGGACAAATGGTTCGTCTCTTAATTCTGTTCTTATTCGCTCGTAAATATCTGCAACCATATCATCCATATTTGTAAAACAACGACTTCCCAAAAGTGAACCGTGTCCTTTCAACTCCACAGGGCGAAGTTCAAGGAGGGGTGAAAAATATTTTTTCCATTTTAAATATACCGTAGCAGAACCGCCTGCATGAGGAAATGAATATATTCTCATAGATCATGTCTCTTCCTTTCAAACCACTTGTAAAAAAATTAAGAAGTGTGATAGACGTTATACAACGAACGATATTTCCCCTTTTGTTTCATCAACGTTTCTGGAGAACCGTATTGTATCAGTTCGCCTCCGTCAAAAACGAGAACCAGATCTGATTTCACTGTCTCATCAATCTTATGTGTTACCGAGATCGTTGTCCTATCCTTCATGAATTGATCCAATGCCCGGCTGACTATCCTGGAGGATTCTTCATCTAAAGCTGATGTAGCTTCATCTAATATAAGAATTGGTGCTGCTTTAAGGATTGCCCGAGCAATAGCGATACGTTGTTTTTGCCCGCCTGATAGACTGGCTCCTCCATTGCCAAGGAGAGTCTGGTATCCATGCGGCAGCTCCATAATGAATTGGTGAGCATTAGCTTTCTTGGCTGCTTCATATATTTGGTTAATATCTTCCTGCATGTTACCCAAACGAATGTTCTCTTCGACAGTGCCAGGAAAAATGTAAGGATCTTGGGAAACAAACGCCATCAGGTCATTGCGGATGGAAGGCTGGACTTCTTCTAAATCCATATCGCCAAGTGTAATGTTTCCGGCTGTAGGACGATAAAAACCGAGTAATAGTTTCAGAATCGTGCTTTTGCCGCTGCCACTGGCACCAACAATAGAAACGTTTTGTCCCGTTGATATAGTGAAGCTGGCCTCCTTAATGCCTTGGCTGCTATTTTCAAACTGAAAGGATACTTGATGAAAAGATATTTGCTTTTGTGTAGCTACAAGCGCCCCTTTTCCGTGGTCCTTTTCCGGTACTTCAGACAGAAAGTCTCTGATTCGCTTTGCGCCGGAAATTCCTTGAATCACCTGGGAGTATTGAGTACCTAACTGCACAAGAACAAAGCTGATGTTAAATTGCAATTGAATAAATGCCATGAGTGTCCCCAGATCAAGTCTACCGTCAGCAATCAGAAAAACGCCAGCCACTAGTAATCCGCCAAAGCCAATGAAACCGGAGAGAACATTAATACCATCCCTGATAGCTGCCAGTCCACTAAATATCGTCGTATCCGAAACCAATTCAGATGCACCTTGCTCATACCTTCTTCGCAAATATTGGCTTTTCGGAAACATTTTGATAAGGATGGTCCCATGAAAAATATCGATATATCGTTCAGAAAGAATGGCTTTCGAAGCCTGTATTTTATCACTTTGCACCTTTATACGCCGATTTAAAAGAACGTTAATACATTGCAAGCCTCCGTTAACTAAAATCAATATGGTGGCCAATCGCATATCGAGCCACATCATGGCACCAATCGTCACTATGCCTAAAACAAGATAGTAAACATAGTTGCGCAATCGATCTGTCAGTGTTTTTTCAACAATAACCAAGTCGTTTGTAAATAACGAGAGCACGCTCTCACCATGATTCCGATCATAATAAAGAAGTGGCAAACGCATCAGATGAGCAACCAAATGATTACGCATCTCGTAAGACCAATGTTTAATCGTTTTCCATGTTAAATAAGCAAAGAAAGGGGAAACTAGGATAGCTACACAAAAACCAAATGTAATGATAGATAGTCCCGACCAGAAACGTGCTGTTTGTTCATTAACAATGGCATCAACAATCGCTTGCAGCCCAAATGCCATGGATACTGTTACAGCCGAAGTAAGCAAGCAATCTATAATAATTCCTATGGCGTAGGGGACAACTGTTTTTTTTCTAATCTGTAGGAGAACGATTAAATCATGGAATTGTCGAAAGTATCTTCTCATGTATTCATTCCCTCACCAGAATGCAGTATCATTGTTCCGTTGACTTCCTTCATCTTCAAACCTTCCAAATCTTTAACCTGATGCAATTTTCCTTTGTTTAGATAGAGCACTTGGTCTACATGACGAAGCATGGACAAATGGTGAGTAATGACGATAATTGCCATTCTTTCTTTCATTTTAGCGAGTGCAGCCCATAAGCTGGCTTCTGATTGCGCATCAAGGGCGGAAGATGGTTCATCCAGCAATAAAACCGGAGCCTTTTTTAGATATGCACGGGCGATGGCTAATCGCTGCATTTGTCCCCCTGATAAGTTTTTTCCTCTTTCCTGAATCTGTGTATCATAGCTGTACGGCAAAGATTGAATAAATTCATCTGCTCCGGCAATGATTGCAGCTTCTATAATTTCTTTGTCGCTAGCGTCAGGATCACCCAAGGCGATGTTATCTTTTATCGTCCCGGGAATCAGGAATTGCTCTTGTGTAACGATGGCAATGGAATTGCGGTAGTCTTCAATACTTGTCTCCGTTATGCTCCTACCTGCAATTTGTATCTTGCCAGATTGCGGTTGAATAAACCCGCATAATAAATTAAATATAGAGCTTTTGCCGCTTCCGCTAGCTCCGCAAAGAGCAGTGATGCTTCCTTTATTAGCTATAAAAGTTCCTGATTTTGTCACTTCTGCTCCATTCTCATAACTGAAAGTCACATTATTAAAATTGACAGTCGGCTTACTCTCAATCGCTTTTCTCACCTGTTTGTTTCCGTGCTCTGGTACAGTAGAAATCATGTCAAAGATACGTGTTACAGCTGCTCTTGTTATCTGAATCTGGGCCGCTGCTGATTGTATCACTGTTATAGGTTGAACTAGGTAGTTCAGCAAGTAGATAAAGATTAGGAGGTCTTCCACACGCATCTCCCCTTGCAGCACTCTTTGTCCCCCAAAAAACAAACAGATAATAAAAGGTATACTCTGCACCGCAACCGTCACTCCACGTATCCATGAGCGGGATCTTGAAACAGCAAGCTGCTTTATCAGCACTTTCTCTGCTAAGTGTTTATACCGTTCAATCCAGTAGCTTGCCAGATTATAGTTTTTAATTTCTTTGACTCCGTAATACAGGTCTCCAACCATACTATTTGCTGATCCGAAGACTCTTTGAGATACCTTGGTACCTCGTTCTATTGGCTTCGATATTTTTTGTACTGCATATGAAGAAAGAGGAACAATAAAGGCAACTAGCAGGAGAAATTGCCAATCAATCAGACTTAAGTACACTAGTGAAGAGATAAAGATTAAGGGTTGATATATCAGATTCGGCAGATGAATTTCCAAAAACTCTTGTACGTCAGAAGTATCTGATGACAAGACCGTAGAACAGTGCCCCGAAGTGTAGTTCCCTTTTCGAGAAATAGACATATCAGCAGCAGAAGCAACCAGTTCATCACGTATTTTTGTTGTACATTTGACAGCGTACATTGTACTGGAGTATCTGCCTATCATGATTGAGACAACTCCTATGAATGCACATAAAAAAATAATAATTGCCAAAGGCGCTAATGAGTTGTTGTCTTTATTCAAAAGTGCCGTCACGATCCTATTCAGATAATAGACCAATGTCATATCGCTAACCGTTCGCAAGATTAATGTGCATACAGCAAGACCAAACCAGCCTTTCCAGCGAAGGATATAGGGAAACAGTTTAGTTATCAGTGATGCTCACCCCGTTTAAGATGGATGACCGAAGAAAATTTAGCATTCTCTTCGGTCAATATGGTTAAAAAACAAAATCAATGTCCTCCATATTAGATACAGCCAATTCATGAGCAGCATGACCGAGGCTTATATCTTCAATGGACAGGTCGCTATCCTTCAGTAATACAGTAAGAATTTCCAAATACTGATCGAGAAGTCTTTTGATCGTGGAAGACTTGAAAACATCCCTATCATACTTAATACGGAGAGATAATGTGTCTTGATAGTCTTCTACAGAAAAGGTCAATTTAAACTTGCTGGACGTCCCGTCAAAAGGAATCGGTGTTACTTCAAAGTCCGTAACTCCTTTTCCTCCGAAGCTGGTTTCCAGTTGGAACATGGTTTGAAACAGCTGGACTTTTTTCTGATGAACTTCGGAGAGTCTGTCTACAAGTCTATCGAATGGATAGTCCTGATTTTGATAGGCATTTAGACATAACTCTCTTACCTCTGTCAGAAGCTGTTTAATGGTTTGCTTAGGTTGAACGGACAGACGCATAGCCAGCGTATTGACGAATAACCCTGGAACCTTCTCCATATCCGGATGTGTCCGGCCGGCAATAGGTGTGCCAATGATCAAATCTCTTTGTCCGATCCATTTATGGAGCAAGATATAGTAAGTAGTCATCATAGACATGAATAAGGTGACATTCTCGTTCTTGCAAAACTCTTTGATTTCACTGCTTAACATTGAATCTAATTTTAATCTTTCGGTACCACCAGAGGTCTGATGCTTGTTCTGATCCGGATAATCAACCGGCAAATGTAACTCTGGTAACTGTCCCTGCATGTTCTTAATCCAATAGTTCTCCTGATCTGACAATGTGCCAGAAGTTAGCCTGTCTTCCTGCCATGCCGCTATATCTTTATAATGCAGTTGAATTGGAGCTAAGCTTTCCCCATTGTACAACCGCAAGAGATCTTCAACTAAAATCGGCATGGAGAACCCGTCACCAATGATATGATGCATATCGAACAAAAACAGATACTTATTTTCTGACTGCTCGACGATCAAAGTTCTAAATAGAGGCGTTCGTCCAAGATCAAAAGGCCGAATATACGAGCGTATTAATTCAGACGGTTGATCGTTGGATTTCAGGAACTCAAAATGAATCTCTGGATTTGACTGTACAACCTGTGTATACTCGCCTTCATGTAAATGAAAGGAAGTACGTAGGATTTCATGCCTGTCTGTCAGTAATGTGAGAGCCTGTTCAAGGCGCTGTATGTCTACATGGCCTTTAATCTGAAAAACGCCTGACATATTATAACTAATATCCTCAGGTGATTGCTGATGAATAAACAACATCCTGCGTTGTGCTGCTGAAAGAGGATAGCGCTCCAGGCTTTTTACAGGTCGAATCTCGCTGACGACGCCTCTGTCCAGATGCTCCATTTTTTTTGCTATCCCAGCGATATAAGGCTCCTTAATAAAACTTTCCAACCTAATATTCACTTCATACAGCTTTGAAATTCTGGATGTAAGGATGGTTGCGTTCAGAGAATGACCTCCAAGATCAAAGAAGT